>NZ_FLLS01000002.1 GCF_900078545.1 Olegusella massiliensis
TAATATGAGAGAAGCATTGTCAAGTGGCATGACGTAGCAGGTCCTAAAGTTTCCTTGGGACCTGCTACTACTTTCAACCGGGGATGGTCTGTACTGAGCATTCCTTAGTCGGCGCTTGCTTGGCAAGCTAATATTCGCGGGCTTTGATTTGTGCTCCTGTTGGTTATGAGATCCAACAGCTGGTAAGAGCACGGTACCGCAGTTCGATTCTTCGTCTGGGATCTTCATTGCGAATATCAGTCTTTAATGGCGGACGCGGCCCTTATGGGCTGTCCAAAAAAGGTCTCGTGAGCAGATCCCAGCACTGCGTCGATGCACAGGCATCCCTGGCAAAAGTCTTATGAAGGGTAGGCCCCTATCTTTCTTGATAGGTTCCTTCCACTCGCCGTCCTATCTCCCAGACCCAGCAGGCAAGCTCGCGGGCGACCGCGACATTGGCGATACAGCGGTTGTGCGTGGCTTTCGAGAGTTGGGCATGCCTTTGAGTAAGACGTTTAGTGCAGACATTGCCTCGTAAGCGTATGGAGGTGGGTACGCACCATTCGTCAGGAATCTGCTTGGGCTTTGCCGAACAGCTTGCGAAATGCCAAGCGCTCTCAACGAGGATGCGCCTGGAAGCGTTGTTTCCTGTCTTGGTAATGTGTCCTGTTGATTCTTTTTCTCCTGATGAGTGCTCGGAAGGAATGAGTCCACACCAGCTGGCATACTCTTCAGCAGATCCAAACCTGGAGAAGAGTCCGGCCTCTGCAGCAAGGCAAAAGGCACTCACCTCGTCTATTCCTTTGATAGTCGAAAGTGCTCTTACCGTTGGTGCCCACCTGTCTGTCCTTGCTTCTGTCTTTACGGCCTTTTCTAGAGATCTCTTGTCAGTCTCGGCGCATCTTACGCAGGTCACATAGTGGACAAAGGTCACCCTAGCGGGGCCTGTGAAGGTCATGGACTCAAGCCATTTTCTGTGATCTCTTGTCCAGGCGCTCTTCCTCTGGTTAAGCGCATTCTTTTCATCGAAGACATAACCTCTTCTCAACAGGAATTTCGAGAGCCTCTGGCGTGCTCTTTGCAGGTCGATTCTTGCATCGTCTAGGGCTCTTGAGAGGTCACGGACCGCCTCGATTTCTTCTGTGGGGATGAAGACCTCGACGATGTTGTGGCAAGCAAGCATGCGGGCAAGAAATGCAGCATCGCGCTTGTCATTCTTGCGTCTCTTGTCAGCTGAAGGCTTTTGCATCTTGGATACGGCAGCAACGCTGCAATCAACGCCGAGCGCCTTGAGCTCACGTGCCAGATGCCATCCGGTTGGTCCCGACTCATAGACGCACTTGGGACTTTCGAACTGCTTAGCCCATTTAGCTATTGGCTCGGCTTGTGCTGGAAACTCTGCTTGCGTTATCTCTCCTGTAAAGGGATTAAAAGCAGCAGCCGAGATTGAGCGGGCATGGACATCAAGGCCAATGGAGGTAACATACATAAGAGAAGCCCCCTTCCATGTGTGCGGTATGAGATTGCCGCACAAGCCAATATATCTAGCTCACATTGTGGCAGTCCTCTAGCCCGCGAGATGACATGAGCAAGGGGGCTTCAATGCTTCTCTCATATCGTCTTAAAAAAGTCCAGTTTGATTACAGCTGTTATAAAGAGCAAATCAGCCTAGCAGGATTGCTAGGCTGATTGGGATGCTAGGGAAAAATAAAACTACTCTTCCATGAAGTCTTTAAGCTTGCTCGAGCGACTAGGATGACGGAGTTTTGCGAGGGTCTTTGACTCAATCTGACGAATGCGTTCACGCGTTACACCAAATTCGCGGCCAACTTCCTCGAGAGTGCGAGGGTGACCATCTTCCAAGCCAAAA
This sequence comes from Olegusella massiliensis, assembly GCF_900078545.1. Lineage (GTDB taxonomy): Bacteria > Actinomycetota > Coriobacteriia > Coriobacteriales > Atopobiaceae > Olegusella > Olegusella massiliensis. The sequence goes on from NZ_FLLS01000002.1 coordinate 1,850, forward strand.
CGGAACTTAATAACCTTACGCTCACGATCAGCAAGTCCATCAAGCACTTGTTCAAGCTGCTCACGAAGCATGGAATCAGACGCAGCCTCAGGAGGAGCAACGGCCGTAGAATCCTCAATGAAATCACCTAATTGAGAATCCTCTTCTTCGCCAATAGGTGTCTCAAGAGAGACAGGCTCCTGGCTAATTTTTTGAATCTCGCGCACACGATCGGCAGACATGCCCATCTCGGCACCAACCTCCTCGGGGGTTGGATCACGACCAAGCTCCTGCAAAAGCTGCCTCTGCACGCGAACAAGTTTATTGATAGTCTCAACCATATGAACTGGGATGCGAATGGTACGCGCCTGATCGGCAATGGCGCGGGTAATTGCTTGGCGAATCCACCAAGTCGCATAGGTGGAGAACTTAAAGCCCTTGGTGTAGTCAAACTTCTCAACCGCGCGAATCAAACCAAGGTTGCCTTCCTGAATCAAATCCAAGAAGAGCATGCCACGGCCAACATAACGTTTAGCAATAGAGACGGTGAGACGAAGGTTTGCAGAAATCAGCTGCTGTTTTGCATCAAGCCCCACCTGCTCAATACGGGTTAAACGACGTAGCTCAGTACGAGTGAGTTCAGCATCGCCGTACTCCGCCGCCTCAAGACGCTCCGCAGCATCGTTGCCTGCCTGAATTTTCATGGCAAGATGTACCTCTTCGGAGGCAGTAAGCAAATCAACCTTACCAATTTCCTTAAGATACATGCGCACAGGATCACCCGTCAGCATCACTGTGGAACCATCCTGGCGACGGGAACGAGCGCGGCTAGAACGTTTACGAGTGTGATTTTTAGGGGTAGAACGAAGAACCTCATTAGCTACACGAGCTTCTGCACGAGCCTCGCGCTCTTCTTTTTCTTCCTCGTCAAGACCCTCTTCATCATCATCTTCTTCAACGGTATCATCGATGTCGTCTTCGACATCAGATTCAAGTGCAACAGCAGCCACATCGGGGATATCGCCCGAACCAGAAATCGTGACACCTTTCGCACGTACGGCATCATAGACATCAGTCAGCTCATCATCATCAACATCGACATCCACAAGAGCTATTTGGATATCATCTTCGCTAATGGCACCCGTCTTGCCTGCTTTCTTAACAAGCTTCGTCACTACAGAAGCAAGCTCAGGAGTAAGTTTTGCAGTCTGAGCATCAGTCTTTTTCGTTGCCACATGAGTCCTTTCAACGCCATGAACCTACAGGATAATACCCGTTTTTAGAAGTCTTATACCTCTGTAGGAATAATTTGATTAAGTTCGTGTTCTCGTTTACGCAATTCCACCGCACGACCCAGTAATTCAGCTAAGTTTTTGTCCTCACGACTCGTAAGCTGAGCCTGAATTGCCTTGATTTCGCGGCGCGTGGAATAAAGTTCAAGTACATCAGCCAAAAAAGCTGCCTTATGATCTGCATCCATACTCTGCGCCAACGCCAAACCACCACCAGCAAGAATCTGCGGAGCCTCAGGGACTGCTACAGAAGCTGCACGCACTAGCTCGGCAGGAGGAGTATCCACAGCTGTTGCCAGCATCGCCCATGCCATCGTCTCATGGCGAGAATCCGCCCAGAGCACCGATCCCAATCGCTCGGCATAAGAGCGCACTGCTCCGGGAGAATTAGCCATTAATGCCAATAGTTCTCGTTCGGCCGCTAACTGACCTCGCGCATCATGCGAAAGGAGCTTATCGATACTTTGATACGTAGGCGCTACTGCAACTGATGAGTCTTGCGCAGGAGCTACGGACTCATGCGCTGTTTGATACGTCTCATATTCTTGGCGAAGTTTTGCTTCGCGAGCTACGGCACTGTGTGCGTATTCGCGTATAACCTGCTTGGTAGCGTCTACGTCCATATCCAGCTGATGAGCTAGATTGGTCGCATAGCCATCAAAGCTCACAGAATCCCTAAGGGGTGCAAGCACTTGAGCGGCTGCATCTAAAGCTTTTGCTCGTTGTCCAGGAATGCCCAAATCAAAGCCCGCAAGCTTCTTTTCAAGCACAAATTCAACCAGCGGTCGTGCATCATCAAGCTGCAGCTGAAGCTCCGAAGGCTCATGCAGTGAGAGAAACTCCATCGGATCTAGGTTGTTTGGAAGAACCACACAAAGCATTTCTGCATCTGTCTTATCCACATACTGGACAGAGAGCTCTGCCGCTTTTTGACCTGCCGCGTCGCCATCGAACATGCAGATAATACGCTGTGCCCTAAAACGCGAGAGCATCTTTATATGGTCAAGCGAAAGGGCCGTTCCTAACGCTGCCACGGCATTGGAAAAACCATGTTCATGTAAGGAGATAACGTCAGTATAACCTTCCACCACGAGCGCTGTACCCGTAGCAGTAATCTGCGTCTTGGCATGATCTAGCCCAAAAAGATGCTTTGATTTGTGAAAGACAGGAGTTTCTTTTGTATTGAGATATTTTGGCTTAGCATCACCCAAAACACGTCCACCAAAACCAATAGGACGACCTTGTTCATCGTGAATGGGAAACATCACGCGCTCATAAAAACGATCTTGCGTACGACCGTTACGATCGACAACTAAGTCTGCAGCTAAAAGTTCATCTCGAGAAAAGCCTTTTTGGGTCAGCGTTGATGCCAAGCTGCCATGACCAGGAGCAAAACCGAGCCCCCAGCGACGGCATACGGCAGAACCAAAACCACGACTCGCAAGATATTTTCGTGCAGACGCCGGACCTGTTCCCCTGCCACGCATCAGCATGGTCGAGTAAAGCTTTTCGGCTTCACCGAGAGCCTGCTGAAGCCTATTGCGCTTTGGTCCTCGCTGCGCTCCACGCTCCTCAATAAGCTCTATTCCAGCACGATCTGCCAAAAAACGAATTGCATCGGGAAACTCCAGATGTTCTCGTTCCATAACGTAGTTAAAAACATCGCCACCGCGTTGACAACCAAAACATTTCCACAGTCCTGTTGCCGGATCTATATGAAAAGAAGGGCTCTTCTCATGGTGAAAAGGACAACAACCCCAGAGGTCTTTGCCACGGCGATGCAGCTCAACGGTCTCAGACACTAAGCTGACAAAGTCAGTAGCCTGACGCACGCGCTCTTTATCCCCATCACTAATCATGCAGCCCTCCCCTCCACAGTTTGCGCTCAAGCACTTTAAGGTTATAGATACCCCCGCGCGCAAGCTCAATACGCTTGGCGGCTAAGTGATTTTTGACCCAGTCAATATTGTCTAACACAGTTTGCTCAAGCTCATCAAGGGAATCAAACTTACGCGAAGCGCGTAGCCAAGAAGCAAAACTTACTGCTAAATCTGCTCCATACAAATCACCCGTAAAGCCGATAAGGTTGGCTTCCAAAAATGAGGGAGTATCTCCATCGTTAAAGCTGGGAGGCAGGCCCACATTAATAGCAGCTGGCCAAGCAGAACAATCCATTACCACCCAGCCCGCATAGACCCCCTGTGCCGGCACACAATCCATTCGATCTAACTGAACATTTGCGGTAGGAAATCCAAAAGAATTGCCTTCCCCGCGCCCATGTTGTACGGTCCCGCGCACAAAGTGCTGACGACCTAATAAATTACCAGCTTGTTCGACCTGTCCTTGGCGCAATAGCTCGCGAATATGCGTCGCTGACACCACAACATCTGCAATCCGCATCAATTCATGGTCAAAAAGCTCAAAGCCAAGCTCAGGGGCAAGTCGTTTGAGTTCAGGAATGCCACCCTTGCCTCCACAACCAAAATGAAAATTTTGACCAACGTGAAGACTGTGGGGGCGCAGATACGCCCAAAATGTACAAGAGAGAAAGTCTTGCCAGCTGGTAGTTGCGAGCTCAAAGGTAAAGTCCAGGCATAAAATACCATCAACGCCACAAGACGCCAGCAAAGCAAGACGATCTTCTTGACGAAGAAGATGGCTTAAGGACTGAGGTTCAAAAACGACATCAGCAGGATCAGGACAAAAGCTCACCACAATACAGGGCAGCTTGCGTCGACGGGCATCTTGACAGGCAGCCTTGATTAAACTCTGATGCCCACGATGCACTCCATCAAAGACACCCAGTACACAGACCGCTGCAATCTCTGGCCTATAGTTCAGCTCTGAGCGCAGATACAGACAAGCCTTTGCAAAGTCGTAACGCCTCATGCCTTCAAGCGCAATCTGGGGACTTTGCGCACTCATGCACGTACCCCTGTCACGCCCTGAGGAAAATTTGTATCACAAAGCAAATAAGAGCCACGACACTCCCAGACACCATACAGTTTGTTTTTCCATACCAAAGAGATGCGCTCGGAAAACTTTGGTGCACGCAGAGCATTTTGTGCTGTGTCTTCGTCAAGATCGAGCACAAGGCCTGCAGGAATCTTTCTACCACAAACAATATCTTCAAGTTCTGCTTGCTCGAGAAGACGCACGGGCAACCCAAGAGTACGCGCGGGGTCAAGCTCGTTATCTGCTAAAAGTTCTTTGCCCTGACAAGACAGCTCGTCTAAAGATACGCAGTTCTTAAGAGAAATAAGTCCCGATGCCGTGCGTATCAATCCACTGAGATGAGCGGCACTATCCAAGCTACGTCCTAAATCACGAGCGAGAGCACGAATATAGCTACCCTTGGAAACACGGAAGTGACAGCGCCAAACAGGCTGGTTATCCTCGTTTTCAATCGACAAGAGTTCTGCTTCATAAATATGGATATGCCGGGGAGCAAGTACAACTTTTTCGCCTGCGCGCGCACGTGCATAGGCACGTTTGCCGTCAAGCGAAATAGCAGAATAAGCAGGTGGCACCTGCAGGCAATCTCCCACCAAATCTGCAAGAGTTTGGCGGGCAAAATCAGCATCAAAAAGGCGCTCATCGGGCTCGACACGATGTGTTATTTCGCCTTCTGCATCATCAGTTTTGGTTTCATAACCAAAACTGATGCGAGCCTCATAGCATTTTTCATCGAGAGTCAGCAGGCCCATCAACCTCGTTGCCTGACCTACCCCCAACACAAGCACCCCACTGGCAAGCGGATCGAGTGTGCCTGCATGCCCTACTCGTGTCTCGCCTAAAACATGACGGACACGAGAAACCACATCATGACTCGACAAACCAAGAGGTTTATCTATGGCAACAAGGCAACAAAGTCCACTCGACTTTCGTTTCAAAGCAGTGCACCCCCATCTCCCGCTATGTTGATGCGGGGAAATGAAGTGGTACCTCCAAAGGCAACATCATCGGGAAAAAGTGCACGCAGACGGGGCAGGGCGAGGGAAAGCACCTCGTCAATATCGCCATCATAAGAAAATCCTGAAGCAGCCGCATGTCCGCCGCCACCAAAAGAGCGAGCAACCCCTGAAATATCAAGATTGGTCTTGGAGCGTAGGTTGCCGCGTACTTGACCGCCAGGCACTTCTTTGAGAAAAAGCGCTACTTCCGAACCAGAAACTGAACGAACAACATCTACGAGTCCATCAGCCTCATCAAGATTGGCACCTGTACGCTCTAGATCGGCTTTCGTGGCATAGCTATAGGCAATACGACCATGCGCAAAAGTCACAATACGTGACATTACTGCTGCTTTAAGATGCAAAAACTCAAGACGGAAGTTTTGATAGACGTTGAGCGACACCTCAGAAGGAGATGCGCCTGCGTCCACCAAAAGTGCCGTCGCAGCAAGCGCTTCCGAATTGGTATTTTGATACTGAAAACGTCCTGTATCGGTAATGATGGCGCAGAGCAAACACAGACTTATCTCAGTATCGATCGGCATTCCCAAATAGAGTGCATACTCCAAAATAGGTACCGCAGCAGCGGCAGCATCAGTGCGAATAAGCGACACCTCAGCAAAAGGATCACTGCAGGGATGATGATCGATGATGGCACAATGGTGTGAGCGCTTAAGTACGGCCTCGCCATCATTCATACGTGACGGAACTGAGAGATCCACCGAGATAAAGAGATCGGGAGTTCTGTGATAGTCGGCTGCGCACACCAAACTCTTACTACCTGGCAAAAATTCATAGATGCGGGGGATGGGCTTGGGATCGGCAAGCAATCCGGTAATTTGCTTGGATGGCCAACGCCACTGAAGGAGTTTGAGCAGACCCAAGGTTGAGCCCAAGGCATCTCCATCGGGATTGGTATGTGCACAAATAACAATCTCGTGGGCTGCTTCAATAAGTTGAGTAAGGCGTCCAAACAGGGCAGCCTGCTTGGGGCTCACCTCTAGGGAATGAGAAATGTCCATTGCGAAAACTAGGCCTCCTCAGCCGAGTGATCAACGGGATAACCCTCGTCGTTTTTCTCAATTTCCATGGTAGGAGGAACATCTTGGAGCGCACGTTCGATACGTTCTGCTTCATCAACGGTCGTATCAATTTGCCAAATAATCTCAGGCGTCACGCGCCAACCAAGAGCGCGTCCTAAAAGCGACCGTACTCGACCACGAGCGCGGGCAAGCGCAGCAGAAACTTCATCATAGCGCTCGGACTCGCAGCTAATGTAGGCGCGAAGCACAGACTTATCAACAGACACCTCAACACCAGTAAGCGTTACGAGCATAAGGGCGGGGTCAGAAATTTCAAAGAGCAGAATTTGAGCGAGCTTTTCGCGAGCTTGGGCATTAATCCTGCGAGAATTATGATTTTGTTTCATTGTTCTCATCTCCGTAGTGCGGCAGGAGATCTTCTCCCCTGCCACAACTAGGGTTTACTAACTATTACTCAGTACGGGCAACCTGCTCGATGCGATAGCATTCAATAATATCGCCTACATGAATATCCTGATAGCCGTCAAGGCCGATACCACATTCATAACCTGCCTTGACCGATTTGACATCATCTTTATAGCGACGCAGAGAGGCAAGCGAACCTTCCCAAACCACAACACTATCGCGTACAAGGCGAGCCGAGTCATCGCTTGAAATCTCGCCTTCCTCAACCATGCAGCCAGCAGCAATGCCAACCTTGGGTACCTTAAAGGTGCTACGAACCTCAGCGGTACCTGTTTGGACTTCCTGCTCGGTAGGCTTGAGCATGCCAATACGGGCAGCATCTATCTCTTCAATTGCCTTGTAGATAACACTGTAGGTACGAATTTCAACGCCTGCCTGCTCGGCCGCATTACGTGCCTTTGCCTCGGGTCGCACGCCAAAGCCAATGATGATTGCGTTGGAAGCATCTGCAAGCGTGACGTCAGTTTCATTGATGGCACCAACTGCCGAGTGAATCGTATTGATACGAACCTCGCTTTGGTCCATCTTGTCCAGCGAGTCTTGGAGAGCCTCGATAGAGCCTTGAACATCGGCTTTGATGATGAGGTTAAGCTCCTTGACCTCGGCATCTGCCATCGTGTCAAAGAGGTTTTCAAGGGTAATATGCTTGACCTTATTTTGTTCTTCGATACGAGCTTTGAGAGCGCGCTCATCAGCAAGCGCACGTGCATCGCGATCATCCGTAAAGACACGGAACTCATCGCCTGCCATAGGTACACTTTGCAGACCCAAAATCTCTACAGGATCGGAAGGCCCTGCTTGCTTGACGCTCTTGCCCTTGGGATTGAGCATGGCACGCACATGACCATACGCTGTACCTGCGACTAAAGCATCACCTACGCGTAAGGTACCACGGTTGACCAACACTGTTGCGACAGATCCACGACCACGATCAAGTTTTGCCTCAAGAACATAACCAGATGCAAAGGTATCGGGATTGGCCTTAAGCTCCAAAACATCAGCTTCAAGCAATACGGACTCAAGCAGGTTGTCGATACCTTGATTCTTCTTTGCAGAAATATCGCAGAAGATAGTCTGACCACCCCACTCCTCAGGAATCAAACCGTACTCGGTCAGCTCCTGACGAACACGCTGGGGGTCGGCACCAGGCTTATCGACCTTATTGACCGCAACAACAATAGGCACGCCTGCTGCCTTTGCATGATTTATAGACTCAATGGTCTGGGGCATGACACCGTCATCAGCAGCAACAATCAAAATAACAACGTCGGTAACTTTTGCACCACGAGCACGCATTGCAGTAAACGTCGCATGGCCAGGGGTGTCGATAAAAGTAATCACACGACCGTTGATGTGCACCTGTGATGCACCAATAGCCTGGGTAATACCACCAGCTTCGCCCTCAGCAACACCAGTATGGCGGATAGCATCAAGCAAGCTAGTCTTACCATGGTCAACGTGGCCCATGACGGTAACAACGGGCGAGCGTGGTTTGAGCAAAGCAGGATCATCATAGAAGGTGAAGCTATTTTCTTCTTCCTTAGTCATGATCTTAATATCAGCACCGAGATCCTCAGCAACAAGCTCAATTAGCTCATCAGACATTGACTGAGTCATCGTTAAAGCGGTACCCAGCAAGAAAAGACGCTTAATAATCTCATTGGGTTCAACACCAATGAGTTCAGCAAGCTGTGCCACCGTTGCACCTTGAGGTACAGAGATGGTATCCAGCTGGGAGAGGTCTTGATCGTTGAGGCGTGCCTCTTCGATGCGCTGCTCACGCTCAGCTTCTGCCTGCTGCTGGCGACGGCGCTCCTTGCGGCGCTTACGACGGCCTTGTGACTCTTCAGCTGCCTCAGCTACCGCCTGACGAGCTTGCTCAAGAACATGATCACGGTTGTACTCTTCGGCCTGGCGAGCCATACGGCTATAGCGGTCATCGGAGTCGTTCTCAACACTATTGCGCTTGTTTTTGCGAGCACGGCCCCGTCCAGAGCTCTTGGGCTTCTCATCATCGTCTCTATCAATATTGGCTCGACGATCTTGTTGAGGAGCAGCAGAGCGCCTCGAGCGTCCACCATCACGAGCGGCACGCGCCTCTTCCTTGCGCTGGACCGCTTCTTCAGCTTGCTGGGCAAGAACCTGCTCTTGCTGAGCAATTTGATCGAGCAAGCTATTAAAAGTCGGCAGAGATTTGGGGGCTGTATCCTTGGGACGAGCAGCCTCCTCTTCCGCCTTGCGACGGGCTTCTTCAGCAGCTTTTTCTTCTTCTGCCTTCTTGCGAGCGGCTTCTGCTGCAGCGCGGCGTTCTTCTTCCTCACGACGCTCGCGTTCACGGCGCTCCTCAGCAGCAATACGCTCGGCCTCTGCCTTGGCAGCAGCCTCTGCTTCTGCAGCTGCCTTCGCCTCGGCTTCTGCCTTCTTTTGAGCCTCAATCTCTGCAGCACGAGCCTCAAGGATGGGCTTGAGCTTTTTACGCACCATCGATACGTAGGCGTCTTCAAGCGTAGAGGACGGAGACTTTGCAGGGATGAGCATATCTTTTAAATGACCAAGCATTTCTTTGCTGGTCATGCCATATTCTTTGGCAAGATCATGTACGCGCGTTTTTGCCATGTGCACTACCTTCCAGTGAAAGTTGCGGACCTATCAAAAAGTCACCAACTTAAATCAACGAATCAGGGTCATCAGAAACGGGAGCATCCATAATTTCTGCAAGGTTTTCGTGGATACCGCAGTAACGTGCGCCGGGACGTGCCATGTTGCGACACTGAATACCGGTAGGACCCACATATTCGCAACGATGTGCACCGTCTTCCGTCTCTTCGTCAACCAACTCGTCACGGACGGGCAATGACTCAAGTACCTGAGCTGCCAAAGATTCGTTCTTAATGTCGATATGATAACCCGTCAGACGTGCAGCAAGACGAGCATTCTGGCCCTCCTTGCCAATAGCCAAAGAAAGCTGGTCATCAGGGACGATAACGGTAGCGTAATTATTCGCATTATCGTGATCAATAATCACACGGCTCACGCGTGCAGGAGAAAGCGCTGCAGCGATACAGCGAGCGGGGTCATCAGACCAAGCAACAACATCAACACGCTCACCGCTGAGCTCGGAGACGACGGTACGCACACGGCTACCCTTAGGACCAACACAAGCGCCAACAGGATCAAGACGATCGTCTACAGAAGAAACTGCGACTTTGGACCTCACGCCAGGATCGCGGGCAATAGAACGAACCTCAACAATTCCATCGTAGACCTCAGGAACTTCAATCTCAAAGAGACGCTTAATGAGGTCAGGATGAGTGCGGGAAATCACGATACTAGGGCGCGAACGCTCGCCACGCACGGGAGGCTCGCTCGAATTGGGATCGCGTACATCAACGATGATTGCCTTGATACGCTTATTGTGCATATAGCGCTCACCAGCAGGGCGTTCATTGCGCTCATCAGGATGCGTACGCAAATCAAAGTGTGGCAGCTCAGCCTCAACACCCTCACGAATCTTAACGATAGTAAAGTCGGGTGTGGTCTGAAGGACGGTACCTGTGATGATATCGCCGATACGATCCGAAAACTCTTCGTAAATCTGCTCGCGGGCAGCATTGCGCACCATAGCATTAATCTCAGCTTTGGCATGTTGAGCAGCAATACGGCTGGTGCCTTTGGGGGTCACATCCTCTTCGTCAAATTCGGTGTACTCGCCAGTTTCTGGATCGGGCTCACCTTTGGGAATAAGCTTATAGACATAAACCCTGCCGGTCTGAGGGTCAATCGTAACGCGTGCACCATAATCAAGATGCAGCACGTTGGCATAGCTTTCTGCCAAAGACTTCTCAAGCCTACCAATAAGATACAGTTGGTCGATATGACGCTCTTCGCAAAGCGCCATAAGCGCTTCCATCATCTCAGATGCCATCTATGTGTCTCCCTTTTCCCAAGGACGCCATGCGCCCATTCCCATTTCTATCAATCACCGTAAAAGTGCTCGTATCCCCTACTTCTTTTTGCCTTTGCCTGCATCATAGTCAGGTTTGATATGAGCAGATTTAATATCTGCAAAAGCGATACGCTGCTCGCCTTCGTCGGAGACGATAACGACTTCATCGCCATCTATCCCCAAAAGTTTGCCACTAAAGCGACGTCTGCCCTCAGTAGCAGTTGTTGTCACTTGCACATTCTCAGCTGCAAAGCGCTCAAAGTCATGGGCTCGACGCAGGGGACGAGCCATACCAGGAGAAGAAACCTCAAGGGTATAGCTTGAAGACAGAGGATCTAACGCATCAAGCGCATCACCAATCCATGCAGTCTGCGCGGCTACCTCATCAAGAGTTATGGTAGGAGCAGCTTCATCGACATGATCTATACGAACGCGCACAACAGGAGTTGCCTTAGCACCAGTAATCTCGACATCAACAATATCAATGTCATGACTCGGCGCTAATGCCTCAAGGGCATCAAGGATTTGCTGCCTTATATCCTGAACAGCCACGAAAGACTCCCCTCCTTCAAACAAAAGGAAGCGGGGCAAAAAATCCACCCCACTTCCTTCTACCGTGCAACTTTAGTTTTTCCATTAAAACACAAATGAACGCGCAGGTCAAACCTTATAGACAATACACAGAAGCTACCAATGTACCACGACAGGATCCCCAATCACCACCAGGTTATAAAGAGTTTCTGCCTTAAGTGGTGGCAAATTAAGACAACCATGGCTGCCAGCATACTGATATATATCTCCACCAAAATATGCACGCCAAGGCGCGTCATGCAAACCATACCCACCCGAACGGAATGGCATCCAATAACTTACAAACGTTTTGTAATCGGGCTTGCCATCTTTATCTTCATCATCACCTATCAGGGTCTGATTACGTTGCTTTGCCTGTATTGCAAATTCACCTGTAGGCGTACCATGGCTAGTTGCAAGGTCACCAGAAACGAGGTAAGTCTCCCATATAACCTTGCCCGAAGCGTTGTAGAAGCGAGCATACTGGGTCGAAAGATTGATATCGAGATGACGACCGCGCTTTGAGGCACCAGGGGTTATTGCAGGCTTGGTCGCGATGGTTGTCGTAGGTACCTCAATCTCTGTTGCCTTACCTTTATCAAAAGCAGCAACAATCGCATCTACCATAGCCTTTTGATCAAGCGCATAAACACCTTCATCATCTTCAAAAGATGCCTCATCACCAATGTTTTCGACATTCCACTTGTCAATTGCAGCACGGTCATAGTTAATTTTGTTCTTGCTATCGATTGAAATCCAGCTTGCAATCTGCTTTTTTTCAATTTTAGCAAGTATTTTGTCGCCCTTTACAAGCGGAAAGCTTTGCTCCAAGAGCTTATTTGCAACATCACAGGAAGCAAGCAATTCTTTGTTATCAGAGCTAATGGAAGGTGCGAGCAGCTCGTCTTTTCCTAGCTCCAGCTCAGATGACAATGAGCTAAGGGCGACGGTAATACGTTCATAGGACTTTGTACTATCAAGAGCGGTACCTTTAGCGTCAGCAGATACCACAAAGGCATGTTTGTCCATGTCATAGCTTGCCGCTGCGTTGGTGGGCGCTTCTGCCTTTTTATTAAAGCTATCAATGGCAGAACTGACACATGCCTTAAGCGCTTCTTCGTCATAACTAATAGAGTCATCAGTCACAATTGCCTGAGGATGCAACAGGTCAAGCGGCCAGGTATAAGCGGTGCGCTGGGAAAAGGCTGCCTTGGATACCCTGATACCATCAGCTGAAAGTTTAATATCTGCACCTGACAGTTCGAGCAAAAACCCACCTTTACTCTGTACCTTACAAGACCAATTCTTTGCTTCATTTTCGACCCGTGTAGCAAAATCGCTTGTACTCAACAACGACACGTCTCGACCATTGACCGTGGTCCCTGGTACAAAATGAGTCGTGAAATAAAAGCATGCAGCGAGATAACAAATGAGTAATACGCCAACGACAACGCCAAGACCCACTATAAAGTTACGGCCGTGATGCGTTTGAGGCTGCATTTGTACATCTTCGGTTTGCACGAGGCCCTACTTCCTTCTTTTATATCTAAGCATCCCTGCACTGCTGCGCACTGCAGGGATGACAAGGTGGTCACAGCTTGTTTATGAAGCAACAATATTTACAAGACGCCCTGGCACAACAATAACCTTGCGTATCTGCTTGCCCGCAAGCTGTTCGGCAAGGGCGTTCTTTGCCGCTACTTCCATATCCTCACGACTTGCATTAGTGGCAACCAAAATATGTCCGCGAACTTTGCCCATAATTTGAACAGCAAGCTCTACGGTATCGCTCACCGCCAAAGCCTCATCAAACTCAGGCCAAGGCTCATCGTAGGCAGACCCCTCAAGTCCTAGTGCCTCGTGATAAAGTTCTTCTGCCCAATGCGGAGCAATAGGTGCCATCATGGCCACAATATCATGAGCCACACGCTGGCAGAGCTTGAGGTTTCGAGCACCTTCGGGTTCGTCAAGTAGATACTTACTTGCAGCGTTTACCAGCTCCATAATTGAAGAAATCGCCGTATTGAACTGCTGACGATCAAAGTCTGCTGTACACCTCAGACCCAAACGATGAAGTTCGTGCATGAGTGTTTTTGCGTTGCTGCTCAGCTCACCAGTCATACCTGCAGTCTTGTCAGAAAGCTGCCAAACAATACGCCATGCACGCTTGAGGAAGCGATTGGCACCCTCAACTGCCTTAGGATCCCAGTCAAAATCCTTTTCGGGGGGAGCAATAAACAGAATAGCGAGACGCATGGTATCAGCACCATAGGGCTCAATAACTGAACTTGGGGGCACCACATTGCCCTTGGATTTGCTCATAACATCGCCATGTTCGTCTTTGACCATACCTTGGCAAAGTAGGTTGGCAAAAGGCTCATCGACATCAATCATGCCCAAATCACGGAGAACCTTGGTCCAAAAACGCGAGTAAAGCAAGTGCAAAATTGCATGCTCAATACCGCCAATGTAGTTATCAACAGGCATCCAACGGTCAACGCTTTTTTTGGAGAAAGGCAGCGTATCGTTATGAGGATCACAATAGCGAAGGTAGTACCAACTTGAACAAGTAAAGGTATCCATCGTATCGGTAATACGACGAGCAGGACGTCCACACTGAGGACAGGTGGTCTCATAGAAGGGTGCATATTCAGCAAGTGTCTGACCAGCACCAAGATCCAAATCTTCAGGAAGCATCACAGGCAAATCTTCCTCAGGCACAGCTACATCACCGCAGCAGTCACAGTGGATCATGGGAATGGGATTTCCCCAATAACGCTGCCGACTAATAAGCCAGTCGCGCAGACGGAACTGAACCGTCTTACGCCCTACACCATGCTCAGACAGCCACGACACGATAGCATCTACTGCCTCAGAGTGCTTACCACCCAAAAGACCAGTAAACTCACCAGACTGTACAAGGTAGCCCTCGGCATCCATTGCGTGATCCCAATTCACGGAACGCATACGCAACTCACGTTCATCTTTAAGCTCTTCATACAGCGGGTCATCTTTGGTGCAAATGATAGGTGCAATTTCTAGGCCATACTTCTTGGCAAAGTCAAAGTCACGCTGGTCACCACAAGGAACACCCATGACAGCGCCCGTACCATAATCCATCAAAACATAGTCGGCAACCCAAATAGGAACCAGGCGACCATTGATGGGATTGATGGCATAACGGCCCGTAAATACGCCATTTTTCTCTCGCGCAGAACCCTGGCGATCAACGCTCGATACCTTTTCGGTAGCATGCTTGAGCCCAAGGAAGGCTTCTTCATATGCACTGCCTTCGACAAGTTCGGCTGCAACTTTTGACTCAGGGGGCAGTACCAGGAAAGACACACCAAAAAGCGTGTCTGCACGCGTGGTAAAGCAGGTCAGTTTGCGTCCAGTGGGCGTGCTACCATCGGCATCTACCAACTCAAAGTCAATTTCTGCACCTTCAGAACGACCAATCCAGTTTTTCTGCTGAGCGCGCACATTGTCAGGCCAGCCCTCAAGCTTATCAATATCATCAAGAAGCTCCTGGGCATAGTCGGTAATCTTGAGATACCACTGAGAGAGCTCGCGCTTTTCCGGCACGCTACCACAACGCCAGCAACGACCATCCACAACCTGCTCGTTTGCCAAAACGGTTTGGCAATGAGGACACCAGTTAACCGGAGAGGTGGCTCGATAAGCCAAACCCTTTTCCCACATCTTGATAAACATCCACTGACCCCAGCGATAATACTCCGGGTCACAGGTGTTAAACATGCGGTCATAGTCATAAGCAAAACCCATGCGCTTCATAGTTTTGACTGCTTGAGTGATGTTTTGATGGGTCCACTGAGCAGCCTGAGTATGGTGTTTGATGGCTGCATTTTCTGCAGGCAAACCAAAGGCATCAAAACCCATGGGATGCAACACGTCATAACCCCTCATACGTGCTTGACGAGCCAAAGCATCACCAATGGTGTAATTGCGCGCATGACCCATATGCAAATCACCCGAAGGATAGGGAAACATTTCGAGTACATATTTTTTGGGTTTAGCAGGGTCCTCATCAGTCGTATAGAGACTAGTTTTTCCCCAAGCCTTTTGCCACTTTTCTTCTATCGCCTGAGCGTCATAGGCAGGGATTGTACCTGCGTTGTTCTCTTCAGCCATGTATATCCTCTCAGCAGCTATATTGTGCAGTCAAAAAGTATAACCAAACAGGACGCCTGGGTACCAAACCACGCCAGACGTCCCGTCAATAAAGTCAAAGCATGCAACAAACCAAACTTAGGAACGGAAGTTCACGTTTTCCTTGTTTGCATCCTTGAGTACGACGTCATGAGCGCCACCCTCAACCAAAGAGGTAGAAGAGACAAGTGTAATCTTTGCCTTATCACGCAGTTCCTCCAAGGTCAGAGCGCCGCAATTGCACATCGTTGAACGAACCTTAAGCAACGAATTATCAACATTTTCCTTGAGCGGACCCGCATAAGGCACATAGGAGTCAACGCCTTCGACAAAAGATAAGTTCTTTTTATTACCGCCTAGGTCATAGCGAGCCCAGTTGCGCGCACGGGCAGAACCCTCACCCCAATATTCCTTCATATACGAGCCATTGATATTAACGCGACGCGTAGGACTCTCATCAAAGCGAGCAAAGTAACGACCCAGCATTAAGAAATCTGCGCCCATAGCGAGAGCTAAGGTCATGTGATAGTCATATACAATGCCGCCATCAGAGCAAACAGGAATATAGACACCCGTCTTTTCGAAGTATTCGTCACGGGCACGACAGACATCAATCAAAGCAGATGCTTGGCCACGTCCAATGCCCTTTTGCTCACGCGTAATGCAAATGGAACCTCCACCGATGCCAACCTTGATGAAATCTGCACCTGCATCTGCAAGGAAGCGGAAACCTTCGCTATCAACGACGTTGCCAGCGCCTACCTTGACGCTATCTCCGTAGTGTTCACGAACCCACTCAAGCGTAATCTTTTGCCACTCAGAAAAACCTTCCGAAGAGTCGATGCAAAGCACATCAGCACCAGCATCTACTAACAGAGGCACCCGTTCGGCATAATCGCGCGTATTGATACCAGCGCCTACGATATAACGCTTCTGCGAATCAAGTAGCTCACCAGGATTGCCCTTATGAGAGTCGTAATCCTTACGGAATACAAGCGCAATAAGATGACCATCCGCATCAACAATAGGTAGCTGATTGAGCTTGTTATCCCAAATGATATCGTTTGCCGTTTTGAGCGTGGTATTTTCATCGCCCACAATAACGCGCTCACGAGGAGTCATGAAATCGCGCACCAGCGTGTCGCGAGAATCACGAGAGGGACGATAATCACGAGAGGTCACAATACCTAACAAGTGACCATGAGCTGTGCCATCGTCGGTAACAGGCATGGTGGAGTGACCAGTCTGTTCACGCATATCCATAACTTCTTGCAAAGTCATATCAGGCAGCAACGTAGAATCAGAAATAACAAAACCCGCCTTGTATTCCTTGACCTCGCGCACCATAGCTGCCTCAGACTCAGCGGACTGAGACCCGTAAATAAAGGAGACACCACCCTGCTGAGCTAAAGCTATAGCAAGTCGAGTACCTGAGACTGACTGCATAATGGCAGAAGTCATAGGTATATTCATAGATATAGCGGGCTCTTCACCACGGCGATATTTAACAAGAGGAGTTTTAAGGCTTACTCTATTGGGCACATTCTCACAAGAAGAGTAACCAGGTACCAAGAGGTACTCAGAAAAGGTATGCGATACACCCTCAATAAAAGTTGCCATGCTCTATGCTCCTCTTTCTACCTTTTACCGATGAAACGAATGCGTTGGCGGTATTGTAATGCACTTGTCAGCGATAAACACCCACAGCTTTATGACTCGCAAAATGCGTACTATAAATGGATAGTGAGAAAATTTAATCCGAACCATGAGAAATGTCTTGAGTGCTTCCAACCACCTGGTCAAAGTTGATAGCAATATCATGCTTGGTGGGCACCCACTCAACCTTCTTAAAGAGAGCTACCACTGCAATGGGAATGTAGCTCGCCATAAAAATCGGAAACATTATGACACCCCACGCGATGCGCCAAATATTACGCGCATGAATATGCGAGCGCTCAACTATGACGGTAAGCAACGCCATCATAAAGAAAATCACATACCCTGACTCAAATACGGCAACCAATGAACCCATGCACATACTAAGCTCTGCTTCTGTGGCAACAAACCCATGACTTAAGCCGCCAACAATAAGATAGGTGCCATTCACAAAGACTGAAAGAATCGTCAATATCGAAGCGGGGGCGAGCACCAT
This sequence comes from Olegusella massiliensis, assembly GCF_900078545.1. Lineage (GTDB taxonomy): Bacteria > Actinomycetota > Coriobacteriia > Coriobacteriales > Atopobiaceae > Olegusella > Olegusella massiliensis. The sequence continues at coordinate 19,420 of NZ_FLLS01000002.1, forward strand.
CAGCATGTCATAGGCAGCAAAGCGCCCTCGTGCGATACCACGAAATAAATCCCATCCATATGAGAAAAATACCTGATAAATACCCTTAGTCCAGCGAAGACGTTGAATCCACGATGCATGAAAGGTAACAGGTTGTTCGTCAAAAAATTCTGCAGGCACATATCCAATTTGAATATTGTTTGCGCAGCAAAAGGCTGAGAATTGAATATCTTCGGTCAAGGTGTGGAAATCCCAACCATGCATGCCTCGAACAACGGAGGAAGCCACCATCCAGCCCGAACCAGAGATGGCAGCACTGGTATGAGCCATCATGCGTGGATTATTAAGAAAGCGCGCTTCTCGAATAAACCAAATAGCATATGAAGCGCTCACCCAGCTAGAATCAAAGTTCTTAGAATTGCGGTAACTCGTACATACCAGATAACCTGCATCATAGGCATCATTCATGAGGCGTACATAGTCTGGTGAAACGATATTATCGGCATCGAAAATGAAAAAAGCTTCGTAACGATCGCCATATTCATTGAGGATGCGATTAAACCCATAATCCATAACCCAACTTTTGCCCTTACGAGCAAGGTCATGACGGTCCCAAACAATAGCACCTGCACGCTGGGCTTCTTCGTGAGTATTATCGGTACAGGCATCGCAAACAACAAAAACATCAATGAGCTCACGAGGATAATCTTGTGCAAGGATTGAGCGAACAAGATTCCCGATAACGGGCTCTTCATTGTGTGCTGCGATAAAAAACGCATAGCGATGCAGCTCTTTTGCCTTGGGCAGACGAACGGTACCCCTGAGGAGGGCCATAATCATATATACAAATTGATACAGATAAGCCACGGTAAAGAAAAGCGCAATCAGGACATTAAAGATAACAATTGGCGTTAAGTTATTGAAATTAAGCGTAAACTGCACCCCTTGCCCCCTTGCAAGAATATAGGATCTGCTCCCTTTAGCGTTCCTTATACCTGTTGTCCCAACAACTGCGGAACAATACGCTGGCCCTCCGCAGTCCGACCCATAGAACGTGATTCTAACTTCTCTAGTATATCGCGGAGATCTTCAGGTAGGGCATCTGCCATAACAAGGGACTCTCCCGTCACAGGATGGTCAAAGGCAATATGCCACGAATGTAAAAATTGGCGGGTGAGACCTAGATTTTGTCTGAGATCTCCACGCCCATAAAGTGGATCACCTATGACACAGTGACCTATATGACGCATGTGCACGCGGATTTGGTGTGTGCGCCCTGTATAAAGATGACACTCCAGTAGGGCATATCCTTCATCACGCAATCCTGCTTCAAATCGTTCAAGCACGCGAAACGTGGTAATTGCCTCTCGAGCGTCAGGATCATTACTCACGCTCATTCGCAGGCGATCACGGCGACTACGAGCAATACCGGTAGTCACCTGTCCTTCATCTAAGGCAACAGGGCCATAAACCAAAGTCACATAGCGTCTGTCAAGCACACGCAAGCGTATCAAATCCTGCAGTGCTTTTTGAGTTGCGTCATCTTTGGCTGCAACCATCAAGCCTGAGGTATCGCGATCAAGTCGATGAACTATACCTGGCCTATCGTCTCCTTGAAGCAGACCTAGATGCTCATAGCCACAATGTGCCACCAACGCATTTGCCAACGTATCATCATAATGTCCAGGTGCTGGATGACAAACAAGGTCAGCTTGCTTTGAAAGAACCATGAGATATTCATCCTCAAAACGAATATCGAGAGGAATCTCTGGATTAGCAACGAGAGTTCCCGAGACAGGTTCCAAAACGGGTAGCTCTACACTGATCCTGTCACCTAGTCTTACGACTTCACTTTTTGAGTCTGCCAAGGTAGCGTTGATATGCACTTTTGCAGACTCAATGAGCTTTGCTACGGCACTACGCGAAGGCATGTTGGGGCAAGAAGCTATATATGTATCAAGTCTGCTGCCATCATCATCAGGACCTACAAGAAGTTCATGTAGAGAAGAGCTAAAACTGGAGTTCTCAGGCATTGTTCTGCCTCAAATCCGACTTTGCCACTTCCTTATGAGGCTCGGTTGCCGTGTCTACAATGTCGAGATCCTCTTTAAAGCTCGTGCTCGTCCTTTGGCCATCCCAAGTGATATAGAGGATAAACGCCACAAGCACACCGAGCGTCACACAGATATCCGCAACATTAAAGACAGGAAAATCAATAAAGTGCAGTGACAAAAAATCGGTAACAGAGCCCGTCGAAAGACGGTCAACCATATTGCCGACTCCCCCACCTGCAACACTCGCAACACTGACAACGAGGCGCAATGGTAGACGTTCGCACATGACCCACCAAGCAGAGCCAATCAAAACGGCCAATGCAAACATAATGAACACGACACTCGCACCTTGACCAATACTAAAAGCAGCGCCCGTATTCTCTACGTGCCACAGGTCCAACAAGCCCGGGACGAGCGGACGAGCGGGAGAGCCCAGCGGCGCAACAAAACGCACTGCAGCCTTTGTTGACTGATCTACAAGAACCACAAGGCTCACGACTGTCAAAAAGGTAGCAAGGCGTCCTGCACGCTTTGAGAGAATACGGACAACGTTCAAGCGCTATTCCTCCTCTGGCTTGCCAACCACATTGTGGCAGCGCTGACACAATCCCGCTTCGTCAACAGGCTCACGCCAGTTCCAGCAACGAGGGCATTTCTGACCATTTGCGGGCAAAACCTCACACACAAGCTCTGCGCCCTCATGGATGCAAACTTCAGAGCACACAAAGACCTCTGCCATATCAGGTGCAGCAGGTCCCATCAAAAGCTGCGCAGTCTCCACCGGAAGGGTCAACTCAGCACGAGCAGCCTGTGTCGTCTTTTCGCTAATGATACCAGCGCCAAGAGCCTCCTCATATGCCTTGGTAAAGGCGCCACGTGCCTCATTCATAGCTTCATAGGCGGGCAACAACTTACTATAACTTTCCTTCTTAAGCGGTGCCTGATACCAGTCAAGCAAAGCCGCATAGCTTTGTCCGTCACGAAGGCACGCCGGCATGTGAGCCAAAGCCTCATCGCAGGTAAAGGGCAAAATTGGCTGCAGATCATGAACTAACATTGAGAGTACGTGACTCCACACCGTCTGGGCGCTACGGCGCTCAAACGAATCAGCGGCTCCGCAATAGGTGCGGTCTTTGGTTGCATTGAGATACCCGCCAGATAGCTCGGTGATGATGTAATCGTACAAGGTGCGGTAAACCATGTTAAAACGATATGTCTCATAGGCATGGTTAACCTCATCATGCACCTGACACATACGTGCCAAAGCCAGACGGTCGTAAGGAAGCAAATCCTCAATTGCTACACCCTGAGTCTCTAGATCAAACTGGTCTTCAATCTCACCCATCAAGAAACGTAGAGTATTGCGAATCTTACGGTATGCATCGCCAACGTGAGACAAGATATCGTTGTCGCAAGGCACATCGGTAGACGTATCTACAGAGGCAACCCACAAACGCAAGATATCGGCACCAATAGTGCTACATACCTTATTGGGGTCGATGACATTACCCAAAGACTTGCTCATCTTGCGACCTTGACCGTCGAGAGTAAAGCCTTGAGAAATTACTGCCTTATAGGGAGCTTTTCCATAGGCACCCACCGAGGTTATGAGACTACTCATAAACCAACCACGGTGCTGATCAGAACCCTCAAGATAGATATCAGCAGGAAAAGTCAGGTTGTCGCGATGCTTACACACTGCAGTATGAGACACACCAGAGTCCCACCATACATCCAAAATGTCTGAATTGGCTTTAAGATGGTGACCCCCACATTTGGGGCAGACGCAGGCATCGCCTAGATACTCTGCAGGATCATCGGTAAACCAAGCGTCAGAGCCCTTCTTACGGAAAAGCTCAATAACAGCATCAAGCGTCTTGTCATTGATAACCGTCTCACCGCAGTCTTGACACGTAAATGCAGGAATAGGTACACCCCAGTTGCGCTGACGACTGATGCACCAATCAGGACGACCTTCAACCATCGAGCCAATACGTTTGATGGCATGGCTGGGATAGAAGTTTACGTGAGAGAGTGCCTCAAGTGCCTGCTTGCGCAAACCCGTCTCATCCATAGAGACAAACCACTGACTTGTGGCACGGAAAATAACAGGGTTCTTGCAACGCCAGCAGTGCGGATAGCTGTGGGTAATATCTTCATGCAAAATGAGCATGTTACGCTCACGCAGCCACTCAATAATTTTTGGGTTGGCTTCGTTGACCTCCATACCACTCCAAGGGCCGCCAGTGCCTATACCGTCTCCCTTAAAGAAGTGCCCATCATCATCAACAGGCATAACAACGGGAATATTAAATTTCATACCAGCGTTGTAGTCATCCACGCCGTGTCCAGGCGCAGAATGAACGATACCCGTACCATCATCAAGCGTGACATAATCCGCAAAGATGAACTCGCCCTCTTCTCCCTGCTCCCCAAAAATGGGTTGCTTGTAGCGGTTATGAGCAAGTTCGGTGCCTGTTTTGCGCCAAACCTCTCCGTCTGCGCCAACAATCAGCTCGTAGCTCTCATAGCCAAACTTGATACAGCACTTCTCTACTAACGCTTCAGCGAGAATCTCAACGCGGTCCTCAAGCTGGATGGCAACATAGTTGGCATCGGGATGCAGAATAACTGCATCGTCGGCAGGTAACGTCCAAGGAGTTGTAGTCCAGATATCCACAAAGGTCTTGCCCGCATAGGCCTCAAGACCCTCTGGCACTGAGGTCAACTCAAAGCGAACAAAAATTGCAGGACTAACTTCGTCACCATACTCAATTTCTGCCTCAGCAAGAGCTGTATGACAATGAGAACACCAGTGCACAGGCTTGCGACCGCGATAGACGGCACCCTTGTCATAGATAGCCTTAAAGATTTCTATATCGGTCGCATCGTAGTCATCGGTATAGGTGAGATAGGGATTATCCCACTCACCCAACACGCCCAAACGCTTGAAACCCTGGCGCTGAGTGTCAACCTGCTCCACCGCCATCTTACGGCAAAGCTCGCGAATTTTGGCTGTCGGCAGCTGGTTGAACTTATCGATGCCTAGCATCTCCTCAACCTTGTGCTCAATGGGCTGACCATGGCAGTCCCAACCGGGCACATACGGCGTCTGATAGCCTCTCATTGACCAATAACGATTAATAAAATCCTTGGAGATTTTGTTCTGAGCATGACCTAAATGGATGGGACCATTTGCATAAGGAGGGCCATCATGAAGGATAAACTTTTCATGTCCTTCATTTTTGGCAATCATCTGTTCATAGACGTGATTTTGTTCCCAATCAGCAAGCCTCTTAGGCTCGTTGGTCGCTAGACCAGCGCGCATCGAAAAACTTGTTTTGGGAAGGTTTGTCGTCTGCTTATATGAATTCGCCACGATGAGTCCCCTCCATGTGTGTCATGTCCTTGTATGCCTTATGAGACAAACTATAATTTTAGCACGCTCGCAGCGTAAATAATACCGTTCACCGCGGCTTACCTCTGCAGTCCTCACACAGACAGCAGTTATACTTCAGGCATTGATGCTTTTAAATGAGGAGGCGTTGTGGATAAAGCGGTAGAGTGTGTTTCCACAAGCAAACAAAAGTATCTCAAATTGCTTGGAGAAAAATTTCCTACAACGCAATCGGTGTTTACCGAAATCATTAATCTTGAAGCCATCTTAAACTTACCGGCTGCAACCGAACACTTTATGAGCGACGTACATGGCGAATACGAGGCGTTCGTTCACATCCTTAATAACTGTTCGGGTGCTATTCGTGAACAGATAACAAAGCTCTTCTCCGCTGAATTGGACAAGCAAGAACTGGCAGATTTTTGTACCCTCATCTACTACTCACAAGAAAAACTCCGCCGCCTTCATGGTACAGGTGACATTACTTCTGAATGGTACCTACGTACGCTCAAACGCCTCATTGTGCTAGCACGTACCCTTGCAAGCAATTACACTCAATCAAAAGTTCGAAAAGCTATGCCTGTTGAATATGCTTATATCATCGATGAGCTACTACATGCCAATGCCGAAGACGAGCAGCGTCGTCAGGACTACCATGCCCGCATTTTCCAATCGGTAGTAGACACAGGCGCGGCAGACGATTTCATAGTATCGCTCTCTTCCCTAATCAAGCGTCTCGCGGTCGACCACCTGCATTTGGTGGGTGATATTTTTGATCGTGGACCACATGCCGATCGTATCCTTGACCACTTAATGAACTATCAATCTTTGGATGTGCAGTGGGGCAACCACGACATTGTATGGATGGGAGCTGCAGCGGGTTCTAGTTTGTGCCAGATAGCAGTCATACGCACGAATATCCACTACAACTCACTTGATATGCTTGAGAGCGCCTACGGTATTTCTCTGCGTGAGCTCGAAAATTTTGCGCGAAGAAACTACACCACCTATGACAATCTCACGCCACTCTACAAGGCTATCTCTGTCATATTATTCAAGCTCGAAGGTCAGGCAATCGCACGCCACCCCAATTGGAAAACTACTGCCAAGCGTCGTTTACTTGACAAGATTGATGTTACCCATGCAGTTGTCACTATTGATGGGTACAAATATCCCTTGCGCACGCGTGACTTCCCTACCGTTGATTTCACAGGCGATCCTTTTGCTCTTTCAAAAGAAGAGCAAGACATCGTCGATAAACTTGCGAACGCCTTTAGCCAAAGTGACCGACTACGCCGTCACGTGGGTTTCTTATACGAGACAGGATCGATATATCTTGTGCACAACGGCAATTTGCTATTCCACGGCTGTCTACCACTGACACCAGAGGGTAAATTTGCCCACGTTGCTTGTGATGATGGGGTTAAAAGATCAGGTAAAGACTATCTCGATTTCTGTGACCGAATTGCACGTCGCGCTTGGAAAACAGGAGAGCAAGAAGCATTGGATTGGATGTATTACCTCTGGTGTGGAGCACACTCGCCTTTATCTGGACGCGTAGTCAAAACCTTCGAACGTACTTTTGTTGAAGATGAAAGTTGCTGGAAAGAGCCCAACGACCCTTACTTCAGTCTGACCCAAGATCCTGCTATTTGTGACGCTATTCTTCAGGAATTTGGTTTGGGACCTGAAGGGCATATCATCAACGGGCATACACCCGTCAAAGTACGAGCAGGACAAAGTCCTGTGCGCGCAGGTGGAAAGTTACTGGTAATTGATGGAGGATTTGCTCAAGCCTACCACGCAAGAACAGGTATTGCAGGTTATACCTTGGTTCAGAGCGCACATCATCTACGTATAAAAGCACATCGACCCTTCCGTAATCTCGACGCTGCACTTGATACCAACGCCGACATCATGAGTGAGACCGATGTGCTAGAACGCTATGACATTCCTCATCTCGTGGGTGATACAGACAAGGGTATCGAACTAAGAGAACAAATCGCCGACCTCAATGAACTACTTCGTTGCTATCGCTCAGGTGAATTAGCTGAAGGCTAACCCTAGTTAGAACGAGCCTCACTCACAATTGCAGGAGCAAAACCATCGTTACGGGAGAGAATGTTCATAAACTCTTCGCCCGTAATGGTTTCTTTTCGCTGCAGATAGTGAGCGATCTCATGAAGCTTAAAGCGATTCTCTCGAAGGGTAGCCAATGCAGTCTGATGACCTTCTTCGACCAAGCGACGGACCTCATCATCAACTTCTCGTGCAGTGCCTTCAGAGCAGGTCAATTCGCTGCCACCACCAAGATACATATTGCGACGTTCGCCCAGCGCCATCATGCCAAACTTATCAGACATACCCAACTGCGTTACCATAGCGCGAGCAATCTTGGTGGCTTTTTCAATATCGTTTGCAGCACCTGAACTCATATGACCGAAGATGAGTTCCTCTGCTGCACGACCACCACAAAGCACTGCAATACGTTGCTTAAACTCCTCACGTGTCGTGAGATAGCGCTCATCTTCTTCAGCTTGCATCGTAAAGCCCAAAGCACCCGAAGTACGAGGAACGATTGTAATTTTGGATACGGGGGTTTTGCCATCTTGGACTGCTGCGACAATAGCATGGCCCGTTTCGTGATAGGCAACAATTTCCTTTTCGTGCTCGGATAGCACGGTAGACTTCTTCTTCTCACCTGCGATAACCGTATCAACCGACTCTTCGATGTCTTCTTGGGTGACATACTTTCGGCCTTGACGAACAGCACGTAAAGCCGCCTCATTAATCATATTAGCGAGATCTGCACCAGAAGCACCCGGGGTCGTACGTGCGATTTGAGCAAAGTCGACACCGGATTCCATCTTTACATCATGAGAATGCAACTTGAGAATGGACTCACGGCCAGTAAGGTCTGGCAGCTCTACAGGAATTCGACGGTCAAAACGACCAGGGCGTAAAAGTGCAGGATCGAGCACATCAGGCTGGTTGGTCGCTGCAAGCACCACAATACCTTTGTGATTGTCAAAACCGTCCATCTCGGTCAGCAGCTGATTTAAAGTCTGCTCACGTTCATCATTAGAGTTAAGCGAGACGCCACGTTTTTTACCGATGGTATCAATCTCGTCAATAAAGACAATACAAGGTGCTTTTTCGTTGGCCTGCTTGAAAAGATCGCGCACACGAGCAGCACCACGACCAACAAACATCTCAACAAACTCAGAGCCTGCAATTTGGAAGAAGGGCACCTTTGCTTCACCAGCCACGGCCTTGGCAAGCAGGGTTTTACCTGTTCCTGGAGGACCTACCAGCAGGGCACCACGAGGACAACGGGCGCCAATCGCAGCATATTTTTCGGGATGTTCAAGGAAGTTGACAATTTCTGCCAAAGACTCTTTAGCCTCATCCTGGCCGGCGACATCTCGAAAAGTAGTGTCATTATCCTTGTCTGCCACAATTTTTGCGCCGGACTTACCAACACCACCAAAACCAAGACCACCACCAAAATTCATCGAGGGGCCATCATCACCCATTTGCTTACTCAAACGACGACGGAGGAACCAAAAGCCCAACCAAACCAAGGCAATAGGAATAAGATAGCTGGCTACGAGGTACATCCACATTCCAGAAGACTTGTCATCTACCGTGGAAGCAAAGGTAACTTTGTGCTGCTTGAGCAACGAAGTTAAAGCAATATCATTAGGCCATGCAGTGGTGACATAGCTAATGTCTTTGTTATCAGTTTTAAAGCTAATTTCGTTATTTGATTGATTGAGGTTTACAGAGTTTACCTTGCCATCTTCAACCATTGAAACAAACTTGCTATAAGTCACCTGCTCTACCTTTGCAGCTGAAATATTGGTAAAGAGCGCCCTTTGCAACGCAAAAGCGAGCACAAGACCAGCAATGAAATACATAATCATTGTTTGGCGTCGGCGCTTATTGTTCATTTCCATCTAAAGCTCCCATCAGCAAAGACAAGTCGTGCGAGAGTTTCTATATTCTTCCCATTGATACCCATAGCAGATAAAAATTAGTCGTGAACCACAACAACATCGCCCACTGAGACTAATTTATAGAGAGCTTTTGCCTTATCAGGAGGAAGGTTAATGCAGCCGTGACTGCCATTGGACTTGTAGGTGTCACCGCCAAATTCACTAGACTTGCGCCAAGAGGCATCGTGGAAAGCATATTGGTTGTCAATAAAAGGAACCCACCAGTCTACATAGCTCGTATAGGTGGGCTTGCCCTTAGAATCTTTAAAGGGCGAGACAAGTTTTACTGGAGAACCTGAAGATGCCTTAGAAGTCATATTGGAGTTGATTGAGTAAACTCCCGTCGGGGTGCTGTAACCCTTGTTGCTATTTCCAGAAACAAAACTAGACTCCCAAAGCGTTTTGCCCTTGTCATACAACACGGCATGTTGCGTGCTGAGATTGACATCAACCCAGCGGTCCCCCCAGTCTGCTCCCCCATCAGCATGCTTGACGGCTTTTTGTTTCATCGAAACTTCAATGCTTGCTGATTTGCCTGCTTTAACATTACTCACAATACTGTCAGCTACATCAGCACCATCAATAACCCAGCCATAACGACCACCACTAACACTAACTTTGCCGCCATCAGGCAACGAATAGGTACGGGTAGAGCCCACGGTATCGAGTTGCTTTGATAGATCCCCTTGAGTCCATTTCTTGATTGCATCAGCATTAATAGTGGCTTCATTTTTATCAGAAATAGAAACCCAACTGCCAAGCTTATCTACATCGACTTTTGCTACTTCTTTGCCCTCAATCGTCAAAGACTGGGTTGCTTTGAGCATAGAATTTGCCTTTTCAACCGCTTTTTTGAGCGTCTCATCATCGTCTTTGACGGTAGGTTGGATATACGCATCTTTGGTAAGTTCAAGAGTTTCTTTGAGATCGGTAAAGGCTTTTGCAACCTCAGTCTCAACATAATCTGTGTTGAGCGTGGTGCCTTCTTCAGCTGGAATAATCTGGAAGTTTTTCGACTTATCATCAAAGCGAGCACTGGCATTTTTGGGCTGCTTTGCCCCAGAGTTATGCTCTTCTACAAGCTTAGCTACAACCTCTTTCAGTTTGCTCTGATCAAAATTTGCTGAAAGGGGAAGTTTAACCACATGAGAACCCCAAGCACGCACTGGCCAAAACCAGGGTTGCTGAGTGGTCATGGCACTACGAGCGTAGGCATCGCCATCGATTTTTAGTGACACATCAGAACCATTAAGCTCAAGCGTCTGACCATCAGGAATGCTGACCGTAAGATGCGAACGCTCTCCTGTTTCAACTTGAGCTTGGGCGATTTCTTTAGCAAATTTCAGCGACACATCTTTGCCGTCTAAAGTGGTCGAAGGATAAAACGCATTACTAAAGAGAAAGACTCCGCCAAAATACACCACAAGCAAAACTCCAAGTACCACCAAAAGGGGAACCAAAGAGCTTTTCTTTTTTGGTTTGTCATCCAAAGTGGGTGTAGGAGATGGACTAACACTTGTCTGTTCAACACCCAAATGTGCATATGCCGCACTGTGGCGCGGGTAATTATTTTGAGCCATATCAACATTCCCCCGGCGACGCAGCTTATATGCTGCGCTGAAAAACACCTCTGAACTCTTAGATACAAGAAATTGTTCCCATTGTTAGATAATGGTAACGCTCTCTGAGAAGATTTTACGGAAGCAAGAGGTTTTCATGCAGCGCATAGATATTTCCAATCTTGACGACCCTCGTCTTGCAGCATACCTATCTTTAAGCGGCAGACAGCTCAAACATGTACTCAATCCCGACGCTGCAGTCATGATTGCAGAATCACGTTTAGTAATTGAGGTTGCCCTTAAGGAGGGATTTTCTCCTCGTTCGCTTTTTATTGATCAGCGCCGTTTTGAGAGCTGTGCTGATATCTTTGCCCAGCTTGACCGTGATGTACCTGTTTTTGTCGCTCCAACTGAGCTCATGAGCAAGGTGGTGGGCTATACCGTTACCCGTGGTATTCTGGGCTGTTTTTCTCGGCCAAAGCTACGCGATGCACAAGAGGTATTAGCGGGTGCAAAAAGGATTGCCGTACTTGAAGATATTGTTGACGTAAGCAATGTAGGTGCGATTTTTCGCTCAGCAGCAGCACTTGGTGCCGATGCAGTGCTCCTTGCTCCCACCTGCGCTGACCCGCTCAATCGTCGCTCCTTGCGCGTTTCTATGGGGACCGTACTGCAGGTGCCCTGGGCATATCTTTCCGCGCCTTGGCCGCAGGAGGGCCTGGGGCTCCTACATAAGGAAGGGTTTTTCTGTGCTGCACTTGCTTTAGATGAGCACGCACTACGCCTTGACGATCCCGCACTAGTTCAACATGAAAAGCTTGCGCTTTTCTTGGGCACTGAAGGCAGCGGACTTGCGCCTGAGGTATTAGCTGGTTGCGATGCCAGCGTTATCATCCCCATGAGTCATGGGGTCGACTCTCTCAACGTTGCTGCTGCGAGTGCTGTTACCTTTTGGCAGCTCTGCCAAAAGGAGTAAAGAGAACACTAGAAGCGGCGCCCACGCTTGCCACCAAAGCCGGGCATACCACCCATACCAGGCATGCCGCCCATACCGCGCATCATCTGCTGCATCTGGCGCTTTGCTTGTTTGGAATTACCACCCATAGTGCCCGTCATTTGACGCATCTTGCCCATCATCTTGTTCATTTCGCCCCACTGCTTGAGCAGTTGGTTGACTTCCTGAACGCTGCGACCAGAACCCGCTGCAATTCGCCGACGACGCTGACCGTTAATCTGCTTGGGGTTGGTGCGCTCCCCCGCTGTCATTGAGTGGATCATGGCCTCAATGCGTGTAATCTGCGTATCATCAAGATTTCCACCCGCTTGAGCCATCATGTGTTCGCCACCAGGAATCATGCCGATCAGCTTGCCCAGACCTCCCATTTTGCGGATCTGTTGCATCTGCGAGAGCATGTCATCCATCGTAAAGCCAGACTTGAGCATGCGCTCAGCATCAGCAATATCCTGCTCAGAAGCAAGCTTTTCAGCCTGTTCGATAATGCCAATAACATCACCCATACCAAGAATACGCTTGGCCATGCGGTCAGGATGAAACACCTCGAGCGAGTCGGGTTTCTCACCCATAGAAACAAACTTAATAGGCTTACCCGTAACGGCACGTACCGAAAGAGCTCCACCACCGCGCGCATCACCATCAAGCTTGGACATGATGACACCATCAAAGTCGGTACGCTCGGCAAAGGTAGACACAACATTGACGATATCCTGACCACCCATAGCGTCAACTACCATGAGGATCTGATCGGGCTTGACAGCCTGCTTGATTGCAATTGCTTCTTGCATCATAAGCTCATCGATTTGCAGACGGCCTGCAGTATCGACAATAACGATGTCACACATGCGATCAACAGCGTTTTGAACGGAGCCACGTGCGACCTCAACTGCATCTTTGCCCTCCCCGCGCCAAACAGGCACACCAATCTCTCCGCCAAGGGTCTCAAGCTGATCAGCTGCGGCGGGACGGTGAGTATCGCAGGCAGCAAGCAAAGGACTGTGGCCTTGCTTCTTGAGCAAATAGGCAAGCTTAGAAGCCGCAGTGGTCTTACCAGAACCCTGTAGACCCACCAGCATAATGACATTAGGTGTGCGATTCTGGGCAAGTGCAAGCTTGGAATCAGTGGTACCCAAAAGCTCAGTCAGACGGTCAAGAACAATGCGCACAACATTTTGAGCAGGACTTAACGAACCTAAAACCTCAGCAGTCATGCAGCGTTCCTTGCAAGCTGCCACAAAATCCTTGACGACACGATAATTAACATCAGCTTCAAGCAGAGCCATGCGAATCTCACGCATAGCTGCATTAATGTCGTCCTCAGTCAAGCGGCCTTTGCCGCGCAGCTTGGAAAAAGTATCTTGCAAGCGATCAGAGAGACTGTTGAACATATATATCCCTTCTAGGGTCATACGCTAAAAGACCTACGCAAAGTCATAGCTAAGCTATGCCGTGACATCTCCCACCAATGCTGTCGTATAAGAAAGCGCATCAAAGGACTGTAAATCCTCAATACCCTCACCGACGCCTATACGATAAATCGGCAGTTTTAGCTCATGTGAGATAGCAATAGCAATACCGCCCTTGGCTGTACCGTCAAGTTTGGTAACAATCAGACCATCAATATCAAGCGCATCATTAAACTCACGCGCCTGAGCAAGACCATTTTGCCCAGTTGTAGCATCAATCACCAAAACTACCGATACGGGAAATACACCATCGGCACGTTTGCGCGTGACGCGCACGACCTTTTCAAGCTCACGCATAAGTTCAGGCGAGGTATGTAGACGACCTGCTGTATCGATAAGCACGAGCTGACTGTCATTTTTCTCAGCAGCATCTAGAACGTCATAGCAAACGCTCGCAGGGTCTCCTCCACGCTCGCGCGTAATGACAGGCACATCGGCTCGATTACCCCAAATTTGCAGCTGCTCGATAGCAGCGGCGCGAAAAGTATCCGCACCACCAATCACAACAGCTTGACCAGCAGATTTTGCTGCGCCAGCTAGTTTTCCTACCGTGGTAGTCTTGCCCGCACCATTGATACCAACAAAGAGCACACAGCTCGGCAAATCAGAAAATGGGTCACATTCAGCGGGTGTAAATGCCTGTGCGAGACGCTTTGCCAAAGCAGAACGCAACTGATCAGGACGAACAAGATTTTCACGAGCAGCCTGCGCACGTAAATCATCGGTAACCTGCATTGCTACTTCGCCACCGATATCGCCCATTACCAGACGATCTGTGAGGTCCTCCCAGAAGTCCTCATCAACCTCGCCACCCATATAAAAAATCTCAGAAAGCGCCTCACGAGAACGAGAAAGACCTTTCTGCAGGCGGTCCATAAAACCCATTAGGCATCAACTACCTTTCCTGTTGCGCGATCAAGTCGCTGACTGATCACACGACTGACACCATCAGCACGCATGGATACACCATACAAGACATCCGCTTGTTCCATCGTGCGCCTTTGGTGGCTGATAACAATGAGCTGGGTCGTTTCCTTGAGACGTTCAATGGCATCCAAAAGCTTTGTGAGGTTGGCATCGTCTAGCGCGGCTTCAACCTCATCAAAGATATAGAAAGGTACGGTACGCGTCTTGTATACGGCAAAAAGCAACGCCAAAGCCGTAAGCGATTTTTCTCCACCGCTCATCAGAGTCATTTTTGCAATACGCTTACCGCGTGGCTGTGCTGAAATCTCAATACCCGTCTCATCGGGATGATCGGGATCATCCATCTCAAGATGTGCTTTGCCACCAGGGAAAAGCAAAGAAAAAACCTCAGAAAAATTGGCGTTAACCTGATCAAAAACGCTAAGGAACCTCTTGCGCATTTTGCGTTCAATAGCCGAGGTAATTTTGCGCAAGGAAGTACGCGCACGCTCCAAATCCTCAACCTGAGAGGCTATGTAGTCAGCGCGTTCTTTGAGCTTGCCATACTGATCCATTGCAGCCTCATTAACAGGACCTAAGGATTCCAGCTGATGAGCAATACGCTCGGCGCGACGTTCGCTCTCCTCACGATTGTCAGGAGCGGGCAGCTCAAGCGCCTCCTCAAGAGGCATTCCAGTCGCTGCAATAGCCTCAACAGCGTGCTTGACTTCGACTTGAACTTTACCAATCTCAATTTTAACTGACGCTTCTTCAGCCTTAGCGGCATCCAGCTCTTTTGCTGCAGTATCAGCCGCTGAACGTGCCTCCGAAATGGTCTTTTTCAAAGAATCAGAGCTTGCTTCTTCAAGAGAAGCGCGGTCGCGAAGACGCTCTGCCCACTTAAACGCATATTTTCGTACGGCATCATAACGCTCATGGAGCGGCTCTACACGCAGACGTACCACATCCAGTGATGCAGCAGCTTGACGTGTTGTCTCAAGACGCTCGGTAAGTTGTTTAACCGAGCGCAAAAGTTCACGCTCACGAGACTCAAGATGAGTGCGGCGCTCAGAGGTTGTCGCAAGACGGAGCTTGGTTTCCGAATACCTGTCTTGGGCTTCGCGCTCTGCGCGACTTGCACGACTACGCTCAGCATTGATCTCCTCAAGCTGAACAGCAATTTCTTTTGCACGCGTCTGTGCATCATGGGCTGCTTGTTTATGGCGCTGTACCTGTTCGCGAGCCTCAGAAACCTTATCAGCAGCGGCCTGACGAGTACGCTCAACTTGCTGTTTTTCGGACAAGGCCGAGTCATGCTGAGCTGCAAGGCGACCCAATTCAGAGGTAGTTGAACTCAGCTCACCCTTCATGCGTGCAAGTTCACCACGAGCAGCAGAACTTTCATCCCGTGCTGTAGCTAAAGCAGCCTCAGCGTCAGCAAGACCTGTGATTGCTGTTTCCAAATTAGTCTGAAGCTGTGGTATAGCTGCGCGGAGAGTACGCAGACGACGTTTGCGCTCAAGAGCACCTGCCGAGGCAGAGGCAAGCTTACCTACTGATGTGCGACCATCACCATGAACCACTGCACCATCAGCAGACACAAAGCTTAGTCCGGGATACTTCTCATGTGCTTGCAAAGCCTGCTCAGCGCTTTCTACATAGCGCACACCATCTAACAGGCGCGCAACTAATGTCTCACAGCCTGCTTGCGCCACAACTTTACTTGCCAAGGCAATGCCTGGTAGATTGTCTGCATCCTCATGCGAAATCGAGGGATTCTCAAGGAAAAGCAGCGTTGCTGTTCCCTTGCTATTCATCCCAAGAGCAGTTTGTGCAAGCAGACCTGCTTCCTTGACACTATCGACTACCAGAGCTGCTAGATCGCCGCCAAAAAAAGCTTCAAACGCCGCCTCAAATTCAGGTGCTGCCTCCATCACATCAGCTAAGCGATAGCGAATCAAATCCTTTTGAGGACCCTGAGCTAGGGCTGCCATCAAGTCACTTTGATTTTCTCCTGCACGATCGAGAGCCTCTGTCGCAGCAAGATCTGCTTCTGCGGCAGACAGGGCCTTACGTGCGGATACTTCATGCTCACGTGCCAAAGACACCGCCTGGCGGCAGTCAGCAATATGTTGCTCGGCAATATCTTGGTCAGCATGTGCCTGAGCAAGCGATGCCTCAAGCTGAGTTTTACGTGCTTCAGCCTTTTCTGTGGCGGCATCATTTTGGGTGAGCTGCTCGGAAATGCGAGACAAACGCTGCTCATAGAGTTCGTCTGTTGTCTCAGCAGACTCAATCTGATCACGCAAGCGCGCATACGCAAGCGTTTCGGTATCAGAATCATGCTGTGCCTGACGCTGCTCATTGTTGAGCTTGTTGACTTGCGCTCCCAATTCACGACGCTGCGCCGTAGCTTCCTCAAAGCTCTGCTTGAGTTCCTTCACAGAACTACGCAGCTCAGTTTCGGCACCTCGCGCTTCGGCAAGCTCAGATGAAACTGCAGAAAGCGAATGTTCAGCATCCGCACGCTGCGTCTCTGCAGTCGATAAACTCATACGCATTTCAGAAAGGCGGGCAACCATGTTTTTGCCCTTCTCCTCCAAAAGACGTATATCCGAATCCATGCGCCCTAACAAATCTTGAGTACGGCGACGCTGACCATCGAGATCACCAACAAAAATGCCTTTTTGTTCAAGCAGCGACTGATATTTCTCAAGTTCATGATTGCGCTCGTCAAGACGATACTGAGCAAGCTCTACTCGAGCCGCTGCTTCATTGCCAGTACTACTCAGCTCACGATGACGCAGTTGCAACTGACGCAAGTCATCAACGGCAAGCGAGGTGCGAATGCCTTGAAGCTGCGTTTTTAGATCCTGATGACGGCGTGCTTGATCTACCTGACGTTCGAGGGGACGCAATTGACGATTGAGCTCGCGCTGCACATCTTTGGCACGAACTAAATTGACATCCATTGCTTTCAGCTTGCGCTCGGCGCGCTCCTTGCGGCGACGATGCTTGGAAATGCCTGCTGCCTCCTCGATAAGCTCGCGGCGTTCCTCAGGACGTCCTGACAAAATTGAATCCAGCTTGCCCTGACTAATAATAGAATGGGTATCTTTGCCCAATCCTGAATCATGCAGGATGTCTTGAATATCGCGCAAACGCGAAGGGGCACCATTGACCAAATATTCAGACTCTCCAGAGCGATACATACGCCGTGTGAGTGCCACTTCAGAAAAATCAATAGGAAGTGTATGGTCCTCATTATCCAAAACAAGGGTAATTTCTGCCACACCCACTGGCTCACGAGCAGAGCTACCTGAGAAAATAACATCTTCCATAGCTTGACCACGCAACATACGCGCGCTTTGCTCGCCTAATACCCAAAGCACCGCATCAGATACGTTTGATTTGCCCGAACCGTTAGGTCCTACGACAACGTTAAGACCAGGGTCAAAAGACATCTGCGTTTTGTCAGCAAAGGATTTGAAACCCTTGAGGGAGAGTGACTTGAGATACATCAGTCTTCCTCCTGATGTTGGGAAAAATAATGCGAAAGTGTCATGGGGGCTGTGGGGTTGGGGGCTGTAGCATCCTCAATATAGCCTAGACGCGCAAGAGCATCTTGGGCCGCAGCACTCTCGGCATCTTTTTTTGAGCCACCGCAACCACGGCCAATACGCCTACCCTGTACTAGCACTACAGCATTGAAAGTGGGTTGATGAGCAGGGCCACTTTGTCCTACGATTTTATATTCGGGACCCTCATGCAAATCACGCTGGGTTACTTCCTGCAGGCGCGACTTAGGTGAAATAGGTCGCTCGGCAATTTCAGGGGTAATATGTGGGCCCAAGGTACGGTGCACAAAATCATGTGCTTTTTCGTACCCGGCATCCAAATACAGTGCACCAACAACTGCCTCATAAACATTCTCAAGAGCAGATCTCATACCGCGAGCGCCCGTACCACGCTCTGACTCACCAAACACGATAAGTTCGCCGATGCCCAAATCCTCCGCCACCTCGGCCAACATAGGGCCTGAAACCAGAGAAATTTTGAGACGGGTAAGTTCACCTTCATCCATCTGAGGAAAACGCTCAAATAAATCCGTAGCGACAATGGCTCCCATAATGGAATCGCCTAAAAACTCAAGGCGTTCGTAGGAGTCGGAGACAGGATGGCCCTCGACGGCTGAGGGGTGCGTAATGGCAGAACTAATCAACCGCTGATTGAGAAAATGATGTCCAAGAATTTCCTCAATAACGGCGATGCGTTGGTGCAATTTCAAAAGAGCCCCTTACTGTGCTTTCAAAATGACGTCTATCGCGTCGCCAATAGTCTCAATCTCACCCAGGCCATCCTCGTCCACGGTGACTTCAAACTCATCTTCCATGGCAGTTACCAGCTCAAGCATGTCAAAGGAATCAGCACCCAAATCGTTGAAGCTTGTAGTTTCGGTCAACTCGTCAGCATCAACCTCAAGGGTCTCAGCGATAAGCATGGCGACCTTGTCAAAAATTTCGCTGCGATCCATCATTGCGTCCTCTCTGAAACAACAAATCAAACAAATACTTCGAGAAGATTGTAACTCCATAAGCACCTTATTTTGTTGCCACAAGCTCATCGGCTATTTTGGCAACAAGTCCAGAATTGACTGCAGCAGCAGCTGCAAGGGTACCGTGCTTAACTGCCTGAACTGAAGTAGCACCGTGACCAATAAAAACGGGTGCTTTACAACCCAAAAGTACTGCTCCACCGTATTCGTCACCCGAAAGTGCAAGGGCTACTTTTTTAAGAGGCGATTTAATAAGCAGTGCGCCAAGACCAGCTACAGCTGATGTCTTGGCAGCTTTTTTGATTTCAAAACCCAAAAACTTTGCGGTGGCTTCAAGGGTCTTGAGTGCCACATTGCCTGTAAATCCATCGGTCACAATAACGTCAAAGGCATCTCCAAAAAGATCAGATCCCTCACAGTTGCCCGTAAACCAGCCTGTATCAGCTGCAGCCTCTACCAGCGCTTTATGAGCTGCAAGCGTTGCCTCAGAACCTTTGGTCTGTTCTGTGCCGTTAGAAAGCAGAGCCACTTTGGGGTCTGCTATCCCCAAGGTTACCTTGGCAAAAGCGCGTCCCATTTGAGCAAACTGCACCATCATTTCGGGACGAGCATCTGCATTGGCTCCAAGATCCACAAAAATCGTCCTATGCGCGCTGCCACTTGGCAGAGCTGCTGCTAAAGCAGGACGCTTTACGCCGCGAATCCTACCCACGCCAAGAGTTGCTGCTGCAAAAATCGCACCTGTTGCTCCTGCAGAAAAGAAACCGTCGGCCTTGCCCGCCCTCAGCGCTGCACAAGCGCGAACAATTGAAGAATCCTTTTTGTTGCGAACTGCCTCAGCCGGATGTTCTTCCATGCCTATGACCTCAGTTGATATCAAAGCCTCAACACGAGGTTGCGCAGCAGCAAACGGCTCCACAAACTCAGCTGCACCAACAGCCAAGATATGTAATTGAGGATCCTCAGACAAAGCAGCATCAATTCCATCAAGAACTACCTGAGGCTCTTTGTCTCCGCCCATCACATCAACACAGATGCAGGTCATGCGGAACTCCTCTCAATTGGCAAACCACGCCTAAACCTAATAAAAAAGGGTCGACCCCGCATGGAGACCGACCCTCAGACTGACCCTTGCAGCATGAGGCTACTCGGTGACAATGACCTCGCGGTCCTTGTAGTAGCCACAGTTGGGGCACACATGATGCGGCAGCTTGGGGGCGCCGCAACGGGGGCACACCGAGCGGCTAGGTGCCGTGAGCTTGCTGTTTGCCGAACGGCGGGTGTGGGTGGCACCGCGACCCTTCTTTTGCTTAGGAACTGCCATGTTGACCTCTGCTTCCAACTCATCTCGCACCGTCTGTAGTCTATGCGACGGCACGGTCCTACCTAATCACACAAAACGAAATTGTAGCACGCATATAGACTGTGTGCCACTATCTGCATATCTTTCTCTCAAAATGCCGCAGGAGCACGTATGCGACACGATGTTAATCCTCCAGTTTAAGCTCCTTGAGCTTGGCAAAAGGACTTGATGACAATCTGTCCTGCTCAATTTGAGCTGCATGACCACAATCTTGTTCATTAAGGTTAGCGCCACAGACGGGACAAAGGCCGCGACAGTCAAGCTTACACAAAACGATGAAGGGAGTTTCCATCAGCAGTGCTGCATTGAGTGCTT
Source organism: Olegusella massiliensis (assembly GCF_900078545.1). Taxonomy (GTDB): domain Bacteria; phylum Actinomycetota; class Coriobacteriia; order Coriobacteriales; family Atopobiaceae; genus Olegusella; species Olegusella massiliensis. Next base: position 40,027 of record NZ_FLLS01000002.1, read on the forward strand.
CAGATAAGTCTATGGTCATATCAGTCGAGACTAACGAAAAGTCAATCTCATCTTCATCGTCACTCAAGCTAGCAAGATCAGGCTCATGGAAGAGAAAATACTCGTCTACTTCACCCGTAACATCAAACTCAGCCTTCTCAAGACAGCGATCGCAGGAGCCAACAACATGCGCATGGAGCATGCCTGTAGCCAAAATGCCTTCACCAGCATTGGTGAGCATCAAATCATAATCAATACCTGCAGGGAGCGTGAAGTCACGATCGCCGAGGGTATAGCCTTCTTCATCAAGATGACCCATCAGCGGTAGGGTACTACCAGGATCTGCAAGTCTTGCGTCTAAAGAAATAATCAGCGGCTGCATGCCGTCTACCAACCTGCCTCTTCACGACGAGAGGAAGAGCCTTCCTCTATCGTCTGACGGACTCGCGTAACTGAGCTCGTCATCGACTTAAGGTTGTCCTCAAGATGAGCAAGCACAGAGTCTGCATAGGACTCGGCATTGTAGCGTGTATCTCGCTCATACTGAGAAGCTTGGTCACGAATCTGATCGGCTTGATGCTGAGCCAAACGAACTACCTCTTGGTCGCCAGCCAAAATCATCGCCTGTTGCTGAGCATCAGCGATGATAGCATCAGCCTGCTGCTGCGCACGATCAAGAGTCTCCTGCTCTTCCTTGACAATGCGACGTGCGTCGGCGAACTCCTGGGGGAAACGATCACGAATCTCATCCAGGATCTCGTAGATCTCCTGGGCGTCGACAACCTTCTTTTGAGGACCGCCAGCAAAGGGTTGCTTTGCCTCACTGATGATCTGCTCGAGCTCGCCGACCAGGCTCTCGATCTCCTCACCTGGCTGCATCTGGGACTCCTTCCGTCCTGAGTTCGTTTTGAGCAAGCTTACGTCCAAGCTGCTATATTTCACACTTATTTTAGAATGGTAGCAGAAACTTAAGCACCATAATGCTCAAGCAAGCAAGACTGCACATTGGGCGGTACCAAAAAAGACACATCGGAGCCCAAAGAGGCCAACTCACGCACAATTGATGACGAAACATAGCCATATTTGCTTGCCGACATAACAAAAATAGACTCAATATCCGAATCAAGACGTGTGTTCAGAGCTGCTTGTTGAAGCTCATACTCAAAATCGGTCATTGCACGCAGACCCTTGACCACGCCACGAGCATCGAGCTGCTGACAAAAACTCACCAGCAGACCACTAAAGGGCTTTACGTCCACATCATCAATACCTTCTGCATGAAGCGCATCGACAATCATAGATACTCGCTCGTCCAAAGAAAATGCCGTACCTATCCCATTTTTGCCCTGAGAAGCTGCTACTGCTACCGTAACTTTGGGAAAGAGGCGCCGCGCACGTTCAATGACATCAAGATGCCCAAAAGTAACGGGATCAAACGTACCAGGCACCACTACATGATTAATTATTTGCGCACTCATATACACATCCCTCGTCAGCTTCATTCGTCTTGTTGACATCATATATCAGCAGATCAACAGTAGTAATTCCTTGCTTTTTTGACTTCATAAGCATTGCGTTAGGCAAAGTAAGACCAGAATTCTTGGCTTCATGCTCATAGAGTATGCGTGCTGATGGAGCAAGCAGGCCTTGTTGATCAAGATTTATAACCAACTGAGAAATCTGCCCCGCTGAAATCGCATAGGGCGGATCAAGCAAAACGAGGTCAAAGGGAGCGCCCCAAAGACCCCCGCGCTTTACGAGCGCCCATACATCACCTGCGACTACTCGTGTCATTCTTTGTGCCTGTAGCGCTGCGCAATTACATTTGATTACCGTAGCAGAATTACGATTGATATCGACAAAAGAGCAGCTTTCTGCCCCGCGAGATAGCAGCTCAAGTCCCAACGCTCCGCTTCCCGCAAAGGCATCAAGTATGTGTACACCACTCAAATCCAAAGCAAAAGATGACAAAACCATTGAGGCAATACGTTCACGTGTGCGGTCTGTTGAGGGACGTGTTACCTCACGACCTTTGGGTGTCTCAAGAGCTTTTCCTTTCCAAATGCCACCTACAATGCGCAGCCGCCCATTCATACGCGTTCCACCTCTTCAAAATACACCCCAAAGCGATCGCGCAATTCTATGGCAAGGGGAGCATGCTCAGGTAGCTGAAGTTTTGGGTCTGCTTGCATCAAAGCAAGTGCATCCTCGTGAGCCCACCCAATCAAATCCTGATCGCTTGCAAGATCAGATAGTTGCAAATTCATGCCGCCGTGTTGGCGATAACCTAACACCTCTCCCTCATGACGCAATTGAAGGTCGAGCTCTGCCAATTTGAAACCATCGGAGGTTGCTTCTAGCGCATCAATACGCCTCCGAGCAGGGCTATTTTTCTTTGCTGCACATACCATCCAAGCAGAACCTGCATACTGTCCTCGACCAACACGTCCCCTCAGCTGATGCAAGGTTGCCAAACCAAATCGATCAGAGTCAAAAACCAGCATGACGGTAGCCTGAGGCACATCAACACCAACCTCAACAACCGTAGTGCACACCAGCACCTGAATCTCGCCACGGCGAAATTGCTCCATCACAGCATCTTTGTCAGAAGCACTCATGCGGCCAGTCAGCATAGCCACCTGTGCCCCAGGTACCATGCGCTGTACCTCAGACAAGGTAGAAACAACCGAGTGTAGCTGCTGAGTAGCAGCTTTATTCATCTCGGGAATATCTTCAAGATCGCCACCCTCATCACTCTCGTCAATCAAAGGGCAGACTACATAAGCAGCTTGACCTGAGGCGACAGCAGTGCGTATAGCCCCCCAAGCAAGATCTAAATTGGCGGGAACCACCGACCTCGTTGTTACACCAGCGCCTGCGAGGGGACGTTTTTTAATGACAGAAGAGTCCATGTCGCCATAGAAAGTCAAAGCAAGAGTACGCGGAATAGGTGTTGCTGTCATGGCCAACAAGTCTGCACCAGGACCTTTTCGCCGCAACGCTACACGTTGGTCAACACCAAAACGGTGCTGCTCGTCAACCACAACAAGACTGAGCTTATGAAATTGCAGCGTATCTGAGAGCAAAGCCGTCGTACCAAATACAATGCTGCATTTTCCTGCTGCTATAGCTTCTGTCATATCAGCGCGCTCAGAGCTCGAAGTTGCACTCGTCAACAAAGCCCAGCTAATGTTTGCTCTATCGAGCAGAGGCCCCAGTTTTTCAGCATATTGACGAGCCAAAACTGAAGTCGGTGCCATCATAGCCGCCTGAGTACGACTATCCGCACAAGCCGCCAAAGCCAAGGCAGCAACGACAGTCTTGCCTGTACCTACATCACCAAGAAGCAGACGATTCATCACTTGGGGAGCCGCCATATCTTGCAGGATCTCTCGACTGGCACAGCTCTGCTCGTCTGAAAGCTTAAAAGGTAAAGCAGCAGTGAGAGCATGCAGATGCTCTCCATGTATACAGTGTTGCACAGGCTGCACGCCCGCATCTTGTAGACGCTGTCGCACGCGTAGAGTTAATTGCAAACAGAGCAACTCATCATAAGCAAGACGCCGACGGGCTTGTTCGGCCTCCGTTTTGCTATCAGGGTAATGAATTGCACGCAAGGCAGGGGCAAGGCCCATGAGCTGACGGTGCGCCAGAAGAGTTGCCGGCAAGAGATCGCAAACGTCTCCAATATCTGCAAGGGCTGCTGAGGTTAAACGCCTCATCCAGCCCGCACCCAAACCCTCCGTTAACGCATAGTGGGGAATCAAACGAGCGAGATGCGCTTGGTCATTATCACGGTCAAGCTTTTCCCAAAAAGCAGGATTCATGCGTCTAAAACCATAGCCAAAGCGCACCTTGCCCGAAAGCATAATGCAATCCCCCGGCTGTATCTGATCGGCGACCCAAGGCTGACGAAAAAACGTTGCCAACATAATGCCCGAGTCGTCTACCAGTGCAAGTTCAACCAATTGCAGACGAGGTTTAGGGTGCTTAAGCTCAACCTTATCTACAGTCGCAATAATCGTTGCATCGCTTCCCACCTGCGCGAGCGCAATGGGAACTACGCGAGAATAGTCACTGTAGCGCGTAGGAATATGCAGTAGCAGATCTCGAGCACGCTCGATATCCAACCTTGCCAAAGCTCCGCCGCCCGCAGCGCCAGAAAAACGAGATGCATACCTCAATCTGGACACCCCGGCTGCAAGCAAAGCTGTCCTTTGCAGGCGACCTGCCGCCTCACTAATACTGGGAGCATGCCCCATAGGGACTCCCATCACCTACTCGATAGAAAAAATCACAGGGTACAGAGGTTGCTCACCGCGCTGGGCATCAATTTCGAGATCAGGCTGTGCTTCCTCAATACGCTCTTGGAGCTGCTCAAAAGCCTCATCATGCATTTCAGAACCAGCAAGCAGCGTGAGCGTATCGCCTTCCTCCTCATCCATCATTTTGGCGATAAGGTCAAGTGTAACCTGAGCTATATCGCTACCAACAACGGTAATTTTGCCGCCCTCAATACCCATAATGTCACCGGAGTGGATGGGGCTGCCATCAGCTGCCTGTGAATCGCGAACCGCGGTAGTAACCTCACCATCACGAACATCAGCAATTGCAGCGCGCATCTCTTCAATGTTGTCCTCAAGACTTGCCTCGTAATCAACAGCAAACATGGCAGCAAATGCCTGAGGAACCGTCTTGGTAGGAACAACCGCTGCTTTCACATCTTCGCAGGCGCTTACCGCTGCTTCGGAAGCCATACGAATATTGCCATTATTGGGAAGCACAATAACCTGCTCCGCATGAGCACTTTCAATAGCCTCAAGAATATCGGCAGTTGACGGGTTCATCGTCTGACCACCAGAAACTACCACATCAACACCCAAAGACTTCAAAATCTCTGCTTCACCACTGCCTGCAGCAACAGCGACAAAACCTAAGGGTTTGCGAGGCTCATGGGAAGCTGATTTTGCATCCTTATCAGCAGCAATCTTTTCGGTACGCTCTTGAGCCTCAAGGTCCATATTGTGTACAAAAACATTGTAAATCTGGCCACGATGCAACATATGACGCAGAACATGATCGGGCCTGTTGGTATGCACATGAATCTTATAATCAGGGTTGGAGCCAACAAGCAGCTCACAATCGCCCTGAGCAGACAAGTAACCAAGGCACGCTGCCTCATCAAACTGGGCACTATCTGCATGGAAGAGGAACTCCGTGCAGTAACGGAACTCAGAACCCTCCCAATCATCGTTAAGCTCAATGTCAACCACATTGGCAACATCTGCTTTGGCATCAACGGTTGTCTTGAAGGCAGTAAGCTCGCCTGACTTTCCTTGATAAGCATTAACAAAGGCTTCAAAGAACGTTGCAAGACCAAAGGCACCAGAGTCAACAACACCATTTTCTTTGAGAACAGGAAGCAATTCGGGAGTACGTGCTACCGACTCATATGCCTCAACTACTAGTGCATCAAGCATGTCAGGAACCGAAATCTTGGTACGAGCAAGTTCATCTGCTTTGGCAGAAGTATCCTTGAGAACAGTCAAAATGGTACCTGCGACTGGTTTGCGCACAGCCTTGAAAGCAACCTTGACACCATTGCGTAGAGCAACTGCGATATCGCCAGGAGTTGCATCTGCGCCCTTGGCAAGAGTCAAACCCTCGGCCACACCGCGAAGAATCTGACTGGTAATAACACCTGAATTACCGCGGGCACCCATCAGGGAGCCATGAGTAATCGCCTTGGCAATGTCATCTACCGTAGCTGAACTCGGCAGAGACTCAACTTCCTTGACCACAGTACCCAAGGTTAAAGACATGTTGGTACCCGTATCACCATCGGGCACGGGGAAAACATTGAGTTTATTAATTTCTTCTGCCTTGTCGGCAACGACCTGAGCCGCAATCGGAAAGCATGTGCGGATAACTTTGGAAATCATCTTTGATCCTCTTGGCTGTGTGGGCAAAGGCGCAATGCGAATCTGCCGGACGGACGTCTCTTGCACGGGGTTGAACGTTTAAGCTGCCTAGCTTACGCGCATGCCCTCAATGTGAACTTTGACCTCAACATCATTGAGCTCGGCAATTTGGCTCAAGATGAATTTGACTGCGCTCACAAGGTTTGAGGAAACCTGGCCAATATTGACACCAGACTCGACTACCACATGCAGGTCAACAACAACCGAAGAACCCTCGGCGCTCACACCGATGCCCTTGCGCAGACGATAGGTTGGAAGCAGGCGAATAACACCTGTCTGAGACTCAGTGTCGGCCATACCCACGACGCCGTAGCATTCGAGGGCAGCGTAACCCGCAAGGTCTGCAATACAATCGTTGGAAACCTTGAGGATACCTGGGGTGGCGTTTGCCATGACCTCTCCTTCCATACGGTTGAGATGTCCTCTCAACCCAGAATATTCTTTGGAAAGTATAGCGCACCAATACATGCTAGCGGAGTTTTGGCACAAAAGCTGCTGACACACAAATGGGGCCCCCGAGGGAGCCCCTAAACTTCAGAGTAAATTCCACCGACGCTATGCGCGCACGAGATTGCCCTTCTTAAGGCAGCGGGTGCAGACATTAATCTGGACTCGACGGCCATCCTTGACGACATGAACGCGCTGGATATTGGGCTTAAACGCACGATTGACCGTACGGTGAGAGTGGCTGATTGAACGACCAGCAACGGCATGCTTGCCGCAGATATCACAAACCTTCGACATACTTCCTACCTCCAAGGCGGCGCTCCTGCGCCCGTATGGGCTCCGCGCCCGCAAACTGCATAGCCGTATTAAAATAGCACACAATGTGCCTCATGCAAGGGAAAACCCCTACTTATTGTGTTGATTGTGAACAAGAAACCCTCAAAGTACACAGTAATTACGACTACTTATTCCAAAAACTTTTTTCCCATACGCTCTGCTTACGTATTCCTATGGCACATACGTAAGCTACTTTCATTCTACCTGTAGTCTTACTGCTACAGCGCACACAGCAACTATTTGCCTGTGCTCGAAGCTAAACGACCACGTTGATCGGTGTTGTAGTAACCAGAACCTTTGAACTCAATACCATAGGTTTTGAACATACGCTCCGCGTGCAAGCCGCACTTAGGACAAGAAATCTCAGGATGAGCACTCATAGAATGCTCAATTTCAAAAACATTGCCACAGGAGCTGCATTTGTAGTCATAGCGTGCCATTATTCCTCCGAGTAAATACCTTTACGATGTGTTTCTCAAAAACACTCTACCCAACCTTGGGAAAATTCTCCACGTCACGTATCATCTGACAAAAATATGACAAGACAACAACAAACCACGAGGAGAGCTCCATATGAAAATTTCGGGTGCGATTTTTGATTGTGATGGCACGATTCTTGACTCTATGCCCATGTGGAACAAGATATTTCCCGATTGGCTGAATAGTCATAATATTCCTCATGCTCACATGCTTGCCGAAAAGTATGAATACATGAATTTTCAAGATGAATGCTTTTTCTTCCATGATGAGTTTGGCGTGTGTGCTAGTCGTGAAGAGGCTCTTGCTGAAGTGTGCGCACTAGTACGCGTAGCGTACAGGACTGAAGCTGCGCCATTTGAAGGTATTGACCTATGGCTTAAGACACTTAAGGCGGCAAAAATTCCGATGGTGGTTGCCTCGTCTACCACAACGTCTTTGGTCAAAGAGGCACTTGCCTATCATGGCTTGCTCGATTATTTCTTGGACATACTATACACAGGCGATGTTGGTGTCGATAAAACACAACCTGACATCTATTTTGCTGCTCGTGAGGTACTGGATACACCTATTGATGAAACATGGGTATTTGAAGATGCGCCATTTGGTGTGAGCACTGCTCATAAAGCAGGATTTCCCACCGTATGTCTTTTTAACGACCATGATGGACGCGATGAGAACTTTATGCGCGCCAACTGTGATGTTTTTGTCCATGGATACCCCGAATTAAGCTTAGATTTGTTAACTGACTATGCACGTTCACTCACCACAGCACCAACAGGCACCATGAATTGCTTGGTAATAGGAGGTTCTCCCGTACCAAGCTCGACAGATCTTGTTACACGTCTTGCCGCTGATGCTGACTGGATTGTCGCTGTCGATCGCGGGGCTGAGACACTAAAAGCCGCAGGTATTAAACCCGATGCATTTTGTGGAGACGACGATACGGCAAGTCCTGCTACCTGCGATTGGGCCCGCTCGGTAGCACGAACTTCTTTGCTGTATCCCACAAAAAAATATGCAACTGATCTTGCCATTGCCCTTAAGAGCGCAACGCATGAAGCAGCGCGGCGCAACTCAAATTTGCGCCTGACGCTCAGCTGTATCTCAGGTGGCAGGCAGGACCATCAGTTGGGCGTTTGGGGCAACTTAGCAGCCTACGTCAATGCCTGCCCGCATATTGTGGAAGACAATGAAGGCTCTGCTTGGGAGTGTCGTCTGCTCTCCCCTGCCGGAAAGACCAGCTGGACACTTAATGCTGAGGCTGTGGGTAAGACTTTTTCTGCAGTAGCATTGACGCCCAATACCCTTGTCAGCGAAGAAGGATTGCGCTGGGAAGTCAATCATAAAAGCTTCGCCTTGCTTTCCGATGTGGGCATCTCCAACGAAGTTATCTCTGAAAATGCTTGCATTAGCTGCCACCAAGGCATCCTTGCCTGCTTCTTGCTGTCCTAGCGACATTTTTTCTATCTTAACCTGCGATAAAGTATGAATCGCCGACACAAAATGGTTTAGACGCGGCGAAGAAGAGCGCAAAAATGACCATCAAAGGAAGTAATGCGGGGATGCGAGGCAAAGTAGCCCTCAGACGTAACACACGATGCCACAAGTCCGTATGCCGCATCGCTTAAGGAGCGCACGGCAGGAGCCTCGAGTACAGAGACTTGCTCAAATGAACGACCTTCGGAGCTCTCGAGAAATGCTCGAACTACGCCCGTATTCTCCTGCTCGAGCAAAGAGCAGGTCGCATAGGCCAAACTACCCCCCGGACGCACGCGCTGAGATGCAGCGCGAAGCATGCGTAGCTGTAAGGCGGGCAGTGAATCTGCTCTATGAGCCATCACCGACGCACGTGAAAGGCCCCAAACAATTTCTGGATGGCGGCGCAATGTGCCTGTGCCCGAACACGGCGCATCGATAAAGACCATGTCAAAACCGCCACTTAGTGCAGTGGGCAGTTGCGGCGAGTCGAGTTGGGAAGCGTCAAAACAAAGGTTTTGTGTGTGAGCAGAAACTCCCGCTACGGCCATACGGCTGGATGCAAGCCGCACCTTGTAATCTTCGGAATCAATACTCACTATTTCAGCAAGACCACCTTGCTCGAGCGCAGCCATTTGCAGTAACAATGTTTTGGTACCTCTGCCCTGACCCACTTCCAACACATGCTGGCCCGGAAGCGGTCCCGCAATTCGGGCAACCATCTGAGCGGCTAAATCTACGGGAAAGACAAGAGCATTGCGCACCAATCCCGAAGGCGCCAAGCGAGCAGGATTTGTCACCTGCCAAGAGCCCGGAATTGCTAACGGCTGTACTTCAAGACGAGCCTGTTGCATCCGTCGCATAGCTTCTTCGAGGCTCAACATCGCCAAGTTAGTTGCAATATACACTGGTGCTGGTTGGAGGTGCGCCAAAGCGCACTCACGACACACTTCTTCACCGCATGAAGCCAACAGTTGATATACCAACGGCTCGGGCATTCCACAGGCAATCGCAATATCTTTGGCAAGCAAATCTGAACTGCCCTCATATATACGGTGCTCAGCTTCACAGACAGCTGCAATATCGTGCTCGGACACACGATGCAAGACCGCATTGGCAAGACCTGCCGCACGCGGAACAACACGGCGCACCAACTCAACACCTTGACTTATAACCACTGCTGTTGGGGTATCCAACCAACAGAGCTCATAGCAAGAAACGCGCAGTGCATCCCGCACACGTGGCTCAATATGCACTCCATGTCGCAAGTGGGAGTCAATCATGGTATCAAGTGAGCCGACTGTAGCCGTCACACCCAAAGTCAAACGAGATGCTAAAGCCCTGTCTCGCGGCGCAAGCCCACTCATCGCTCGAGATGTGCGCAACAAATCGCGCATATGTGCCCCCCGCCGACGGCGCTCGGACACCATCTCAAAAGCAACTATGCGTGCAGGCGAGAGGACAGACACTAGCTATCACCCCAGACAAGGTCCCCGCGAAGGCCAGCTACCCAAGCTGAGACGGGCATTTCTCGCTTACCATCAGGCTTTACCAACAATAATTCCAACGCACCATCGGCACAACCCAAAAAGAGCCTCGCACCATCAATCAATACTTCGCCAGCAGCGATATGTACGGTAGGCGCAGCAAGCGCACGCAAGATGCGCACCCCACGTCCGCATACCATAGCACGCGCAGGAGCAGCATCAGTAGCCGCTCTAATACGTAACAAATTGGTGTATGCATCATCAGCAGGCGTCAGGCGCATTTCTGCTTTGCTTATCTTTTTTGCATAACAGACCTGAGCAATGTCCTGCTCAGTCCATCTGTCAGTACCTGCCTCCATCTCATGAATGGCCTCTATCAGCTCAGCAGCACCAAGTTCAGCTAAGCGCTGGGTAATTTCTACGGCCGATAGCCCTTGAGGGTCGATAGATGCTTGTCGGCACCAAGGTCCCGCATCAAGTTCATGGGCAATACGCATAATCGAGATACCAATACGATCATCATCAGCGAGGATAGCGCGCTGAATAGGAGCGGCACCGCGCCAGCGCGGTAGCAGCGACCCATGCACGTTAATCGCACCAAATCGCGCTAAATCAGTCGACAGGATCTCATCTGGCAAAATCGCACCATAAGCAGCAACAGCAATTACATCGGGTACTGCCTCACGAATGCGCGCAATCTCAGTTGCACCAATACGTTTTGCTTCGATAACACGAATACCCAGGTCAAGCGCACGCTTTTTAACAGGAGATGCTATGGGATCCTTGCCTCGCCCACGCACCGCATCAGGCATAGTTAGCACAAGCGCTACATCAAATTCATTTGATAGAGCAGATAGGGAGGGCACAGCAAAATCGGGAGTGCCCATAAAGACGACTCTCAAAGACATGCTAGTCTTCCTCCCCAACATCTCCAGGCTGAGCACCACGAGCAAGTGCAGCCTCAAAATTGCGCATAGCTGCTGCACGTGCCAAAGGACGCAGATGGTCAACCATGGTCACACCGTGAATATGGTCAATCTCATGCTGCAAACACACTGCCAATAGATTATCACGAGCCTCATATTGCATGAGCTCACCATCAAGATTGAGGGCTTGCACAATAACATGAGAGGGGCGCGTGACCTCACAAGTAATACCAGGATAGGATAGGCAGCCCTCCCCTGTTGTACGTTCAGGACCGTCCGCCACAATGATTTTAGGATTGATAAGCACATAAGGGTTCTTACGTCCAGCAGGCTCGGCGTAGTCAACATCAATAACAACCAGCTGTACCAGTTGACCCACCTGTGGTGCTGCCAATCCAACACCGTCAGTCGCATACATACCCTTAAGCATATGCTTTGCTAATTGCCGCACATCGTCATCAATAGTCTTAATCGGCTCACACTCAACATGCAAACGCTCATCAGTACCAAAGACAATATCTTGAGCCGCACTCATAGTTACTCCTTAGAAAAATGCTACCTAAAAGTAGCGCTTAGGCAACATAAGTGTTTCCTCACAATCATACCCATAAAACGGCATGAGGTATCGACCCATGAGACTCACATGAGGTCAGCGGCATCCACATCAATTGCCACCATAATGCCTCGCGGTAATTTTGCAGCTTTTACACAGGCAGAAAGCATGGGACCAGGTTTTGAATGAAGAGGAGATTTAACTAAGATATGCCGGCGGAAGCGATCCTTAACGCGCGCTTTGATGCATTCAGCGGGACCTAGCACCTCCCAGTTATCTGCATCATCAAAGTTTTTAATGGCAGCACGTATTGCCTCGGCAAGCTTTGCGCTACAACGTTTAACCTGAGGCTCGCATGTCCCCCAAAGCAACACATTGGAAAGACGAGTAAAAGGCGGATATGAGGCCTCAGCGCGCAGATTAAGCTCACTGTCCACAAACAACTCACGGCGATGCAACGCTACCGATGCAATAGCGGGATGGGCCGCCCAATAACTCTGTACAATGACACGCCCTGCTTTATCACCGCGCCCCGCACGACCCGCCACCTGTTCGAGCAAATCATAGGTGCGCTCAGCAGCTCTAAAATCAGGCAGCTTAAGTGTCGTATCAGCGTTAATAACGCCCACCAAGGTAACCTCGGGAAAATCGAGACCCTTAGCAATCATTTGCGTGCCCAACAAAATGGCGCAATTTGCATCATCAAAACGCTCAAGTAACTTTTGGTGCGCGCCCTTGCTACGCGTTGTATCTGCATCCATACGAATTATTTCGACATCATCCCCAGCTTCCCCCAAATCATTGAGCAAAATATGTAGTTCATCTTCCACGCGCTGCGTACCTACTCCATACGCCCCCATATAGTGACTCCCGCAATTGGGGCAGCGTGAGGAGGGATCGGGATAACTTTTTTGTGGCCACGAGCGCCCACAGCTATGACAAACCAGCTCATGGGTGCGTTCGTGATACGTCAGCGCGGTAGAGCAATGCGGACATTCAGGCACACAGCCACATTCTCGGCACATCAAAAAATGAGCAAAGCCACGTCGATTAAGGAGCAGTACTGCTTTTTCACGATGGCGTATGACATCTTCTAATGCCTGTGTGAGTGGTAAAGAAAAAAACGTCCGTCTACCTGCAGCAAACTGCTGAGTCATATCCACAATTTCAACTGATGGCAACTCTGTAGTACCTGGTCTCTCGGGCATCTCAACACGCGTCCAAGATACCCCCGCATAGCTGCCTTGACGGCAACGCTCAAGACTTTCAAGTGACGGTGTCGCAGAACCCAGTACCAAGGCGCAAGCGCGTTCCTTGGCCATGCGCGCCGCCACCTCACGTGCATGATAGCGTGGCATAGAGTCTTGCTTGTAAGAGCCCTCATGTTCCTCATCAATCACAATAAGACCCAAATTTGCCACAGGAGCAAACAAAGCAGAGCGAGCACCTACAACCACATGGGCCTGCTCACGGCGCAGCATATCCCATTGATCAAAACGCTCTCCCACTGAAAGACGGCTATGTAGCACCGCAACATCTTCGCCAAAGCGACTGCGAAAACGCCCGACAGTCTGTGCCGTCAAAGAGATCTCAGGAACAAGCACCAACGCACCCTGGCCAGCTGCCCGAGCTTGTTCAATAGCCGCAAGATACACTTCGGTTTTGCCTGAACCCGTCACACCATCAACTAAAACCACGTCACCACAAGCAGCAAGACGTGCCGCCTCAATTGCCTCAAGTGCGTTTTTTTGTCCCACAGTCAGCATGTTGGGTCGTGTTGCGTGAGCGCTTGATAAGCTCGTCGTCTCTTCACTTCCGCGAATGTGCCGGCGGAGTTCAATACTCACGACACTGCGTTTGGCAAGCGCGTTGACAACCGCACTTGCCCCTGGCACCATCGCCGCAAGCTCTGCCATGCGCTGAGGGCCCGCGGCAAGCGCAGCAAGTAACTCCCGCTGGCGGGAGGCATTTTTTTGAGGAACAAAAGAAAGCCCCGCTTTGCTCAAAGAAACCCAGCGGGTATCGATAGGCCCCGCTTTTTCACGCACAAGCTCCCAAGGTGCATCAGGTGTTACCCGATGCGCACGCAACTTTTGCCCTGGTGCCAAAAAAAGCCGTAGAGCCACCGCAAGCGGACAGGCGTATTCAGCCGCCAACCAAAATGCAACACGTGCTGCAGCTTCATCAAAAGCTGCTTCTGCTAAAACCTGCTTGATAGGCAAAATTTTATTACGCGGCACATCTGCAGGAGGAGTATCAGACAGCGCCACTACATAACCCACGGCAATTCTGCCAGAAAAGTTCACCAGAACTGTCACGCCTATCTTTACCTGGGACACAAGCTCAGCTGGAATAGCGTAGTCATAGGGACGATCAAGTTCGCGCGTTGCGATATCAACCACTACTGCCGCAAAGACCATGAACCCAACTCCCTCTATGCATCAGAGCTATGAGAAGCAGAGATACCAAACTCCACCATGCGAATAAGTCGCTCAATCAGCTCGTCCACATTGGTATTGGGTTCGATTTCAATTTGACGTGAAGCCCCAAAAAAAATCATGCCGCAAATACTTGCCGCAACCACTTCGGGATTGCCTTCAAAGTTAACCAATCCCTCACGTTGCGCGCGTATCAGTTGATGAGAAACCAAATGTGTAACGCGCGTATAGCGATTTTCGAGCCGCGGCAACATAGAAGTGCCATCCTTGAGTAGTGCTGTGGCCATTGCGGCAATAAAAACTCCACCATCATGCACTGAGTAACACAGCCGTCTTACCATCGCGCGCATGGCTTCGTGAGAGGAGCTCGCATGAGCAACATCAATCTCTAGAGAGCTGACAAAATCCTCAACCACTTGTGAAAAGAGTTCCTCCACAATGGCATCGCGATCAGCAAAGTAATAATAGAGCGCTCCTTTGGAAATGTTGCAACGTTCAGCAACCTCGCCAATCTGAAAATCAATGCCGCCACGCTCCCTGATAATGTCGGAAGCTGCTGCAAGAATACGCGCACGCGTGCGCTCGGACTTGCTCAATCGATTGGCTTCACGCATCTTTGCTGTTTTTGCTTCAACCGCATTATGAGCAACCTTGCGAGCTGCTGTACGCACAGCCTGATGCGCTGCTTCAACACGACCAACTAGTTCTTGGATGCCTGGCGCGTCAACTCCAACCACATGGTTGAGCGATTTGTTATTTTGAGCTTCTTTTGCAGCCATATCTCTCACCACATTTGGTATGTATGCGCCAAGTGCATAAGGCACCTGACGCATGCATTGATTGCGAGCGTTTTCTTAATACTAGCGCATCGCCTTAGAGCTGTACGAGCGGATGCAAGTCTCCCATCGTGACCAGACGCTTACGCGCTGCAATCAAGCAAGTCACCACAAAGGGTAGTGCCGTAAAAGCGAGTAGCATCCAGACATTTGGCGTAATCAGTGACATATCCAAACCTGTTGTTGCCACACGCAGAGCACGCACCGAATAAGTCATTGGCAGCAACGGGTTGATAATCTTGAAGAAATGCGGCACAACCTCAAGCGGAAAGGTGCCAGCAGCTGAAGTCAGCTGTAGCATAAGCAATACAACTGACAAGAACTTGCCGGGGAAGCCCAAACCTACAACGAGTGCTTGGTTCCACGCTGCAAAGCAAAGCGCAGTCAAGATACAAAGTGCGTAGTACGCTACAGGATGAAGTAAGTCAATTTTGAGGCCAAACTGCAATACCAAACCCATAAGCAGCGCTTGGATAACGCCTACCATCAGCGCAGGTAACAAGCCTGCCAAAGAGGCCACAATGGGGTTGGCACCAGAAGCGAGCAAACGCGGATTGAGCGGCTTGATAATAAAGGTTGTCATCAAGGCGCCTACCCAAAGACCCAGCGCAATAAAATAAGGAGCAAAACCTGAGCCGTAGTTAGATACGGTCGTGTAGTTGGAAGACTGAAGGTTGACAGGCTCGCTCATCATCTCGGACTTAGCATCGGAGTGAGCTGTAGATTCCTGAGCCTTTTTACAACCATCACTTAAACCATCTGCCAGCTGATCTGCACCATCTTGAGCAGAGCCAATGCCTTCGCTAAGCGTAGTTGCACCATCTGCGAGTTTTTTGATGCCACCGGCTAGGGAAGCAGAACCTTTCTGTGCATCACCCAAACCATCATTGAGACTTGTCGAGCCCGTATAAAGCCTATCAATGCCACCAAGCAATGAGCTTGAACCGTCCTTTGCAGACTGTGTGCCCGTCTTAAGCTGAGAGGCACCTGCAGATAGTGCAGTGGCGCCCGTCTTTGCAAAATCAAGTCCTCCAGATAGGTGACTTGCCCCATCTGCAAGCTGGCCAACACCTTGATCAAGCTGAGTGGCACCCGAGGAAAGCTGATTGGCTCCAGCAGAGAGATTAATGACCGCATCATAGAGCGTCATTGAAGAGGGATCTGTGCTACCAGTCGATACGGTAAGATTGGTTGCAAGAGCATCAGCACCATTTTTGAGTTGCGCCAAGCTTTCAGCATCAATACCACTTGCTGCCTCTGCCAAACCAGAGCTTGCTTGTGAAACACCAGAAGCGGCGGCATCAAGCGTACCCATAAGCTGCTGGCATTGTGCGGCAGTCAAAGTTACCGTTCCATCAGGACTAGCCTTTTGTGCGTCGGCCAAACTATTTTCGACACCTTTTATTGCAGCGTAGGCGCTACTGCCAGATGAAGAGCTCTCAGAACCCAATTGTGCAGCAGCATCGCTGAGCTTTTGCCCCGTTTGCCCAACGGTTCCCACAAGCTCATTGACACCATTATCCAAAGCCTGGATATTTACTTTTTGACCATCAAGGCTCTTTTTAAGCTGTGATGCACCAGCATTGAGTTGGCCCGCGCCCGTTGCAAGTGCTGAAGAACCCTTTTTGGCTTCGTTGAGTTTGTCGGCGAGAGTATCTGCGCCGTCCTTAACACTAGAAATACCGTCAGAAAGCTGGTCAGCACCATCTTGCACGCTACTTGCACCATCTGAGAGCTTCCCCAAACCTCCATCCAATGATTTGGCGCCATCTTTAGCAGTAGAAAGACCGTCTTTGAGCTGTTGGGAACCATCTGTTGCACGCACAATACCTGCAGCAAGCTCATCTGCGCCAGTACCTGCTACCAATAGATTGTCAGCAATCTTTTTTGAGCCATCCGTAGCCGACGCAAGACCATCACTAAGGGCTGCCGAACCATCAGCTGCAACCTTAATTTCAGCTGTTGAGTCATCAATGGTGTCAAAAATCTGTACATAGTAGTCCTGGCCAATAGCATAGTTGACCTTGGAAGTAATCACGCGAAACGCTGAGGTGCCCATTGTTGTTGCAATTGAATTGGCACTTTGATTAGCGATGAGCTTAAAACTTGCCTGTTGCGGCTTATCAGACTGAGCAGAGGCGACCTTTTCAGAGAAATCCTCAGGGATAATAAGTTCCATGTAATACGTGCCCGACTCAAGCTGCTGCTGAGCTTTGTCCGCGTCTTTCTCATAGCTAAAGTCAAGCGCTTGGGCATCACGGAGTTGCTTGACAACATCGTCACCAGCATTGAGCGTTGTACCGTCTTTGGTGGTCGTACCCTTATCTTGGTTGACCACCACAACTGGCACTTTGTCAATATTGCCATAGGGATCAAAAAAAGCTGCTAGGTAAAGCGCACCATAAATCAAAGGAATGCAGCAGATAGCCGCAAGTGCGACCTTCATACCTGCGTTGGCACGAGCGTTATGAAAATCAAGCAGAGAAAAACGCAGTCCACGAAATGGGTTTTTCATTTATGCCACCCCCAGAGGAGTCGTCTGAGCAGCTTGACCAAGTACTGCATCGCGCTGTGCACGCGCAGCCTCGGTCAGACAGCTGATACTGTCAAACTTGCTTGCAAGGCCGTAATCACACATGCCACAAACCACAGTCGCACCGCGACTGTGGGAGATCTCGTAAAGGATATCGATGAGTTGCAGGGTTTGAAGCTCAGTGAGGTCACGTTCGATTTCTTGTACAACCAAAAGCTTAGGGTTCCCCGCCATACCCAGCGCAATACCTACGAGGTCATAGGTCATACGATCAAGCTCTTCGAGGTTCTTTTCGGCTACATCCAAAAGTCCCCACTGCTCAAGATAGGCATCGGTGGCTACTCGGTTAGACTTTTTGCCCATCAGCCCTAATTCAGCTGAAATGCACGTGCGCACTCTCAGTACTTTTTCGAGCTCGTTGACATGAGAAAACCAGCCCAAACCAGAGAGTTTCTTTATCGTATGAAGTCCCCTGACCGAGCGCGCATTAAGCCCACCTATCGTAAGCTCACCCGAGCTTGCCAACATATGGCCTGCCAAGGTCAGCAACAATTCGCGTTTACCAGCCTTGTGCTCAGCCAACAAAGCATGCGCCTGGCCTGCAGCTAAATCCAAATTAATATCTTTGTATGCCGTCATACGTGCGGTTTTCATCGTCAGCGCCTGCGCATGAATGGCAGGTCCCAACAAGCTGAGTTCGGCTTGTGTACTCATAGGCAAATTCATCTCCCTACACATGCGCTCGGCAGAGTCAGTAGGAGCTCTGTGTGAGCAGTTCATCAACAGCCGTAGGGCACTCTACCCTTTTTTGACTAGTTTTTGACTCTTTTTCAAATATTTTTAATATTTCGAATAAAATCCAAACAACACCTTCACACGCCAGATTTAACCCGCAGCATCCAAGAAGATTTCCGTTGCTTCTTTGACACTTCGTGATGAGTGCATAACAGCTTTGCTGAGCAGCTATACTGTGCTTCGGCTTTGTTAATACTATTGATTGACGCAACGCGCGTCCGATAAGTTCAAAGGAGCATCATTTTGGCTTCGCACGACAACAACATACAAACTGATGGCACACCCAAAATTCGTGTGCGTTTTGCCCCCTCACCTACGGGCAAGCTTCACGTAGGAGGCGCGCGTACGGCAATTTTTAACTGGGCTTTTGCTCGTGCACATGAAGGCACTTTTATTCTACGTATCGACGATACCGACCCTACACGCTCCACTGAGGAAAACACTCAGATTATTTTGCGTGCCATGCGTTGGCTAGGACTGGACTGGGATGAGGGTGAAGGTATTGGTGGTCCTTATGGCCCTTACCGTCAGACCGATCGTATTGAAATCTACCGTAAGGCAGCAGAACGTCTGGTAGCAGAGGGCAAGGCTTATCCTTGCTTCTGCACAGCCGAAAAACTTGCTGCTGATAGAGAAGCAGCCCAACAGCGCCACGACTCTTTCCAAGGCTATCAGCGCACCTGTCGTGATATCGACCCGGCTGAGGCTAAGGCACGTATCGACGCAGGTGAACCATATACCATTCGCATCAAGGTGCCTTTGGATCGTGGCGATGTAGTCATTGACGATGCAGTACATGGTCGCGTAAGCTTCAATGCGCGTGAGCTGGATGATTTTATCCTCATCCGTACTGACGGCACCCCCACCTACAACTTCACCACTGTTGTTGACGATGCGATGATGGGTATTACCCACGTTATCCGTGGTGATGACCATCTCTCCAACACTCCGCGTCAAGTCATGGTATACGAGGCTTTGGGCTATCCCACGCCGACGTTTGCACATATTTCTATGATTTTAGGCTCTGATGGCAAGAAGCTCTCCAAGCGTCATGGCGCAACTTCTGTTGAGGAATATCGCGATGCAGGCTATCTGTCCGATGCTTTTGTAAACTATCTTGCTTTGCTTGGCTGGGCACCTGATGGCGAGACTACTATTGTCCCCCGCGATGTCCTGGCAAAAAGTTTCAGCCTAGACCGTGTCAGCAAAAACCCCGCTACCTTTGACCCCAAAAAACTCGACTGGATTCAGCAGCAGTATCTGCAGGCAATGAGCAATTCAGAGTTTTCTCGGCAGGTGCTGGTGCCCCAGCTAGTCGCTGCAGGCCTTGAGAGCGGCGACACTGAGAGTGCGTATGCAGCACGCCCTGCTTGGTTTGATTTGCTCTCGGAACAACTAAAGCCCCGGACAACCCACATGCCTGAGGTTGTCGACAAAGCGCGCTTTCTCTATGAGGGGGCTAACGTCACGATGGACGAGAAGTCTGTGACAAAAAACCTTGCCAAGGAAGGTGCACGCTCCTTTGTTAGCGCAGCTTATGAGGCACTCAGTAAGCTTGATGAGGAGTCGTGGCATGCCAAGCAAATTGATGCCGCTCTCGAGCCGCTGCCCGAAACCCTTGGAGTCAATAAACGCAAGTTTTATGGTGCGGTCCGGGTAGCTGAATGCGGAAATCAGGTTTCTCCCCCACTGGGCGCTTCCATCGAGCTTCTGGGTCGTGAGATTGGTCTTGCTCGTTTAGATCGTGCGCTATCTTTTACGCTCTAAATTTTGTCGCACACTGTTTAACGTTCTAAATCTTATCGCACACTGCCCTGTGTGACAGAAAGGTACTATCGTGAACATCTCAGCATTCGAGATTCTAGGGCCCATTATGGTAGGTCCTTCAAGCTCGCACACCGCAGGCGCCTTGCGCATCGCGTTGGTTGCGCGTTCGCTGGGACCTAAACATCTGGCACGTGTGGACTTTACTCTATATAACTCTTTTGCCAAAACCTATCGCGGGCACGGTACTGACCGTGCCCTCGTAGCGGGAATGCTGGGCTTTGCTTCCGATGACGAACGAGTGCGCGATTCTTTTGCACAAGCAACCGACGCGGGACTTATCTTTAGCTTTTCGCCTGCTTCTGATGAAGAAGGAGCAGGTCGCCATCCCAATACAGTGACTTGCGTTATGACTGGTGTTGATGACACTACGGTCTCGGTCACCGGCGAATCATTGGGTGGCGGACGCATACGTATCAGCCAGGTAGACGGTGTCAATGTAGAGCTATCGGGCGATTATCCTACCTTATTTATCTCACACCATGACCATCCCGGCGTGCTTGCTGCCCTAACAGGTACGCTTGCTACTGCAGGCGTGAATATCGCTACCATCAATACGTTTCGTAAGGAACGCGGTGGTATGGCATATACCATCATTGAGCTGGACGAATCTGCCTCCAAAAAAGAGCTTGAGGGACTGCGTAAGCTACCTAAGGTTATCAGTGCCTGCGTCGTTGAAATTCCAGGTACGATGCCTATTTCTGCCGATGCAGAAATGACGCTTGATTATAACAATGGCCATGAACTACTCAAGCTTTGTCAAAATAAAAAACTCTCAATTGGTGCGTTAACTCGTGCTCGCGAGATTGAGCAGAGTTCAGGCGATGTAAAAGCGGTGGATGCACAAATGGAGCGTGTACTGGTCGCTATGCGTGGCCAAACCACAGATCCTATTGACCATCCTCGTCCTTCCTTAGGTGGGCTCATTGGAGGACAAGCTCGTGCCGTCTTTGATAATGCGGATACGCTTGCTGCACCTTTGATGGGTAGCACACTTACCCGAGCTTCTGCCTATGCGATGGCTACGCTGGAGCGATCTGCTTCTATGGGTGTCATTGTGGCTGCTCCCACAGCTGGTTCGTCGGGTATTGTTCCTGGCGCCGTCCTTGCTGTAAGCGAGGCGATTGGTGCAAACGATCAACAGATTAAGGAAGCTTTGTGGTGCGCCGCTGGCATTGGAGCCATTATGACCCGCAATGCCACTGTTGCTGGCGCTGAAGGAGGTTGCCAAGCAGAGGTGGGTTCTGCCGCCGCTATGGCTGCTGCTGCAGTTGCTCAACTTTTGGGAGCAACTCCTTCAGTGGCACTATCAGCTGCTTCCACTGCTATCGACAATCTACTTGGCTTGGTCTGCGATCCTGTACGTGGACTCGTTGAACATCCTTGCCAAGACCGTAACGTTATTGGTGTGAGCGCTGCGCTTAGCTCTGCTCAGCTAGCGCTATCAGGTGCCCTTGACCCCTTGCCTTTTGATGAAGTCGTCGAAGCTATGCGTCAGGTGGGTGCAGCTTTGCCTGCGACCCTACGCGAAACTGCACTAGGCGGCCTCGCTGCTGCACCATCTGCACAAAGCGCACGCAGTCGATGTGCCATCTGTGGTCTTTGCGACTAATATTTCCCGCTTCAATACAAAGGTGTTTTCCTCTGCTTCTCAAGTGATTGCAAGAAAACACTTTTGCGCTCGCGCATACATAACGCGCGCTTGCAGCTACTTGTGTTTCTTGTTGAGAGACTTGAGGTCAACCGAAGCTACACCAGGAATCTTGCCGCGCTTTTTTGCAGTGCCACTTTTCTCATGTGACAGAGAGGTCTTTTTGAAGCGAAAACCACCCTTAACGGTAGCAGTTCCCGACTCACGTCCCACAAGTCGCATCCAGCGGTGGTAAATACTTACACCCGAATCAGAACGCAAGCCAAGCAAGGGTGCTGCCAACAAAGTCGGTGCAAAAAAGGTCACAATACGCCAGACCAAGTATCCTGCAGGGGCAGATTCTGCAAAAAGAGGTCCATAAAACAGTGCAAAACCACCCTCAGCACCACCTGTACCTCCCGGCAGAGGTACAGCCGAAGCCACCATTTGCACCATCGACCCCGCTGCCATACAGGCAAGAAAGTCTGCATTATGCCCAAAGGCTCGCAAGACAAACCAAGGAATCACATATAAAGATGCCAACTGCGCCATCGTAACCACCAGCGTTAACAGCATAGAAGGCATATCTTGGGCAGCACGACGAAATGCATCAGCAAACTCTTGCACCTGCACATTAACCAACTCGCGTGCATGCTCGGGATTGCGCATCCACTTGTGACGCTCAGCAAAATTAATGCTCCAGTTGCCAATAGTGCGAACAAAAGAGGGGCAAAGGCAAATAACAAAAAGTGCAACTAACTCAAGAAAATGTACCCCGAAAACAACGAGATTCAGAATAACGATGTCGCCGTAACTCTCAAGAAAAAAGCTAAACTTTGCAACCAGCATAATGGCTGCAAAAAGTACCACACCCAACTGAAACATGATAAAGCGGGTAAACTGCGTTGCACTTGCTTCACCCGCATCAAGTCCCGTATGCGTAAGTCGCAAAATCTGAGACGGCACTGCGCCTGCCATCATGGGCGTGAGATTGCCAAAAAATACACCAGATGCCTCCACACTCATGAGATCACGAATACCTACAGGCGATTCGTGATCAAGCACAACTGCTATCGCATAGGCGATAACACCAAAGAAGAAATAAAAGGCATAACAAAGAGCTGCCAACCAAACCCATCGCATATCAACTTCGCGCAGAGCCTCGATAAAACTACTCATCTGCCCAGAAACTATCAGATAAATAATGTAGGCAATCACAGCTCCAACAAGAAAAAGTGCTCCTTTGCGCGCCTTTGCCTCATTTTCATTATTGGTATTAAGGCTCATTCGTGGCTTGGGCTTGTGCTCAGTAGCAACGCCCTTGTGTGCCTTATTGGCTGTACTTGTCACGTTGCCTACTCCCTATACCGCTCACTCATGAGTACAGATATTTTACTGCAGACAGGAAAAACTGCACACATTACAACTATTGCTTTGCCAAATCGTTTGCTTCTTTTGGACTTTGGCTTTCATCGTGCTTATTGCGTCCAACCATCATGCGTATACCTGAGATAACGAGCACAACAAGCAAAACACTTCCCGCAGCCACACCAGCCAACACAAGTTTGTCTTCATTGCTAAAGGGCATCATAGTCTGATCCACATACAACGGAGTTTCACTTATCAGTTTGCCCTCACAAAATACCTGCATAGTTGCAATCTGACTGCCTGCCTTGATAGGAGTTTGCAACTCACACGTATCTTCGGAGCCTTCTTTAACGCAATTCTTGTCCCAGTTAATTTTAGTTTTATATTTCAGGGTGGCATCGATAGTTACCGTCTTTGGGGCATCTTTGCGCCGCACTCTCAGTGTGATGTTGTGGTTGAGAAAATCCTGTAAAGAGGGATTGTTGATTGTCACCGTATAAGGCAGTACATCTGTACCCCAACTATGGCGTTCATACTCGTTGAGTGCGCTCTCAAGGGCGGCGCCTGTTGTTTTGTAAATAGTAGGCTTATCAGGTAGGTGCAAGACGACGCCAACAAAAGACATCTTTTTGTTTTTACCCGCAAAGGCAAGACAGCGACCTGCTTCTTCGGTATAGCCCGTCTTGATACCTTGGCATTCTGCTTTGTAATAAGGATTATCAACACCCGTCTCGCCCGCATCTACCAATGCGTTTTTCTCAATCTTGCCCGCTGTTTTATCTACGAGCCAGTTGGTGTTGTAAACCGTAACGTTAGCATCCTTTTTATTGACGCATTCATGGGATTGAGTCGAGACTACCTCGCTCAAAAAATTATTTGCGAGTACCGCCTGTGCAATAGATGTGAGGTCATGCGCGCAACTGTAATGATTTTTGTCATGAAAGCCATGTACATTATTAAAGTGAGTTCCAGCTAGGCCCATCGTCTTGGCTTTTTCATTCATCAAACCAATGAATTTTGCAAGAGCGTCTTTAGGGTCAAGTTTAGAATCATTTGCTGATAGGCGACCTACATGGGTGCCCAATACCAATGCCGCATCGCTTCCTGAGGGAAGCATCATGCCATATATCAAATCACGCCAACTGTATACATCACCAGAATGACAGCCCATGATTGTACTATCCTCAGGCGTTAATTTGACCTCATCGCCAACGCTTACTTCTTCGTCTAATTTATCGCCTACATAATCCATTGCGACAAGCGCGGTCATCATCTTGGTAAGACTTGCAGGATACATCTTTTCATCTGCACGCTGCGTAGCAATAACGTCACCTGTTTGGTCATCTATGAGATAGATTGCTGCGTCTTTGGGTAGCTGTGGCATCGATGAGGCCCATACGACAGAGACTGGGGTCACCATTAAAAGACTCAGCACACAGGCAACTAACAGTCGCATAACACGGGTGTTCTTGCTACAAATAGACATTGACATTCCTCGTCCCTGCTTCATCTATCAAGATCTAGCCTTTTTAGCATAGCAGCCTCAGCGGACAGAAAAAGCACTTCGCACGATATCTCTTCGTTTGCGAAGTGCTTTTGCAAAAAGCCCACAGCCATACACTTTTGTGAAAAGCGCCAACTTAAGCGAGCACATGGCATTACCACTCACCCTAAAAAGAAGGGCAAGAAGCTATCACCCCTCGCCCTTTTCCTTGCTAAATTGTAATTACAGA
Source organism: Olegusella massiliensis (assembly GCF_900078545.1). Lineage (GTDB taxonomy): Bacteria > Actinomycetota > Coriobacteriia > Coriobacteriales > Atopobiaceae > Olegusella > Olegusella massiliensis. The sequence goes on from NZ_FLLS01000002.1 coordinate 64,849, forward strand.
GGAACTTACGCCTCGAAAGCCTCAGCATCCTTCTTGGAAATAGGCTTGAGATCCTCGGTAGGATACGGGGAATCGGCTCCGCCTACGCCCACGACAAAGTAGAGACCCTGTTTAGTCTGATAGAGGGTTTCCTCATAACCAGCAGGATCACCAAAGCCGCCAGAGCTACGGTGTGCAACCTCAGTAGCCTTAGCAGTGTCATAGACATGACGCTTACCTTGAAACATCTTAGTCTTGCGCATAATCTCCCAATCATCGACAACATGGTCTCGTATAAACGAGCCCTTACTAATACTTTAGCGTTTTTTTACCTGCGAGAACAGCCTAGCAATAGAATCGTTACTATTTTGGGATGCATACTCGAGGGATTAACATGTATATGCGGATGCTCGATAAGCTCGCTAAAGAGCCTAATGTGCATATGAATGTACATAAATTCTCAACTTTTTGCCTCCACGAAAAGATTTTTGAAAAGGAGGCTTGCATTGCATTGCGCCTTCCTATAAAGTGAATTCTCGCGTTGAGGAGCATGAGCTTAACGCAAGGACGAAAATCATTGGGATGTCGTCTAGTGGTAGGACAACGGATTCTGGTTCCGTCAGCGGGAGTTCGACTCTCTCCATCCCAGCCATTTTCCGTCCTACACAGTATATGGCCCGTTCGTCTAGCGGTTTAGGACGCCGCCCTCTCAAGGCGGAGATCACCAGTTCGAATCTGGTACGGGCTACCAAATGTTCAAGGTCAGAGTTTCGGCTCTGACCTTTTTGTTTTGACGCAAATGCAAACCTATGCTGTGTTGAAGGACAGTATTTCAGAAGATGGTTCGTTTCTCGAGCTAGGAGAAAATCTGACCTGCGGTTTTATTGTTGCGCAGGTCGACACGTGAACCATTTGGCATTTGGCATATGCCATGTGCTATGCGCTATGTGGCATTTGGTATGTGCCATTCGCCATGTGCTAATAGTGCTAATAGCCTCGAATCTGGGCAAGCAAAACCTCGCGCTCATTGGGGATTTCATCATTAATAACAGCGGCCAGTAAGGTATCCAGTACAAGGCCCACCGCTGGTCCTGGCTCGAGCTGCATCTCTGCTATGACATCCGCCCCACTGATTGCAAGCTGTTGTACTTTCAGTGGAGGCACTGCCGCCACTTCTCGGCGCAAAGCATGCGCAATAACATCCAGCTCGATGGCATAGTTCGCCGCTCGAGGTACCTTTGCCACTGCATCGGAACGCTTCAGATCAATCAGCTGCCAAGTCAGTGCCACCGCACGGCCTGGGCAAGCAAGTTCAAACTTGCGCAACGTACGCCTAATAGAGCGCGTCGTAGGCACAACCACATGGTCATGCATGCGCACCAACATGCGCGTAGCATTGACCAGCTCACTGGGCAACGCCATGCGACGCATAATGCTTTCTGCCATCTCAGCACCAAGCTTGGGATGCCCAAAGAAATGTCCACGTCCCGTGTCATCTTTGCTAAAAGTCGCTGGCTTAGCAATATCGTGAAGCAAAGCAGCCCAGCGTAGCTCTGGGGCAACCACTCCCCCTTCGAATTCTTCTACCGCACGACACACACGCGCCGTGTGCTCTAGCACGTCAAAGGCATGGTAGGGACTGCATTGGTCAAAGCCAACCATCGCTGCAAGCTCAGGAATTGCCTGCACCATAACATCGGTCTGGTGCATCAATGCCCAGTCAACATGACCTGACTCCACGATGCCACGCATTTCTTGTCCTATGCGCTCTTGAGCAACATGTGCTAACTGAGGTGCACAAGCAACTAAGGCAGCGTGCGTCTCTTCTTCCACCTCAAAGCCAAAACGACACGCAAAACGCACCGCACGCAATACGCGCAGGGCATCCTCTTCAAAGCGCTCTTTCGCCACTCCGACCGCGCGTATCAAGCCTCGCTCAAGGTCTGCTTGCCCGCCATAGGGGTCAAGCAGACCACGGGTGGGATGATATGCCATGGCATTAATCGTAAAATCGCGGCGCCCAAGGTCATCACAAACATTGCGGACAAAGCGCACCTCATCGGGATGTCGATGATCGCTGTAACTGCCCTCAACACGATAGGTTGTAACCTCAATAGGCATAAAATCGCAAACAGCTGTAATAGTGCCATGCGCCGTACCCGTCTCGTGCACTGCCATTCCCGCAGCCAAAAGTACCTGTTTTGACTCCTGCCAGCTAGCTGAAGTAGTTACATCAACATCATGACTTGTCCTTGCCAGCAAGGCATCTCGCACCCAGCCACCAACCGCCCATGCCTCAAAGCCTGCAGATTCTAGCGCCTCAATTACACGCAGAGCAGGTCTCGGGAGCTCAAGAGAGATGTCTGATGTCGCGAGAGGCATTCAACTTCCTTCCTCAGCAAAATTACGGGGTGCTGGCGCGTAAAAAGTCGTTGCATTTTCGGTAGAACCAGTATACCGCCGACTCGTTGTCAGTGTCTGGTGCTATCCTCATTGAGGATGTATTCACAACAGTTGTTATTGACTATTGGAGGTCATATGGCAAGTGAAAACGAAAGCGTGCGCGCCATTGGTACAGATGCCCTAAACGAAGCGCGAGAGGAGTTCGCTGCTGACCGCGCGGCTCAGATTGCAAAAAACGCCACCAGCTCTATGGGTCTGCGTGAGGCTGCCCGCGTACCTGAGGGTATTGCAGCAAACGCGCTCGGCTTTGATATTGAGGTCAAGCAGGGCGAGCGTTGCGACCAAATGCGTTCTGGTCGCTGCTGGATGTTTGCCAGCCTTAATACCATGCGCTTCCGCACTATCAAAAAATACAATCTCAAGACTTTTGAGCTTTCTCAGGCATACCCTCTGTTCTTTGACAAACTGGAGAAGTCCAACTGGTTTTTAGCCAATATCCTCGATACACTCAACGAGCCTTTGGATGGTCGCCTCGTATCCTACCTGCTCTCTGATCCTATCGGTGATGGTGGTCAGTGGGATATGTTCTCCGCACTGGTGGAAAAATATGGTGTTGTCCCCAAGGAGGCCATGCCCGAAACTGCGTGCTCCAAAAATACGAGCGACATGGATGGCTATTTGACTCGTTTCCTGCGCAGCTGTGCCAAGCGACTGCGTGAAACTGCCGCTGCTGGCGCAAGCACAGATGACCTTGAAGCAATGCGTGCCGAGATGATTTCTGAGGTGTGGCACTTTCTTGCCATTTGCTTGGGTACACCTCCCGAGAGCTTTGAAGCCCGTATTCGCGACAAAGACGACCAGCTAGTCGAGGCCATCTCTGGTCATTTCACTCCGCAGGAGTTCTTTAAGGCGGCTGTGGGCATGGAGGTTTCCAACTACGTCTCGCTGATTTCTGCTCCTACTGCTGATAAGCCCTTTGGTCACACCTTCACCGTGTCACGTCTCGGAAATGTTATTGAAGCAGGCGGCGTGCGTTATCTCAACCTTCCCATCGATCGTCTTAAGGAACTTGCCATCGCTCAGATGCGCGACGATCTACCTGTATGGTTTGGCTGCGATGTCAACCAGTCCTATCTGCGTAATGAGGGCATCATGGATACCGCTGCTCTCGATATTGACGGGCTGCTGGGCATGACAGTGGAAGGTGGTCTTACCAAGGCCGAGCGCCTGGATTACGGTGAGTCCCTGATGACTCACGCAATGGTACTTGAAGGCGTTCGCCTAGATACTAACGGTAAACCTCAGTCTTGGAAGGTCGAAAATAGTTGGGGCAAAGATCATGGCCGCGATGGCTTTGATACCCTCTCGGATAACTGGTTTAACGAGTATGTCTTCCAGGTTGTTGTGGACAAGAAGTACCTAAGCGATGAAGAGCGCGCCATCTATGAGACCGAGGAAGCAACTGTGCTTGCACCTTGGGATCCCATGGGTTCGCTGGCACTTTGCCACTAGTAAATAAGTCCTGTCTTGAGGCACTGCTTATCTTTTGACAAGCAGTGCCTTTTTTTGCTTGAAATATTTATTCCTAAAAGGAGTGTTGAATGACCAAATCCGCAATCGAGACCAGCTGGTCTGATGAGCGTCGCGAGGAGTTTTTGGCCAATCGCGGCAATCGCGTCGCTCGCAATGCTGTTACCTCTGACAACATTATGAAAGCTGCACGCAATGCCTCTACCTTGCGTACCTATCACGACACATTCTCAGTCAGCCGTCCCAAAACAGGCGAGGTTACCAATCAACGCCACTCTGGTCGCTGCTGGATGTTTTCCTCGTTTAACGTGCTGCGTGCTGCCACGATGAAGCTCCTAGATGTTGATACGTTTGAGTTTTCTCAAGCCTTTGGCATGTTTTATGACAAGCTTGAGAAGTCCAACACCATGCTTGAGAACGTCATCGCACTTATTGATAGACCTATCGATGACCGTGCGCTCTGCTTTGTACTTGAGGAGGGTGTAGGCGATGGTGGCTACTATCCTTACGCAATGAATCTCGTGAGCAAGTGGGGCATTGTTCCTAAGGATGCTATGCCTGAGTCTGCTTGCTCTAAGGATTCCACCCAAATGAACGCCCAGCTTGAGCGCCTCCTGCACCGAGATGCAAGTATTCTGCGTGCGATGCATACCGAAGGTGCTGACGAGGCGACATTGCGTGTCGAGAAGAAAAAAATGCTTGAGGAAGTCTGGCGTCTGCTTGCGGTATGCCTCGGTGAGCCTCCCGTGCGCTTTGACTTTGTTCAGTCTGTAGGAAAAAACGCCACGGTAGACGAAACAAAGGTGTACGAGCAGACCGGCGATGACCGCAAGGATGCCTCAAAAGTTGCAGACGATGCCGCTAGCAAAGAGAAAGATGATGACAAGCCTCGCTGCGTTCTGTGCGACCGCGCTATTACCCCACGCGAGTTTGCCGAGCGCTATGTGCCGATAGATCCTCAGGACTACGTAGAGCTGGTTTCAATTCCAGGTAAGACGCGCCCCTTTGGCACTGCTTGGCATATTCGCTATATGGATAGCGTCCAAGACGGTCGCCAGCTTCGCATGCTCAACGTTGACCAACATACGCTTGAGCAAGCAGCCATTGCTTCACTCAAGGCGGGCGTGCCCTGCGAGATGGCCTGTGATGTTATGCAGGAGTTCCCCCGCGGCATTGAAGACTTCCCTGGTATTTTGGCGCTGGATACCATGGATTACGACGCACTCTTTGATGTGGATTTATCAATGGAGCGCGCAGAGATGTATGACATGCGCGAAAGTTCTCTGACCCATGCTATGACCTTCCAGGGCGTTGAGTTGGATGAGCAGGGTGAGCCTGTAGCATGGCGTGTCGAAAATAGCTGGGGCAAGGATGCTTGTAAGGACGGATACTTGGTAGTTTCTGCTGAGTGGTTCCGTCTGTATGGTGGTGAGGTATCGGTTCGTCGAGAGTTTGTCGATGCCGAGACGCTACGTCAGTGGGATGAAACGCCTGCGACTGATGTTGATCCTTGGTCGGCTGTTGCTGCTGCAGTAGCTCCAAAAGTCTAAGAGTAGCCTTAAAAAATCTTTGAATCCGCAGGTAATTAGTTTTCACCTGCGGATTTTTTATTAATTATTATCCGAACTCTTTGGCGTATGCCCATTCTTATCAATCATGTATCCCCTATCCCCAATAAACTCATAAGAGTTGTAAAGGGCCTTTAGAACTCGGCAAAGCGAGACGTGCCAACGGTGCAAAGTTCATCCCCTGAGGCAAGCTCACGCATTGCTTCCACAAAGCCATGTTCATCTCCTGTATGAAAGACACAGGTAAGCTGCACATCTTCCATAAATATACTCTCATGAATCTTGCCTGCATAATCTTGAACGAGACGCTCAACCCGTCCGTAAGCAGCATAGGGGATGACACACATAACGGGAGTCACGAGCGTCATCTCAACGAGCATATTTTTTTGATACGCAAGCTCTACGGCGCGGCGTGTTACATCAGAGTATGCTCGCACCAAACCTCCAGGACCTAGCAGTGTTCCACCAAAGTAACGAGTAACTACACAGCAAATATCTGCAAGCCCGGATCCTCGCAACACCTCAAGTACTGGCATACCACTTGTACCACGTGGCTCCCCATCATCTGAGCATCTTTCTTTTCCATCTGCCAAAATCCACGCTGGCACATGATGGCGAGCATCGTGGTGACGCGCGCGCACTCTCTCGATAAACTCATCTGCTTCATCCTCACGTGACACCCGTGTGAGATGGGCAATAAAGCGGCTACGTTTCTCAGTAAGCTCTGAATCCAGCTCTTGACCAAAAGAAAGTGTGCGATATGACATCTTGGCCATAGGTAATTACTACACCTTAGCAAGTTCTACATCAATAATTTTTTGTCCTGCATGCACATCACGCGCATCGATAGCGCTGACCTGTTTGTAATCATACGAGTTGGTGACCACCGTAATAACCGTGTCGGAAAAGCCTGCTGCCATAACCTTGGAACGATCAAAGAACATAAGAGGCTCACCTGCTACAACGGACTGACCCTGCGAAACAAAACTCACAAAGCCGTCACCTTTCATGGTAACGGTATCCACACCAATATGAAGGAGCACTTCAACCCCATCGTTAGTTTCTAAACCAAGCGCATGGAGAGTAGGTGTCGTAGCTGTAACAACACCAGTAATAGGACAATAAAGCACACCGTCTATCGGCTCAATACCATACGCGATACCCATCGCCCCACTTGCAAAAACAGGGTCGGGCAAATCAGCCATGACCACACCTTTGCCAGAACACGGCGCACAAATCATCCCAGGAACTGCCTGTACCTCAATAGAGACGGGCTTTTCTACAGAAGATACCTTACGAAATCTATCAAGGAGACCCATGAGCTCAAATCTCTTTTCCATCTAAGCAACTCATAAAACACTCTGTATGTCACTAGTAATCATAACGTATGAAGTCTTCATATATTGTTCTTGCAAAAGCCCAGAATATCAAAGCGTGGTATTATCGCTAACGCGAAGTGGATCAGACAATCGCGGGACGTAGATATTATCTATGGTATCTACGTCATGAGGAAAGTCTGGGCTCCAAAGGGTAGAAAGCTGGCTAACAGCCAGGCGGGGCAACCCGACGGAAAGCGCCGCAGAAAAGAAAACTCCCACTGCTCGTCTTGGCGAGTAAGAGAAAAGCTGAAACGGTGGTGTAAGAGACCACCAGCGTCTAGGCAACTGGACGGCTTGGCAAGCCCCTTTCGGAGCAAGCGCATATAGGAGCGCTCAAGTGTGACCCGCACTGCGCTCGGGTAGCGTGCTAGAGGATGTCAGTAATGGCATTCGTAGATAAATGATTGTCCACGACAGAACCCGGCTTATCGATCCACTTCGCATCCGATTTCTTCCACTTTTATTTTGGTTTTAAGAACTTGTCTACCGGTCTAAATATTTGGTTCTGCACAAATTTTGCAGTCGGTTGGATAACGTTCTTTTTGATGAACTTCGCTGCTGGTCGGATTAGCTTGTGATAGAGGGGCTTGATAACTTCTCTATATACAGACTTTAGCGTCATACAAAAAGACCTCGCCGAAGCGAGGTCTAAATACTGCACCTATGAAGCTAAAAGTCTCAGTAGTTTACAGAGACTCGATACTTAATCAAGGTCATTAAAGTCGTTAGCAGACATAACAGGAGTTGCAGCACCAATGCTGCTGGTGAGCACTGTCGCGCCCGCATCTTGGGGGGCGGAAGGAGCTTCAACAGGAGCGGCTACAGGAGCGGGTGCGGGAGCTGCGGGCTTGGCATTGGCGGGAAGCGCACGCGCAGGAAAGACAGAATCCGCATCATCCATGAAGTGCTGCAGAAGTTTTTTATACTCGCCGCGGAAGTCCTCACGGGACTGCTTGAGACGATCAATCTCATCAAGTTCGGCCTGCTTTTCAGCAAGTGCCTGACGAATAACCTCACGAGCCTTTTGATCGGCCTCGTTGCGAATGGACTCAGCGTTTTCGCGAGCATCAGCAACCAGTTTGTCAGCACTTTGCTGAGCAACAATCAAAACCTTGGAAATCTGGCTCTCGGAAGCAGCGAGTGCACTGGCTGCAGGGGCGGGTGCAGGAACTGCAACCGCATTGGCAGCGGCAACATTGGCGTTCTCGAGCTGAATTTGCAGCTCAGAAACCTGTGCCTGAGATGCGCCTAGCTGGGACTCAGCATTGTTGAGGCGAGTCTTGAGATCAGCAATCTTTTGCAACATTGCGTCAATCTCAGTGGAAAGCGTATCGAGGAATGCGTCAACCTCCTCGGTGTCATAACCATTCTTAGACGGAGAGAAGGTCAGTTGATCGATGTCGGCTGGTGTGATTGCCATCTCTATCCCTTTCATCTATACATGCCTTACAAGGCAAACTATCAGCAATTTTACTCGAACGCACCGTACCATGTACACGTGGGCATGCTCGGATTGAATACCGCACAAAGCAAGCAAAGCCCACATCTGCCCGCAAGCACAAAACTCATGCTCACAAGCTTATATGAGTATACCCACAAGGCCGCGTTTGGCGACCTCGAGAATAACCATCGCAATAACGGGAGAAAAATCTAAGCCTCCCAAAGCTGGGATAAAACGCCTAAAGATATCTACATATGGACGAACAATCCTATCGAGCGCCCCTGCTACGTCACTGATAAGGCCATCACCTGACAGAGGAATCCAGCTCAAAATAACCCATACAACGATGAGCAGTTCATAAAAATCGAGCACTTTCATCAAAAAAGAAATAACTGCAAGCATGTGCGCTCCTTACTTAGCCAACTCTCGTGTGCGCGCAAGAGCTGCATCAACGGCAGCATACGCGCCTTCAACCAATGCTGGCTCCAGAGCTCGCAAGCCTTCAGCGGTTGTACCACCAGGAGATGTCACTTTTTCCATGTATGCGCGGGGATGCTCTCCCCCTTCGCTCAACTGGCGAGCGACACCTTCCATGGTAGAAATCAACATTTCCCGACAAGACGTCGCGGGAAGCCCTGCACGCACGCCCGCACGCGTAAGTGCGTCAATCATCAAAGCAAAGAAAGCAGGACTACAACCCACGACAGCACCTTCAACATCAAGTTGTGCTTCGCTCATCTGTGCACAGGCACCCAACGTCTCAAAAATAGCTGAGACGCGCGCAATGTCCGTAGAGGTCGCAGACGTACCCGCACAGAGTGCAGAGGCACCTGAGCGCACCTGGATGGGCAAATTGGGCATCACGCGCAACACCCGCGCACCAGCTAGCGCTGTTTCTAGCGCAGCAAGAGGAATGCCTGCCACAATAGAAACTAACACGCGCCCTGCCACGCTATCAGCAATATCTGCCATAACGGCGGGTAACACTTGTGGCTTAACTGCAAGAATAACTACATCAGTATCAGCTGCCATAAGATCTGTGGCATCAGCATATACAGGGCAGCCAAGCTGGGCAAACGCTGCGCGCTTTGCTTCACCAGGGTTGCAGACGCAAATGCGCTCAGCAGGTAGCACCCCCGCTTCCAGCAGGCCATGCACAATAGCGCCACCCATAGAGCCAGCGCCTATTACCCCAAGTGAAAAATCGAACTGAGACATACTACTTCACCAAGTCACCATCGTTGACAAGTTTCTCGATATCAGAATCAGAGAGTTCAATACCAGCAGGCAGGACAACAAAAATACGATCGCCCAGTTCCTGAACGGCACCACCCAAACCGCAGGCCAAACCAAAGCAGAAGTCCAAGATACGCTTTGCGGCTTCAATGTTGGTATTGCGGAAAACCAGCACAACAGGCTGGTTGGTGCGGACACGACGCACAACCATCTGAACATCGTCATACGCTGCAGGTTTGAGAACATAGGGAGGAAGCACGCTAGAGCTTGGACGAGCAATAGTCCTACCACCCAAATCGCCAGGAGTCACATTGCTCGTGGCAGCACTCGCATCCGTGCCATAGTCACGGCTAGCAGGAGCAGCATAGCTGTCCTCATCGTAGGAACGACGGGGACGAGGTGTCACGGCGCTACGCTCTTCGCTGCGATAGTCGCCATAGCCTGGTGCAGTCTGAGCGGGGGCTCCTCCTGCAACAGGACGACCAGAGCGCGTATAAACCGAGACGCTCTCGGGCTCAGGACGACGGGAGTTCCCAAGCAAACCTACGTGCTCAGAGCTATTCTCTTCGGGCTCATCGTCGTAGTAACCATCATCGTAATCCTGATCATCGTAATATTCGTCACCACGGTTCTGCTGGAATCTATCCCTCAAGTTGTCTAGAAAACCCATCGCCTACTCCTTCTTCCACGCGGCAAGCCGCAAATTTCACTCATATAGCACGTCTTAAACAAGACGGTCGTACGTACTCTGCCCCGCTATTCCAAATGAAATTCGGGACTAAACACCACACGACCCAATCGCAACAAGGTCGCCCCTTCTTCTACGGCAATCTCAAAATCACCGCTCATACCACAAGAAAGTATCTCTAAAGGCAGTCCTGTCACCTTATGCAACTGATCGCGAAGCTCACGTAAGCCTGAGAAAGTCCGCCGCGCCTCATCTCTATTTCCTGCCGGTGCCATGGTCATCAAGCCTTCAAGTGAAAGCTTGGGCAGAGCTGCGATTTCATTGGCGCAAGTCAACGCCTCGACCATTGTCACCCCAGACTTGGATTGCTCTCCAGATACGTTCACTTCAAGCAAAATCGCAAGCTGCTTGTCTCGAACCTGTGCACGCTTAGAAATCGCGCGGGCCAGCTCAAGAGACGATATTGAATGCACCAGCTCAACATCACAGTCAAGCACCTGATTGATTTTGTTTTTTTGCAGGTTGCCAATCATGTGAAAACGCTGACGCGGCAAACCAGGCACATCTGCGAGCAATCCCAATTTGCGCCTCAGCTCTTGTGGACGGTTTTCGCCAAAGCATTCATAACCCACCATATATGCCGAGACAAGCTGAGGTACATCAACCGTTTTTGAGACAGCAATAGAAGAAATCTCAGCAACATCTCTCGTAGCGCGTTGAGCAGCTGCCTCAATACGCTCTAAGATTTCAGTACGGCGTGCAGCGAGGAAGGTTTCGTAATCCTCAGATGCACGGTAGCTCTGATCGATAAGCGGATTCATAACACTTCCCTCCTCTACGAAAACTATTTTGCCGCCATAAACGCTAGGGCACCATGGCGACCACAGTGACCGTGCTCAGCGCGATACGAAAAGAAACGATCTGTCGTACTCGCCGTTGATTCCTCAACACTCACGATGCGTTCAGGGGCAACTCCCCCATCAAGCAACGCCGCACGCACAGCAAAGCCCAAATCTACATGGCAGCCGTCAGCTGCTGCTGCCTCACCAAACTCAGCTATAAATCGATGTGCCAAATCAGCGGAAACCTCATAGTCCATCTGTCCAATATGCGGGCCCACGTACGCATTGACTTCGCTGGGATGCACGCCCGTCTCTGCACACAGCAGAGACACCGCTTTTTGAGAGATACGCGCAATACTTCCTCGCCACCCAGAATGCACGACGGCAAAGCCACCTGAGCACGCAAGAATGACAGGTACACAGTCAGCAAAGCAAAGCAAAACAGGCACATTGGGGACGGTACAGATGACACCATCAGCACCAGCTCGCGCTTCGTCAAAAGCTGCTGACCAAGCTTCGTTACTCTGCTCACTCAAAACAACTAAATGGTCACCATGAACCTGATGAGGATTGATGAGTTTGTCTGCATAATCTTCACAGCCCAATGCCTCAAGAGCAAGCTTGCGATTAGCGTCTACCACCTTTGGCTCATCGCCACAGGCATCCCCCAAGTTGAGAGAAGTAAAGGGAGCCTGCGAGCGGCCACCCGTGCGTTCCGTAAAGCTAAGTGTGACCCCGCCAGGACGAGCAAAATCGCCAAGCAGGGTCACACCATACGACTCGTGACGGGAAAGAGTCGGCGCTTGCATACTAGATGCGGCTATTCCTGAGGAAGTCGGGAATGTCAAAAGCCTTGTCATTGCCCGACGGCTGAGGAGTGGAGGTGCGGGTGGTGGTCTGAGTGCTGCGAGAGCTAGAAGCAGCAGGACGGCTGGGGCGAGAAGGCCTACGGTCAACGTTCATCTCGGGCAGCTTCTCTTGGACATTACCGCCATCAAAACCGGTAGCGATAACGGTCACGCGAACCTGATCGCCAAGACTCTCGTCAACAACGGTACCAAAGATGATGTTGGCCTCAGGGTCAACATTTTTAGCGACAACGTCTGCAGCATCGTTAATCTCTTGGATGCCCAAGTCCTTGTTGCCAGCAATGGAAAGCAGAACACGAGTTGCGCCATCAATAGAGCTCTCAAGCAGGCGGCTAGAAATGGCTTCTTCGGCAGCATCGACTGCACGATTGTCACCAGAAGCAGTACCGATACCCATCATTGCGGTGCCAGCACCCTTCATGATGGTAGTGACATCTGCAAAGTCGAGGTTAATCAAACCAGGAACAGTAATGAGGTCGGTAATACCTTGGGTGCCCTGGCAGAGGACATCATCTGCCATGTGGAAGGCCTCGAGCATCGTGGTCTTTTTCTCAGAAAGATCAAGGAGACGATCGTTGGGGATAACGATGAGGGTATCAACGTTCTCAGAGAGACGCTCGATACCATCAACAGCATTAGCAGAACGCTTACGACCCTCAAAGGTAAAGGGGCGCGTAACAACACCAACAGTCAAAGCGCCGAGATCATTTTTTGCAATATCGGCAACAACGGGTGCGGCTCCTGTGCCTGTGCCGCCACCCTCGCCAGCCGTAATAAAGACCATATCGGAGCCGGCAAGTGCAGCCTTGATCTCATCATGCGAATCCTCAGCAGCCTCAGCACCAACCTCAGGACGAGCGCCAGCACCCAGACCCTTGGTCAAATCAGATCCAATGTGCACCTTAATGTCAGCATCGGAAATAGCAAGCTGCTGTGCGTCCGTGTTGATTGCCACGAACTCGACACCACGAATTCCCTCTTCAATCATACGGTTGACAGCGTTCGTGCCGCCGCCACCAACGCCAACCACCTTGATGACTGCAAGGTAATTGTTGAGGTTATCGTCGTTCGTCATGGTAGGACCTCCTGTTGTTTGTTGTACGACTCTTTGGTGCACCTGTGCCTGTATTGCATGTGTGTTGCGTTTACGTACATTCCTGTTTTTTGCCATGTAGTACTTCTTTCTGCCGCGCCTCCGTGCATCGCCGCTTACGCGGCAGAACGCGCTTTAGAAGATTCGAGAAACACTAAACCTCAAGTTGACCTCGATGTTTGTTCTAAAGCGCGTTATGTTTGCACATGCGCGGAGTCACGTCAAGCAAAATTTTTTAAATTGTGGAAATTGCAGGAAAAAGCAGCTTATTTGCTTATTTATCCCGTCTTACCGTGAGTTTTTTTAATTATTTGGCTGGAACTGTGCTAAATGTCTCAAGGCAGATACTTTAGACTTCAGAGTTTGACTCATCTGGAGAGCTTGAATCTACTTGAGGGTTTTCATTGTCGCCTTCAAGGCTTTGTTCGCTCTCGTCAGACACAGCGCTACTACCATCATCAGAGCCCGTATTACCCTGACTCTTTGATCCACTGGAATTTGCTGCAATGACAGAATCATCGGTACTGACGCCTTCACCTAAAGCGCCCGTTCCTTCTTGGACATTATCTGATTCAATCATGCGATATGACGGATTACTTGCTACGCGAACGTTGATATAGGTAATCTTGCCCGGATGCTTTTTGAGCAAAGCCAAAATAACTGATTCTTTGGCAGTAATATCTGTTGCCTTACCCAAAGAAACGGTAACACCTGACTTGAGCGTACAACTCACACTCGCAGCAGACGGTGCAGAATAACTCAAAATCTGTTTCGAAAGCTCTTTGGTAAAGTCTTCATCAAACTTGATAGCAGCTTGCAAACTCTCGGCTTTGGCCTGAGAGCCAGCATGCGGATTGAGTTTTGCCGGTGAGTCTGCAATAAGCAGGGCTCCCATACTCTGAGCTTTCTTGAGTACAGCGGCTTTGAAACTTTCACCGCTTTCGGCTTTGACCGAGATGGGCTCTAACCATACGTCGCCATCACCCAAACACCACACAACCTCACTGCCATTCATAATGACTAAAGCCCTTACCTTATGCTCGGTCACCGTAATTTTGAGGGTTGAAGGAAAGACACGTGATAGATGTACCTCAGCAACCCAGGGATTACGCTTGATGTTTTCCTCAATTTTGTCAGCGTCAAAATTGAGCAGCGTTGCTCCCTCTTCTACTTGAGCAAGACGCACAATACTGCTATCCGAGACATGCTCACTAGAGGTCGCCACCACATTGTTAATAGTAAAGACGCTTGTATATGAAAGAGCAGTAAGCGCAATAACTCCAATAACAGCGAGTGTAGCCAATACAATGACCGCAATAGCAATGCTCTTGAGGGTTGGGGTATGCCGCGCACCCTCATCAGACGGTGTTGTTGACTGACGCTGGCTACGGCGTGCGGCAGGAGATGGCGCAGCAAAGATTTGCTTCTTTTTAGGAGTCGCCGAAGCTGCTGGTACAGGGGTTTGCAGACGTCCTGTTTGAACAGAACGTTTGCCTATTTTAGGTAGACGTGAACCTGCACTGCTCGTAGCTGCTGAAAGCTTAGGCGTGCTCTTCTTGCTACCCCCAGTCACAGAAGCTTTGCTTCGTGGGGTGGGCTTACGGGGAGTTGGCTTTTTTGGTGTGTTGTCTTGAGCCATACGTAACTTTCCTATATCTCAAAACCGAGGAGCTTAAGCTCGGAATGTAAATCAACGGAACTATTTGCCAAGACTTCACTATGTACACGATTCATCAAGGCAAGCACATCAGCTGCGCAGGCTCCACCACGATTGACCACATAATTTGCTTGGCTAGGATGCAATTGTGCGCCACCTTCACGAGCTCCGCGCAAACCACAACGTCTCACCAATTCATTCACCGACGCAGCACGTGGTTCTACAAAAAGCGCCCCACAACTCTGAGCACCTAAAGGCAAAATACTACGCTCACCAAGATGCGTTTCCATCTTCTGAGCAATTGCCTCTACCTGAGCTGGCTGCAAAGAAAAAGTAACTTCGAGGATAATCTCGTCTGTTGGCAAAGAACACCACCGACGATCCCAATCAATCTCTGCAGCTGGACGCCGAACGAGTCCTACACCAGGTTTAAGGCTTACTACATCGTGCACGATACTACTCAGCCAGCGACGTTCAGTACCAGCATTCATTAAGAGTGCCCCGCCTACGCTACCTGGAATACCTGCGAGAAACTCCATACCAGAAAGTCCTGCTGTAAGAGCAGTTGAGCAGGCCTTAGCCAGACGAGTCGCAGCACCAGCAGTTACCATGCCTGTTGGGCCGTCTACACTGAGCTTTTCAAACTCCCCTGTCAGGACAATAACGCAACCACGGTAACCCTCATCAGAAGCAAGTATTGATGACCCACGGCCTAAAATAACCCAAGGCAGTTTCTGCATACTCAGCACTTCTAACGTACGCGAAAGTGCTGCATAGTCATGCGGAGCAACATAAAGCGCCGCGGCGCCACCAATGCGCACAGACGTCAAGCGAGACAGAGCTACGTCCCGTTTTACCTCAGCATGTATCTTCCCCGAAAGGGCTATGTAGGCATTAAATACGCTCACAAGCTCTCGCTTGTCCCTTCCGCGTCACGCTCTCGTAGAGCATCAAGCAAAGCTGGCCCAACCTGAGTAACATCGCCCGCACCCTGAGTAATCACCAAATCACCTGGACGGCATAATTGGACAAGCTGGGAGATAAGCTTACGACGATTAGGCTGATATTCCACCTGTTGAACATGCCCGTTGTCTTTGACCGAATTTGCAACCGTTTTACCCGAAACGCCAGGAATCGGCATTTCCCCAGCAGAAAAAACGTCCATCACTACAAGCACATCAGCATTATCAAAAGCAGCGCCAAATTCACTCGCCAGCGCCTGAGTTCTGCTGTAGCGATGCGGTTGAAAAACGCAGACTACGCGTTCAAAGCCTAGTTTGGAAGCCGCAGTAAGGGTAGCCTCAATCTCAGTGGGATGGTGTCCATAATCATCAACCACAGTGATTCCTGCTACATCACCGACATGCGTAAAACGACGGTGGGCACCCTTGAACTCGGCTACAGCTGCAGCTGCCTTTTCAAGGTCAAGATTCAAAACGCCCGCTACCGCAAGAGCAGCTGTTGCATTTGCCATATTGTGCTCACCTGGATTGGCGTGTAAACCAGAATGCACCGTCACACCACAAGGGCAGACCACATCAAAGTAACTCTGCAGGCCCCGCTGCGTCTCACTAGGCACACAGCGATAATCGACATTTTCACCAAAACCATAGGTCACGACCTTGCAACCTGTAGACTTGGCAAGTTCAACATAGTGGGGATTGTCACCAAAGATAACAATGGTGCCCTCTTCGCCTACCAGCTCCATGAACTGACAAAAGGTCTTCTCGATATTCTCCAGCGTGCCGTAGTGATCGAGGTGATCGGCCTCAATGTTGGTTACAACAACCACATTGGGATTGAGAAAGAGAAAAGAGCCATCAGACTCATCTGCTTCGCAGACAAAGTAGCCACCAGAACCATTGCGACCATTGGTGCCATATTCCTCAACGATGCCACCAATGAGGAAAGAAGGGTCACAACCTAGATGGTCAAGCATGGTGGCCACCAGAGAGCTTGTTGTAGTTTTTCCATGGGTGCCAGCAACGGCAATCGTCTTTGCACCCTCTCCCAGCGCAGAAAGCATCTGAGCACGACGCCAGACGGTAATACCCAGCTCACGCGCACGAACAAGCTCGGGGTTAGTCTCGGGAATTGCGGTAGAAATAACAACCACATCGGGCTTGAGCTCGTCAATAGTTGCTGCTTGATGACCAATGCGGACATCAATGCCCGCATGCTCTAGGTCACGCACGTAACTCGAGTTCTTCAGATCAGAACCTGTGACCTTGCAACCCCGCTGAAAAAGAACAAGCGCAATACCACTCATGCCTGCGCCACCGATACCAATAAAATGTGCACTCGAGAACTTAGGAGCCTGGGTAGTTTGAGTCATGTAAGCCTCTTCTCTTGCAAATACATTTTTAAATACTTTAACGGATAGAGAAGTACTTGGTCGCCTACAGCAAACAGTTGCCATGAAAAGACCCTCTTATCTTGCCTCGTCACCTACTCAGCAGCGCGTCATGACTTCATTTCGAAAGAGATTGTGTGCCGTCCAACGCACAAACAGTCCCAACGTAATGCCGCAAGAAAATCATGGTTGACATCTAAGTTAGCAAGCATTAACTTACTGTGATAACAACGTTATCACCCTTGAAATCTGCACATAGGAGCAGTATGGCAACCTTCGATAAAGCAATTGATCCAATGATTAAGGAGAGTGCAAAAGAAGAATTTCTAGAAAAGGGTTTCCTTAACGCATCTCTGCGTAAAATTTGCGCGAAGGCTGGCGTCACAACGGGAGCGTTGTACAAGCGTTACGGTGGAAAAGAAGACCTTTTCCAAGCACTGGTGCAGCCTACCGTGGACGATATCGACGCGGTCATTGCATCCAAGAGCATCAATTACTCCACAATGACAGATGGTCAGCTCTACGACATGTGGACGCTAACCGAAGGCTATATGGACTGGTGGTTCGAATTCATGATCGCCCGAAAAGATGGCTTCACACTGCTCGTCAAGTGCTCGGAGGGAACGCGCTATCAGGACTTCCAACACGAACTTGTCGAAAAAGTATGCGCGGAAACCTACAAGTGTTATCAAGCAGCAGCGGATCGCAGCCTTGCCAGAGTCGGCATCACTCCGCGGGAACTTCACGTGCTGACAACCGCATTCTGGAGCACGATGTTCGAACCTTTCATACATGATTTCACCGACGAGGAAATCCGGCTCCACTGTCAGCTGACCATCCAATTCATCGATTGGCATCGCGCCCTTGGCTTTTCGGAGCCGAAGGCCTGATAAAGAAGAGTTTATTTTTTAGCTATCGAGTTAGATAAATCTAACTAAGAGAGGTGATTCAGTGTTTAAAAAAGTCCGACCATACATGGAAGGATACATGGGCTACACATACAAGGCAGTGGCGTGCGTCTGCATCGCCATCGTGTTGGGCGTCGTCCCATACTTCTTCCTGTATCAAATCCTTGTTCCACTAATCGCAGGACAATCGCTGGAAATGGGATACGTGCTGCTAATAGTGACGTGTACAGCGGTGTGTCTGGCGGGCAACGCGGTACTGTATGTGAAAGGCCTTGAATATTCCCATATCTGTGCCTATAACACGTTGAAGAATATCCGCACCATCCTGCAGCAAAAGCTGGAGATGCAGCCGCTTGGCACCATTCGTGAACTAGGCAACGGACGCATCAAAAAGATGTTCACCGATGACATCGAAACCATCGAGATCTTGCTTGCGCACGCCATTCCCGAAGGCATCGGAAACTTGCTCGTACCAGTTATTGTGATTTTAGCCATGTTCTTCGTGGACTGGAAACTTGCCCTGCTATGCATCGCCTCCCTGCCGTTGGGCCTGCTGGCCATGGGCATGATGTACAAGGCGGGCATGAGTCGCATGGACGCCTACTACGGCTCAGCAGCAAAGATGAACAACACCATCATCGAGTACATCAACGGCATGGAGGTCGTAAAGATCTTCAACCGCGACGGCGAAAGCTATAAGCGCTTTAAGACCGACATCACGAGCTACCGCGACTTCACGCTGGCGTGGTACAAGGTCTGCTGGCCCTGGATGGCGCTCTATTCCAGCATCATCCCTTGTGTGGCACTGTTCACGATTCCCGTCGGTGCTTGGTTTGTGTTACAGGGCTGGAGCACGCTGGCCAACCTCATCCTAGTTGTGTGCATGTCGTTTGCAGTGGGGTCACCACTGCTGAAGGCCATGAGCTTCGGCGGTAAGTTCCCGCAACTCAACTACAAGATCGACGAGCTGGAGAAGCTCATTGAGCATCCTGCGCTCAAGCAATCCGAGCGCAGCTTTGAGGGCGCAAACCACGATATCCGTTTCGAGAATGTGCACTTCACCTACAAGGATACCGAGGTCATCCATGGCATCAACCTGGAACTGAATGAAGGCACCATGACAGCACTTGTAGGCGAGAGCGGCAGCGGGAAATCCACCCTGGCAAAGCTGCTGGTACACTTCTACGACCTTGACAGCGGACGCATCACACTGGGCGAGCAGGACCTAACCGACATGCGCATCGAGGCACTGAACGATCAGATCTCCTACGTTTCTCAGGAGCAGTTCCTGTTCAACACCAGTCTGTACGAGAACATCCTCATTGGCCGACCTGAGGCCAGCCGTGAGGAGGTGTTAGAAGCTGCCCGCCGTGCACAATGCGATGAGTTCCTTGCGCGTCTTTCCCAAGGAATCGACACGCCCGCAGGCGATGGTGGAAAGATGTTATCCGGCGGCGAGCGACAGCGCATCTCTCTCGCGCGGGCATTACTGAAGGATTCTCCGGTCATCGTGCTGGACGAGGCAACTGCATTCATCGACCCGGAAAACGAGGAGAAGATGAACGCCGCCATCTCCGAGATTATAAAGGGCAAGACAGTGTTGGTCATCGCCCACCGGTTGCACACCATTACAGGGGCAAACAAGATAGTTGTGCTAAAAGGCGGCACCATAGATGCGCAAGGCACGCACGAAGAGCTGCTGGACGCTTCGGAGGAATACCGACGCCTGTGGGCGGCTGCGCAGGAGAGCGCCGCATGGGAGGTAAGGGCATGATCGCATTCATCAGCAGAATCCTGAAGGTTGCGCAGGACTTGCGCAGGAGGATCTACGGGGCCGCCGTGTGCTCTTTCTTGAAGGCACTTCTGGGCAAAGCGCCCATCGTGGTTATGTTCTTCCTGATCATGGGCTTTTTAAATAACACCGTCACGAACATGAGCTGCCTCTGGGCGGGCATCGCGATCGTAACCTGCATCGCATTGCAGTGCATGTTCCAGAACATCGCTGACCGACTCCAATCCGCAGCTGGCTTCGAGATTTTCGCGGATATGCGCCTAAAGCTAGGTGAACACCTACGGAAGATGCCTATGGGCTTCTTCACGGAGGGCAACATCGGACGTATAAGCTCCGTTCTTTCCACTGATATGAACTTTATCGAAGAGAACCTGATGATGGTACTGGCCGACTTGATGAGTTACATCTTTTCCGCTGTCATTTTCATCCTGTTCCTGTTCGTCTTCGATTGGCGGCTAGGGTTGCTTGGCCTGCTCATCAGCAGCATCGTGTTTTGCATCGGTGAGGCTATGAAGAAGAATACGCTGATGCACTCCAACGAGCGCCAAGAAACAAGTCAGCAGCTCACCGAGGCTGTCATCGACTTCACTGAGGGCATGGGCATCATCAAGACCTACAACATGCTGGGTGAGAAGTCTAAGGAGTTAACGGAAAGCTTCCAAGCATCATGCGACAAGAACTTGAGCTTCGAATTCGATTTCGCGCCTTGGGCGAAAGCACTCAACCTTACCTGCGGGATTGGCAGCGCCACAATGCTCGGCGCCATGTGGCTGCTATACCAAAGAGAATCTCTATCGCTTGCTTTCTTCATCGGTATGCTGCTGTTTGTGTTCGAGCTGTTCAGGCCGCTCAAAGCCTTTTACGGGCAGGTAGCTCGGCTCACCGTGATGGACGCCTGCTTAGATCGCATTGAGGCAATATTTGCTGAACCAGAGCTTTCGGACAGCGGCAACAAGGCAATCCCAGCTAACGGCTCACCAGAAATCGAGTTTGAGGACGTCAGCTTTGCCTACGACAACAAAGATGTCCTTCACAAAATCAGTTTTGTAGCGCAACGTAACACCATGACGGCACTCGTCGGACCCTCTGGCGGCGGAAAATCAACCATCGCCAGCCTTCTCGCCCGCTTCTGGGACGTGCGAGAAGGCAGTATACGACTTCGCGGTAAGAACATCCGCGAGGTACCGCTTGCCCAGGTAATGGACAATATCAGCATGGTATTCCAGCGGGTCTACTTGTTCCAAGACACGATATATAACAACATCGCCATGGGTCGCACGGACGCCTCAAAAGAAGAAGTGTACACAGCTGCAAAGAAGGCTCGATGCTACGACTTTATCATGGCACTGCCACAAGGCTTCGACACAATGGTCGGCGAGGGCGGCATGTCACTTTCTGGCGGTGAGCAGCAGCGCATCTCCATTGCGCGTTGCATTCTCAAGGACGCCCCCATCATCGTCTTGGACGAGGCCACAGCCAGCGTAGACGCGGATAACGAGAGGTGCATCCAGGATGCAATATCTGAGCTCGTGAATAACAAGACTGTGCTGGTCATCGCTCACCGCCTACACACAATCGCTGGTGCTGACCAGATTCTGGTGGTGAACGACGGACAAATCGTCGAGCGCGGGGATCACGAGACGCTCATAACGCAAGGCGGCATCTACGCGGACATGGTCCAAAAAAGAGCTTCCATGCGTAGTTTCATGGACAAATAGGAGGAAAAACATGGAAGAAAACAACAAACTTGCCGTAAAGGACCTCATCAATATTGGCGTGTTCACCTCACTCTACTTCATGGTGTTTTTCGTCGTCAGCTTCATCGGGTATATCCCAATCCTGTTGGTTCTTCTTCCTGCCATCTGCCCCATCGTTGCGGGAATCCCGTATATGCTCTTCCTCACAAGGGCGAAGAAATTTGGCATGGTAACCATCATGGCACTTATCCTAGGCCTGCTGGAGCTGGTGATGGGACGACCTTGGCCGGTACTCTTCATCGCAATTGCTGCTGGATTGTGCGCCGACCTGATCCTTAAGGCTGGCCAATACAAGAGTGTGAAATCCTGTGTACTCTCTTCTGGCATTCTTTCCTTGTGGATGATAGGCATGGCGCTACCCTTGTTCTTCAGCTATCGCGACAACTACCTTGCCGGCCTTGTCAGTAGCTACGGTCAAGCCTACGTAGACACCCTTGCTAGCCTCACACCAGATTGGGCGTTGTTCGTATTGATCGCGCTGTGCTTTGTGGGCGGCATTATCGGCGGTCTTATGGGCTCAGCAGTACTGAAGAAGCACTTCAGGAAGGCGGGTATGGCCTGATGCAGGCTGAGTTAAGTACATTCCAAATCACTGGCGAGCGTTCGCTTCTGGATCCCAGGGTTGGACTGCTCGCCATTCTGACCGTAAGTTCCGTGATGATTGATGGCAGCATCGTCGGTATCGACTTCTGGCTGCGTCTAGTCTGTTGCATCCTGCCGCTGCTCGGGCTCTTGGCACTCCAACGTTGGCAGTTCGCTGCAGTTTACACAGCGCTCTATGTCTTCGCATTATTAATGGAGGGTGCAGCCTTCCGACTAACCAGCGGTGCACTCAACATGATTGTCATGATATTAGGTGGGCTTATCTCACGATTCCTTGCACCCATCGTGATGGGGTACTGTGTGATGCAGAGCACCACTGTTGCCGAGTTCATCGCCGCTATGGAACGTATGCGCATACCGTCTACAGTGACGATTCCCTTATCAGTGATGTTCCGTTTCTTTCCAACAATCGCCGAAGAGAATAGCGCCATCACCGATGCTATGCGGATGCGGCAGGTTACCGGTATGCATTCAGGTTTCGTGAAGCGCATAGAGTACGAACTAGTCCCCGTCATGATGAGTACCGTGCGTATCGCCGACGAGCTCTCGCAGGCAGCATTGACTAAGGGGCTCGGCGGCAGCGTGAGACGCACACACATCTGCGAGGTCGGCTTCCGCGCACGCGACTATATCCTGCTGACACTGCTCATAGCAGTACTAGTTCTGTTTGTGGTGACTTGACATGATCGAGTTCAAAGACGTCTATTATGCCTATCGTGTAACGGACTCGGACGGAAGCGTTCGGATGCGTTCGGCCCTGAAAGACGTGAGCCTGTCCATCCAAACTGGTGAGTTCGTTGTCCTCACTGGCAACTCGGGCTGTGGGAAAACAACTGCCTGTCGACTAGTCAACGGGCTCATTCCCCATTACTTCGAGGGAAATCTGAAAGGCGAGGTTCTGCTGGCGGGCAAAAACGTTACCGCACAGCCCCTCTACGAGACGGCCAAACGCGTGGGCAGCGTCTTCCAAAACCCTCGCAACCAGTTCTTCAATGTAGATACCACGAGTGAATTGGCCTTCGCCGCAGAAAACCAGGGACGAGACCCAAAGCAAATTAAACATAACATTGCTAATACAGCCGAGCTACTCGACCTAAAACCGCTGTTGAGACGGAATATGTTCGCACTGTCTGGCGGCGAGAAGCAGAAGATTGCCTGCGGTAGCGTAGCTGTAGCAGGCAGCGACGTAATTGTGCTGGACGAGCCGTCGTCCAACTTGGATATGGAGAGCATCAAGGCACTGCGAAAGACGCTCGCCCTATGGAAGGAGCAGGGCAAGACGGTCATCATTGCAGAGCACCGACTCTTCTTTTTGAAAGGACTTGCCGATCGTGTGCTAGTCTTCCGCGATGGAGAGATTATCCAGTCGCTGGACGCGGATGTATTCGCCGCGATGACCACTAGGGAATGTGCGGGGATGGGTCTTCGGACGACAGATCTAGGCTCTGTTTCCTTCCCCACCCGAAGCACGAGTAGAGCCCCCATGATAAGGCTCGAGGATGTCTGTTTCCATTACTCAGGCACACTCGGTATAGATATTCCGGACTTAGCATTCCCCCAAAGCCACATCACAGCCATAGTTGGACGGAACGGTGCCGGCAAGAGCACGCTGGCACGAACGCTTTGCGGGTTGAACAGACGAGCAAAAGGCACAGTGTTCCTAGACGGAAAAGAAATTCCCATTGGCAAGATGCTGTCTTTCTGCTACATGGTCATGCAAGACGTGAACCACCAGCTATTCACTGACAGTGTGCTGGAAGAAGTGTTAATCAGTGTGCCAGGGGCAATCCCAAAAGATCTGCGCGAGAAAAAGGCACACAAGGCGCTTCAACTCATGGATATGGAAGACCTTTCGGAGCAACATCCAATGGCACTCTCAGGTGGCCAGAAACAGCGCGTGGCCATTGCCAGCGCACTAGCCGCAGATGAGGAGATACTAATTTTCGACGAGCCTACAAGTGGATTCGACTACCGCCACATGCGCCAGACCGCTCAAGCACTGAAGATGCTTTGCAATCTTGGGAAGACAACTCTCATCATTACCCATGACCTGGAACTCATCGCATTGTGCGCTGACTATGTTGTGCAGATGGATGGAGGATACGCCACTGAAAGCTATTTCATAAACAACGAGACTGCCTCGCGAATAGCCTCGTTTTTTCTGAACTAGCTTGGAACATGGGGTTCGGAGTATACCTCAAGGTCAGAAGTGCATCTGACCTGTGTCAATCTATGCATCCGTGTGTCCAACGACCTTAACGACGAGCGGTGGCTACCACTTGGTCTGCCAAAGCTGCAGCAGCAGTGGCACCGCCAAGGCCTTGGGCAGCGTGGCGCATCTGGGCGCGAGCATCGGCATCCGCAAGTAACCCGATGAGCTCATCAGCAAAGCTCTGCTCATCAATAGCTTTGTCGGTATACATACGAGCTGCCCCCGCATCCACCAACAAATGCGCGTTGGTCTCCTGATGATTTTCTGTTGCAAAAGGATAAGGGACTAATACCGAAGGCACTGCAAGCGCTGCAATTTCTGCAATAGATGAAGCACCTGCGCGGGATACCACAAGATCGGCAGCTGCTAGTGCCCCTCCCATATCTTCTATGTACGGCAACAGTTGCCAGCGAGCCTTCTCCTCTGCTGTCAAATCCAAAGCAGCAAGTGTCTCGTCAAAGTCCTTAGCACCTGTCGAGTGGATGATGTAGAGCTTATCCTGTGCCAGTAGCTGTTTTTTAAGCTCGACAATACGATGATTGAGATGGCGAGCACCAAGACTACCGCCAAAGACTAAAAGCACGGTGGCATCCTCAGGGACACCAAACGTAGCACGGCCTGCAGCTCTACTCGCCTGAACCACGGCGCGACGCACAGGATTTCCCGTCAGTACCACTTGGGTCTGCTCGCCTGTTTTACCCGTAAAGGCAGAGCGCGCTGCAGAAAATGACAAGCAAAGACAAGACGCGTGTTTGGCACAGAGTTTATTGGCGAGCCCTGGCACAGAATTTTGCTCGTGAAGCACATATGGCACGCCCCGTGATGCGCACCAACGCAGCAAGGGCATTTCAACGTAAGCACCAAAGCCAACAGCAACATCAGGCATACCTTTGTCAGCCATAATCTTGCCTACTGCGCCCTGAGCCTTGTGCATATGCCAAACTGCACTCAAGGCAGTCCAAGGACGACTGCGATTAAAACCCGTTACACGAATGGGCACAAAATCAAAACCTGCAGCTGGTACCAGCTGGGCCTCCAGACGAGTTGATTGTCCAAAGAAAAGCACCTCATGACCGCGAGAAGCAAGTTCATCAGCAAGCGCTAGTGCAGGATTGATGTGACCTGCAGTACCGCCCGCAGCAATAGCAATCTTGAGCTTATCTCCCACGTCGATCACTCCTTCTCTCACGAGTCGAATTGTTACGTTTGGGACGGAGGCGATCTGCCGCATCTGGTCCCAAGTCTATTCTTCTGCGTCCATAGGCATCTTCGCTCATGCGAGCACGATTTAGCAAATCTGTACGATTAGCGCGTGGCTGAGTAGCTGAATTACTACTTCCACCTTCGTATACTTGAAACCGTGGACGAGCAGAGCTGGACGTGAGCGGCGTACTTTGTGTGAGCGGTGTACTTAACTGACGAGCCGAACGCGGTCGTGCTTCTCCAACCATGCCACTATCTTCATAGCTGTAAGCTGCGCGACCACGAGAGGCAAGCGAGAAATCTTCACGACGACGGTCAGACTCTGTCTCTTCTAAGCGTGAATGCAGAGCTACTGAGCTAACCACACCTACGGTCATCAATGTTGAAATAATTGAAGATCCACCGTAAGACAAAAAAGGCACGGGCTTGCCTGTCATGGGCATAATTGCTAAGACGCCACAGATATTAACAAAGAGCTGAATGACCATCATCGATACGCTACCTGCAGCAATAAGCCTGCCAGCAAGGTCAGGCGCATTGCGAGATATGCGCATACCTGCCCAAAAGATGACCGCAAACCCTGCAACCACACCCAAGGTGCCTACAAGACCACATTCTTCTCCTACTACAGCAAAAATAAAGTCGTTGTGAGCAAAGGGAAGATAGGAGTATTTTTGTCTACTTGCTCCAATGCCGACGCCAAAAATACCGCCAGCCGCAAAGGCATAAAAACCTTGGATAATCTGATATCCCGTATCCAGAGGATCGGACCAGGGATTCAAGACCGTAAGAATACGCTGACGCGAATAAGCATCTTTCATGGAATATGCAAAGAAAGCTACAAGGAGAGCGCCCGCAAGCATAACAAGGAACTTGCCTGGTACACCGCTTAGATAGGCCATAACCAAAAGCGTTGCTACACAAATCATCGTTGTACCCTTATCAGGCTGAATAAGGATGAGTGCCAAGGGTAGACCAATACCAACCACAGAGAGCCAAACAAATTTTTTAAAGGAAATAGAGTCGTCTTCAAAGTATGCGTGCGCAAGATTGGCCCCTGTGAGCACGATGACAATTTTTGCAAACTCGGACGGTTGAAATCTAAAACCAGCAATTGCAATCCAACGAGTAGCACCATAGGCATCAGAACCAGATGAGGTGAATTTCACAATAAGCAACAGTACTACGGTAATGACCCAAAGTGCTGACAGCAGCTTAACACCCCAAATATGGTAATCAACCTTTGCGAGAAAGACCAAAATCACCAGTCCAATAGCAGCATACTTAAGCTGGCGTGAAACAAAAAAAGTCGAATCATTATTAAAGTTTTTACTCGTGAGCGCCATAATGGACGAGGCAGAATAAATCATCACCAAGCCAAAAAGAAAAAGCGCCAAGGATGCTACCAAAAACAGCGTCAGAGGTCGTGCAAAACGCTCGGGACGTCCACTAATAGCACGCTCGATTCTTCCTCTTTGGCGCGAAGACACCTCACGCGCGGTGCTTCTATTCATGCTGCAGACCTCCTGCGGCAATGAGACGGGCTACAAGGTCTTTGAAGGCGCGCCCACGCTCTTCAAAACCAGAAAATTCATCAAAACTAGAGCAGGCAGGAGAGAGCAAGATGTACTGACCGTTATGAGCAAGTTCCCAAGCGGCATCCACAGCATCAGCAAGGTGTGCCACAGTCCTCAGGCTTAGCGCAGAGTTATTGCGCAGCTGCGCACCGATCGCCTTTGCAAAACGAGGCCCTGCTTCGCCAAAACAAACAACACCCGCACAGGTTTTGACTACAAGATGGCTCAGCTCATCAAGATCAGTGCCCTTGTCATGGCCACCAAGTAACAACACCAACGAGCCCGGCGCAAACGCTGCCAGCGCTTTTTCGGTAGCATCAACATTGGTGGCCTTGGAATCATTCACAAAGTGAATGCCCTTAAGTTCACCACAGGGTTCAATACGATGCTCAAGCGGATGGAAGCTTTTTAAGCAACGATTAACCGCTTCAACATCAATACCCAACTCAAGGGCTGCAGCCGCAGCCGCAAGTGCATCAGCAAGGTTGTGTTCACCTTTTATCTGCAATTCGTTGGCATGTACCAAGAGGTGCTCCGTACCGTCTAGGCGTACCACCAACTGCCCTGCTCGCACAAAAGCAGCACAGGGACTACCTGCATCATGTGCAGGATCAAGCAGACAAACCCGCAAATTGCGCGCCTGGAGACGCTCTGCAATAGCACAGCACCACATATCAGAATCAGAGATAAGAGCGAGATCTCCCGCCTCAAGGTTGGCAAAAATACGCTCTTTAGCAGCGGCGTAGTTTTCGATTGACTTATGCCAAGCGATATGATCAGGCGTCACATTCAGCAGCATTGCAACACGCGGATGCAACGTCTTGCAGCAGGCCAACTGAAAACTCGAAAGCTCTGCCACAAACCATTCATCGTCGGCGCGCCCCGTAAGTGCTTTGGTCGCAAGAAAGCCAATATTGCCAACCGACGTTGCCTTACGCTGACCTTCGTGCAAAATCGCAGTCGTCAAGCTCGTTGTGGTGGTCTTGCCATTGGTACCTGTAATAGCAATCCAATTACGTGGCGATTCACGCCAGGCAAACTCGGGCTCAGAAATTATCTCCTTGCTGCAGTTTTTTGCCGCCACAAAGAAAGGTGAGAATTCAGAAATACCAGGAGAAGCAATGCAGAGATCATAGCTGCCCTCCACAGCTTCGGAACCCAACACGCAATGAACACCTTGCGCCGTCAAAGCCTCACTTGTATCACCTTGAGTAGACCTTGCCCCACCATAGAGTGTGACGGACAAGACACGGCTGCCCAACAAAGCCGCACAATAACGCGCGACATACTCGCCAGTCATCCCCATTCCAAGGACGAGCACATGACCCAGAACAGTTTGGCTTTCTGTCATCTTGCAAGACTCCCCAGCAATTAGCAGACGCTTATAAGCGCGTCTCTTATAAGTTCATTTTGACTCTACTCTGCCCTAGCGAAGCTGGAAGTACAGAGCAAAGCCAAGAGCTGCAAAAGCAGCAGACACAATCCAAAAACGAATAACTACCTTAGTCTCCGACCAGCCCTTCTTTTCAAAATGGTGATGAAGAGGAGCCATCAAAAAGACACGCTTTCCCGTCAACTTAAAGGACGCAACCTGAATCATGACTGAAAGTGCCTCAACGATAAAAAGGCCTCCCATGACCAGCGAGCTCAATTCAGTCTTAGTAAGTACCGCAAGAGCTGCAAAAGCAGCGCCGAGACCTAAAGAACCGGTATCACCCATAAAAATCTGAGCAGGATAACAGTTATACCAAAGAAAACCAACGATAGCGCCAGCAAGAGACCCCGCAAAGACGGCCAGATTTGCTTCGTTATATGAAAAAGCAACCATCGCCATAATCAAAAAGACAACCATCGAACAGCCGCCAGCCAGACCATCCAGCCCATCGGTAAGGTTAACCGCATTGGATAGACCAGCCATAAGCAAAAATACAAAGATAAGGTAGAGCCAAGGGAAATGAATCCATTTCCCGAAAATCAAAAAATGAGACGTCACTACCCCTAAATCAACGGTAAAACCACCCGGAAATTCCACGGTAGGACGCACATAACAAAAATTCGTCGCAATGGTACAAAAACTTAGCGAAATCAGCGCTAACCCCAGCATCTTTTGACCCGGAGTCAAACCGAGGGAGCGTTTATGAGCCACAGACTCAATATCATCAAGCAGGCCCAAAGAGCCTGTAAGCAACGTTGCAATTACCGCAAGCCTAAGACCAGGCGTCCACTGTGCCTGGATAGCTGTCGCAACTAAGGCAGCAAGCAAAATAATAATACCGCCCATCGTTGGAGTACCCTGCTTGACAAGATGGGTGCCCGGACCGTCAGCACGAATTTGCTGTCCTAGTTGTTCGTGATGCATCAGCTTGATAAAGAACGGCATGAGCACTATAGAAACTGCTGCAGCAATAGCAGTCGCTAAAAAGATTCGATAGCTAGGATATGCAGGACTGCCAAACATTAGGCAAGTACTCCTTTCACAAACGCATCAAGGCCTGCCGAACGCGAGGCTTTCACCAAGACAAGGTCTTTGGCATTAAGGATAGGCTTGATAGTAGCAAGCGCGGATGCTGCATCAGCAAAAGACTCCATATGGTCATCAGAAAACCCCATAACGAGAGCCGCTTCGCGCATAAGGGCCGCATCTTTTGTACCAACCCACACAATCAGGTCAGGTTTTTTTGCCGCTGCATAACAGCCCACGTATTCATGAAGACGGGCAGATTCGTCGCCCATCTCCCCCATCTCACCTAATACTGCGATACGCCTGCCTGTGCAAGGAAGAGATGCAAGCACATCGAGGGCGGCTGCCATTGATGTTGGACTCGCATTGTAAGAGTCATCAATAAGACGGGGCTGCTCGCCACCGCCAACCACCTCAAGACGCATATGGGAGGCAGGCATATGCTCCATGGCAGAGCAGACCATATCTCTTTTGGCACCTAAGCGCTCGGCAATGGCCAAGGCAAGTAGATAATCAGAAACAACCGCAGCGCCAGGAAGTTCTAACTTGCTGTGGCGCATAGTGCCATCAGAAAAGCTCACATCAAACTCAGGACGCCCGAGCTCATCAAGGGCAATGGAGCCACAGCTCAAGCTGGTCTTCTCGCCTTCGCCAACATAACTCGTCTCAACTGCTGCCGGACGACAAAACTCTTTTTCGATGAAAGGAGCAAAATCATTGTCACTGGTCATAACCAAGCAAGAGTGAACCTCACCAATTGACAGCTGCTGCGGCACTGCGCTGAGCTGAAGGCCTTCGATAATTTCAGCTTTGGCGCGCGCAATATTTTCGCGGCTACCCAACAGGCCAATGTGACTCGTACCAACATTGGTAATCAATGCAACGCTTGGACGCGCTGCTTTGGTAAGACGCGAAAGCTCACCTTTGTGATTCATGCCCATCTCACAGATCACAACTTCATCGCTAGGATCAGCTGAAAGCAAGGTGAGAGGCAGGCCAATCAGATTATTAAAGTTACCTGCAGTAGCATGCGTCTTCCAACAAGCACCAAGACCAGCTGCAAGTAAGTCTTTGGTAGTAGTTTTACCTACCGAGCCTGTTACGCCTACGACCGCCCATTGGGGGTTGCGAAGGCGCCATGCCTCAGCTAGACGTAGCATAAATTCAGTAGGATCATCATCTGCAACACGCAGTAGAGCACAGGAGCTCCTCTGAGCTGCAGACACAAGCTCACAGCTCGGCTCACGGGTCAAAGCAATAGCAGCGGCTCCTGCTTTCACGGCAGACGCAGCAAAATCATTGCCATCGACACGCTCACCCGGAAAGCAAACAAAAAGCGTCCCCGCCGCTACGCGGCGCGAATCGGTTTCTACTGTTGTGACCTGCTTGTCCGTATCTCCACACACTATAGTTGCAGCAGTTGCAGCCGCAATATCTGCAACAGGTAAATCTAGCATCGGCACTCCTTGTGCTACGTATCACTCGCTGGTCTGACTCCCATGTCAGAAAGTGCTTCACTCATGATAGCCGAGAAAGCAGGTCCTGCTGCAGAGCCATGATATCCCGTTCCGTTCAGACCTACATAGACCAAAACTCGAGGGTCGCTCGCATTGGCAAAACCGATAAGAGAAGACACAAAGCTATCAGGCTTGTAGCCAGATCCGTCTTCGGTTACCTGCTGACCTGTACCCGTTTTTGCTGCAACATCATAACCCTCAACATCACCATTCATTGCCGTACCTTCATCGACAACGGTACGCATAATATCGCTCACCATGGCACAGGTCTTGGATGAGATAGATTTGCCACGACTCTTCCACTCCACCTCTTTGCCATCTTTAGTCTTGAGAAAATGAGGAGTATAGAGTGTACCGCCGTTGGCAACAGAGCCCACCGCTTCCACCATTTGCACCATCGGAATGGCAAGACCTTGGCCAAAGGCCATATTGCCTAAAGTAGAGCCATCGTATTGCTTCATGGTTTTAACAATGCCTTCGGTTTCACCAGGATAGTCAATACCAGTTTTATGACCAATATGGAAATCATCAACACCTTGCGAGAAGCGCTTGGGACCGATAACTTGCTGACCTATGAGAGCCATACCCGTATTGGATGAGCGACGCATTATCTCGCGAAGACTCATTGTCATGGTGTAGTCACGGCTATCGACATCGGTGACATAATTATCGCCTACTTTGACCTCAGCAGGTACCGTCCAAGTACTGGTGTCTTCCATTAACTTATTATCAATGCCAATAGCAGCGGTAAGAACTTTAAAAATCGAACCCGGCTCATATGAGCTCGTGACGGGACGCAAGGTATAGGCGGCAGATTCTGCTTCGGAAAGGTCCGTCAAATCTAGAAGGGGCGTCGAGCACGCAGCAAGTATTTCCCCCGTTGTCGGATCCGTCACCATGACCGAGCCAGAGTCTGCGGTATAAGTCTTTACTGCCTCGCTAATTTGTTCTTCGGCAACTCGCTGAATATTGATATCAAGACTAAGCATGATGTCGGCACCGTTTTTGGCAGGTGTAATCTCGGCAGTGGCACCCGCAATGGGCTCGCCATGCAGGCCGCGTTCCATAATCATCTCGCCATCGCTGCCGTGCAGAATGTCTTCATAGTAAAGTTCAAGGCCTGAAAGACCTTCCCCATCTACACCGACAACACCAAGCACCTGTCCCGCCACCCCTTTGTAGGGATAAACTCTTTTGGTGTCATCGAGAAAGTAAATACCGGTGATCTTGTTTTTTTCAAGTTCACTCTGAAGCTGTTTTGCAAGCTTGGTATCAACCTGACGATGCACATAAACAAAACTCGCATCTTGGCGCAGTTTGGGAATATAGTCCGACGACATGCCACCAAACACCTTTGCGAGAACACGAGCTGCTTTGCGTACATCAGATATTTCTTTAGGGTTAGCGTAGATAGTTTTGCAGTCTTCACTCACCGCAAGCACATTACCATTGCGATCATAGACAGTGCCGCGCTTGGCATGTAACGCAATGACATTGGTACGCTGCGCTTTGCCTGTGGCTGCAAGCTTGGGAGCATCAATCACTTGCAAAATAAGTAGACGCGCCGCAACAACAATGGCCACTGCTAAAAACCAGCGAAAGATAATGGCAAAGCCATAATCAGTCGCACCCTGACCTTGCGATCCATAGTGCTGGCGGCGCATTTCTTCACGATGGCGGCGAGCTTCATCATAAGAGGCTCCGGGTACATCCCCGAAGCCTCGACCCCTTGTGCGGGTCATCTTAAGACTCGACTTTGCTCGAGGCTTCAGAGACTGCACTACTTGTATCTGCGCTCTTGTGATCAAGCTTGATGGTATCCACATCACTGGCGTATACCATGCCGTAATTCTGAGTTGCAATCGCAATAATACGTTGGGAAGAAGACTCTACTGAACGTTCAATCTCAAGTTCAGCGTTTATGTTTTGCAAACTCTCAACCTTACTCCGCAAGCCTGAACTAGCCTGAAGTTCATGTACTGTTGCCACCGATAGAGCAACGCGAAATGCTCCAACGATAACAACGGCAAACACTACAAGGGCAACCATACGCACACGAGAGATGAAGGTAGAATCGACTCCCTGACGGGCACGAGCGTCGAGACCACCACCTTCGTAAACCTCGAAGGAGGGGGCAGCAACTGGAGAGCTGTAGGGACGCGCACTACGTGCTTGTGCGCCTTCGAGACGAAGTGCCTCGGCCCCCTCATAAATCATTGTTCTGCTTCCTATCTGAGAGCTTTAGCTCTCCCTCGTTTGTGTTGCGGTAGTACTTCATTGGTGCTGCGTTGGTGGTGCGTTTAAACTTCGTTTTGCGTCGTACTGTTGCGTCGTGCTCCATATATGCTGCGGTAGTGCAAATAACACTTTGCAAGACGACCCGAGGGTCGGAATTGCTATTTCGTGCCCTTCTCGTCGAGCTTGAGAGCGGCTCTAAGAAGCGCGCTTCTTGCTCGCGCGTTCTGGGCAACCTCCTCATCAGTAGCAATGAGGGGCTTGCGGGTCGTGACTTTGAGTATCGGCACGTAAGTCGAAATTGGAATGTCAGGCGGGGTGTTATCGTGTGAGTACTCAGCAAACACGTGCTTGACAATACGGTCCTCAAGTGAGTGATATGAAATCACACAAATGCGGCCACCAGGATTAGCCCAACGAACTGCCGCGCGCAGGCCCTGTTCGAGTGCATCCAGTTCATGATTCACCTCGATGCGTAGTGCTTGGAAGGTCTTACGCGCAGGATGTCCGCCACTGCGGCGCGCTGCTGCGGGAATTGCTGACTTGATAACATCTACCAGCTGAAGCGTCGTCTCAATGGGTGTCTGCTGTCTCCGTCTGCAAATCTCGTGAGCAATGCGTTTGGCAAAGCGTTCGTCCCCATATACGCGGAGGATCCGGGCGAGGTCGGATTCGTTTGTAGTGTTGATGACCTCTGCTGCGTTTTTTGGATTGTTTTCCGGATCCATGCGCATATCAAGTGGTGCGTCCTCGTGGTAGCTAAAGCCACGCTCGGGAACATCAAGTTGCGGAGAAGAAACTCCCAAGTCAAAAAGGAAACAATCTACTCCGGGAACTCCAGCTTTAAGCAGCAAACTATCCATCTCGTCAAAGTTACCCTTGAGAAAGATATGCTCAGCACCTGGCACCTCAGTATCAAAGCGCTCAGTTGCTGCAGCAAGTGCTGCATCATCCTGATCGATGCCAATTGAAAGTCCATCAGGTGCAATACGCTCGGCAAGCTTAACGCTATGCCCTGCTCCCCCAAGCGTACAATCACAAACCACATCCCCTGCTTTGGGGTCAAGCACAGCGAGGACTTCGTTTAGCATCACGGGTACGTGTCGATATTCTTCTGTCAAAACCTTCACTCCCTCAACGGCAAAACATAACACCTTGGATTAGCCAAAGAGATATGCTTCAAATTCCTCGTCCTCTGCATCCGCCTGCAACTGATCCCAACGTGTTGCATCCCAAATCTCGAAGTGATCGCCGTTACCAGCAATTACAACCTCGCGCTTTAGACCAAGGCGCTCGCGGTCCTGCTCGCTCGACTTACCCACGCTAATGCGGCCAGCAGCATCAATGTCAACCTCAACAGCATGGGAATTGAGCGCACGGGCACGACGGGCGTCAGCGCTTTTGGGATCGCTCGCATTGGGGCAGACACCGGTAACCCAGTTGACATAGCCCTCAGGAGTGAATCCGTACAATGCGCCCTGAACGGGAACGAGTTTGATTTTGCCATCAGGAAAATCGCGACGATAGTCAGCCTGGAGAGTCAGACGGCACTTGGAATCAAGGTTTGCACGCTTGGAACCAGTGAGATACATCTGAGCCTCCCTTCTAACTCGACGCCATTCTTCTCAACAACAAACACTCGTCCCAAAAAGGGCCGTGGCAATACTATAGAGGGAATATCCGACACTTTTTGACACAATTCGACATTTTTATGCCGAAAGCTAAAAAAGGACGCCGAACGGCAAAAATGTCGTCAAGAAATTGAGAATGAGCGTCGGTCACATCCTGCACTTTCTTAAAAAGAAAATACTTTCATTTTTTTAAACCACTATATGTAGTGGAAAGGGATTCTAATAACCACAAGAAATTCAATACAAAATTTATTTTTCTTAATGTGGAGATTTGATGGTGAACCGGTAATCGTTCTCACATTTAGTGCCCGGACACGAACTTCACACCATCAAACCTACCGCTCTAAAACTAGCGAACGTGCGCTCGAGGATGAGCCTCAAGATACACTTCACGCAGGTGAGTACGATCGACATGGGTATACAGCTGCGTCGTCGAAACCGACGCATGTCCTAATAACTCCTGCACAACGCGCAAGTCTGCACCGCCTTCCAACAAATGCGTTGCAAAGCTGTGACGCAAGGTATGCGGATGTAAACCATGCCGCTTGCCATCAGCACCTTCGGGAGTTGGAATGCCTGCGCGCTCCCCCGCCTGCGCTACTATCGAAAACACCGCCTGGCGCGTAATGCGTGTTCCTCTTGTAGAAAGAAAAAGGGCATCTCCACTACGACTACCTTCCAGCACGGGACGTCCGTCCTGCAAATAGCGCACAAGCGCACGTGCAGCTGCTCCCATAATGGGTACAACGCGTTCCTTTGAACCCTTGCCAAAGACGCGCAGCAGCTCCTCTTCGAGAAAGACGGTCCGCCGATTAAGTCCGCAGAGCTCGGATACACGCAAACCACAGCCATACAACAGCTCAATCATTGCTTTGTCACGCAGACCGCAGGCAACTCGTTTGCGGAAACGCAACGACTCTTCCTTCTCGCCCGGGCGTGGTGTTACCTCAAAGTTTTGCTCATCCAAAAGATGCGCCATGCGCGCGCGCGACACCACATCGGGGAGGTGAAGCGGGGACTTAGGCGCAGGTAGATCTGCTGTCGGCAAAGTTTCACAAATCTGATCAGCCACCATAAAGCGGTGAAAGCTACGGATGGCCGATACCGCTCGATCGATAGAACGTGCCGCATAGCCTTCATCTGAAAGCGTCGCAATATAGGTCGTTACATCTGCACGTTTAACAGCATCCGGAGCTGTGATGTTTTGCTTGGCAAGATAGTCAACATAACGCTGTAGGTCGCGGGCGTAGGAGTCGGTCGTATTAGACGAACTGCCGCGCTCGATAGTGAGATAACCCAAAAAATCCTCTCGCGCTTGATCAAGATTCATTGCTGGATTACTACCTCCCTACAAAGATCGTGGTTGCTTCTCGTATTTTTATGACAGCAAAATCTATCCGTTTGATACTGAGTATCCCGCTAAAGTATATATATTTATAGATAGCAGGTTGGTATTTCCTATTAAATGGTAGACGGCCTGCACCTGTCCAAATAGCGTATCGAGGATATACATGACCGCCATACCCACCAGCAAGCTTCTTAGCTCACAAAATAATAGTTCAGCACAAGACCGTCTGCTGCCTGTCTTTGGTGCAGAAGGCCTCGCAAAACTTAGCGGTGCCTGCGTCATGGTCATAGGACTCGGCGGCGTGGGCTCAAGCTGTGTGGAAGCGCTTGCACGCGGAGGAATTGGCCATCTTATTTTGGTAGACCGCGATGTCGTTGAACCCAGCAATATCAACCGTCAAGCACTTGCGTTTCATTCCACAATCGGCATGGCAAAAACCGATGCTATGCGCCGAATGGTGGCAGATATCAATCCTGACTGTGTCATTGAGACGCACCATCTTTTTGTCACGCGAGACAATTTAGCTGAACTTTTTGCACCCTATCTCGGCAAGCTTGATTATGTGATTGATGCAATTGATACCATTTCGCAAAAACTTGAACTGGCGCGCTTTGCACAGGAACTCGAACGTAAAGGGCGCAGTTTTCCTTTAGTAGCTTCGGCGGGTGCTGCCCATAAAGTCCGCCCTGAACTGCTGAAATTTGCTGATATTAGCAAAACACACACCTGCCCTCTGTGCAAAGACCTCCGCAAGCTCTGTCGAAAGCGCGGAGTGAAAAAACTTGAAGTACTCTTCTCCACCGAGCTACCGCTCAACCGTGTACAAGGTACAGCGACAGGTGAGCGAGGACCACTAGGCACAGCTTCCTTTATGCCACCTATCATGGGTCAGATGATTGCAGGACGGGTGATTTGTCGTATTGCTGGCATCAAGGGCGGACCTGATGCTGGAATCGGCGGCGCAGGTGCGGGTAAGTAGGCAGCATAGATACAGGTAATCAAGCAGAGCGTGCGAATGTTCCAACGCCACACAAGAGACCCACATCTATAGTTGAGATGTGGGTCTCATAAGTAATCTTAGATCTGAAGCATCTTCTGTGTGACACAAAAACTACTTACCGGAAAACATCAGGTAGATAAAAATATCAGCAAGTAGAATTAATATTCCTAACGCGAACAAGAGCTTTGCTGAACTAGAATCCCCGGTAGCGCTCTTTGCCCATGCATCCTCAAAAACAGAAACAACAAACAATACTCCCGCAACGAGTCCAAACATATTTGAACTCACAATGCCTCTCCATACCAATAGTCCTACTACGAAGAGAATAATGCTTGCTACAACAATGAATGTAGTCCCAGAGAAAAAAGGTCTCTTTTCGCTTGTAATCTTTGTACCCATGGCTTTAATCCTTACATCTTGGAGCATACCCATAGGGTGTATGCAGCACTTGCTGTGGCTGAATAAATCCCCGTAGGAGCTTCCTATTGGTTATTCTTCACATATTCGTCTAGTAGATGACCACAATCCTCCTCTCCTTGCGCAGAAGCAAGCAGATTTCCCTTATCATCAAGAACAATAAGAGCGGGTATATATTCCAGACCAATTTTATTGAAGCAATCCCCTTCCAAGTCAAGGTGAGTCGGGAATTTGGGTTTAGCTTTTTGTAATGACTCTAAAGACTCATCTTCTGAAATGCTGAAAAGATTCTTCTCAATAATTTTTTGATTACTAACCCATCGTTTTGATTTGACAAGGTTTTCACAATATGAACACCATGATGCCCAAAAGAACAGGAGATTCTCTTCACCTTTTTTCAAGTGGGAGTAATATGTATCGCTTCCTGTTAGTCTGAAATCTGGCATTTGTTTTATCGATAGGGCTTGGCTTTCATATCTATGATTATTTCCACCGCTCGAACCTGAACCTAAGTCATCTTTCTGCGCTGCATTATGTACAGCGCATCCGCTCTGGAAAAATATAAAAATACAAACGGTAAACACAATAAATAACAAGGACGGCATGCGAATTTTCATTTGCTTCGAATCGCGTTTAGAAAATTGCACAATAACCTCCTAATAAATAACTAAAAAATATTCAAAGTAAATCTAAATCCGCTTGTAAGAAAAGTATCTTGAGGGTAATACATATCCACATTTTCACTTAACTATTTCTTAGATAAACTACTCCCGTACTCCTCTTTTTTTCAAAGCAAAACAGGTTTAAGTTACGTGCTAGATTTAATTATATGCAGCCTAAGGGTGAAAGAGAGCATATGGATACACGTGGTCAAGCAGAACTCACGGATATGCCAGCGTTATATGACATGCACTGTCACCTAGATTTTTGTCGCGACGTTACGGGCACAGCACGTGAACTGGCAAAACGACAGGTTGCAGGCGGACTTTGCTGCATGGTAACGCCCGAGGTTTATGATGAGGTCGCAGCGGAGCTTGCTGGAGACCAGTGGCTCGTCGGCGTTGGTTTGCATCCCTGGTGGATTGAACGCGCAGGCGAAGCTGGAGTTGCCACCACCTGTGATCTGCTTGCCCAAGGGCCCTGTCTTGTAGGAGAAATAGGGCTTGACTTTGGAACGGCGCACCTCCCGAGCAAAGATGCGCAGCTTGCAGCTCTCAGACGCATTGCAAACACTATCCAGCCCGGATCAATCCTGTCGCTGCATGGCATAAAATCCGTGGATGCAATTTTGAATATCTTGGACGATGCTGGAGTGCTTGCAAGCTGCATATGTATCATGCACTGGTTTTCTGCAAGCAGTCCTGAGCTCACACGAGCCGTACGCACAGGTTGCCTTTTTTCTATAGGCAAACTTATGCTCGCATCCAAACGCGGACGCGAATATGCACGCCAGTTACCCGCCGAGCGCCTGTTACTTGAAACTGATTTTCCCCCTCAAAACAATGCGACAGATGCAATAGTTGTCGCGCAGAGCATGTCTGATGCGCTACATCAAGCGCTCGTGCAGCTGGCACATATTCGTAAGGTGGAACCTACTCTTTTGGCAGAGCACATTTCCAAGCGTAGCCAGCAGCTCATCGCTACGCTGCGCTAGCACACTGCTTCCTCAAGCATTTCGCGGGCATGCGCAAGGGATGCTGCTGTTTCATCGCCCGAAAGCATACGAGCAATTTCATGAACGCGCGCTTCGCCCGTGATGTGTTCGATGGTTGTCTCGGGCAGCGAACCGTCGGATTTGGACACCAAATAATGACGTGTCGCAAGGACTGCCACTTGTGGGAGGTGAGTTACAACAATTACCTGATGGCTTTTACCCAAGCGTCCAAGCATCTGCGCCAACGCTACAGCGGTAGTACCGCCAACACCAGCATCCACCTCATCAAAGACGAGTGTATCGCTCGCGTCTGTCTCACCTTGTACCACCTTGATGGCAAGCATTACGCGGCTTACCTCACCACCCGAGGCAATACGCCTAAGGGGTCGCGCACTAAGACCTGCAGCAGGACGATACATCAATGTCACTCGGCTAGGTCCCTCGCTACTCCACTGCGAACGCGGCAAGCGTTCTACGGCCAACTCTATTGAGGCACTGCCCATCTGTAAAAAGGCCATCTGCTCGCTCACTTCTCGAGCAAAGCGAGGCGCTGCTTCCTGGCGCAAGGCATCAAGCGTGTCTGCCTTTTGGACAAGGGTGGCCTCAGCTGCTGCCAACGCCGCCTCCGCTCTGCGTAAAGTTTCTCCCTCATCAGCTGCTGCCGCCACAATACGTGACGCACGCGCGCGACGTTCAAGCACGTCTTGTATACCAGGACCATAACTGCGCATGAGTCCACGCAGATTTGCCATGCGACTTTGCATTTGATCAAGCTCGCCAGGATTAAAGTCCACCGAATCGCGATAATCACGCAGCTCGCGCGACACATCCTCAATTTCGATAAGCGCGCTTTCAAGCGTGTCTGCGAGCTGGGCGAGTTGCTTGTCATAGCGCGCAGCTTCACGCAGATTTGCTATGGCATCAGAAAGCTGATCTTCTGCAGCATTATCGCCCGTCAGCACACGATGAGCCGTCAAAGCGGCACCCATCAATGCTTCAGCATGCTCAAAGCGCGGCAACTGTTCTTCAAGCTCTTCGTATTCACCCTCGTGAGGATCAACTGCATTAATGCGATTCAGAGTAAACTGCGCTTCATCTAAGCGCTCAGCTGCATTGCGCCCATCTTCACGCACGCGCTCAAGCTCGCGCGATGCTGCACGTGCAGATGCTAAGGCCTCACCATATGCATCCCGAGCTTCTTGTGCTGTGTTTCCAATCCAGCCATCAAGC
This sequence comes from Olegusella massiliensis, assembly GCF_900078545.1. Lineage (GTDB taxonomy): Bacteria > Actinomycetota > Coriobacteriia > Coriobacteriales > Atopobiaceae > Olegusella > Olegusella massiliensis. The sequence goes on from NZ_FLLS01000002.1 coordinate 105,432, forward strand.
ATTGCAGCGTGACTTGCCTGACTAATCAGCCGTTGATGCTCATGCTGGCCACACAAATCAATCGAACTGCCCACTTGCTCGGCAAGCTCACGCACCGAAGCCATCTGCCCATCGATATCTACACGGCCCCGGCCTCCAGCCTCAACGCGCCGGCGCACAATCATGCCATCAGGATCGCCTCCGGCAAGAAAAAGACGTGCTTCTACAACAAGAGCATCTGAACCTTCACGTACTGCTCCCGCATCGGCACGCTCACCCATCAGCAACTTTATTGAAGAAAGCAGAGCAGACTTGCCGGTACCCGTCTCACCAGTCAGTACTGTCAGACCTGTTGCAGCAGGGCTGATTGTTGCATCTTTTATTAGCGCTACATTTTGTGCACGCAGCTCATCAATCATGTTTATTGCCCTGCTTTGCCATAAAAGACGCGTGAAACCGACTCGTAAAAACTCCTTAAACTATGGTCAAGAAGAATGATATCCGAAGGACCGCGCCGCACGGTTGCTTTGATGCCACGATGTTTACCATCACCAATGGGCTGACCATCGGCATAAAAGAGGCGGTCTGCGTTGCGTTCGTCACTGATAGCAATCTCAACAACATCAGACGGCGAGGTAAGAAATGCACGTGCCATCAACGTATGAGGAGCCACTGGTACACAAACCATGCCTTTGAACTCGGGCGTTACGATGGGACCACCCGCCGCAAGCGCGTAACCTGTTGAACCCGTCGCTGTTGAAACGACAAAGCCATCGCCACGTAGGCGATCAATATGATGACCAGAAACTGATACATCAAAGACAATCATGTCACCATGTGCGCCATGCGTGAGCGACATATCATTAAGCGCAAAGTGATGTTCCACGTATGCCGAGCCATTCTCCTGCTCAAACTCGACTTCAATATCGAGCGTTGCACGTTTGGAAGCGTGCAGTTCTCCTGCTAGGGCTGCTTCCACCAACTGCAACATCTCACCTGGTTCACCACACGTAAGAAAACCCAGATGACCATAGGAAATACCCATGATAGGAATCTCCTGGTAGCCTACAAGACGCGCCGCACGCAAAAGCGTGCCATCACCCCCCAACGAAACGACAAGGTTTACATCTTCTGTATCAGCTGGCGCATTGGGAAAGAGTTTTTTGTCAGGAGCCCATGCGACCTCAACGTTTTGCTCTTCCAGCCACTCAGCGAGTTGACGAGCACCCTGCACTGCGGCTTCCCGTGAGTAATTGGGGACAAAAAGAACTTTCACATTGGCTCCATTCAACGCAGCATTGGCAACAAGCAAGTAGTGCGCTCTCGCCTTTACCGTTCTGCGAAAACATTTCAACGTATCTGCAGTGTATCACCCTCCGGCTCTTCCGCATCCCGCGCCTGACCCTCTTTCGCAAAAGTGTCTTTTGATCTACTTGTCATGCGAGATGCTAGCAGCCACAGGTGCCGTAAAGAAGATATTCGATATTGCCTTTACGCCCCGTAATGGGACTTTCACAGCTTCCCTGTACACAAAGGCCCGCTTGGCTAAAGGCGTCAGAAATTTTTTGCACAGCAGCGAGACGAACGGTGGAGTCCCGGACAATGCCACCTTCGCCTACGTCCTCACGCGGCGCCTCAAACTGTGGCTTTACCAAGGTCAAAAAAGCAGCAGTAGGCTTAAGCAGCGCCATCACGGCAGGCAAAATTGTCTCGACAGAGGTAAAGGACACATCACATACAGCAAGGTCAATGGTGGAGCAACGCTCAGGAGTCGCCACATCCACGATATTGGTACCCTCAAGCAGAATCACACGCGGATCATTGCGCAAGGCCCAAGAAAACTCAGCGCGGCCTACATCCACCGCAAGCACCGTTTTTGCACCATGCTGCAATAAACAATCAGTAAAACCACCTGTAGAACAGCCCACATCAAGACAAGCAAGCCCGGTAGGGTCAACACCAAAATAAGCCAGACCATGTTCCAGCTTGAGACCACCGCGTGACACATAAGAAAGCGCTCCGCGTACATGCAAATAAATACCTGGTTTAACTTGGTCTCCAGGGTGCTCTAGACGTTTATGAGAAGTAGAGACACGTCCCTCAAGTACCGCTGCAGCAGCTTCGACTTGACTTGAAAAAAAGCCCTGTTCTACCAATTCAAGATCGAGACGCCTATGTGCCATGAGCGCTAATCCTGCAAAGAAGAGCTCTGCTCAACTGAGGCGTCAACAGGAGAAGAACTGTCTTCTGTAGCCTGAGCCGCCTCTTCCTGGAGTCGCGCTTCTTCTGTAGGAGATAACTCAGTCACATCAACCATCTCGACTGCTGCCGAACCCAAGGCAATTGCCTCATCAAATAAGTCAAGCGAACGCTCGAGGGAAGTATCCTTATCGCGCACAGATCCAATAATTCCATCAAGACGATCGCAAATCTGGTCAAAACTACGGTACTGGGAAATATCGGGGTTGGCCATTAAAGCTCTCCTCCGCTGGTAACTACATCCCTATCGGTACCCTCACAGCCCTCAACGTCCGTCTGAGCATCCATAGCATCTGCATCCCCGACTTCATTAGCTGAAACTTCACTCTCCCAGCCAAAGCCCGATGCAGACGAGGCTTTACGCGACGTGAGCTCTGCACGTGACAACTCAACAGGATCTTCTCCTGCTTCAAGCTGGTCGGCAACACGGCCCAAAATACCATTTACAAAACGCGGAGTCTCATCGGTGCCATATGCTTTTGCCAGCTCAACGCATTCGTCAATGGCAACAGCAATATCGACTTCCTTAACGTAGAGCATTTCATAGATAGCAATACGCAGCAAGTTACGGTCAACGAGCGGCATGCGCTCAACAGGCCAAGCTGCAGAACGCGCAGAAATAATGGTATCAAGCTCGCGCAGAGAATCCTCAACGCCCAAAGCTAGCTCACGACCAAAATCATCCAAGGGCCCCTTCTCAAGACAAGGTCCCTGAGTGAGGACATCCTCAACACTACGATCACGCAACTCAGCTTGGAAAAGCAACTGCAGCGCTTGAGAGCGGGCGAGGCTTCGTCCGACAAAAGATCTATCTTTTAGCACGAGAGGCTACTCCTTGGGAAAGACAATGCTATCAATGCACACATCCACAGCGTCAACCTGAACGCCCATCTGCTCTTGGACTGCCAGCTCAACAGCCTCACGTACAGAAGCAGCCAGCTGGGTGAACGGATAGCCATACAAAACCGTGAGATGCACCGTGGCATGCAGCTTTCCATCAACAACCTCAGCATCCACTGGGTCATTTTCAGGCATAGCAGAACCCGTAGCAAAGAAGGACGACACCAAATTGGAAGCGGTGGCCTTCTGACCCACAGAAGCAACGCCTTCGACCTTCTCGGCCGCAGCTGCCACAATGGATGACACGACCGTGCGCGAGATGCCGATACCTTCGATGTTCAGCTCTGAGCTAGACATGTGAGACCCTTTCGGACGCGCCGCGGACAAGCCGCCTACGGCTGTGAACAAACAATCTACATGTGCGCCAACGTCTATGCCAACGTGTCACATCAACAACAAACGTCAGCGCACAATCAAACGCAAAAACTAAACGCGCTGAACAAACTTACCCGTACGTGTATCAACCTTAATACGCTCGCCTTGGTTGATATACATAGGCACCTGAATAGTGGCACCTGTCTCGATAGTAGCAGGCTTGGTACCACCCTGAACAGTGTCACCCTTAAAACCAGGATCCGTCTGGGTAATCTCAGTCTCAATAAACATAGGAGGCTGGACGCCAAGAAGCTCGGTATCAGCATAGAGCAGCTGACACGTATCATTTTCCTTGAGCCACTGAGCGTTATCGCCAATGTAGCTAGGATCAACCGTTACCTGATCGTAGGTCTCGTTGTCCATAAAGACATAGTTGATGCCATCATTGTAGAGATACTGCATCTCATGGGTAATAAGCTGGACACTCTCAAACTTGCTGCCTGCATTGCACGTCTGGTTGTTTAGAGTCTTGCCAGATTGCAAATCCTTGAGGGTGTAGCGCACAAATGCACCGCCCTTACCAGGCTTGACATGCTGAAACTCAACAAGAGTGTAGTAGTGATTGTTGAGATAAATACCCATGCCATTGCGGAAATCTGCGGTGCTAATAGTTGTTGTAGCCACTGGTGCTGCCCTTCTTTATTACAGCCTGCCTACCTGCGACAGGCAACTCGCATACGTGTTAACTATACGCCAAGAAACGCAGCGCAAAAAGCCTAAGTCATGGTTTTACACATCTTGACTAGTTTGCTGGCGCGCTCGATAAAGCTAATGACGTTTGCGCCTTGCAGCTTTCTCTGCTTTTTCTTTGGCACGAGCTTCACGCGAAGCTTTAATAAATGCTTCGCCACGACGGCGATCAAACTCTTGCTTGCGCTCTTCAGCCTTCTCAGCCTCAATGCTCTCAAATGCGCCACTAAAGTAGCTCTCTCGCTCCCCTACTAAAAGACCAGCAAGTCGTGCGCATTCAGCAGCTTCAGCAGAATCATTATTGCGTGCCGCCATCCCCAGACGGTCAAGCAAAGATCCAATCTGGGACTCAATCTTAAGTGTTCCTTCGTAGGACTGTTTAGTAGCCTTTTCCAGTGCAGCAACCAAATCAACAATATAGCCACGAGCCTCATCGCCAAGACAAGCCATTTCAGCCTTTGCCAAACGAGCTTGGTGCTTAAGCTGCTCTACTCTATCGGTGCCCATAGCAGCCCCTAAACGAGCAGACAGGGGATCTTCTTCTCCCGCCTTACGAGAATCACGTGCCATCGCAAAAGAAATTGTTGACGCAAAAACGATGAGCAATGCCAACTGTATAAAAAAGCAGAGAAATATACGGTCAAAGCCATAGTGAATAAAAAATGCACCGACTAATAATTCGATTGAAAAATAGGTGGTGCACATACGGGTTACCAAGTTACCAAGAATGGATGAGGTAGTTGGCGTATTAAGGTCATAGGTCATTCGCCGCGGAGATACGCGTGGAACTAAAATCATCAGCACAAGCGCTACAGCAATCATGGTGATAGAGACGGTCTTTGCATTGGCAAGACCAAATCGTGCTGCAACAATATAGGCAATAACGCTAGCCACAATAAAGCTCAAAATGAGTCGTACGGGCTTGTAATACACATTGCGAGCCATAATCTAGCCTCTATCCTTGTTGCCGCTAAAAAAGCCTTTAATATCACGACCTACCTTGGTGGCCCCCAGCTTTAAAACTTTAAAAAATCCCAGGCCACTCCTCATTGCATCTTCAGGCAAATACTTACGCATCGCACGCAGTGTTGCAATGTTATCGCGGGTAGAAAAAGCAAATTTACCGTCTTTTTTTGTATATATCAAAAAGCGCGAGATTTTTTTCTTACCTAAAACCTCGGCTTCAATATGGTCAATTTCAATCCAGGGAATCTGGACATAGTCTTCAACGTTTTTTTCGTTGTAATACTCAAATGCGCGATCGCCTACCATAACGTTGCCATAGGTGCTGATAGCTCGCAGCGAGGTAGCTTTTATCGTCAAATCAACACTGCTATTAAGTGACTGTGCCATGCCAATCCCATCGAACTGCGTAGATTCTAAACAGATATCTCGACTGCTTCTTAAGTAGCGTATATCTTAGCCAAAACACTCAAACAAACCTAACAAAGAAGGGCCGTACCCTCGACTCCTTGTGCCAAAAGGCGCGTCGTGAGTCTTGCAGGGTACGACCCCGTCTAACACAAAGTGACGAAGCTAATCGTCAGAAGACTTACATCAGGCCAATTACGTGGAACACGATGCCGACCACAAAGAGGGCAAGGATGATTACGATGGGCGAAACACCCTTCTTGAGGAGCTTCGCGCAGCCCAAGGTAAGAAGCACTGCAACAAGACCAGGAATCAGGGAGTTAAGCTGATCTTGCAGGGTTGCGGTAGCAACGACATGATAGCCACCATCAACAGCCTGGACGCTACCAACGCTTAGAGCGGAGTTTGCATCAGCAACACCAGCAGCAAACTGATCGGGGGTTACTTGACCACCAGCGAGGCCCTGAGAAAGAGCCATCAGGTTGGGATAGGAAGCCTCAAACTTGTCGGGAGCAACTTTCTCAAGCGTGGAAACCGTCGGGGTAAAGGTAATGGAAACCCAGCGCTCGACGAGGGCGCCGATAACGAACATACCCAAAATAGAAGCGATGTTGGTGATTCTACCCAGCACGCCACCAGAAAGGTCCTTCGTAATCTCGGTACCGAGGTTATAGCCAAGCTCCTGGCTGTACCACAGGAAGGCAAGACGAATTACATTCCACGCCACAAAGAAGAGTAGAGGTCCAACAGGGTTACCAGAAACGGCCATCGAGGCACCAAGAGCACCAAGGATGGGGCGTACGGTGAACCAGAAGACAGGGTCGCCGACACCGGCCAGAGGACCCATCATACCGACCTTGACACCCTGAATGGTTGCGTCATCAATCGGTGTACCGTTTGCACGGTCCTGCTCAAGAGCAAGCGTAACACCAATAACAGGTGCAGATACGTAGGGGTGAGTGTTATAGAACTCCATGTGACGCTTCAGGGCAGCAGACTGCTCCTCCTTAGAGGAGTACAGGCGCTTGATTGCGGGAACCATGGAAAAGCACCAGCCGCCGTTCTGCATACGCTCGTAGTTCCAAGAGCCCTGCAAGAACTGGTGACGCCACATGACGTCGAGGCGGTCCTTCTTGCTCAGAATAATCTTTTCAGCCATTTTCGTCTCCTCTCTTAAAATCAGTAGTTGTCCAGAATGTCACCGAGGGGATCGGTAGATCCACCACCGCCACCACCGTGAGCAGCAGCCTCCTTGAGGCCAACATACAGCAGGGCAATGCAAACACCGATGACACCAAGAGCGATAAGGGTGAGCTGAGAGATAGCTGCAACGACGAAGCCAAGGGCAAAGAAGGGCCAGACCTCGGGAGTAGCAATCATGTTGAGAACCATTGCGTAACCGACTGCAGCAATCATGCCGCCGCCGATTGCCATGCCGCTAGCAAGCCATGAAGGCATTGCAGACAGAGCAGCCTGAACAGCCTCAGCAGGAACGAAGCACAGAGCAGCTGCAGGGACGGCGATACGAACGCCCTGCATTGCGATAGCCGTCATCTGCCAACGGTCGATTGCTGCAAAGTCGCCGCGATCAGCAGCTGAATCCATGGCGTGAACAACAGGAATAGCAATGGTACGAACGACCATGGTAAGGAAGAGGCCAGCAACAGACAGAGGAACTGCTGCTGCAATGGAGGTTGTAATAACATTGGCAACGTTAGCGGCACCAGTCAGACCCTTGACCATGATGATGGCCGAGGCAATGGAGGCCAGAGCTGCATCAGGAGCGACAGCTGCGCCAATGTTTGCCCAACCAAGAGCAATAAGCTGGAGCGAGCCGCCCAGCATGATGCCCTCTGCGGGGTGACCAGTTACCAAGCCAACGAGAGTACAAGCCACCAGAGGCTGGTGGAACTGCCACTCGTCGAGAATGCCCTCCATACCAGCGAAGAACGCCACGATAATGACGAGCACGATGCTAATAAAGCTCACTTTCGACCTCCTTTACTTGCCCTGAGCAGCGAGCTCGGACTTTGCTTTCTTGAGCATGGCTTCGAAGTTCTCGGGTGCATCAGTCGGGACCTTGCGAACGTCAAACTCAACGCCCTTTGCCTTGAGCTCCTCGAGGCACTTAACATCCTCAGGACCCATAGCAATAGCGTTGGTGCAAACAACCTTACCCACGGAGTGGGCCATGGAACCAAGGTTGACCTTCTTGATGTCAACGCCATCGTTGATGGCCTCGAGCACCTCTTGAGGAGTCTCAAAGAGGAGGAAGGCCTTGGTGTTGCCAAAGCGGACGTCCTTGGAAACCTCAATCAGCTTGCTCATAGGAATAACATGGACGTGAACTCCAGGAGGTGCAGCCTGAACAATCATGGTCTTGCGCAGCTCATCTTTGGAGACGCTGTCAGACACGACGATGATACGATTGGGCTGAATGGTCTTGGTCCATGCAGTTGCAACCTGACCATGAAGCAGACGAGTGTCCACGCGCACGTGGGCAAGCTTGATGTGGCCATCACCAAGTACCGTTCCCGGAGGAATAGCACCTTGCGTGGCAACAGGAGCGGCGGCAGCTGCTTTCTCGGCAGGCACAATGGAGTCAGGCTTGCCGTTGATGCCCTCGCGGCCAACCTCAATGAGCTTGCCTGCAAGCTCAAGGGCAGTCTCGCAATCATCGCGATCAGAGACAGCCTCCATAAGCAGAGGTAGGTTCAAGCCAGTAATCAAAGCCCAAGTGGGGTGATCATTGAGGAGCAAAGAAGCCTGGTTGAAAGGCGTGCCTCCCCACAGGTCAGCCAGAATTACGAGCTGCTCTGGATCGTCCATTTTCTTGGACGCCGCAACAAGCTTGTCGCGGTAGTCATCCGGACCCATATCGGGTGTCAGGACACAGGCCTCAAGATTCTTCTCGCCAGGCATAAACATGCCAAGCGTGTCGAGAATCCCTTCGGCCAACTGGCCGTGAGAGGCGACAATAATGCCGATCATCGTTCTCCTTCCTTCAGGACGTGGGCATCGCTGCCAATGTTTACAGGTGCAGAAAGCGGCATACGCATTCCCCCTTTCCCGTACATGTACAAGTTTCTTTTGCACGTGCTCGGTGCTATCTAGCTGTTTTTTGCGTACTTGTACATCAACTAATCATACTTCATACAAATAGTCTTCACAAGTAAGAGCTTCCAATTTTGGAAATGAGTGAGAGATATTTTTTGAGAATATATAAAAGTTTAGTATATATTTTATCTATAGAAATAGCTGTTTTAATGCTAATTTATAGAGTATGGGTACAATATTTATGTTCTAATTTTTTCTTTTATCGTCGGCTAACTTAGTCCTTTTTTCCAATCAGATAAAAATTAACCGTAAAAACACTTGACTCTTTTAAACATTAATGAACAAAACTATTCAAAATAGCACATCAAACAGTTGTTTTGGTTTTTGATATCAACATGTGTGCACACATTAGTTTGTTTACCTCCTATTTTTATATCAAAAAGAAGACTGCGCAGGTGATACCTCATAAAAAAGCCGCGCAGTAAAGCGCGGCTTTAAATACAGTATTGATTGCGGCAAAGTAAACCTAGCCGACACACATCAACTCATGGCTGATACGACTAAAGGGATGGTAGCCCTGCTCGTCTACCAAACCACAATCCTCAATTCGTACGCCAAACTTACCAGGCAAATAGATACCTGGCTCAACTGTAATAACCGAACCAGCGCCAATCACATCAAGGCTACGACGGTTGAAGTTGGGCTTCTCGTGAATCTGAATTCCAACGCCATGACCCAAACCATGACCAAAATACTCGCCATAACCAGCATCACTAATGAGCTTGACTGCAAGTTCATGGATATCGCGACCTATAACGCCTGCATGGATGGCACGAGCGCAACTTTCGTTTGTCTGACGTACGATATCGTAAACCTTACGAGCCTCATCGCTGGGCTTGCCTACACAAACCGTACGAGTCATATCAGCATGATAATCGTGGTAGGCCGCACCATAATCCAGCACAACCATGTCACCATCCTTGAGCACATAGTCAGAAGGTTGCGCATGAGGATTGGCACCATTAGGACCTGCAGCAACAATACTCGCAAAAGACAGAGCCTCAGCACCATGAGTAAGCATGTATCCCTCAAGCTCTGCTCGCAGCTCAAGCTCGGTCATACCCGCATGGATATACGTGCAAATATGCTCAAAAGCATCATCAGTAATACGCTGAGCCTCACGAAGTAGCGCCAGCTCCTCATCATCTTTGACAACACGCAATTTGGCAGCAATATCATCGTGCATGCGAGGCAGCGTACAATCAACGCCGCTATGCTTCAGCTCCTCTTGGAGCTCGTCAAAAAACCCTAAAGAGATTGAATCTTCAATACCTACGGCGAAAACGCCCGACTCAATAATATGGCGGACCACCCACTCTGCAGGACTTATGACATCCTGATCAAGTTGCCAAGGGCCACCTGTGCCCAAACGATTCACAAAGGTACCAAAGTAACGCGAGTCTGTATGTAGCCATAATCCTTCAAGAGTAACAAAAGCTACATGGGCAATCTCGTCATCAAAAACACGTTCAGCACCCGTCAACCAACGCAGATCTGGATTATTGCGTAATACCAAGGCATCAAAACTTGATTCACGCATCCACTCCCGCAGGGCAGCAACCCTCTTGGCATACCTGTATTCCATCTTTACTCCTCAACCCTATGCACCGCACACCAGGCACTCACATGTTCTTTTAATAGATCCTCATCAACATTTGCGAGACGTACACGACCCAAAGAGCGTGGAAGGCCGAGCAGAAAACGCGAACTACGTTCAAATGAGATTGCCTTGAGCGCAGCAATCATCTGATCGGGGTCAACTGTCGCCTGCAACAGGGGAAGTTCAAGTTTTTCAAGCAGCTCATCAACGGCGAGCACATCATCAATAGCAAAGTCTGATTGCGCTGCAGCAAGACGTGAAGCAAAGCGCATGGATTCAGCCAGCAGCGTAGATTCAGGAACATTCGCAGGCAGCAAAGTTTTAAGGGCGCGAACAAAAATACTGCCATGATCTACGGACTGGCGTACTGCAGCCGAGGTAGCAGCCACTAGATTGCCACGCGACTTGAGCGTATCAACGATCTGCAACGAAAGTGTTGGCAAATCACCTGTAACGATATCGTCAGCTCGATCCCAGAGCGTCGAAAAACTTCGCTCGGAATCAGCAAGCGCTGACTGAACCATCAAGGCACGCATATGCATGGCAGACTCACAGCTCAGATCTGCAGTGAGAAAGTCAAAGTCAATAAAGGCATGTTTGGCCTTGCCAGCAAAGCGAATAAGCTCTTCTTTGCCAGCAACATCCAAACCAAGAGGTGTGATAAGGCCGCTTGTGGCGGCAAAAAGATTACAAGGTACACAGCACAGCTCAGTTGCGCCACACCAGTTTGTGCTCACATAGGCAGCAAGACTCATCAAGGTGGAACTGCCTACCGCACAGATCAAATCATCAGAAGTAATACAGGCCTGGGCAAGGGCTTCTACCAATAAATTTACTGATGCTATAGAACGCTTGGTATTGGTGGGCAAATCGTAGCGCGCAACAACAAAGCCAGCATCGGTCAGCTCACGACGCGTTTCCTCAACAAGTTCGGCAGGGCTCCCCTCTTCTACAAGCAAAAGGCTCCTACGCGTAGTGGTAACTGAACCACGCATAACATCACCCATCGAGACGATGGCAGCTGAGCCTACACGCACATCGCAGGAGCCTTTAATCAACGAAATCCATTGGCGAATAATCTCGGCTTGAGAAGAAAAAGATTCTTCTGAGGTAGAAGAGCCACCAGACTCAGATATCTCCTCAACCACACTATCCTGCTTGATTGCATCTTGGGTCTTGAGTTCAGAAGTTTCGTTGCTTATCTCACTCACAATAGCCCCTCTTCCCACAAAAGACTTGCCGCCTCACTCGCAACAGCATCAAAAGACTTGCCCCGAATATCCACTACATAATCGGCAATCGCTTCGTAGAGCGGTCGGCGTCGCCAATACAGAGTCTCTGCTTCTTGAGCTGTTCTAAAATCAGGCCGCCTCTCGGGATGCTGAATCTGGCGCAATGAATCATCAAAGTCGCCATCCAGAAAAACGATTGAACCCATTTCTTTCATCAACTGACAACAAACTGGTCTCTCGATAATGCCACCGCCACAACTCACTAACAGAGACTTTCTGTGCTTTAGATTTTTTAGCACAGCTTCCTCAGCACGGCGAAAACTTGCTTCACCATCTTGTTCAAAGATTTCGCAAACCGACTTGCAAAGTTTTCGCTCAATTAAACGGTCGGTATCAACATAGGGACGGTGAAACATTTGCCCGAGATTGCGCGCAATGGTTGACTTTCCCGCACCGAGAAAACCGATGAAAAAGATATGGTCGCAGCCCTCATGGACAATATAGCCTGCAGCTTGTGATGAGCAACTCACAGCTCCTCGGCCTCACCCTCGAATTCTTTACCATGCAAAATCAGCGCCTCGAAAAGACGAAAGATGTGAGTGTACCAAAGGTCAGTACGGCACTGAGGACGCACAAGAATAGTGCGCACACCAGCAAGATTACCTGCAATGACATCGGTCATAACTTGATCACCAATCATTACGGCTTGCTGCGCCTCTACACCTCCCCTACGAAGAGCTGCCTTAATGGAGCAGGGAAAAGGCTTCATAGCATGATGAATAACATCGCTTTTTAGTTTTGCCGCAGAAGCTTCAACAGCGGCGCTATGAATATTATTCGATACCATGCAGATATGCATACCAAGGCCACGTGCATGGTCAAACCACGCCATGATTTCGGGAGGTGCTACCTTGGAATCACGTGGAACCACGGTATTATCTCGATCAAACAGAATGCAGCGAATGCCTTGGCTATAGAGCTCATCAAGGTCAATGTAGTCTATGCGCGCGACATAACGATACGGATGAATGACTGCCATCTTGATTCCCGTCCTAGGAGCTCAGATGCTCGTTGTAAGTTTTGGTATGTTCAGCCTCTGTCTTGGAGAAGTGCTCAGCCTTTTGAGTAATCCAGAAGTACAGATAATCTGTTGACGCAGGTTCTAGTGCTGCTTGAATTGAAGCAAGTGAAGGCGAGCAGATAGGTGTCGCAATAGAAACCCCTTGGTGATCATAAGAGTTGTAGGGACTATCTTGGTGGTTTTCCTCGGGCTTCTTTATCTCGTGACCCAACGCATACGCCATCGTGGTATCGCTTTGCAGCGCCATGCCAGCCTTTAGGCGATTATAAAAAACCGAAGAAATATTGGCACGTTGGTCGTCCTTAATGGCTTCCTTCTCAATAATGGAAGCAAGTTTTAAAAGCTGATAATCAGATAATTCAACGTTGTAGTTACTCTTAAGTTTCTTTTTTGCAGCATCAAAGTCCTGCTTGGAAAGTTCAGATACATATTGGTCGAGCATAGTGCGGATAACGGCATCTGCAGATGTATCTTTGCCATCAAAATTATATGTTTTGGGATAGAGATATCCTTCAAGCGAGTCTTGCTCAGTTGCAGCAGCCTCCTTAAGGAAGGCATAATCACCTGCATATTTGGAAGCCTTTGCCTGAGACATAAAATCCTTGGCAGGAATCTTAAGCGTAGCTTCAACATAGGCGGCAGTTTGAGCCACAGTCGAGCCTTCTGGAATGGTTACGGTATTGGCAGAAGCATTAGGCCCAGCGATCAATAGATCAATGACATTTTGATCTTTACTGCCTGTAAAGAAGTTATAGGTACCAGGCTTAAGCTTGGAATCGGCACCCTGTTGTTTTAAGGCATTGGCAAAACTCGCCTGATCGCTGATAACACCGGCATCAAGGAGCTGCTGAATAATCGAAGCCGCACCAGAACCTTCGGGAATGGTAATGGTAACCTGTTTTCCCGTCTCAACCTGGGGAGTCTCGGGCTTAGTGAGGTCTTTTACCATGGGCAACACAAAGATATAAGCCGCACCAAGAATAAGCGCAACCAACAAAAGACTTATGAGTATGCGTGGCCAATGAGCTTTGTTTGGCTGCTGTCTGCCATGAGTACCATTGCCCAGGTGCGCCTGAGCAGCACGAGTGCGCATACCATGATGCCTACGCTTACTGCCTTTTGCAACATGACGTGTAGCTGCGACACTACGCGATGAAATGGTACCCGTACCCATTATCTTGGCATCAGAATCATCTAAGGTAGGCAGTTTTGACGACACTTTGGGGTTTTGCTTTGTTGCGAAATGAGAGCCCCTGCGCCGGGCCTCGGAGCTACGATCTGCCATCGACTCGCCCTTTCAGTCCTTCCTGGCATCCAGCCAGGTTTGGAGAAATACTGATGCGGCAACCATATCAACCATTCCCCGCATCTCTTTCTCACTTCTCCCCTCCTCACGGAGGATACGCCTTGCTTCCTTAGAGGAGAGTCTTTCATCAGCAAATTCCAAGGGAAGACCGCAGCTTTTGGCAATACATTCTGCTTGAGCAGTCAGACGAGCGGCTTGCATGCCATCCTCTCCTGCCAAGGTAAGAGGTCGGCCACAGACCAATACCTCGGGCTCATAATCTTCCAATACGCACCGAAATGTCTTTGCATGACCCAGCACTTCTTGTGTTGGCAGAACTTTGACAGGAAAGGCGAGAGTGCCGCTCGCATCGCTTGATGCAATACCTACACGCACCTCTCCAATATCCAGTGCCAAAGCTCTCATGTAAGCGACCTTTCAGACAAGTCCAACAGCACGATGCTGCGAGGCTTGTAAATACGTATATTTATGACCTAAGCAACTGCTGGGCTTTAGCAAGTGCTGCATCAATACCAGCAATATCTGCACCACCAGCTTGAGCCATGGCAGCCTTGCCACCACCACGACCACCGACCAGACCTGCAATCTCACGGATTAGCTTGCCAGAATCAAAACCAGCATTCACAGCAGAATCACTTGCTGCCGCAAGAAGCGCAACTTTGCCCTCGGGAGTAGCCGAGATAAGCACGCAGGCAATTTCAGGCTTGTGAGCGCCGTCACGAATGCTATCCCAAACGGATCTCAAATCACGACCACCCACACCATTAAGCTTGGCAAAAACGCAACTATAGCCCTCAAGTTCAACGGTTATCCGATCAGCATCAGACACCGTAGCCTTTGCCTCACGTGCCTTCTTACGAGCATCAGCCAACTCTGCGGTCAGCGCTGCAATTCGAGCAGGAACATCGCTTGCCTTGCACTTCAGCGCCGCAGCTGCTTCATCAAGTACTAACAAACGCTCGTCAACATAAGAAATTGCGCCCGCAGAGGTCACAGCTTCGATACGGCGGACATTCGCACCTGAAGAACTCTCAGAAATAATCTTGAAGAAGCCTAGATCGGCAGAATTATGAGCGTGAATACCACCGCAAAGTTCACGACTGAAGGGCTGATCTTCTTTACCAACAGATACCACACGAACAACATCACCATATTTTTCGCCAAACAAGGCAATAGCGCCTGCTGCCTTTGCCTCAGTGATGCTCATAAGCTGTGTCACAACAGGCTTTGCAGCAAAGATTTCGGCATTGATAATGCCTTCAACGCGACTAAGCTGATCTGCGGTCAAAGCTTCAAAGTGAGTAAAGTCAAAACGCAGTTTATCGGGAGCCACCAGCGAACCAGCTTGGCTCACGTGCTCGCCCAATACCTCACGCAAAGCAGAATCCAATAGGTGGGTTGCGGTATGGTTGCGGCGAATAAGCTCGCGACGGCCGTGATCGACCGTGGCCGTTACTGTAGAGCCTAAATCAAGCGTGCCTTCCTCAACCATGCAGGTATGAGCAACGATGCCACCTTCATGATGCTTGGTGTCATTAACACGCAAAACAGTGCCATCAGCGGTTTCGAGATAGCCAGTATCACCGACTTCGCCACCCATCTCGCCATAAAAAGGCGTAGAGTCGAGTACAACTTCAACCTCACTACCAGCAACAGCTTGCTCAATCTCTGTGCCCTCAGCAATCAAAGCAATCACCTTGGCACCCTCAAGGCACTCGTGGTCATACCCCACAAACTCGGTTTCGGGCAAACGGTCTGAGAGACTCACCCAGATGCTCGCAGCTGTAGACCAAGCATCGCGATTGGCTGCAGCACGCGCACGCTCACGCTGATTGGCCATGCACGCGTCAAAACCATCCATATCAATGCTTCGACCCTGAGACTCACAAATCTCACGCGTCAGATCAATGGGGAAACCGTACGTATCATGCAGACGGAAGGCTACAGAGCCAGGTAAAACCTCATCAGTAGCAAGCTTGTCAAGCTCAGCGACAAGAATTGCTTCACCAGCATCCAGCGTAGCCGAGAAATGCTCTTCTTCGGCACCAACAATGCCATCAATAAGTGCTTGCTGCTCAGTCAATGCGGTATACACATCACCCAAAAGACGAGCCACTTCGTGGGTATAGGAAGTCAAGAAAGAGCCATTGATACCCAACAGGCGACCATGGTAGACAGCACGACGAAGCAAGCGACGCAAGACATACCCACGGCCATCGTTACCTGGCAAGATGCCGTCACCAATCATAAAAGCTACCGCACGACTATGGTCAGCCACAATGCGCAGACTGCGATCAACCGCATCATCTTCGCCGTAACTCTTACCCGAAAGCTGCTCGCCTACGCCAATGAGCGTACGCAAAACATCGCCTTCATAGTTGGTGTGTTGATGCTGCATGATGGCAGCAATACGCTCGAGACCCATGCCTGTATCGATATTACGGTGAGGTAGGTCGGGCATCGAACCGTCTTCTTGACGGTCATATTGGGTAAACACAAGATTCCAAAACTCAAGGTAACGATCTCCGTCGTCCCCTGGCGTCTCACCATCAAACTCGGGACCTTGATCAAAATAAATCTCAGAACAAGGACCGCAGGGGCCCGTAGGACCAGCCGCCCAGAAATTATCTTCCTCGCCTAAGCGCGAGATATGATCGTATGCCACGCCCTGTTTGTGCCACAGTTCGATGGCCTCGTCATCGTTCTCAAAAACCGTCATATAGAGGCGATCGGCAGGAAGGCCCAGATGTTCAGGTGAGGTAATAAACTCCCAAGCCCAAGCAATAGCATCGGCTTTGGAATAGCCACCAAAAGAAAAATTGCCCAACATTTCAAAGAAGGACAGGTGGCGGGAATCGCCGATATTATCGATATCATTGGTACGTAGACACTTTTGGCAAGATGTCGCACCAATCTCATGCATAGTCTTTATGCCTTGGTAGTACTCCTTGAACTGATTCATGCCCGCATTAGCAAGAAGCAACGAGGGATCCTCAGGAACAAGGGAAGACGAGGGATAAAGTTTGCAGCCCTTGCCTTCAAAAAAACGTAGGAAGTCCTCGCGGATTTCTGCAGTGGTCATATACTTTCGGTCAGACGTGCTCATGGATTGTCTTCCATTCATCAATCGGATGCCTGTGCAACCCTCACAGTATATGCTGTATCAGCGCTTCTGCAAAGAAGAGTGCTAAACCTACAAGGGTCACAAAACCCACCATTTACTATTTTTTGGTCTTTTCTTCTGATGTACCTTTAGGTTTGGCTTCGATGCGCTCCTGCATTTTGCTCAAAGTGCGGCGAAGCAAACGTGAAACCTGTACCTGAGAGATGCCGAGCTTTTCGGCAATTTCTACTTGCGTGAGACCTTCAACAAAACGCATGCGCACAATATCGCGCTCGCGAGGCGAGAAGTCTGTCATCACTTGCTCAAGCAACATACGATCGTCGGAACCCTCAAGGTCTTGGTCAATCGTGACATAGCGATCGATAACAGCTGCCGACTCATCATCTTCATTCTTGCCTGACTCCAGCGGCACTGAGTTATAAGCGCTCGAAGACTCCATAGCTTCCAGTACTTCATCCACCGTAGCGCCCACATGCTCAGCAAGTTCTTCTACCGAAGGAGAATGCTGCAGTTCGCGAGTTAAGGTCTCGGTAGCTACAGAAACCTTTTGGGAAAGCTCTTGTAGACGGCGAGGCACCCTCACTGACCAGCCCTTATCGCGGAAGTGACGCTTAATCTCTCCCATGATGGTAGGTGTGGCATACGTCGTAAACTCAAGACCACGATCGGGCTCAAAACGGTCAATCGCCTTGATAAGACCAATGGTGCCCACCTGAATGAGGTCTTCCAATGGTTCTCCGCGGTTCTTAAATTTGGAAGCCAAAAAACGTACCAAGTTGAGATGATTGACGATAAGCTGCTGACGAGCGTCTTCATTGCCCGCACGATACTGAGCAAAGAGTGCTCTTGTGCGGTCGCGATCCCAAACGGGGCGTCCACTCACACGAGCACGCGCACGAGCACGACGACGAGCAGAGCGTGCCTCATCTGTCGAACTAAGCTCCGACAAGGGCACATGAGAGCTGTCAGGCTTGTCTGCGCCCGCGCCCAAAGCCAATTTTGACTCACTGTTCGCAGTAGAAAAAGTTTCGTTACTCGACATGTGCCGTCCTCTTCACGAGGTGTAGATATGAGCCTTCATCACTGTCTATCAGAGAAAACTCATCACACACCGCCTCAAGAAGAAGAGCTACCAAATAAAGGTCTCCTACAAGTTCAGCATCGCCCTCTTGGTCAAGAGGTGCTTCCTGAAGACCAAGGTCAAAGTCGATGGTGACCTCATTGGGTGCCAGCCCAAAATTGATGCCACAAGTCTTAGGCGCAGTTGAGCAAGCATACACAAAGCCTTCCTCGGCAGCCATGCGCACATCTTCGATATCATCTACCGACATACCACACGAAACTGCAAGAGTTGCTGCCAGCATGCGAACAGAACGCGCATAGTGGGGCTCTGCGGGGACATTCAAACGTACTAAATCCTGCATTATTCCTGCTCCTCACAAGTAGATTTAGCTGCTGTGTCATAGGTCACATACCCACTAGCTGCCTGTGTTGGCACAGACTCAGAAGCAGTCTCGTTTGAATTGGTAGCAGACGGTTCGGATTCAGTGGTATCAGTCAAGCGTGCGGGTTCGTGGGCAGCATGCAGAGCGTCTGGAGCAGTCTTGTTCTTTTTACCAGTAATTTTGTTGACTAATCCTGCAGCAGCAGAAGCAGCATGATCAACGACCTCACCAGCAGCAAGGGTTGCATTAGAAGCAGCGCCTGAGACATTGGACATATCACTCAAAATACCATCAAGCTCTGCCAAATTGGCATTCAGTAAATCCACTGATGTCGTGGCCTTGAGCAACATAGGATTGACATGCTTCATAGAAGGCTGTAAATCGTCAACCATACCATCAGCCTTAGCGATAATAGGCTGGACTTGCTCGATAGCCTCATGTGCAGAATGTGTAACTTCCTCAACAGCGCTGCGAGTTTTGCGCAGCGTAAGAGCAAGTTCAACAATGGCCCAGATGCCTGCGACAACCAAGACGATGAGGGCAATCTGTAGCGGTTCCATTTAAGCCTCCAAATACGGTGACTGCCATATTGAGCACATTCTACCCAACTTGGCCGTACTACTTGTCTGACTGTTCTATACGGTCACGTCCTGTTGCCTCTATACGCCATGCCTCCCAGCCACGTGTGCTTGGCGTATAAAAATCACCTTTTTTCAAACCGTCAGGCAGATATTGCTGTTTGACCCAGCCTGCAGGGTAGTCATGTGGATAGAGATAGCTGCCATATTCATCGGAGCCAGGACGATGACGGTCACGCAAATGACTGGGTACTTCGCGGCGGGGACCCTGCCGTACTTCGGCTAAGGCGGCATCAATACCTGCTTCAGCAGCATTAGATTTGGGAGCTAAGGCGTTATAGATGGCTGCCTGTGCAAGATTAATACGACATTCAGGATAGCCAATCACTTCTGCTGCCTTAAATGCAGCTTCTGCCACAAGCAAAGCTTGCGGATCAGCGTTGCCAATATCTTCAGATGCAGCAATCATAATGCGACGGGCAATAAATTTGGGATCTTCTCCCCCATCAATCATCCGAGCCAACCAGTAGAGTGCCGCATCAGGATCCGACCCACGCATAGACTTGATAAAAGCCGAAATAATGTCGTAGTGCATGTCGCCAGATTTGTCATAGGTCAAGCCTCGTCGAGGGTTGGCATCCCGTACATGCTCAAGGGTAATAGTAGAGGGCACTTCGTGAGTACCTGGATTGCTCATCTGACTTGCAAGCTCTAAGCTGGTCAGCGCAGCGCGGGCATCGCCACCCGCAAGTGTAACAATCTCTGTGAGCGCCTGAGGTGCCAAAACATACTTTCCCGCAAGGCCATTTTGACTCGTTAATGCGCGAGTTACGAGCTCACGAATATCTTCGTCACCCAAAGGATGTAGCTCGATAACTCTTGAGCGACTAATCAGGGCAGAATTCACTTCAAAAAAAGGATTTTCAGTAGTAGCACCGATAAGCACTACTGTCCTGTCTTCCACAGCGTGAAGCAGAGCATCTTGCTGTGAACGATTAAAGCGATGGATTTCATCAACAAACAAAATCGTGCGGCGTCCAGAACTTAACAGACGACTACTTGCAAGCTCAATCTCGCGACGCAAATCTTTGACCGTGCCCGTGATTGCTGAGACTTCAACAAATTCAGCATGAGTGGTATGAGCAATGATGTGTGCCAAAGTTGTTTTGCCCGTACCTGCAGGACCATAAAAAAGCACCGAAGAGAGGGCGTCGTGTTCAATGGCGCGGCGTAGCCAACTCCCCTCGCCTACCGCTTCTGTTTGTCCCACATACTCAGCAAGAGTTTGCGGACGCATACGAACAGCAAGCGGCGCATTGAGATTGCGCTTATAACGTTCTATGTCAGAAAAAAGAGTATCCATATCTTTAATAGTAACGCACTACGCGCTAGGGTAAGGCGTTCTCAAAATAAGTACGACGGGGAAAGATTTCGGCAGCCTCGGGAAAAAGTGCCTCACAGCTGGCCATAAAGTACTCATCTGTCATGGAAGAAATAAAATCCATCACCGTTAGATCGAGATCATCTTCCCAATGATATGCATTGCCATAAGGTGCCAGATGACGACATATAGGCTCGATATGCTGAACAAAAATGGCAGAACTGGTATCACCCGATTTGAGCGCCTCCAGCTCGTGCATATACAGATGCGAGAAAAAATCCTCAATTGGTCCTGCAAAATCGCCATTGACCTCACTGGAGGTATAAATCTTTGTCGCATTTTCACGCTTTGCCCGGCGCAGCTCCGCAAAGCCCTGCTCACTCATCTCAATTCGATCTTTGCCAAAACTATTCTCAACAACATCAGCAATAAAAGCAGAAAGTGCCCAAGAATTATAAGCACCACCTAAGCCATCATCAAAAGTTTCTTCACTTGCAAGACCTGCACGGATAGCGTCTTGGCGATCTTTACCTATATAGGCAATCATATCGGACACGCGCACAACGCAACCCTCAAGTGTCATCGGACGCATATGAGAGATAACTTCATCACCGCGCTCCCAACAAGAATCGACAACACGATCAAAGGTGTCAAAGCTCGTAAGACCACTCGTCTCAAAAACTTGCTGTTCAAACTCGCCATTGTGACAAATGACTCCATCGAGGGTTTGCAAGGTAAGATTGCGCCCACCCAGCACATCAAGTACCCGCACACTCTGAACATTATGGCGAAAATAGCGTCCCGTACGTTTATGGAAAATCGCATCAAGGTAGTGTTCTCCAACATGCCCAAAGGGGGTATGTCCAATATCGTGGCCCAATGCAATAGCCTCAATGAGGTCTTCGTTAAGGCCCAAACCACGGCCAATATCACGAGCAACACGACCTACTAATTGCACATGCAGACCGCGACGAGCCAAATCGTCATCTGCGCGAAAAGAAAAGACCTGCGTCTTACCTGCAAGGCGATTATACGCACCCATGTGCATGATTTTTTCGATATCACGTAAAAAAGCAGGACGAAGAGCCGTGTCACGATCACGATCAGAAAGGTCGCGACGGATTGCTGAACTATTTTTACAAGCAAAAGGCGACATCTGACCCGATGCGCGCAAATCGGCAACGCGAGCCATAGTTTCAGCAGAAATTTTAATGGGTAAATCGGGTGCAAGACGATTAATCCGAGTCTCTTTTTCTATATCCACAGGCCCTCCTCAGGCTCAATATTGTTTGTCTAAAAAAAGTATAGACGCTCACCAAGACAGCAGAATCAGTACGTCTGGAATATGGCTTCCAAACGGCGAGCAATGGACTTGTGAGCTGCATCCCCTGGCAAACCGCTGTTACCTCCAAGAGCACGCAGGCGACCTTCCATAAGCTCACACCCATCTACAAGACGCATCTGATCATGAGCTGCAACATTGGCTTCAAGCATAAAAGACAAGCTCCCAAAGCAGCTGCGAGGGTGAGTTGGCGAACTTTCCTCATCATGCCAAAACGGTGTCAATACCCAACAAGGAGTATGTGGCCACACGCGCGCAATTTCAGCGAGAAAAGCTCTGACATTGCGCGCAACTTCTCGCTCTTGACACGGCTCATGACGCAAACTCTCGCCAAATGACACCACAATGCCTGCAAGTGAAAGCTTTGCTTCACAAAGACTCGCGGCCATGCCAGGCTGAAATACCTGGCCCACGATACCTTGATTAAGCAAATCCCAAGCATTGGTACGCGCAAGTCGCGCGGCCCAGGTGCGTGCAGGATCTCCCGCTGCCAGTCCTTGAGTAGCTGCATCACCCATAACCAGCAAAACTGGACGCTTATCCACAGCTTTTAGATAGGTGCCATCACCAAAAAGTCGGCGAATTTCTACTGCGTAGAGGCAGGGTAGCCACAGACGTACATGATGTGTTTTTCCTAACCCAGGAAGCGCCCTTAAACCAGCTGCTGCAGCTGTCGCAGAATCACTGAGCACAAAACTCACTAGACGACAAGGATCAAGGCGGAGCTGTCTTTTTGTCGCTTTCTCGTCAGCGGAATCTTCTGAGGAGGATAATTCCTCAGCAGTTGGTATACGCGGCTTGCCCCATGAGGGCAAAAGCCATCTGCCGTCAACCTCACAAGAAACACCGTCATAGTTTTCATTGCCCATAGCAGCAGATGCGACCAGTGCCTTTATTCCACCCCAAAGTGGTTCAACGCGCAGCTCAAGAGCAACTTCATGAGAATCTGTCTCAAACTCAAGACAAATTCCTGCACTCGTACGCCCCATTTGACGATACAGCCCTGGATGCCATGCTTGACAACTACCGAGAGCACGCTGTTGTACGGGCAAAAAACGCACTGGCTGTTTCCAGCCAACATCTTCTTCATATAAATCGAGTGCGCCATGCAAAAAATCTGCTGCTGGCGCTTCAATGAGCAGTGAGCAATATTTTTCATTCTCAATCATCTGTATCAGACTCACTACAACTCACCCGCCTCATCAGCGGCAATGCGCACTGGCTCCCATGCCACAATTAAATCAGCAAGACGCATACGCGCATTAGCAGGACTTGTCGATGGCAACTGAACACAGGGTAGACCTAAGCTTGGTTCAATCAGCTTGCGGTAAAGACGTGTCGCTGTAGTTCCCGTGCAAAATACCTTTTGAATGGATGCACAATCACAAATGCGACGCAAATCATTAGGCACGGCATTTGTGATAGTTGAGTCTGCAGCACCCGAGATATGACAACTTGCTAGCACATCATCAATAGCAAGACGATGTCTGCGACAAAAATCGCGACGCTCAGCATCAGTGCTGGGTTTTTCTTCCTGCCAAAGAGCTGCGATGACCGGCCAAAAGCGATTGCGTGGATTAGCATAGTGAAACCCCAGCTCACGCGAGAGCGGACTGGGCATCGTACCAAGCAAGAGTACACGGCTTTGCTTATCAAAAATTGGTGGCAACGGATGGGTCACCAACTGGGAGACTTGCATTTATTCGTCCTTGCCCACAGGCTCGTAAAATTCCGACCCATCATCAAGACGTAAGAAAAGCAGCTTGCCAAAACCATAGCCACCCGCACAACCCGAATCGATATCCCAACGATCGGCAACATTGCCCGTCTCTGCACAGGCTCCCACACGCACCATGCGACCCAAACCATCCTTATCAGCGCCGCTGCGATCAGGGCGGTCAGCCATGCCATCTAAATAGGGAGTAGGCGTATGACCTGCAACAACAATGATACCTTTGCCTTCTTTATCCACAAGACCAGTAGGATGTCCCCAAAACTCCTGACGCACCCACATCAATGCTTCGGGGTTCTGCTTGTCTACAATGGCGTGAATGCGGTCTTCATCACGAGCATTCACATCAAGTGCCGTTGCAGGCACAGGAATGATTGGCTGAATACCCGCATGGGCAAAGAGATAGAGCTGCTCCGAAACACGGGTATAAGCAGAAAGTGGCAAGGCACGCACCCAATCAAGCAGGTCCAGAAGCTCTTCTTTGGGCAGAGTCTCGAGTTGCTCTTTGGTAGTACCGCCTCCATTTATTGCCCAATTAGCAAAATTGCTTAGCTCGCTAGGGTCGTCGTAATAGGCAAGCATTAAATCTTCGTGGTTGCCCATCAGCACGGTAGCTCCTCCATCGGCAAGCCCGCGACAAATGCGCAGGACAGCCAAGGGATCAGGTCCACGATCAATCATGTCACCCAACATAAAGATATGATCATCGGCAGCAGGCGAAATACGGTCGAGTAGGCGCTCAAGCGTCCTTGCATGACCATGAACGTCCGAAAAAACATAGGTCGCCATCGCTACCTCCCTACTCGCTTTGCATCTTCTCCAATTGAGAGACAATATCTGCAGCTACTGCTGCTGGCTCCAAATGATAACGCTGACGCATAACCGCCGCTGGCATACGATCAATGAACTCTTTGGTGCCGCCAAAGCAGATGGTTCGCACCTTAGTGTGACCAAGATATCGTGCCACCTTTTCGCCAAAACCACCAAAAAGAATGCCGTTTTCAAAGGTTGCAACTAAATCGTGATTGCGAGAAATATCATCGAGTAAACGCCAATCCAATGCTGAGTAGGCTGTGGCCGAAATAATCGTGGGATCTATATTGCTGGCAAACTGCAGTTCATGTGCCACTTCACCAAGCAAATCAACCGCAGGTCCAAGACCTAAAAGCGCCACTTTGCTACCGCGTTTGAGTACATCATAGCGAGCCACGTCAGCCGTGGTAAATGCCTTTGGGGTTTCAATGCCCATGTCGGCATCAGTAAGTACATGGTCGGGCACACGAATAACCACGGGTCGATCATTTTGATCAATTGCCCAGTCCAGCATTGCCACGTATTGCTCTCGACTTGCTGGAGACAAACAAGTCAATCCTGGAATATTGCCTGTAAAGCCAATATCAAAAACGCCAATATGGGTCGAGTCCAGCGATGAGAAGCCTCCTTCAAAAACGAGGATAACCACGGGCGCATCGTTAAGTGCGAGATCAGAAATCAGCTGGTCATAGGCCCTCTGCAAGAAGGTCGAATGTACAAAAAAGACTGGTTTTGCTCCGCCGCGAGCAATTCCCGCACAAAAACTCACCGCATGCTGCTCACAGATACCCACATCTACGTACTGCTTGCCTGCCGCCTCGCGAAACTCCACAGGCAAGCCACAGCCACCAGGTGCTGCCGCATTAACAATAACAACTGAAGGATCGCCTTTGAGCTTATGTGCCATAAACGAGCGGGTAATTGCACGGTAATCAAGTTCAGGAGGCAGAGGATGTGTGTCTGCTGCGAGTATCGAATGTGAAGCCTCGCGATGCTGCTCACCCCAAGCCCACCCTTTGGATTTAGTGGTATGGATGTGGATTACGATGGGATGATCGATATCTTTGACCTCATTAAAGACGCGCACAAGCTCAGCTACATCATTGCCCTGCTCGACATAACGATAGTCCAGCCCAAAATCACGGAAGATATTGCGGGTAGAGTTCCCATTGCTTGCGCGGAGCTCGGCAAGTCCCGCGTACATACCGCCCGTGTCTTCCTTGATAGACATCTCATTATCGTTAAAGACAATGATAAGACCGCTGTCCAGCTCCGCGGCATTATCCAAACCCTCAAAAGCCTCGCCGCCCGACAAGGCACCATCACCAATAAGGGCCACCACACGGTTGTGCCCACCCATAAGATCTCGAGCTTTTGCCAAACCACACGCAAGACTAATTGAAGTTGAAGTATGACCACAACGGAACAAATCATGTTCACTTTCAGCAGGATTGGTAAAGCCAGAGACCGAACCATAGCGTGCAGGATTGGTATAGGCATACGCACGACCCGTCAACATCTTGTGTGTATAGCTTTGATGAGACGTATCAAACACAATTTTGTCGCGTGGTGAATCAAACACATAGTGTAGGGCCACCGTTGCCTCGACAACAGCCAGATTCGAACCCATATGACCACCAGTCTCGGTTACGGCCGAGATAAGGGTCTCACGAATCTCTGTTGCCAGGCTCCGGAGTTCATCAACCGTAAAGGATTTAAAGTCCTCCGGCCCTTCGATCCCCTCGAGCAAGGATGGCATTCCTCAGCTCTCCCCTCCATCGTTAATAAGCGTTGCTGCAGTCTGAGCCTGCACGTACGTTTCAGGCAAATCATCTGCGACTACTTCACCGCTGAAATTAAGACCGCCCGTCAAGAGATTGGCCGCCCTCTCATCAAAATCAGTCGCAAAGAACGTCCGTATTGCACTCTGAACGCGCTCCTGCGCTGCTCGATACAAATCCCAAAAGCCCTCACAACGTAATTTACCCGTAAAAGGGTCGGTCCAAGTCGCACGCTCACGATTGTCAAAATCTGATGTAGCCTCAGCACGAAGACGATGCGCCATCGCACGATAAAGCGAGTAGCGCTGGTGCGAAAATTTTTGCTCAAGCTTGCCGAGCAACTCGCGCTTAGCGACATATGGTGCCCAAAAGAGATGCTGCACCAAACGGAAGGACTTTACCGCGTGCGTAAAGGTATTACGTGGCAAACTGCGCCCATACGTCCAACGAATAGCGTAGGAGTACATCTTGTCGATTGTGGCGAGTGTGGCGTCACTTGCACGCAGGCATTCCTTCCAAGGAATATGTTCCTTAACGGTGACGCCTTTGTGTGAGAAAAGCACTGCTTCATCGAGGTCGCGTTCAATCTCAGCATGGACACGACCACCATCGCTGCGGTCAAGTTCTGGAATACCTGCATCACAGATGCCGTACTGCTCGGCAAATACCAACGGATGAACTGTAGAATCCAGTAGGTAATGACACAAAAAGCCAGCTGCATAGGCCTCTGCAACATGACGCTCAGCAAAAGGCAAGGTAGCAAGCGAATCGTGCAATGCCAAAAGAAGCTGCGCTGGGCGTAAATGATGCATGAGTTCGCCAACATCATGCGTACGCGAGTCAATGAGCGGATCAGCAAGCAGATAAAACAAAGGATCGGGGCCTTGGTTTCCCAGCAAAAAAGCA
Organism: Olegusella massiliensis; assembly: GCF_900078545.1. Lineage (GTDB taxonomy): Bacteria > Actinomycetota > Coriobacteriia > Coriobacteriales > Atopobiaceae > Olegusella > Olegusella massiliensis. Next base: position 132,444 of record NZ_FLLS01000002.1, read on the forward strand.
TCGTGCTCATCAAAGCTTTCAAAGCCAAGAACCGATGAAACTGCTCCGAGCGAATCTTGTCCAAAAAAATCATGCGTAAGAATAGCAGGCATGGATATTCTCCCTCCATCAGTGTGAGGTTAGCGCATGTTATACCAACCGCACAATCAAAAGGAAGCCAGACGGCCAATGCACACGGTAGGCGCACGCTTGGCCGATGTCTTAAGCTGGACTCTTGCACAAAAGTAGGACAAACGCCTAATCTCAATTCAGCGAACAACCATAAGAGGGGTAGCCTGTGAGCAACACTCAGTTTCAGCAATATCAACAGTCAGCTATCGAAGACGCTTCAGGTATCAACTTAGAAGAGCTGCGTAAGCTTTCGCCCATTGCCTGTGTTGATCAGTTAGAACGTGCGGCAGCAACAGGCGATGTTGCGCGCATTTCAAATCTATATAGCGCGTTAGGCACAATCACCGGTGATACACATCCTTTTATCTATGAGAGTTGGGCGCTTGTATTGGCGCTGCGCTATGCGCAAGTCGAGGCGGCGCGTGAGTTACTTACTCGTGAAGTAGACTTGCTTGCCTCTCCCCGCCACCCCCATTGGGCTGGGGTTTTGTTGCACTCCGATGAGGCACTTACCCGTTTTGCTCTCACGCGGCGTAGTGTAACTTTTTTGCTCAATCCTATGGACCCTACTGTTGCTACCGAAGTTTTTCGTCCCTCCCATGATCATGAGCAGCTATGCGGTGCACCATACGAAACAAATTTTGATATTGCGCGTTGCTGCGCAACTGTACTTACCCTTGCCCAAGAAGCGAGGTTTTCCGCAACGGTATTTTGCGATTTATTTCGTGCATCATTGGTCCGCGCCTGGCATGCTTTGCGCCATGACAAACAAGATCAAGAGATTGCGCGGGAGTGTTTAACGCTCTGTCATCACCTACTTGAATTGCATCGCTTACATCCTTATGACCCACATTTTGGTGATGAGCGTCTCCTTGAGCTGATGCGCAAGATGTTTGTCCCCCGAGGCAGCATACGTGTCATGAAATTTATCTGTATGGAGGAACCCTCTGCGTTTTTTGCGGCACTCGAGGAACTCAGCTGGCTACGTAAAGATTTTGAGCTGGTACAACAACTGGCCCAGGCAATTAATCTTTCTGCTGCAAAAGATGCTCGTGAAAAGCAAATCGCCTATTTGCTTGAAGTGCTCGCGTCAGCAGGCGATATGGATCAGGTCAAACGCTGGTCAAGTTTAGCTCAAGTCGGCATAAAGGAACTCCGTCGTGCACTCGATGCAGCCTCACGAGCGGGCAAAACAGAACTTGTTGCCTGGCTGCTGAGCGCCATTGCCACAACAGATACAGTAGCTACTCCCAATTCCTCATTAAACGACCTTCTCCTATAGTCGACCGAGGCGCGAAAGACTATTGATTCTGTTGCTTACTGTGAGACGATGGATACATAAAATATTCTAAGTACTTACAAGGAGGTGAGCGATGAGTGGCATCTTGATACCTCAAGGGATAGATGACAAACAAAATGCAGAGCATACGGCTCTCGCACACAAAGTACTAGAACTTACTCGCAGCCAAATCATCGCCACAGCACCTTTTTTGGCTTCAGCAACAGGGGTATTGCGACCACAAATACAGCAACTTCCCTGTGCGATGGCAACTGACGGTACAACGCTATGGGCAAACCCCGAAATTCTGTTGGGCAATTTTGCGCGGACGCGCAAATTGCCCACACACGAATATGCACACACTCTGCTGCATTGCATTTTGCTCCATCCTTTTGTGGGCGAGATTGAGCATGCGCTCTGGGATGTAGCGGCGGATATGGTCTGCTGGGCACTTTGTGAAGAGATTTTTAACAAGACGGGCATCATACCCAAAACAACCACTGAACTTCCCACCAGTTATAGTCAAGCTGAGCGCGATCCATCTGAGAGCGAGCGTCTTGAAATTCTCCGACTTGTAGCATCGGAACTTAACGGTCCACTCACAACAGAGCGGATTTATCATCTTTTTGCTCGTGGACAACACAAAGAAAAAATTGCGCACTGGTCTCGACTTTTTTTGGTAGATAGTCATCAAGCATGGCACTCGTCAGAGCAAAGCTCTTCGCAATCTCCAAATAACAAGCAATCCAACAGCAAGCCCACAGAAGATGAGGGTACATCGTCTGAGATTGCCCAACAGAGCGAGCAAAGTTCGAGTGTCGCCGATAGCAGCTCCCATGACTCCAGCGATGAGCATATCTCAGGCCAGCTCCAATCAAGCGAGATGCTCAACGAACTTTCCTCTGAAGCTGAAAAAACATGGGAGCACATCGCCCAGCAAATGCGGGTTGATCTCGAAACACTTTCCCGCAATCAAGGTACTTCTTTGCAAACTCTTATGGGATCTCTTGAAGTTTCTCACCACAAACAGCGCGACTACCGTGAATTTCTCCGTCAATTTGCCGTTGAAAGTGAAGACTTACGTCTCTCTGAAGATGAGTTTGATTACGTTTTTTATACTTATGGACTTGAGCTCTACAACGACATGCCTCTGATAGAACCTCTGGAATATCGCCAAGAACATCGTGTTCGTGACTTTGCAATTGTTATTGACACGTCTAGTTCAGTTACCAAAAAAGTTGTGCAAGATTTCATCGATGCCACATACGATGTACTCACTACCGAAGGCGGCTTTTTTGAGCGGGCCTGTATCCATATTATTCAGGCAGACACCCGCGTTCAATCTGACGTTCGTATCAACAATGCAGCTGACCTTGCACGTTGGCGCAATCATATAGAGCTGCGCGGACTAGGCGGTACCGACTTTCGTCCCGCCGTTCGCTATGTGCAACAACTTTGGCAGGAAGGTGAATTTACCAACCTGCGAGGCTTAGTTTATTTCACCGATGGCTGGGGTATTTATCCCCGTCAAGCACCGCCATTCAAATGTGCATTTGTCTTTTACGATGAAGACCATCGACCAGAAATTGTCCCTGCCTGGGCAGAGCAACTAGTACTTCATCCAGGCGAATTCGAATCTTTATCTGTCTATGGCAAACGCAAAAACAGGCAAGTCACACACACCGCTCAAGGAGGAACGCGATGAATATACTCGAAGCAAGCAAACAAATCGAAGGGGCAGTACGGGCCTATCTAAGCCAAGACGAACATGGCATGTGGCGCATTCCACCTCAGATGCAGCGCCCTATCATCCTGATGGGTCCTCCAGGCATCGGCAAAACCGCCATCGTCGCGCAAATTGCAGATCGTCTAGATATCAACTTTGTAAGCTATTCCATTACCCACCACACGCGCCAGAGTGCACTTGGCCTTCCTTATATCGCAAGCTCCAACTTTGGAGGCAAAGAGTTCCGTGTTTCTCGCTACACGATGAGCGAGATTATTGCAGCAGTTTTCGACGCAATTGAGGACACAGGTGAGTCCCAAGGCATTCTCTTCCTTGATGAGATTAACTGTGCAAGCGAAACCTTAGCCCCTGCTATGCTGCAGTTTTTGCAGTACAAAACCTTTGGACAGCATCGCTTGCCCGATGGTTGGGCCATTGTATGCGCAGGCAACCCACCCGAATACAATCGCGCTGCTCGCCCCTTTGATCCTGCAATGATGGACCGTCTCAAAAAAATTGATGTAGAACCCGACCTTGATATATGGCTGGATTATGCCCGCATCCACGGTATTCACCCAGCTATTACCAGCTACCTTGAGGGCAAGCCAACAAACTTCTACCGCGTCCGCCCCTCGGGCACCGATGCCCGCATCGTAACGGCACGCGGCTGGGAAGATCTCTCACGTATGATGCAAGCTTATTCCCACGAGGATCTGCAAGTTGACAGCGAGCTCATTTCGCAGTACTTGCAGGATCGCGAGGTTGCAGAAGACTTCAACCTCTATTTTGAGCTCTTTGCCAAATACGAGGATGACTATAAAGTTGCTGATATTTTGTCAGGCAAGCTTGATGAAAAAATCTACACTCGAGCGCGAGATGCAGCCTTTGACGAACGTGTTGCGGTGGTCAATCTACTGCTGGCAGCTATCACCGCAGAGCTCCACGAGACAGACGCCACCGAACTTGCGCTCCATGCTCTACGTGAGGACGTTATAAGCTGGCAGAGCAGCTGCACCGAGTCAACCGAAGCTCAGCCACTTGCACTGCTTGACGAAATTCTCAATAAGCTTCGTCACCGCTACGAAGATGGACGCTCTCGGGGTAGTCATGGCCAACGCCAACTTGTCTTTCTACATCATCTTGAGTTGCTCGAACAGCTACGTGAGCAAGTTGCTCGTAGGGTGATGGCAGGCGCTGACAAGCAAATCTGTCTTGATAGCGCAAAATCTTGCTTTAACGAAGCAGTACATACAACTGCAGCTATGTGCAACGAAACCGCGCTTCGTTTGGATCGTGCCCTCGCTTTTCTTGAGAGAGCTTTTGGTGACGGTCAGGAAATGATTGTTTTTTGCTCCCACCTTGCGTGCGATACCACCGCAATGCACTTTGTGTCGGCACATGGACCTGTAAGTTTTGCCACACATGCAAAGTCACTCATGCTAGAAGAGCGAGGATTAGAGCTTCTAGGTGAGGTGGATGCAGCACTAAAAACAACAAGCCCTAGCGAGCAATAGCAGGAAGCTGACCCCCACTAGCAGCAATCTCTTCCATAATCTGAGCCGGAGCGTCATCAGATGCATCTCCGATGATCCAGCGTCCCAACTTGCGTGCAGCGTCCGAGCAGTTTGACACCACAAAAGTTTGCGTGAGACGCTCAAGCATCGTGACGTCATTATCTGCATCACCAAAAAAGACAACTTCATCAAGGCTTAGCCCTAGATAGTCAATCAACGCCACCGCTCCATCAGCCTTGGAAAGCCCTCGAGGCAGCACATCAAAAACATGGGGGGACGGACAAACGAAATCAAACTCAGGAACAATATCTCGCATTTTTTGCGCTGCTTGCTCAACGCTACCTAAGGAGTCCCCAAAAAGAATGCTCATCGTATAAATAGGCTGGTCAGGAAGCTCATCAATAATTGCAATATCGGGAGACACCAACGTGTCATCTACCATGCTCAAAATTTTTGCACGAGTAGTCTCGACCGCAGAAAACGTACTATTTCCCCTCTCATCGGGAGTACAGATAAAGCCAAAGCAATCATCCACATCTCGCAGAGCTTCGACCAAACGATTCATCAGCTTGGGATCCATTGGCTGAGAATAGATTGTCTCACCCTGATAACGCACCATCTTGCCATTGGCAAAAACGCCCGTCTGATAACAATCGGCATCATTGCGAAAATACGAGGCAAGATCAAAAGACAAGCGCCCCGTCGCAGGTCCAAAGGCAATTCCTGCATCAAGCAGCTTGTGAGCTGCAGCAATCGTGCGATCAGAAACGCTCATCTTACCAAAAGGCACAACGGTGCCATCCATATCGGTCAATACGAGCTTAATCATGCTATCCCCCTGCAAAATGAGTACGCTACGGCATGTACTAATGCGTTCTTAGTCCACACTTTTGAGACTTTCAACCATATCCACACGATCCAGCTTGCGGCGCATCATCATAAGAACCGCAGCTGCAAAGAGCAGCGTCAGACCAAATGCAAAGCCGTAACTGGCCGGATGTATGAGGCGGCCAAACATCACATAGTCAACCTCGGCCGCAGTTACTACAAATCGCTCGAGGAAGGTGCCCAATATGAGGCCTACAATATCGCCAATAATCACAAGCATACCAATCTCGCGGAAGATATAGGCATCAACCTCGCGACGAGTAAAACCTAAAACCTTGAGTGAAGCAATCTCACGTTTACGCTCCTCAATATTAATGTTGGTCAGGTTGTAAAGCACAATAAATGCCAGCGCTGCTGCCGAAACAATCAGCACGACAACAACCTTATCAACAACCGAGAGCATCGAGCGATAGGTGTTAATAGTCTCATCCACATATTCAACGGTCGCGACACCAGTCAAATCATGCAGACCGGCAGAAAGTTTTCCTTTGTTAGTATCAGCAGCACGAGAAAAGAATATCGTAGAAAAGACTGGATTGGCAGCATCCTTGCCATCTGTCAGCGCGCCGCCAATTTTTGACCAGCTCGCACGACCCACGTATACCAGATTGCCTACGTAGTTTTCCGCAATACCCGTAACACGCAGACGCTGAGGTTCTCCTACCGCACTACCGATAGCGTCCTGCTTGTATAACTCAATCTCATCTCCCACTGAAACGCCTAATAAATTTGCGGCTTTTTCAGTAACAAAAACTGAATCATCGCTGAAGTCTAAGTTATGTCCTGACAAGCGATCCTGGAAGCTAATTGCCTTGTCAAACTCCTTGGCATCCTGCGGAATTATGACTTGCGTGCGCAGATGTTTGTTCCCATAAAAAGCAGAGCTCGCCTGTAGGTTTTCTTGGCGAGCACGTACCAGATGGCTCGCATCCGTTGAGTTTAAAAGATAGCTTGCTACTGCATCTACGTTGGCCGTCGTCGAACTGTCATTAAGACCGACTGTCGTGTCATAGTGCACCACAGGCCCAAATTGTCGATCGATAATATCCCAGATTGAATCATGAAGGCCAAAGCCCACCAGCAGCAAAGCCGTACAACCTGCAATGCCAATCGTTGTCATCAAGAAACGACGCTTATAACGAAAGAGATTGCGAAAAGTAACCTTCCATGAGAAGGACAAGTGGCGCCAAATGGGACTTATGCGCTCTAAAAGAATGCGCTTTCCCGCCTTGGGCGCACGTGGCAACATCAGCTCTGCAGGCGTAGAGCGCAAGCTGGAGACCACAGCACCCCAAGTTGCAAGCAGGGTCACACCAACACCCAGCCCTCCTGAAAAAAGCGCAATTACAGGGTCGATAGGCAGGGGAACTTTAAGTTCAGGTACAGCATAAATAATCGAATAAGAGCCCGTGATAACCGAAGGCAAAATTTGAGTCAAAACCAAGGTCCCGATTATCGCGCCTGTAATGCTTGCTGCAGCTGCATAGACTAAATACTTACTCGCGATCGTTGCGGTACTAAAGCCCAGCGCCTTATAGGTGCCAATCTGTATACGATCGTCCTCAACCATGCGTGTCATCGTAGTGAGCGATACAAGAGCAGCTACGAGAAAAAACATGAGAGGAAATACGCGCGCGATATGATCCATACGTTGCGCATCTGCATGATAGGTTGCCGCACCCTCACTCTTTGTACGATTAAGCACATAAAGATCAGGTAGCTCTATCTCATCGATTTTGCGCTGAGCTTCAGCAAAATCATTTTCGGCATCAGCAAACTTTTTGTCAGCATCAGCACGATTTTGCTCGTATTTTGCTTTACCGTCATAATACTTTGTCCAAGCATCGTCTAACTTTGTACGAGAGTTACTTAACTGCGTACTTGCGTCATCAATCTTTGCCTGTGCCGCATCAAGTTTTTTATTAGCTTCATCCTTCTGTGTCGCAAGTTCATCACAACCAGACTGAAGTTTTGATTTGGCGGTCTGTAGCTGATCGATGCCCTCACTAGCAAAAGTCAGCTGACTGCGGGAAGCATCCAACTGCTGGCGCTGAGTCTCAAGCTGGGAAAGCTTTGCTTCAGGATTATCTCCCAGTTGAGTTGTGAGCGCGTCAAGCTGCGTTTGTAAGCTCTCAAGCTGAGCTTTTGCGGCGAGGAGCTGTTGTTCCTGCTCGTCTGTCCAAGCCAGACCAAGTTGTAGTTTGGCCTGCTCTAGCTGAGAGACAACAGCTTGTGCCTGGACAAGAGCGTCTTTTAGTTGAGCAAGACCATCAATGCCTTGCTTCAACTGATCAATTCCTTGATCGAGCTGCCGTATACCAGCATTGAGCTGCTCTAGATTGTTTGCAACTATCTCTTTTGCAGAAGACAAATCTTTTGGGGCAGGATCTAGTTTAGAGAGACTCGCTAACAACTCTGTTTCTTTTTTATCGAGCTGCTTTTTACCCTCATTTAGTTTCTTTTCTGCTTCAGCAAACTGCTTGCGAGCATCGTTGCGTTTACGGCTGAGTTCTGCCGCGCCATCATCACGCTTTTTCTTGCCCGAGGCATATTCTGTCTCGCCGTCCTCAAGCTTGCTGCGAGAATCAACAAGTTGTTGCCGTGCATCATCGAGCTTTGCTTCCGCATCTGAGCGCTGAGCATCAAAATCTGCGCGTTTATCATCAAGTTTGGTCTGTGCCTCAAGTATAAGATCCTTCTGGCGAAAACGAGCAAGCTCGCCTTCACGATCCTCCAGGCGCCCGGCGACCTTAGCAACCACCTTTTCATAGGCAGAAGACTCACTCAGCTGCGCTTCAGCACCTCGCACCCGCACATAGACCTGCGTATAAGGCAAGTCCTGGGTAAAAGCAACTTCACGGACGTATAGATACTCGTCAAGTTGTCCTGTGCCCAACGTCGTTGAGCCAAAGTTTTTCGTATATGGATAGTCAGAGGCACTTACCGTGCCCACTACCTTGAAGCGCTGCACTGCAAGCATGTCATTCAAATTATCAGTACCGTAGAGCACTTCAACGGTATCTCCCAGCTTGAAATGTCCTACTGCATCTGCAGAAATCACGCATTCATCCGCGGTTTTGGGCCACCTGCCCTCGCGAAGCATTGGACGATTAAGATAGCGCGCATCCTTGGAAGCTACGGTATAACGGCCTGTAAGTTCTGATGCAAGCGCTGCATTCACATCAATTGAGGTAATACGTGCTGCAATTTGTGCATTTCCGATGCTCATCATGACATCGCAAGACTTGGCAGGCATCGAGACTTCAACGCCTGGGGTCGCATCAATGCGAGCAACATCATCACTTGAAAAGCCCAACGTAGAAACAATACGCAAATCCCAAAGGCGCGTTCCGTCATACCAACGGTCAGCTGCATCGCGCATGTCGGGACCAGCCATCTGCAAGCCCGCAAAAAAGCCACAGCCCAACGCAACGATACCCATAATCGCCAAAAAACGTCCCAATGATCCGCGAATTGAGCGAATCACTTCTCGCCTAAAGCTGTGGCTGTTGTGAGGACGTATTGTCATAATTGCTGCCCCCACACTTACCATTCAAGCGACATTGCGTCGACAGGCGCGGCATTGAGCTCAACGCTTTTTGCACGACCCTCACGAACACTGATAACGCGATCAGCAATCTGTGTAAAGGCAGAGTTGTGCGTCACGATGGCAACGGTACGTCCACTCTTGCGGCAACTATCCTGCAAAAGCTTAAGTACTTGGTGACCTGTTTGATAATCCAAGGCACCCGTCGGTTCATCACAAAGCAACAGCTTGGGATTTTTGGCCAAAGCGCGCGCAATTGCCACACGTTGCTGCTCTCCACCCGATAGTTGGGCTGGGAAGTTATCTTGGCGATCTGCGAGTCCCACTTCAGCAAGCACCTGCTCTGCTGGCAAGGGATTACGGCAAATCTGACTTGCAAGCTCAACATTTTCAAGCGCCGTCAAATTTTGCACGAGATTATAAAACTGGAAAACAAAACCAATATCATGACGACGATACTGAGTGAGCTGACGCTCGTTCATAGCCGAAACTTCGCTACCATCAAGCAAAATTGTGCCTGATGTGCAAGAATCCATGCCGCCGAGCATATTAAGCACAGTTGTCTTGCCCGCACCCGATGGGCCTACGATAACGCAGAGTTCACCTTCTTCAATTTCAAAATTCATGCCATCGACGGCACGAACTTCGACCGAACCCATCTGATATATTTTGCGCACGTCACAAAATTTGACGAAAGCCATCGTTGTCAATCCTTTAAGTCTAATGGCGCTGTTCTCTTTCGTTATCGCCAGCCAAATGCTTTGCATCACGCTGACGCTCCACGCCCAAATAAGTCAAAGCAACACCTACCAAAAGCAATGCAACGTAGCATACCGTTGCAATAAATCCCGGTGCAAGCGACTGGTCAGCACCAAGCCTCCAAGCCGCCAAACAAATCAACACGATGCCAAGCAGAGCTTCGAGAATCGCAGGTACACTCGCTCCGCGTGTGGTCCGTATAGGTGAGTAGTTCTTTTTAGCCAAAATGTCCTGCTTCCTATAAAAACGAGCTATCTACCACACAGCTGACAGGCTCGAATCAATCCGTCTCTATGATATACGTTTGCGCTGCTTGGCGCGGGAGTTGGCCTTGCGAAGATCGACGGTAACATCCTCTTGGCGACTGAAACTTTTTCCTGCTCTAAGCTGCGAATAGTCGTGTGCGAGACGATAACGCAGACGATTCAAGCGCACGGCAAGGCTTTCAGTATGACTGGACTGCAATCCAAGGAGAGGGGCTGCCGCCAAGATGGGCAAAAGGTATTCCACCATACGCCAAACGACAAAAGCCGCAGCCACCTGTGTACCAAAAATAGGTGAAAAGAGCACGGTAAAACCACCTTCAGCTCCACCAACGCCACCTGGCAACGGTACAGCTGACGTCAAAAGCTCAAGCATCGAGCCACAAGCCATGCAGGTAATGAGATCTGCTTGGTGACCAAAGGCGCGGGCGACAAACCACGGTAAGGAATACAGACAAGCAAGCTGCAACATCGTAACGACTAGGGTCATCAACATATTGCGCACATTGCCTGCCGCCTGGCGAAAGCCCGAGGAAAACTCCCCCACCTGTACCGTCACCACATCAGTCCAATGATCGGTTCGTTTCATCCAACCACGACGCGAAGTAAAGCGAATAATCCAGCTACCTGCACGACGCACAAAACCAGGGCGGAGACATACCAGCAAAAGGCCACCGACCTCAACGACCTTAAATCCAAAAAGAATGATGCCGATAAACGTGACATTGCCATAGGTGGTTGTCAGCCATTCCCAACGAAAAAGCAGCATCAATGCGGCAAAAATGCCTTCTCCCGCTTCATACATGATGAAGCGGGTATACTGCACTGCGCCCGCTCCACCCGCAGAAAGTCCTGCACGAGTGAGGCGATAAATCTGTGCTGGCGCGCCACCAGCACCGTTTGGCGTAAGGTTGGAAAAAAAGATACCCGAGGCTTCAACACTCATCAGGTCACGGATACCAATTCTGCTTTTACGGTCACTGATAACCGCAAGCAAATATGCCAGTACACCCCAGAAGAAATACACGACATATGCAAGCATAGCTGCAACGACCCAGCGACGACGCACTCCTGCCATCGCCGTCAAAAATTCGTCCATCTGTCCAGAAAACACGAGATAAAGAGCGTAGACAATCGTAGCGATACCGATAAAGATAAGACCTTTACGCGCTTGACCCATGCTCTGATCGCGAGTTTCGCGCTGAGCCTTGCTCGTGGCGGTGGCGCCAGACACCTTGAGACGAAGCTTTTTGCTCCGCTTTGTAAAACTAGATTGTGGAGTGGTAGCTTGCTTGGTAACAGGGATCTGCGGCTTTGTATTGTTTTGCTTGTTAGGGGCCGTTTGTAAGGTAACGTTTCCCTGCTTAGCCGCTGACTGGGGCATAGGTACAAAGTTCGACGAAGGCTTCTTTTTGAAACGAATCTCCATGTACCCTCCCCTCTCAGCTACTTTTTTATTGCATCTAAAGAATTACTGTACCCGAGATGCCGAAAAAAACACGCCGTTCAACTGCTCCTTCACAAGAGAGGCCTGCGCAGTCGAAAAAAATCCACAACCAATCAAAATTTAGACTTGCCAAATACTGTGAGCGTGATACTATATTCCTCGCTTGAAACCACGTCGGAGTGGCGGAATTGGCAGACGCGCTAGCTTGAGGTGCTAGTGACTGACTAAAAGGTCGTGCGGGTTCAAGTCCCGCCTCCGACACCAGAAATTCCAGGCCCCTTTGGGGGCCTTTTTCTTTCTAAACTCCTTTTATGTGAATCAGCCACCGCGTTTCATCTCATGCCACTTCAAGGCAGGTGTCAAAAGCCACGTTCTACTTCACTTTTTTAGCCAAAAGCCACGTTTCATTTCACGCGAGAAAAATCTACCTGGGCAAACGTCAGGCCCTTTGAAACAGAATGTGGCTTTTGACATTTTTTCTGAAATAGAACGTGGCGTTTGACAAGTAGGACTGGTCTGCTTGAAATGATCCGTGGCGTTTGGCAAGTAGGACCGGGCTGCTTGAAACAGTTCGTGGCTTTTGGCAGGCTGTGCAAGCAGGCAGAGCTACGTATCCCCACATAAAAAAAGCATGCCGTGGGCAATGATTCGCCCACAGCATGCCCCTATGCAATGCTTAGCCAAGTGAAGACTGATAAATTTCAACAATATCCTGCACGGACAGAGGAACAAATGAACCGCGGCTACCTTTAGCAGCTTTTTCTGCCATCTCAGCAAAGTGGATATCATCCTCGATACCTACCGCCTTCAGTGTGGCAGGCATGCCCATCGTCTCAAAGAAGAATTCACGTGTTAGCTTAATTGCCTCGCGTGCCGCTTCCTTGTCGTTTGTAGTCTTTACGCCCCACACATTACGCGCATAACGTGCAAAGACGGGTGCGGTTTTGTCATCAAGGATGTATTCCATCCAAGCTGGTGTCAAAATCGCTAAACCCTCGCCATGCGTAATGTCATAAAAAGCAGAGAGCTCATGCTCAATGGGATGAATGCACCACGTAGGCGAGCAGCCCTCAGAAATCAGACCATTAATCGCATGGCTGGATGCCCACATCAGATTGGCGCGTGCTTCGTAATTGTCGGGCTGCTCAAGCGCAATAGGACCATATTTAATGCAAATTTTAAGAATGCTCTCAGCAAAGGAATCCTGCAACTCACAGCCCTGCTCAAAGTGAAAATAATTCTCAAAGGTATGACTCATCATATCTGCAGTACCCGCTGCCGTCTGATGCTTTGGCACCGAGAACGTATAAGTCGGATCTAACACAGCCATCTTGGGGATAAAAAGAGGTGAACCGGCGTCCCACTTCTCGTTTTTGCTGAGATCTGTGATAACTGCAAACGCATCCATTTCAGAACCTGTAGCAGCAATAGTAAGCACAGCATATACAGGCAGCGCTGCCTTGATAAGCTCACAGTGCAATACCAAATCCCAAGCGTCTCCATCATAGCAAGCGCCTGCAGCCACTACTTTTGCACAATCAATCGAGCTGCCGCCGCCAATAGCAAGTACCATGTCAATGTGTTCGTCATGGCATAGCTGAACGCCTTTACGCACTGTCTCAATACGAGGATTGGGCTCGATGTCAGGCAACTCAAAGACCGTCAGTCCCGCTTCGCCCATAACGCGTAGAGCCTCAGCATAAATTCCATTCCGTTTGATAGAACCGCCACCATAGCACAGCAGTACACGCGACCCACTCTCAGTCAACTCTGCCAGATGAGAAATCTGACCTTTGCCAAAGTGAATCTTCGTTGGTGCATAGTAAGTAAAATTGAACACGCTGCCCCCTTTTGTTGTTTGTTGCTCATCGTTTCCACTATACATCTGCAAAAACACATCATATCCGAGAACGAATAAGGGTCCAGTGGACCTATCAATATCTATCAATATATGACCATTCCCACTCATGCCACATATCGCCGGCATCAATAATGTGTAACAGTGAGCCGTTCTGTAGCACAAGCACAACAAGATCAAGGCACAGCCAAAGTTTTTCATTTGAAAAATTCTTCTTGCATACAGAGACACATTCGCGTAAGATACTCTCTGCTGCATGTGAGCACCCCCGCTTATAACTTTGCAGTTACCTATTCGGGCGTTTAGCTCAGGGGGAGAGCGCTTCCCTGACACGGAAGAGGTCACAAGTTCAAATCTTGTAACGCCCACCATAAACGCAGGTAGAGACCTCAATTTGAGGTCTCTACTTTTCGTTTAAAACAGCAAGGTAAGCTCAAAAGTAAGATAAAACTGAAAAGGCGAACTCATCCCGGAGGCTCCCAAACTCGCGACCCGTATGCACGAGAACGGATGCCTCGGCGGGCTAGCGCCCGCCGAGAGTAGAACACGAAAAAACGTGAACCACGTACCGATAGCGGTACTCGAACGGTACGCGGGCAAACACGATGATGCGATAAAGTCCCTCCGACGTGCTACGGACGGCACGCCGTGGGGACTTTCAACGTCCACCGAGAATTAGCTCACAGCTAAGGAAACATGACGGTGCGAGCGAATAGAATGAAAGCCATAGGTATTGCGCCGAGGCAAAAGGAGAGCAGACATGTCGGTTATTTATCAAACGAATGAGTGGAAGGGCTACGGTAAGCAGAACTACTACTACAACGAGTATCGTCTTGAAGGCGATACCATTAAGAAGTACAAGTGCCACCGCTATAAGTTCTTCGACGGAGACGAAAGCAACTGGGGGTATGATGAGAAGCTCGTAGACTCTTGGTCACGCGATGACCCCAACATGCCAGATTGGCTCAAATCGTATCTGTAAACTCACTCGCCGGGATAACCGAGACCTCCCCGAGGCGTGCCATGGATACGCTCAGCGTTCTCAGACGCCCGCGATACCGTTGCTTGGACAATTGACACGGGTCTGAGCATTGCATGCCCTCTGTGCGTCTCTGACGCGGCCACCGAGCGCCATCCACGCGCGACCGATGCCCGACACGATGCCCGCGAACTTATTGTTGCGTGAGAGGTCGCGGAGAGCCTTTGCGCCGGACGGCCATACCTCGGCCATACCTCGGCCACGACGCCGACGATTGCTATACTGACGGCACGCGGGACGGCCTTCGTGTCCGCGTTCACGCCGTTGAAGCCTATGGCGTCAGCGTACTCCTTGGCGGCACGTGTCATTTCGGACGCCTCGACGGCGGCAGTGTCCGCGTCGGCTTCGCACTGCGCTTTGACGAGCATCGCGGCACGTGAGGCCTCGGCTTCACGCGTCACGTCGGCGGCGGTCTGGCGTGCAGTTGCCGTCACCGTCGCGGCCTCTGTCTGCGCGTCGCTCACGATCGTTTCGGCGTGTGTCTTCGCGGCGGTCTTGGTCTTCATCGCGTACTCGTCGGCGTCTGTCTTCACGGCTTCGACTTCGGTATTCTTGGCCTCGACTTCTTGCGCCTTCGCGGTCAGCCTTTGCTCTTCAGCGCGTGCTTCCCGCTTCGCGCGTTCCGTGCGCGCGTACTCGTTCGCGGAGCGCCCGGACTGCTTCTTCTCGTACGTCCCGTCGTTGACCTTTTCTTGACGCGTCTTGTGCGGTTCCATGTCCCAACCACGCGCGCGCATCTCGCGCACGAACACCTTGTGTAACGCGGACTTTCGCGACGCCTTGTTGTATGTCTCACCGACCGCGAGACGGCCATCTTTCGTGAGGCGCTGAGAGAACAAATGCAAGTGAAAATTGGCGTCGGTCGACCGGTCGGCATCCGGAAACGCCCTTACCGAGGCTGAGTACCGTAAGTGCGTCGAATGGCTGCTCGCGTGCGCCCCCTCCGACGGATGGCCGTCGAAGAAGCGCGCGTACAGGCCACGACCGGACACAATCTTGAAACGCGCGGTCGCGCTCGACCTAGCCGCGACGCAGGCCACAACCGGACTGCGCATCGCGGAGGGCTTGGCGCTGGAGAAACGCGACGTGGGGGAGGACGCCGACGGGCGCGTGCTAATCACCGTCCGACCTGAAGTCTCGAAGACCCACAAGGGGCGTACCATCTACGGCCTCGACCCGAGAGCAGCGGAACGCGTGAAAGACCGCTCAGCGGTGCTCAGCGCCCCCACAGACCGGGTTTTCAACTCACCCGGCGGCGTCATGGAGCGAGGCGCAGACAGCAAAAAGCGCCGCGTGGCCGTAGTAGGTCGCGAATGGAACCGCGAGAATGCACAAGCTGCGATGCGCAAGCTCTACGACGAGATGGCGGACGCCTGCGACGTGCCGCTGCTCCATGACGTGAGCACCCACGTATGGCGTGCCACGCTCAACGTCATGTGGATGGAAGCCAAGGTGCCCGCCGAGATTCGTGCCGCATGGTTTGGCCACACGGAGGCCATCAACGTGAAGGCATACATGGACGTCTCGGACATTGCGAGCATGGCAAACGTCATCGAAAAAAGTAAGGTCTAAAACAGGTTCACGTAGGTACAACGAAGGTACACAGAAGTACACCAAAACGATAAAACAGCGAGGTACCCATATGTACGCATAGGGTATACGCAGGGTTAACAGAATCATCGTAAAACACGGAAGAGGTCACAAGTTCAAATCTTCTAACGCCCACCACAAAAGACGCAGGTAGATGGGATAGACCATCTACCTGTTTTTCTTTTGGATAGCACCTCCTACTGATGGATGGCGAACATTTTTTGCGTATATAACTTCATGCTCAATGAGGCGCCTCGCTCTGAACTTGCTTCGTGACCATGTCAAATCCTGCGATTTGGTAGGTACTATGCAGAGTTTCTTATTTCTCCCTTTACATACTCTTAAATGACTGAATTTATATAGCAGAATAAGTTAGGCAAGGCTATCCTTATGCGGATTTCTTTGAACGCAGGCTAACGCCGTTGGAGGATGAAAAGTATGTTCTTGATATTTTTCTCTGGCTTATTGGTTGTAGGGCTGGTAATAGCTCTTGCTCAGTTTGTCCCACAAAAGCTCTTTCACTTTTTACCCCAACTGAATCGAATTTCGTGGATATGGACGGGTATTTTTCTTGCATTACTTCTTTTTTTGAGCGTATATGCAGGTTTTGGACTCATTCAAACCCACTGGTTGCCAGCCATCTTATGCACGAGTGTGCTTGCAATAGCTGCCATCGTTTCGCTTTATAACAAGCAAATCCGCGCAGCATTCAACACTCTTTTTGCTTACCAGCGTTTGCTGTTAGAAATTGGACTGCTGCTTATTGGAACTTTTTTGACTTTCATAGCTATTGAATTGCCTTCTAATCCAGCTATCGCCGGATTTTGGATAGAGGGTCTTATTCTCGAAAATGTCATTATTCTCGTTATATTTCTGATATTTCATCTCCTCTTTCAACGCAGTGGTGCAGGAGCTGTCATTGCAGCTTTTCTTTTTGAATGTGCCGGCCTTGCAGAATATTTTGTAGTGTCGTTTAAAGGTGTGCCCATCATTGCGAGCGACATACTTGCACTCGGCACGGCAGCTACGGTAAGTGGCAGCTATAGCTATGTTCTCAATGAGAGAGTACTCATTTCATTTGCCGTATTCGCGCTAGCTCTAGTTGTACTTTCTCTAACACCAAAGCCACAACATGCAAAAAGGCCTGCCATTGCGTTTGTAGCCAACACTTTTGGCGGACTCATCATGGCTGGTATAGCCGTCTTTATTGCAACAACAGTAAGTTTTTCAGAATTTCCTGGTATCAAATACAACGCTTGGATTCCGCTCGACAGCTACCATCGTGAAGGCTTTATTTCATCGTTTGTCACGCAAATTCAGTCTTTCCGTCCCGTTCAGCCCAAAGGTTATTCCAAAGAAGAAGCCGAAAAACTTCTTTCAGGCTACGCTAACAAATACGAAGAAAATCTCGCTCATGCAGACTCTTCATCCTCAAGCAACACCAACTCCTAACTCTTTGCTCGAGGCTGAATAACCCGCTATATGGCTCAGGGTTCTGTGTTTTCGCACTTCTGTAATTGTTCGCATGTTTTCGATTGCCAGCTACATCTCAAGGGGCATTTTCATGAAAGAATTTATCCACACCAATATTTCTCGTCGTACTTTTATTTCAGCAGTCGGAACTGCTGGTATGTTAGCTACCCTCAACGCATGTGGCGCAGGTGGAATCAAAAAAACTGCCGCCGCCATCACAGCCGAGCAGAAAAGCTCGAGCAAAAACGCCACAATTTCACCCGATTCCTCAGCTTCGTATGCCGAGCAGTACGCCCATATTTTTGGCAACACGCAGGCAAGAAAAGCCGCAGAAAAGCAATTTGACGAACTCAAACCCAGCGTGGTCGTCGTTATGAATGAGTCCTTCTCCGATCTGTCATTGTTCAATGAGTTGGATGGGAGCTATAAAGGCCCCGAGTGGTTTAATTCATTCGAAGGTGGTCTTGCAAAAGGAAAGCTCTACGTCTCCCCTTATGGTGGCGGCACTTGCAACAGTGAGTGGGAAATGCTCACGGGCTGCTCGATGGCATTTATGGGATCGGGCGTCTATCCCTATATGGTCTATGACATGTCTCGCGTCGACAATCTTGCCCGCCAACTCAAATCCATTGGATATAAAGCAAATGCCATGCATCCCAATCTAGCGACCAATTGGAATCGTCATATTGTCTATCCTGCCTTTGGTTATGATCAATTCCTTTCTGAACCTGATTTTGGTGCCGCGCAACGCTATCGCAATCTCATCAGCGACGCCGCTACCTATGACAAAATTCTTGAGCTACTCGACGCCGATGAGGCACCACAGACGATTTTAGATATCACCATGCAAAATCATGGCGGATACAAAACCAACGCGCTGCCAGCAAATCTCGTTAAGCACCACACAATTAAAGGCGTTGATCATCCAGATCTCGATGAGTATTTATCACTGATGGATATCTCTGACAAAGCTTTGCAAGAGTTCATAGATAAGCTTTCTAAACTCAAGCGCCCTGTGGTATTGCTGCTTTTTGGAGACCATCAGCCAGCTCTTGCAGCGCCTTACAATGATGCGCTTGTGACCAACGATTCCAGTGAGCTTGTCCACCAACAGCGTGCTCATACCACCAGCTATCTGATGTATGCTAACTACGACGTTGCGGGCGCCAAGACAGGAACAATACTCGATACCAGCACAAACTTCCTCATTGCTAATCTTGCACAACTCATTGGAATGCCCTTGAGTGATTTTCAAAAAGCCCAATTAGTCATGCAGCATCAAGGTATGTATGCAATAAATATGCTGGGCTTCCAAGATAGCACGGGCAGTTGGCACGATATCAAAGACAATAAGGAAGGCGATACTGCTCAGCTATGCCAAGACTTGCAAACCTTACAATACCTGGAGCTCTTTGGTGATGGCGTACATTATCAAGTAGGCAGCGGAAAGACAGGGACAATTACAGGCCGCCTGCAATAGTCTGCTTGAGAAGACAGCTTTTAAACACCGCGAGATGAACAAAGCAATATGGCATGAGAAACGTATTACAATCAATCAGGGTATGGCCGACAGTGATGTTGACAAGTTTGAACGCTGAGGACGTCCAGGCCGTGCAGCAGCTGACCTGCAGGAAGTAAATCTCGATACCGCTGATGACAGCTACGAGTCTCTTGCGGAATGGCGTGCGAAGAAGTATGACCAACTTATGACCGCTGAGAAGTAAGCTTTTTGCTTGTCGCCTTGCTTTACAAGGCTTCTTAGCGTGGAAAGGATTTTATATGTCCCGCTCGAGCTATCTGTTCACATCTGAATCTGTCACCGAAGGACATCCTGACAAAATAGCAGATCAAATTTCTGATGCTGTCCTTGATGCACTCATCACCAAGGAGTCCAAACTTGAGTCCCAAGGCTACATTTCCCCTACCGGTGTCCCAGCTCGTGTTGCCAACATTCGTTGTGCCGTCGAAACACTTCTCACGACGGGCACAGTGATTATCGCTGGTGAAGTTCGCACGGCTTCGTATGTAGATGTACAACAGATAGCTCGCGAGACAATTCGTCGCATAGGATACGACCATGCGGAGTATGGCTTTGATTGTGATACCTGTGGTGTCATGAACCTTATTCATGGGCAAAGCTCCGATATCGCACAAGGAGTAGACGGTAGTTTTGCTCGTTTGGAAGAAGACGAAATTTCCCGCATTGGTGCCGGAGATCAGGGCATGATGTTTGGCTATGCCACCGATGAGACGGACGTTCTCATGCCTATGCCTGCTCATCTGGCAAATCGTATGGCAGAGCAATTAGCCCGTGTGCGCAAAGATGGAATTCTTCCCTATCTAAGGCCCGATGGAAAAACGCAGGTCACTATACGCTATGAGGACGGTATCCCCAAAGAGGTAACGACGGTGGTGGTATCAGCCCAACACGCAGAGAATGTATCGCTCGAGCAGATTCGTAAAGATATTTATGATTACGTTATTGTGCCTGTATTAGAAAGCTCTGGTCTTAGCTGGGATAATCTCAAAACTTATATCAACCCAACGGGTCGTTTTGTTATAGGTGGCCCCACAGGCGACACAGGCCTCACAGGTCGCAAGGTTATTGTTGATAGCTATGGAGGCATGGGGCGGCATGGCGGCGGCGCGTTTTCTGGCAAAGATTGCACAAAAGTAGACCGTTCAGCAGCGTATGCAGCACGCTGGGTAGCAAAAAATGTTGTTGCAGCGCATCTAGCACATAGGTGCGAAGTCGAACTCGCTTATGCCATTGGCATACCCAAACCTGTCTCGATTACGGTAAATACTTTTGGTACAGGAGCTGTGTCTGACCAGCAAATTGTTGCTGCAATCAAGACGGTATTTGACTTGCGGCCCGGAGCCATCATTCGAGATCTCAAGCTGCATCGCCCCATTTATGAGAAGACCGCCGCCTATGGACATTTTGGACGAGAAGATCCCGACTTTACTTGGGAGCAAACAGATCGTGTTGACGCTCTACGCGATGCGCTACATACGACCAGCGCCTAGCTATGCAACGTAGCACCACGTATATATACAGATATATTTCCCCTCTGTACCCAAATGCATAATTTATTCCTCAATACGCAATTGATTCCTCATAAATACAGACGAGGCTATTTTCGCAATCATTATGTGCAGAAGTCACTCAAAAAAGAAACGTTGTTATATATCGAACGCGTATGCTTGTATTCAAATGTTTTCATCAAGAAAACAATAGAGGTTCCAGGCTGCACATATCCGCCTATCATAGGTAAAGTCTCACCGAACACGTAAGCATCCGTGCATAAGCTTGATTGACAATTTATATGTCTTTTAAGCTCTGCACTGCCGCACCATCGATTGGGGGCATCCTTTATGGCCTTGTACCTGCCTGAACATTACGACCCACATATGAGCGTTCGCGAAACCGAAGACGCAATCAAATATATTCGCGATACCTTTCAACGCGAGATGGACCGTGAAATGCATCTTTCACGTATCTCAGCACCGCTTTTTGTTGAGCAAAGCTCAGGCCTCAATGACAACCTTAATGGCACTGAGCGACCTGTTTCCTTTGATCTGCCATGGAAAGCAGGTGAAACCATCGAAGTTGTGCACTCACTTGCAAAATGGAAGCGCATAGCGCTGGGCAAATATGGTTATCAGCCTCACGAAGGTATCTATACCAATATGAACGCTATTCGCCGCGACGAAGAGCTAGATAATCTCCATTCCTGCTATGTTGACCAGTGGGATTGGGAGCGTGTCATCACGCATGAAGAGCGCACCGCAGAGACCCTGCGTGCAACAGCATCTGAGGTGTTCCACATTATCAAACACATGCAACATGAGGTGTGGTACAAGTACCCCGAAGCGTTTTATCACTTGCCCAGCGAGATGCACTTTGTCGACAGCGAAGAGCTACTACAGCGCTACCCCGACCTCTCTCCTCGTGAGCGCGAGGATATTATCTGCCGTCAGTATGGCTGCGTGTTTTTGATGCGTATCGGCGAGAAGCTCTCCTCAGGCAAACCCCATGATGGACGCGCGCCCGACTATGATGATTGGCAGCTCAATGGCGACATTCTCTTTTGGTATGAGCCTTTAAAGCGTGCGCTCGAGATTTCGAGCATGGGCATCCGTGTTGATGCGGCATCTCTACGCTCCCAATTGGAAAAAGCAGGCTGTCCTGAGAGAGCAGAACTCCCCTATCATCGTATGGTGCTTAAAAATGAACTGCCCTACACCATCGGTGGCGGCATAGGACAGTCACGTTTGTGCATGTTGTTGCTGGGTCGTGTGCATATAGGCGAAGTACAGGCGAGCATTTGGCCTGACGATATGGTTGCCGCCTGCGAAGCCCACAACGTACATTTATTGTAAGCGTGCACGACTTGTTGTAAAAATGCACGGCTGCAGACCGTAAGCAAAACACTTTGCTTGTCTTGGCTTGGCTTTGCTTTGGTCTACAGCCGTGTTAACTCACCCATAAAAGATTTACAGATTCCAAATATCTTCTTGGTATTGCGCAATGGTACGGTCTGAGGAAAAATAACCTGCTTTACCAATATTTACCAGGGCTTTTTGTGCCCACGCACGTTGATTTTGCGCATCTTTCAGTGCGCAATCTTTAACCTGGCAATAGCTCTCAAAGTCAGGGAAGGTCATAAACCAGTCCTTACCAATGAGCTCGTTGCGCAGACGTTGCAGATTGTTCTCATCACCCTTCTCAAGCATCTCTGGACCCACAAGGAAGTCAACCGCAGCCGCAATATCCTCACTACTTTCGTAATAAACCTGAGGGTTATAGTCACCCCGAGCATAGCGAGCAATAACCTTATCTGAGCTCTCACCAAACCAATAAATATTCTTCGTGCCTACGAGCTCAGCAATCTCAACATTAGCGCCATCCATGGTGCCCAAAGTAAGTGCGCCATTAAGCATAAACTTCATATTGCCCGTGCCTGAGGCCTCCTTTGAGGCAAGGCTTATCTGCTCGGAAATATCGGCTGCAGGAATGAGTTTTTCGGCAGCGGTAACGTTGTAGTTTTCAATCATCACTACTTGTAGATACTTGCTAGCAACAGGGTCGCTTGCAACCACCTCACCAAAACTCAAAATGGCATGAATAATGTCTTTAGCGATCACATAGGCAGGTGCCGCTTTAGCACCAAAAATCATTGTCACTTTGCGGTCAGGCAACTTGCCCGCACAAATGCGCTGATACTGCCTAATACCCCACAACAAATTGAGCTGCTGGCGTTTGTACTCATGCAAACGTTTAGACTGCACATCAAAAATCGAGTCAGGATCAATTTCGGTGCCTTGGTGCGTGCGCACCCAGGTAGCAAATCGCTGCTTATTTTCTTTTTTGATAGCAATGAGCTGTTCAAGGAATGCTTCATCTTGTGCATAGGCAAGCAGACCCTCCAGCTGCACCGCATCCTTCTTCCATCCCTCTCCTAGCTTTGAAGACACTAATGCGGCAAGACTGGGATTGCATGAAACCATCCAACGACGGAAAGTAATACCATTTGTTTTGTTGTTGAATTTCTCGGGATACAGCTTATGGAAGGGCGCGAGTTCAGACTCTTTGAGAATCTTGGTATGAAGTGCAGCAACACCATTAACCGAGTGTGAGAAATGAATATCGAGGTTTGCCATATGCACGTTATGCCACTCATCGATGATCCGAACAAAGGGGTCATCAGAGCGTTTGGCAGCCTTAGCATCAAGCTCTTTGATAATGGGTACCAGCTGGGGCACAACTTCCTCTAGGTAGTGCAGAGGCCACGTCTCCAATGCTTCGGCAAGGATGGTGTGGTTGGTATACGCACATACATCTTGCACGATACTAATGGCTTCATCCATAGCGATACCGCGCTCTTGCAGCAAACGAATAAGCTCAGGTATCACCAGGGTGGGATGCGTGTCGTTAATCTGAATCGCGGCGTAATCTGCAAGGTCATGCAGGTTGCTACCACGCTCAATACATTCATCAAGCATGAGCTGCGCCGCGTTGCTTACCATAAAATACTCTTGGTATACCCTTAAGATACGTCCTGCTTCGTCAGAATCATCAGGATAGAGGAACAGCGTAAGGTTTTTCTCCACCTGCCTTTTATCAAAGACAATCCGATTTTTTATCTGACGCTCATCGACGCTATCGATATCAAAAAGACGCAGGCGTCCACACTTGGAATCATAGCCAGTCACGTCCATATCGTAGAGCGTAGAGGTCACAGAAAAGCTACCAAACCGCACCGTATAGTGACGCGCAGACCGACTCATCCAGCTCTCTTGGCCCCAAGTAAGCCAGGTATCAGGAGTTTCGTATTGCTTGTTTGCTGAGAAGCTCTGCTTGAAAAGACCGCAATGATACGCAAGGCCCACACCATCCGCAGGAAGACCCAGAGTTGCGCAAGAATCCATAAAGCAAGCAGCAAGTCGGCCGAGACCTCCATTGCCTAGTGATGGTTCGTGCTCAAACTCTTCCAATTCAGCAATGCACTTTCCTGCAGCGGCAAGCTCGTCTTTAATATCCTCATATAAGCCAAGATTGATGAGATTATTGCTGAGAAGCTTTCCAATAAGAAATTCTGCCGAGATATAGTAGAGCTTCTTTTTTCCCTCGTTGTAGCCTCTCTCGGCGCAGGCATCCTTTGTAAGCCTAAGCACTGCATTAAATAGCTCGAGATTTGTGCAAACGTTAAGAGGCTTATCCAGATAAGCTGCAAGTGAATGCGTTGACACAAGGGATCCTTTCTCACGAGGCTCAAAGTTCTTGAGACAAAAAACGCCATTACTGTCAAATGCCAAACCTGCTTTGTTACCTGAACTATATGAGTATTGATATGCTTTGTTCTTGCACCAATACAGCAAATACTTGTACGATACGAGCATATCCTGCATTTTGTGAAAAGATGGAGCTGGCATGAAGTTTGATGAATATGCGCAGTATCGAGAAACTCAAGTACACGAACAGCCGGGATTTCCTTACAACACCTATCTCTGCACAATTCCCCTAGATTTTGATAGCGTGGCGCCACATTGGCATGACCAAATGGAAATTATTTATGTCAAAAAAGGACAGGGTTTTGTTTCGCTTGGCTTTGAGCGACATCCTGTATGCGCTGGCTCTATTGTGGTAGTGCCACCAGGCGAGATTCACGCCATAGAAGGCGATGGACGCACGCGAATGGAGTACGAAAATATAATTTTTTCTCTTTCTATCTTGGGCGGCAGCAGCGAAGATGTCTGGTTTAGACACAATATCCTAGAGCCCCTCCAAACTAATTCCATCAGTTTGCCCTATCCCCTGCCTACGGAAGGAAAAATGTACGCCGAGGTCAAAGCTGCTCTTGATGCATCTGACCGAGCCTGCGAAAAACGTCTGCCAGGGTATTCTCTGATTGTGAGAAGCAATCTTATCTTGCTGCTTCATGCGCTTTTTATCCATGGAGATATCCGGCGCCCCACAAATAAAAAGGCAGCATCCGCGCATATCAAAAACGTGCTCATCTATTTGAGGGAACATTACAACGAACCGCTTAGCATTAAAGATGTTGCCAACATAGCCGGCTACAGCAAAGCGCATCTCATGCGCAGTTTCAAACAGGAAACGGGGCAAAGTTTTGTGTCGTATCTCACTGACTACCGACTAACAGCCGCTAGTCACCTTCTGCGACGTACCCAAGAGCCCGTCACTGCCATTGCAGCCAGCTGCGGTTTTGAGAGCCTTTCTTACTTTATACGTAAATTCAAGACACGGTATGGCATCTCTCCTGGCACTTATCGCAAACAACGAACTGGTACGGAGAAAGTAACAAACAAGCTGCTATCTCAACTTGCCCCCGACTCACAAGCGTGATACCGTGAGCGTATAGAAAACTGCAGTCGGAAGACTGCGACCTGCGAGGAGGCGAACCATGGAAAATGTCCCGTTATGCGAGGACCACAATGCCGCGTTACCACCGCTGTGCACATGGCAAAGTCCTCGCGCTGAGCTTGCGTAAAACATCAAATATGTCCTGACTGGACGCTTTGATGAGACTTTCCTGTGTACAAGACAGTATGTGACGTGATTCTTTGGGATCTCGCCGCGCGGCTAGCTGGCCTTCCTACGTCGGAGGTGCAGAGATTTTTGCACCACTTTTTCTCGACACGCAAAGGAGGCAGTTATGTCTACTATCACTACCAAGAATAATTCTCGTTCTGAACTAGGCCGCGAGCTTGCTTTTGCTGCACGCCACGATGTGGCGCGCACGCTTACACGACTAATGTCTACACACAACGGACTCGCAGCAGATATTGCCCAAGCAAAACTCGATCTACTGGGTACCAATGAACTCTCGCCTACACAAGTAGCATCACCTGCAAGAAGGCTCTTTGATGCCTTTGTGAGTCCATTTACGTTGATTTTACTGGCATTGGCTGCGATTTCTCTCTACACCGAGGTTATTGCTGTGGCACCCGAATCACGCGACCCTTCCACGGCAATCATCATAGGCTTGATGGTGGTGATTTCAGGTGTTTTGGGCTATGTCCAAGAAGCAAAGAGTGACCGTGCAGCAGCAGGTCTACGCACAATGGTCACTTCAACATGCTCAGTCACACGCCGGGATCCTGAGACAGATGAGCCGCAAACGAGCGAAATCCCTATTGCACAGGTTGCCGTAGGCGATGTAGTAAATCTTGCAGCAGGCGATATCATCCCAGGTGACGCACGGGTTGTGAGCGCCAAGGATCTTTTTGTGGCGCAGGCTGCACTCACTGGCGAGTCCGAGCCTGTGGAAAAAACACCTGATACAGTCCACACACCACGCATGCGCTCAGGTCGCCGCCGCCCGCTAACCATTGCTGATTGCAGCAACATTTTATTTGCTGGTACCACAGTGCAAAGTGGCAGCGCTACGGCAGTAGTTGTTGCAACAGGCGACAACACCTACCTTGGTCACATGGCCGAAACTCTCGCTGAAACTCCTGCAAAAACAGCCTTTGACCAAGGTATTGAGGATGTCTCACGTGTACTCGTCAGATTTATGGCAGTTATGTGCCCCTTTGTTTTACTTGTCAACGGACTAACCAAGGGTGATTGGCCAGCTTCCCTGTTATTTGCACTGTCAATTGCAGTAGGTATTACACCGCAGATGTTGCCCGTCATTGTTACCACCTGTCTAGCGCGTGGCGCCACCGAAATGAGTCGTCATGATGTCATCGTCAAAGGCTTAGGTTCTATCCAAAATCTCGGCGCAACAGATGTACTGTGCTGCGATAAAACAGGAACGCTCACCGAAAACCGTGTCATACTTGAGCGCCACTTAGATGTAACTGGACGTGATGACAACGACGTCCTGCGCTTTGCCTATCTCAATAGTTCACTACAGACAGGGCTAGTTAACCTCATCGATCAGGCAGTAATTGACGCGACACGCGAGCTTGAAGCAGCCGATCCTCGCCTGTCAGTATTGGATAGCCGCTACGAAAAAATTGATGAGATTCCTTTTGATTTTGAGCGCCGTCGCATGAGCGTGGTGGTACGCGAAAAGGCAACGGGGCTAACCGATATTGTGACCAAAGGCGCTGTTGAAGAGGTGCTGTCTACCTGCAGTTCTGTGCGTTATCACGGCAAGGAGCTGCCACTTCGCGGAGATCTCGTACGCAAGGTAGAAGCCGAGGCAACACGTCTGGGCGATGAGGGGTTGCGCGTGATTGCTGTGGCACGACGCTCTCATCAATTGCCCGTGGGAGCATTTTCGGTGGCAGATGAAAGCAATATGACCCTCGTAGGTTACCTAGCTTTTTTGGATCCGCCCAAAGCTGGAGCTGCCGAAGCAATCGCACGTCTAGAGGCTAGTGGCGTAGCTGTCAAAGTACTTACCGGTGACGCTGAGCGTGTGGCTGCTGCCGTATGCAAAAAAGTCGGCATTGATGTACAAGACATACTAACGGGCGCTGATGTTGATGAACTAAACGATGAAAAGCTCGCTGCACGCGCCGAAAGCTGCAGACTCTTTGCCAAACTCTCTCCCCTACAGAAAGCTCGTGTAGTACGCGTATTGCGCGAACACGGTCACACCGTCGGCTTTTTGGGTGACGGTATCAATGACGCGGCGGCAATGCGTGCAAGCGACGTAGGTATTTCTGTTGATACTGCTGTGGATGTGGCAAAAGAGACGGCAAATATTATTTTGCTCAAAAAAGATCTCATGGTGCTCGACCATGGAATTGAGGAGGGACGCCGCACCTATGTCAATACCATCAAATACATAAAGATGACTGCCGCATCGAACTTTGGAAACGTGCTATCTGTCATGGTGGCAAGCATAGCTTTACCTTTTCTGCCAATGACATCACTTCAGTTGTTGCTACTGGGTTTGACTTACACGCTCGCTGCAGCAGCGCTGCCGTGGGATCGTGTAGACGAAGAGCTGCTGCAAGCTCCACAGCGTTGGGATGCAGGGTCAATTACCAAATTTATGGTGTGGATTGGACCTACAAGCTCGGTGTTTGATCTGCTGACTTACGCAGTGCTGTTCTGGGTGGTATGCCCCGCTCTTGCAGGTGGCACTTGGCATATGGCGCCTACAGGAATGTTTGTTGCAGCATTTCAGACTGGCTGGTTTGTCGAGTCGATGTGGAGTCAGACGCTGGTCATGCATGCCCTCCGCACTGAAAAACTCCCCTTCATAGAGAGTCGTGCTTCTTGGTCTCTCTCACTGCTCACAGCCTTGGGTGTATTGCTTGTAACAGCCATGCCCTACATGCCGACTGTCGCCAACGCCTTGGGTTTAATACCACTTCCTGCAAGCACGCTACCGATACTTTTAGGTGTCATTATTGGTTATCTCGTACTCGTTGCTTTAGCAAAAAAACTGTATATCCGCAGGTTTGGCCGCCTGTTATAGTGGCAGATTGAGCTGTCTTAAGCACCGACACTACAACAGAGAACTAAAGGGGGCTTGAGGAATGGGTCCTGCAACAATACCGCCACCAAGACAGCGCTCACCCGCATAAATTACTGCACTCTGACCAGGTGCAACACGTTTTTGAGCATCGCTGTAGTGTGCACAGAGCGCCCCATCACTGATGTCTATCTGCACGGCTGTCAAAGTGCCCGTATGACGCGTGCGCAGTAAATACCGGCCTGCCGCTGGTGCCTCTCCGCTAATCCAACAGACATCATGAAGCTCAATTTCGCGAGTCCAAAGCCCCGGACACATACGGTCAGCTGTTACATAGACAAGATTTTTTTGCACATCCGTTGACACGACATAGCGAGCAGGTCCTCCACCAAGGTCAAGACCCCGTCTCTGCCCCACCGTATACAAAAACGCCCCGTCATGATGCCCAAGTACGCGACCCGTCTCCCACTCGACAATATCTCCCGCGCGTCGATCGAGCTCATCCAACAAAAATGTGCGAATTCCCACTGGCCCCACAAAACAAATCCCATCGGAATCTGGCTTGTTTTCAATGCCGAGACCACGTTCGGCGCAGGCAGAGCGCACTTCAGCTTTACTAGCAAAACCACCTATAGGAAACAAGCTTCGCGCCAACACCTCTTCGCCAACACGCCAAAGAAAATAGGTTTGATCTTTGTGCTCATCACGGGCACGGAACAGTTGAGTATGACTCTCCTCTTTGTATACACGCGCATAATGGCCTGTAGCAACAAAGTCAGCGCCTTCAGCAAAGGCGCGTTCGGCAAAGCTACCAAATTTGACTGTCTGATTGCACATCACATCAGGATTAGGCGTAAGACCCTGACGGTAACTCTCCACCAAATAATCGACAACTGTACGCTTGTACTCAGCCTCAAAGTCCCAGACTTCAAGGTCAACACCAAGTGTGACCGCAATACGCTCAGCATCTGCTAGCTCGTCTGCCCACGGACAATGAAAACCTGGCAAATCGCGCGACCAATTACGCATGTAGATGGCCTTTACATCGTAATTTTGCTCGACAAGCAGAGCTGTCGCCAACGCAGAATCAACTCCACCAGAAAGACCAACATAGACCTTTCCCTTGCTCACCGGGTACCTCCCATCGAGACAGAAGCAGAATCCCTCGCCGCTGCAAGCTCTGCCTCAGTAAGACCAAGCCGAGTGAGCTCGGAATGCACAACCTCAATAATTTGCTCAGCCGCATACTCAATATCTGCCTCGCAACTGCTGCGACCCAATGTGAGGCGCAAACTACCCTGCGCTACAGCCGCTGGTACGCCAATTGCTTGTAACACATGCGACTGACGCATCTTGCTTGCAGCGCAGGCACTCCCTGTACCAACATAAACGCCGCGACGCTCAAGTGCTATCACCAGACGTCGTGCATCCAACAGGGGGAAGGATATATGTAACAAGCTGGGCAAACGCTTCTTAGCATTGCGAGGACCCGATACCAAAGCCCAAGGAAATTCACTCACCAGTCTACGCTGCAGGCGGTCCCGCAACTGCTGCAAGCGCAGCGCCTCCTCAGCTCGACCAGCAATGGCAAGTTCTAATGCCGCAGCAAAGCCTACCGCCCCAGCAACATTTTCAGTACCAGAACGCACGCCTGATTCTTGGCCACCACCTAAAACCAAAGGTCGCAAAGGCACGCCTTCTGCCGCCCAGAGGAGTCCGACTTGCTTGGGACCATAGACTTTAGCTGCTGACATCGTCATCAGATCACAGCCCAAGGAGGATACATTTGTAGAAAGATAACCTGCAGCCTGAGAAGCATCTGTATGCAACCAGAGCGGACGTAGCTCACCTGCAGCAAGACGTCGTATACGCTCGGTAACAATCACACGTGCTATCTCACGAATTGGCTGGATACTGCCAATTTCACCATTTGCTAGCTCAATTGAGATAAGTTCAGTCTCCGGGCAAATAGCTGCGGACAGAGCAGCTATATCAACGCGGCCATCATTGCATACACCAACCACATCACAAGGATGAGTAGCAGCACAATTCAGCACGCTCTCATGCTCAATTGCATCTACGATAACGCGAGCTTTGTGATCTGCGACCACAGCAAAAGCAAGGTTATTGGCCTCGGTAGCTCCTGCTGTCACCGTTACACAGCCAGGACGTGCCCCAATAAGGTGCGCGATACGCGTACGTGCATCCTCATAAGCTGCGCGAGCGCTACGCGCTGGCGCATAAGGGGCTGAAGGATTGTAAAAGCATTCTGAAAAATAGGGAAGCATAGCGCGAGTGACTTTATCCGCCATGGGAGTTGCCGCAGCAAAATCTAAATAGACTTCGCGAGCTGCCACATGTATCTTACCCAAAACCACTCCCCACCGCGCGTTTGTCTCCTCAAGGCGATTTTCCGCCAAAAGACCTATGTACGCAAAGCATACAAAAAAGGACACCCGCTTGCACGAATGCCCTTTACAATTCTGGAGGCGAAGCCCGGATTCGAACCGGGGATCAGGGCTTTGCAGGCCCGTGCCTTACCACTTGGCTACTTCGCCGTACGCTGACGCATGAGCGTCAGATAAAGAAAAGGCCGAACGAATCGGCCCGGGTAAACCATGGAGCGGGCTACGGGGGTCGAACCCGCGACCTCCACCTTGGCAAGGTGGCGCGCTACCAACTGCGCTAAGCCCGCGACGCAAGAAAGTACTATACGGGAGTCAGCTCATGGATGCAAGTACAAATTTGGAAAAATGTACCATTTGAGGAAAATTTTTCTTAAATCAAGTAAAACAGCAGCTTAGACACCCCGTGCAAGCTTCACAATTCTTACTACCGTGCCTGAACCGACGGTTTTGGGAACAATAGTAACCGAATCAGCAAGCAGTCGCATAAGTTTAAGACCACGACCACGAGCTTGCCAGCAGTCCTCTTCTGCTGCATCATCAGCAATATGCGAAATTCCCAAGCTACCATCAGCCAGCGCCGCGCTCCAACTATCAGCACAGCCACAACCGCAGTCACTTACTTCTACCACAACGCGATCGCGATAGCCCACAATCTCTACAAGCGCACCCTGGCCATCTGTGTGGTCAACTGCATTACCAACGGCCTCTCCTACCGCTAAGTTGGCATCAAAGCGCTCATCACTACTCAAGGGAAGCAGCTCGAGCAACTCACTGACCTTAGAACGTGTCGCTGCAGGGTCTAGCGGATTAATACGCAGGACACGCCTCCAAAGCGGCAGCGTGCCAGGCTCAAGCTCGGGCACCTCATCTTGTTCTACCACTGTTGAAACGGGAATAAAGTCCACCACACGTCTCAAGGCGAGTGCCCTCAGTACCACAGGCGAAACGTTAATAAGAGACATGAGACCACCAGCTGCTCGCATACGCGCAATCTCACGGATGATAAGTCCCATCCCCGCCGAATCAATAAAACTCACATCGGCCATATTCAAAATTACGCGCCGACAACCCGAGCTAATAAGGCTGTCGATGCTACGCCGCACGGCAGGTACGGTCATAACATCAAGATCAGCCTTGAGGGGTACTACGGCTATGTTGATATCAGGTCTCATACGGGAAGTCTTCCCCGCAATAACGTACCTTAATCTGATGTTGTGCATCCAAATTTGTCAAAGCGCAAAGAAACAAGGGCAACGTCATCTTCTAGGTGACAATCAGTGAACTCATCGAGTCGTGTCAACAGGCGATCAAGCAGACCCTCAAAGCCTACTGGAAGCTCCGCCATCACCGCCTCACATAGTCCTGTTTCGCCAAAAAACGCCCCATCTGGCGCACGAGCCTCAGTGGTACCATCCGTATAAAGCAGCAAAACATCACCGGGAAAGAGCTTGACGCGGCCATTGCGATACTCCATCTCGCGGAAGGCTCCCACCACGCCTGACTGCACATCCAACGTGCTCAGATCACCCGTCTGAGCACGAGCAAGTATCGCTGGTGGATGACCAGCAGAACAATAACTCAAATCTGCTCGATTAAGGTCAATGATGCCCACAAACAGCGTTGCAAAAGTTTCTAGGCGAGTAAAGCCAAGCAAAAAATCGTTGAGTAAACGCACCATGCGAGCAGGACTTAGTCCTTCCCAGGAGTAAGCAGCAAGTGCTGTTTTGACAGCAGCTGATACTGAGGCTGCTTCAACACCTTTGCCCGAGACATCACCCATAATGACACAGGCGCGATCCTTAGGTAGACGAATGAGATCATAAAAATCGCCGCCAACAAAAGCGGACTGCGTTGCCGATGTATAAAAACCTGCAGCAGTCACACCAGGAACTTTTTGTAACTCATTACGCATGCCAGTTTGCAAGGCCTGAGAAATATGTCGATCACGTTCGTAAGCCTCTTCAACCTGAGCAGCATCGTGGATATCCTCAGCGAGCCTACGAAGAAAGCTCATTTCAAGTTCATCGAAAGGTTCAAATTCCTCATCACGCAGCAGAAGCATTGCGCGACGGACACCCCCAACAATGCCCAGATCAAAAAACGCACCCTGACAAGGCTCCCCCGCCTTAACAAGCCAAGCACCCAGATCATCTGTAGGACCAATGGCAACTACACTCGTCTCACCCTTATCTTCATGATGGCAAAGCATCTCTGACGGGAGCACGCAACGACCATGCATCGGCAAATCAACAAGGTAGTCACCATGTTCAGAAAGCGGATGCGGACGCAGGAAAACCACCGAACACAACAAAGCCTCGCTCAATAAAGTGCGAACCTTGTCATTCATCTCTTGCCGTTTTTCAGCAGAAGCATCCATACTCTCGGACAACTCAGCTTCTGCCAGTGCATTCCCTGCATCCAAGATGAGTCCACAAAGCTGGTTACCTAGCTCTGCTAATTCGCGTTCGCGCTGCTGCCGTAGAGTTGCAACGGCACCTGCTAACTGCACAGATAGATAACTTGCCACCGCATCAAGAAGTTGTGCATCATCACGACGGATTTGCTTGGCAAATTCCCATCCCACAATAATTGCCGCAATAATATGATTCCCAAACCATACAGGCGCCAACAAAAAGCTTTTGTAAGGCGGCACTATCGACTTGTGTACACGAAAGGTTTGGCGTGTTTCTTCGTCAATCAATTCACGAACTTTTAGCTCGCCTTGACGCAGATCTTCTCGGCAAGGGTCAAGCACGCGTAAGCGCAAGCCACTGCCCACCTCGCGCAGTCTATGTTCAAAAGCTTTGCCAGGCACAAAGAAGTGCTTGACCTGAGAGGTGTTGCTGCCTTCGCTTGCGCCATACAAGCGAAAACCCTCACTTTCTGCAAGATAAAGCAACGCTCCTGTTGCTTCAAGCGTAGAAGAAATTTCTCGTAGTACATCAGTAAAAAGAGCTGCCATATCGGTTGCATCAATCGTACCAAGCACAATTTTGAGCGTACCCGATAGTCGTCTATTAGCACGTGAAAGCTCCTCAAGCAAGCGCTCGCGTTCACGACTTGCAGCTTCCTCATCATGAACAATTGAAGCCACTAATAAATATATATCTTTGGGAGCCTGTACACGATCAGCACGCACATTCAGCTCGCGAGCGCGGCCATCTGCACTTGTACAGAGCAGACGCCGTGTACTCCCATCCACAGAAAAAGGCAGATCAGAAAGCTGAAAATCCGTCTTGGGAGCATGTCCTAGCGCAGGTGGAAAAAGCATACGGACATCAAGATCTTGAATACTTGATACCGAAATACGATTTTTTACCGCCTGTCCCAGCAACTCCTCGGCTTCCTCGTTGGCAAGCAGAATGTGTCCTGCTCCATCAAAAGCCAAAGCGGCATCACTGATCATAGCCAGCAGGCGCGCAAGCAAGCCTGATGTCGCACGATCTACCTCTGTCGAAGCTTGCAGTATCATATGCTCCTTGCGTTCTATGCTCGCCTTGGGCATCTCTTCTGCCACTACGTTCCCTTTCCATGCTTTTTCTTGAGAATAGTCGTCGGGCAAAACCTTACTTTGCATCGGCCCAGGTCGTACCGTAGCTTACATCAGCTACCAGCGGCACCTTGAGCGTAACAATACCTTCCATGGTTTGCTTGACGAGTACCGAGAGAACTTCAAGTTCGTCTTTGGGCACCTCGAAATCTAATTCGTCGTGAATCTGCAGGACAAGCTTGGATTTAAGCCCTTCTTTATCAAGACGATTCTGCACACGAATCATCGCCAATTTGATGATATCGGCAGCAGTACCCTGCATCGGATGATTCATCGCTGTGCGCTCTCCAAAGGCAACAAGCTGGCGGTTGTGCGCAGAAATCTCTGCAATATGACGTTTGCGACCATACATCGTCGCAACCCAACCCTGCTTGTGTGCAAGCGCAACTTGCGCATCAAGGAAAGTACGAACACCAGGATAGGCTGCGTAGTAGCGGTCAATCATCTCTTGTGCCTCAGCGCGCGGAATCTTGAGCGAAGTGGACAAACCGTACGCTTGTTGACCATAGACAATGCCAAAGTTTACCGCCTTGGCACGACTGCGCAGTGCCGGTGTTACTTCAGATACAGGCACGCCAAAGACGCGTGCAGCCGTTTCAGCATGAAAGTCCTCACCCTCGCAAAAGGCACGGATGAGATGCTCATCGCCTGATAGATGTGCAAGTAAGCGAAGCTCAATTTGGCTGTAGTCGCAGGCCAAGAAGACCGCATCCTCAGGTACCGTAAAAGCACGACGTACGCGATGACCCAACTCAGAGCGCGTAGGAATATTTTGCAAATTAGGCTCGGAACTCGATAAGCGCCCTGTTGCGGTTACTGTCTGATTGAGTGTGGTATGAATACGTCCATCACTTAAAATAAGTGCAGGTAAAGCATCTAAGTAGGTAGACTTTATCTTTGCACGCTCACGGTAATCAAGCACTTCGGCAACAATTGGTTCTTCTTGAGCAAGGTCCTCAAGCACTTTGGCATTAGTGGAATAGTAGCCGCGCTTAGTCTTTTTGAGACCATAGCTTGGCAAGCCCAATACCTCAAAAAGCACATGAGAGAGTTGCATAGGACTATCGACATTAAACTCTTCACCTGCAGCTTCGTGAATATCTGCAACCATCTGACTGACTTCACGAGCAAGTTCGGCAGATTGAGCAGCAAAAATCTCTGAATCAGCTTTAAGACCCGTACGCTCCATCTGCAAAAGCACAGGCAGCAACGGCATCTCAATAGTGTTAAAAATCTCCTCAGAGCCATCTTCAGCAAGCAGAGCGGCAAGCTTGGGCTGCAACAAACACGCACCCAAAGCATCAAGTGCCGCTTGTGGGAGTTTGTCACTCGGCTCAGGCAAAACAACATCAGGAAGAAAAGCTCCCATCAGTGAGCTAATATCCAAACCGCTGCGTGCAGAATCGAGCAGATATGCAGCGATGCCACAGTCAAAAAGACGAGCAGAACGTAGTTCATGAGGCTCTACACGTGCAGGTAACGCAGAGTCATACGGACAAATCGCGTGTATCAATGTCTTGATATCAGCTGCAACAAGCTTGCCCTTGCGAGCTAGTTGCTCAAGCGTAGCGAAAGCTATTTCACCCTCAAAACTCAGTATATTTGCGCGTGTCGCGAGCCAAAGTGTCTGTTGTGGCTGGCTATCTTCTCCCAAATCCAAGGTCATCTGCCCAGCTTTACCCTCAGCAAGCCCCAGAGCAACGCCTATCCACTCTCCTTCTTCAAGGGCGCTATCGAGAGCAGCCTGAGCTTCTTTTCCGCTAAGCGGGCTATGAATTTCAAAGGAAGGCTTAGACGCAACGCTTTGCTTGTCACCCTCAGTAGCTGCCGTGGCCGGGGCAAAGGCAAGCATGCGCTTGGTCAGGCTGGTAAAGCCCAATGCAGTAAAAGCAGTACGCAGAGTTACGGGGTCAAAAGTTGGCCATTTAGCATCAGCAAAATCCATATCAAGTGGTGCGTCTGTACGAATCCGCGCTACCTCACGCGAAAGCAACGCATCCTGAATATGCTCACGCAGGCTTTCGCCCACCTTACCTTTGACCTCATCAGCATGAGCAACGACCGCATCAAGATTGCCATACTGTACGATAAGTGCGCTGGCTTTTTTGGGACCAATACCTGGAACGCCAGGAATATTGTCTGAACTATCGCCTTTAAGACCGTAGAAGTCGGGAACCAGTTCAGGCGTAATCCCGTGATAGAGGTTCTCAACTGACTCGGGCGTCATAATTGCAACGTCAGACATACCTTTGCGCGTTGAGACAATATGCACATGATCTGTCGAAAGTTGATACATATCACGGTCACCTGTGATGAGATACATGTTGTAACCAGCTTCTTCACCACGGCGGGCAAGAGTGCCGAGAATATCGTCACCCTCCCATCCATTGAGCTCACACACGGGCACATCCATCGCATGAAGCAGCTCTTTTACTTTGGGAAACTGCTGATGTAATGATGGATCCATCGAAGGACGCTGAGCCTTATACTCAGGCAACATTTCCATGCGCACAGCAGGCTTGCCCTTATCAAAGGCACAAATTATGCCGTCTGGACGGAAGATCTCGACCATCTTGATAAACATGCTCATAAAACCAAATATCGCATTGGTTGCGCTACCATCAGGCGCAGTCATGGTAGGCGGAATCGCATGAAAGGCACGGTGCATAAGCGAATTGCCATCAATAACGGCAATGGTACGATGGTCACTAAACGTATTCTCAGGCATAAAAGCTCCTCTGAAGCTCTTTTTTGATAGCTGTTCTCTCTATTCTACCCGCCCCTTATGACAGCAAACGTCGACACCACGCGCCAGCGCACACGTAACATTTGTGCGTATAGGCCAATGACAGCAAAAATGCAGCATTTCGGCGTAAACTTGTGCCGCATGACCGCACATGAGTCCCGAGAGGATTTGATATGGGCAAAGACAAGGTCTCGCAAGAGTACGGCAGTCTGTTATTTACCGATACTGACATGCAGGAACGCCTGCCAAAGCCAACATACAAAAAGCTCCTGCAGGTCACTCAAGATGGTGAGCCTCTTGATCTTGATATTGCAAATGAGGTTGCCCACGCAATGAAGAGCTGGGCACTTGAGCATGGCGCCACCCACTTCACTCACTGGTTCCAGCCGCTCACAGGCATCACTTCCGAAAAGCACGACAGCTTCATCACACCTCGCGATGACGGCACCGTGTTAATGGCGTTTTCGGGTAAAGAGCTTATCCAAGGTGAGCCCGATGCATCATCTTTTCCTTCAGGTGGTTTGCGTGCAACTTTTGAGGCGCGCGGTTATACCGTCTGGGATCCAATGAGCCCCGTCTTTATCAAAGATGAAGTGCTTTGCATCCCAACCGCCTTTATTAGCTACACCGGAGAAGCTCTGGACAAAAAAACCCCGCTTTTGCGCTCACAGGTTGCTATCGAACGGCAAGCAAAGCGTGTACTTGCTCTTTTTGGTCACAAACCTCGCCGCGTGGTCACCACCTGCGGTCCCGAGCAGGAGTATTTTCTTATTCGTGAGCAGGACTTTGCTGCTCGCCCTGATCTGGTGCTAACTGGCCGCACACTTTTTGGTTGCCCACCCGCCAAGGGGCAAGAACTCGAAGAACATTACTTCGGCGCTATTCGCCCTACCGTCAACGCCTTTATGAAGGAGGTTGACGATGAACTCTGGAAGCTCGGCGTGCCCGTTCGTACCAAGCATAATGAGGTTGCACCCTCACAGCACGAACTTGCTCCCATTTTTGAGCAGGGTTCAGTTGCTATTGATGACAACCTCCTTACCATGGAAAAACTTAAACTGCTGGCAACCCGCCACGGACTTGCGTGCCTACAACACGAGCGACCTTTTGAGTATGTCAATGGCTCGGGTAAGCATGACAACTGGTCGCTTTCTGCCGATGGACAAAACCTACTGGAGCCTGGGGATGAGCCTGAGGAAAATTTGCAATTCTTGGTATTTTTGTCCTTCTTGGTTGCGGCGGTCGATGAACATGCAGACTTATTACGTGCAAGCATTGCATCGGCCGGCAATGACCATCGCCTAGGCGCCAATGAGGCACCTCCTGCTATCGTATCCGTCTTTCTTGGAGACGAGCTTGCGCCTGTTGTAGATGCACTGATCAACGACCGTTCCGTGCATTCTCATAGTCGCACCGAGGTTGACTTGGGAGTCCCTCAATTACCGAACTTCTTCCGCGATAATACCGATCGCAATCGCACTTCTCCTTTTGCCTTTACGGGCAACAAGTTTGAGTTCCGTATGTGTGGTAGCCAGCAAAATCTTTCTGGTCCCAACGTCGTACTTAATACCGCAGTAGCCGAGCAATGCGATCGCTTTGCCAACGATCTTGAACGCGTTCCCGCTGACAAATTCGTCGAACATGCTCTGGCATGGGTCAAACGCACCTTCCGCGAGCATCGCCGGATTATTTTTGAGGGCAATGGCTACTCTGAGGACTGGGAGCTCGAGGCTACAAGTCGCGGCCTACACAATCTCAAGACGACTCCTGATGCTCTGCCCGCACTGATTGCTCCACAAGCCATCGCTCTTTTTGGTCGCTATGGTGTACTCAGCGAGT
Organism: Olegusella massiliensis; assembly: GCF_900078545.1. Classification (GTDB taxonomy): domain Bacteria; phylum Actinomycetota; class Coriobacteriia; order Coriobacteriales; family Atopobiaceae; genus Olegusella; species Olegusella massiliensis. The sequence continues at coordinate 171,388 of NZ_FLLS01000002.1, forward strand.
CTGAGCTCCGTGCTCGTTACATTTCAGCAGCCGAACAGTATGCGAAGCTCCTCAATATCGAAGCTAATACCATGGTAATGATGGCACGCAAGCTCTACTTGCCAGCGCTAACTAGCTTCTCTTCCGAAATTGCTACTGCAGTAGCGGCCAAAGAGGCCATCGGCATCGATAGCCCCACCGAAAAAGAAACGGTCCGCATAGTCACCGAGGGTATCTCCGCAATCGCTGCTGCTGCCCATACCTTAGAAGAGCGCAATACCGCTATCCAAGCACTCGCAGATCCTGCTAAGCAGGACAATGCCTATCGCGACGATGTTTTGCCCGCAATGGCAGACCTACGTCAACAGGTCGATGCTATGGAAGAAATTTGTGGTGAGGATTGGTGGCCTGTACCTAGCTACAACTCGCTGCTTTTCTGGGTCTAATCCAAGAGCAGGTGGATTGTATTTCGCAGTCTACCTGCTCTTTTCTATTTTTTTCATTAATTTTCAACTGTCTTAAGTTTATATCCATGTACACCGTGGGAAACTTATACCTATTGGAGTCAACTCGTAAAGCCCGTCGAAAGTGTTGTCATGTTTGCTATTGAGTTTGTTTTTCTCTGTCTTGTGATAGCAGCTTATGTACTTGTGCCGCGCAAATTCAAGAAAGACGATATGAGACCTGCTGATTGGGGTTGGAGCATTGTCTTTACTCTTCTTCTTATAGGTATTGGCATCTACGATATAGCAGGGCTTGTGAACGCAGGTTTGCTGGAGCGCGTTGCTCTTAGCGCTGCATTAACAACTGGCTCGATTGTGTCGCTTTGGCACAACAACATCCGCAATAAACTTTCTGAGCTTCACAAACCTGCACCTCAAATTCTTGAGGCACTCATGTTGCTGTTAGGCGCTTATCTCACATTTGTGTGCATTGAGCTGCCTTCAAACCCACGTATTGACAGTTTCTGGATTGAAGGCATGATTCTTGAGATTGCTATCATTTTGCTTGTGATGGTAGCGCTCCATTTTTTGACTCAGCGTTCTGGTGTTGGTGCCACAATCGCCGCTCTTATTTTTGAGCTCGCTGGTATTGCCGAATTCTTTGTGGTTACCTTCAAAAACACCCCTATCATGGCAGGCGATATCTTGGCATTGGGTACTGCTGCAGCTGTCGGTGGTGGCTATACCTACGCTATCAATGGCAAGGTTTTGCTCTCTGTGGCTTTGCTTGCTTTGGTAATCTTGATGCTGTCACTCACTCCCAAACCCAAGCACACAAAAAAGCTTGCAGCCGTCGGTGCAAACTTATTGGTTAGCGCTGCCACTTGCCTCGTACTTGGTCTGGGTTGCACGCAAATTAGCTTTGGAAATACTTTTAATATTGTCTATAACGCTTGGATTCCTCTAGAAAGCTACTGGCGGGAGGGCTTTATAAGCTCCTTTTTAACCCAGCTTCAATCTTTCAATCCCGAAAAGCCCAAAGGCTACTCCAACGAATCTGCCGAAAAGCTCTTTGCTAACTATGTTGCCCAGTATGACGCTACTCTGGGCGCTACCGCCGAGCACAAAGCCGCGGTCAAGCAGTTCAATGAGGAGAAGCCCTCTGTTATCTGTATCATGAATGAGTCTTATTCTGATTTATCCCGCTATGCAAATCTGGGCGGCGCATACAACGGGCCTGAATGGTTCAAAAACTATCAGGGTGCACTCGCCAAGGGCGCTCTCTACGTTGCACCTTACGGTGGAGGTACCTGCAACTCTGAGTGGGAGTTGATGACAAGCTGCTCGATGGCATTTATGGGTTCTGGTGTCTATCCCTACATGGTCTATAACATGGAGGGTGTACCTAACATGGCCGCCAGCTTCAAAAAACTGGGGTATGACACCATTGCGATGCATCCTAACCTTGCCACTAACTGGGGACGCGATGTGGTCTACCCTACCTTTGGCTTTGATCGTTTCCTTGATATCAACGACTTTACTGGCGCTGATCGCCTACGCAACATGGTTACCGATGAGGCAACTTACGACAAGATTTATGAGAGTCTTACGACCAGCAAAAACCCGCAGTTCTTCCTCAATGTCACTATGCAAAATCACGGCGGTTATGAGACAGGCGCTCTGCCTACAGATATGGTCAAGCACTACCGCGTACATGGTATTAATAACCCTGCTTTGGATGAGTATCTGGCTCTTATCGATGAGTCGGACCGTGCAATGGAGAAGTTCTTAGAGCAACTCTCCAAGCTTGATCGCAAGGTTGTGGTGGTCTTTTTTGGTGACCATCAGCCTTCCATTGCAAATGAGTACAACAAACTCATCACCGATGATCCATCCGATTTGGTGCATCAGGAGCGTGAACGCACTACTGAATACATGATTTGGGCTAACTATGATGTTGCTGGTTCAAAGAAAAACCAGCAGCTCGATACCAGTACCAACTTCCTTGCAGCCGATATGCTGCAGCTCATCGGTGGTCCGCTCACCGACCTCAACAAAGCTGAGCTGGTTATGCGCCATAGCGACATGCCTGTTCTTAACCTCTTGGGCTACCAAGATAAGTCAGGCACGTGGAATGATATCAGCACGAAAGCCGCGCAAAAGGCAGGCACGCCCGCTGCCCGACTACGTCTTGATCTACAGACCCTGCAATATAAGCAGCTTTTTGGCGACGGCGTCAAATTCCGCACGGGCGCTGGGCACGAAGGGACTGTCTGGGGACGTATTGGTGGTTAAATCACCAAGCGAAATGGCTCGCCTTGGGATAGGATGTATTTGTTATTTCCAACAGCCGCCTTGCGCGGCTGTTGCTATAAGGAGAATATAGATGCCAGCTATTATTACTCATCACCTCTTTGGCGAAGATGCCGCAAAACTTCTACCTAAAGATATTGTGAGTGACGAAGAGGAGCTCCTTGCCTTTCTATTGGGCAATCAGGGTCCCGACCCCCTCTTTGCCTGTATAAGCACCTTTCCTGAACAGGCCAAACTCTGCCACAAACTAGGGTGGGAACTCCACGAACGTAAGATTGTTGATGCATTTTGGGTACTACGCGATGCGGTAAGTCACCTGCGTTGCGAAGACGAGCGCATCGGCCTTGCTTGGTCATTGGGCTATTTAGGCCACTATGCACTCGATAGTGCCGCTCATCCGCTGATTTATGCTCAACAGGATGAGCTGGCACGCGCTGCATATGGTCTTGAAGATGCTAGCGAAGAAATCCACGCTCTGCTCGAAAGCGAAATTGACGTTTGGATGCTGCGCCAGCTACGTGGCATAAACGTTACAGATGTGCCCACGTATTCTTATCTAGCACGTACCGAACGCATTTCACAAGTCGCAGGTGCACTGATGGCCCAAGTTGGACTGCAGGTCTACGGTTTGCCAATAGGTGTTGCTGCCTATGGTGGAGCGGTTGCTGATTACGAATTGGTTTATCGTTTTATTGAACCAGCAGGTAGTATGCACACGCGCCTCGCAACAAAGATCGAGCAACTGATACGTCCAAATCACTACTCGCGAATTTTGGCCATGACGCATGTGGTCAGTGAGAGCGACGCCTGTGCAGCAGCAAATCTTGAGCAGCGTAGATGGATTAATCCTGCCGATGGTAAACCACGAACTGAAAGTTTCCCTGACCTCTATCATTTGGGTCTTGAGCGCTGGGAATCATTGTCACACTGCTTGTCCTCGGGTGACCGCAAAGGCTTTGCGCAAATCGTCAATAGTCTTAACTTTGATGGTAAGCCCGATATGGGGTAGCGTCTACGGTTTTTGAGCGCGCTATTGCAGCACTCTTTTTGTCTGCATGGGTACCTAAGCTATATGCCAAAGAAAGCTTTGAGGCCAATTCCTACAAGAACGATACCGCCTACAACTTCAGCTCGATTACCCAGCAATGTGCTCAATTTCTTGCCCAGCACAATCGCGATGACGCAACAAAGTGCCGTAGTGAGGCCAATGGTAGTAACCGAAAACGCAAGGTTTACCGACTGCGCACGCAGGCTCACACCTACCGCAAAGGCATCGATAGCGGTAGCCACTGCCTGAAAAAACAACGTAGTCAAGGTCATACGACGGCGAACAGCGCAGACCTCGCCCTCGATGTTTTTACTGCGGCGTGCGGCAAGTAGAGCGCTGCCACCTTCGCAAATCATATGGCCACCAATAATGCCCAAAATCACGAGGGTCACCAAGCCTGCGTAACGCTCGATAAGAAAAGCAGCCACACTGCCCAAGAAATAGCCCAAGAGCGGCATCAAAGCCTGGAATACTCCAAAGAAAAGTGGCATCAACATCAGACGGCGCTTAGGTTCTTCGCTATAGATAAAGGTGTTGGAAACAGTCACCGAGAAAGCATCTGCTGAGAGCGCAAGCCCCAACAGCAAAATCTCTACTAGGGTCATCGACCCTCCCCCTCTTGCAAGAATCAAACAAGCAGCCGTTTCCTCTCCCCGGCCGCTTGTTTGCCTACAAATTATCTGTGGCGCACATTTTACTCGGGCATAGGCCTCTCGCCTGTTGCCAAAATATGCTCAAGAGCTTCTTCATTCAAAATAGGCACCCCTAACTGGTCGGCTTTGGTAAGCTTGGATCCTGCAGCCTCTCCTGCAATCACAAAACTCGTCTTTTTTGAAACCGAACCAGATACCTTGGCGCCGAGAGCAAGCAAAGCATTTTTCACTTCGCTGCGCCCATGATGAGGAAGCGTACCCGTGAGGACAAAAGTCAAACCGGATAGAGTCTGAGGAATCGCTTCATCCTGTCGTTGTTCTTCGAGCATAACGTTTGCCTGCCGCAAGCGCTCAATTACCGCAAGGTTATCGGCAACCCTAAAGAAAGACACAACCGATGCAGCAATTTTGGGTCCAATGCCCTCAACCTGTGCAATATCTTCTTCGCTTGCAAGCTGTAGAGCCTCAAGGCTGCCAAAATGCTGAGCGAGCAAGCGAGCAACATGAGCACCTACCATACGAATACCCAGACCAAAAAGCACACGTGCCAAACCACGACTCTTGGACTCTTCAATTTCGCTCATCACTTTTGTAGCAATGGTTTTTCCTACAAGAATCGCCTCTCCAGCTTCATGGTCTTTGCCGGTGGTCTCGTAGCTACGGCCAGTTTCAACGGCAGCGAGCTGCGCGGCCGTTAGGTAGTAAAAGTCTGCCACATCGCTCAGTAGACCTTGGGCAACCATACGCTCAACGATTTGGTCTCCCAGACCATCTATATCCATCGCACCACGACTTACCCAGTGCAGCAAACGCTCTGTTGCTTGAGAAGGACAGTCAAGAGATACGCACCGGAAAGCCACCTCGCCTTCTTCGCGCACAACAAGCGACCCACAGCTGGGACAATGCGTAGGCATTTCAAACTCAACAGCAGTAGCGGGACGTAACTCACGCACAGGTCCTACTATCTCGGGAATAACGTCCCCTGCTTTACGAACAATCACGGTATCGCCCACTCGCACATCTTTGCGACGAATTTCATCAAGATTGTGCAAGGTAGCACGCGCAATCGTTGAGCCTGAAACCACGACGGGATCAAATTCTGCCACTGGTGTCAACACGCCTGTACGACCTACTTGAATGCGAATTTCACGCAGCACTGTGGTCTTCTCCTCAGGCGGAAATTTGAAAGCAATACTCCAGCGTGGTGCACGGGCGGTAGCGCCCAGCGCGGCTTGACCTGCAAGCGAATCAACTTTTACCACAACGCCATCAATGTCATAGTCAAGCTCTTCTCTATGAGCAAGCGCAGCTTCACAGTAGGCATGTACCTCAGCCGCAGAGGCGCAGCGACGCGCATGCGGGTTGACATGAAAACCACAGTCGCGTAGCCAATCTAAAAAATCAGCTTGCGTGTTAACGGCGAGTGGTTCCTCATCAGCCACCGCATAGATAAAGGTTGCTAGATCACGCGCAGCCGTCACCTTAAAATCTTTTTGGCGCAAACTACCTGCTGCAGCATTGCGCGGATTAGCAAAAGGCTGAAGACCAGCAGCATCGGCATCCTCATTGAGGCGTACAAAACTGTGCTTGGGCATGTAAACTTCCCCGCGGACCTCAATGGATTGCCCTAAACCACCGCCTGTCACATGCGCAAGTCCTGCTTGTGCCAAAGTACGAGGTACATCAGCAATCGTTAGCACGTTTGCGGTAACATCCTCGCCCGTCGTGCCATCACCACGCGTAGCTGCACGTATTAATCTTCCATCACGATAGGTTAGAGCAACGCCCAAGCCATCAATCTTTAGCTCACAGGTAAAGGCAACATCTTTACCACCCAACGACTCTACCGTGCGTTCAAGCCACTCATCCAACTCTTCAAGGTTCATGGCATCATCGATGGAATACATGCGTTGTGCATGCGTTACTGGCATAAACGCACGGTCAACAAAACCACCGATACGCTGAGTATAAGAATCAGGCGTCAATAACTCAGGGTGCTCTGCTTCGATATGCTGCAGCTCGCGCAAATAGCGATCAAACTGCGCGTCAGTCAACTCGGGGTTATCTTGCACATAGTATTGATAAGCAGCGCGGTCAAGAATGGCGCGAAGTTCAACTGCTCGCTCGGCAGGCGTTTGTGCAGGAGATTGAGGAGTTGTATTCAGCTGTTTGTCTTCACCAAAAAGTGAAGTCTGCCAAAGCTCATCATTAGTTTGGTCTGCCACGTTGCCCCCTTGTATCTGTCTTTGTTATTTATCCTAACGCATGCAGACGACACAAAATGTCTGCCTATCTAACTTCTGAGATACCACGAAACGGTTCTGCCACGTAAGGCAAAACCGTTTCGCTCATGTTTGTACTAATGAGGCTGTCTAGCTGGATTTATGCCATCAACTTGCACACATTTTGGGCAAAGTTTACAGGATCTTTCACAGGAAGGCCCGCCATAAGCAATGCTTGATCTAACAACAATGAACTCATCAAATTGAGCTTGTCGGTATCTCCTGCCTGCTGAGCCGCGCGCAACTTTTCAAAGACAGGATGCGTTGCATTAAGCTGCAGGACACGCTGAGCACCAATCTGGGGCATACCTTCGGGACCTTCAGATATGACACGCTCCATCTCCAGAGAAATGGGACCTTCGGAGGCAATGACGGCAGGAGCATCTGTGGCAAGCGGCGATACGGCAACTTTTGAAATTGCATCACCCAACGCTGCCTTCATAGCTTCAAGCAGTTCCTTGTTTTCATCCGCTGTTTCCTCGGCTTGTTTCTTTTCCTCATCCGTTGCCAAATCAAGCTCGCCTGAGCTAACGTTTTTGAATGCGCACGTGCGCTCCTTGGCTTCCTCACCTTCTTTGGCCTCAGGGGTCCAGCGGTAGTCGCGCATCATTTGCAAGCAGAACTCATCAACATCTTCTGTCATCAACAGCACGTCAAAGCCATGGTCAAGCACTGAATGCACCACGGGCATCTTTTCTAGACGCTCGCGATCTTCACCTGCAGCATAGTAAATAACATCTTGTCCTTCAGGCATAGCAGCTACATACTCGGCCAAGGTCACCAGTTTCCCCTGCTGTGCCGACCAATACAGCAACAAGTTTGCAAGCGAATCTTTCTTGGCACCATAACTAGCGTAAATACCGTACTTTAGGCCACGGCCAAAGTGCTCAAAGAACTTCTCATAGTCTTCGCGTGCATCGTTGCGCATGGTCTGCAGTTCACTGGAAATCTTGCGCTCTACACGCCGAGCAATTGCCTGAAGCTGACGCGTCTGTTGCAGGGTTTCACGCGAGATATTGAGTGCGATATCGGGACTGTCAACTACACCATGAACAAAGTTGTAATAGTCAGGAAGTAAATCTGCGCACTTATCCTGGATTAACACACCACGACTATAGAGTTGCAGGCCTTTTTCATAGTCACGACTATAAAGATCAAAGGGAGGCTCACTAGGCACAAAGAGCAGTGCATTATATTCAAGCGTCCCTTCGGCATGCAGAGAGAAGGTGCGCAAAGGCTTCGAATAATCATGGAAGCTTTGCTCATAGAACTCATCGTATTCGTCCTGACTCACCTCAGAGGGACGACGGCGCCAAATAGGTGTCATAGAATTTAGTGTCTCGAGCTCGGTATACTCTTCCCACTCAGGCGTATAATCCTCGGGCTTGGGCTCAGGGGCAGGCTTTTGGCGACTCTTAGTCACCAGCATACGCACGGGATAACGTACATAGTTGGAATAGCGTTTAATCAAATCACGCAGCTGCCACTCTTCCAAATAGCCGCTATATTTTTCGTCGTCGGTATCATCGCGCAACGTCAAGATAACATCGGTACCATGATTGCGACCCTCAAGCAATGCATCTGCATCGATAGGATTAACACTGTAGCCATCAAGGCCATTGGACTCCCACACATGAGCCTCATCAGAGCCAAAGGCACGACTTACCACGCGCACGTTCTTTGCCACCATAAAGGCAGAATAAAAGCCCACGCCAAACTGACCAATAATCTCAGCTGCGCTATGGGGATTATCCTCGTTTTCCTCATCTGCCGCCTGCGTATTGGCTGCCTTGAATTCCTCTGACCCAGAATGTGCAATGGTACCTAGATTACGATCAAGATCCTCTGCGCTCATGCCAATACCGTTGTCCGAAATCGTCAACGTATGCGCATCTTTATCCACGCTCAGGCGAATCTGTAGTTCGTCATCCCCCAGTTTACAAGCAGGGTCAGTCAGGCTTGCAAAATGCAGCTTATCAACCGCATCAGACGCGTTAGAGACAAGTTCACGTAAGAAAATCTCGCGATTGGTGTAGATAGAGTTAATCATAAGGTCCAAGAGCTTTTTGGACTCAGTCTTAAATTGGTGCATAGCGCAATGCCCCCTTCGATTGGATACAGAATCAACAAACATATGGTACCCAAAAGAAGGAAATCTAAGCGCTACGCACTAAGATTTCTACTTTTTCTTCCCGTGCCCTGCTAGCGGTCTAGCTCAGCATATTTTGGTAAAGCTCTTCGTAGCGCTTGGCAGAGACGTTCCAGCTAAAGTCACGAGTCATAGCACGGCATACCATCGCATCCCAACTGTGCCTGCGCGTAAAGTAAACCGTCTTGGCATAGTTAATCGCATTGAGCAGCAACCATGAATTGTAGTGGTTAAACGAGAAGCCCACGCCTGTCTCATCATATTCGTTATACGGCTCAACCGTGTCACGCAGACCACCAGTTTCACGCACAATAGGCAGTGCACCATAACGCATCGCAATAAGTTGTGTGAGGCCGCAGGGCTCAAAACGACTAGGTACCAACATAGCATCGGCTGCTGCATAAATCTTGGAAGACCGCTCGCTCGAGTACATGATGGAACTAGAAACGGTACCGTGGTGACGCCACTCAAGATCGCGGAACATATTTTCAAGATTGCTGTCGCCTGTACCAAGCAAAACAAACTGCGTATTACCGTCAGCAACCATATCCTCAGCAATGGTACCCACCAAGTCGAGCCCCTTTTGGTTGGTAAGACGCGAAATCAAACCAATGACCATCTTGCTTGGATCCACAACAAGGTCAAGTTCACGCTGAAGTGCCAGCTTGTTTTCGGCCTTGCCTTTAATGACATTGCGCGAGGAATAGTTATAGGTCAGATGCTTATCAGTCTTGGGGTTGTTGACCTCATAGTCAATACCGTTAACAATACCCACCATCTTGGAGGCATGGTAGCGCATAATGCCATCAAGATCTTCGCCATACTCACTAGTCTGGATCTCTCCTGCATATGTCTCAGATACCGTAGTTACTCGGTCAGCGTAAACAATGCCACCCTTGAGCATGTTGGCATCATTGCGATAGGCATTTGCTGCACTTGAATAACCACATTTATCCAGTGCAAATGCCTCATCAGGAATACCCGAAACGCGCTGCATGCGCTCGCGTTCACAAATACCTTGGAAACGCAGGTTGTGAATGGTGATTACACATTTGGTATTGCGCGAAAGATCCGTGTCATAAAAAAGCGTACGTAAAAACACGGGCACAAGCCCTGCTTGCCAATCGTGACAATGGATGATATCAGGAATCCAACCAATAACAGGTAATGCTGCTAGTACCGCTTTATCAAAGAAAATGAACTTTTCGATGTCGTCATACATATTGGTATAGGGTGCGCCCCAACCAAAGAAATCCTCATTATCGAGGAAGTAATAGGTAACACCATCTTGGTCGAAGGTCTCAACACCCACAAAATGGTTACCAATACCTCCCATATCCATCCAAAAGTCGCATACATGCGTCATGCGATCTTTATACTCTTGGGGCAAGACACTGTATTTGGGAATAATGACGCGCACATCCACACCATCGGCTACCAAAGCCTTGGGCAGCGCGCCCATAACATCAGCGAGTCCACCTGTTTTAATAAAGGGGTAGCATTCGGAGCCAACGAACAGAACCTTAGGTGCAGCCATAGCTTGCCTTCCTCCCGTTCGCACCGGCTCTTACGTCCGGGCGTCGTCGTCATTTTTTAGTTTAGCGAAACTGACTCAATCTCGCAGCAGTACTGCCAACCAACCCGTAAGCGGCGTTAAGTAGAGCCTTGGAATGCACGTAAAAGCATGCGCTTGCCTCGCACTCTAGGCAATTTCCAGCCCCAGCTAATCTGCACGGAACGGACATGATGGCCTGTCACAAAAAGGCAGCCCACAAAAAGTGAGCTGCCGACAGAGGGGGCGCAAGTAAAATCTAGAGCTTAAAACTCGAGGTTATGTTCGTCTTCCTTAGAGAAGAGATGTACCGCATTGCCTGGGAAAGAGAAAGAGATCATCGTTTCAGGAGCAAATGCTGTTAATCCTGACTTTGCTAGCTCGGTAGTCTGAACAATAACGATAACGTCTTGACCCTTGGCATTCAGATGCAAATGAATTGAAGAACCCATCATCTCGGAGACTTCAACGCTGCCATTAAGCGTATTAGCTGCGGGAGGTTCATTAGCATCAAGTACCAAGTGCTCGGGTCGAACGCCCAGCGTAATGGCCTGGCTCTGGACATCATGTGCAAGAAGACGCTTCTGCTTATCTGAGCTTGGCTCAACTACAACATCACCTATGACCACCGAGTAGCTATCACCCTTGCGTACAAGCTCGGCATCAAAATAGTTCATCTGAGGCACACCAATAAAGCCTGCAACAAAGAGGTTTGCAGGATGGTCAAAGACTTCCTGAGGGGTGCCAACCTGCTGTACCACACCATCTTTCATGATGACAATGCTGTCACCCAACGTCATAGCCTCGGTTTGATCGTGCGTGACATAGATAAAGGTAGTGTCAATACGCTGACGCAGCTTGATAATCTCTGCGCGCATCTGGTTGCGCAGCTTTGCGTCAAGGTTGGAGAGCGGCTCATCCATGAGCAAAACCTTGGGCTCACGAACAATAGCGCGACCGATAGCAACGCGTTGACGCTGACCACCAGACAGTGCTTTGGGCTTGCGCTCGAGGTACTCAGTAATGCCTAAAATCTCTGCAGCTTCACGAACCTTGCGGTCAATCTCACTTGCCTCAACCTTGCGAAGTTTAAGGGGGAAAGCAAGATTGTCATACACGGTCATATGAGGATAAAGGGCATAGCTCTGGAAAACCATCGCGATGTCGCGATCCTTGGGCGCCACATCATTCATAAGTTTGTCGTCAATCAGCAGCTCACCGCGGGTAATCTCCTCTAGACCCGCAACCATACGCAGGGTAGTAGACTTACCGCAGCCCGAAGGTCCAACAAGAACAACAAACTCACGGTCAGCAATTTCGAGGTTGAAGTCCTCTACTGCCAAAACTCCCTCATCGGTTACCTTAAGATTGTGCTTCTTCTTGGGTGCCTGAGCTTTTTTGCCAAACAAGCCCTTCTTTGCCTCGGTGTTGGGATACACCTTTTCGATATGACGTAGACTTACTGTTGCCATGAGTGCTTCACACTCCTTTCATACTGGGTGGTGAGGTCGGCAATGTGTGCCGCCAAACTTTGACTCAGCTGGCCAGGCACAAGACGCCACTGCCAGTTGTCACCGAGAATTCCCGGCGAATTGATACGAGAATCTGCACCAAGACCCAGATAATCCTGAATCTGTGCCATAAAAAGCTGTGCTTTGCTTGCCATACCTGCGCGCACAAAAGCCCAAGGCAGATCGGACTCATCTTTTGCCTTGAGATATTTGATTGCCGCAGCTAAATCACTTGCTTGCACCTCTTGTGCCCATGCAGCAATAGGCGCGTTGTCATGAGAGCCCACATAGCACACACAATTTTGGGGATAGCCTTCTGGCATAACGCCTGTATTGTCCTGATCGCGTGAGTCAAAGGCAAATTGCATAATCTTCATCCCCGGAAGGGCAGATTGAGCAAGCAAATCACGTACTTCAGTGGTCAGGTAACCCAAATCCTCAGCAATCAAGCCGCAATCCCCAATGGCAGATTTAATAGCGTGGACAAGACGGATGCCAGGACCTTTGACCCAGTGGCCGCCTTTGGTGGTCGTCGCACCATAGGGTACCGCCCAGTAACTCTCGATACCGCGGAAGTGGTCGATGCGAATAACATCAAACAGACGAGCAGCACCAGCAGCACGGCGACGCCACCAGCCAAAACCATCAGCTTCCATAGCCTCATAATCGTACAAAGGGTTACCCCAAAGTTGACCTGTTGCTGAAAAATTATCAGGTGGTACACCTGCAACAAACGTAGGGACGTTCAGTTCATCCAACTGAAAGTTGGAAGGCTCCGCCCAGACATCAGCAGAATCCATTGCCACATAAATTGGCATGTCACCAATGATGCCCACGCCCCGTTTATGTGCGTAGTAACGCAATTCTTCCCACTGCTGGAAAAAGAGATATTGCGTATACACAAAGAGGCGAACATCACTCGCAAGCTTTATGCGATATGCTTCGCAAGCTTTGCTTTCATGAAGGCGAATAGCCTCATCAGGCCAATCAGTCCAAGCAACCATACCAAAGTGACGCTTTACGGCCATAAACAACGCATAGTCATCAAGCCACGTGGCATTTTCCCGAGCAAAGCGTGCAATTTTTGCAGCATCACGCTGCCAGCCACGCTCGCAAGCCAAGGCTAAAAGTGAGAGGCGATGCTCATAGAGTGCTTGATAATCAACACGCGCAGGATCATTTCCCCACTCAACTGCCATAAGCTCTTTGGTCTCTAGAAGTCCATCTTGGACAAGCAAATCAAGGTCGATCAAGTAGTGATTACCTGCAAAAGTCGAAGGACTTTGGTAAGGCGAATCTCCATAGCTCGTAGGACCTACCGGTAGCAATTGCCACCAGCTCTGCTTTGCTGCTGCAAGAAAATCAATCCACTCGTATGCAGCGGCACCTAAGCTACCGATACCATAAGGCGATGGTAGTGAAAATAGTGGAGCTATGATGCCACTCGATCTCTCCATGACTAACCCTTCACGGCGCCAGCTGCGACACCCTTGATGATGTGCTTCTGGCAGGCAAGATAGAAGGCAACAACAGGAATAATGGCAAGCAAAATCAAAGCCATCGTTGCGCCTAAATCAACGGTGCCGTAACTACCCTTGAGATACTGAATATGAATAGGAATCGTGCGGTATTCATTGGTATCAAGTACCAAATAGGGCAGGAGATAGTCGTTCCAGACCCACATTATTTCAAGGATACCTACAGATATCAGGGTAGGTTTAAGCATGGGCAATACTACGAGGAAGAAGGTACGAACAGGTCCGCAGCCATCAATTGCAGCAGCTTCTTCAATCTCAAGAGGAATTGCCTTCACAAAGCCCGAGAACATAAAGATGGCAAGACCCGCACCAAAACCTAAATAAATGATAGGAATGGTAAAGGGATTGTCCATGTGTAACACATAGGCTGTGCGAGATAGGGTAAACATAACCATCTGGAAGGGCACTACCATCGAGAAGACGCACAGGTAGTATACAACCTTGCAAAATGGCGAGTTTACACGCTGAATATACCAAGCAGCCATCGAGCAGAACACCAAAATAAGTGCTACTGATAAAACAGTAATAATGACCGAATAGAGAGCAGAGCTGGCAAAGGGATAGTTACCGAAGGTCATTCCCTTGATGAAGTTACCCCAACCAGCAAAGCTTTCTGCTGTAGGCAAAGCAAAGGTCTCGGTCTTGACAAAAGTATTTTTCTTAAATGAGTTGATAACCACGGCAACCATGGGCAACACCCAAGCAATGCAGATGATTGCAAGTGTCACCGACAAGGTAGTCTTGGTACGACGCTCGGCAGCGAGCGTCTGTTCTTTTGTCTTTGCCATTACTGCTGCACCTCCCTTCTACGGGTGTAAAAGAGCTGAGCCAAACCAAGTGCCGCGACAAGTACAAAGAAGATGACCGCCTTGGCCTGTGCAACACCGCGAGCGGCCGTAGCAGAGCCATAGAAGGTGTTGAAGATGTTAAGTGCCAACATCTCAGTCGTATTGATGGTATTGCCATCAGGCTGGATGATATAAGGCAGACCACCAGTAAGAGCAAGGTTCTGGTCAAAGAGCTTAAAGCCATTAGTGAGCGACAAGAACATGCAAATAGTAATCGAGGGCATGACGTTGGGAATTGTCACCTTAAAGAGGGTCTGTAGCTTGGTTGCACCGTCAATCTTGGCGGCCTCAAGCATATCCTCGGGCACTGCCTGCAGACCAGCAATATAAATAATCATCATATAGCCAACCTGCTGCCAGCACATCAAGATGATAAGGCCCCAAAAACCGTAGGAAGTATTAAGCAAGATTGACGTGTTATAGGCGCGCAATATGCCATCAAAAATCATCGACCAGATATAACCCAAAACAATGCCACCAATGAGGTTGGGCATGAAGAAGACCGTACGAAAAAGATTGGATCCCTTGATGTTTTGGGTAAGCACGTAGGCAACGGTAAAGGCCAGCACATTGATGAGCACAAGACTTACTACTGCAGTAAGAGCTGTGTACCAGAACGAGTGCTGGAAACTTTCATCAGCTAAAGCCGTTGCAAAGTTTGAAAACCCAACAAACTGAGCGTTGGAGACAAGCCTAAAGCTACACAGCGACAAATACATGCCTTGGATAAAGGGCCAAATGAAGCCGATGCAAAATGCAGCAAACACTGGCAGAATAAAAAGCCATGCCCAATGGCGCGTAGACCGGCGGATTGAATTTCCCGTCTTGAGCTTAGCAGCCATTCTCTCTCCTTTCTGCTTCTCAAAATGAATTCAATGCATAAGGGCATTTGGATAAAAAGCCAAGACGGGGCAATTTCATCCCGCCCTGGCTCCAAACTAAATCGCTAGTACGAACTGCTCAAGCTTAGGCATTTGCCTTTGCGTACTGGGTTGCCCAACCATCGACAAATGCAGTTTTAACTGCCTCCCAGTTTGCATCGGTCTGATCAGCGCAGTAAGCATTCATAGCCGAGACAAGAGCTTTACGATAATCATCAACGTTGGGCTGATAGTTGGTAGCCCAGTCCATGATATAGTTGCCCTTCTCGGTGTAAGCAGCAGCATCGCTGAGATAGGCGTTGGTGGACTTCGCAGCGTTTTGGAACGGCATAATACCGAGCTGCTCGACGAGCTGAGCAGAAGCGTCTGCATCGCTCACCAACCAGACCATGAAGTCCTGGGTTGCCTTCTGCTGCTCTTCAGAAGAGTTAGCGTTGATGGCCCAGCAGTTCTCGGTACCGCAGTTGAGGCCAGCCTTCTCCTCGCCTTCGACACCACAATAATACGGAATCATCGTGGTGTTCTTCTGTGCCTCTGCATAGGTGGCATACTGCCAGCTGCCCTGAATATCGAAGGCTGCCTTGCCATCGATAAACTCCTGGCCATTGGAATAAGAAGTATCGGTAGAGAGGGTCTTGGGATCAACGGTGCAGTTATTAATGCACAGATCAAAGAGCATCTTGTAGTTAGGCAAGAACTCACCTGTGATGGTCTTGGGGCACTCCTCCCACTTCTTGCCAGCCTTCTTCTCCTCATAGAAGTACTCGAGGTTTGCCATGTGGCCCGTAAAGCGCCAAGAACTGTCATCGGTCATATCACATGCAGTGAAGGCGTCAAATCCAAGCTCATCCTTGCGAGCATGAATGTCTTCGACAACCTTCTTGAGACCATCAAAGTTGGTGATATCATCCATGCTGTGGCCGGCCTTCTCAACAAGGTCCTTGTTGACGATGATGCCGTAGCACTCATAGCAGTAACCCTGGGAGACCATCTTGCCCGTCTCATCAAAGAGGTCGTAGGTATCGTCAATCTCTTCCTTCTGGATTGCGGTGCCCTTGAGGTCAACTGCATATTCACCCCAGGACTTGACGCCTGCGGCGTTACCAATAACAAAGAGCGTGGGGGCCTTGTCAGCCTTGTCCATGTCAGCGGTAAGGGACTGCTCATAGATACCCGCTGCTGCAGTCTTAACCTTGACAGAGACGCCCTTCTCATCGCTGTACTTCTTTGCGAGCTTCTGGAGAAGCTCATCAATCTCGGGCTTGAAGTTGAGCCAATAAACGGTAGCGCCACCCTCGTCTGCGGAGGAACCAGCACCACCCTTGCCACTCTTGCCACCGCAAGCAGCGAGAGTTGTTGCTGCAACAAGACCTGCGGTACCCAAGAAGGCCTTACGTGTCATTTTCTTGCTCATAGCAAATCCTTTCCCTCTGTTTATACTTCCCGCATCTTATGATGCGTTCGTGCCCTACATAACAAGCCGTACCTACTTTGCTGCATCTACGAAGCGACTGGAGCGATAGTGCCTCCCTTCCGCAGATATGTCTCCACGCGGATGTGCCGCGTAAAATCCTCCTTATTGAGCATCGAAAGCAGCGTGTCAACCGCAAGCTCTCCCAGCTCTATCTGGGGTTGCACTAAGGTGGTTAAGGTGGGAATTGCAAAGTACGACAGCTCAATTCCGTCAATGGCAATGAGCGAAAACTCCTGGGGAACTATCACGCCTTCATCATGAAGACCCTTAAGCGCAGCAATTCCCAGCGAATCGGATACCGCAAAAAGAGCGGTTACTTCGGGGTGATTTTGAATGAGTGTGCGAATTCCTGAATAGGCTGCTTCAAGAGAAAAATCTAGGGCATGAACAACAAGATTTTCATCGACCGTCAATCCTGCTTCGCGAAGAGCACAACAATATCCGTGATAGCGAAGCTCGGAGATAGAGTGATCATCTGTAGCCGAAAGAAGTACTGCTATATGCTTGTGACCCAGTTCAATAAGTTTTTTTGTTGCCTGAAAAGCAGTTGCCTCGTCATCAATAGCAACCGAGGAATAGCAACGTTCATCAAGGCTGCCAAATTGATTGGCATGAGTACAACAAATAACCGGAACACCAATAGAGGCAATATCCTCTGGATTATAGTCAAAACGACCGCCAAGCAAGATAACACCGCGTAGACGCTTTGACTGAGCAAGTGCCGCCGCAGCAGCAACTTCATCGGAATCAAACTCAAGTTGATCGATCACCATGGTGTATCCAGCGTGATCGATACGCTGTCCAATGGCTCGCACGATGGGGGTATAAAAGGTGTTTTCTGCACCACGAATTACTACGCCAAGATGCTTTGCTTGGGTTTGTACAAGGTCGCGAGCACTGATATTGGGTACGTAGCGAAGCTCGCGCACAGCAGCCATAACCTTGGCCCGAGTTTCTGCGCTCACATCGGGATGAGCATTGATTGTGCGAGAGACTGTACTCACTGCAACGCCGCTTAATGCTGCAACGTCTTTGATGGTGGCCAAGGTCTCCCCCCTTCGACTCATCTGTGCAAGACTTGTTTTTCTTGCTATTGGAAACGTTACTGGAAACGTTTCCAACTGCCTTTATTCTATTATCAGCTATAAAAAAGGGGCACAGGAGTGCCCCGGATTCTAGGTAAGCGGTCAGTTTTGGTCGGCAAGCGTCACTTACACAATACGTGCTTTATATCCTGCTTCTTCAACTGCCTTGATAAGTGTGCTATCACGAACAAGCAAACCTGCGTCAAGATCAGCTGTACCCTCCTCCAAATTGACAGTGACATTCTTGACACCCTTAACACCCTCAAGCGCTTGCGTGACATGAGCTGCGCAATGTTGGCACATCATGCCTTCAACCTTGAGCTGCTTGTGAGACATTTCTTCCTCGCCTTCTGTCAATGCAGACTGACTCTCTTGCATAACGCTGATATTTTGACTGCTACATTTGAGCTTCTTTGGCTTCCATAAACGCAAAAGCAAGGCGTTGCTTACCACAAAAAAGCTCGAGGCTCCCATAGCTGCAGCGCCAATCATCGGATTTATTTGGATACCCCACGGTACAAGCACGCCCGCCGCAATGGGAATGCAAAGTGCATTGTAAAAGAGCGCCCAAAAGAGACCTGACTTGATTTTTTTGAGCGTTGCCTGCGACAAGTCGATAGAGCTTGCTACATCGTTGGGATCGGAGTGCATCAATACAATGTCTGCTGATTCAATGGCAACATCGGTACCTGCACCAATAGCAATACCAATATCGGCGCGAGCCAGTGCGGGTGCATCGTTAATACCATCACCTACCATAGCAACCGTACTGCCCGTCTTTTGCAGGTCGCGAATTTTTTGCTCTTTTTCCTGCGGGAGTACACCTGCAATAACCTCATCAACACTCACTGCTTGAGCTACTGCTGTTGCAGTGGTCAACTGGTCGCCAGTAAGCAATAAGGTTTTGATACCCATGCGACGCAGGCGACATATCGCCTCAGCACTACTCACTTTGATGGGATCTGCAACGGCAAGCATGCCAACAGCTCGCCCACCTTCCGCAAAAAAGATTGGAGTTTTAGCCTGGGTTGCAACAGTCTCAGCCGCAGCGAGCAGAGCTCCCAGCTCGACACCTTTTGCCTCCATCAGACGGCGATTCCCCGCAAAAACCTGCTGACCTTCCAAAATCCCTGTCAGCCCACCACCATCAATTTGCTGAAAGTTTTGCACAGCAATAGCATGTCCGCCTTGAGCCTTATAGGCTTCTGCCCAACTCATGATAGCGCGCGCCAAAACATGTTCGCTTTTTTGTTCAAGCGCATAAGCAAGTCTTGCAAGCTTATCTTCACTCATGTCCTTTGCCACTACAACATCGGTGACCTTAGGTGCTCCCTCCGTGATAGTACCTGTCTTGTCCATCACGACCGTATCAACCTTGCACGCACCCTCAAGAGCCTCAGCACTCTTGATAAGGATGCCATATGCTGCTCCCCTACCAGTACCCACCATAACGGCGGTGGGAGTAGCAAGACCTAAAGCACAGGGACAAGAAATCACCAGTACCGATACCGCATGCATAAGCGCTACTGAAAGTCCTCCGCCCAAAAGCAACCAAACTATCAACACTATCAATGCAATACCAATAACTACCGGTACAAATACACCAGCGATCTTGTCTGCCACACGCTCGATAGGAGCTTTGGAACTGGTAGCTTCGTCAACCAAACGGATAATGGCAGAAAGTGTCGTATCATCTCCAACTGCTTGAGCCTCAATTGTCATCCATCCCGAGGTGCTCGTTGTGGCAGCGCTCACCTTTGAGCCTATCGTTTTTTCTGCAGGAAGAGGCTCACCTGTGATTGCAGATTCATCTACCAATGCAGAGCCTTCAACTACCACACCGTCTACGGGCAAAGACTCACCAGCGCGCACGATAACGTGCTCACCTAGGCGTACTTCCTCGGCAGGAATCTGTTGCTCTTCTCCGTCACGCATAACATTTGCCGTTTTAGGGGCCAGATTCATAAGCGAAGCAATCGCATCAGTAGTGTGGCCTTTTGCCCGAGCTTCAAAGTACTTACCCAAGGTAATCAAAGTCAAAATCATACCTGCAGAGTCAAAGTACAAATCATGCGAAGCTGCCATCGCCTGTGTAAAATCGCTACCACCAAGCGCCCAAGCCATACGCAGAGTCGCTGCAAGTGCATACATTACTGATGCGGTAGAGCCAATAGCAATCAAACTATCCATATTGGGCGATAGCTGCCCTAAGCTGCGAAAACCAAGCACAAAGTAATGACGATTAACCAAAAGGATGGGTACCAACAAAAGCAGCTCAACAAGCGCCCGTACCATCATTCCTTCTTGGCCCATAAAAAACAGCAATTGAGGCCATCCAAACATGGGTCCCATTGCAATATAAAAAAGCGGCAATTCAAAGATTGTAGAGATGATGAACTGGCGAAGCTTTTCTTCTTGAGTCTTGCGCGCAATCTCTCCAGGCACAGAAACAGCAACGTCCTTTTTACTTATATCTGAGTGCTGTCTACGCAGAGCGCCATAACCTGCTTTTTCTACGCTTGCCACGACCGCCTGGACTGTTGCAGACAAGCCATCATAATCTAGGGTCATTGAGTTTTTAAGTAGGTTAACATCCGCAGCGCTCACGCCTGGCACCGCAGCTGCGGCTTTGCTCACACGAGCAGCACAAGCAGCACAAGTCATGCCAGTAATATCAAGAGTTTCTTTCATATTTTTCCCCAAACCCAGCCTCACATCCTTAAGCTGGAGTAGCAACAGTTTTTACGCGCCAAATTTCTTAAGTAGGGCCATAAGCTCATCAAGCACTTCGGTATTACCCCCTTGGATCTGCTCAACTACACAGGTTTCTAAATGCTCCTTGAGCACCATGCGGCTCACTGCTTTAACTGCGCTTTCCACAGCAGCAAGCTGCGTGAGCACGTCGCCACAATAGCGATTTTCATCAATCATGGCTTTTACACCATTAAGCTGACCAATCGCACGATTGATGCGACGAGTAACATCTCCTCTTAGTTCATCCGAGCGAGGTGTCTGCTTACATGCGCACTGCTTCGCCATGCGAATCTCTCCTCTTCCCTGCTGTAGTTGAAGGTATTATACCCCTAGGGGGTATATCTCAATCAGAAAGCTGTTTATAGGAGGAAAAAAGCGAGTCTCTACTCATTAAGTTGGCGGAATTTCTCCTGCATGGTGGGATTGCCCCAAGTAAGCTTGCGAATAGTAAGACCCTGCGCTTTGTCATTAGCAATTCGTAGTTGGTTTTCGGAAGATAAGAGGTTTTCCTTAACCTTTTGCAGATGTGAGATTGTCTTGTCAATCTCCTCGATGGCCACATCAAAACGCTTTGACGCAGCGGCAAAATTTTTGGAAAAACCATCTTGGAAGTTCTGCATCTTTTCTTCGAACTGTGTCACATCGATATTTTGTTGACGAATCTCAGCTAATTCACGGCGAACATCAGCTGCCGATAAAGCAGCATTACGCAAAAAAGAAATTAACGGAATAAAGAACTGTGGACGGATGACATACATCTTGGGATAGCGATAGGACACATCCACGATACCTTGATTGTAAAGTTCACTTTCAGGCTCAAGCAGACTGACAAGCACAGCATACTCACAGCCCTTACGACGCCGATCAGCATCTAGTTTGGCAAAAAAATGCTCATTCGTCTTTTGGTTGCGCGCATCCGAGCTAGCAGATTCATTTTTCATCTCAAACATGATAGAGAGCAGTTCAACCCCATCGTCAGCCTCTTCACGAAAGATGAAATCCCCCTTCGTACCCTCGGAAGCATCGTTATCTTTCTCAAAATATGCCTGAGGAAATGCGGCCATACGAATCTTGTTGAATTCGTTTTGGCAATGCTGCTCTAAAGACTCTCCTACCAACTTGACCGAAAGTTTAGATTTCATATCTTTAAGCTGCGAAATCTCTTCTTCGCGAAGTTTGATGAGAGCATCACGGCCGGCAAGCTGCTCAGACATCTGCATCTGCAAGGTATTAACGCTACGTTCTGCTTCGCTTTTTGCGAGCGCGAGTTGCGAAGTCAGCTCATCTCGCTCTTTTTGCGCTTGAGCATACAACTTGGCAAGTGCGAGTTCGTTTTGTGCCTGAAGCGTATCTTTTTGGGAAGCAAGCTGAGCTGTCAGTTGAGCGATATGCGTATCACGCTCGGCTAGCTGAGTTTGTACCTGCTGGATAGTTTGAGTTTCAGCAAGACGAACTGCTTGATCACGGGTATCCTGAGCAGCCTTAATTTGAGCTTTAAGTTCTGCTAGCTGGGCATCACGCTGAGCAATCTCATGAGCAGCAATTTGCTTGTCTTTGGCTGCATCAGTCAAGAGCTGATCGCGAAGTTTTGCTAGCTCAAGCTGCTGAGACTTTTGACTATCGGAGCGCAGCAAATTCTCGCGTGCCTCAAGCTCACGTTTGAATTCCTTGTCTCGCACCTGCGCAACAATTTGAGCGTAACCACTTTCATCAACGGTAAAGTGCGTGCCGCAGTTGGGACAAACGATATCGCTCATGAGCTTTCCTTCCGCTAGCTTTGCTTGACACTTATCTTCTCACAAGCACCGGACAGCAAAAAGGCTGCCAACAACTGACAGCCTTTGTGTACTTCTTTCACAAACAAAATAAATAGTTCTACTCGCCAAAGCCTTCAAAAGGATTGTAATCTTGAGAATTTTGGTTGTCCTGAGGGTTGTTTCTCATGAGCTGTTGTTGGGTCTGTAGCTCCTCATCATTGCCCAGCGTTACCGTAAAGCTCTCTTCTTTGCCATCACGATTGACGGTGACCTTGACTTTATCGCCCTCAGCATGACTACGAATGCTCAAAATCACCCCATCAGCAGAACTAATCTTGTCATCATCAATTGCAGTAATGATGTCGCCTTTCTTGATGCCGGCCTCTGCAGCAGGACCATCCTTGTCAACCTGTGCTACATACGCACCCTTATCGACAGCAAGACCACTGGAATTTTGAGAGTTAACTGTCAGCATCGACACGCCAATATAAGCATGGGTGACCTTTTCGCCAGCAATAATCTTCTTGGCAATATTTACGGCGTAATTTCCTGGAATAGAAAAACCAATACCCGAGAAGTCACCACTTGAGGACTCTACCAGTGTATTGATACCTACAAGCTCACCCTTATCATTAACCAAGGCACCGCCGGAATTTCCTTGATTGATGGCAGCGTCAATCTGAATAAGGTTGGCGTAAACCGTAGTGCCCGAAGAAGAGGGCAACAGGGTCGAGCGGTATAAAGCCGAGACAATGCCTGTCGAAACAGACTGATTGAGACCAAAGGGACTGCCAATAGCCATAACCCAGTCCCCAACAACCAGCTTGTCGGAGTCGGCAATATCAATAGGAGTTACGCGAGCACCCTTAAGATCAACTTTGATAACAGCAATGTCAGAGGAGCTATCTGAGCCTACAACCTTAGCATTGTAAGTTTTGCCTTCAATATCGACCGTAATAGACTGGGCATTTTCGACTACATGATAGTTAGTGACAATATTGCCTTTTTTATCCAAGATAACGCCAGAACCCAGAGCTCCCCCGCGTGGAGTCTTAACACCAATGGACACAACAGAAGGCAAACACTTGGTAGCTACTGCCCTCGCAATCGAAGCATTTTCACCACTGGCGTTGATTGTTATCTTGTTACTTGAGCCTGGAGTTGGGGTGACAACTTTTGATCCAAGAGTCCCCGTACCAAGAAGTATCGCCACCAGTGCACCAGCGCCTACCGCACCACCAAGTACACCCTGCAAAAAATGCTTGGCTCCACTGCGCTTTTTCTTATGGGCATTGTGCTCCGAGGACGCGGTTATAGGCTGATCACCCACAAGACCATTTGCTGCGCCACCATAGTTTTGTGTGGGACATGGTTGTGGTGCCGTGGCCTGCGTTGCAGAGTTCACATGCGCAGAATGCTCAGAGGTAGAACTCTGCTTATCAAAGATGGGCTGATCATCAAATTCACTCATCGTTGCTCCTTTGCTTTGACACTACTTGTATGCCAAGCCTCAAATACAAGAAAAATTTACCCTTAATGAAAACTCTCATACCCAATAAGTACTAAGCCTACATTGTACAAAACAGTGCGATACGATAATTCTCAAGATAAATACTGCTGCTTTATCAAATACCTGTCTCACCGTTCTTTTTTCAAGAACAAAATTGTAGCTAGGTACAAACCTAGCTACAAAGACTTTAAATATAAATTTTGATCCACAACTTAAATCTTGAAGAGATAGCCAACGCCACGTACGGTCACAATATGAGCCGCAATCTGAGGACCTACCTTGGAGCGAACGCGCCGGATATGAACATCAACCGTACGAGTACCGCCACAATACTCAAAGCCCCACACGCGATGAAGCAGAGCTTCGCGCGAATAAGCGCGTGACGGATGCGTAGCCAAGAAGGACAGCAGCGAGTACTCCATCAGTGTTAAGTCAACGCTCTTCTCATTGATATAGACCTGATAGGTGGCCAGATTAATCGTCATATTGTCAACAGTAATGATGTCATCCGGAGCATTTTCCTCGCCAGGCCATAGCAGTAGAGAACAACGCACCTCAAACTCAGCATCACTGGCAGTAGAGCAGATAAAATCATTGTGACCCTGAACAGGCAAATGGAATTTGCTGAGCTTATGCTCATCCATAATAAAGAGACGAGGGATGAGCCCGTTGTCGGCCACGTAGCTATCAACGCTGGTAAGCGTTTCATTTTCCATATCTTCAGGATCAACAATTACTAAAGAAAACTCATGCCCCGAAGAAATTGCCTGCGAAAACGTAGCAGGCGTGGCTAGTGCAACCGAAACGTCGAGCTTATGCGTAAGCTCGCTCATTCTTGCATGGTAGCGATCAGATTTCGCAATGAGCAAGATATTCTTATGATGCATGTGCTTGCTCCCCGTACTCTTTTGCTAAGGCAGGGCCAAAGGCCCTGCACATTTCAAAAAGAATAGCATATTGATATAAGATTGGACACGAACACAAAAACTCACATCGAGTCTCTAGCTGTTGTCAGAGACTCGTTTCTTGCAAACATATCTTAACTAGCTGGAGCCTTAAGGATTTAAATACCTGCGTAATACCTATCACGCTCCCAGTCAGTAACGGCACTACAGTATTCATCCCACTCCTTATGCTTGGCTTCAAGCATATAAGAAACAATGTGGTCGCCCAGTACTTCTCGCATGAGCTCACTCTTTTCAAAGACATCTAGAGCCTCGCCTAAAGTGCGCGGCAATGAGGCCACACCCAGACGTGCAAGCTCAGCAGGGCCCTTAGCCAAAGTCTCAGCATTGACTTCACTGGGGAGTACCAGCCCCTCTTCAATACCGCGCATGCCCGCAGCAAGAGTAGCTGCAATAGCAAGGTAAGGATTGGCAGAAGGATCGGGGCTACGTAGCTCACAGCGAGCAGACTGGTGTTTACCTGGTTTGTGTAGAGGAACGCGCACCAGAGCGTTGCGATTTTTGAATCCCCAGGTAGCATAGGCAGGTGCATCCCCGGAAGGTACCAAACGCTTATATGAATTAATAGTTGGATTGCAAATTAAGGTGTATTCGGGTGCATATTTAAGAAGACCTGCCATGTACTGGCAACCCAGCTCCGAGAAGTGTGCATGCGGCGCATCAGAGTCACCATCGCGCGGACCCCAAAAAACATTATTACCCTCGAGATCAAAGAGTGAGTGATACAAAAACATTCCAGAGCCCGGGTACTCACTCATCGGCCTGGGCATAAAGGACGCCAGTACCCCGTTTTCTTGAGCCATCGAACGAATGACATAACGTGCCGTAATGATGTTATCGGCAGCAGTAAGAGCCTCGGTAAAGCGTAGTTCAACAGCATTTTGCGAGGGCGCACTGGAGTGAAAATTGTACTCTACAGGTACTGACATGCGCTCAAGCATCATGGTAGTATCGCGACGCAAATCAGAACTTGAATCAAAAGAAGTCAAATCAAAGTAACCGGCGTAGTCCAAAGGACGCGCTTGATTAGGACGAGCAGAACCATCTGAAGCAAAGTAAAAATACTCAATGCGAGGACCAATGTTGGCTACATAGCCTTTTTCATCAAGATTTTCGAAAAGTGTTTTGAGGCAAGTACGGGGATCGCCCTCAAAAGGCTCGCGACGAGGCGTGGCGATGTCACAAATGATACGCGCTGAGGGACCTTCGGAGGAATTGCCTGGCAAAATCTGAAAAGTCGAGGCATCAGGGAAAGCTAGCATGTCAGATTCTTCAAGCGGTACAAAGCCATCAACGGAGGAACCATCAAAGCCAATGCCCTCTTCAAAGGCTTCTTCCAAATCTTCAGCTGAAATAGCAAAAGATTTTAATGTGCCGAGCATATCGGTAAACCACAGTCGAATAAAGCGAATATTGCGCTTTTCTACTGTACGCAGAACGAAATCGATGTTTCTGTCATCGCTCATTCAATGCCTCCCTCAGACATATCATGCCAGACCAACTCTCTACAGCTCTTGCACAGGACAGCCCCCGCAAAACTGCGCATACCTATAGTCGAACATGGAAGTATTCCATACATAAATTTCGTCTCTGTTACCTGTTTTGACTAAACTCTGCAGAAGGTAGGCTAACGACCTTGTATGTCCTTTTTAAGAGCAGAATTTGCGCGCTGGAGCATATCGGCTGCAGCAGAACAGTGACCTGAACCCGCAGCTCGTGCCTTGCAGGTACCAGAGCTGCCGCAACTCGCACACTCTCCTCCGCCTTTTCTAAAAGAACGAAACACCAAAAAGACACCCAGACCGATGAATGCTAGGACGATTAAATCAACCATGGTACCCCCTCATCTTTGTTAGACAAGTATAACTATACTCAATAAACTCTGCCTTACGGTAGTAATACGTTGATTGCTACGTGAGGAACACACGGGCCTTACTCTCACTTACAATAAGAACTAACAGGTCGCGGATTACCGCGTAGGGACAAGACGGGAAAGAGGAACAGATGGCAGATAACCAAAACATGCAACTTGTCATTATTCGTCACGGCGAAAGCGAGTGGAACAAGCTCAACCTCTTTACTGGTTGGACAGATGTAGATCTTACCGATACAGGGCGCGAGGAGGCTGCTGCAGGTGGCCGTGCGCTCAAGGAGGAAGGTTTTGACTTTGATCTCTGCTATACCTCCCTACTCAAGCGTGCTATCCATACCCTCAACCACGTTCTTGATGAGATAGATCGCAATTGGCTACCTGTATATAAGACATGGCGTCTTAATGAGCGCCACTATGGCGCACTTCAGGGCCTAAACAAGGCCGATGCTGCTGCAGAGCACGGCGATGATCAGGTCAAAATTTGGCGTCGCTCCTTTGATGTACGTCCACCTGCGCTAGAGCCTGGCGATAAGCGCGATCCTCACGTCCAAGATCAGTTCCGCGATGTACCTCAGGAGGAGTTGCCTTACACCGAGTGCCTCAAGGACACCATCGCTCGTGCATGGCCGTACTTTGAGTCCGAGATTAAACCTCAGATGTTGGCTGGCAAGCGCGTGCTCATCGTTGCTCATGGCAACAGCCTACGTGCTCTTGTGATGCAATTTGAGCACCTTACTCCTGAGCAGATTCTTGAGGTCAACATCCCTACTGGTGTTCCTTGTGCGTACACCTTTGACAAGGACTGGAACGTTATCGACAAGCGTTACATCGGCGATCCTGCCACCATTGAGGCAAAGATTAACGCTGTCGCCAACCAAGGCAAGGCAAAAAAGTAGTTTTGCTTAATATGACAGCTATGCTGTTAGTCTAAACCAGAGTCGCTTGCGGTTTAACTGCGCAGGCGGCTTTTCTTGTTCTCATATTTCGACTATGAACGCAGCTTATCAAATAAACTTGCATAACCACTGTGATAAAAGTAGACAAGTTCTTGTATATATGTAGCAGCGATTCCTTCATCTGGTTCATTATAAAAAATTTCAAAGACACAGGAAAAATAAGAGCGCGCGAGGGCATGCGCCAGTATGCCCGAGATGGGAGACATGCTCTCATTGCTTCGAGCATTACAGATTTCAATATATTCAGCCGTACTTTTTACCTCAATCTCCACAAAGCGATCAACGTAGTTTTCCCACGGTGTGCCACCTGCTTTTTCTAACACAAGCAAAAAAGAATCGCGATTGGCATAAAGTGCTTCAGTTATACGCTTACTCACCGCAAGCGTGTAGTCAAGCATGGCTTCCATGCCTTGCTTATCGGGACTTAAGGCATAGAAGTCCTCTTGGGCTTTTTCAAAAAGGGCAAGAAGGCCCGCAGCGGCGGGCTCAACAAGCGCATCAAAAAGCGCTTGTTTTGAAGTGAAATAACCATAGATAGCACCCGTGGTCATATGTGTTTGTTGCGCTATCGTACGCAGAGATGCCTTCTCAAAACCGTGCTTCCAAAACTCATTACGAGCCGCAGCAAGAATTTTTTCTCGTGAAGAACTCTGTACTGCTGTCATACCAATGTCCCTCTCGCCCGCCTGCCTTGCAGTGTCATTATAGGCAAGCGGGCATACAGGCTTTATAGAGAAGCTATCTTCCAACCAGCTGCTTGCTTACGCATATTTACAAATGTGGCATAAAGACCATCTTGCTGCATAAGCATATCGTGTGTACCACGCTGGACAATACGTCCTTTGTCACACACGAGTATCTGATCGGCATTGCGTACCGTTTTGAGGCGATGCGCAATCAAGATAACCGTCTTACAAGAGATAAGCTCAGCAATTGCATGCTGCAACTCCAACTCATTTTCTGGATCAACATTTGCCGTTGCTTCATCAAGCACCACAATTGGTGCATCTTTTAAAATCGCTCGTGCAATTGACAATCTCTGGCGTTCTCCCCCCGAAAGCACTGAGCCATTTTCACCGAGACGTGTCTCATAACCATCAGGCAAAGCAGTAATAAAGTCATGACAACACGCTCTTTGTGCTGCTTGTACTACCTGATCATGAGTAGCATTGGGGGAACCGAACTTAATATTATTTTCAATCGTATCGTCAAAGAGAAATACGCCTTGGAACACGGTAGAGAAATTTGAAAGTAACGCATCAACTTTATAGTCGCGCACATCGTAGCTACCTAGACTGATACTGCCCTCATTTACATCCCAAAAGCGTTCAATTAAACGTGCCAAGGTAGTTTTGCCCGAACCAGAAGGACCAACGATTGCACAGGATGTACCTGATGGAATGCTAAAACTAACATCTTCTAGAATCCGTTCTTTTCCATAACCAAAACAGACATGACTCAGCGTAATATCGAGATTATCTGGTACTTCTTTTCCAAGCCCTTCACTCATTTCTTCCGTAGCGAGCAGCGAGTCAACACGTTGCATTGCAACTTCTATATGGCGCAAAATAGTAGAAAAAGCTCCTGACATTTCAAGACGGCTAAATACCATAAATGAAGCAACTATCATCGTAAGACTAATACCTGCATCCATTGAACCCGTTAGATAGAGCCAGCATGAAAGAAGACACAGAGCAACGCTTGTAGCTTTTGAGACTACGGCCTGCATAAGGGCAAAGCGCATGGCAGCAAATTCAAAGCTAATATTTTCTTTTTCACAGGCAACAATGGCACAAGTCAATTTATTCTGTGCACTATCAAGAAGGGAGAAAGCGCGTACAACTGAAATACCACGGACATACTCAAGTACAGCTTCTACGATGGACTGCTGAGCGGCAGTTCGCCTGTCAGATGCCACGCGGACAAACCGCTGTAGAAGCTCCATACTACCCGCAAACAAGGCAGTAGTGGTAAGGGTCAAAAGACCCAATCTCCAATCGAGCACAAACATCATGACGCAAATCATCAGTGAAAAAGCTAGACCACCAAGGACTGCCTGGTAAACCAAACCGCCAAGATTTTGCATGTCATCAAGGGTATTTGTCATAATGCTTGTAACTTCTCCTAAGCTTTTTTCATTGAAGTAACCCATCGGCAGATGACGCAATTTATCGCCTATATCCATACGTTTTTTTCCCGCGTTACCATAATTAGCCCAGCAAAAATTCATGCTGGCAAGATGCGTCGTAACAAAGGATCCAATAATATTCACGAGCATTACGACAAGAGAAATGAGAGCCGTTGCTGCTGATACTTCATTACGAACAAGACTAGAGAGTACAACCCAAAGTGCCGTAATTTGTAGGGACTCAAAAAGCGCATGTAGAAGAGTAAAGACGAGGCCGCGCTTTAATTTGAGTTGGTAGGCATTGCCAAATATAAAATACTTTCTTAAAACAGAAAACATAGTTTTGCCCTCCTTTAGGCCTCGTCGCGTGCGCCGATGTGCGCTGTATACATATCTGCATAAAGCGGGCAATTTTCCATAAGCTCACGATGCGTGCCCTGGGCTTCAACGCAGCCCTTTGACATCACCACAATCAAATCAGCATCACGGATTGTAGAAAGTCGATGTGCAATTACAATCAGCGTTTTGCCAGTTACCAATTTGCCAACTGCTGACTCAACTTCAACCTCGCTTTCGGGGTCGGAATAGGCGGTAGCTTCGTCAAGCAGCACGATGGGTGCGTCTTTCAGCATGGCGCGTGCAATGGTAATGCGCTGACGTTCGCCACCTGAAAGATGGCCGCCCGCACTACCCACGACTGTCTGATAGCCTTGCGGCAATGCAGCAATAAAATCATGACAACCCGAAGCTTTTGCACAAGCTATTACCTCTGCATCACTTGCTTGTGGCCTACCCATACGAATATTGTTCATGATGCTTTCATTAAACAAATAACTATTTTGGTCGACATAGGCAATTTGCTGTGTCAGTTGCTCTGCAGTCATCTCTTGCAGCGCATGTCCACCAATGCATACCTTGCCACTATGAGCATCCCAAAAACCTGCAATAAGCCGAGCAAGGGTCGACTTTCCCGAACCAGAAGGACCAACCAAAGCGGTCATCTGTCCTGCTTTTATTTCCAAATTTACGCCATGAATAACCTCTTGGTCACTATAAGAAAAGTGCACATCTGAAAGGCTGATGTCATAATTTTCAAGCACGATCGGCTTTGTGGCACGACGCTGATTGGGCAAGTCAAGCACCTTGGCAATCTCATCTACCGTCGTGCCAATCTGCGCCAAAGAATCTGCAAAAGTCGCCGCTGCATAAAGTGGTGGAAAGATACCCACTGAAAGAACAGCACACATGACAAAGGTAGCTGGGTCAAGCGTTTTCTGCGCAACAAATAGGCAACCTAAAGGCAATACGGTAACAAGCGTTGCGGGCGCGAGTGAATATGCACCGTTCGCCCATACTTGGCAATGTGCCATCCAATCAATATAGGCATGTGCCGATGCGTGAACGGCACGGGAGAATTTCTCATATGAGCTGGCAGATTGCCCAAACGCCTTGATAACCTCAATACCAGCGACATACTCAACCGAGGCATCATTCATGGCTTTACCCGTTGTTACGGTATTGCCGTACCATAGTGCATAATCACGGGTCATTCCCACCATGCAGAGCATCCCCAAAAGAAATGGGATAAGTGCTGCTAACGCTAACCTCCAGTCAAGGGTAATTAGATATATCAAAACGAGCGCGGGAATCAACAAATTTGATGTTAGTTCAGGGACCGCATGAGCGAGCATAGTCTCAATACTATCGACTTTCTCAACCATCAATGATTTAAGTGTTCCTGAAGGAATATCAAGAACGTAACCCATGGGAACATGAACAAGTTTTTTGGCTAAAAGCTGGCGTATATTCGAAATAGTAGCAAACGTAGCCATATGTGAAATCGCCGTTGAGGCAAAGTGGAACACCAGATAAGCAAGGTAGCCTATCGCTGCAACTACTCCCCAATACAAAAAGAAGCCCCAATTTCGTTGTCCTGTGAGGATTCCTGCGATCATATGTCCGGCAGCAAAATAGGCAGCCATACTTCCTGCAACACCAATAATCGCAAGAATAACGCTGAGTGCATAGCTTCCCTTTTTTTCAGACCATCCCAAAAGTCTCATGAGAGGTGATGATTTTTGGGATGACTTTGACGATGAAGGTTCCATCTCTTTCCTTCCTATTAGTTATCCTTAGCTAACTATATAACAGTGTTATAACAGTTTTTATGACAGATTCCCACCCAAAAGAAAAAACTTTTAATTAAAAAAGGTGCCAAGTATTATTGGCACCCATTTTTGAATATATTGAGCAAGCAACAAAGCTATAAAGCAAGGCTACCAAGACAAAAGCTCATATCCATCTTCGGTAACAACCAACTGGACTTCCCGCTGAGCAGAATCACTACCGTCCTTGGTACGGACTACCCAACCGTCACTTTGATCAATCCAGATGTCGTGAGCGCCTGCATTAACCATAGGCTCAATGGTAAAACACATACCAGGAACAAGCACATAATCGGTACCTGGCTCACCTACAAAGCTCACAAAAGGATCTTCGTGGAACTCTTTTCCAATGCCGTGCCCACCATACTCGCGAACCACCGAATATCCTGCTTCTTCAACGCAGCATTGAACAGCATAAGAAACATCACCGAGATGACCCCAAGGCTTAACTGCCTCAAGTCCCGCCTTAACCGACTCGAGCGTAACCTCTACCAAACGGCGACGCTCATCGGAAACCTCACCAATACAAAACATTCGACTCGAGTCCGAGAAATAACCATTCAAGATAGTCGAACAGTCAACGTTAACAATATCGCCTTCCTGCAGCACTACCTTAGGAGAAGGAATCCCGTGGCAGACAACATCGTTAATTGAGGTACAAACACTTTTTGGATAGCCCTCGTAGTTAAGGTCAGCAGGGACGCCGCCATGTGCGGTGGTATATTCATAAATCCACGTATCAATCTCCTCGGTGGTAACTCCTGGAGCAATGCGCTTCCCCACCATATCTAGCACGCCACGATTAATTACAGCAGATTTACGAATGCCCTCAATATCAGCCTCGGACTTCATGAGACTGCGAGGGAGCAGCTCTTCACCTGCAAGCGCGAGTTTTTCCATACGCTCATCTTTGCGCATATGGCATTTCTTGTACTTCTTGCCCGAACCACACCAACATTCGTCGTTGCGACCTGGTACGTATTCATTGTCATACATGGCTTACTTCCTTTCATCGCGTTTCATTATAGGTTTCAACCAACAAAAATCAGTCTTGACGCAAGAAGAGCACTGTCATACCATCTCATACTAATTTGATATTCATCGAATTAGTGAGGAAAGGACATGGCTGGAGAAGCATTCACTGCACTATCTGATGTAACACGCAGACGAATTTTGGAACTCTTACAAGACCAAGAACTCACGGCAGGTGAAATTGCCGAGCATTTTGACCTGAGCAAAGCCACCCTCAGCCATCATCTTGCCATTCTCAAAAATGCAGGGCTTGTAAGTTCTGAAAAAGAAGGACTCTACGTACGCTATCGACTCAATACTACCGTTGTTCAAGGACTCATGGCGTGGCTGTTTGAACTCACGTCACACGAAGGGGCGTAAGACCATGAAAACTAAAGAAAAGAAGTTTTGGCTGACAATAGCTCTACTTTGCCTCATTAATTTTGCAGCTCATCTCTATTTTTATCCGAAGCTCCCTCAGACTATTCCTACGCATTGGGGTGTAAGTGGACAGATAGATGCTTATGGTCCTCGTTGGACAACACTGGTTTTTTCGGGCTTGCCTCTGGGTATGTTGGTGACTTTTTACTTTATCCCCAAGATTGATCCAAAAGGTGAGGCGTATAAAAAAATCCAAGGACTTTGGCATAACTTTATCATTGCTACGAGCTGTTTTTTCATTATCCTTTCTTGGATTACAGAGGCTACTGTGTTTGGTTGGATTCCCCAAAGCAGCAAGGTAATCCCTCTGCTTATACTTTGCACAGTAGGAGTGGGCCTCATCGCTCTCGGAAATTATCTTCCCCGCGTACGCCAGAATTACAGCTTTGGCATTAAAACACCTTGGGCACTGGCAGATGAACATTGTTGGCAAAGGACACATCGCATGGGTGGTATTACGTCCATATTTATGGGAGTAGGACTCATCATCTGCGGTCTTGCCAGCGATATTTTGCAAGCACTCGCAACGCCCATTCTTACCGTAATTTTGTTGGGCGGAGTTGTATGGATGTATCTCTACTCATATCTAGTTTATGCAGGTAAAATGCGCTAGGCAATCAGACGCACTGCCAAGCTGGACAAGACACGTCTATTGCTCTTTAACCTTACCTAGAAGCAGGCGTTTTGTCATAACCGAGTTTGCTTCAAGCTCCTCTGCATCGTCAAGCGGCTCGAGCGTTGCATCACCGTAGCGGCGCCCGAGCGCACTCGAGATAAGATAATCTGCTACCCCAGGATTTTTTGGGAGCAGGGGGCCATGAATATAGGTACCTAGCACATTTTTGTAGAGACAGCCCTCAAAACCCGTCTTGCCATCATTGCCATGACCATATAAGACCTTGCCCATAGGCTCAACATCAGCACCTAAATGCGTACGCCCACCATGGTTTTCGTATCCCACAATACGCTGCGGAGAGATGCGACTCTCCACTACAATATTGCCAATAAGGCGTGGCTCTGCTCTATCGGTGTACATGTCCACCAAAGCGAGACCGGGAAGCTCTTCATCCCCCATCAGATAGCTGGATCCGAGTAGCTGATAGCCACCACAAACTGCCGCAAGGACACCATTATCCTCGACAAAGGCGGATAGCTCTGTTTGAACCGAGAGCAGCTCCTTACAAACAATACTCTGCTCACGGTCGGATCCCCCGCCAATAAAAGCGATATCTATATTCGAAAAAGTCGGACGATCGCCCATATGACATTCAATGACCTCACAGGCAATCCCGCGCCATTCCAAACGACGACGCAACACAAGAATATTGCCCGAATCACCATAAAGATTAAGCAGCTCAGGATAGAGATGCGCAATACGAAGTGTCCGAGAAGTACTAGACATGGCGCGCCCTCATCTCTTCAAGCTCAGCTTTGGCAGGCCAGAGCGCCGAGTAATTTGTGAGTACATAGAGTGTTTGTTTTGTATCAGAGGCGTCAAGCGAAGCGAGCGTGCTCTTTACACTTTCAGAAATTGATGAGGCGATTCCTGCATACTTCAGACGTACTTGCAAATCATTTGCGCGACTGCCACTGCAATATACCTGTATAGGATTCTCATCGTCAGAAAGACGCTCAAAATCAACATCCCAAATCCAGGAGATGTCCTTACCATCATTTACCTTGTCATTAATGGCAATATGAACATATTTGGGACGTTTGTCCGCCAACAAAAGAGAGATATTTTGGTTAAAACCCGTAGGATTTTTTGCAAGGTTGAGAACCACTTCGCGCCCATAAACGTTGAAATGTTGCAAACGACCGTTGGCAGGCTTGAATGTATCTATAGTACGCTGAAAACTTGCGGCATCGACTGCAGCAAGATGCGCTGCAGCATAGGCAGCAAGCAGGTTATACACCATGTAAACGCCACCGAAATCAGCATGGAGCTGCAGGGGCCTTTCATTACTAAAGCCAGGTCCCGACACACTAAATGTGATTCCTTCACGGCCTACTCTGACCTCGCGAGCCACAAAGTCGAGCTCAGGATGGGCAAAATCACAGCTGGGGCAACGAAACGCACCAAGTTGTGCATAGCTGCGATAGTCATAACTAAGCTCTGCTCCGCAACGCTGACAAAAACGCGCTTCGGGCACACGATCTGCTGCTTGATCTAAATCCTCACCAATACCAAAGCTCAACACCTGCGTCCCTGCCTGAGCAGCACGATAAGCGACGCCTACCGAAAGCGGATCATCGCCACAACACACAAGACAAGTCTCAGGAGATGCTAGCAGGGCTGACACAATAACATCCTGTACGTGCTCAATTTCACCTGCCCGATCTAACTGATCTCGAAAGAGGTTGAGCAATACGAGATATTTGGGGCGCAGTTGGGGAAGGATATGAACTGTTGAGAGTTCGTCCGCCTCAATCACTGCCCAGTCTGCCGTTTTTCCAGGAAGCAGTGCCGCCGCAACACCAGGAGCCATATTTGCCCCCACGCGATTGCAGAGTACACGCTTACCGGTAGCCTCAATAGCAGATGCCACTATATTGCTTGTAGTGGTCTTACCATTTGTGCCGCAGATAACAATCGAACCCTTTTGCAGTTTTCCTGCCAAAGCTGCAATCACCTGGGAATCTACACCCAGCGCAACTCTACCAGGTAGCTGGGATGCATTGCGGTGAAGCAAATCGCGCAAGCCCCAAGAAGTTAGTCTCCCTAAAGCGATCGCAACTGATGTGCGCAAACTCACGCTTATTCCTCTGTTTCGGTGTCGGTAGTCTCGGCCTGTACAGCCGCTTCTGCAGCAGCCGCGGCAGCGGCATCGGCGCGCTTGGAAGCCGCATACTCTTCCTGTGTCAAGACATCCTCAATACGCAGATTGACGCCAGCAACTTCGAGTCCCGTCATACCCATGACCTGCTTGACCACCGTCTTTTTGACATCCTCAAAAACCTGGGGGGCATAGGCACCGTACTCAATCATAACCGATATATTAACGCGTACAGCAGAATCGGGGGTAACCTCAACCGTCACGCCCTTACGAGGCGCATGAGCACCAAAGGTCTCCTGTACACGATCGAGCCAGCCACCCTTCATACCAATAACGCCTGGTACATCACGCATGGCAATGGCAACAATTTTTTCAATAACACCATTGGAGAATGTCAGGGAGTCCTCACTGTCGAGATCTTCTTCAGAATCAACAGCCACTCCCTCACCTCCATCCCAGACCGGCTCTATAGCAGTACTGCTCTCGCTTGCTTCGATAGAAGCAAGAGGAGCTGCAGGTGTATCTATACTTTCCTGAGAAACTGTTTGCTCAAGCTCCTGCTTTTTGTCTTCACTCATGAAAGTGTCCTTTCTAGCTGCACGAAGGCTAGTTCATAATCTTAGTTGCGAGGCTCAAAAAACGAGCGAATGGCACGAATAATACGGGGATCACCGTCAACTAACTGCCCCACTGCAACACCAACAATGCAGAAAAAAGCAATTTCTAATGTGGTCCAAAGGCCAACAATCAAAAAGAGAATTGCTAATGCAAGGCCTATGACACCACCGTAAACAGCATTCTCGTGACCGGGAAAGCTCCGACGAATCCACTCGATAACAGCCTGATGAGGAAGCTTGCCCGTCTCAGCACTTTGCTGAGATACCTTCTCACTAGGCATCAATTGTGGAGAGCTAGTTTTAACTGTGTGGGTCTGTTCTTCTTTGCTGGCAGCCATCTGCTGTTCAATGTTCATCTTAGGTTTCTTTTCTTGCATTATGAGTCCTCCCTATCAGTTGTAGGGACTTCTTCAGTTATATCCATGTCAACAGAAAGATTATCATCGTCAGTAATCTCAGGCTCAAGCTGAGGTGGGCGCAAGGTCGTCGCGTGTCCCATGGGTACACGAATATCTTCAGCAAAAGGCGTTTCGGAGGTGGTTGACTGAGATTCAGGCTCTGTCGACACAGGATGTGCCTTTGGCATCGTGTTGGCATAGCTAGCTTCAAGGCTATCAAAATTGACAGGTTCGTCATGAGTAATGGGGTCAACAAACTCAATCGTGACGCTATCAACCGTATCGCCACATATCTCGGAAAGACCTACCATCAAGCGGTCATGAAGCTCTGCTCCGACCTCTGCAACATTAACCGTGTTGTTGGGCTGAATGCGACAAAAGACACGCACATGGCCGCGTTTCTTTGCTTTGACATTTACGCTCCGTGCCGTCAAGGTGCCGTCGCGCTCTATGGTATGCACTGCCTGAGCACGAATAGCATCACGTGTGACGTGCACCTCATCACCATCAACAACAGACACAATAACTGAATGCGGGTTACGCGGGGTAAACAGAGCACCTAACAGACATACCAACAGACCGAGACCGGTAATGCAGGCAAGCACAAGAGCGACTGTACCACCAATAGGATGGGCAAGCACAGTCGCAATGCCATGCTGATAGATGCCATACCAAGGCAGCACTAATATTGCGAGGCAGGCCATTCCAGCTAGTCCAAAGACAAACATGCACAAGCGCTTAAAACCGCTCATGCCCCACCCCCTCATACTCTGCAGCACACAGGCCGCGATTAATCTACTCTTATGAAGGATAACGCAAGCGCCGGACACATGCTTTGCTTGCTTTTATTCCATACCAGTCTTTACATTCTCATCCTCAGGATTGCCACCTGCATTGATGACCTCCATCAGACGCGAAGTTGCCGCTTCATCATTAATGACATAAGACACACCATCAATATAATCAGTCGTAGACGGTAGTGCCGCATGATAAATAGTTGGTGATCCACCCAACATGCGTAGCATAATCGGCATCATGTTATAACAACGCATCGAGCTATCCATCATGTCAGCCATTGAATTGGCAACACCTAACATCTCCCAAGGCGGCAGCGTGCGAGCCTTACTCATGATGGCCTGCAGTACCAGCATCTGATCTGCTTGGCGTTGAAAATCACCTAAAGCAAAGCCATGACGAACACGTGAGAAAAGCAGTGCAGTCTTGCCATCCATCTGATGGGTTCCTGCGGGCAGAACGAGCCCCGTGTACTCAGGGTCATTGACATCTACGGGCACGTTAACCGTAATGCCACCTATTGCATCTACGAGCGAAGATAATCCATCAAAGTGAATAACGGCAACCTTTGAAATGGGCACATTCACGAGCTTACTCACTGCGGAAGCCATGCCGCCAGCACCGCCAAAAGCATACGCTGCGTTGATTTTTTGAATACCGTGACCAGGTATTTCTATCTTGGTATCGCGAGGAATGGACAACATCGTAATCTTGTTGGCTACTACGTCAATTCGAGCCAAAATAATGGAATCAGCACGCGACACGGTATCGTTCTCTCGTGCATCAGAGCCCAGCAAAAGCGCATAGTAGGGCTGCAGAGGAATATGCATCTGGGTAGCTTCCGCTACGCCTTTTGCCTCGGGATCTTTAAAGGCAATTTTATTGTCGATAGGCAAAAACACCAGTGCATACACTGCAGCAAATACCGCAATCAGGACAATTAAAAACTTTAGGAATCCATGACGTTTGTGTTCACAATGTGGAAAATGGATCTGGTGTCCTGGTTGTCTATCGTAGACACTCTCATCATAATATTCCTGTGCAGGTCTACGAGACCTGTGTATGGGTGTAGCAGACCAACTATCAGTATTGCCGTAGCCTTCATTTCTATAGCGACGGTCAAAATCGGCACGATTTGCCTCAAGACTACTCAGGCTTGCCGGGTGCTGTGATAATTGAAGATTTGCATTTGCACGACGAGTCTGCGGCGCCGGATTGACAGGCGGCAAATCGGCCGCGCCCCTCGAAAAGGCTGACCCGCTCTGAAAATGCCCCTTTTTGTGATTATGCGAAGCGACCTCGAAGCCATCTGCCTCGAGGTCGTCACCATAATTGCGATATTGCCTACTCAAGCGCACCTCGCAATACTCGTCTTGGCCAAAGTTGCTTTACCTAACTATACGCAAAGCACCTAGGTCGAGGCTACTCGTCAGCTGCGAGGGCCTCCTCAATCTCATCAGTACGGTTCATGGTGTCATAAACGTTTTGAACGTCCTCAAGCTCCTCAAGGCGATCAACGAGACGTTGAACCTTTTTGGCATCAGCAACAGAGACCTCGGTGGGAGTCGTCGCAATCATCGTGAGCTCGGAACCCTTAACCTCAATACCCTGTGCTTCGAGGCCCTTTTGGACATCCTGCATATTGTCATAGGCGGTATAAACAATCCACTGATCGCCGGCGTCCTCATAATCGTCGCCCTCAGCTTCGGCAACTGCCATCATGAACTCATCTTCATCGACAGCATTGTCGCGGTCGGCAACCTTCTTATCATCGCTCTTGATGATTTTATCAACAGCAATAGAGCCTTTACGCTCAAACTGGAAAGCAACAGAGCCCGAAGTACCAAGATTGCCACCAGCATGAGAAAACGCGGAGCGCACGTCCGCAGCGGTGCGGTTTTTATTGTCGGTTAGGCAGTCAACATAGACAGCGACACCCGCAGGGCCATAGCCCTCATAGCTAATCTCTTCGTAAACAGCGGCATCGGCACCAGCACCAAAGGCCTTGTCAATAGCAGCCTTAATCTTTGCATTAGGCATGGAAACCATGCGAGCACGAGCAACAGCAGCAGCAAGCGTTGCGTTGTTGTCCGGGTTGGGGTCGCCTCCAGACTTGGCGGCAACCGTGATGTTGCGCGAGAGCTTGGAGAAGAGCGAGGAACGCTTTGCGTCAATCGCAGCCTTCTTGTGCTTGGTGGTAGCCCACTTAGAGTGTCCGGACATGCAGGTCTCCTTCTTGCATCGTGGTAGAAACAGTAGAATTTTAGCCGTTTGTCTTGTCAAGGGAAAGTAGAAAGCTTATCCCCTACTCAAAACCCACGCAGTCATGGTAATTGATGCTGCCAATTTTTACCGTCTACCTAAGCTCGTTCACTTGAGAGTCTACATGCGTTAAAGTCACAAGTGAAGCGTTTGTATTGTTGTATTCCTCATCTAAAGGAGACGCTCATGCTTTATATAGGTAACTTCAACTACAGTGATGAAAACGATGTCTCTGACAACTATGTCTTGATGCCTGCTGTAGTAGAAGCCTCAGATGCAGAAGAAGCGCTCGATCGTTTTGAAAAGATGTTTGAACGTTTAAACGCCAAATCCGACCTACTTGATGGCGCGCATTCCATTTATCTAGACTCATTAGTTGAGCTCGACCGTGCACCTGAATCTGCCGTTCTCATCCAATGGGAAAAGATTGTTCCTGCAGATGAGGGACTCTGCTCTATTACCGCTGCTCTACCCGAACTCGAAGAAGGAGAAGTGGCCTCTGCCTATGGTTGGAATGACGATGATGAAGGGCTTGAGCATACCCATATCCATAGCGACAGCGAAGATGCGGTAGATACTGAACTTGATAACTTTGACGATGATGAGGATGGCTTTGAGGAAGAGCCCTTCATGAGGCTATAAGCTCTGCTTTATGGTGCGCGAGGATAAATACTCTGCGTGATAACACATCCCCACCCGTGATAACACATCCCCACCGTCTATGCTCATTATGCTCAGACAGTGGGGATTTGTGTTTTCTTGGATATGCATTTTCTTTTATGTACAAATGGTTCGAATTTCGACCGCTGCGCCCACAGATGGTCCATTTTTCGAGCCCTAAACCCACAGATGGTTCGAGCTTCGAAGTCAACGATCACAAAACACCAGGTCATTTTTTTCGAAAAGTCGAAGGATGAACCATCTATGGAAATGGACATGCTATACAAGGCTGTCCTCTGCGCAAGACAGCACTACACAAGGATGCGCTGCATAAGAACACACTGCATATGGCTGTCCTGCACAAGGACAGCCTGCACAAGCAGGAACACTTTATGTATCGAGGTAAATCCGTTGCGGGGCGTTGATGTGGGCAGCAATGACGAAAATCGCTATGCCAGCAACAATTAATGGTAAAGACAGAATTTGGCCCATTGTCAAAAAATTGCCAAAAAGATAACCCAGCTGAGCATCTGGTACACGCACAAACTCAATCAACGCACGAAATACCCCATAGAGCAGCAAAAATACACCCAAAAAAGTCCCCTGTGGAAGAGTAGGCTTACGTCGCGACAGCACAAAAAGTACCAAGAAAAGCACAGCGCCCTCAAGCAGAGCTTCATAGAGCTGCGAGGGATGGCGATAGACCATCCCACCACCTGCATCAGAAAACATAACTCCCCAAGGCAAATCAGTCGGCTTGCCCCAAAGCTCACCATTAATAAAGTTGGCACAACGCCCAAAGAAAAGCCCAATCGGTGCTGCGCTTACTCCTAAGTCACAAAGGGTTGCCAGCGACAAATGCAGTCTGCGTGCCACAATACCGCCCCCAACAACTGCCCCTATAAGGCCGCCGTGAAAGCTCATACCTCCCTGGTTGAATGCCAGAATCTCAAGCGGATGTTCTAGATAGTAGCCAGCTCCGTAAAAGAGCACATAAGCAAGACGCGCTCCGATAATGACACCAAAAGCAAGACCTATCATGACTGATATCAAATCATCGAGCGTTAAATCCAGCCCCCATCGCTTTTGTGTCTTCCAAATCCAAGCAGCGCCTAAAACAAAACCAGCAAGATATGCCAAACCATACCAGCGCACCACCACTGGCCCCAATGCAAAAGCTATGGGATTAAGTTGATGATACAGCTCGTTAAGCCACATACCTGCACTACCTTAGAACGGCATCGCAGGTTGAACTTTGGTTACACCTGGCACATGCTCCATCAAAATGCGCTCGATACCCTCACTCATGTCATACGAAGACAGAGGACAGCCAGCGCAAGCACCCTGCATTTCAAGCGTTACCACACCATCATCGCTGCAATCTACAAGCGCAACATCGCCACCGTCAGCCTGTAGGCTCTGGCGAATAATATCAAGTGTCCTTTCAAGAAGCTCCCTATTTACTGCCACCTCTACCCCCTCCTTTGCGAGCACATTGACATACGCTCACTTAAATCCCTATTTGTCAGCTAGACATTAGGCTATATTACCCGATACAACTTTGTGCATGCACTGGTATCTTTCTTTACACGAATGCCAAATCTGCTCCAACCAAGACGTCATAGCTACCAGAGATACTCACAAAAACGAAAAGTCCACCTGGCGTCTAATCAATCGGACTAAATAGATGCCCTGTATCACTTCCCGCAAGGCGCGAAGCAGGACGCTTACCCGTCTGCGCTGCCAAAAGTGTCGCTTGGATACGCCTGAGTTCGCTGCCCACTTCCTGCTCACCTAACAAAGTGCAATCGACCATCAAACGTCTTACTCCAGCGGAAAGCAGCTCCCCTATCTCTGGTGTCAAATCCAAAGGACGAGCAGCATATAGTCTTGAGCGCCCCTGCAAATCTGTACGTACGGGCAGCAAAGAGCCATCAAGACTACGCAAAGACAGACGTTGTTTGCGTAGTTCACAGCGCGCACAATCCTCTATACAGTGCCCTGCCGCCTGCAAAATGCAATGCTCGCTCGTCATTGCACGGATACGACCCGATACGGTCACACCCACAGGAGTCTTTGCTTGGGAAGCAATCTGACGTATCTCCTCAAGCGAAAGCTCCGATGACAGCCAAAAACCCTGCGCACCCTGGGCTTCAAGCCAAGAGAGACAGCTTGCATTGTGTACAGGAATACATGCCCTAATCTCAGGCTGCGCACCTCTATCAACAGCTGCTGCCAGCTCGGATACATTGCCTACTGCCAGTTCGCCACCTGGCACAATATAACTATCAATACGCCTATGATCTGCTTGACGGCAAACCTCATCAAGCCAAGGAATCACCTTGTCAGGCCAATTTGAAAGCGTTGAATCGGTCAATTGATCATCACGCACATACACGCGATGAGCACCAGCGGCCAATGCTATGCGAGCTGCCTCAGGCGTTACCACCAACGCACAG
This sequence comes from Olegusella massiliensis, assembly GCF_900078545.1. Taxonomy (GTDB): domain Bacteria; phylum Actinomycetota; class Coriobacteriia; order Coriobacteriales; family Atopobiaceae; genus Olegusella; species Olegusella massiliensis. Next base: position 214,672 of record NZ_FLLS01000002.1, read on the forward strand.
ATTTCTGCAGTCTTCGCTGGTTTCATATCAGCACGTAACGCAGCTTTTTCACGAGGACCACGCAGCCCTACACCCACATTTTCGGAGCGTGCCTCATAGTCTGAAAGCAATTCTTTTTCAAGCAATCTACAAGCTCTTGATCTCAGCTTATGCAGGGAAGAAAAACCTAGACCCACTCCCTGATCAAGCTCAACATCTATGGCTCGCGCTTCAAACGCAGAGTTACCCAATCTACCCGCATGCTCCGCCAAATCCTCAGCAGTCACGGCTTTGGTACGGGCTGCCTCAACCAAATCGCCTTCTGCACACACGGAAGCAGAACCATCCACGCAGCTCATTTCAACAGTAAGTGGCATACCCCTGTGCGCTTTGACCCGCATTGTTACCGCACGTTTGGGAGCAGCGCTGGGTCGTGCCGCCAAAGCCGAAGCATCCAGTGCTGCTTGCGAACGAATAACGCGCACCACACTCCCCTCAGGCAGCGTGCGTACCGTGCGGCATGTGAGAATCTCTCCCGGTCGTACATCTTTTGATGCCAAGGTAGTCAAGAACTGCGAGGGATCTTCAAGCGGTCTCAACTCAAGCAAATCACCTTTGCCCACTGGTACATCAACGCGCAGCGTGACTTCAGCCTCGTGATGCATGCGCGTACGCTCGCGACCACCTGCAGAACCGCCCTGAACCCGCCTAAAACTCCCAAGATCGCGACTCGCAAGTACCTCCCCTGCCAGCTCACCACGGTTATTTGAGCGGTCATAGCTCATCATCTCATCGCCAGAATGACCTCTAAGATATGCATCGGTAAAGTCACGATTGAAGGAACGTAAGAGCAAGTCACGACGACGATTGATATCGTCCTGACGAGGCGTGCGTCCTGCAGCAATATCATCTAACGCCCCGCGATAAGCAGAGACTACTGACCACACATAATCAGCGGCCTTCATGCGCCCTTCTACCTTAAGGGAAGCAAGCCCTGCTTGTGAAAGCGCAGCTAAATCACTTATGGTGCAGTAATCTTTAGGACAAAGCGGTCGCGTGCGTCCATCTACTGCTATCACACGACCCTTACTATCCACCAGATCATAAAGCAGACGGCAAGGCTGCGCGCAAAGGCCACGGTTTGCCGAACGGTTGCCTACCGACGAACTCAGCTTGCAAATGCCTGAATAGCAAAAGCAGAGCGCACCATGTCCAAAGTTTTCAAGTTCCACACCCTCTTGTGCAATGCGTGAAATCTCGGCCAAGGACAACTCGCGTGACAGTGTCACCCGCTCTACCCCAAGCACATCTCGCACCCATGCCACAGCACGCTCGTCATGCAGATTTGCTTGAGTAGATACATGAATTTCGATGTCAGGACGACGGCGACGCAGTTCCGACATGAGGCCCCAGTCTTGCACGATGATTGCATCTGCACCAAGTACCCACGCATGAGCAGCCCAGCGTACCGCCCGCTCCAGCTCGTTTTCCTTAATAACGACATTTTGTGTTACGTAGACCCGTGCACCCGCAATATGAGCAACGCGACAGGCTTCACGAAACTCCTCATCAGAGAAGTTATGTGCACCTCGACGCGCATTAAAATCGCTCCCAAGACCACAGTAAATTGCATCGGCTCCAGCGGCTAGCGCCGCATAAAATGCCTCAGGGCCACCAGCGGGCGCCAGCAGCTCAGGTATCTGCAAAGCGCCAACTTGATTGGTCATCTTTCACTCCTGCATTTAGGCAAGACGAGCAAACTTGCGCTTGCCAACTTGTACAACACAGCCGCTATGCAGCCGCTCGGGATCAATGTTGTAATTTTTTGCAGCAACAGCAATCTGATCAATTTTGACTCCGCCACCGTCAATCTGACGACGTGCATCGCCTGCCGAAGCGCAAAGTCCTGCTTCGGCAAGGACTCGGGCAAGATAAATCTTGCCTTGGTCGTTGGGAGTCAAATCCACACTAACTTCAGCAATATTTTCAGGCAGCTCGCCCTTCTTGAACTGAGCATCAAAAGCAGCTTGTGCAGCTTTGCCCGCACCTTCACCGTGGTAGAGATCGCAAATATTGCGAGCAAGTGCGCGCTTAAGCTGATAAGGGTCAGCTGTGCCATCTGCATAAGCAGCATCAATTGCATCGACCTCATCGACAGGAAGTGTTGAGCAAAGACGGTAATACATAGGCACAACGGTGTCGTTAATGCTCATGAGTTTGCCAAACATTTCATCAGCAGGGTCCGTCAAGCCAACATAGTTCTTATAGCTTTTGGACATCTTCTTAACACCGTCAAGGCCCACAAGCAGCGGCATCGTAAGAGCTACCTGTGGTTCCATATCAGATTTTTCCATCAAATCGCGACCAGCAAGAAGATTAAAAATCTGGTCGTTACCGCCCATCTCAAGGTCAGCCTTGATAACCACCGAGTCATAGGCTTGCAGCACAGGATAGATAAACTCATGCAGCGCAATTGGCATACCATTTGTGTAGCGGTTGTGAAAGTCTTCACGCTCAAGGATGCGAGCAACATTGAATTTGCTCATCAGACCGAGCATTGAGCCCAAATCCAAAGGTTTTAGCCATTCGCCATTGTGAACAATTTGCGTACGCTCGGGATCCAAAATCTTGAGAGCTTGTTCAACATAGGTAGCAGCATTGGCTTCGACCTGCTCCTCCGTTAAAGGAGGACGAGTAGAATCACGACCCGAAGGATCACCGATGAGCGCTGTACCATTACCAATAATGAGCGTTACCTTGTGACCAAGATCTTGAAACTGACGCATCTTGCGCAGAGGCACTGCATGGCCTAAGTGCAGGTCAGGCGAGGTAGGGTCGACACCTAGCTTTATATTCAAAGGAACTCCACGTTCGAGTTTCTTTTTGAGCTCATCTAAAGGAACAATCTGCATAGTTCCCGAAGTAATTACCTTGAGCTGCTCTTCTACCGATAACACAACAAACCTCCCGAGATGTTATTAACTACCATCGCACCACAATAAATTAGTTGAAGGATGGACTCTCCTACTCTAGCAGGACAGGCGCGATCGAACCTTTATAATGTTGAAGCAAATGTCGCTTCCCCAAGGAGGACTGCATGGGCATTCGTACGCGCAGGGCCCGTCTGCATTCGCGCACACATATCGTCGGCTTTGGAATTGTTGGCGTTTTTGGCTTTTTAGCCTTATTCGCCGCTGCCGTGGGTATTTCTCTTGGAGCACTTGTTTCAAGCTGGCTCCAGGATCTACCTGACTATCAGTCGGCCGATGCCTATCTCGTGGCAGAACCTACACAGGTACTCGCCTCTGATGGCACGGTCATGGCTGAGTACTATCTGCAAAACCGTCACTCTGTAAAGCAGGCTGACGTAGCAGATGCCGTATTCAAGGCCACCGTTGACGTTGAAGACGAGCGCTTCTACAAGCACAATGGTGTTGACCCACAGGGTATTGCTCGAGCTGTTGTCTCGCAGCTTGCTGGCCGCTCTGAGGGCGCGTCTACCATCACTCAGCAGCTCGTCCGCAATACTGTCTTATCTGATGAGCAATTTGAGCAGAGTCTCAAACGCAAGGTCCGCGAGGCGTATATTGCCATTCAAATGGAAAAGACCTACACCAAAGACCAGATTCTGATGATGTATCTCAACACCATCTACTATGGTCATGGTGCTTACGGCATCGAAGCGGCAAGCAAAACTTACTTTAATAAGAGCGCCAAAGACCTTGATCTCAATGAAGCCACAACTTTAGCTGGCATCCCCAACTCTCCTGCCTATTTTGATCCCACGGTCAACATGGAAGCCTGCAAGAAACGCCGCAACCACGTACTTGACCGTATGTTGGCAATTGGCGACATCAGCAAGGAAGATCATGACAAGGTTAAGGGTGAAGATATCAAACTCAACCTAGGCAGCTTCAAAGAATCTGACAGCTCTAGCCCCTACTTCACCGACTATGTCCGCGAACTACTACTTAAGGACTTTGACCAGGATCTTATCCTTAAAGGCGGTCTGAAGGTCTACACCACACTTGATCTTAATTGGCAAAAAGCTGCCGAGGAAGCCGTAGCCGACCAGCTCAAGACCATTGATGATGACCAACTACAAGCGGCGCTGTGCGCTATTGACCCTGGTACAGGTTATGTCAAAGCTATGGTCGGCGGCAGAAGCTACAAGAAGAGCCAGTACAACATGGCTACCCAAGCAAGACGTCAGCCTGGTTCGAGTTTTAAAGCATTTACGCTGGTAGCAGCGCTTGAAGCAGGTGTTAACCCCAATGTTTACTTGGATTGTAGCTCTCCGCAGCAGATTACAAGCACTTGGAAGGTACAAAACTACGGCAACGAAAATCTTGGTATTTTGACTCTGCAACAGGCGCTTGCGGTGTCTTCTAATACCGGCTTTGCACAGGTTGCTATGGGTATTGGTGCCGACAAGATTGTAACTGCTGCCCATGATATGGGCATTGATGTTGACCTGCCTGCTTATCCTGCCATTACTTTGGGTACCGCGGGCGTGCCTCCTATTCAAATGGCAGAAGGCTATGCCACCCTTGCCACGGGCGGTATCCACCATGATGCCGTGGCTATTACACGTATCGAAGACCGTAACGGCAATATCGTCTACGAGCATAAAGATGACGCTAAGCGCACGGTGCCTGCAGAGATTGCTCAGGCTGCAACTGAGGCGCTGCAAACTGTTGTCACGAGTGGCAGTGGTACGGCAAATGTTGTTTCCTACACTACCAACTACAACCAGCCCATCGCTGGTAAAACCGGCACAACCGAGGACTTCCGTGACCTATGGTTTTGCGGATACACACCTCAGGTTTCAGTTGCTGTATGGGTGGGCAACGAGGATGATACCCCTATCTTGGTGCATGGCAGCTACCTGCATCCTTATAACACCGCTTGCCCCATCTTTGTAGGCTTCACAAATGCCATTCTCAAAGGCGTGGCACGTGAAGAGTTCCCCACCACAGATAAAAAGCCTACATACAAGGACAATAGCGCTTGGGACTTTGCTCGTACCTATACCGTGGAATACGAAGTCGAAGAAGAGACCGAAGAGTCCACGGATGAGCAGGACACTGAAAATCCCGAGAACAACGGTCAGACTGATTCTAATAATGGAGGCGGCGCCACGACTCCTGAAAACACCGACAATAATGGTGGTGGACAGCAACAAGAGGTGCCTGCGGGTAACTAGCAGTTACCTATGATCCCTATACTGATTAAAAAAAGCACGCTCGATATCGAGCGTGCTTTTTTGTTTCCATGCCTACATCCACTGAAAAGCTCTTGCTTTCATCTGTCCCTTTGTATTGTATCCTTGAACGCTATCTGTGCGTACTACGCAGTTTGTCTATGAGATGGAGCAGTTCGATTGCTGCCTCATCATCGGTTGAAACTACAAGCACTGTATCGTTACCAGCAACGGATCCGCAGACATTGTGCAAAGCTGCCGCATCAACAGCAGCAGCGACACCCGGAGCAGTACCCGGCTGGCTTTTAATAATCAAAAGATTCTGAGCACGATTAACACTGAGCACAAATCCAGAAACCATACGCTGGAGATGCAGGTCTTCTGCAAGCACATAAATACCTTCGGAGAGCTTACGCAATCCCATATCGGTAATATCGCGCGAAACGGTAGCCTGGGTGCATTTGTATCCGATATCTTGCAATTCATCAACTAACTCACGCTGTGTACGGATGGACTTGCCACGGACAATATCACGAATAGCATCTTGCCTACTGTTGCGTCTTTTCACCATAATCAACCCCACAAATCCAATATGTATGCATAAATCTCAAAACCAAAGTCTGCAATACCTTCTCATTTGAGCTGGATGAGACAAAGCCACTATGCATCATACCTACTTAATAATCGAATAATTAAACTTTACGTTTGAACGAGCGGCAAGCGGTAAGAACCAAGGGGACAAACGGAGTTTTACACGTCTTTTGCACATAACTTAGCTATACATAAAGCTCTTATAAATCCGCGAAAGAATTCTCAAAAAATATTCTTAGTGGCTAAATATGTTAGTTTTCATAAAAAACATGCATTACCATTCACTTATTTTTTCTTAGCTAGATCTGCAAGCTTGTCCTACTATAGATAGGGAATACAAGGCACTAAGCTGCTAAGCCTCATAGAGCAGCAAAGTTATAGCTGAGAGGATTTCCATGTCCAATTATGCAGATTCAAACCGTGGCGGTTCGCGTCCGCGTTCTAACGGCTATTCCAATCGTCCTGCTCGCCTACGTTCTTCTTCTGGCAATAGTGGAGTAGGACAAGGTGCTCGTCGTGGATACCGTTCTGGACAGAGTGCTTCTCCTGACAGGCGTGGCGGTCAACGCCCCTACCGCTCCAACCGCAATTATCGCACCATCAACGGACATGACACGGGATACTCATTGCGCCAGCGCGGCATCAACTTTAGTGGCCGCAAAGGCGGTCTGCTTTCTAATCTAGATCAGCGTAGCCTCCTCATCCTTGCTGGCGGCATTATTGCTCTGCTTATTTTGATATTTGCTATCTCAAGCTGTGTCCGCGGATGTACTTCTGGAGCAGGCAAAAAAGACAATTCAACTAGTTCGGTCAACTCTCAGGACGCGAGGGTCTCAGCAAGTGCGTCTCCTGACATCACCAGTAAGCTCACTCCTGCTTTGGATAACGCTGACAGCTTGTACAAGATTGCTAAAAATGCTGATAAATATAAAGATAGCCGCATGGTTGATCTGGCTGTTAACGAGCCTAATGCTATTAAGTTTGTTCTCACCTACCCCGATGCCGACCACACCAGTGGTGCCTATGAAGACACTGTTGAAAAAGGCAGCTATCCTTTGCTTTTTAATTGGGATTCTCGTTGGGGTAATGTTGATTTTGGTGACGGTGCTCTTGGTGTCACGGGGTCTGGTCCCACTTCACTTGCCATGGCTTATATGGGGCTCACTGGTAAAACCAACCAGACTCCCGCCACGATTGCCAAAGCAATTGCTGACGCAGGTGCAGATTCTGGTGACACGGGCATGGCAACGTCCTTCTTTGACAAGGGCATCTCAACGGTGGGTCTCAGCATTACTTCAATGGAAGTGAGCAAGGATAATCTACACTCGATTTTGGGCAATGGAAGTCCTGCTTTGGTACAAGTAAAAGACGATAGCCTTACAGCATCGGCACATTGGATACTGGTAATTGGCTACGGCAATGATGGCTCGCTTGTCGTGTATGATCCCACTTCATCGGCGGTATCTTCCCACAGCTGGGATGCAGGTACCATCAGCTCAAGTGCAAGCGCACTGTACTCGGTAGCTGCTGCTTCTCAAGGCGACACAGGAGATGGCAGCTCGGACAACAACGATAACAACTCTGACACAAGCAATACCGATGAAAATACCTCATCGCAAACAGACACGGGCAATGAGACCTCAAATCAATAAGTAAACCCCTTGTGCATAACGAGGTGATTTGCCTCGTTATGCTCCCTCACACTTACGTCATTGCGGTGATTTCAGCAGAACAAACTTGCAAGAGAATTCCCCAAAAAAGAGGTGCTGACCTGCGTCAGCACCTCTTAACTAAACTCACATTTGCCCTATAAGCAACTTTGTAACTCTCAGGTTTATAAATCTTGTTTTAATTAAAACCTAACTCGCTTGGTATGTACTATTACGAAATTACACCTTCAGTCGAATCTCATGGACAACCTTCATGAGTTCCTTAACACGCTCAACGTCAACGCGGACGTTTTCTAGCGACTCATCTTCAAGGCGACCACCATCTTTAAAATATGTCCCAACCACAGCTGCATCTGCTGAAGCAAGCTTCGCTTCAATTGTATCTGGACGGCAACCAGTATTCACAAGAACGGCCACGTCAGGATTCTTCTCTTTTACTGAAGCAATTAAGGCCTCGTCAACATCAGCACCTGCCGCGCTTGCCGAAACGCATAGCCCATCAGGATGAACCTTAAAAATAGTAGATGAAGCAATGTCTGCCAAAGACCTCGTATCAAGATTCCGGTCAGACTCAGGGTTGATAAAGTACAGCATGCGCAAATTATCTAGATGAAGTTCGGCTTTGCGGCGCATCAACATGGAGAAGTCATTGTTATAGAAGCCGCCATCGCCGACATAGACACCTGAGAATGTTCCACGTACAAAATCTGCCTCTACTGCAGCTGCAAGCTCGATGCATGCCAGACCATCAGAAATAGCATCTACTCCCAAGGGACAAGACAGCTCGCTCCTCAGTTGACCGATAATGTAGGCCATTGTAGAAGGGGTGACAAAGCTCATCTTACGCTGATAAGGAAGGGAAAACTCATTAGAAACAATAATTCCGTCTACGCCGCCCTCTTGAAGAGCCTCGAGATCTCGCTTTGCATGTTCAACAACAGACGAAACGGTCCTATTCCCAAACCGTGGATCTCCAGGAAGTGCATCAAGGTGAAGCATAGAAATGATTGGCTTTTTTGTACCAAATAGTTCATCAGTCCAAAGCATATTAACTACTCTCCTAACTACAATTACAAAAGTTCAAATAATTTACTTAATAAGCCTGTGTACCAGCTCTTTTGTCGCAGGATAAAGCTCATCAAATAGCTGCTGATACTTTTTATATGCTTCGTGGTTTTCCATGTTTGGCTCGTAAGTAACGCCGGGTTTCACTTTGCTAGCAAGCTCGTCAAAGCCATTCCAGATGCCTGTTCCTACTGCTGCCATCATTGCATCGCCGTAGCTTGCACCGATACCGATCGCTGGTACAGAAATTGACTTGCCAGTGACATCGGCAACAATCTGCATCCACAAAGCGCTCTTTGTTCCGCCGCCTGCAGCCATAACGCGACGAACAGGAACTCCGTCTTCCTCAAAAATCTTGAAGTGCTGATTAATTGAGTAAGCAACACCCTCTAAGCATGCGCGATAGAGATGTGCGCGTGTATGAGCAAGATTAAAGCCGGCGAATATACCACGAGCATCAGGGTCATTAATAGGAGTGCGCTCACCAGCGAAATAGGGTAGGCAGAGGAGCCCTTCACTTCCCAGAGGAATCTTCTCAGCATCGGCAGACATTGCCTGGTAGGCATTGATTCCGCCATTTTCTTCTGCTTCTTTATAGTCCCTATAGCACTCATCACGCATCCAGCGCGTTAGAGTTCCTGCAGTATTGGTACCTGCGGAAACATCAAAGGTACCAGGAATAATAAAGCGCTCACGCCAGATTCGATCGTCATTTACAAGTCGGTCTGCGACGAGGAACATGTAAATTGAGGAGCCAAACTGAAGCATCAGATCGCCAAGTCGGCCAATACCACAAGAAATTCCTTCTGCCCCAGAGTCGTCGGTACCCACTGTTACTGGGGTGCCAGCTGCAAGGCCAGTTTCACGAGCAGCCTGCTCTGTGATGGTACCCGCGATAGCGGTCGTATCAGCAACGTTAGCCAGCTGATCGGGGCGGCAAATCGGCTCGCAAAGCTTTGGATTAGGCGTTCCATCTGCATCATACAGAGGATTGAAGCTTGCTAATCCCAAAAACTTATCTACATAATACTCACCAGTAAGCTTTGCTGTGATGTAGCTAGAGCCTGTCAGAAACTTGTGAGTGCGAGCATAAACTTCAGGCTCATTTTCTTTAATCCAAAGAATCTTTGGCATAACGTCAGATGAGCCAAGAGGACGACCAAACCACTCACGTATCTGATCTTCGCCGTAAAGTTCAGTCAGCTCTTTGCATTGATCAAGTGCACGGGCATCAATACCGTAAAGAATTGCTTTGCGAAGTGGTTTACAATTTTCATCGACTGGTAGGCAGTCCGCACCAAGTGCACTTGCAGCAACACCCTTAATATCGCTTGGATTGATCCCACTCTTTTTAATCAAATCATTGCTGATTGTGCAGAAATCATGCCACCAGACGGCCTCGGCATCATGCTCATAAAAATTAGGCTGGGGGTTTTCCATCCCATGCTCAGTTGCACTTTCGGCAATAACAGTGCCTTCGGCGTCGATAATAACGCCTTTACTTGCAAAAGTTCCAGTATCGATGCCCATGAAATAAATTTCAGACATATTATCCTCCAAAAGTTTACTGTCTCTTTTAAAAAGAATTCAGTTTTGGGACCTAGAATTGATGACAACTAGACCAAGTGTTCTCCATTTTTTACGGTAAAGTGACACATATCGCTACGGTTGAAAGAGCGCATATATTCGATTACACGGCCACTTCTGTCATAACTTATGCAGGTCAACAGTAGTACGTCTTTATTTGCTTCAACACCTAAAGAACGAGCAGCACGAGGTTCAATTGGGACAATATCGAGAGTCTCCCAAGCCCGAACGGGCTCTTCTCCGTTAAACCCATAAACGTCATAGAGAGAGAAAACCTCAAGATCTATTTCCATAAGATTGGGCACGAGCTTACAAGGGATATAGGTATATTCCAAAGAAACGGGCTTGCCGTTTGCAAGATTCAGGCGTTTGATAGCATAAATGTCATCGTCAGGGTCTATTCCTAGTCTGTCTGCATAGAGCGCCTTAGCCTTACGAACCTCTTTGCCCAAAATCTTTATACCTGCCTGTGCTTTGCTGTCAGTGATCGACTGACGGAAACCTGTCAGGTTGTCGAGATCACGTACCAAACGCCTTCCGACAACAAAAGCACCTTTTCCCTGAACACGCTTGAGAATACCCTCCTCAACAAGCGCATCGAGAGCGCTTCTGGCTGTTAGACGATTTACTCCATACGTCTTTGCAAGAGCATTTTCAGAGGGAATAAGACATCCTGGTGGATATTCTCCTGAATCCACTCGATCACGAACAACTTCGCGAAGTTGCAAATAAATAGGTGAGTTTTCGTCTACAGCACTCATTTACCCTTCGCTCCCGTACGTGTCGGTACGTCTAAGCTCCGTACCGAAGATAATATGTTGAGGTAATACTATATTTTTAAAAAATTCTACAGGATTATTTTTTTCATCTTGAATAAGTCCTGTTTGGAAAAAGGCAGATGTGCCAAGAGGAACATTCAAAATTTCTGACTCTTCTTCATCCACCTTGGTGATACTAATTTTCTCAGAACCTGTTTTCGGAACGATACCATAGACTTCTTTTAGAACGCGATATAAAGAATCCTTTGCAAAGTCATATTTCTCGATACCTTGGCAATCCCTAGCATTGACCCAAGTAGTCTCAATTGAAACTGGACATTCGTCAATTAAATTAACTCTTCTCAACACCAAAACAGGGGAAGCAAGCATGACATGGAGGTGTCTCACTGCATACTTATTTGCTTCAATAATTTGAGAGCCAATTACCAAATGCGATGGCGTATATCCAGATTCTGAAACTGCCTGGCTGAACCCTATCGTATCCTGAAGATTTCGAACCATCCTAGGCTGCGCTACAAAAGTTCCAAGTCCAACCTTACTTACCACTACACCAAAATGCGCAAGACGCGAAAGCGCATTGCGAAGCGTCATTCGATTTAAATCCCAAAGCTCACACATATCGCGCTCAGAAGGAAGCTTATCGCCTGGCGTGAGACCATTCTCTATGATATATGATTCAATTAGTTCTGAGATTTCATCTCTTGAACGCATTTAGTATCACCTTCAAAAAATTACCAAATAACGCAGGTAGCCCCCTTAGTTTACCGCAGTATTACTCAACTTTCCGAATATCTTCACACACGTTTAATCACCTATCACTTGAATGAGATAGGTGCGCTCAGATGGCCCATCGAACTCACAAAAATAAACTTCCTGTGCTCCTCCTTTATCCAGTTCACCTCCCTTCACAAAGAAATGAGTATGATTTCCCACCAGTAATGCTTTGAGGTGACCTGTTGGATTTCCAGCAGTTGATCCGTAATCTTTCAAAATGCGAGCATGAGCGTAGGGATGATCCTCCGGGACCAATCTCCCCAAGAACTCATCGATATCGGCTTCAAGACACTCCAGTGCCTCATTCGTTGTTATCCCTGCAGTCGTATGCCTAGAAATAACCGTTACCATACCCTCTTTAATTCCACTCTCTTTGACGGCTTGCTCGATTTCTTCCGTAATCAATGAGTACTGGTTGTACTCCGTCGTTAGGAAAGTTTTTGATATTGTGTAGATCATCTTGCTCACTACTCCAACCCATTGAGGAACTGGAGGGCATTTTGTCCTTTGATTAACTGAACCGTACTTTCACGTAATCCAAGATTGTCGAGTGCTTTTGCCATACGAATTTGTTCAAAACGAGGGTTATCGCTTCCGAACATCACCTGATGGCGCAAACTCCGGTCAATCCATGTCGCTGGCAAGTCTTTAGTAAAAAGCTGAGAATAAAATTCCTGCGCACAATCGAAATAAAGTGCTCCAGTATCTGCGTAAACATTCGAATGCTTCACCATAATCATTGCAGCTTCTTGCAACCATGGCCAAGCAAAATGCCCAAGACAGAAACGTAAATTAGGACGTGTCTCTGCTAATTCTTCAAACTCAACAGGTCTTCCAAACTTTGAGAGCGTATGTGGCTCCCATGACATTCCTGCATGAAACATAACTGGTCGATTGAAGTGCTCGCAAATGTCATACAGCTTTTGCGCCTCATCATCCATAGGATAAAAATGCTGACGACCAGGATGCAGGTTAAGTCCTTTTAAATCCAAATCAGCAAATGCGTGCTCCAGCTTTTCGGGTGCCTGCGGGTCTTTTGGATCCACGCTTGCAAAGCCAATAAACTTATTAGGAGCGAGGTCCACCAACTGGCGGACCTCCTCATTTGTGACTGGGACAACACCTTCGCAGGCAGAATAATCTTGAGGTAGCAAGCACATCTTATCGAGCCCAGCAAGTCTCATCTGATTGGAGATATGTTCGAGCTTTGCCGTCCCGTTCTTATGAATATCTAGGATTTCGTGACGCATGTCTTCTCTACTAGAATCCATATTGATTGGCTCATAAAAAGCCGGATGTACATGCACATCAATAAACATTTTACTCCCCGAGCATTGCCTTAACATTATTAATTGCGCGCTTTGCATAGAGACGCGGCTCATTGATATAGCCAGTCACTAGCTCAATCGTTGCGGTGCGCTCATAAGGAAGATCGCGGATTTCCTCGAGCAGCTCTTTCATGGGCAAAACACCCTCGCCGGGCATTACATGAGCATCAGAAGTGCCATCAGAATCGATGATGTGGAGGTGATACATCTTCTCGCCGAGCTTAGAGAAGTAGCTCATCATCTGCTCCTGCTGCTGGAATGGTGGGACGATGTCCATCATGCCCATGAGGTAATCAGAATCAACATGCTCAAATAGGTCGATGAGGTCATTAGCATTCTTGAATACGTTTGACTCCATTGTTGTCAGTGGCTCAACAACAATACGAACGCCAACCTTTTCAGCATGACGAGCAAGCTCTTCGCAGCTGCGATATAGGCGATCATGCATCTCTTTGTACGTTGCTTCATATCCTGCATGAGCCGGAGAAATGAGCATGTAGTCTGAACCAAGTGCGCGAGCCTGATCAAGACAAATCTTGAGGTAGCGGATTGCATCCTCGCGCTGGCGCTCAGAGCCAATCATAAAGTTGTAAGGATAAGCATTGTGCTCGGGGCAATAACCGGTAATGGGCACACCATACTTATCGCGAAGCCTTAGGATTTCTTCTATATCGCCATCTGCAAGATCTGGAGCATATGCATGTGGACGGGCACCCCAAAGCTCGATATAGTCATAGCCAAAACGCTTCGCATCTTCGAAAATGTTCTCAAGGGGATTACGCTGATAACCTGAAGTAAACATGCCAATTTTGAACATAGACTTTCCTTTCTCATGCAACCGTTACCCTACTGAACTACTTCTATCTCACGTATTCCAAAACCTTAGGCAGACATGCCTACCCAAGGTTCAAAAACACCGACGACCTGAGCTGCTACTTCAGCTCCCTTCTCTAGACATTTAATGGGTTCTTCACCCATTAGATAGGCATATAAGAAGCCAGAAATAAATGAGTCTCCTGCACCAATTGTGTTTACAACTGTTGCTTTTTTAATCCCGTAATCGTAAAGCTTGTCATCTATGGCAACGATACTGCCTTCTTCGCCAAAGGTTGCAACTGCGACTTTCATGCCGTGTGCAAGGCGCTCGCGAAGATAACTCGAATCAAAGTTCTTTTTTCCTTCGTGGAAAGAGAAGAAGCCAATGTCAACACAAGAGGCAGTCTGTTCGACAAGGGGGTCATTTAGGCGGTCTGCATAGTCAAAGCTCACCAGGGTCCCTGTATCGTGAATTGCAGGCAAGACAGACTCAGCGTGTCCCCAAAAAGCTGAGTGAACAAGATCATGCTCAGCAGCGAAACGGACGTCTTCATCGTCGAAGACAATATCTTTAAGCACGCCTTCTTGATACTCTCCGTGGACACGCTCTTTTCCAATAAGCTCCATGTAAGTAATGGCTGTAGCTCCACTGCCCTTTTTTAGATGAGATATATCGAGACCCTCTTTTGCTAAGGTCTCAATCATCCATTGACCGTTGGCATCAGAGCCGGTCGTAGAGATTATTGACGTAGGCATACCAAGTTTTTGAAGGTTTACTGCCGTGTCAACCGCGTTTCCAGTTGGATATTTCCGCCCAAGTGCTGGATAGTCATCAATACAATTGTCACCAATGCACGCGGTTCGCATCACTTACTCCAATCTCCATCTGGTATAAGTTTCATCTCTCCTCATATATTATTCTCTGATAATAAAAAATGAAGCCATTTATGGGTATTTCCCCTTCACCGAGGTTTTGCCTACGTTCACCTTGTAATTAGTCGCTTTTTTGTGGTTTTCAGATAGTTCATAATTTCTTCAATATGCCGTTTACGGAGAATTGTCTGCCTTATTTAGAGGCAATATTTACCTTTATTGGTATATATATATTATTAAGTTATGTGCTTAAACTTCTTCATCGAAAGGAACAGATATGAAGGTTGCAGCAGTAGGAGATAACTGCGTCGATGTCTACGAAAACGAGGGAAAGCAGTATCCAGGAGGCAACCCTGTCAATGTCTCTGTTTACCTCAAAAGAATGGGTATTGATGCTTCCTATACCGGTGTCGTGGGTAATGATGCATACGGTAAGGGTCTTGTTGACGCACTAAGCTCAAAAGGCGTTGATGTAAGTCACGTTCATGTTGAGCCTGGTTCAACCGCAATTACAAAGGTCGAAATCGTAAACGGTAATCGCGTATTTGGCGATTATATCGAAGGTGTAATGGAAGACTTTAAAGTCTCTGAGGATGACTTAAAGTTCCTGTGCTCCCATGATTTGGTTGTTAGCGGTATTTGGGGACACACTACTGACGCACTCGCTGCAATTAAAGAAAGCGGAACAACTGTTGTCTTCGATTACTCCGATCAACCTCACGACCCTATCGTAGACAGCTCTATTGCTAATGTTGATTATGCCTTCTTTGGTCTTGAAGCTCGCGACACTGAGGAAGTCCGCAACTTTATGCGCGAGAAACAGGCGATGGGTCCAAAGGTTGTCATCGTTACTTTGGGTGAATATGGAAGCCTCGCCTTTGACGGGGAGAATTTCTATTCTCATGGCATTATTCCTGTCAAAATTGCCGACACCATGGGTGCAGGGGACTCTTTCATTGCAGGCTACATTAAAGGCATTCTTGAGGGTAAAGATGTCAGCGCATGCATGGAAGAAGGTGCGCAAAGTTCTGCTGTTACGATCCAATACAATGGGGCTTGGTAAGATTTTTAGACAATCACAAGTTGAAAAAACTGTCTGGCAAATTTGCCAGACAGTTTTTATATTAACGCGATATCTTAATAGAAAAAGCTTACGAAAGTCTGCAGCAATAGCTGCAACAGGTTGGTGAGCCAATAACCCTCATCTGCCCCATAGGGACTTCCACCCAGCAGATAGAAGAGTCTATCCATATAGTAAATGGGGATACCAAATATAAATCCGTCTGGTTCCTTCGCTATCTCAATAAACTCATCAACTCAATCATCATATTGCTTATGAAAGCTTAGCTATCCAAGCCTCCACCTCTGCAAGCTTTGGATAACCCTCCCCTTCACGAGTTGTCATCGTACCTGGACGAGTAACTTTGTAGGCTGCATATTTGCTTGCCCACTCGCTTGCCTCTTTGAGACTCTTGCCATTTGCTAATCCGGCAGCTGTTGCGGCTAAATAGCCATCGCCTGCACCAATGGTGTAGACCGCTTCTACCTTTGTTCCCTTAACGAAGAAATACTCATCGCCATCAAGAATTGCCGAGCCTTCTGGCCCGCAAGTCATAATTACTCCCTGGCAACCCTGAGTCTCTGCAATCTTACGAAGCAACTCTTCATGAGCAATCTCTGCATCCTCTGAAAGGTTGCAGAGCACCTTTGCTTCGATATCGTTCACAACTAGGTAGTCGATATAAGATAGGTCACCCATTGACTCAGAAGGGAGTGGCGAGGCATTGCAGAAAGTCGTCATGCCAAACTCTTCTTTAGCAATACGAGCTCCAAGCAAAGACTTTTTAAAGGGCATGCCGAAGCCAGTGATAAAAATTTTTGCAGACTTCATCGCACAAATCGCGTCGCGAATCTCATCCTCGGTTAAAGCTTTGCAAGCAGAGTCACCATCGACAATGGTATTGAGGTTGTCATCGTCAACCATTATCAAGCCGGTACCCGTCGATACGCTATGGTCACGATACATGAAGGTAGTATCAACTCCTGCAGCGCTCATCCATGCATCGCCCATGTCACCCCAGGGATCATAGCCAACTTTACCGATATATCCAGTTGGCACTCCTAGGCGTCCCAATGCAACCGAAACAGTAGCACCCTTACCGCCGTCTTCCTCAACGTGCCAATCCCATGCTTCCATAGTCTCTCCCCTACGGGGCAAGCGATGAATTCTGCACACCTGTCCTACTCCGTGAGAATTCATTACAATAACTTTTACGCTGTGCTCTTTAGACATACCATTTCCTCCAAAGTAGAAATCGAATTACCCTAAACTATTCAGCTTCCAACAGTCCTCTAATAACCTCAATTCCTCGTTCAGCAGAGAAATCGGGCTCGTTCCCATACCTACTGAAGAGTTCGAGTGCAAGATATCCGTCATAGTTAACCTGTTTTAGATAAGAGACAATGCGAGGCCAATCCATAGCTCCATCGCCAGGGATAAGGTGATCTTCGCAGTCCGGCTCAGCATCGATGAAATGCATTTCTTTTACAGCTCCGGGCATTTTCTCCCAGTACTCACTCATCGGCTCACCACAGGTAAGTGGACAGGCAAGGTCCAAAACTACCTTGAGAGCCTCATTGTCCACCTGGTCTAAATAGTACTTAACGTCGTCAGACGTGCAGCAAAGACGACCTTCAAAAGGAGTCACTGGCTCAAGAATAACAGTCTCCTCAAGGCTAGCCGCATGGTCCGCCAAGACCTTTAGATCCTCAACTACCTGGCTCTTCAAAGCTTCACGGTCCATTCCGAACCCAGGCATATTAATTGCAAACATAACCATCGGAGCTTCTATAGCTTTTGCCGCATCAATCGTTGACAGGAAGTACTTCATCGAAATCTCGTTGAGCTCTTTTTCCCTATATACGAAGCTATGAGGTGATCCGGTATTTTCCGGAACATAGCTCACGATGGGCATCTGATACTTCTGAACCATATCAAGAATGGCTTTTGAGCCTCCGTTTACTCCACCGAGGATATCTGGCGCATAAGCATGCGGCCTAAATCCACCAATGTCTATCCCGTCATAGCCACAACGTGCTGCTGCTGCAAAGCAACGCTCCAGCGGCCAACTTGAAAAACCTGTTGAAAAAAGTGACACTTTCATGCTCATATAGCATCAATCTCCCTGACAAGTTCAAGAATTAGTTGTTGAGAATCTTCGCTATCTTTTCCTCTACCTTTTGAAGCTCTGTTCCTTCAACTTTCCCGAAGCGCCAGCAAATCAAATCGCTCTCGCCACTTTCTAGCGTGTTGAAGTGACCATGAGACCTCTGGTATGCAGAACTTCTATTTGTTCCAGTAGAAGGTAGAGCGATACCTACACCGTCTTCGTCACCAGTTCTGCAGAACCAACGCAGGGCATAGGGAGCATAGGTCATATCCCAGCTCACATAGAAGCCATCGCCATCAGGCCTTTCCATAAGTGCGTGAGCCCAACCGTCAGAGTCGGCTTCGTATTTATAGTTGATGCACATCTCAGGGTCGAAAACCTGATTTTCAGAATCAAGTACGTCCGCGATCGTTGGGTCAGCAACCAGCTTTTTCCCGTATTCAAAAATCTTCTGGGCACGAGGAGATCCGTCTCCTTCGTCTGGCGCAGAGACCTGTATGTGCTCGCTATCAGTAGGACATGAATAGACAAAGCGGGAACCATCGCACCCAAGCCAATTCATATGGCAAAGCCATAGATATTCAAGAGGGCTATGACGGCGATTCTCGATGCGAGCTGACATTTCTACCATCGTAGATGATTCATACAGCTTAAGCTCGGGGTTATAAGCCCAGTGTAATTCCTGACTATTGCGGAACACATAGCTGCCGCCTACAGACAAATATTTGCCAGCTTCATCAGTTCCAATGCCAATATATACATCATCAAATACCGCAAACGGCAAGACATCATGCATGGGATAATCTGCTTCGCCGGCTTCTGGACCATTGATATTATTTAGGCCGCAGTGGTAAAGGAAGCCTCCGTAGTTATCCCCAAACTTTGTAGTAGCGAGCGGCTCTTCAAACATGGACTTTTGTGAGACGTCTTTGCCATCAAAGCAAAGTTGCCAAATCTGCATTCCCATATAGGGCAATACAACCATGCTTGAACGTGAATTCGAAATCTTCAGTCCATCAACTCCTGATTTGAAGCGAATTGCGGAGACAGAAAGTTCTCCATCTCGAAGCACTTCAAAGGGAAGATCGCCAAACATTTTTGGATTTATATTGACTTTCGTAAAAGACATTATCCCTCCCAGATAATCTATACAAAGCAGCCGTCCCAAGAGTTGAGACGGCTGCTTTAGTTTTCTATCGGAAGTCAGCTTTTCCTGCCATTTGGGCATCAATCTCAGTTGGTTGAATCGCATCGCCAAGGCTCTTGTAGCCAAATTCAACCATCAGCTCATCCATCTCTTGCTTCACTTCAAATGGGACCCAATCTTGCTTGGCGCCCATACGGGAAACGGTAGGTTTCCCAAAGCCATACTGCATAGCCCAATTCCAACCTGCATTAAATGGCGTCTTTTTAACGACGTTGCGAATCCGGAGCACCTTTTGCTGTGCCTCAATGCAGCCCTTCCAATCACCTGCGCGACCCTTCTCAACAATTTCAATCATTTCACGTGGGAAAGGTACTGCCATAAAGGAAACGCAGCCAACAGCACCCAGCAAAACCATGATACCGTCGAACCCGTCGCAGCCACCTAGGAAGTCAAAGCTTTCCGGGTCAATGCGCAAAACACACTGCTGGAAATTCACAACATTGGTTGAAGCATCTTTGAATCCGCGCAGATTCTTATGCTCATTAGCCAATTTTGCAAGTGTGTCAGGGGCAAACAAAACAGCTTGCTCAACACAGTTATAGATGTAAACGGGACGCTTTGCATAGTCAATCAGCTCTGCAGACCAATCATAAAGAGCCTCTTGAGAGAATTTAAAGAAAGGAGGAGCGGTAATGCAATAGCAGTCAGCCAGGCCTGTCTCTTCATATGCATCAATGAGGCGCTTGTTGGCACGTACGTCGTTCTCAAAGGAGCAGGCCATAATTTTTGCTTTGCCCTGTGCAGCCTCATGGACGGCTTTTAGGACCTCAATTTTTTCGTCAAAGCTCAGTTCGTGAGACTCGCCCGCATAGCCATTAACAAAGAAGGCCTTGATTCCGCATTCAACCTGCCATGCAATCATATCGTGCAAATAAGGAAAATCTATTTCTCCCTCAGTTGTGAATGGTGTACAAATTTCCGTTAATACACCCTCTATAAAATGACCCATTACTACCTCCCTGTTGCCCGTTAACTCACTTGGTAAGAGTTTTACATACAACTTATTCCTTACTCTATACCAATAAGCACTACGATAACATTGCATGCAACCCTAAATTTATTTTTCACGGCGGAAGGTAGTTAGTACAAGGTAGATGGTAATGAACAGGAATTCTCTAAGTTTTGTATACAATTCCTTTCAAGAGAATCATGAACTGTATTTAGAGTCTCCTCCATAATTGAGCAGCCTTTGAGGAAGCAAAATATAGTCATTCCTATAAAAAATTGATAACTTAATCGAATAATCAAACAGATATGTTGCTATAAATATTAGACTTCTAAGTATTACTTAAAGCTGTTTGGCCTATTTTGGGGGATATATATGGAGGACATGAATCCAATTCTTCGCAATATCTACGAGCAACCCGATGAGCTCACAAAGGTTCTAGATAATGTGAGTGGTCCACAACTAGATACGGCTCTTAAGATTTCAAAGCTTATTCAAGTTTCGCATGAAGTCATACTTACTTCCATGGGAAGCGCCTTATATTCCCTCATGCCAATGTACGAAGCTCTAATCGCAAAGGGCATACGTAATGTTCGTCTCGTAGAAACTGCAGAACTGCTTCATCACCCAGAGCGAGCACCAAAAGATGCATTCTACTTACTCATGAGCAGGTCTGGAGAAAGTCGCGAGGTTGCAGACTTTTCGGTTTGGCTCCATGACAATGGATATCTTTCAGCGTGTATAACAATGACTCCCGATTCGACCATGGCAAAGAACTGCGCCATTTCCCTACGGGATATAGCCAGCTACGACCAAATCGTCTGCATAAAGGCTTATAGCTCTATGGCCCTATGCGGTCTTGTACTTGTTGAGCTGCTTGAAAATGCTAGCTTTGATAAAAAGAAGGCAGAGACCCTCCATGCCGCCTTTGCCTGGATGCAAGCTCATAAAGAGGAAATTCTCAGCCAATTCGAATCCATTGATTTCTTGGCACGCGCAGATAGTTTTTACCTCATCTCTCGCGATGAGGGTATTAACATGATGAGGAGTGCGTCGCTTTGGATTGAAGAAACTGCAAAGATACCTGCAAATGTTATGTCGATAGACAACCTTTACCATGGACCCATGGAGCTCATCAGAGCACAAAAAATAACAAAATCAAAAACTGTACCCATACTTCTAGATATATTTCCTGATAGTCGCTCCGAGATGATTTGGAATTATATTCAGGAGGCAACCTCAGATTCGATATATGTTGGAACAAATTCAAATGCTAAATCTGGCTTCTCTTTCATTTTGCCTGATCTTAAGCTCGATGGACCATGGATGATGCTCGTTGAGGCAATGTATTTCCAGATTCTTAGTTACCAATTAGCGCTAGTTAATGGCATCGAACCCGGCATGTTCTTTGAAGATGGGTGGATTGTACTGTGAGCACGCTACAAAAACATACACAAAAATTAGTAGCAGGCATTGATATCGGTGGGACGAGAACTAAATGCGGATTGATTAATTCTTCTGATGGCTCTCTTCTCGATATGAAGGTTTTTCCTACTGAGCATGTTTCTGAACAGCGCTTTTTTGACGATATCGCCACTGTACTCTCCTCATTCAATAGAAGTACGAGAGACGTCCGGGCAGCGGGCGTTTCAATCGGATCGTACGTCTTTTCAGATGGAAGCATCGATGGACTTTCCTCAATGGTTCCATTCCTGACTCATGGCTATCCTCTAAAAACTAAATTTGAGGAAGCTCTTGGTATGCCAGTTCAAATAGATAACGATGCGAGACTCATTGGACTAGCTGAAGCTCTCTATGGGGAGGGCAAGGGCTTTTCACGCGTGCTCACAATTACTATCGGAACTGGAATCGGCATTGGTCTTTGTGAAGACGGAAAGCCCTATGGAAAAGAGTCTCACATCCATCTAGCTGGTCATATTCGCGTTAGAGAAGGTGGGGAGTATCCCTGGCTAGACAGTACTCCATGTTATTGCAATATGACTGGCTGCCTGGAGTCTACTTGCTCTGGAACTGCTCTACTTGCTCACATACATCATGAGATTAGTGAGGAACTCACAGTAGAGGATATGTTCACTCTCGCGAGGCAAGGAAATAATCGGGCTCTCTCGCTTGTTAATTGGTATCTTAAGCTTCTAGCAAGAGCGCTGAATCAATATGTTTATCTCTATTGTCCTGATGTAATCGTACTCGGAGGTGGAGTTGCTCAAGGTTTAAGGCCTTATCTTGACTCGCTTCGCTCACAACTCGTTGCTTCCGTTTACGAGGGCCAAAAAACAGAACTGCGTATAACAAAATTAAAGGAAAGTTCCGGGGTTATTGGCGCCGCTTCCCTTGTAAAAATTTAAGGAGAGAGACTATGGCAAAACCAACAATGTTCGATTACGTAAAGGAAACTCCCGAAATTCTACGTTCGCTCATCAATGGAAAACCTGACATGCCTCTCGCTCAACAGTTTGCGGAGAAAAAATATTCTCACATTCGAATTGTTGCCTGTGGATCGTCCCGAAACGCAGCTGAGATAGCTCGTCCTTTCCTTCGCCATGTCCTCAGAGTTGAAGTAAGCGTAACTGAGCCATACAGTTTTTGCGCCTATGAGCACGAACTTCCTGAGAATGAATTTTGCTTCGTAGTCTCGCAAAGCGGATATTCAACCAATGCGCTTGCAGCTCTTGATCTCATTCGCTCTTCGAATAAAAAAGCCATTGGTGTAACCGGCGATATTCATTCTGATTTTTCAGCTGCTTCCGACGTCCTCATTGACTATGGAGTTGGAGAAGAACAGGTTGGTTATGTAACAAAAGGCGTCACATCCTTGGCAGTCTTCCTTATGTTATTCGCGCTTGACGCAGCTGTTTTAAAGAATGGAATTTCTCAAAAAGAAGTCTCGGAATACGAACAGCTTATTGAGCAAACCATCCATAGTTTTGAACAGGTTATCGATAGCACTGCTAATGTAATTTCTAAACGTTATAAAGAGCTCTCGAGCATGGACCGTGTTTTTCTTATCGGAGCTGGGGCAAATTACGGCATAGCGCGCGAGGGAGCTTTGAAGTTTGGCGAATGTCTTCAATTCCCTGCTATAGCCTATGAACTCGATGAGTATTTACATGGTCCAAATCTGCAACTTGATCCAAACTACACGATTTTTGTCAATGTAGTTGGAGAAATCGATCACAAGCGTGCAGAGCAAATCATTCAGGCAACTCGTCTTGTCACCGATAAAGTTTTTGTACTTTCCGATAAAGATCTTGACGGTATGACCGACATTCTGATTGATAGCAAGCTGGACTCACTCTGCGGACCAGTTGCACTCTTGCCGTTTTACCAAATCAGCGCTTGGAAACTAACTGAAGATAAACATCTCTGGCACAAGCATCCGCTGGTTGCACAGTTTGATCATGCATTAAGCGGCAAGAGTGAGAACTACGTCGATAAAGAGGTCCTATAGGACTCGCGACCTTTTAGTGTTGCTCATCCCACAAAATAAAATTGTTTCGCTGAGCTCGTGAGATAAAAAAGTTGTCCCAAAAGCAATCAGCCATCAGGCCTTTTGCTAATGGGTCAGCTTGAGTAAGCTCATCATGCAAAACGATACAGGCAGGGTCAAGCAAGGTGCTTGCAGTAGCAAGCAGTTTTCCAAGATTGGCGTAGTAATTCTTAGGCGAGCTCTTAGCAAGGCTATCAAGACAATCGCCTTGCGGGTCTAAACCTGAGTCTATGGAAATCTGCCCAATATATCCCGCACCCGTAGGAAGCAATTGCTCACTGCTGGCACTACGCAGGGATATTTGCGTTTTCCCTTTTAAGCGAGAAACATGGAGCTTAATTTTTTCTTGAGTATTTATGCATTTCTCAGCTTCGTGTAGTTGAATCCCTCGACGCGCGCATGCTGCAGCGCCTAAAAATGCGCTTTCATATCCCAAAGGAGTTGAAACAACATCTGGATGCGCCAAATAGACAGGTATCTTTTGCATCTCGGATTCAAGAGGAGCTCTATAGTAGTCGTAAAGCAGAGCAACGCCACCGCCGAGCACAATACGCTGAGGGCCGAGAATAATAGCAGCTTGCGCCAATGCCTTTCCAAGGTATATTCCCTCGCGGCGAAATGTCTCATGAGCAGCACAGTCTCCTGCGTCAGCCCTTTGAGAAATTTCTAGCGCTCCAAAGTCTCCAGAAGGAACTATTCCCCCGAGCTCCTCATAAGTCCTAACCATTCCTTTTGTTGAGCAATACGCCTCTAGGCGCCCGTATGCATTACCTGAGATATCTGGTCTCGCTACTGAGCTTATAGCGGAAAGACCAATTTCCCCGGAAAGTAGGTGGGAGCCATAGTACAAATTATTTTTTATAAATGTGCCGCCCCCTATGCCAGAACTGATTGTGACGTAGAAGAAATCTTTCAAATTTTTTCCTGCACCAAACATTGACTCAGCAAGTGCACAGGCATTGCAGTCATTATCACCAAAAAAAGGAATATTTAGCGCTTGGGACAGCTCCGCACAAACATCTAAATTCCTTACGACAGGATTATCAGAATCAATCCAAAGACCCGAGGTAGGATTAGTAAAACCCGGGATTGTAATTCCGCCTGCAATGATGTCGTGAACAATTTCTGGATGCCTCTGTAGGTCATCTCTAACTGATAACACAAGCTGGGGAACTATATCTTGTTGCTTAGTACTTTTCCATTCATGCCTAGTAGAAAAGAGTTTCGCTCCATCTTGAGTGCAGACACCCGTAATATATTTTGAACCGCCAACATCAATTGCAACAATAAGAGATGATGCATCAGTATGCATAGACTCCCCTAGTCCTCATATGCAGGATTCAATAAATCATCGAGTTCTGAAACCTTCGGTATTGTCACATCTATTCCGACTTGTTGAGCTATAAGCGCTGATAACACCTGAAGTGGAATCAGATATTCAAGCGCGCAAATATCTTCGATATCACAAGAAGCTATCGGCAAGGACAGCAAATCCGTTTGCTGCTGGACAGAATGTATAACCACGATATGATCGCAATATTTTTGAATTCCTCGAGCGAGAATATCCATCCTATCTCGCTCTTCTCCAGGCTCTGCAGAAAGCAAGAAGACTACGTCATTTTTATGCACAGCCCTGAGCGGACCATGAAGGGTTTCTTCTAACTCAATTGCACAGGTTGGGCGCTCATGAGTTTCAATAAATTTAAGAGTTCCTTCCAGGCAGGTACCTAAATTCGCCCCATACCCCACAAGATAATATGCAGGAGCACTCATAACAATTTCCTGATTCTGTGCGAACCAAGCAATAGTATTATCAATCGATTTTTGGATAGAATCGGGCATATTGCAAAGAGCGTTTATTGATAGCTCATAATCGTTTTCTTTTAAATTCCCGAGGGCATATCCAGCCTCAACAAGACAGGTCATTACCAAAAATAAAGCCATGGTTTGGTGCTTTGTTGCGGCGACCGAGCGCTCGCCTAATCCCAGCTTGCTGAGAACAACATCACATTCGCGAGCCAAGACTCCTTTTGGATTTAGTGTCGTGCAAACAACAGGAATATGCTCACTTCGAGCACGACGCGCTGCATCAACTTGACCTTTTGAGTGACCCGTTTCTGCAGGGCAAATGAGCAGTATCTGCGAAGAATTTAAATCTCCCGTCGGATCAAAATTTTCGTGGTGGGCAAATACTGCCGCGGGAACAACGTCAACTGCCGCACGTAAGCATCGTTCGGTAAGAAACCTTAGAGTTTCCCCTGCGTAATATGGTGATCCATTCCCCACAAAGAGAACTCGCTTGAATTTGTGCTGCATACATAATTCTACAAATGGGGCTGTCCAATCTTTATGCGAACTCCAAAGCTCACGCAGAAGGAAAGGTTGTTCCTCTATCTCTTCAAGCATCGCGCTTTGTTTTTCAGCACTCATAGGGTTCCTTTCAAAAACCCCGCCTGTAAAACTCCAGACGGGGCATCTCTACACAATAAAGGCGAGCTTGTGCCTATAACGTTGAGTAAACTATGCGACCGTCAACCATAGTCAGACAGCACGAACAACTCCGAGCATCTTCTGGCTTAAGATCCAAAATATTCTTATCAAAGACCGCTATATCTGCTAGCTTTCCTTCTTCAAGCGTACCCGTAGAATCTTCTTGCTCCAGGTCATATGAGCTCCCCGCAGTCCATGCGTGCAACAACTCTGCAGAACTAATCATATTGTTTGGATTGAAGGGCTCTCCACCCTCTGGGAAGAAGCCTCCACACGCACTGTAGACTCCAACTCCTAGATCATCTTTAGTCATAGGAAGGTCAGTTCCACAGGAAACCGTTATGCCAGCGTCTAGCATGGCTCGACGATTCCAATAATGAGTGCCTCTTTCAGCCCCTATCTTTGTTGATATCATCTCAAGCTTGCTTTTTCTATCTGCAATAGACTGAATAAGCGGATACACCTCTGCCACAATTCCAAGCTTTGCCATGCGCTCATAATCTTTTGGATCTGCGCACTCGAGGTCGGTCATAGCTTGGCGGAGAACAAGGTGGCCATTCTCATCACGAGAGCATTTTTCAAAGATATCTATTGCATGAGAAACTGCACCATCTCCCTGGGTATGTAGGGAGAAACGAAGACCAGCCGCATCGGCTTTCAGTACCTCGTCTTCATGATGCTTCCAATCAATATCAAGAGCGCAGCAAGTATCACTATCGAGATAAGGTTCTTTCATTTCTCCTTCGGTCTGACTAATTGAGCCATCCGTCATTTGGTTGAACCCAGAAAAAGAAATAAAGGGATCCTTCTCAAACTTATTTTTTAGAGCTACTCCATAGGAGATATTTGCATCTTCTCCTACTGGCTGGCTCATCAGATTGACCCGAAGACTGAGCTCACCTGCATCCTCAAGCTTCTTTACCTCATCGATAAACCAGTAGTCGTCATATCCCATTTCTTTTGTAGAGGTGACGCCATATGAGTTCATCATCTTCTGGTAATCCCGATAAAGCGGGAGTGAAAGCTCAGTGTCCTCAATAACAGCTTTGAGAAGTAGATAGGCTTTTTCAGACCAGCATGCTGCAGGCGTAAATCCGAAGATTTTTTCTGCAGCCGTATTCATTACCATGGCTTCTGCGCCTTCAGAAACGAGCACTGCTGGAACATCGCCAAAAGCGTCATCCATCTTTTTTTCTTGAGAGACAGCAAGCGACATAGGCAAATCATGGCCAATAAAAAGATTGGGGCGAGGCTGTGCTTTAACGAGTTCAATAGCCTCATCTAGGCTTGTAACCTGAGAAAGGTCTGCGCCAGCATGCTGTAAAAGCCACCCATTAAAAAAGCAATGTACGTCCACGAGACCTGGTGTTATCAGCTTATCGCCCAGCTCGAGAACCTTGGTGGATGGTCCACAATGCTGAGATCCATTCCCTTCTCCTACCGCAATAATTTGGTTTCCCTCAACTGCAACAAAACCAGCAAAACAAGCATTCGATACAGAATCAAAAATTGCGGAAGATTTTAAGATATATGAAGCATTTGACAAGGAAATCATCTCCTTAAATAACTGCTACGAATTAGTGTTCTTCAATAAATTGTTCAACTTCTTCAAGGAATCGATAAGCAGGAATTGTTCCGTCAATGGTGACGCAAAGAGCCGAATAATAGCTTGCCCACTTGAGCGATTCTTCAAGACTCTTTCCCCAGTGCAAGCATGCTACAGTCGCTGCCATGAAACCGTCACCAGCGCCTGCTGTATTTACGACCTTATCAACATGAATAGCGGGCACTTCATAAAACGCGTTATCGCTATCAATCGCACAAGATCCCTTGTCGCCAAGGGTGAGCACGACATTTGCAGCACCCATCTTTTCCTTTATTTTCACTACCAAATCGTGAGGATTAGAGTCACGGGACAGTCCAGTAAGCTGTTCGCCCTCAACTTCATTCACGAAAAGATAATCAACATAAGGCAATGCCTCAAGTGCTTCATCTGGTAAGGGAGATGGATTCAAAGCTGTAATCATGCCTTTGTCATGAGCATAGCGCAAACCAGAAAGTGCAACCTTATAAGGAACCTCAAAACCAGCTATAAAAAACCGTGCCCCTTGAAGATTATCAATAGCGTCAGTAACTTCTTTAACGGTAAGGTAAGCGCTCGAGCTATCACCATCAATGATTGAATTTCTGCCATCGGGGCTTACGAGTATTAGCCCCGTTCCGGTAGCAATATTGGGATCCTTATAAAGGTAAGTCGTATCTGCCCCAGCTTCGTGCATCCACTTTTCGCCTAGATCACCCCAGGGGTCACAACCTACTTTTCCGATATAAGCAGTAGGTACACCGAGACGTCCCAGTGCAACCGTTACATTCGACCCTTTCCCTCCGTCTTCGGCTACATGCCAGCCTTTTACAGAAAGAGTTTCTCCCCATTTTGGCATACGATCACAGTATGCATATTGGCCAACGCCATGGCTATTCAGTACTATTACATCATTTTTTTGCATCTTTACCATCCTTTTTGCTCATGAGACATAGGGTGATCAATGGTGTATTCATCAGTAAAGAGCGTGATGTCAGGCACATACTGAGGAAGTATTGTTACCGGATATTCTGTTGTTGGTTCACTAAAGAGAAGAATACGGCAAGCGGTCTTCTTCCAGTCACCCGTGGCAACCATATAAATAGCGCGTTTTGCTGAGCAGATAACGTGGAACCCAATGGTAACGCCTTTGGGAGGAACGCGATCCAGGCATGTTCCAAATGAACGCTCCGCCATAGCAACCATCGTGTCTGAATTGATGTCAACTATTCTGGTTTTAGAGTTTGCATATTCATCAACGCTGATGTGCTGCCAATAATTCCTTGGCTCCTCATCAAATGCCACCAAACCCGTAGCACCAATACCAGCCCAAACTGTGTCTATTCCCCCAAGCTTGTCGCACATTTCATCGGGATAATCTAAATCATTGATACGCGGCCAAATCCTGTGATCCTCCGCAGGACGCAAGTCCTCGTCAATACGATTGTAAAAGCACGCAAGCATGGTCCCTTCTAGGCTCTCATAGGTATCAGCAACTGGATAGGGACGGCATTCCCAGTCAAGAAATTCATCCATATGGAAAACCCAGAGATTCTTACAATCAATACGCTCTTCATTGACGCGGCTAACAAACGTGTCATATTCATCGCAAGGACCCGCTGGAAGCACCCATTTTGTTGGAAGACCCTGAGCATTATGCTCTTTAACCTCGTCAGCCATCAGGTTGCCGATTTCCTGCATCATCTCTTTGCGATTTTTGCGTATAGCTAGCTTTGTTTTTAGATCATCGCGTTTAAGAAGATCTTGCCAGGGGATTTCACACCAAGAAAAAATTTCATCTTTCGTAAGCCTATTTGTAAGCATAAATTATCACTCTCCGCATAACAAAAGCCACCCGATTTTGCAAATTGAGCAGGTCAATCGGGTGGCCATAAATTAACGCCTTCTTGTTCGGTCTACTACAAAACCCAACTATTACTAGCCGTTATTTTCTGCGATTGCAGCGTTACGACGCTCCTCAGCTTGCTCGATAATGTCAGCATTGACCTTCCTCCAGTGCAGGAAGAACGGAACTGCGGAGACAACAATCAGGATACCAGCACTGATTGGGTTGAAGCTGAACAGGGGAACCTCACCAGAGATAATACCACCGAGCTCACCAAACATGAGGATGAGCGAAGGAACAATAGCAAGGATTGCCATGACGGGTCCACCAGGAGCCTTGAACGTTGGGTGATAGTTCGGCTTTTTGCGAAGGGGGAACCAAGCGCAGAAGAGCAGAGCATTACGAAGCAAGCAAATGAAGGTGAAGATTGCAACAAGATCCTGAATAGCAGTTGCCCAAACAAGCACTAGCGCAAAGCCGGACTGCCAAAGCATGGAGATAACAGGGGAATCATACTTAGGATCAATCTTTCCCCAGGAGCGCCACCAATAACCTTCCTGAGCTGCCTTCATCTCGCCACGAGCCTGGAACATGATAAGCGAGGAAAGGGAGCCAGTAACAACTACGACAGCAAGGATAGCAGCAACTGTACCAGCCTGCGTACCGATACCAGGAATCATAGAGAATGCTTCTGCGACTGGTGCATCAGAAGCAGCCAGAGTATTGATGTCTACAAGACCAACAGCAGAAACTGAAAGTAGGACATAAAGCAGGGTTACAACAAAGACCGTCCCAATAAGGGCGATAGGCATATTTTTCTTAGGATCTTTAACCTCGCCGCCCATAGTTACGCAGGTCTGCATACCATCATAGGACCAAGTGGTTGCGGCAATGCCAGCAATAAGGGCAGCAAAAATGCCACCATGGCTTGCAGCGGAGCTAGAAACTGCAGCCGCCTCAAAGTTGCCACCATTGATGAAGAAGAGACCAGCTACAACAAGAAGCAGGAAGGGGACAACCTTAAATGCAGTAATGAAGTTCTGCCAGATAGCGCCCTGATGCTTGTGGCACATGTGAAGCCAAGTGAAGAAAATGATGAGAACGCATGCAATAATGGAGACAGTCGTCGAAGACCAGCCAGTGAAGAAGGCAAGGTAGTTAGCAACGGTCAAAGCCATAATTGCAATACCGACGGGGTCAGAACCCCACCAGCAAGACCAAATAAAAAACATTGCCATGAACGGCCAGCCAGCCTCACGGAAGTATACAAACTGTCCGCCGTCCTCTGAATATGCCGTTGAGTACTCTGCGTAGATTAGATTCTGAGGAATCATAATCAAACCACCGAGAAGGAACGCAAGAATGGTAAACAAAGGCGTTCCAGCTGCGCCAGCAACGGCACCCACCGATGTAAAGATTCCTGAACCAATCGTGGTGCCAACGCCCAATGCGATAGCGGTACTCAAGCCTAGGTGACGGACCATTCCCTCTCCACCTGTGGCTTTGCCTGAAGTTTCAGACATACCTTCTCCTTTCTGCTTCGTCTTGTAGACAACTTGCTTCCAAAACAAATGTCCATAACGCCTGAATCGGAACAAATCCGTTTCACATATGAAGAGGATTACACAATTGGTTATAATTTTCTAGTAACTTATCTAATTGTCGGCAAGCGGTTGAAATACGGCGTCAAAAGTATTTCTTGAATTTTTGATTAGTTTTCATACGTAACGCGGTAGAATAGTTTTTACCTACCTATATTTTTAGTATCAGTCATTATATTTACCCTTAAAGGCTGATCAATTCGCTTAAAAACGTCGTAATATTCTCTTTATTGGTACAAGAGTTAAATTTACACATCTATTCTTATCGATATTGCTACGGTAAACTTATTTTCGTGAAAGGCTTAACAATGGGTTGTCTCAGTGGAAGCTTTTATTCTCATTCTCTTCTCATTACGACAGAGGTCAATGTCATCGTTCCCGACAAATCTGAGGACTTTTGGACAGAAATAGATGATGAGGTCAGGGTCTTATATCTCTTGCATGGGCTGGGATCCAATGCCGATGAATGGATGCGATTCTCTCAGATAGAAGCTTTCAGTAAGATATACAACTTGGCAGTTATCATGCCTAACGGCAATAGAAGTTTTTATCACAATCTCACAACAGGACCTCGCTATTTTGACTGGATAACGCACGAGCTTCCTAGTCTTATTGAGCAATGGTTTAATTTTCCTCGTGATAGAGAGCACACGTTCATTGCTGGAGAAAGTATGGGGGGCTATGGAGCCTTACAAGCCGCTTTCGCTCGTCCAGACTACTTCTTTGCCTGCGCTGCCCTATCACCTGTTACAAGCCCTTCAGAGCTCTGCAAGTCCCAGCCAAACTTATGGTGGGGCAAGGAGGAACAAACCACCATCTTTGGTCAGGAAGGCGCATCTCAAAAAGATGATGTCCTATTTGCTGCTCAAAAGTCAGTCGCTGAACACGGCGCTAAGAAGATGCCAAAGATTCTTCAAATGGTTGGTTCAAATGACCCACTCATACCTCAAGCGGCCCAACTTGATACGAAATTAAAAGAAATGGGACTTGAAACAAGCTTTGATTCCTGGGAGGGTCGGCACGATTTTATTTTTTGGAATGTGGCAATTGAAAAAGCCATCCGCTCTTTTTGCGGTCTGGCTTCTTAAAACCTGCTTTATAAACAGAAAAAGGAGCCACCACTTTAAAAGCAGTGGCTCCTTTCATCCAAGTTCGACGTCGCTTAATCCTTCAAGCCAAGCTCATTGCGCAAATACTCGCAGGTTTTAGCATGTGCTGTATGCGGATCTTCCCAGTAGATTGAGTCATTTACTTCAAGGTCAATACCGTTTTCAAAGTCATGCTCCTCAAGTGTGGTAATAAATCCGGCAAGTTTTTCTTTACCATATTCTCCGCTACCGACAATTTCATGATGGCTATCCGAATAATGAATCCATTCAATCTTATCGTTGAAGGTATCAAAATACTGCTCGAGTGTCTCGCTCTGTACCTCCATGGCAGTCAGGTCAACACAGACCCTTAAATTAGGTGAGCCGACCTCGTTGAGCATGCGTTCCACGTCAGCTATGGTCGTAACAAGATTTGACTCATAGGGCTGCAGCTGCTCAAGTGGAACAATGATATCTTCCTTTTCTGCTATATCCATAACTGTGCGAAGCCGCTCAACACAACGTTTAAATGACTCCTCGCGGGGGATATTGCGCAAGCCACAGCCGCTATTTACAAAAACGCGGGGACAGTTAAGCACATGTGCATCTTCGAAAGCCCACTTAAAATATTCGATAGTTCTTTGGGTGATTGACTCATAGGGATCTGAGAAATTATAGGGATACCCCAGTGTCTCTGGTGTATAGATAGTCACCTTTTGATCTCGAGCCTCAAGCTCTGCACAAATCTTCTTGAGATGCTTTTCTGCCTCGCTGCTTGTCTGATAATCAAGACGACAGTAGAGAGGCTCAGCACCCCACAGGTCAATACCATGAATACCGAGTTCATACATTGAATCCAGGAAATACTCAAGCGTGTAATGGACGTATGAGGTGCCCATTACCGATACATCTTTCATGCCGATAGTAGACAAGCGAAACACTTCCCTTCTCCAAGTAAAAAGTGAGCCTTAACAAGCAAGCATTATTAATATTGCAGCTGACGATAGTAACGACGGATCTCCATTGGGTGACAATTCAAGCGCTCAATATGAATATCAATTCGGTTGGTAACCTGATGAGTAACCAAATGGCTCAAATAACCACGATATTTCTCTGAGATTCCCTCGAGCTCATAGTCTTTTGAATCAACGAAGGTGTAACGAGAGCAAACCTTTGGAAGGAACTTTGCAACGCGCTCAGAAAGGGGGCGCTCCGCATCCTCGCCCAAAAATACCGTCACATTTGTGTCACGGTCAACTATCTCAAACATGCCATGGAAGAACTCAGCGGCATGAATGGACTTCGTGCGAATCCAGTGCTGCTCTTCCCAGTAGCACATTGCATATGAATACGTTGAACCATACTGCTCACCTGCACCAACAAAATAATGTAGCTTGTCATCGTGATGCTCTTCGGCAAAACGCTGTGCAAATTCATCAGATGCCTTTGCAACAGAAACAAGATCTTCGGCGAGATGTGCGTCAAGCTGAGAATAATACTCATTATACTGAGGGAACTGTCCAACATTCTTCATGAGGCGATCGGCGACCATAAAGAACTTGAGCTGCTCATTCTCGGGGTAGGTAATACAATAGCTAACCTGCTTTGCCAATGTTGAATCAGCAACATCAATAAAACCAATACTTGTTGCTCCAATTTTGTTGAGCTTATCCATAACGGTAACCATCTCAGCTGTGTTACCAGAAACGGAAGAAATAACAATCAGGCTCTTATCAGTGATGCGCTTGTTGCCCAGCGTGTTATAGCGTGCAGCATTCTCGACAAGGATTGGCAGATCACTTAGCTCTTTAATGTGAGATTCTGTTTGAAGTGCAGAAGCATAGGTTCCACCAATACCCATATAGCAGATAAGGTCATAGCCTTTTTCGCAGACCTCGTCTACAACTTTTTCGACTTCACCGCGGATTGCAAGAGCTCCTTTAACACTTTCGAGCTCATGTTGTTCATCGTACTTAAGCATTCAAACCTCCAAATTGGAACAATATTTATATCTACCTATATGGTCGATATTTACTGCTTACTGCTTTCCTAGATATTTTCCGCCGTCTGCGTGAATGTCAGCACCATTGATAATGAATGCATCGTCAGAGGCTAGGAAAGCGAAGATGCCTGCAAGCTCAGAAGGCTCCTCAGCACGACCGAGAGGCCCATAGTCAACCAAGTCAGACTCATTCTTATAGTCCATGTTGCCGAAATCATCAGCAGTTGAATCCATCATTGGGGTCTTTACCCATCCAGGAGAGACGCAATTGACGCGAATCTTATTGCCATTCTCATTGGCGAGACATTGAGTCAAATGAATGACTGCAGCCTTGCTCATTGCATAGGGTGCCTCATATGCAAAGCATGCTGTTCCATCAACGGATGCGGTGTTAAGAATAACACCCTCTCCCTGCTCTTTCATGATAGGAAGAACGTGATGGATCATGGCATAAGTTCCGAGAAGATTTACTTCAATTACTTTGCGAGCTTCAGCAACAGATTGATTCTCAACTGCACCAATAGTTCCACCGATACCTGCAATATTGCACAGAACGTCGATTTTTCCGAACTTATTCTTAATATCTGCAATTGCTGCAGCAACTGCTTCATCATCGGTAACGTTGACAGTATGGATGTAGTAACTTCCCTCGGGA
Organism: Olegusella massiliensis; assembly: GCF_900078545.1. GTDB lineage: Bacteria > Actinomycetota > Coriobacteriia > Coriobacteriales > Atopobiaceae > Olegusella > Olegusella massiliensis. The sequence goes on from NZ_FLLS01000002.1 coordinate 249,432, forward strand.
AGTTGCAAATCTGCTGCGGACTTTTTGATAGCCTCCTCATTGAGGTCAAGCATCGCCACAGTAGCACCCTCATCTACAAAACGCTTTGTCGTTGCTTTGCCGATTCCGCTCGCGGCACCCGTCACGATTACGAACTTGCCTTTGATTCCGTTCATGCTCTCCTCCTAGACTCTAGACTTAAGTACAACTCGTCTAAAAACTTTAATGGTATAGTTTACATACTTACTTATTTATTATATATAAAGCTTTAAATACGGAAATACAACTAGTAAAAAGCCGTAAGTATCATTTTTTCAGGGTGACAGGTATTTTGACTTAATTCTTAGTGCGCAGCTGCCAGTGAAGCACGGTCAAGCCATTTTCCGCGCAGAAGACGGAATAAAAGAATTGCGCCTCGGATGTTAAGTTCTATGCACATAGCCGTCCACATACCTACAAGGCCCATAAGAGGCACCATTACGATAGCAAGAGTAATCCTTACGATCCACATCGACCCAAGGTTTACGAGACTTGGAGCCAAGGTATCACCTGCTCCTCGCAATGCTCCTGAGGCAACCATTGAAACGCCGTAAAGGGGTTCTGCAAAAGCTTCTATTCTCAGAACACGGGTTGCTAGCAGCTGAACTGTGACATCAACTGTAAGCGCTTGCATAATTATCGGTGCAAAAAACCAAAGCAATACACCGGCCAATCCCATAAAGATTGCTCCCAGAAACGTTGAATAATTAGCAAAGCGCTGCGATAGTTCTTTCTTGCCTGATCCAAATGCTTGTCCAACAAGAATGGTTGCCGCCTGAGCAATACCAAATCCAGGCATGTAACAAGCACTTTCCGCAATAACAGCCAACGAGTTGGCTGCAACATTTACGGTACCCAGAGGAGCAATTACGATAGTCTGCGCAATGTATGCGCCATTCATCACAATTCTCTCGAGAAAGAGTGGAGCACTGATCTTTCCTGCAATTTTGACAACAGCAGGATTAAGAGTCCAATTAACACCCTTCTTTAATGAAAGACGGCCGTTCCCAAACAAAGCCACCCACGACATAATCGTTGCAGTAATAAACGTGGCAACCCCTGTACCTATGGCTGCCCCCGGAGCTCCCCAACCCAAACCGGGAAGTACAATCTCATATGTAAAAATCTGGAGATACAAACCTTTTGTAATAAAGATGGCATTAAACAGGACATCCAAAAAGCAAGCAAGAATATTGAGAACACTGGGTGTTACCATGTCGCCAGTACATTGCAAAAAGAGCGCAGATAGTCGTTGGACCATAAAGGCTGGAATAAAAGCTATAATCCAAAAAAAATAAGTACTTGAGTCTGCAAGCATGGGTCCTGTACCACCGAGAAGAGCAGGAAGCGGACCTGAAAAGGCTATACCAATTGCTGTCATAACCAAGGAAAACAGCCCACAGCAAATAAGGGACTGGCCCACAATATTTCGCGCTTCCTCATCCTGATTTGCACCCAAATACTGCGCTATCTGAATTGAAAATCCGTTTGCAGCGCAAGCACAGCAACCAAAGAACAGCCAAGAGGTTGACTGAACAAGCCCAACGGAAGCGGTAACCTGTGCTCCCAAGCTTCCAACCATTGCTGCATCAATATATTGCATAACGGTCGTGCTGACTTCAGAGAGTATTGCTGGGAGGCTCATGGCCAATACGAGAGATACCATCTCGGCAAAGCTAGGATTTGCTTCATCATTCAATAATTTTGTCAGCCGAGTTCCCGCATCAGCCATATACAAGCCCCCCCTCAATAAACCTAGGAAGAATTGGTAATTTCTGATTCTATCCCACCAAATTTACAATATGTATTTTTCTCATAGTATTGCCTCTTTTGACATTTTTTGTCACATAACAGCCGACTCAACATAGACAGACAAAATTATAAATAGCCAGATAACTATCCTAAGTTCTACTTAGTCCTAAAAGCCTACAACAAAAGAGGCGTTGAGCTACGCCAACACCTCTTAACTAGACATACAGGCATTCTATAAAGCCCACAATCAGTGGTGTGGGCTTTATAAATTCGATTGCATTGACAAAGCGCCGTGCTACGAGAGGATCTTCTCGCACGCAGCGCGAAGTTTTGCCTCAACCTCTTCGGCCTCGGCGCGTGTTGCACCCTTAGCAAAGAGGTATGCCTTGACTTTGGGCTCGGTGCCAGAAGGACGGAAGATAACCTTGTTTTCGTCTTCCAAGCGATACTCGATAACGTTTGCCTTGGGCAAGGTCTGCTTGGGCTCCTTCTGAAGGCCGCTCACAATAGCCATTTGAGCACCCGTAGCAAAGTCAGTAATACCGATAACCTTGTAGCCAGCAATCTCGGTCAGAGGCTTCTCGCGCAAACCAGCCATAATCTCTGCCATGCGCGCAGCACCTGCAGCACCTGGGAAGGAGGCATTGACTGTGCCATTGAGATAGTAACCGTACTTCTGATATAGGGCATCCATGGCCTCATAAAGATCCATGCCCTTAGCTGCGTAATAGGCACTCATCTCTACGGCAAGCATCGTGGCCACGATTGCATCCTTGTCACGAGCATGCGTACCTACGAGGTAACCATAGCTCTCCTCATAGCCCATGAGGTAGCGGTCTTCTTCACCCGCATCTTTAAGCAGGTCAATTTGGCCACCAATATACTTAAAGCCCGTCAGCACGCGACGCAACTCAAAGCCATAATCACGGGCCACAGCATCAGCCATGACAGAAGAAACGATGGTAGAAACAGCGACCTTACGGGTAACATCCTCGCCATTTTCCTTGACCATGGTTGCCAGCCAGTCCATCAGCAATACGCCCATCTCATTGCCAGAAAGCAGCACATAGCCACCATCGTGAGGGATGGCGCAGCCCATACGGTCGGCATCAGGATCGGTCGCCACCATGAAGTTCGGCTTGACCTTATCGCACAAATCTAGGCCCAACTGCAGCGCCTCGCGAAACTCGGGGTTGGGATACTGGCAAGTTGGGAAGTGTCCGTCAGGCTCTGCTTGCTCAGGAACAACGGCAACGTCCTCAACACCAATCTCCTTGAGGATGCGTGTGACGCACTCCATACCGGTACCATTAAGCGGTGTATAGACTACCTTGAAACCCTCGGGAGCCTTAAAACCAGGAACAGAGACCTTTTTGACAGCCTCGATAAAATTGTCGAGCACTTCCTCAGGCGTCCACTCAACCAAACCTTGAGCCAAGGCTTCGTCAAAGTCCATCATCTTGACTGCGCCAAACATGGGCGTGCGCGCGATAGAAGCGGAAATCTCATCGGCGGCTTCATTGGCAATCTGGCAGCCGCTGTCATCATAGACTTTGTAACCGTTGTACTGGGCGGGATTGTGAGAAGCAGTCAGCACGATACCAGCAGAAGTATGCAGGTAGCGCACGGCAAATGACAGCGTCGGTACAGGCTCGATACGAGGATAAACATACACATGAATGCCATTTGCAGCCAAAACTCCTGCTGCGACCTTTTGAAAATCTTCACCCTTAAGACGAGAGTCACGAGCAAGTGCCAGCGATGGGTTTTCGTAGTGAGCATTCAAATAATCTGCAACGCCTTGCGTAGCTTGAGCTACAACATGCACATTCATACGATTGGTACCAACGCCAATCGTGCCGCGCAAACCTGCCGTGCCAAACTCCAGGTCACGATAAAACGCATCGTTGAGTTTTTCCTCATTTCCAGGGGCCATCAGGTTTTCGAGCTCAGATTTGAGATCAGTTTCTGTGATATTCTCAGCCCAAAGCTGTACTTTGTCCTGAATCTCTTTGTCCATAGTGAGCCTTTCTGTCGAGCCGCGACACTTGTTCACGGCCTTCTTGCATACTTAATTTAGTTTACCCCGACAGCGTGCATGAAAACCAAGCAAGACGGCAGAAGGTGGTATTTACCGAGGCTAAAGAACAAGCTGGTCACCCGAGACGGACAAACGGCTCACATCCATTATCTTTTCTCAAGCAGAGCATGTGTATGAGCAAACGTCTTAGACCGCACTCGGCTGGCAGCGCCGCACGATATAACAATGATGAATATGCTTATTGCGCAAAAAGTCCTCGGGAATTGTTTGGTCAGTAATATCGCTCAGCTCTACTCCTGCTTTGGCAAGTTTTTCACGCTCTGGCACAAAGTCTCGTAAATTGCAGCAAAATACACAGCTACCCGCCCGCGTCAGCAGACGTGAAACATCAATCAAAAGTTCCACATGGTCTCGCTGAATATCAAACGAAGAGCTTTTCATACGTGAGGAATTGGAGAAAGTCGGAGGACCGAGATAAATCAAATCCCAGCGATTGCGTGTATGGCGTTGCTCATGTACCCAGCTCAAAACATCTGCTTGTACATATTCATGCTCGGGTCCACCAAAACCGTTGCGCCCCATATTGCGCTCGGCCCACTCCAGATAGGGACGGGAAAGGTCAACCGTTGTCGTATATTTGGCACCGCCGTCCGCGGCATAACAGCTCGCACTACCCGTATAGGCAAAAAGATTCAAAAAACGCTTCGAGCCCGCAGTTGCCTTGGCCATCTCACGAATACGCGCGCGAATATCACGGGTGTCTAGGAAAAGTCCGACGTCCAGCCCACCCGAAAAATTGAGTTCAAAAGTCAGTCCACCCTCATCTACGAGGTGTGCACCAGCAGCAAGAGCAAGCTTTCCCTTCTTTGCTGTGCTATCACGTATGACCTGACGATTTGCATATTGTGAGCCACCACGAGCACGCAAGCGCTGACGCACAAAGATATCTCCTGCAGCCACACCTAAAACAGGTGCGGTGATAGCAAGAGCATCCGAAAGTCGGGTGTGCGCTAAAGCAGGGTCAATTTCCTTGGGTGCAGCGTACTCAGACAATACCGCCCAAGGACCCCCTCCCGTTCCACCATATTTAGCTTCATCAATGAGCGCAGAAGGTTCGAAACGCTCAATTGCGACAGCATAATCCGGTAGGTCAGCATCATATACGCGATAGGCGCTTACATCCTCGCGACGTGCCCAACGGCGACGTAGCCGCCAAGTTTTTTCCAAGCGGCGGGCAAATTGCTCACTTGCGGGTAGTTCCACCATCACAGTCGAACCATTCTTGAGCGCAAGCGACATACCTTGACGCGTGTCTTCTTTTAGCTCGTAAGCAGCAAGCACTCCTCCATCTGCGCCAAGATAGATGCGTTCCTCCCGTGTGGGCTCTAAGCCCAAAGCAACACCAAGGCTTTTGTCACGCCCAAGTACGGAAAGAGTTGAACCCAATGGCAAAGCTGCTACAGCAGAACGTGCCTGTGCCAGCTCTCGCGAGGTTTCAGCAAAGTCTGCAGCTCTGCTTAGATCACAGCAAAGCAAAACATCAGCAACTCCAAGCTGCGCAGCATCAAGCCCGTCTATACCAACATCAATAAAGCTTGCTGTTGTAGTGACCTTGGCAGCCACCTCCGCGCGTTCGTCAGCCTCATCAAGCAAAGCAAACCACGCGGCTTCATCATGTTTCAGCCACGACTCAAAGCCCCAATGATGCCGTAACAAATTGGGTGCTCTGTCATCGCACTCTGCTTGTGCCTCTGCAAGCAGAACCGCTGCCCCTGCTCCTAGTACCAACAAAGTTGGTGTTTGGTGCCTACAGAGACGATACCAACCACCCGTTGCCAAAAGTGCTGCTGCATAGTCGGGACGCAAAGATTCACGCAGACTAGATTTTCTCTGCCCATCGCGATGAAAAAGTGGCTCTCCCGCTAGCTCAATACCTATCACTGCTCGCTCACGCGAAAGACGAACGATAACCGTCAAATCTGCTTGACTGGGATCTGTGGCCAATCGCACACCACACATCTCTGCCATACGGTCAGCAATAGCATCCTTGGTACGCAAGGCTGTAAAACGAGTATTGCGGAGCTCAGAATTAGTGCCATGCGCATCAACCGAGATACTTGCGGTACGCACTAATTCGTCCTCCCACGCAATTTGTGATACACCCTCGTAAAGCTCATCAGCAGTACGTGCATCTACACGCGCCAAAATTGCAACCACGCGGGAGGCAAGGCGCGACCATAAGCAGACACGATAAGCATCTGCCAGCTTGCCTTCAAAACCAACCTGCCCATGTAGGGGGCGCACACGAGGTGTGCCCAAAGCCCGCAGTTCATCAGCAAGAAGGCCCTCAAATCCTGCAGGGCAGCTGGCAAAAAACTCCATTATTTCCTCCGACGTGATTGCATAAGTCAGCACGCGTCTTTAATGCTTACGGTAAAAGGCTGCAAGGTCGGCATCCATTGCCTCAAGAGTGGGAACATCAACGTAGGCCATATGGCCACAGCCATAGCGATGGAATTCTACGCGCTGCTTGATTTCATCAGAGAGGAACTGTGCAGAGATGTCATGGACAACATTCCAATACGTAGTTGCTGCATCATAGCGACCACCAAGCACACACATCTTGATAGTGGGATCGCGGCGCAAAGCACAGGCAATATCGATGGCAACATTAGGCGCACCAACTTTTTCGCCGGTTCCCGCAGCCTCGTGCTCCCAGTCCCACTTCGTGCCAACACGCTCGTAGTTGTTGTCAAGATAGCGAGCGGGACTACGATAGCCCAAGCTATCACGTAAGAAGGCGCGGAAGGCATTGTTCCAGACCGCATTAACTGCATCGTCAGCAGCATCCTCACCGGCAATCCAGTCAGAAATTTGCTGATAGCTTGGTGCATCAGACACAAAACGCATATCTAAGCGGCCACAAACTTTGCCCTCATCCGCCAAGATATGACTACGGAAATCCTCCAGCGATACACGTAGATGGCGAGAGACGATGTAGTCTGCAGACAGACCAATAAGCTCGGACATCTGCTCGGCCACCTTGCGCTCTCGCTCCTTGCCTAGGCGGTCACCAATAAGCAAAGCGGAGGCATAGACCTCATCAGAAAAGCTCATTGCCTTGTCAAACCAGCTATCTACATCAATATCTTTGCCTGCACGGCCAAAGAACTGTGCTGTTGCAGCAAACGTTGGCAGCATACCCAAGTAATACAAATCTTCGCCAGGTAGGGTCTGTACCCAGTCCCAAATCGCAGACAGCATGGTCACACCAGTCAACTTGACGCCACGCTCGCCCAAAAGACGCATCAGTACCGCATTACGGACAGTACCATAGGACTCACCCAACAAATACAGTGGGCTCGCCCAGCGACCCTCGCGCTCGAGCCACTCAGTAAGAGCACGACAAAATGCATCAGCATCTCCATCAATGCCAAAGAGGGACTTGGGTTCTGCATCTGCAGCAACGGGCGAAAAACCCGTGCCTGGTGCATCAAAAAAGACAAGGTCGGAGTATTTCAGCAAGGTATGAGGATTGTCAGTTACGAGAGCTGATGAAGCGAGGTGGTCGGTACCTGAAGTCTCTACACGCAAAGGACCAAAACCGCCAAAGTTAATAGGCACCGATGCGCAACCAGGGCCACCGTTAAAAAGGAAGGTTACCGGACGTGTGGGGTCAGCTTTACCCTCAGCATCAACTGCAACATATGCAAGATGAAACATCTGAGCCGTCAGGCGGCCTGTATCATCACGCACATCGACATGACCTGCCGTAGCAATATAATCAATGGCCTTTTCCTCACCCTTCCAGGTAAGGCGCTGGGACGCAGCCTCAGGTACAGGCATAGACCCCGAACCCTGTGCTATCCAAAAGTCACTCTTTTTTGTAGGGGTTACGGTAGGTGTCGCCACCAGCTTTCCCTCAGTTTCTTCTGCCATGTGAGCCTCCTTAAAATTGCGCCGAAGCGCATCTCTTGTCGACAAACACTATAGAGCAGACAAGCAAAACTTGACCCGCCATCTGCATTTCTTCTCTGCATCTATAGGTCTCAACTTGCCCCATCCCTACAAAAAGATAAAATTATAGGTTCAGTGCGCGTTAACACTCGCATCACACATAGTATAAATACAGCATGTTGTTTGATGTCTGCGCAGATAGATACGTTGTTTGGAGCGTCATGAGCATAGCTAATATGCCAAGCGGGAAGCCTTCAAAGACTCCTTTGGGATCCGTCAAAGACTTTTCCCGCAAGAAAAGTGATTTACACAGAGCAGCCCGCGGAAATGCGAGTATTCCGTTTTCTATGGGTATGGTATTGGTAACCTTAGGCGTGGTCTACGGCGACATCGGCACCAGCCCCATGTATACCATGAAGGCAATTATGGAGGGCAACGGCGGACTCAAAACCATGAGTAGCGACGTGGTTTTAGGCGCTTTATCCCTACTCATTTGGACCATTACCTTAATTACAACGGTGAAATATGTTCTTATTGCCATGAAGGCAGATAACCACAATGAAGGCGGTATTTTTGCTCTCTACAGCCTCGTGAGACACTGTAGCAAGTGGCTACTCTTCCCTGCTATGGTGGGTGGAGCAGCGCTCTTGGCAGACGGCATCCTCACTCCTGCCGTCACGGTAACGACAGCTATCGAGGGCTTACGAACTATTGATGTGGTCTACAACATCATTGGTGATAATCAACATATTGTTATTGGCATCACTATTACCATTCTCTGCGCACTTTTTATGATTCAACGCGCAGGCACCTCTACCATCGGTAAAGCCTTTGGGCCCGTCATGACTTTGTGGTTTGGCTTTTTAGCAGCCATTGGTTTGATGAATATCATTACTACAGGAAATTGGGGAGTGCTGCGCGCACTCAATCCTATGCGTGGTGTTATCTTCCTTTTTTCGGATATCAATGCAGCAGGTCTCATGGTACTGGGCAATGTCTTCCTCTGCACCACTGGCGCCGAGGCATTGTATTCGGATATGGGCCACGTTGGTAAGTCAAACATCTATGCAAGTTGGCCTTTTGTAAAGCTCTGCTTGATTTTTAACTATCTTGGTCAGGGTGCCTTTATTTTGGCAAATAGGGGTAATACTGGTTTGTATGGCATTGAGCAACTCAATCCCTTCTTCGAGATGGTGCCCGAAAACCTCCGCATATTTGCCGTCATTCTTTCAACCTTAGCCGCCATTATCGCCTCTCAGGCACTCATTACTGGCTCTTTCTCCATCGTTAGCGAGGCTATCCACCTTGATCTGATGCCCCACCTTAAAATCATTTATCCTTCCAATACCAAAGGTCAGCTCTACATTCCTTTGGTCAACGCCATCATTTGGGTTGGCTGCATCTTTGTTGTGCTGCTCTTTAGGACATCCAGTCATATGGAAGCCGCATACGGTCTGGCGATTACGGCAACTATGCTCATGACCACCGTTTTGCTTTTTGTCTATCTCCATACCATCCGTCACAAGCCATTAATTGCCTATGTATTCCTTGCTTTCTTTATTGCACTTGAAGCTATGTTCTTTGTCTCTAGCCTGACAAAATTCCTACACGGCGGCTACTTCACGGTACTCATGGCGGCAACGATTTTCTTTGTCATGTATGTTTGGCGCCGCGGCACTGCTATCGAACGTACGCAGACGGTCTATTTGCCCGTCAACAAGTACATCGACCAGCTCCGTGACCTTAGTCACGACGAAAGCTATTTTCTTACAGCAGATAATCTGGTGTTCCTTACAAACGATTCCAGTCCCGATAAACTCGACCGCGATATTCTCTACTCAATTTTGAACAAGCAACCCAAACGTGCTCGCGCGTACTACTTCCTTAACGTGAAGGTTACTGACGAGCCTCGCACGCTCTCATACTCGGTCAACAATTTTGGCACCGATTTTGTCTTTAAGGTACAGCTCCGTCTGGGCTTTCGCGTTAATCAGCGTGTGAACCAGTATCTTTATCAGATTGTCTCTGATCTTGTAGGGTCTGGTCAGCTGGCTCCACAACCGCACCGCTACTCCATCTACCGTAATGCCAGCAGTATTGGTGACTTCCGTTTTTGCATGCTGCGCAAGGAAATTTCGCCTGAATCTGAAATCTCGGGTGGCAATGCTGGCATCTTGACGGCAAAGTACGCTATCCGCCGTTTCTGCGGCTCCCCCGCCCGTTGGTATGGCCTAGAAAACTCTTCCAATATCATCGAATACGTGCCACTGTTTGCCAAAACAAAGCACACACACAAGCTTACCCGCGAGCCTTACAAGCGCACCATTAAGCGTGGCAATACCGGAGCTTCTGCGCCAGTTGTCACTGTCCCTGAAGTCAAAGCTGAGGACGAAGAAAGCGATGTCTTTAGTGACGAGCTGCGCAAAGCTCGCGAGGAAGCAACACAAGCCGCAGCCACTACCCTTATCGGTGGCGATACCGCAAGCTTCCAGCCACTGGTAATTGACGAAGATGCCGAAGATGATGATCTGCTTGCCGATGGCGAACTGGGCCGCGAAGAAGACATCGACTAAACACGTACAGATATATGCGTACATCGCGTACGCGCCGTCTTGGCGCCTGCATAGCTAAGGTTAAGCAATCCTTTCATATGCAGGCGTTCAAAACGCTACCAAGTGGCTTGAGAAGCCTCAAATAAAAATTGCTGCGCGACTGCTTATTGAGCCTGATGTGGAGGGACAGCAGCGAGAACTTGAGTAAGACCGATAAGAAGGTTAACGCTCAGCAAGGGGCACATAGGCTTGATTAGTCATATAGGAGTTATAAGCAGGACGAATAATGCGAGCAGCACCATACATTTCTTCCATGCGATGTGATGCCCATCCAGCCAGACGTGCCAACGCAAAAATAGGCGTATAGAGCTCCTCGGGTACACCAAGCATCGAATAGACAAAACCTGAATACAAATCAATGTTGGCACAAATCGCCTTATCTGTACCACGAACCTCTTTCATGAGTTCAGGCCCCATACGTTCAATGGATTTGATGAGGCCCAGTCGCCCATCATCACCCTTTTTGTGAGCAAGTTTTTCAGCATAGGTACGCACCACTTCAGCACGAGGATCGGTCTTGGAATAAACCGCATGCCCCAAGCCATAAATCAAGCCGCTACCATCAAAGGCTTCCCCTTTGAGAATGCGTGTAAGATAACATGCCAGCTCGTCCTCGTCATCCCAATCATTCACGTTTTGGGCAATGTTATCAATCATGTGCGAAACCTGCGCGTTTGCACCGCCATGCTTAGGACCTTTAAGCGAACCAAGCGCACTGGCATAGGCAGAATAGGCATCTGTTGCCGACGATGACAACACGCGGCACGTAAAGGTCGAGTTGTTACCACCACCATGTTCAGCGTGTAGCATAAGCATAACGTCAAGCATGCGTGCCTCATCAACGCTAAAGCCCTCATCGCCACGAAGGATATCAAGGACCGTTTCGGCCATGGAGTAATCTTCACGTGCGGGAGGCACCAGTAGCTGGCGGTTTTCCTCAGATGCACGATACGCCTCGGCGGCAACCGCTGCCATACGCGGCCAGCGACCAAGCAGAGATACTGCCACATCAATCTCATGTTCAGGCGAGGTATCATCAGGTATGGGGTCAAAGGCATAGAGCATGAGCGTTGCACGCTGCAATACATTCATGATGGAATGGCTGTAAGTCGCCCGCGGAAAGCCGCGCAAAAAACTATCCGGTAGCTGACGCCTCATACCAATACGAGCTTTGAAATCATCCAGTTCCTCGGCGGAGGGCAGAGAACCCGAAAGTAGCAGGTAAGCAACCTCTTCATAGCCAAAACGATCTTCATTAGTTGCACCATGTACTAAATCAGCAATATCATAGCCACGCAGGGTCAGACGCCCTTCATCAGGCACTACCCAGCCGTCAACTTTGTTGTATCCATGCACATTAGAAATCGTGGTGAGACCCACTAAAACGCCTGAGCCATCAGAATTGCGCAAGCCACGTTTGACATCATAGCGCTGATAAAGCTTTGCCGGCACCTTGTTGACTTTATCCATGCCGTGATACAGCTGATCGGCAACACCTGTAGTACCCATCACTTCCGATGGCATGGGATACGGATCGCGCATATGATCAAACGCTGAGGTTCCTGTCTCCGTCAGACGATGACGCACTGACTCACCCAACGGTGTATCAAGACCACCATCCGCCTCAATGCGCTTCACACGCTTGAGGCGACGAGAAATCTCGCGCATATCTTTGTCAGCACGCTCATCAGCAGGCATACCATGGTCGCTCTGCTTGCCATGATTTTTATTGATAGCTGTGTTGTTCTTTTTTTCGACTTCATTTGCGGCCATGCTGGTCCCCTCGCCTACAGCCGATACATATAACGAAAGACATCCTCACGCTGCAGCATTATCTGCACACCGAGCTGCTCTTGGAGCTCGGCTAGACGAGACTGAAGATCGGCAAAGTCACTTTCTCCTGCGCTTAAATCCACCAACATAGTCATGGTAAAAATGCCCTGAAGAATGGTCTGGGAAATATCTAAGATATTGGCATCTGCTTGCGCTAAAACTGTAGAAACCGCCGCAACGATGCCAGGACGGTCTGAACCCAAAACGCTCACCACCGCACGGTTTGTCTGCTCGCCCATCTGTGAAGCCATAGCTCATCCTCCTCAAATATGCTGCAATATCGCATGCTCTGTGTACATCATGTTCAAGCTATCCTATTTTAGCGGCTCCCATGTTCTGCTCATATATGGCTACCTATACTGTTTCTAAAGCGAAACTCTTTTTGCTTTTATGTGGCACAAGCTGCACGTTTATAACCTGCATTGCAACAGGAGAGGAGCCGATATGAACGATTTTGAGTGGATGTCGCCCACAAAGTTTGTTTTTGGCCACAATGCTGAGAAAAAAGTTGGTGGTTGGGCAGATGGCGAAGGATACAAAAAGGCTCTTGTACTGTATGGCAAAGGTCATGTCCTACGTTCTGGCCTGCTCGATACCGTAATAACCTCACTTGATGAGGCAGGTATTGCTCATGTTGAGCTGGGCGGTGTACGCCCTAACCCTGAAGTAAATCTCGTGCGCCAAGCTGTTGAGCTTGCACGTAATGAGCAGGTCGACTTTATACTCGCCGTAGGTGGAGGCTCCGTGATTGACACGGCCAAAGCTTGCGCCATAACTGTCCCTAATGATTGGGATGTATGGGAGTTCTTTGCTCATGGCAATCCATTGCCCAAAGTTAAAGCATTAGCGGTAGCAAGTGTGCTCACCATTCCTGCTGCAGGTTCTGAAGCTTCAAACTCCTGCGTCATTTCTAACGATGAGCTGGGGCTCAAAAAAGGAATCAACGGTGACAATATTCGCTGCAAGGCAGCCTTTATGAACCCTGAGCTCACGCTTAGCCTACCTGCGTATCAAACTTTTGCAGGCGTCACCGATATGATGATTCATATCATCGAGCGTGCGTTTTCTGCATCTGGTGACGTACCAGTAACTGATGGTATCGCTTTTTCTCTACTGCGTACCATCCGTTCGGCAGCTCTTGTGGTACTACGCGATCCTAACAACTACGACGCACGCGCTAGTTTAATGTGGGCATCAACTCTGGCCCATAACGGCCTATGCGGTAATGGCCGCGTTGAAGATTGGTCATCTCATGGCCTGGAACATGTCTTATCCGCGCTAAAGACCGAAGTTACCCATGGGGCCGGCCTTGCCGTTATTGTTCCTGCTTGGCTACGTCATTGTTACCGGCAAAACCCCGCACGCGTAGCGCGTTTAGGTGCAGAGGTCTTTGGTGTTGCTCAGACGGGCTCCCTCCAAACCGATGCTCTAGCCGCAATTGATGCTCTACAGGATTTTTTCTGCACGATTGGCATGCCCCGCTATCTTGATGAGTTTGGCTTTGTTCCTGCAGATGTAGATCAGCTAGTAGAAGGTCTACGCACTCATAAAGGCGATCACGTGGGTTCGTTCAAACGAATGAATATGGATGATGTGCGTGCCATTTATAGTTCAGCTTTTGCAACTCAAGATTAGCGGGCCGTCGCGACAGTCAATCACACATTTAACTAACAAAATAGCCGCAGGTCTTCAAGACTGCGGCTATTTTTTATAAAAAGCTGTTTAGAGTAAAGACGTTAGCGCAGGGCATCAGCCTTTTTAACTCGCGTCATCTACAAAGTAAGGCAGACTGTTTAACTGTTAGTTGTCTTCTGGATTTTCTCCTTCAGAAGCCACAAAAAGCATCGTGACATCCTCTGGTGTCTTGTCCAAAGCAACTGCAAGCTCAGTCAGTGAGCGTTTGCGGGCCTTTTTTAGAATGCGCTCATAAGCTACAGGCGGTTTTTTGCCAGCTGCCTTGAGATTTTCAATACGCTGACGAAAGGTCTTAACAATACGCACGGAATCGCGGCAGTCCCCATAGCGAATCTCATCGGTAAAGTACTGTTCTTCAAGGGCATTACTGCGCTCTTTATGGGACTCAGGAGCCATCGTAGGATAATCATCAATAATCTCGACAGCCTCATCGTGGCTCAAGATAGGCCGCAAAGCATCTTCGCGCGCAATTGGAAAACTAATACGCATAGGATTTCGCTGACCAACAGGGGTCAGCATATAAGAGCTCATTGGCTCATCAACAATCCCCTTGATCTGGCAGACACCTTGACCGGGATGAACGATGAACTCTCCAACCTCAAACATGTATAAACCCCCACCTCAACTACTAATATTGCTATCAATACTAGCACGCCAAGGCAGAAAAATAATATTTTTTGCGTTTAACCCTTACAAAAAGCATCAATTTACGCTATTTTATTGCATTTACTCTTTTTCATAGATTTGAGTTACCCAAGAAACAAACTTTTCTTCAGCATTACCCTCGCATTCAGCAAGCTCAAATCCTGCCCCCCATACCGGCATAAAAGCAACCTCTTTAATGCCCTTATAGGCCTTAAGTGCCAGTGTCAAGTTGACTTCATCAGCAAAGGAAGTCATATTCGAGAAGAGACCTGCGTTGATACGCCAATAAGGTGCTGCCTTGACATTGTCATCTCTCTTGGAATTATCCGCAATGAAGTGCAGAGGGCTCATCATCTGAACGCGACTTGCCACATCCAGCTCAAAGGTATCGGTTTTGCTAAGGTCTTCTTTCCAATCAAAAGCATACTTAACATCCCAGTCTTTGAGTTTGCTATAGCTATCCTGATGGGCAGCAATTTGTTCAGCCATAATTTGGTCAAAGTGCAGCGAAGTTTCTTCACCTACACCAAAGAGCTGATTGATGATCGAGGAGCGGTCGCAAGCATCAAAGGCACCTACCGTATGCTGTGCAGGCCGACAAGCTTCAACGAAATCCCAGAGATTGGTTACATTTGCCCGTTGTGCTGTAGCACTATAAACCAACCAACGTGTTTTAGCAGTAAGGGATCCAACGTAGCTCTCGATAGAATCATAGACCGTCGACTGTACCGTTCTTACGCCACTGGAAGTGTTGGCGTTTGTATTGCTAGAGCTCGCATCGCTCGCTGCATCACTTGCAGCTGCAACACTTGCATAGTTATTCTTTGCCAAAGTTGGATCACCCGGAAAAAGCGGAGTATTTTGATCTGTCGGCGTATAGGTATAGGGAAATGCTGTGGACGAGAAGAACTTGCTTGCGGCAGCTTCTACCAAACCTAACAGGTAGTCGTAGTAAGTACCCGAGATGAGCGAACCGTCTTCAGCTGCATCCAAACTGAGCGGTTTACCTTCTTCATCAAGCAGACCTAGCTTATTGACATACTTACCATACGCGGTGGCAAGATCTGTCGAGAGCGCTTGACCAAAGCTTCCCTCTGCACGAGCGCCTTCATGTGAGAACTGACCCATCATCCATTCGTAAGATGCGTCGGCAGCATCAAGCGCTGTGATAGGACACCATGCACCAACACCTTGGATGGCATCAGAAAGAGCCTTACCCTCTTTTCCATCATGCATTGCGGCACCAATTTGTGTGAGATAAGGCTCAAACTCAGAAGAATCACCCGAGCTGCCAAGGCAAGCGGCAATGCCACCACCACCGCCAAAACCGAAGGCAAAGATTCGATTTGTGTTGCCTGGCAAAAGATCTTTGTTGTAGCGCAAATAACGTATTGCTGCTTTGAGATCGACTACAGGCCATGGGGAGCCACCTGCAATAAGCTCAGAAGTATTGCTTTGTGCTATTGCTGAACGGCCCCGGAAACCAGCATAAACATAAATAAGACCTGCCGATAGATAGCGCGTAAGACCGGTATAAGAAAAGCCTGTCGGGCATGCTTGAGCCTCAAAACGTGCAGAGTTGAGTGGCATCATAATGGGAGCGGTAGCTGCGGTAAAAGAGGCAATCTTTGCATCAGGCAGCAGTGTGCATTCGTAGCTCCCATTAAGGCGTTTCTTGCCTTCAAAATATGGACCGGGGACAAAAATCGCAAGAGACTCATAAGCTTCAGTTGCAGGATGCAAACAATAAGGCACGCCAAGCTGGTAATAGCAGTCAAATGTCGTGTCGTAGCTCCATGCACCCATATCAAGCTCAAGCGCTGCAAACTCTTTGAGATCAATTTCAGCGGCAACAGAACCTTGAGAAGTCTTTGGATTGTTTTGCTTGTCTTCATCCTTATTGATAAACCAAGAAAAATTGGGCTGGGCGCAGGCGCTAAGACCTGCCATAGTTGCAGCCGATGCCACTCCAAGGAATGTCCTCCTGCTTACACCCATTGTTGCCTCCCCAAAGCCAAAACTTATCGAATTGCGCATTTGATACCTTATAGTTTGCACAATTTTGCGTCCTAATTCGTCTATTGTAGACGGAGAATGAGTTTTCACGAGAGACCTACATGGCGTGTAAGGGGCTTCCTATGCTGAAGTGGTTCAAACGCGCAAATGGAATGCAACAAAATGAAGTCCAAGAGACTGCTGATGTAGATACTGCACGCTCAGATATACACAAACAAGCAGACCTTGGAGACGCTGACACAGCAACGCTACGACGTGTACATTTTGTTTTTCGTGGACAAGTACAAGGAGTTGGCTTTCGTTGGAACGCACGTAACTGTGCTAACGATTTGGGGCTATGTGGTTGGATACGCAACGAATGGGACGGCTCGGTCACGATGGAACTACAGGGCAACTCCGAACGCATTGCGCGCTTCCTTACCCTCTTTAACCAACAGTATCGCCATTTTCAAATCGATTATGTTATCGACGAAAAGGAAGATATCCCTCTTCGTCAGGATGAAAGCGAGTTTAAAGTAATTTTTAGCTAGAGATGACTAGATAACCAGACGCGATGCTATGCAGTCCTAATCATCAATCTCAAGCTTTTCGATAACTGGCTGATCATCTTTGGCAATAGAACCGTTGCTATCTGTAGGTTTTGCTTGTTTGCAAATCTCGTCGACAACATCCATGCCATCAGTAACATGGCCAAAGGCAGCATACTGCCCATCAAGAGACTCCTGATAGCTTTGCATAATAAAGAATTGCGATGAGGCAGAATCGTTGTCTTGGGCGCGCGCCATCGCGATAGTACCGCGCGTTAACAGGAGCTTGTTGTCAATCCCATTAGCACTAAACTCTCCTTTGATTGTGCGGTCAGCACCGCCAGTTCCGTCGCCCTTGGGGTCACCGCCTTGCATCATAAAATCCTCGATAATGCGATGGAAGGTAAGGCCGTTGTAGAAGCCATCCTTTGCCAAACGACAGAAGTTGCTAACGGTAATAGGTGCAGAATCTGCATCTAAAACAAGCTGGATTGTTCCGTAATCCTTGATGATAAGCGTGGCATGATGGGTTCCACGACCAAATTCATCATCAGGAGCAACCGCGGTAATAGTGCTTGCATTTTTGTCTTGAGCAGTACCTGCAAGAGGATCGGTTTTTATTTGGGTTGAGGTAGTGGAGCCTTGCTCAGTGTGGGCAGAGCCGCTGGATGTGACGGTTGAATCTTGAGAGGAACAGGCAGTTAATGCAGTCAAGGAAGCAAGGCTGCCTGCGGCAATACTTGCCAAAAATGTCCTTCTTGAAAGAGTGAGCAGCTCTAGGGAACTGCGTGGGGTAGTTTTATTATTCAGCATACAAAAAGCTCCTCTTATTTGAGTTAGGCCACATCAAAACTAGTTTAGCTACAGCCTACATCTAACAAATACATTCAAATCTTCTTGACTGCATTATAAGGGCATCGGAAGCATAGAGTTCCTATACTGTCGAGTGATAAGAGAATTTGAAGCTATTGGAGCTGATGTCGCATGGAATCGACACTCACTCGTTTGTGGAAGCATATAGAAGACGCTGACCAAAAGCGCATTGAAACACAGAAGCGTGTACCAGATGTCGAAACAAGCAGGCCTATTGCCTATCTCAATGACGGTAATCCCTTGCATGTATTAAGTATTTCTCGCCCTAAGAGCAACGCGGGGCAGATAACGCTGCCTGTGATTGTTGACATTCATGGTGGCGGTCATATGTATGGCGACCTGCTGGTTAATCGCAATTACTGCGAGTACCTCGCATCACAGGGTTTTGCGGTAGTCAATATATGCTATCGCTTGCTGCCTGAAGTTGATTTGGCAGGCATGATCCAAGATTTGTGGGCGGCCTTTGGGTGGCTGGCACAACATGCCTCAGAGGAGTTGTTGGATTTGCAGCACTGCTTTATTACAGGAGATTCTGCTGGGGCCCATTTGAGCATGTTGGCATTATGCATTGGGAGCAAAACAGAGTTACAGCAGATATATGGTACGACTGGGCTGCCACTCAACTTTAAGGCGCTCGCGGTAAGCTGCCCTGTGACAAATCTGGCGCCCTATTATGCACCAGGTCTATTTGGCACCCGTGCTGATGTAGAAATGCGTCAGATGTTTTTAGGCAAGCAGGGCGAGAATGCTCCTTGGGCCCCTTACATGAGCATAAGCGAGGTATTGCCAGGCGCCACGCTACCACCCGTGCTAGTAATAGGTTCAGCAGGCGACAGTCTGAAATTTCAAACACAAGCTTTGCTTGAACTGCTGAAAAACAATGGCTGCCAGTACAAGACGCTTATCTGGGATAACAAATCTGACAAGGTATTAGGACACGTCTTTAACATCGGCTTCTGGGATCAAAAAGAAAGCCTTGAGACCAATGATGCTATGCTTGACTTCTTTCTCACGAACGCTGACTAGGCCGTCTAGGACATATTTTCCTACAGACAAACTCTCGGCGTCTCCTACCCCTCCTACAGATGGCTCGAGTGTCGACGTCTCAAACGGCAGATGGTTCATCCGCCGACATCTCAAACTAAAGATGGTTTATCCGTCGGTCTTTCCATCCACAAAACCGCAGGTCACAATTTGAGGAAACTCGAACGATGAACCGTCTGTGCTTATGGGGGCCGAAAGACGAACCATCTATTTGCTTGTGATGCAATATAGGCTTGTGCCAAGTCGGCTTTCCGTCGTACGTGTCAGGAAATATCATATACCCTTGAAAGTTATATGCGCCCACACGATTGCAAAAGCAAATGGCAAGAGGTGGTATCGCGTGCCATAGCGATTACCGTACTTACTTATGCTGCTCGATGAACCACGTCCACCCAATAAGCTCCACCCTACTCTCTGTTCGGTTGCTAATAAAAAGCCGCCCAAAGGACGGCTCAGAGTTTCTCGAACTGCAAGGCACTAATTTCATAGCCTGCCCCATGTTTACACATTGATACCTATCCCCGTAGGCCATTCAAACTCTGGAGAGTCAAAATCAATCATCGGAAATAGCCCAGACACCATTTCTTTGTAATACTCAATCGCTTCTACAGGAGTTTCTTCAGTTGGCATAAAATCAGGACTAAACTGAAAATCATCGTCCGATATCCACTTTTCCCATTTTTTGTATTCCGCTTCGCCTTCTGGTGTAAACATGGCTATCCCTTCTTAAATTTGTTTTTCTTTAGACATTCGTTGAGCGCTCGACCATGTGCATTTGGCTTTCCGCGAGTCATACTTGCAAAAATCTTAGCAAAAAACTCTTTGCTACTCACCTTGCCGTATTGCGATGGACTTGTGCTGCGATCAGCATATTTACTCCTTGCATTCTTGTTTTTACAGTTCAACACAAGCAATAGGAGTACCTAAAAACTTGACAGCAAGAAATCTAACGCAGTCTCATATTTGTCAACCCGCTCTAGGTCCTTATGCGAAATCTCGGAAAGCCGTTCAAGTTTCATATTGTGTTTTAAGTCAGTGATCTTAATCATGGTTGCGAGTTTGTTAGTGGCAACTTGTTCGACATATTCAAAATATGGCACGCCTTTCTGATGAGTAAGAACCTTAACAGCATCTACCACATCTGTACAAAGGCCTGCGGCATAAAGGTCATCAGACGTGATATCAGTATCTTCAAGTGCGTCATGCAACCATGCAACTGCCTTAGCGTTATCACCACTCACATGAGCGGCCACATAAGCAGGGTGCTCAATATAGGGCTTTCCTGCTTTATCTACCTGTCCAGCGTGCGCTCTAGTTGCTATTTGCTGCGCAATTTTCTCTTGCTGCAATGCCATCTAAAGCCTCCTGCTCGGTTATTTCATCAACCCAACGCTCGCCTACCCACATATCAGCTAGATCTGTATCCTCAAGCCACTTTTTTGTAGCGAGTCGTATCTAAAGAGGCTGCCTGAAATCTCATGAATATATATAGGAGCGTCATACTCTTTATAATATCTCACAAAGCAGCCTCCTCAATTCCTGTTGGCAAGGCGACCTTATGAGAGTTCTCTACCATCTTTGCAGTCAGTTCTTGCTTTCATCTCACTCTTCTTCACATTACCGAACAAGCTCAAATTTTATACCCCATTTGTGTCCCACAAATTTTTTTGTGGGACATCGATAGCACACACAAACTCAATGATGGAAATTGCAAGCGGCTATATAGTTTCAGGCAAGCAAAGAGAGGAAATAGGACTATAGCAATTTGACAATCGCTGACAAAGAGTTAGGTAGAGAGGTATAAAAGCTTTTGTCACTTTTCTGTCACTCCGTGTCACTTGGAGAAGAAAAAAGGTCAGAGCCAAAGCCCTGACCTTGTATTATGTCCACTATACGATGAATACCCTATATAATGTAATTATAGAGTATTCCCCATATATATAACCAACAAAAGGCAATAAGGCCTTTCAAGAAGCAGAAAGGAGAACGTCATGAGCGTAAGTTTCAGAATCTGGCGGATTAGAATTACGTCCACCGTCAAGCTTAGATTCCTCTAAACGGTGACACCAAACTAGCCCCTTCGGGGCTGGAGAGGTCTCATGACTTTCTTAGACAGGAGTATATCATGGCAACAGAAGCACAGCTTAGAGCTACAGACAACTATCGGAAAAAGAGCGTGAAGACTTTTACAGTTAAGTTCTTCCCAGCAGATCATAATTTGTATGAGTACTTACAGACCCAGCCAAAGAAAGCTGAGTATTTGCGCAATCTTATCCGCGAGGATATGGAGCGCAAGAAAGATTAGACAGCCACACGTGTCCCACAAAAGTATTTGTGGGACACAAAAGCTGTTTTCTGCCACTTAGCAAATTTACGCTCAATGATTTTGTCTACATCAGCATTGGTGTACTTAAGGTCGCTCTTAGGCTCTTGTTTAGACTCCTGCTTGATCTGCTCACCTTCTGGCGTACTATCAAGCTTCTGCTCATCCTGCTTGGTTTGCTCGTCCATTGTGTATCCCTTCTAATCCAGCTGTTTAAGGTCAGCCGCTAACCTCTCCGTAGCTTTTAAAGACATCAACGCTTGGTCTAAGAAAAAAGCCGCTCTCCCGAACGGCTTAGTCTTCAAACATGTCAAGAATCGCTTGTATTGCTTCCTCGCTGGGAAGCCCCCTGCAACGAAATATTTCTTGTTCTCCATCATCAACGGTAATCGTCGGAAGGTAATCAACGCTTCTGCTCTGTGCTGCGCAAGGATGCCAATCAACATCAATGAGGTCATAAGGTATAGCCTCGTCATCCAGAAGCGGCACGAGTGTTTGTAGCGTACCCTTGCACGGGCTGCACCAACTAGCGTGCCAGATAGTGACTTTCATACGCCTTCTTTCGGCATGAAAAAAGCCACCCCGAAGAGTGGCTTATTAACTTATAGTTTGACAATTAAAAAGTCCCAATAATCTTCTCATAACCCCTTGTTAATGAGCTAATCTTTTGGTGTTTCTCGTATCCAGCAGTTTCAAGATAGAGCTTAGCAAACTCGCCTAAAGGCGCACCAAAAAAAGTAGGTTTCTTATAGCTAGTCAGCTTTGCTATTGGATTCTTTAATTCTGGAGAGAATTCTTTTTGTCCTAATGAAAATACAACAGCGGTCAAAGCATCACTCGGGTCACCTGAGCTAAGCAGCGCTAAAAGCTCCTGAAGGCTTTTTCTTTTTGTTGTGTTACCCATCGCTTTCACCACCAGACAATCTTTTAATCTCTTCAGAAAGAAACTTCTGTAAATCTAAAATAAGTTTATCATTGCCTTTTCTTTTAGCAGGATTAATCTCGACTTCGTAAGCATAAATTTCACTCTGTAGCTATCTTCAATAACACTTACTTGTCTTTGGCATAGCTGTGTGACGGGGTAGGCCAATGTTCAGTAGAGAGTTTATAAGCACGTTCGGACATGCCCATAAAGGGTTTCGATGGGTCAAGCACGGGGCCTCGGTCATCTGCGCCCCATTCGACATATCCAAAATCTAGTAATTGTTTCTGAGCCTTATCTACATCTCTGTCACTTTGAACCATCTCACCCCCCTATTCTCACCACGCAGCCACCTATAAGCCATTATTTCTACTTCATCAGACTCTGTTGTAAGATTTTTAGCCTACTGTAATAATTCTACCCATCTTGATATGAAAAAAGCCACTCTTCGGAGTGGCTTAAGCATAGTTACTTAATTACTAGCCTACGCTGTAAGACGTTTCCAGTTCTCATAGTCCTCTGGCAACAAGTACTTATCCATCGGAGCTTTACCAATCATCAATTTTATATCTTCAACTGGCTTACGACCAGAAGCAGCCGAAGCATATAGCCTTACAAAGCGCATCTTTACACTGTCATAGTCAAGCCGCCCTGGGATGCGATACTTGTCCAATATATCCGAAATTGTCTCCATGTCGCACCTCCTGAAAGTCGCACTTACTTGACATAGTAATTATACCCATATCGTTGTGCATTTCTTATAAGCCACTCATGTTGTTTGCTCTTAAACGCCTTCTCGACATCTGTCGTATCAGTGTTATACAGCGGGATTCCAAGTGGCTTACAGTTCTTCTCCCAATACTCAAAGGACATATCGTCCCATGTTTTATCG
The DNA here is from genome assembly GCF_900078545.1 of Olegusella massiliensis. Classification (GTDB taxonomy): domain Bacteria; phylum Actinomycetota; class Coriobacteriia; order Coriobacteriales; family Atopobiaceae; genus Olegusella; species Olegusella massiliensis. Next base: position 272,582 of record NZ_FLLS01000002.1, read on the forward strand.
GAGAAAATCTTGTAATCATTAAGAAAGTCGTTAGAGAGCTTTTTATTAGCTTTACTTGTTCTCTCAAGAACAAAACATCTCTTTTCGCCTTGAGTCTCAGTAGCTGAGTTTGATTTAATCCCATAATCAACTAATACCGTAACATCTTCAACACTCAAGGTTCCCCCAACACGAGTTGTATGTGTGTGAGTCAATTCAAGATCACTCAAAGATGCATCTATATTTTTCTCGCGCATCAGGCGAACAAGCTCTTCTTTTTCTGGAAGTTCAACGCCTCCTACATCTCCGATGCCCTCCCATATTGCCTTGCCATTAAAATTAAATGCTGCTACTTCAGGCTTCCCGAAGCGCCGGGTATACCTACCAATCGACACTTTGTGTTCACCAGAAGATACTTTATGCCCAGAAATATTTCTTTTGGTCGTTTCCGCTCTATGTCTGTCAATCTGTTGCTTTTGCCATGCATCCCAATCAGAAACAGCAGGTGCAATCTGGCAGCGGCAGCGAGGATGCAAGGGTGGGAAGTTCTGCCCTACTACGGCATCATCAAAGCGATAAATCTCATCATAGCTATGCTTGCCAACATCTCCACAGACCTCACAGGTGCGCTCATCCCCTACAGGGTTGATGTAGTACGAATCGAAGCCCTCGCGCTTAAGCCCTGCTGCCTGTGCAGCACGTGCAACATAGGTACCTTCTGTTTGCACAAGGCGCATGATGTTTGCTTCTGAAACATCAACAAAGCGCTTGTGTAGCTCTGAGGTCATCTGCTCATAGCTCACGCCACGTGCTAAAGCCTTGGCCATATCCTGCTGTACATAAGTTGCAAGCTTATCGGTATTGCCCCAGATGGTCTCTGAATAGCTCTTACCATCAGCCCAGTGAGTACCAACGAACTGCCTTATCGCGTCTTAATTGCCAAACATCTGCTGAGCGAGCTTCTTCTTTGCAACGTCCACATCGTCAGCATCTGCGTCAAACTTGCCAGCATGAGCAATCTTTGGAGCAGCAGGCCTATGTCACTTAGACATCTCCTTAGCAAATGTGCGCATTTCATCTTCACTTTCTCCCTGGATAAAATGAGCAGGGATGCCTGTTTCAGATGCAATCTTATTAAGAAGAGCGGTTCTCTCAGCTTGAACGCGAGCAGCGGCAAGCTCACTTTCTACTTTCCCTGCGCGCTCAAAAAGTTCAGTAAACTTCGTTTGATTCTCGTCAAAAGCCTTGGCCTTCTCAGCATTTTCCTTTGCTCGGTTTTCCCACTTGCGAGCAAGAGCTTTCCAATCAGTCCTAGCTTTTTGCGCTTCATTTTCTGAGTTTTCAAGTTCAAGCTCTTCGCCAGCCATATTTGACTCCGTTTCTCCCTGTGCAGGGACTTGATGCCGATCCTCCCGTGCGGGATTTATCAGCATGAAAAAGCCCCCACCATGCGGCGAGGGCAAAATTCCAAGATTGAGCAGTTTTACGACTTACCTAGGTCGAGGAATGAAAATAATCAATTGAAATGGGGTATATTATGCATAGCGGATGCGCTGTCACGCCATTGCGAGACGGCCTCCGCTTTATTTGTGCGGCGGTTCGGGAAGAACTCTCGTTAGCTTTCCATTATGATCAAGTAGATACGCTTCGTTCTGACCATGCCTCCATATGCCAGTTCTGCCATACCACGTTTATGTTCTATTAGAATGCGGTATATTTAAAGTAGCGACGCAGCGACCCGGGCGAGAAGTCGGGGCACCGGGCGTCGCTAATGCTTTCTGTGGATTACTTCGAACGCATCAACTGTACCGCTCTTTACGAAGCCCTCACCAATTCTCATGTATTCCGATTCGTGTTGAGGTGACAGGCTTACATCAACAAGAATAGATTTCGGAGAGCCTGGGTATTCAACAAATTGTCCTGGTGCAGACTTCATTCTTTTTTACCTTTGTACTTTGCTTTTTCGGTAGCCGTCAGGGTGTCCCATCACAATGGCGACTGACTTACAAGCTTTGAAGAGCATGATGGGTTTATAGCACTGATTGATAATGACTTCTTTCGGACGATTGCCGTGCTTGGCTTGTCTCTGGGGCTTCGTAAGGATGAAATCTTTGGTCTTGATCGGGATAATATCGACTTTGAGTGCCGCCTAGTCCATGTACAGCGCACCTACGTCCGAGAGCACGATGGACACAAGCTCATGCCACCAAAAACAAAGATGAGTGACCGCTATATCCCTTTGCGCAAGAAAAGCACTGAATGGCTGCATGAGCTCTATATCAAGCGTGGGAAGCCTGCGAGAGTAGTCTGTGTCAATTACAAAGGAGATCGCGCAAACCCACGAACAGCAACGGACAGATGGTTGCCATACCTATGCAAACATGACTTGCCCTATGTTACGATGCTCAACTTACGCCACAGCTTTGCCACATCTTGCCTTATGACTGGTATGGAAATACGTAAGGTCTCACACTATCTTGGGCACACGACAATTAACACGACGGCTGCAAGATACATGCGCTACAAAGCTGAGGATGTGGTTGATGACTTTGATAAGTTCGTAGACTAGTCCTATGTGTTTGTGACCCATAATTTGACCCGACAAAATAAAACAGCTGGTAGACAGTTTGAAACAGTTTATGTAATTAAACACAAAAGAAGTGCCCCTGCTCCTGCAAATGTGCAGGTAAACAGGGGCACTTCAACAAAAATTCATGGTGGCGGGGAAGGGAATCGAACCCCTGACACGGGGATTTTCAGAGCGGTCAAGAATCATACCTTTTTACGAACATATGTTAGTTTCTGGAAGTAAATAGCCTAATATCTATTAGAACATGTGTACTATTACGAACGCCTGTGAACTATTGGAAATGGGTTTTTGTCACTAAGTGACAAGGGAGTGACACAGATGAAGATTGATAGTGAGTCTTTATTCCGCCAACATGGGAAGTGGTATGCGGCACTGCGCTGGAAAGACGACGAGAGCGGCAAATGGAAGCGTAAAACAAAGGCATGCAGAGGCAAGACCAAAGCCCTTGCAAGGATTGAGCTACAGGATTGGCGGCGTGAGGTTGAGGCGACGCAGGTCGCATCAAGCACTCAAACGCTGGGGCAGCTCGTCGAGGAATGGCTAGAGATTGAGCGTGCTGCTGGCAATATAGAGCGCTCCACAATTAGTGGATATGAGACGATCGCGCGAAGGATTGCGTGTTATGCCCTCGCTGATATACCTATGGTTGATATTAGACGCGCCGCCGCTCAAGCTTGGGTTATAGAGCTAACCGAGGCGGGATTTTCGCCATCTACGATAAAAAAGACTATAGGCGTTGCGTCTCGTGCAATTGAGCTTGCTATCGCTAATGGTGAACTGTTGGCCAACCCGTTCCGTGGACTAAGGCGGCCAAAGCTTACCACTCCCCGACCCAACTCATTAGATGCTAGTGGGCGTGCGAGGATACAGGATTGGATTACCACAGGAGAGTTAACTAGGCTGCGAATGGCGGCGACTTTGGCGCTACATGGAGGATTACGCCTTGGCGAATGCTGCGGCCTTAAATGGGACGATATAGAGCCTGACAAACGCGTGCTGTGGGTGCGTCGTGCTATCGGATATGAGGGCGGAATAGCGTATGAAAAACCACCAAAGACAGGGCATCAACGTGATGTCCCTCTAGATGATTGCTTGCTCGATTTGCTCAAGCGCTGGAAGGCAAAACAGTGCGAAGAAGTAGCACCTCTGCATGTAAAGCCGAGCGAGTATGTGCTTGGTGCGCCTGATGGCTACGCGCTGCCTAACCACATCTCACGCGGGTGGGCTGTGGTATCGCGTGAACTGAACTTAATTGGCACAGAGGGCAAGCGCGTGAACTTCCACGGGCTGCGACACACCTTCGCGACGGTGGCGGTAGCGTCTGGGGTGGATATCAAGACCGTATCGAGCATTCTTGGACATGCGAATGCGGCAATGACGCTCAATGTGTATGCGAGCGCTGACCCTGATGCGAAGCGGGCGGCAGCTGGCGTGATAGGTGATGCGCTGAGGATGTAATCTCGCTAGTTTTAGCGTTCCCAGTTGTTAGGGGCGTGTACTCCTAGCGGGCGTTTTTAAGGCCGTGGGCGGGGAATTCTAAGCCTTGGTGCCTACTCCCCATCGGGAACCCCGCTTATCCACGGTTTGCACGTGCGCACATCTATTTTAACAAGATTTGTTTCCCACGTATGGCAAACAAACGTATTTGTGTGACACAAAAGCCGTTTTCTGAAACACAAAAAAAGACCCCTCCCGCGCAATGCGAGAGGGGTATTGCGTTATTTGTCAGAGCTTGTCAGGGTTTGTCAGAGCTTGTCAGAGCTTGTCAGAGCTTGTCAGAGCTATTCAACCTGCGCTGCAAAGCACGAGCGCTTTGTGGGCCAAAGTAGCCATCAGCATCAACACCCAGCCATCTTTGCACGGCACGAGATGTACCTTTGCCCCAGATGCCATCTGCAAAGACTCCTGTCTTACGCTGCAATGCTTTAACGCAAAGCGAACCCTTTGCGCTATATGACCACTCCCAGCCCACCGTAGCGGAAGGGACATACCGCTTGTTTGGCGCGTACTGTGATGAGATAACGCCGTCTGCGGGTGTACCGAGATAGCGCTGCAAGGCCTTGATAGTAGCAGGGCCGAAGTAACCATCCACATCGAGCTTTGCAGCCTTGGCTTTGGGCGCTGGTTTGGTCTGAGGCTTAGCTGCGGGCTTTCCACCTGTAATGACCTTATGTAAAGCCTGCCACTTAGCACCAGTAGGATCTTCGCCATTTGGCGCATAGGGATAAGGGCACGCCTTGCGCGATGCATCGTAGTGGCGCACGACGCGCGATGCAGGAACCCCGAACTTGCCCATGAGCTGCTGTACCAGTGCTGTGAGGTAGCCAATTTCAGTCTGTGTGTAAGGCCCGCCGTTATTGCAGACCTCAACACCGATTGAATTTTGATTGGTGATTCCGTAGCGCCCTCGACCGTCTCCCACGTGCCACGTGGCAAACTTGGACGGGTCGGCGTACTCCCAGATACCCCCATCGTCAATAAAATAGTGGGCAGAGGCCGCACGATATCCTCTTGAGAAGTAGATGCAATTAGCCTTTGCCGAGCCTGCTTTGCTCGTGCCGCTGCCCGTGTAATGCACAACGATGTAGCGCACAGAAGTTGTGCGCGGGACGATATTGAGCGTCCCGTGATGCTTATGAATGAACATATCTAAACTCCCCAAATAGCGATGAGCACTGCGACAACCACGAGAGCAAAAACTGCGCTGCCGATAATGAGCAAGCAGCCCAGACCCGCGGCCATATCGCGCTCATCTTGGTGATACGGCCCCACTATTCCTCATCGCCTATGTGCTTAGGCTTAGGCAAGTCATAAGTCATCGCAAGAGCAGAATCTGAAAAGCCCTCTGTAGTGGGGTCATTGACCACGCCCAGAATCGCAAGCACTGCAAAAAGCGCGTTGACAATAGCAATGAGCTGGCTGTTTATCCCCTCAATTTCAAATTTGTAGCCAAAAGGTGCTGCCACGACCTGCGCGAGCAAAAGCACCGCGGGAATAAGCGTGAGCCAAAAATTTCGATTTGCAATACGAACTTTTAGATTTACTAACATGATTTACCTTCCTTTTTATCTTGAACTTTTGCCGTGTGCCAGCGCGGCAGAAGGTCGAGCTTGTCTTCCGCCGCGCTAAGTCGTCGCGCGTGGTCATCGAGCCTTTGCTCTATGCGCGCAATTTCGCGCGAATGGTCTGAGAGCTGTTTACTCATCTCGCGCACGGTATCGCGCGTCTCACGTGCCATGTCAGCGATTGTGCTTAGCTGGTCCTTGACGAGCTGCTGCTCAGCGCTGCGAGCGTGCTCACGCTCCTTGCCTGCCACGGTGTCGCGGCGAAAAGTGAGCATTACCGTAAGCACTGACAGCATGATGCCGCCTAGGGCAATCAATTGCTCATAGGTAAAGCTGTCCATAAGTCACCTCCCCTTGCTGTGCGCAAGATAAGCCACGTGTCACGCGGGCATAAAAAAGCAGCCCTTTCGAGCTGCTTTGTTGATACGTTTTAGTTCTTGTGGTGGTCTACTTTCGCCACCCAACAACACGCGTAATAGCGACGGAGTCATCTGTTGAGACATCAATATTGGCCGCGCTGCCCGTGACCCACCCTCCAGAGTCTTTGAAGGTACTAATACGATTGCCCCTAAGTACCACCGCCTTCGCTCTTGTATAAAGCTTTTTGTTTGAACCTACGATCACCGTAGACAGCGGTACGGTCTTACCGTCGGGGTTGTGCACCCTTGTACTGCTACTCAAGCCGCCAACTGTACAAAAATCAATAAGGATGTCGCTGTAATTGGCCAGGCTGTCATTTAGCGGAGTTGCATCTCTGTAAGACGCGTTAGGATTGTCAAAAAGCACGACAGGGTCTAAGTGATTGGGTGGAAAGATACGGGTGGCACTCATGCGGCACCACCCCCACGCAAGGGTAAAGACAAATTAGTCATATTTAGCCCCTCCCGTCTTCTAAGTAAATTTCTAAGCTCCCGTTTGTGCCTGATAAGACAAAGGCAATTGCACGTGACGTGATTTGCGCTGCTTGGAACTCAGCCATAGTGGCAAATACGAATGTCGGTATAGAACCCAATGGCAACAGCCATGCAGCACTGGGTGCAAGATTGTCAACATCAACCTGAATGATAGGCACATCCACCTGCTGTGATGTAGCGTTAATCTCTGGCGCTAGAGGGATATTGGGTGCAGTTGCTTCATCCTTGCTTGCCGCTGGCCCTCCCTTAATCTCTACCAATTCGGCACTTTCGATGCCGAGCGAGATATCACGCCTATAGCGCACACAAATATAATCTATGCGATACATTGCCTGTCCGCCACTCTCTATCGTGACGCTATTTGCGCCCGCAAGCTTTACATGGCGGCCGCTGAGCAGCAGCTCGGCAGGTGAAATAGTACAGGTATTAGCATCTGACATGCTAATTTTTGGCAGCGATGCACCAAGGACATATGAGCCAGCCCCCATAGCGGCTCTCAAAAGCCCAGCCACATCATCAGAAGAGACATGAGGCTGTCCTGCTCGCCCCGTTACAAGCTCAATAGACATCATGCACCACCCTCTACAGATGTGTCAGGATGCGTCTTTTTATAAGCGTCAAATTCTACTTGTAGGGCAGCATGCTTGTCACTCCACCACTTTGCGGCATCTCGGCGCTCCTCGTACTTGGCCGTCATTTCAGCAAGTGCTGCATTGGCTGCATCAAGGTCAGCCTTAGTTATGATTTGCACCTTGCCAGTCCGCTCAAATGCGGTGTACAACTCGTCACACGCTTTTACGATCTCGGTATAAACCGCCGCGTGACTCGGGCAAAGGAGCAGCTTACGCTCAACTCCTGATGCATCAATGCGGCGGCGTATCACGTAGCTGTCAGCTTCGTCTGTCTCAGGTAGCGCATAAGTGGCGCTCCTGCATGATTGCACATCGCAAGCGTAGCGGCTGTAGCCTTCTTGTATCGCCATTCTTACCCCCTTACGGTTGATGTGTATGAATAGGTCATTTGGCCTTGCTTAAAAGATGCTACTTTCTTTGTCACAACTGCTTGGGCGCTGACCTTAGAGCGTGGGTCAGTGCCTCCGATAATGTCTCCAAGGTCAAAGGGCTGTGCCGTTGTTGAATCGCTCTTAATGCTTACTTGCTGTGATTTCTTCCAGAGGTCATTGAGATGCTTGGTGCCGTTCTTGATAAGCTCTTGCCCCTCAGATGAGGACTGGCTGTACGTCTCAGCAATTTCATCAATGCCTCTAATAGTCTGTGTTTGGCTTATCTTGCCTTGAGCGTTTGCGTAGAGATGCACCACTTCACGAGCTGCGCCTTCACCCTTGCCAAGACAGATAAGGTGATTAGTGGTCTTTTGCGTGCTAATACCAACCATGGCCACGCCTACCATTTGACTTTCGTTATCGGTGTAGGCTTTGCGCTCCATAACATCAATTACTACTCGTTTAAGCTTGTCAGACCATAAAAAGCGAGCCTTGCAATTTGTCGCAAGTAATAACTGCCACATAGCAGCCCATGCACCCATATAGCGCCCCGTACCTTGCTGTTCGTCTGATTGTGAGCCTGTAAAGGTATGCGTGACGTTAATCCCGACTCGCGCGGGGTTGACGCTAAAAAGCTCTTCCATTCTGGCGCGTGTGATTAGCTGTGCGACACAATCAGTCACATCACCTTTGAGTGTGAGGTATGCCTGCCCCTTATCAGGTGAGATGACGCGCCTATTGAGGACTCCTGTCCACGTATGACCTATGATAGTAAATGCTTCTGCACCGACGTCTGATTTGTAGCCCGTGACAATGCCGCCGAGATCACTCCCCTCAGCGTAAATCATTGCTCCGACCTCGGGGACGTTATCACCTGCTACATCTATCGAAAAGTCGTTCTCGTTATTTCCCCATGCGAAATCGCCATCATAGGGTTCAATGAGCCCTATGTCGCGAAGATTTGCATCAGTAAACGTCAGTTCCATGGCAGACTCCCGCGCTCCTCAATGGTCTCAATGTCAACACCAAAGCTTTGTGGCCAAGAGACAAAAAGACTGCATGGAGGCAAGCTTTCAAAGACGTAAGAGCCACTGCCTTCAATGCCGCGCATACGGTTGTTGTAGAGGTTAGTCTTTCTGCCAGAGGCATCAATCTTGTAGACCGAACCGCCCACCGTCTTCCTGCCTAGTGGGTCAATTATCACTCGCTCACCAAAATCAACCTCAGCGTTTACGCCGTAGACATTGTTTAGCGCCCCGTCTGGTGAACTAATGCGTACATAAGGATTCGAGCAAGCACCGAAAAATGTAATACGAGCAACGCTTTTCACGCTCAGCTCTAGTGATTCCATCGCAGAAGACCTAGCAGAGCCCGCAAAATCAAACTCAAAATCAAATGGCATATCGAGGCCAGATAAAGCACCGTCGTTCTCACCTGTTGAATTAGGCACAAACGAATGCTTGATTATGCGTCTCCACGTGGGGTCTATGGTGTGAAAGGTGAAAGTCACTGACGCGATATCCGTGTCGATGCGCTTGCTTTCTGCGACGCTTGCAGTGCAAAGTAGCTCCCAGCCATCAACTATAAGCTTTCCCTGCACGCCAGCATCAGCGTCTGCCTCTAACCAGCGAGACATCTCATTGAGTGTTTTAAGGTCAAGCAGTACGGCGGCAAGCTTATACGTTCTTGCTTTGCGCGTAATGGCTCCCGTGCTGTCATCTGCTTTCCATGACCACCCAAGGAGCTCGTTTGACCATGCAACAGCCGTTTTGCCTGTTAAGTCAAACTTTGTTCCTCTAAAATCTTCACCGCTTGCAGTTATGTAGATTACTTTTCTCATGCAAGCACTCTCCTTGCTTCGCGGACGGTCATGTAAGGTGCATTAGCTTCAATAATTGCCCCTAGCCGCGTTTCAAAAAGGCGTATGAGCGTCTCTTCAAGACGTGCGGTAGCAGCGCTATATGCGCTATCCTGTGCGCCCTGAGCGTCTAGAGCTGCATCCATGGCCACGCTCATAGGTGACGGCGTGAGCGCTCCTTGGATGTGTCCTGCCATATCGGAGACATACGGCATTACATCGCTTGTAAAGCCAGCTGCAAGACCTGTATGAAGAGATTGCATGACCGCTTTACCATTAGGGATGAGCAGCTTGCGGTCATATTCAATGGGGCCTTTATGAGATGCAATCCAGCTGCCAATGCCGCCAACAAAATTCTTCACACCCTCAAATGAGGACTTAAGGCCATTCAAGAAGCCATCAATGATAGATTTGCCCGCGCTTGTAAGCAGGCTGCCCACATTGCCTAAGGCTCCTAAAATCCTGCTAGGAATACCACGGACGAACGAAATCGCGCTATTAAAGCCGTTCTGGATACCGCTTAAGAATCGCATCCCCGCGTTCATGGCGTGAGTAGCGAGGCTGCCGACAAAGCCAGACACAACGTTTATGGCACCCATGAGAAAGCCAGATATAGTACCAGGAATACGACCAATAAAACTCCCGATGTTTTGCAAGAAGCCCGAGCCAGCGTTTATCGCATTAGCAATAAACTGAGCAGCAAACCCCAATACAAATGCAATAGCAGCGCTAAGCGCTGCGTTTATGTTCGCAGGAATCTGGCTTAAGAATGCAAAGAAGCCAGCAATGCCAGCAGGAATCTCAACAGTAAAGAAGTTGATAATGTTATTGTAAAACTGCTGGACAGCTTCAACAGCACTGTTAAAAGCGTTAGGGATATCGACTGTAAAGAATGTGACCACGCTTGTAACAAAATTGGCCACGTCAGTTATAAGCTGCAATATCCAAGCGATGAGCTGGCCACCAACGTCAAGCACAAAACCCATCACAACGGCGTTAATAGCCATACCAATGCTTATTATCCCGCCAAGGACTGGCATTAAAGCAACGATAGCCGACTGTATTGCCTCAAGAGCTGGGGTTACATAAGGCGCAATTTTATTTATTGCTCCTTCAATATGAGGCATGATATAGGCTATTTCCTGTTCAGCAGCGCTAACTATTTGGCCTATTGTGCCTGTAACGGCATCTACTATTGGCTGAAACGCTGGTACAAGCGTGTTCTGGACGTAATCAACTACTTGATTAAATGCATTCATGATTTGAGACGTGTCAACGTCTGGTAAGGGGATACCAAGCCCTCTAATAGCACCTGCGGCAATATTCCAAGCTGTAACAAGTGCTTCTGACAGCGCCGGGGCAAGTATCTCGCCTGCCTTGGCAAACACAGCGGGCAATGCCCGCACCATACCCTCACCAATTTGTGCAATACGAGGTATGACATTTTCAGCCACCGCACCTAGCGCGTCCATAAGATTCTGCGTGAGCTGGCTTAAATCTGCATCTTCGTTGCCAAGGCCAGCAAGCAAGTTTTCCCATGCTGCTTTGGCCATGTTGACAGAGCCTTCGATGGTGCCTGCTGCTTCTTTTGCAGTGGTTCCTGCTATGCCTTGCGCTTCTTGTACTTGTTGAATAGCTGTCACGCAATCAGCGAAGCTGTCAATTGATAGGTTAGACGCTTCGCCATTGGCAGCGCCCCATGCATTGGCATCGTCGATAAGGCGTTGCATCTCTGCTTTTGTACCGCCGTAGCCAAGCTTGAGGTTGTCGAGCATCGTGTAGTTCTGCTTGGAAATGCCCTGGATGGCGTTCTGCACGTCTTCCGCGTTGCTGCCAAACGTATTGACGTTGTCGCTCATGGCACGCATGGCTATATCTGTCAGCTCGGCCGCTTTTTGCGTATCCCCGCCAAGCGAATTAATTAACGCAGCAGAGAAGTTTGTAGCCTGCTGCATGTATTGATTTGCAGACATACCAGCAGTTGCATAGGCCTTAGCAGCATTTTCCATGACAGTCTTTTGAGCTGCTTCGTTGCGCTCCCAAGTGCCGCGCACCTCATCGGCGGCCTTACCCGTCGCTGCTGCGTACTGCTCTAGCGTCTGGCCAGCGTTGCCATAGAGTTTGGCCACGCCACCTTGTAGCTGCTCAAAATCAGAGTATGACTTAAGGGCCAAACTACCAATTGCGCCCACGCCAGCAACAATGCCCGTCATAGCACCAGCTGCAAGCTTGGCCGCATTGCCAACCATGCCCATCACTTTGTCGCCAATGCCAACAACCTTATCGGACGCTTCATCTTTTGCGCCTATTTTTATCAGGAGATCTAGTAAGGTCATCTCTCAACCTCCAATCCCTTTTCTTTCAAGTGAGAAAGCACGCTCTCATAGGTAGCGTCGTCCGTCTGAGCCGTCGTGCCCTGGCACTCTTCCCAAAACTCTTCCCAAGGCTTTGACATTGCCTTGCCGTTGCCTATGGCTCTTATCGTCTCCGCGACATAGACATTAAGCGCATAGGCACGAGTATCTCTTCGGCTGCGTGATTTGCAGTAAGCCAAAAACGGGGCCACGCGATGCGGCCCCGAATACTCCCCTATGCTAAGTCCGAGGGTTCCGTCGCGGGCGAAGCTAAAAAACTTGCAAGCTGGTCATCTGAAAGCAACTCGACCGCATCCACAATGACACGCGCGGCGCTGCGAGCTGCAAGATATTCGTCAACCGTCTGCCCTTCGGTGGCAGCCAAAATAGCATTGAGGTCGTTTTTGTGCGACTGCGCAATAAGCCCTACAACCTTAGCAACAACAGCAGGGCTGGTCTCCCCCGCCTGCATGCCCTGAAAAGCTTTGAGCAGCGCTTCATCACCAGCAATGTTAGATAGCGGCCCTGCTACATCTGCCAAAACGTCAAAAGCGCGTTCTGCGGGAATGTCTGATAGCTTCATCCATATCTCCTTATGCGCCTGCGACCTGAGAGGCAAGATAAATCTCAAACGGAACAGTATCTTGAGCCGTCATTGATGTGTGAGCGGTGTACTCAAACGAGAACTCACCTTTGCCTTTGTCTTTGGATTTGATGGAAAGGCCACCAGTAGAAAGCGCATTGAGCAGGTGAATTGCGATAAAGCCTGATGCGCCGTAATCGCCAACCCACCAGATGTCTTTGAAATCCTCCGTCTTTAGATCCTTGCGAGGAACAATCTTGGTGCTGTCTGCCGAATCAACATCGGCGGCACCAGCAATGGATTTCAAGGATGTAGTAGTAGCTGTAAGAGCGGTACCTTTCATGGTGACTTCCCATGAATCAATGCGCTTTAGCTCCATCATGTTGGCGGGGCAATTGTCAATGTCATCGCCATAATCGGTAAAGCTTGGCGTTGCTGAAAACTCAGAGCCACCAGAGGTAGCAAACATGATGTCTGCTTCGTCTACTTTTCCTGTCTTGGTATCAAACTTGTTCAGCACAAGGCCAGCGTTAATAGCAAGCTGCTTGAACGTATCAGCAGGAATACGTGTGTACTTCATTGTTATCTCCTAATCTGTTAAATATTCAATGTCAACATTGATATAGCGACGCTCTGCTTTGTCATCTGCAACGGGCTGCGAAAATGGAGTGCCGCGCCGTAATAGCACCGCTCCACCATCACAGATGACCATCTGCCCACCGTACCCAAGAGCCCTATAAAGGCGCGTGCAAAGTGCGTCGACCTCTGCCGCGTGTCCCTTGATGTGCCATACATCAACCTCAATAGAGTTGACATCACCAAACGAGCTCGTAGGGATACGGTGAGTCGCGTAAGGTACCTTTGCCGTGGTGGGAGCGTCTCCTTCGACATAGCACGGAAGTCGTAGCGCGTCTTTGAGCCATGCATGAATCGCTTGCGTTTGACTAGGCATCTATGACCTCCTCGCACTCATAGCGGGCAAACTGAAAGCTGGCACAGGCTGGCGTGTGGCGGTCTTTTGCTTCGCTCACCACGAGCAGTAGCCGCCCATCTGAGGTTTTTACGCGCTCATGAAAGGCAAGCTTTACTGCGGGGTCACAGGTGAGCGTACATTTAGCCTGAGAATCAGGGCGCGTAGCTATTTCTAGCTTGTTTGTGGCGCCAGTAGCGCTTACTGCGGCCATAAACTCACCAGATGGCTTCCAAGACGAAATACAGCCTCCTGAGCCGTCATCTTCTTCAATGAGGGTAAGACGGGTGCACTTTTGTGCCATCTTTGCTAAAAGCCCCGTCATAGCTTCCTCCACCTGTTCAGTTGGCTACGAAAGGCGGTTTGCCACGTCACTGCGCCGCCTGTTATAGGGTCTTTAGCAAGCGAGTATGAGTAGCCGTCAAAGCTCTCAGATTGCATAGCGCCAGCAGTTTGGCTATTTTTCTCCTGCCACTGTTCAATCTCGGCAAAAAGGTCACGCAGCTCTTTAGGCACCGCGCAGGGTGTAATTGTGCCTGCAAAGACACCCTCATCAAGCAGGTCATCTACGCCCACCTCATGTAGGCCATCATTTAAGGCAGAGCCACGCACAAGATAGAACTGGCGTGGCTCAAGCTTTGGCAGGACAGTAGCGCCGCCTGGCACAGATGCAAGCTTGCTACCCTTAATTTGATACAAGCCTGCATAAGGCGTTGTTTCAAAATAGTTGTTGATGCTTCCTAGCACCTGTGCAGCTACGCTCATAACATCTCCTAAGCAGTGGTGCGCTTAATGGCCGCAATGAGATTGCCGTCAAGCACCTTGGTGCCGAAGAGCATGTCCAAAGAAATAGTGTCAGTCTTGGTCTTCATGTCGTAGCCATAGACAACACGAATGCCAAAGCCCTCATAGTTGAAGACGGTTGCGTTAGCGGCTCCCTGAGGAATTGCCAAAGGAGCGGTAACCAGAGCAACAGCATTCTTGTGGAACACCAGGCCGTCGCACTCGTTGGCCTTCACGTCGCAGTTCTGGTCACAGTAGCAATCCATACCAAACTTGCGACCAAGCGAAGCTTCACGCAGAGCGGTACCATCGTCGCCCACCTTGTCGGCATTGATGAACAACTCGGTGTTAAGCAGGTCTGCCTCAATGTCGGTACCAAAGACAAAGTAGCGGTCAGCAAGAGGTGCTTTAGCCTTTGTGATGGCAGCGCGAGCCTCAACAATGTTTGTCTGCGTGACTGCGGCAGATGCGGCGGTAATGGTCTTCTTTGCACCTGCAACCATGTCTTTCACAAGCTGGGCATCCATTGCATCAACAAACGCCTGCATGGCAGGAGTCAAAATCTCCGCAGAGAAATCCTCAATGTTCATGGTCAGCTCTTTGGACGTAACGTTGATAGAAACGTCCTTATGGCCATTCATAACAACGGGGACTTTGGTCTCAGTTACATCTTGGACTGCAATGGAGCCTGCAAAGTCTTTAGCGACAAAGGTGGCGGGCTTGCGGGCGTTGATGGTGTCGCCACGACCAGCCACAAACTCGGGCTCGAAGCTGCGATGTACGAGGTTAGGAAGTACTGCATTGCTGCGCAAAACATCAAGTGCTTCGCCTGCGATAACCTCGGTGGTAAGAATAGTGTTAGCCATGATTTCTCCTATTTGTTGTTGTGCTTGTATTTCAAATACTCGCCAGCACTCATCTTTGAAATATCGGGCTCAGAATCATTGCCGTTATTAGGCGGCGTTGCGGGGTCTGCGCCTTGAGTGCCAGTTGCAGGGATGAAAGCAGCCCAATCAGATTTGATGGCCTCAGCAAGCTTGTCCTCGTCCTTAAACTTGCCGTCTTCCATCTCCATAGAGGAGAGATCTGTCGCTCGCAATACTGCATCAAGCTGTTTTGCACCTACGCCTGTAGCTTCAAGCAACTTGCGGTAAGCTGCGGCCTTCTCACGATCGCTTTGCGCCTTCTCAACGTTTGCCTTGAAGTCCTCAAAAGCTTTGTGCTCATCCTCATACTTTGCTTTGTACTCGTCTGTGCCTGCTGCCTTGAGCTGTTCCTTTAGCTCATCGACTTCCTTTTGCAGCGCCTCGGCATTGCCAGAGCTTGCGCGAGCGTCATCAACCTGCTTCTTTAGGCTTGAGACGGTCTCGGCGTGAGCGTCGATGATTTCATCTGTCTTGTCATCATCGATACCCATAGCCTTTAGCATCTTGCGTGTTAGTGCCATGCTCTCTCCTTGCTGTTCCAGTTCCTCGGAACATCCAGGGGGCGTTTCTTTGCCCCTGTCTTATGTGCAAGGTGAGTATCTATTAGCTGTCACAAGGTGTTTCTATTCACCAAGGGCATCGCGCATGATTTGAGCGTATTCAGATGCATGGTCAGCTGCTGCGTCACGCAAGAAGTGAGCTTTACCACCGTTTGGGTGTGAAAGTTTTTCGTTAAACTCAACGTATGGTGCGTACTCAACGTTCGTGCCAATGTAGGCGTCTTTGTCATCTGTGGTATGCGTAATTGAGTTTCTAAGCCTGCCTGTATCCACTGGCACATCAGCCTTAGCATATCCTTCGGCAACAAGCCCTATAGTTTCTAGACCTTTGGCAATAGCTGATTTAATCGCATTAGCTATCTGCTCGCGATTGTCCTCACGTATCTCTATCAATCCGTCTACATCAGCACTAGTAAGGCCTCTGGTGTTGTTGGCAATCATGCCTAAATCAACGCCATGCTGATTGATTTCTCCTCTAGCCATGAAAAACACCCCCACGCATAAGGATGGAGGTGTTGTCACAAAATTAAGGCAAGCGAGCAATGATGGTGAAGCCGTTCATGGGCTAGTCATAGAAAACATTAGATGAGTAATCAGGACACACCTCACGTAGTTTATCACTGAGGTAATCATGCTTAGTGGATATACTTTTTTTCATTAACTCAAGAGCCGTCTTTGGAGAAATACCACAGCCCTCCGAACACCACTCGCAATCAGGGAACATTCCACGAAACGCACCTTCAATTTTCAAGTCTTCTCTATCTTCTGGAATCCTTATTAAACGCTCGCGCTCCATGATTACACCCCCTTAATGATTTGCTTAAATACATCATACGATTTAGGTAGATATCTTTTCAAGGTTTCAAGTGCCTCAGGATTTGCCATTGTGGTTTCGTAGAAGTGTGCGAACGTTTCTGTTGAAAGATTAGATTCACCAGAACGTTCCCAGTAATCTTTCTTGTGTATAGGTAGACCATATTCCACACGCTGTCCTCTTGTGTCCACTATGGTAAATGAACCACAACAAGATCCATTTGTTGCACCATTGATAATGTCTGATATGCCGCCCATAGCAGCAGGATTACTAATATACGTCTCAGCAATATCATAAGTCAGATGTATCTTTGCTTGTTGTACGTTCGCATAGCCATTCTCTCGTTTTATTCTATTGAGAGTGTTTCTAACTTCTTTCTTAACCGTTGTGCCTAGCTCCATGGTCTGCGATTGAAGAGCCGTACCGCCTGTCATATTAAAATCAACAAGGTGCCCAAATTCATGGAAGAATGTCTGATACGGTGCCTTGTCTTTCCTTATGCTAAATCCAGCAGCAGTACACTCCATATTGATATGTAATTTACCTGTTGCAGACTCAAAATATGCCAATTGACTGTCGGCTTCTTTAGCAATATCCAATTTGCTGGCATACTTCTTAAATAACCTTACAGCATCTTTGTTATCACATTTTTCAACAAGCCTATATACTGCCTTTGTATCTTTTCTTGATAAGCCACCGCTTACCAGTGGCTTGTACTCATTAGGAATGCCTACGGAGCGTAAGCTTGTTATTACCCTGCTAAATATGCTCGTTTGCTCACTCTTCGGCAACGTCTTGAATGCTCTTAAGTCCTTGAAGCCTTGGTTGCGTATCTCTTCACGCATGGCCTTCATGAGCTTTGATTTGCTCGTGCCAGACTTCTCTATACTCTTCTGCACGCTGGGAAGCTCTAAGAACTTCTCTAGGCTCCTGCCGCTTGCTGCTTCGGGTTGTCGCTCCTTAACGCCTGCTTTCCACTCCTCATAGGAAAGAGAGCCTACGCGCTTCTGCTCGCGGCCTGCCATAACGTTATGACCAGGAATATAGGCAACGAGCGTACAACGGCAGTTATACGTCTCGCCAGCAGGCGCATCAGGGTCACCGGGAAACCTACAGCCATTGTCAAACTTCTCATCAGGTTTGATGTGCGTGCCGTCTAGCTTCCTGTGAGAATCGCGCGTGCGACCATCAAGAGCTGCCATCCACTGCTTCTCGCACTCGATACCCATATCATTAGCGGATACGTATGAGTCAACACGAGCTCTGTTTTCTGCTCCTGTAATGGCTGTGCGGGCTATGCGGATGGAAGAGCGTGTGTTCATATCAGCAACGCCGCGCAAGCGTGCAGCCATATCTGGTATTGACTCGCCTGCCAGAAATGACTGCATAAGAGCGCTTCTTACATGAGACGCATTCCAACTCATATCTTTAGGGATATTGACGCGAGGAGCAGGGAGCAGCTGCTTGTCCTCGTCTAGGAGGTTAGCTACTGTTCCCTCGTCATACAGTGCAAATGTAGGGATTACCTTGCCTTGTTGTGCCTGATAGCTGCCATAGTTGTAATTTTCGGCATAGACACCAGGCAAAGCGCCGCGTATGTGCTCTGTGGCTCTTTGGTCTGCTTCTACAAGGTCACGCGCTAGCAGGTCTACAAGCCCTTGCGCCCGCCCAAGGTCGGCGCACCTTGCACTTTTCCAAGCCTTAAATTCTTTTTCAGTGCGCTTGCCAGACCTAACGTCTTGCTGCCACAGCTTTAGCTCGCGCTCATAAGCTACAAGCTTGCTCTCTAGGCGCTTGGCCATGTCCTTATGAGCGGCCTTAAACTCCTTGGCCATGAGACGCGCGAGGCGGCTTATCTCCTTATCTGCCGCATCATGTACGACATCAGACATGCGCTATTCCTTTGGCTCTAGCGTGGTCATGCGCGCGACATCGTCAGCATCTACCGTCTCAAGAATGGCTGAGGCTTCATCTGCTGTGAGATTAGGCAGCTTGGAAAGAATTGTTTTGCGGTCAAGCCACTGTGCTTCCGTGGCTATCATTTGAACCTGCTCCAGCTGGTTAGAAACACGCTGGCGCTTAAAGATAGGCGTGTCTTCGATGTCAATAAGTGACAAAAGACGCTGCAAAGCACCCGTAATTTGGAATTCAAAATCGCTGGCGTTCTCGTCTACTGGCTGATATGCCGCTTCAATCTCGGTAGCAGTTTTGCTTGCAGCAGAAAGCGCGGTTACATCCAGACCGCCAAAATCTCGGTAAATGCGTCGCTCTATGCCTTCAAGATAGGCTTGGCGTGCTTGATAGGGTACTTCTTGCTGGTATGGCGTGACTTTGCCGCCTTGGTCAGTATCGGCAGGAGCGATATGCAATACCTTTAGACGGTCACGGAAACGCGCTAAGTCGGCGTCAGACATGCCGCCGCAGTTCTCAACAATCCAGTAAATTTGTGACACGTCAGTAAGGTCATTTGCAAAACCAGATTGGATGAGATCGTAAGAATCAATTGCCTGCTGCATGCCAATGAGTGTTGATTGGTGAAGCCTACTGCCCCACATGGGGACAATGGGCAATTTCCCGCCCCAGTTATCTTCGCCTACCACCTCGGACGTGCCATCAGGATAGCGCGATACCGTCAGCAAATATGCTGTCTGCTTTTTGGTTTGTACAAGCTTTTTGCCCCTGCTGCCTGCTTTTTTTGCGTAGACATACTCGCTGTACCCATCAGGAGTGTAGAACGTGATTGCCATAGGGCGACTACTGTCAATTTGCCAAAAGCGGATGCCACCCATAAGCGCACCTGTGAGCTCGTCCCAAAGCGGCACGAACTCAGTTATCTCAAATGTGTAGAGCTTAGATCCTGACCAATAGCCAAACGCCACGCCATGAATAAGCGCGGCATACGCCCAGCAGCGCAAATCGTTATCAAACGATTGTCCTAGCTTATCTTTTGTGCCATCTCCTGCAAAGCTCACGCCAGCGCCAAGGCTATAGCTTAGGCGTTGCACATTGAGACGGTTGAAGAAGTTGCTTGCAATCTTTGAGTTAGATGCGGTGTAATCTGCAACGGGTGCGCCTGTAAGCGTAAATATTGTCTTTACGTACTCGTTGATGGTCGTATTGCGCTGCTTGTCGTATTTATCAGCCTTGAGAGCTGTTGTGTACAGCTCGCTTCCTTTATGAGCGCTAATTGCTGATAGCAAAAACTTTTCTGTTCCACCACGCGCCTTTGCTGCTAAAAAGTCCTGCCATGTGGTTATCTGGTCTGCCATATGTGTCCCCATCACCCAAATATGCTGTGATATGTCTGAGCACCTGCATCAAGCGCTCTTGCTATGCGCATTGTCGCAACCATGTAACGCAGCGCATCACATGCATGGTCATCGACCTTAAGCGGGCGTTCGACTCCTGTTGGCGTTTCATCCCAGACATAGCCGCCCAGCTCTTGCACAAGGTTTGTACAAGCACCCTTATCAATGCGCACAAGCCCCGCCTGCAAACATGCAGCGGTCTCGCGAATGCCGTCCATCACGTCATTGCGGGCATGGCGGATGCGAAAGCGCCCACGACGGCGCAACTCAGCCATGAACGAGGTCGCGCTAGGGTCAACGATGATTTCTACCTCGGGGGTCGGGACGTCTGCCACAAGGGCTAACATCGCGTCAGCATAATCAGGGTCAGTCATCTGGTGGCCTTGTGTGCGCCCCGAGTAGTAAAACTCTTTGATTGCGTGCCACGCTGTGCCGTCATATGCCCAAAGCAGCGCTGCAAAGGCGTTTTGTGTACCGTAATCAACAGAGACCGCCCAGCGCTTAATTTCATCTACATCAAGGCTTACATCGTCTTCTAGCGCACTCTCATATGCTGGATACACCAAGCCCTCTGCTTTAACCCACTCACCTTTGATATAGCGGTTGTAAAACACGCCCGAATACATACGCTCGTAGCGTTCAATAGTCTGCTGAGAAAGACTAGGGTTGTCGGTCATCAGAAAATGCAAGTGCAGCGCATTGCGATTATGTGCCTCGTCTATCCATTCCCGTTTAAACCAATGCGCAGGGCTATCAGGGTTGCAGTTAAACCACAATTTCGCGCCCTCAACAGAACAACGCGCAAGCGCTTGGTTAACAAAGCTTTGTGGCATGAGTGCCACCTCATCCATGAGAACACCAGCAAGCGTGCGTCCCTGGATGAGCATGTAACTTGCTTCATCTTTGCCACCGAAGACCTCAAACCAGTTCACGGTGTTGCCACGTCTAACCTCTAACACCTTGTCTTGGCCATGCCAGCGCAAGACGTAACCTTTGCGTGTGGGATAGGTCATAACGGTGTAAGGCACGATGATATTTTTCTTAGCGCTATCTATTGTCTTGCCACAAATGCCGAAGCGTTGACCTGCGAACTCTCTCATTGCCCAATCAACAAAAGCAACAGTCATAAGCGATGTTTTGCCGCTGCGCACCGCACCATCGCACACCAGCGCATCGTAGCGTGTGTAGGGAAACGCAAGAATTGATTCCTGCTTGTCACTGAGCACGGCGATCTAGCTCCTTTGCTCGCTCAATTAAGCTTGCGCTGAGCGCGTCATCGTTAATCTGCTCTGCTTGAGCGGGAATTTCAGGCGGATTGTCGCGATAGCCGGCACGGTTTTTGAGATAGAAGATTTGCGCCGACACAGAAGGCGGCAATTTGCGGCGCTTGATTTGCTTGCTACCATCGGGGTTTGTGGTCTCAATTTCCTCGTAAACATCGCCTGTAGCGCTGCGAAAAAGATAGTTTTCAATGACTTGCACAGATAGCGCTCGGCCCTGAGTGACCGCATCGGCGATAGCTGCGTATTTATCCATCCACACACCTAGCGTCTGGCGCGAGATGCTCATGTTGTGGGCTAATTCTTGATAAGTGCATCCATGAGCTGACCAGTTAATGATTCGCTCAAGGTTTGCAGGCTCTAGCCATAGCTGATATTTTGCGCGACGTTTCTTCATGCCTTGATTGTCGGCGCTTGGTCACACCACAAAAACAGCTTTTTACCTGCTCTTTTAAGATGTCAGGTTTGTAAGATTAGGCGAAAATAAAACCTAAAAATTTAGGCTAACTACTTGCAATTATATACCGCTAGTCTTATAATATTCTCATCAAGTCAAGGGGAGGTGATTGCAGTGAATGACTTGAAAGGGTTCCTAATCGCTCTAGTTGCAACCACGCTAGGGAACATCATCTCGGTAGCGATTCAGGAACGCATTAAACCCCGCCAGAAGGCCGGCAAGCATTCCAAGCGGGGCTAGTGCTAAGGGGAGCCAAAAGGCTCCCCGACCACTACTATTTTAGTCTGATTGGGGGCAACATGGAAGATTTGAAACTCTTCTTCATCTATCTGATGGCTTCTCTTATTTCTGGTCTGATTCTGGGGGCTATCAGGGATAGGAGGCGCTAATGACAGTATCAGAAGCACAAAAACGCGCATCGAGCAATTATCGAAAGCGTAACGTAAAACAAGTAGTCGTATCATTTTATCCTGCTGATAAAGACCTCTACGAATATCTACAGACCAAAAAGAGTAAACAGCGATATATCCGCGATCTCATCAGGCAGGATATGAACGAATACGACAAGGAGCAGCCCTGTTAGGGATTGCTCCTTTTCTTTCTGCTCATCCTTTGTCTAAGCATTGTGTCGCGCTTTGTCTCCAACGCGCGGCACTCTTTCTCGTCAAGATAACAGCCTTTGCAAAGTTCTAGCCGTTTTGCAGACGCACTCTCTACCCACACGGGGCGGACATGGCATCTACAGCACAGCGTATTTCTTCGATTCCAGCGCCCTTGGCGTTCTCGCATGCGCTGAATCGCTTTTGGCGTATGCCTTGGAAGGAAACCTTTGTGAAGCTCTACAGCGGTCATATCAGGGTGGCCAAGAAGTACTGCGATTTCTCTCTTCGTCCACTTTTCCCACGTATGTGAACGTTTTGTGTGATTTCGTACTTGGGGCAAATGCCCCAAGTTTTGCGGCTTTTTTACTCCCTGACTCACCCTTTTCCTCCCTTAAAAACTCATTGCTAGCTGCCCTAGCGATTGGCTACAAGCCTTCTGTCGGCTCCTGTCATGTGGATGACCTCACACGAGCCCACAAGGCGCGAAACTATCGCATCAGCGCCTTCTGTGTCTCCCCTACTACTGAGAGCTTTTGCCATGTCGCTCGGACTCTCCTGTGAGGTAACGATGGTAGGAAGCCCATAGGCAGAGCGGGCATTGATGACCTCAAACAGCTGTGTGATGGCAAGCTCGGTCGGAAGCGCTCGACCCAAATCATCGAGTACAAGAAGCGGAATCAGCGCATAATGCCCCGCAACTGCGCTTTCACGCCCTTCGCCGATTGCTGCTCTCAGCTCACGGAGCATGCCTGGGGCTGTCGCAAATGCGGCTTTTCCTGCACCAGATGAGATCCAAGAGGCAAGCACAGAGCAGGCTTTGAATGTCTTGCCAACGCCTGCATTCCCCCAGAGCCAAAGCCCGCGCCCAGCTTGCAAAGCATCGAGATAGCGGCTCACAAGCGGGACGTTGCAGTAGGCGCTTGGCACGCCAAGACGAGCCATACGCACATCAAACGGCACTTCTACAGGCATCAACTGGGCTGCTTCGGCATCGGTGATTTCCTGCATGCTTACGCTTTTGCCCTGGTGAGTGGCGAGATACGCGTCAATGCCTGCCTCATCGACGGGGAAAAACCTGCTTCCTATCAAAACGCTGCTGCCATCTGGTGAGAGATTCCATTGGAGTTTTTGAGCGCTTGAGCTGGCAATTCTCGCAAGTGCCGCTGCGATTGTGCTCATGGTGCCACCTCCCCCGAATAGGCTGCGTATTTGTCGCCTAGACTGGATGCTGTGTCACGCGCCTTCACCTGTGGTTCTCCTCGGTTTCTAGCGCGAGAATTCCAGCCTGAGCAGGCAATTTTCCAGTCAGAAAGCGCCTGCCCATTGGCCTTTTTCCAGCCCTGGCTGGCGTAGTAGGAAACGAAGGTTTCGGGGTCAACGTGGGTGAAGTTGTGCTCTGCGACGTAGGCAGCAACCTCTTCGACGGTTGGCTTGTGATTTTTTGAACAGGATTTTTCTTTCTTGGGTATTCCGTTAGGAATACCTTCTTTCTTATTACTATTACCCTTACTCTTAGTTCCCTCAATTTTCGGGGTTCTGTTCATTGCAGAATCGCTATTCTGTTCATTCGATTTCTGCGGTTCTGTTCCCTCAATTTTCGGGGTTCTGTTCATTTGGTTTTTACGGTTCTGTTCATTTGTCGTATCTGCCTTGGTCTTTCTTACCTCAGCACTCTTCAAACCTGCGACACGCTTATTACGGCTCTCGTCCAAAGAAGGACGGATAGCGGTAATTACCGCCAGAGCCGCCCCTTCTGCTTCAGGCTCAATTCCATAGGCTAGATACTCAAGAATCGCGGTGTAGTACTTCTCACGGTCTTCCCGTGTCATCGCTTGCCCCGCGTCAATGTATGAATCAAAGATATTCATGAGTCCCCGCCTAAAGATTTTCCAAGGGCTTTGCTCCGCCATAAGGAATTCGGTCTTTGCATGTAATAAATGTCGGCAACCATGGGTGTTTACCTGTGGGCTCTTCGCCCGTGAATCCATAGTGCAGAAGAGCAAGTAAGAACTCGCTCCCCTGCTTCTTGGTCATCATGGCAGCCGCTTCATACATATCATCTTGGATTATGACTGGCATAACGATGTCCTCTTTTACTCAGCTGTTGGCGCGTTTTCATGGGCTTTGTGCTCAAGAAATGCTTGAATTTCATGCCATATATCGAAAAATTCTTCGCGGGTAAGCCCGTAATCGTCGCAATAAACATCGAGATAGCAGTCCGCATGTCCTAAAACCTTGTTGATAAGTTGCGCTACCGCATCAAGATTTGGCACCCCATCAAGTACAACAACATCAGATGTAATAGACACTACTTGAGTGCCTGGTAGCTCATAAATGGTGCAGTTTTGCGCTTCCATCGTTTGATTTACTTGCTCTTCAAAGGGCAACTCTTCTTGAATCGGTTCAATGCTTAGCTCAACTGGTGTGCTCAGTAGCTGCAAGCGTGATAGCTCTCCTGCGTCTTTTGCAGACGGTACCGCTTCAAACGCAAGCTTTCCTATGCCTGCGCTGCACTCAAATTTTTTGTAGTTTGCCTTTATTTTCATGGTGGTAATCCCTTTTCTTAATCCTCGTGAGTGTTTTCAAATGAGATATCCACCTCGGTTTTATAGCTGTATCTCAGACTCCCTAGCATGCACTTGAGCAGGGCGTCACACATCGCGTCTTGTGTTCCTTCTTCTGCAAGCTTGCACTTGAGAACTTTCTTAACCTGCTCTTGCATTTCGTCTGCCGCTTCTTCAAGAGCTTTTGTAGCCGCATCTCTGACGGCTTTGTTAACAAGATATTCGAGCAGCGTTTTGTCGTGTCTGTAAGTAGATGCTCGACCGCTCGAATCTACCCTTGTGCTAAGCACCATGCTAATAAGTTGCTGTGCAAGCTCTTCTTTGCCTAGTAGGCTCTGCGAGACGCTCGCAATAACGGTTTTCTTCACTACTCCTTCTAGGTATTCGGGGTCGATACCAAGGTCAATACCAACAATCGGCTTTTTATCGTTCATTTTTATCTCCTGTGTTCTCGTCAAAAAGTTACTGTTGCTTCGGCTCTGTGCGTATAAGTCCGCTAGTCATTGCAGCTCACCACCCTTGCGCCACAGTTAGGGCAGTAAGCCCAGTCAATAGGGCTATTGATGTGATATTCATCTGCAAAAAATGTCTCTCCGCAAGATGAGCAGATAAAGTTGTCGTTTCTAAATTCGAGAGGAGACTCCCTGTTGTACCTAATCTGCTTGTTCTCGCACACAGGGTCTATGAGGTCTGCTAGGCGATTGTGCAGCTCCTCGTAATCGCACGGGTGCATCGAATCGGGTGGGAAGCATCCGAACAAAGCGTTGTGGATTTGGCTGTAATCAGCTTCATCAGAGCGGTTCGCTTCAATGACTAGTCCGTCCCTTTCCCACTCATCAAGTGCGGCATAAACATCGTCTGGAAGTGCTCTCAGTTTTCTTGCTACCTCTGTGCGTTCGTTTGAGTTGGTCATTTCAGCTCCTAGAAGGGTATATCCTCGTCATAAACGTCTGGTGCTGGTGCCTGCTGTGGCGCGTTATAAGCAGGTGCAGGGGCATAATTGGGTGTTTGTTGCTGCTGATGTGCTTGCGTCTGCTGTGCTGGGGCTGGCTTGCTCTGCGCGTATGGTTGGGCGGATGCAGGTTGGCTTTTTCGTGGCGGCAAGACAATGTTTTGGCACACAACTTCAAGCTTTGAGCGCTTATTTCCGTCTTTATCAGTCCAAGACGAATAGCGCAGCTCGCCTTCGATGGTCACTTTCATGCCTTTGGCAAGAATGCTCGATAGTGACTGTGCTCGCGCTCCAAAGATGGTGCAGTCGATAAAGTTTGGCACGTCTTCCCACTCACCATTTGCGCCTTTGACGCTGCGATTACTCGCAATGCCAAACTTGAGCACTGACGCGCCGCCATTTGTCGCCATTAGCTCAGCGTCACGGGTAAGATTGCCTGTGAGCACCACGGTGTTGATATCGCTCATGCCTTGCTCCATCCGCTTTTAGCTTGAGAGTCAGCTGCTGGTGCTACTGGTGCTCCCATGACAAAGTTGCCTACAGCCTGTAGATAGGCGTCGCTATCGGTTGGCTTGCCGCAGGCGTCGATAATCGCGTGAGCGGCTTCATTCGGCGTGATGCCGTGTGCCTGTGCGTAGTGTTCGGATGCGTCGCGCATAAACTCTCGGGTCTCTGCTGTAAGACTGCTTTGCTTTGGCTGTGGTGGCTCATAGTTTGTTGGAACAGACTCTACGGTTGCCGTCACAGGCTGGGGGCACATCTCGTCGTTGATGTACATGCCTGAGAACTCGTTTGGGTAGGCAAGACGCCATGCGGTAGCCTTGGCCACCTTGTTAATCATCACACCAGGCATCTTCGCCCAGTTGCTTTTACCAGTGGAAAAGTCGTTTAGCGACACTTCGGCGTAAGCGGGGACTTTACCATCGGTGAAGTGAACTTTTGCCCAGCCGCCGACGAGCTTTTCGCCTAGCTCGGAATAGACTGCGCTGCCTGCTCGGTGTTCGATGCCACGCTGCTCTGAAAAGATGACCACGCCATCTTCTATGCCGCCGTAGTTGTCTGCCTTATTTGCGCGGCGATTGAAGACTTGAAAGCCTGTGATAATCTGTGCGGGGCTGTTGCCGTACTTGATGAGATAGGCGTCTTTCGCACCAATTGGGTCGAGATTGTGCTTGGCGCAGTGTGCGAGGAAAAGAGCTACCTCTTTTGGTGTTGCGTCTTTGCAGACAAGGTTAATAACGTCTTGTGCTGAAAACTTTACAAGCTTTCCTGCATCGTCGGTAAATGAGACTAAATCAGTTGTTGCCATGATTAAATCCTCCTAAACATTGCGTTGATTCCTGCCGCGTTAATCCAATCGCGGAGTGCTTGTAGCTGTAGCTCGGTGACCGTGGCGCGAAACTCGACTGTGAATGCCACAGGTGCTTGAGGAATTTCTTGTGCGGTCTCTATGCGGCGCTGACGAGCTTCTTCTGCTGCTTTAATGGCTTCTGCATGCCTGAGCTCTTCTTCCTGCTGGCGCTTAGCTTCTGCTTCTGCTTGTGCTTCTAGTGCTGCCTGCTCGGCTTCCATTTGTGCGGCTTCGCGCTTGGCAATCTCTTCTTGCATGAGTTCTTGGCGCTCACGCTCTGCTTGCTCATGAGCACGCGCTGCCTCTGATGCTTCAAATTCGGCGTTTTCGGCGGCAATGGCTCCTGCCATGTCGAGCGAGAGCAGGAACTTCGCGCGGATGCGTGATTTGCGGTCGGCTGGGTAAGGCATGCCATCTAAGGTGGTCAGGCTGCCATTCACTGCTTGTATTGCATTTTGCAAGTCAGCTATAGCGGCTGCGGTGCTGGTAGAACGCAAATACCATTTGCCTGATTTTGCGTAGTGCTCCTCGATGAGGTCAAAGCTCACCATGGTCGCAAGCTCGCCTGCAAAGTCGGCATAGGCATCTTGCAGTTCTGAGCGCTTACGCTGCTGCCTGCCTTCGTCCCATGTCGTAAGTTCTTGCTTGAAAGCGCTCTCGCGCTCTGTGAGCGGCTCAAGTGTGCTTTTTGCACCATCCTTAAAAGTCTTTACAGCCTCCTCGATGGCGCGGGTCATACTCTTGCGCTCGGTTTCGATTGCATTGATACGAGCGTTGAGAGCGGTGCGGGTGCGCTTCGCCTGCTTGTAGGCGTCTTCTGATGTGATGGGGAATGGCTCAAAGTCGCCACTTGCTACCATGGCAGCGACTTTGCCAGTAGCTGCTGAGAGCCACACATCGGCATCACCTAGCACACGCGGCGTTTCGATGACTTGGGCTTCTACTTCTAAGGTGTCTTTACTCATATTCGTCTTCTTCCTCGTACTCGTCTTCATCGTCGTAATCGTCTTCGTAGTGGCTGTTCCACCATGCTTCTGCGTCTGCAAGTTCGCAGGCGTAGCAAATGCTTTCTACGTCTTGGGTCATGCGTCCTCACCTGCTTCAAGCTCGATTAAGCGGACTTCAATGCGGGGGTTATCTTTATCTGTTGCGAAGATGTGGGAAATGCCTACGACGTGTTTCTGGTCGTCATCTACAAGCACGCCTGCGGTTACGAGTCCGTCTAGGATGAACTTCGCGCCAAAGGCGATGTTGTCGAGATCGCGACGGTGGTTTTTTTCGTACCACGTGATTGAGACGCGGCAGGGGGCGGCCAAAGGCTTGAGCTTCTGAGCTTTTGCACACCACGCAACAAGGGCGGTTTCTGAGCGCTTGGCTTTGCTGCCTTTTGCCCAGTGGGCACGGTTGAGCGCCGTGTACTCATTAAGCCCCATGAGTCGCCCTGGAATAACGAGTAGGCTCACTTGGCCACCCCCTGCGATTTGAGGTAATCAATCCATGCCGCGAAAGCGTCGGCATCTTTGAAGAAAGTGCCGATGTGGCATGTAGTGGTGTGGGGCTTGCCTTTATCACCTACACCACGCTGCTCTACGCGGTCGTAGTACTCCCAGCCATCACAAATAAGCGCGTGATACCCACGGCGGCAAACGACTTCGCCTTTCATGCTGCCTTCCCTTCGTCTGTCGCTACGAAAAGCCCCTCGATGTCCCAGGGCGTAATGCCAAACTCGCGGAATTCTTGGGCTATTGCCCAGCCCGCGCCCGTCTGCCACCCATTGAGGTAATCGCGGACGTATCCTGTCTTAAAAAGCTTGCTCATCACGCGCCTCGACTCGCAAAACTCAGCCATGACGCGGCGAGCAACACGCTTGAAGTCTTCGCAGGCGAATTGCTTATGTTCGCCTACAAAGCGTTCAGAGCAGAGCTGCTCAAGCGCCTGTTCAAATGTTTCGTTGCTCATGTCTACATCGCCCCAATCAGGTGCAGAATCGTCTGTATGTGCCAGGGCATGAACGCGTGGTTAAAGCCCAAGGCAATGCCTGTGTAGATAAAGGCGGTGAGGTCGTAGAGCAACTCGAGTGCGATTGCGGCGCTGATAATCACGGCTACTGCTCGCAAAGCAAACCGTACTTCTTCAGTAACTCGCGGCTTGAGATACGCCAACGCTCGTCCCCGACCTTGGCAGCAATAAGCTGCCCGTTTGCGCACATGGCGCGGACTGCTCGTGTGCTGCATCCGATAATTCCTGCTGCTACATCTACGGAGATGAGCGGCGGCAACTCTTGAATTTCCTGTACGGCGTACTTCATGCGCTCCTCCTGCGGCTGTGAATCTGTGTTGTACAATGGTGTTGTCCATTTCTAAGTCCTTTGGACGCGCCCGTTACGAGTGCTGGCTCGTGGCGGGCATTTGCTTATGCGAGCCTGATTGCTCCTGCGGGGATACTGTCGTCGAAGAAATCGGGCAACCAGACGATGCAAAGGCGCTTTGCGGCAATCCAGAATTCGGGGTTCCCCTCGTTCTGGACTTTGAGTTCGTGACTGAACTCGCGGGCTTCGTCGAGAGAGCTGAACCACTTTCCATGCCAACTCTCGTAATCTGTCGTCCAATCAACACGCCAATCCATGATTTGCTCCTTTCTTATGTGTCTCTTTTAGTCTTCAAAAAGGTCTTTTGGCTTACAGCCGATCGCCCCAGCAACAATCTCTGCGGTGCCGATACTCATGGCGCGGATGCCTTTATCGGTTGACCATTTCCAAATGGATGTGCGACCGTAGCCAGTCTTTTCTGCAAGTTCCTTTTTGGTCACACCCGTCTCTTTAAGACGCTCATTTAGCATTGAGTGCATACAATCCACCACCTTTTGTGTAGGAACACATGTTTTTATGCAATATGTTGTGTTATGCTCACTTAGAGCGAACATCTACTATCTTTCGTCTGATTAGATGTGCTCTTTTATTGGCGACTCGGAAAACCACTGAATGGGGGTGATTTATATGGCAAAGACACTTCATAAGCCTGGCGAGGATAATCAGCGTCCAGGGCGCTATATCGAAGTGGGGCCACGCGGTGGCCAAGTCAAAGATCCGCGCGTTATCAGTATCGATAAGGGAGATAGGCTTCCGCCTACCTCCGAAGAAGGCCATCGCTGGGTAAAGCACTAAGCCTTCTTCCGTCGTTGTCCCGGACGCTAAACGGGGCATTGGTTGCTCACCTCAACCCGTTTCCTCCAGAGACACCAACATCTCCCGAAGCAATCAATTTGCACCCAGGCTTCTGCCCAGTGTTTACCGCTCTCCCAGTAGGTCGTAATGTAGTGGTGCATCTCTCCTCCCTTCTCCTTGTTCAGTCCGTTGCATCATCGCCCTCTCAGGCGATTGGTTCGGCGGGGGTTTGTACCCGCGGCAGTGTGTGCTGCCATCGACCACCTACGTATCCGCATAGGCTCGGGTGCTGGTAGTGCTTAGTGCTGGATACGGCCATCTGACAGCATTAGATACTCTGGAGAACACCCATAAAGGTGTGATAGTTTGATAATGTTCTCTGCAGAGGGTGACTGCTTTTCAAGCTCCCAATTACTAATTTGATTCGCGCTAACACCAACTAGCTGGGCAACCTCTTTAGTAGTCAATGATTTGCGGGCACGCTCAGCTCTCATATTCATCCTCACTTAGACTCACCTCCAAATACATCCTAAAGGTTGTATCGACAAATAGAAAGATACAACTCTAAAGTTGTTGTGTCAACCTTAATCGCGTGGAAAAATACAACTATAAAGTTGTTCATAAAAGGAGGGGTGATGTACAAAATCGCTGAGGCACGCAAAAGAAAGGGCCTGAGTCAACTTGACTTGGCAAATGCGATAGGCACCACTCAGCAACAAGTCGCCAAGTGGGAAAGCGGGAAAATAGACCCGCGTGTTAGTTCTTTAGAAAAAATTGCGTCTGCTCTTAACGTTACCCTGTCCTACCTTCTCGGATTGGGCGATGACCCTAACTTTATTAATGCCAACCCCGTTCCCACCGTCCGCGTACCTATCCTCGGGCGTATCGCCGCCGGCACGCCACGTGAAGCGTTTTCTTGCTCTGACGAGTGGCACGACACTCCTACAACACTTGTAGAGCACAGAAAAGGCTGCTTTTGGCTCGTAGTAGCTGGCAACTCCATGAACCGCTTGTTTCCAGAAGGCTCGCTTGTGCTCATTGACCCTGCCGCTGAGGTGCGCGATGGAGACGTTGCAGCGGTATTTGTAAATGGCGATGATGCCACCATTAAACGGGTGGAGTACGACAGTGGCGTAGTAACGCTATATCCAGAGAGCTACGACACCGAATATCGCCCTCGTGTGATAGACCAAAGCGACCCTGATGCACCATCATTCCATGCAATAGGACGCGTGGTGAGCTTTACCGCACCTGATGATTGGAGAGCGTAAGAATGAAATTCGGCATGCGGATTTTAGAAGGTATAAAGCACTTACAAGCCGAACAGCGTATAAAGAATGAAGCGGCTCGTAGAAGCGCTGAATTCATGCATAAATCAGAAGAGTCTTATCGTGCGATGAAAAAATATAAAGATAGGCCTCTTAGAAAATCAAAACTTGCAACAGGTATACCGAATTTACCATTTAGCGATGGTGAATACGCTGCAGACGATAGGTATCTCTACGACTATACAAATAAGAAAGCCTATCTATCAGAAACAGATTATTTCGTAACAACAGA
The DNA here is from genome assembly GCF_900078545.1 of Olegusella massiliensis. GTDB lineage: Bacteria > Actinomycetota > Coriobacteriia > Coriobacteriales > Atopobiaceae > Olegusella > Olegusella massiliensis. The sequence continues at coordinate 304,218 of NZ_FLLS01000002.1, forward strand.
AGCATTAAATGCTGTACGCAAAGATATATTCAAGCTTGAAGCAATGATTAGTCCTTCCAAACTTGGAATAAATTCCTTACCAACCTTTAAAGTAAAATTAGGCAAAGTCCCGATTTATAATGCAGGGGAAAAGCCAACTGGACATAGAGGTGTTTATCTCACTGTTACACCATTAACACCGACAGGCAAACCGCCACGATATCCAGCTGTTATCCACTTCTATAACACGCCTATGTCTGGCGAAATGTTCCACGGCGAAATTTCTTACCTTGCTAATGGAAACATGGGCAAAGCAGATATTACATATTGTCTCGATGGCGCTACATATAAAGTTGCATGGAGAAGCAAAAACGGGAAAATTCAGCCATCGAATATAAAAGCAATTGACCCAACCATGACAATGAACCCTGACGTAGTGTTATGGAGAGCGTGATGGGAATGTTTTGTCACTTTTTTGTCACTCCGTGTCACTTTGGGAAGAAAAAAGGTCAGAACCGAAGCTCTGACCTTATGTTTTCTGGTGGCGGGGAAGGGAATCGAACCCCTGACACGGGGATTTTCAGTCCCCTGCTCTACCAACTGAGCTACCCAGCCAAAACGCCTGCGCTTGCAAGCTTGTATATCTTAACAAAGGACATGCCGCTGTCAACTCTTTATTCTGATGAAACCCCAATTTTTTGAAAATAATCAGCATGCTTTTGGTTTATTGGAATAAATTTTTTGGGCAAGTAGATAATTTCCGCAAAGCGAAATCGTCTCTCCAAAAGGAATAAGCACAGTATCTTCCAAAGCTTTTCCCTGGTAAATTATGGGATTTGTAGCTCCTAAGTCTCTTACTATCATGCCTTTTTCATCAGGAAGCAACTCAGCATGTGATCGCGACACTGCCTGAGAATGCAAGACCACATCATTGTGTGGTGATCTTCCAATCCTCAGTCCTTGTTTGGGCAAGGGAATGTGAGTTTCTATCTCGGGAGTTTTTATCCAAAGACAAACTGCGCTGGTATTTTCCTCACTTGCAACAAGAGATTGACAAGTCTCTTCTTTTAGACGCTCCTCTAAAGGCAGCTGGTCGGTCATATCAGGTCCTTCTTGTTCAGAAAACTTGTACATGCATTCAAAACAGGTATCCATATCCGCAAACAAGATTTGTCTACAACGAGGACAAATTTTAGTGCTGTCAGACATTGTGGAATTGACATCGTCTTGTATGGAAAGAGGTGGGGCGGATGGGATTTTTTCTAGCTCACCTCTTCCAAAAACTCGTAGGTCAGCCATATACGGTCTCCCCTTCTCGTTTTTCTTCTTGCATTAACCAAACCCTCTGACCTTGTCGAAGCCATGTCCGCCTACTTGCAGGACGCTCTAACACAGCCCAACTACCAAATTTGCTGCGAATATCCCCCGGTTTTACGTTTTGGCAAACACGTAATACATGCCCATCGCGGTCTATAAAGGCAAGGTCAAGAGGATACTTCATGCCAAAGGTGTGAACCGAGCTACAACGCATGAGTGCGGCAGCAGGACTGTGCTTGCCTGAGCGTAATAAACCTAAAGCTTTATCACGGAAAGTCTCAAGCATTCTGACTGGTAAGCCCTCCATTTCTATTGCATCTGGATGAGGAGAGCTCAATACCTTTAGCTGAGCCATCATTTACATCACTACTCCTCCTCGATATCTATCAATCACCAATGTGCGGGTATGTTCCAAGCTAATAGGCGCACGGTAGACAACGCCAGCAATGACAAACGAGCTGGGCCAAGGCTTGTACCTAAGCGTGCAAACAAAACGAGTAAGTAAAGGAGAAACCGGAAAACCAATCCCAGCACCAATTTTTGAGTCGCCTCCATACACAGGCTCTGCATGTACTTCAACCGAACAGCTGTGCATATCCAGAGCAGCTTTTATGGTCTGCTCAACTTCATTTACTGCTGCAGCCTTTGCCTCACCTTTTGGTGAAACTCCTTGAGAAACCACGGCATCTGCTGCTATACGATCAAATGCAGAGCAAGCACTCACAAATCGCATCAGATTAAATACTGTCAGCGCAACAACAATTACTACAGGCACTAAAACAGCAAGCTCTACCGTCATTTGTCCAGAACTGCTACGAAATTTCTGCGATTTGCCAGAGATACGCCATAGCGGTAACAGGCTCCTAAAACCAAAGCGCCCCAAAACCATTGTTAGCCACCTCCAAGATATTTGGAGACATCTATTGTTAAGGGAATCTTGACACCGGTACCAGGTATTTCAATCTCAGCAAAAGTAAAGATGGGACCACCCAGCTGGCTAGCCACCTCTCTTGCGAGCACTTGCGCAGCAGCGTCTCCACTATGGGGAAGTTTTTGCACAATTTCACGTACGATACTTAACTGCTCTCGTCCATCTCCTGCTTTGTCAAGTACTTCTTGGCTATGCACCAGTACAGGCTTTCGAGCTCTCATATCGGCAGGCTCAAAACCAGCAGATTTCACTGTGTTTGAAATCATCTTTTTTATAGACTGGGCTACTTGTTCACCCATGAGCCAGCCTGCATCATCCAAAAATCCATCTACATAAGATTGCGCAGTCTCAAAAGCAGATCCGTAGTCCACCAGTAATTTTCCCCAAAGCGCCAAGGCAGACTGGGCAATACCCGCAACTCCAAAACCAGCCTGAGACTCAATACCTGCAAGTACCTGAGATAAAACAGTACTTCCTTCACTGCTGTTCTCTGGTGCCAAAGTTGCTGCTGAAATTGCAGCACCTGCGGGTAATTTTGCTCCAGGAGAGAACGCACCTGTTAGCTCTGCTGGTGTCACGCTGCCCGCATCGCGCATAACCACCGCAACACAACCCCAAGCGCCTGCTGGCACAAAATCAGGTCTTTCAACTGCGAGAATATCCATAGCCTTCTGAAAAAGGTCATCGCTTTCTTCTGATATTCCTTCAAGTTCTTTTTCTGCAGCTATCTCGTCGTTTCTAGCTCCAAGATAATCACGCGATGCATCCACGACAATACGCCAGTAGTGCTCATATCCGTTATTAATATTTGTTGATGCACTGGCAGCACTTGCCTGTGCCTGCACATTCATGCCACATATGGGACAGCAACGTAGTGCGCCTGAATCAATATCGCCCAAAGAGGCGGTACCGGAATATGCACCTGTTGCCCCAGGACAAGCAAGAGAACTATGTAGCGTATGACCCTCTTCCTCATCTGTGCAGGGCCAAATTGAATCGGTATACAAGCTAGTTGCCTGCACCATTGCCACTGTATGAGGAAGCTCGGGAAGCTGCATTTCAACGTAGTCGGGCTTATCTATACATTTTGCTTTTTCCATCTCGCGGGCAGCAAAACGATAAAACTGCTTCCGCGCAGCGCTACGAGTCAGCTCCTCTACCGAAGACCCATGAGGATGCTCCGAGGTAGTTCGCGTGCGATAGTAATTGAGGGAGCGAATCCTCGCGTAATCAAAACGCCACTCTTTAAAACTTGCATAATTTGGATTAAATGCACCAGACAACCCCGCAAGCGTCTGAGCTCGGCTTCTCATGCAATGTGGGTTATCTACACAGTCCGCTCGCCACGCTTTTTCCTTTGCAGCATCGGCTCGCTCCATTGCATCTTTTTTACGTTCAGAAGCATCTTGGAGTTTCTTAGCGTTGTCCTCTAATTCTTTTCCCAAAAGACCATTATCAAGAAAGGAATAATCCGTCTCTGAAGTGAGGGGAAATGGAATTGCGCTACCCACATACTTTAGCTGCTGCGTGCTGTTTGCCGAGGTACATGATGCCGCATTTGCCATCACAAGAGCTGGCAAAGCCTTTTCAAGTTTCTGTAAACCTGTCGCAGCGCTTCTTGCAAAATTTCGTCTTAGGTCAAGGATAGAACGACCGACATTGATAGTCTCAATAGCAGCTGCATGCGTGATGGGAAGAGCGGACAGTATGAGACCCGTCCCCATAGTTGCCAAACCTGCTAGCCCCATGGAAAGCACAATGGCATCACTTACCTGAGCTACTGTCGTAAAGGCAGACACTGCATTTGCACCAGCAAGGGCGGTGGCATCTGCCACTTCTTGAACTTCTGACGCACGTGAGGTTGACCAAGCAACTGAAGCAGCACCGAATACTAACACCAAACTTACAAGTAAGGCGACCGCCATTGCCACAGTAGTGTAACCACCCTCATCAGAAATAAAGATCGACAGCGGTGAACAGTTCGTGGGAGATGGAGCACGCACTAGAGCGTTTTGCTTGGGATTCTTATTGCTGCTGATATCACCTGAATGCATGCCTATACTCATTGGCACTTTCTTGTCTTTATTTCCAAACACTAACCCAATCCGCATACGCACCTCCTAACCATTCTGGTCGCATCCGTTCGGTCATATCCACCTGCAGTACCAAGCCCGTACCATCGCGCTCATAAAACGCTGAGGCAAAACTTCCAAATAAGGGAAGGGGACGAGCATGACCCGTTATAGAAACACGAACACATCCCCCTTCCCCATCGCTTGTTTTAACTTGCCAATCTCCCTGTCCACCCACATGAAAGAAAGATACTTCTGGCACTGCAGCCAATCTTCTTAGGCTAAAGTCCTTGCAAGCAGAAAGGTCCGAGTCATTCCGGGCAGTCAAGACAGCGCGAGCTGTTTCTGCAGCGGCACCTCGCATCAGCATCTGCGTATAGAGCAAGCAAGCAGGTTGCACAAGCAGGGCAATCAATACCATGACACTCGGTATCAACACAGCTGCTTCTATGGTGGATTGACCCAAACTCGCCCTATAGCTGCATGTATGCAAGCTATTAGAAAAGGACAAGGTCATTGACCTCATTAAGGGTATTTCCTGCACCAAAGAGATGCGATGCTGCCGCCGTCGCCAGCTTGAGCAAATGCCCATCCCTGCCCGCATGCCACACTGCAGCAAGACCCACCACCAAGGACAAAAAAGCAAACAGTACCAAGGCATACTCAAGAGTCGATTGACCTTGGCACATACGAGCTGCTTTGTGCTGTTCGAGATTCCCACTACTCCTCCTTCCCTGACACATCTGTCATCTCCTCCTTCCAGGCATCATGATCCATCCGCGTTATCTTCAATTTGCTGTGCTCTCCCTCAGCGGATACTATGCAAACGTCAACCCAACGGTCTCCTTGCACCACACAACCCCAAACGCGACCAAACAAATCAAGATAGTCAGCCGTCACAAGCACACAGTCATTTCTTTTTTTATATGCCTGCATCAACAACTGAGCCTCCTGTGCCATAGAAAACTCAGAGCTTTGCTGCATACAAGCAGAGCTGTGTGTTCGTGGAGCAGTTGCAAGTGATACCAGCAGCTGATCAAGTTCTTCTTCCAAACCTGCTGTATCAGTACGAAAGCTTGGTGCGGCCTGCTGAGAGGACTCGCCAGACTTGGTTTCTCGACGCTTGTTTACATCCATAGGGTGTCGAGCGCTCTGTGCTTGTGGTTCACTGTCCTGCTTGTCCCCTATTTTTGGAGCAGGAAATGCAAGCAAATCCACGATGAGAAAAAAGGTTATCGCTGCAAGTGCAAGAACCACATGCCTCGCTCTGCTTGTTTGTCTTTTTCTACAAACCATTAATACCATCGGCAATGGCTGACCATAGCTCCTGTACCTTGCCACGGAAGGCAATAATGGCAAGAATTGCAATAACTACCAGCACGCCAACCAAAATCGCGTACTCAGTAGTACCCTGACCTTTCTCATTTGCTAAAGTTTTTGTAACCCAACAACGTAAAGCGTTTATCTGTGCATAAATCCAGTCGTCCATAAGCGGTCCTTTCATCCGTATTCTCACATCCTTCATGGATGTAAATAGCTATCCCAGAGCTATAGCCGATCCAAGCAAAGGTCCCAATATTGCCAATAACATGGCAGGCACAATGAGTGTTCCTAAAGGGATCAGCATTTTTACCGGCACTTTTTCAATTTGTTCTTCTACTTGAGAACGTTGCTCATCACGAATTGCCTGTGATTGCTGCTCAAGCACCGCTGCAAGTGGGGAACCAAAAGCAAGCGCTTGAGAAACTGCATCTGAAAAGCGTTTTAAAGCAGCAAGCTCCAACTCAGTCGCCAATTCACTCAACGCTTCATCACGAGTTGCGATACCCATACGCCATGAATCCATCGCATGACGAAAGGCAATTGAAAGCTCCGTTGTACTCCGATTGCAATACAGTTCAAGAGAAGCATCAAACGAAAGTCCTGCAGAAAGCCCCAAAGTCAAAATATCCAGCATTTCAGGCAGGCTCCGCAAACCTTCTGAGCGCCGCGCTGCCAAACGCGATTGGCGGCGCACTTCCATAATGAATGGCAAACGCCTTTCCACACTCTGGCTCAGCCGATTAAAAAAACGATGAGACGACAGTTCCCTTGCATCCTTTTGGGGTAAGCCCAATACCCATACTCCCGCAAAATTGCTTATGCCCGTTGCACCAATAAGCGCAAGTATTGTTATATCCATATCAAATCACCCCTTTCATCAAGCGCCGTACAATAAAGAGCGCCAATCCGTCCATAAGCAATGCAACAATCACGCTTCCTGCTCCTGCTGGGGTGCTAAGTCCTACTTGAAAATCTGGAGAGAGTAAAGAGAGCAAGGCCACCATAGTGAGTGGAAGGAGACAAACAATCCTCACTGAAAGTCGAACTTGTGCTGTTTTAACTGCCAAAAGACGTTCAAGTTCACCTTGCTTTTCTGCAAGCTCTGCAGAGGTTTGCAAAAGACTGCGCAAGGGACTGCCTGTGCGTTGGGATACGAGCAAAGCAGTAATCACGAGACCCATACGAGGAACTACGAGCTCGTCTTCTAGCAGGCAAAGTGCTTCTTGTACTGAATCACCACAGCGCAGACGCATGGCAACGCGCGAAAAAGCTTCGGCTGTGGGGCCTTGTCCATGAGAACCCACGTAATCAATTGCCTGCGAAAGCGTCTCGCCAGATGATAAGGCCAACGCGAGAGCTCGCAAGGCATCAGGCATTTCTTTAGCAAGTTGTATCTCACGCTTGCGTCTGCAGGCAGCATTCCAAATTGGTAGCGCTGCTGCTAGAGCAAATACCGGGACACTCATACCAACAAGTGAGCGAGAAAAGAGCAGACATGTAAAAGCTGCAGCGCAATCTGCCAACAACAGTGCAGTGCAGGCTTGCTCTCTACTAAGTAAGGGCTTTAGCTGTGAGAGCCGGCATGCAAGCACATCAGAAACCGCTCGCCATGCTTGTAACTTTAGGAGTACAGGTACAAGTCCTGCTTGAGAACACATGTCACAGACATGAACAAAGAGGCGCCAAACAACTCGCAAGCGAATGCTTGCAGGAGCAAGGAGCTGCGCATTGCCACGATCTATGAGTACAAAGCTAGCAGCCCAGGTAAGAATGCCGCAGCTTGCGCAAAGAGCTAAGCCAGCATATGCCGCCATCGTGTTACCTCCTCTATGTCAATCACACCCTCTTCCATACCTTGTGCAATAAAGTCTGGCTCTCGCTTGAGAGTCCATGTATCAGATGCCACGTCATAGGAAACGCACTCATCCAACTGAACGCCTCCCGTAGAGCCGCGGCCAACTTCAGACATCGCCGTAATGCGGCGCTGACCTGAGGGCAAACGCCTGCCCATCACAATAAAATCGAGGGCACTGGTGATTTGTTCTTCAATGATGTCAGCAGGCAAATCCATGCCAAACCGTGCCATCAATACTAAGCGCAGTACTGCTTCCTCAGCTGTACCTGCGTGTAGCGTGGTGAGTGAACCGTCATGGCCAGTATTCATTGCCTGCAACATATCAATTGCTTCACCGCCACGGACCTCACCAACAACAATCCGATCTGGTCGCATACGCAAGGAGTTCTTGACTAAATCTCGAATGGTAATTGCACCAGAGCCTTCAATGGATGCATCACGTGCCTCCAGGCGCACTACATCTGGATGTGCCTCAAATCTCAGCTCGGCAGAGTCCTCAATAGTCACAATTCGCTCACCAATACCAATTTCACAAGAAAGCGCATTGAGTAGCGTGGTCTTGCCCGAGCCGGTACCCCCTGCCACAGCGATATCTTGTCGCAGACGTACCGCCCAACTCAGCAACTCGGCATACCATTTGGGCAATGAGCCAAGACGCACCAACTCTGCCAAAGAAGTGATGCGATTAGAAAACTTTCTAATGGTCATAGAGGGACCATCAATTGCAATAGGGGCAGCCACGGCATTAACACGATCACCATTGGCAAGTCGGGCATTAACTATGGGGCTCGCTCGATCGAGACGGCGACCTAAAGGCGCCAATATTCGATCAATTACCACCATGACCTGCTCTGCCGAATCAAAGGCCAGCTCAGATGGATAGATTTGCCCTTCTTTTTCAAAGAAAAGCGCTTTGGGGCCGTTAACCATTACTTCGGTGACGCGCTCATCATCAAGCAGACTTTGCAGGGGACCCAACCCGCAAATTTCATCAAGAACCTGCGTAATGAGTAACTCGTGTTCCTCAGCAGAAAGTCCCAGATAAAACTGACCATGTAGAAGGCTTTGACAACATACGCGCAACTCGGATCGAGCCAAAACCATGTCAGTGCCACCCACAAGCTGAGACATAGTCTCAAGCCCTAAACGATTAACCATATCCCGTTTGAGTTGCCAACGCAGTTTGCCGAGGCGTTCTCGTCGTGCCTTGTCCTCTGCCGTTTCGCCTTGCTGACAACAGGTAAGTTTTTCTTGTTCCAAAACTCTCTCAAGGACACTCATGAACACGCCTTCTTTCGAAAGAGTCTGAAAGGTCGGCGAGAAGCTTGTGGATCAAAAACAGCCTCCTGAGCTGCAGGGGTATCGGGGATTTTGCCCACCTCACTCAGTATTTGGGCAAGCAGGTGAGCAGAAGAGCGCACAAAATCAGAGTCGAGCTTTACTAGCTCCTGGGCTTTTCCTGCAGCAAGTAGCTCTGATACTTCAGGGCCGCCCTCAAGTACTCGAACAGCTCGTGCAGTTTCTAGTCCTACCTCAGCTCGGCCTGCCATTAGATCGAACTTTGTCCGGCGATCACCCCGATTGGCCACACGTACAATACGTGTGCGGGCAACGCCCAGCCGCACAGCCAATGCCGAAGTTCGTGCCAGCGAGCCAAAGCCGCCTGAATATTCATCGTGTACTAACAACAAGCGGTCACAGAGTTGGAATGCTTGAGCCACTGCATCCGTACAGGTAGATGATGTATCTACAAGTACCACGTCATAGGTAGAGGCGGCTGTTAGCAGCAATTTTTCAACCAGAGGAGAAATGCTCTCAGCCGATTCAGGGCGCGCACAAGGGCCCCAAAGGCGAATATTTTCTGTGACTTGAATGCTTGCCTCATCAAGCAAATCTCTATTACTCTTGGCGCCAATTTCAACTTCAGATTCACCACGAACATGACGACCCACACCAAACATACCTAACTTCAAGGTCTCCATAGCGGCCGCACGTGGCAAACCAAAAAAGGAAAAAAGGTTGCCACAGGCAAGATCAAGATCAAAAAGTGCAACTTTCATACCCCAAGAAGCGGCAATAAGCGCGCTCATTGCTGCAAGTGCAGTCTTTCCCACGCCCCCACGTCCAGAGCCAAATACAAAAATTGGCGCTACTTCAGCTGGATTCTCTAAGCGTTTTGCCTCCAAAGACCCCGTCTGCGATGCAACGACACAGGACTGATCTTCCTCATGTGAGTTTGTATATTTTGCGGTTGTCGTCACACCGCATGACGGCATTTGAGTGGGAAAAATATCCCTGGATTCTGGCGGTATTTCTTCCTTTGATTGCTCCGCATATATGAGCTTCTCTAGATCAATAACTTTGTCTATCTTTGCTTGCTTGGCATGCAAAAGCAAAGTCTGCGATGGATTCTTTGTCACTAAAACTACGCGCTGAGCATAGCCATCGTGTACCAATGCAGCTGCCAAATTAAGATCCGAAATCCCCTCATCACAGCCACCTACAATTGCTGAGTACTTATGCGCTTGTTCCTCACCAAACAAAGACCTCAGCCGACATGCACTAGGAACAAAGACAAGCTTTGCGTCAGCATCAACAGATTGAGCTGCAAGCTTGAGTGCATCGCGAGCTTTGAGAGCACAGTACGCAAACCAGATATTTTCACTCATGGGTATCATCCTTTTGATTGGGAGAAGCGACACTTTCGTTGCCAGGAGCTTCCGTTGCTGACGTCGAATTCCCCGCATCCTCAGCTTTTCTTTCAGGTTTTTCTTGCTCGCTCAGCTCAGGAGCTGCTGACACACTCGCCTTGCCAGCAACATCAGCAGCCGGAATAACCAAACGCAGATCCCCTGCTGCACTTGCAGCAAGAACTGCCGATACCCCCTCGGGTGGCACTGCCAGCGTCACTTGTGCTCCACTCAAACTGGCATTTGCACTCGGCTGCGAGAGCACTTGCATACCTTTTGCGATGAGCGATGTCCCGTCTTTTGACACCTGATATGCCTCAAGGCTTGCACCTTGGCTCAGATTACGAGAGATGCCAAGTTTGTCCGTAATGGGAAGTGTCAGCGCTACATGACCCGCAGGCACATCTGCCATCACTTCATTTGTACGGAAGTTTAACTTTGTGAGAGGTGCACCTTTAGAAGCAGGGACGCTAATTTCCTTACCTAAGGTCTCATCCAAGCTTTGCAACGCGCCATCGGGTGCCAAATCTGCCAACCAATCGCGCGTCGTAACGTTTGCCTGTGTCACGATATCGCCTGGCTCGAGATCTTCGCTTGTAACGACAAGCGTGACAACTTCCCCTCCATAACGAGCAATGGCATCCGAGCGAACACGTTCTGCTTCGCCACGCACATGATCCGCATAAAGAGCGCAAAGCATCATGCTCAAAACAGAACAGGCTAAAGCAAAAATAAGGCGAAAACGCTTTGACATTCTCATCCTTCCCAGTCCGCGCAAGTGCATCTGTTTTCCGTGCGTATCTATTTTTGACTGAGAAAGTAGCTGTTTAAGCTGGGTATTTCTATTTAGCTTGTCCAAAACTGCATAGCAGTTGACATTAAACTGATAAAGTTTTCTTCATCAGCAGCTTGATCATTCAAAAAATGTATTTTTGAAAATAGCAGCCAAACCACCTTGGACCAACTTCAACCCACGGCAATACTTTTGCAAAAGATGTTTCGTTTCTTCAAGCTGCGGCTTTACGAAAAAACAAAACATCGCTGTACCATTGCCCCTTCACGAATCCTCCAAAAGGCAGCAATCGACAAGTCCATGGCAAGTTGTAATCTCAAAGTACGCCGGCTACACAGAGCATCCGGTGGCTTTGGTGCAAGCAATGCAAAATTTAATGTTCGAATAAATATCAACTCGAATTGGCAATACATATTAAAGAAGCCATATCTCGTGGTAGATGCTTTATTTCATGTGCACAATACCCATACTCGAAAAAAGCGTCGAGACAGTGTCATCGAGTTCAACGGACTCTGCTGGCATGGAGGGCGCCCACAAATGAACGAAGACAATCTTCGTCGGCATGCTCTCGAGAATGCTGGATACGATGTGAGATTCATTACGGGTCGAGATTTTTACGATTTTCGTGCATGGAACATGATTGGGGAATCAATTTGTTGCGCAACTGGCATCGTTCTTCGTCCTGCTTCGCAAAAAATGATGCATAAGCGCCAACAAGTCCATCGGGATTTTTGTAACGACGGCTGCTTAAGGTAAGGGTCACATTGCCTCAGGCCCGCATTACTAAAACTTTTAGCCCCGTGGAAGCGTTTTTGGTAGGAACGCGAACAAAAATGTCTCCTCGGGGCTAAAAGTTTGAACTATCTGGGGGCGGAGGGGCTGTGTGGAATGACAGGCGTGTGGAGCGGAGGAGCATGCAGAATGGAGGGCTGTGTGGAGTAGAGGGCTATATGGGATAGAAGGCTCTGTGGGATGAACGTGTTTACAGACAAGGAGGCGTACGAAATAAAGAAATTATAGGGTGACATCGGGATCTAGGGTAGAAAGGCTGATACGCATTTCAGCGGCGAGGGCGAGATAGGCCGACAAAGCCTCCTCGCTAAATTCCCCATCGGATAAAGCCTCTTGTACAGCACAGCCAGGCTCATGGGTATGCGTACAATCCCTAAAACGACAACCCATAGCTGCCTGCGCGATTGCGGGAAAGACCAGCGCAAGACCACGTTCATGCCCCACCAAAGGCAAGGACCTCAAGCCTGGTTCGTCTACAATAACACCTCCATTAGGAAGCAAAACCATACGTCGCGCGACCGTCGTGTGGCGTCCCGCATCATCCCGCGACCGCACAGCACCCGTCTCAAGAGACTCACGCCCCAGCAAAGTATTAAGCAACGATGACTTACCGGCTCCAGATTCACCGAGCACAATAGCCACCGTACCAGCAGGCACCAATGCCCTCACTGCATCAACGCCTCGACCAGCCTTTGAAGACGTCAAAGCCAAAGGAGCATCAGCGCCTAACACTGCTTTTACCGTCTTCTCTGCCGCACTTAACTCATCTGCCTTTACACGATCAACTTTGGTGAGAATTACAGCAACCCGAGCCCCACAATCACGCGCCACAACAGCAGGGCGAGCAACACGATCAGCAGTAATCGCTCGCTCCCCCATCGCAAGAGCAATCAGCACAATGTCCACGTTAGCGGCAAGAGTTTGCTTTTCTCCGCGAGATTTACCACGCCAGCGAGCAATATCGCTTTCACGAGGCAATACCGCCTCAATCACACCCATTTCGTGCTGCGCAGGCACACGCAAAACTACCCAATCGCCCACAGCAACGCGCGTTGAAGCAGAAAGCTCTGCTCCTACATGACCTGCAAGTTTTACCGTAGCAGGTTTGCGGCTCCCTGCCTTGGAAAGTCCCACGGCAAACTCGGCACGTATCAAACCGTCTTTCCAAGCAATCGCGGGAAACCCGCGATCCAAACGTACGACACAGCCTAAATACAACTCACGCGCATCAGCTTCATCCGTTTCGCTCATAGCGGCTATAGCAGCTGCAAAAGCCTCTTGCTGCGCTACGCTCGCATGTAATGCCTCAAAATCTGGTACGTCAGCGAGAGAGGAAAGCGCTGGCAGGGCCTCCTCAACCCCACCAGCGCTCATTTCTTTTGCACGACGCTGCAAGGCGCCGACACGAGACTGAGACTTTTTTGAAAGTCGATACGTCACATTACTCCTCGCTCTTGCCAAGCTTACGCATGACAAGCTTGTAAATCTCCACGATAGGAATGATAAGCAGAGCCAAGCCCAAAGACATGAGATAGTGTGCCACATCGAGCTCAGCAAAGCCGAAGACCGCAGAAAGCGGAGTCTCGATGACCACCCACGTCAACAGCAGAGCAACAGCAAAAGCACCCCATGCCCAAGTATTTTGCGTAGGCAAACCAAAGACAGAATTGCGACGACTGCGCATGTTGAAGGAGTGGAACATCTCGACCATCGAAAGCGTTAAAAACGCCATGGTCATACCCATAACGCCATTTTTATCGCTAGCTACGGCATCAGCCAGAGGCACACCAGCGGCCTGAATACCAATGAAATATGCTGCCATGGTTAAGCAAGAAATTGCCACACCCTGGAAGATCGTATCGGCACCCATTCCATTAGCAAAGATACCATCTTGGCTTTTGCGGGGGCGACGACGCATAATATCTGGCTCAGCTGCCTCCATGCACATGGCAAGTGCAGGCAAGGAGTCAGTAATGAGGTTAATCCACAGCAGATGTGTTGGCTCAAGGATGGTAAAGCCAATCAGCGATGCAATAAAGACAACGATGACCTCAGCGAGATTAGAAGAAAGCAAAAATTGAATCGCCTTGCGGATGTTGTCATAGATACGGCGGCCTTCTTCAACAGCACCAATGATGGTGGCAAAGTTGTCATCAGCAAGTACCATATCGGCTACACCCTTAGTAACGTCAGTACCCGTGATACCCATACCAACGCCGATATCAGAACGCTTGATAGAGGGAGCATCGTTAACACCGTCGCCAGTCATGGCAACAACCATGCCCTTTTTCTTCCAGGTATCAACGATACGAGTTTTGTGTTCGGGCTGAACACGCGCGTAGACACCAATATCCTCGATGCGCTTATCAAATTCCTCGTCAGACAGACGATCGAGTTCTACGCCTGTAATAGCCTCATCGCGCCCCCTTACGATGCCGAGTTCTTTGGCAATAGCAACTGCAGTATCGATGTGGTCACCAGTAATCATCACCACGCGCATACCAGCGCCATGGGCTTCTTCAATTGCAGCTTTGACCTCAGGACGAACCGGATCAATCATGCCGCAAAGGCCAATAAAGGTCATATCGTGCTCAAGATCCGCTGCAACATAGCTCGCAGGCGCAGTCTTGCCATAATTGACACGCGCCGCCGCCATAACACGCAACGCGTCGTTGGCCATGAGCTTGTTCTGCTCCATGATGGTGGCACGCCACTCATCGGTCATCGGCACAACGCCATCTTTGGTCTGCATCTTTGTGCAGCGTGCAAGCACAACGTCGGGGCCACCCTTGGTGTGCTGGATATAATCACCATCAGGCGAAAGATTGACTACAGACATCATCTTACGGCCAGAGTCAAAGGGCGCCTCGCCCACACGGGGATTTGCATAGTCAAGGTCATCGGACAAAAATCCCAATTTGGCAGCATCTGCAACGAGGGCCGCTTCGGTGGGCTCACCAATAGCCTTTTCTGCAGCAGCATCCCATTTTGCATCCGAGGACAGCACCATGCAGCGCACAAGGCGATCAATATTTTCAGAGTAATGACGCACAACCGTCATCTTGTTTTGGGTCAGAGTGCCTGTCTTATCGGAGCAAATTACCTGCGTGCAGCCCAAGGTTTCAACAGCATTCATCTTGCGAACGATGGCATGACGACGGCTCATCTTGGTCACGCCAATGGAAAGAGCAATGGTCACAACAGCGACGAGACCCTCAGGAATAGCGGCGACTGCCAATGACACAGCAACCATAAAGGTATTCAAAACCTCAGGTACATTTGAGAAGAAGGCAAGGCCACCATGCTGGATAACACCCACCAAAAAGACCACGGCACAAATACCCACAACAAGCTTGGTAAGAATACCCGAAAGCTCGTTAAGCTTGACCTGTAGGGGCGTGAGCTCATCTTTTGCCTGTGCAATAGCATCAGCAATTTTGCCCATTTCAGTCTGCATGCCAGTCGCGACAACTACAGCACGACCACGACCATATACCACGGTCGATCCCATGTAGCACATGTTTTTACGATCGCCCAGAGGTACATCGTCGTTACCCGCAGGTAAACCGAGTACTTCAGCAATCTTGTTGGCTGGTACCGACTCACCCGTAAGAGCTGACTCTTCAATCTTGAGAGAAGCGCTCTCCAAAATACGACAGTCGGCAGGCACTGCATCGCCCGCCTCAAGCACCACAATATCGCCTGGGACCAAGTCGGCTGAGGCAACAACGATTTGCTTACCATCACGAATTACCTTGGACTGAGCAGCACTCATCTCCTGCAAAGCTGCAAGGGCATTTTCGGCCTGGTATTCCTGCACCACACCCAATATAGAATTAAGGATGACAACAAACATGATGATAAAGACATCAGCAAAGTCCGCTTCTCCCTGAGCCATGCTCGTAGCCGCGGAAATAAGAGCAGCAATAATAAGCATGATGACCATGGGGTCAGCCATCATTGAGAAGAAACGCTTCCACAGCGGATCCTTCTCTGCTTCCTTTAGCTTGTTTTGACCAACTTTTTCAAGACGGGCTGCAGCTTCAGTTGCGGCAAGGCCCAACTCTTCGGACGAAGCCTGCTTTTGCAGTACCTCGCGCGAACTCTCTAGATACTCTTTCACGTGTCCCTCCTGGCTATCTTGGCTGCACAAAGCAGCCCCCTCTCCTCGCTTGGCGCAAGGTGCCCGATAATAATTCCCCAGGAGGGGCAAGGGCTCACCTACAATTACGCCGAAGCGCTTATAACAACCTTAGTATTTTATTCTACTCATCCCAAAACTTATCGCCCAAGACCTTAAAGCAAATCTTTTTAACCGCTGCAGGTGTAGCGCCTGGTACGGTCAATGTTGGCATATGAGGTTCGCCTGCAACAAAGAGCGCAAAACGCCCATGAGCAAGCGTGCCATCAATCACATCGGCACCCTCCGCCGCATCTGCCAGCTGAAAATCGTCCTGTTCGTTAAACTCGGCTATTTGAATTACCGGACCAGGCGTGACTTTAAAGCACTCCTCGCCTTCCAAATCGACTTGCAAATCCATATAGCGACGGTGCCATTCATAGTGTGCATCCTGTGCATAACGCGTCGTTGCGCTCATCACGTTGGCAAATACACGTTTCCCATCAATTTCATTAGTTCCTAGGGGCAGTTCGCGCATATCATGCGAGTCAAGCCAGTCAATCAGCACGTCAAGACCCTTGTACAAACCGCGATAACGATTAAGTTTGCTTAGTCCATCGTAAATCATGACTCTCCTCATCTCCGCATGCCGCCTACGCTACAAACAATTATAGGAAGATAGAAAGCTGTTGATTTTAATAGTTAACCAGAGATAGAAAGTGACACTAATTTGTCGTGCAATTCCTAGGATAGACCTCCCTTGGGTTGTTCATACGCTAGAATTAAAGCAAGTCCGAGCAGGTTGTGCCAAAGTCCAGGACCGACCTGGATATGCGCGCACGTCTTTTAAGAAAGGACGCTACACCATGAGGATTCTTTTTTACGGTACTGCTAGCTACGACCAAGAGTCATTCGAGAAGGAAATTGCTGATTTCCCCGATGTCAAGATTGACTACACCGAGACCAACTTGACACCCATGACCGCAGCTCTTGCCCGCGGTTATGATGCTGTTTGCGCTTTTGTCAACGCTGACATCTCAGCTATGACCCTTGAGATTCTCAAGGGCTTTGGTATTGGTTTGGTACTCATGCGTTGTGCAGGCTTTGACGCCGTCAACGTTCCTATGGCAACCGAGCTTGGCATCAAGGTTACTCGCGTTCCTGCTTACTCCCCCGAGGCCATTGCTGAGCACGCTATGGCACTAGGCCAGGCAGCCAACCGTCGTATCCACAAGGGTTATATCCGTGTCCGCGAAAACAACTTTGCCCTTAATGGTCTGGTTGGCGAGACTCTGTATGGCAAAACCGCAGGTATTGTCGGCACTGGTCGCATTGGTGCTGCTCTTTGCCGCATCTGCAAGGGCTATGGCATGACCGTTTTGGGTTCAGATCTCTATCCCAACCAAGCACTTGTTGACGAAGAGCACGTTGTTGATGAGTATGTCGACTACGATGAGCTATATCGTCGTTCTGACTTCATCAGTCTCCACGCCTTCCTTAACAAGGATAGCTACCATCTCATCGACGATGAGGCCATCGATAAGATGAAGCCTGGCGTCATCTTTGTGAATACTGGTCGTGGTGCATTGGTAGATACCCAGGCGCTCATCCGCGGCATCATCTCTGGCAAGATTGGCGCTGCTGGTCTGGACGTTTACGAAGAAGAAAACGCCAACGTCTATCAGAACCGCTCTGGCGAGATTGTCGATTCTGTTACTGCACGTCTTTGCTCTTTCCCCAACGTTGTTATGACCTCTCACCAGGCATTCTTCACTCACGAGGCGCTCTCTCAGATTGCTCGCGTCACCCTGGAGAATGCTCAGCACTACGCTCGCGAAGAGGAGTTCATCCCCCGCAGCGTTGTCTGCTAAATAATGTATATGTGTAAGCCCTGTGCGGACGCGTGAAACATGTATTCCTTTTGCGCGTCCGCGCTCTTAGGCGGATATCATATGCCGTCGTCTTTGTGAATGAAGACAAGCGATGCTCACGTATTAAATCAGCATTGCAGTAGGTTTTATGATAGGAGTTCGATGAATAAGCGTACTAAAATTGTTTGCACCATGGGTCCTGCTACTGAAAGCGACAATGTTCTTCGTCAGCTCATTGTCAACGGCATGAACGTTGCTCGCTTTAACTTCAGCCATGGTAGCCATGAATATCACCGTAAGAATATTGAGCGTGTTCGCAATATCTCCCGCGAGCTGGGTCTGCCTGTTGCCATCATGCTTGACACCAAAGGACCCGAGGTTCGTACAGGAGAACTCGAGGGCCATCAGAAGGTCATGCTCCAAACAGGCGGAAAAGTTATCATCACTACCGACACCAGTGTTCCTGGCAATGCCGAGCGCTTTTCCCTTGACTATGAAGAACTTCCCAACGAGGTTACCAAGGGTTCTATCATTTTGGTCGATGATGGCTTAATCGGCCTTGAGGTTGACCACGTTGAAGGCAATGAAATCTTCTGCGACATCGTTAATGGCGGTGAGCTAGGCGAAAAGAAGGGCGTCAACGTTCCTAATGTCGAGATTGGTTTGCCTTCGGTCACCGCGCAGGACCGTGCCGACATTATGTTTGGTTGCGAGTTAGGTATTGACGCAATCGCTGCATCCTTTATTCGTAATGCCGAAGCAGTACGCGAGATTCGCAAGATTTGTGCCGATGCAGGTAACTTTGGTGTTCTCATTCTTCCCAAAATTGAGAGCTCCGTAGGTGTTAAGAACTTTGACGAAATTTTGGCAGTATCTGACGGCATTATGGTTGCCCGTGGCGACTTAGGTGTTGAGGTGCCTTCCGAGCAGGTTCCCCACATCCAAAAGCAGATCATCCATAAGTGCAATGCTGCCTACAAGCCTGTTATCACGGCCACTCAAATGCTTGACTCAATGATTCGTAACCCTCGCCCAACTCGCGCTGAGGTTACCGACGTTGCAAATGCAATTTACGACGGTACTGACTGCGTCATGCTCTCTGGTGAGACTGCAGCTGGTAAGTATCCGGTTCAGGCCGTCAAGACGATGGCAAATATTTGCGTTGAGACTGAGCGCTACTTACCTGAACGTCCCGACTTTAAGGAGCGCGAAGGTGTCCGTAATGTCAACTCTGCCATCGGCCACTCCTGTGTCCAAATTGCCGATCAGGTAGATGCCAAGTGCATCATCTGCCCAACTCACTCTGGTCGTACTGCTCTCCTCATTTCTACGTTCCGTCCCCACCTGCCCATCTACGCTATGTCTCCCATTGCACAGACAGCACGCCGTTGCTGCTTTATGTGGGGTGTAGAATCCTTCCGTACAACCGAGCAAGGGTCTTTATCTGCAACTCTGTACAATGCGTTGCAGGTTGCAAAGGCTCACGGCGCAGTTAATTCCGGCGATATTGTTGTTATTACCGCAGGCGATCCTCAGACTTCGCCTCGCCAAGGTGACTATACCACCTCAACCAACATGGCGATGGTGGCCCAGGTACAATAAGCCAACATCCCCACGAAAAGGGATGCAGGGCATTTTGACTTATAAGGGATAGACTTTACGGAAATAAAGTCTATCCCTTTGTCTTGAGTCCTCTCATTCCCGTAGATGGTTCGTTTCCGTAGAGTCCGCTCATTTCCAAAGATGGTCCAGGATTTCCACCGCAACCCCTTCCCTTTCCAAAGATGGTTCGTTTCTCGACTTAGAGAAAAATCTGACCTGCGGTTTTATAGTCGTTGCATCCGAAGCTTGAACCATCTTTTGGCAAGCAGCTCGAAGTTTGAACCATCTTCTTGCATGCTTTTTTGCTTAAAGAAAGCACTCTCGGCTACCCCTATCACAAGGCAGGAGTAATCGAGAGTGCTCAAAATGTTCTAAAAAACTACTACCCAAAAAAGCTGTCAAGCAAAAACTAGCGCTCGCAAAGCCAATAGTGACACGAGAAGGCCTCAACTTCACTACCGCCACCAAAATCGTGTTCCTCACCTGTAATGAGATCGGTCGCAAGCCCACAGCCCGCATCAAAATGCAAAGTTACGGGCGCATCAGAAGCGTTAATCGCCACAATGACTCTCTTGCCCTCTGCTACACGCTGGAAAACTAACTGCTGAGGCTGACAAAGCAGCTCGTGATAGTCACCCATAGTCAAAGCTACACTGCCCTCAAACTTGGTACGAGCCGCAATAAGAGAAGCAATCCAGTCAGTAAGTTCATTCCACTCAGGATGCGCATAAGCAGGGCGCAGCTCATGGTCTCCAGGCAACTGATCTGCATCATCACCCCACTCACTTGCATAATAGAGGTTGGGTACACCACACATGCCATAGAGCAGTCCATAAATTGGGCGCAGCTGGCGTTTGTCGGTAAGCTTGGCAGCGATACGAGGTACGTCGTGGTTGTCCACAAAGGTCAGTAAATGCTTACCTGTATACAAATCCCAAGGCTTGTCACCGCTCTGGCGCTCAAGAGTATAAGCAATCTCATGCATATTGGCAGAGTTAAAGCTCGACCACAGGCCCTTATAGGCCTCATAGTTATAAACAGAGTCGCAAGCACGATCATTCATCCAGCAGTTGTAGTCACCAAACATGACCTCACCAATTAGCAGGAATTTCTTGCCGCGCTTTTCGCTCAGTTCATCAGAAACTTGACGCAAATATCCCAAGAAACCCGCATCGAGACAATAGGCTACATCAAGACGTATGCCATCTATATCAAACTCACTTTCCCAACCGCGCATCACATTGGCAATATATTCGTTGAGCTCAAAATTGATATGGTTGAGTTTTACTAGGTAATTGACGCCGTTCCAGTCCTCGTAAGAAAACCCATCGTCATAGATGTTATTGCCCTGCCAATTGATGCAAAACCAATCGGCATAAGGACTATTCTGCTTGTTTTTAAGGACATCTTGGAACGCCCAAAAACCACGGCCAACATGATTGAACACGCCATCAAAAATAACCGAAATCCCTGCCTCATGAAAAGCAGCAACAATCTTTTTGAGATCAGCGTTTGTACCTAAACGCGCATCGACTTTGGTGTAATCGCGCGTATCATAGCCGTGCGCATCGCTCTCAAAGAGCGGATTGAGCATTACAGAATCACAGCCCAAACGCTGAATGTGCTCAATCCAACCATCATCAATAATATTGAGCAGCCGATGACCATCGGTGGCATGTGTACCCACCTCTACCTGACCTTCGGAGCTGCCGTCATTGCGCCAAGGAGCACCGCAAAGACCTAGCGGGTAAATCTGGTACATAGCAGATGTCTCGTACCAATTCATTGTTCTCTCCACTTCTTATCACAAGCGAGGATTGCGAAATTTACTCGCCTACTACACCGCGCACACGTCGTGTTTCGTTAGAAATGACACAACGATTAGCAGGCAACCATACACTTCCCCATTCGAAGGGTGTTTCATCTTCTAAAAAGACCAGCTGATCTAGATCAAGCACAGGCGCATGCTCATCACAATCCAGCCATCCGCCACGCGTCTTGCCAGCCGTACGGGCGCTGTAAACCATCTCGGACCTACCAACACTTTTGCCGCTTAGACGTTCTACCACGGCAAATAGTGGTTCCTTACCCAAATCGACTTTGTCGAGACCGGGACACGCAGAAAGTGACAGGTGGCTCTCAATCAACATCACTGCGCGTTTGCGTACATAGCGCACGCGTACTAGATAGAGATATTCCTCACCTGCTTCCAACTGTAAGTGCTCCGCACATGCTGCGTTTGGCTTCTCAACGCGCCGCAACACAACCTTCGTCTCGTAATCAATGCCCTGAGCACTCATTGACTCGCCAAAAGAAAGGAGACGATTAGAAGAAGGACACGCCATAATAGGCTGGGTCACAAAAGTACCTCGACCCTGCTGTTGCACCAGTAGCCCCTCATCTACCAGCTGCCGAATACCTTTTTGGACAGTCCCACGAGAAAGTTGCAGCATACTCATAAGCTCATGCTCAGAAGGAATGGGCTTATTAACGCCCCACTCCTTAGAATAAATGCGTTCGCGTATGTAGTCGGAAACTTGCACATACAAGAGCTTGCCGTCCGACCGGTCAAACTTCGGCATGCCGTTCTCGCCTCACTCAACTCTAGTTATTGCAACGCTTTACATCATATCGTGAGCAGCCCTCGCTTACTTCCACAGCTTGCTATGTTTTTATTAACTTTTGCTGTAAGAGCGTATGTAACTGAAAATTACCCATGCAACGCTCCTATAATTGACACACGTGTCATGTGCACACACGTATTCATAAGGTTAACGAAAGGACCTCTATGGGTGGCTTTTTTGGAGCGGTTTCGCACAAGGACGTTGCGCTCGACGTTTATTTTGGTGTCGATTACCACTCCCACCTTGGTACCAGGCGCGCCGGCATGGTACTGCATGACCCTAGCACGGGTTTTCAACGCAAGATGCACTCTATCGAGAACAGTCCCTTCCGCACAAAGTTCGAACGCGACTTGCAATCTCTGCAAGGTCCCTCAGGGATTGGTTGTATCTCGGACAACGACCCCCAACCGCTCATTGTTCGTTCAAGGCTAGGGACGTATGCCCTCACCACCGTAGGCTGCATCAACAATACAGATGAGCTGGTAGATGCCTATATTACACAAGGTGCTCAGCTTGCTGTCCAGAGCCCTGGTCGCGTCAATAGCACCGAACTTATTGCGGCTCTCATCAATCAAAAAGAGGATTTTGTTGAAGGTATTAAGTATGCCCAGAGCAAGATTGATGGCTCGCTTACCTTGCTAATCATGACCGAGGATGGCGCTATTATTGCCGCACGCGATAATATGGGCCGCTTACCTGTACTCATTGGCACCAACGAAGAAGGTTATGCTGTATCCTTTGAGTCTTTTGCTTACGAAAAACTGGGTTATACCAACGAGCATGAGCTGGGACCCGGTGAGATTGTCCGCGTGACTGCCGAAGGCTGGGAGACTCTCGCAGAGCCTGGAGATGAGATGCGCATTTGCGCCTTCCTCTGGGTTTACTATGGTTATCCCAACTCAAATTACGAAGGTGTCAATGTTGAGACCATGCGCTATCGCAACGGTCATATCATGGCTAAGCGCGAGAAGGAAAGCGATGGCATCCCCGATGTTGACTTTGTTGCAGGTGTGCCCGACTCAGGCCTGCCTCATGGCATCGGCTATGCAAATGAGAGCGGCAAACCTCTCGCTCGCCCCTTTGTCAAATACACGCCTACCTGGCCTCGCTCTTTTATGCCAGCAAACCAAAACGTACGCAACCGCGTAGCAAAGATGAAGCAAATTCCTGTCCAGGAGCTTATTGAGGGCAAAAAGCTTTTGCTGGTTGACGACTCCATCGTACGCGGCACCCAATTGCGTGAGACCGTTGATTTTCTCTACAACACTGGCGCCGCCGAAGTACATATGCGTTCTGCTTGCCCGCCCATTATGTATGGCTGCAAGTATCTGTCCTTCTCTCGCTCCAACACTGACCAAGAGCTTATTGCGCGTCGCACTATTCGCAAACTCGAAGGTGATGAGGCCGACCAGCACATCGCTGAGTATGCTGACCCCACCACAAAGCGTGGTAAATGTCTACTGCGCACCATCTGTGAGGAACTGGGCTTTGATTCGCTTGGTTTTCAGACTCTTGATGGCATGCTCGAAGCTATCGGCATCGATCGCAAGCTTGTCTGCACCTACTGCTGGGATGGTCGCGAATAACACCACAGCTGCGCGGATTTGCAATCGGCACCCTCTGCTGACCTGTAGTCCGCGCATAACTTTACGCTAGATACAGAAAGCTACATTCTACTTCATGCTGGATGCCAAATACCACGTAAACAGCTATAAAAGGCCTTCGGCATAGGCAAGCAGACCCGCAGAAATTGTCGCATTAACCTCGTCGAATACGCGCGCAAAAAAAGCAGCGTCAAGTAGGGAGTAGCGTGGAGTACTGCCGATATGATGTGCCTGCGTTATCTCCACCCTCTCACGAGCCACCTCAACCGCCGCACGCACATCAACTTCAGCCACCTCGTATTGGGGAAACGCTCTGCATTGCTCAATAAGCTCAGGCGTCACACGAGGCGTCATAGAGATGGAAAGAGTCCTGCCAAAGTGCTCAAAGTCACTCTGCTTTCGGATACGCAGTGGATCACCGTATTCAAGGCCCTGCTTGACGATGAGCTCGTTGACATGGTGGTTATACAGATGATCTGCCACCAAATGCGCCCAAGCACCAAGCACTACATCGGATATACGGCCCTCCCCGTCTCGGTTAGACTCGGCATAACTCTGCCAAAACTCCTGATAATCGGGTTCGGGCATATGATACGGATCAGCAAAATGAGTCGTACGATAATCAATAATTTTGCTCACACGGGGCACCATGTAGCCCACGTACACATCAGGAAGGAAGTTACCAAAAAGAAAGCAATTCACATCGCAAATTCCCAGCTCAGAGGGTATATGTTCCTCAAGTAGCTGTTCGACTTGCGCAGTATGAATATTCCAGCTTGGCATCTTCCTCCCCTCTTGAACTTTACGCGCGAGATAGCCTTTATGTGCGAGGCAGCTCGTACTTAAGAACGAACTTCGCCACCCGTAGATTTTGTTACCTTGGTCACAAGCTTACTATGTGCTTTTTCTACCTCATCTGAGGTCAACGTATGGTCATCAGCACGATAGGTCAGCGAGAACGCCATCGACTTTTTGCCTGCACCAACACGCACAGTATCGCGATAGACATCAAAGAGCTGAACTTCACGCAAAAGTTTGCCACCAGCTGAACGCAGACGTTGCATAACCTGCTCACAGGTCACAGACTCGTCAACTACCAAGGCAAGATCCACTGCAACACCAGGTAGGGTGGGCACATCTTGGTAAGGAAGTTCACGCTTGGCAAGGCGCAAGAGCGCTGCCAGTGAAAGTTCAAAAGCAACCACCGGCTCATCAATACCAAAGCGACGCAAAGCCAGCGGGTGGATATTTCCAACCCAACCCAGTAGCTCGCCACCAGCAAGAATCTCAGCAGCACGGCCAGGCTGTAGCCAACAGTACTTCTCGGGCTCTGCCACCTTATAGCGGACCTTGGTCAGACGGAGCGCCGAGGTCAACTGTTCAATGACTCCCTTGGCATCAAAGAAGTCAAGTTGAGCATATTTCGTATCCCACTCATCAAGGTTCCAACGACCGCAAAGTACGCCCGCCACCATCGATGGCTCATCGGGTGAGCTCTTCTTGGGATGACCATAAAAAACGCGACCAATTTCATATAGATGAACGTTGGGCGTGCCATGATCGAGGTTATACGCTACCGAACGCAACAGTCCTGGAATAATGCTGCGGCGCATCTCGGCCTGATCGGCCACCAGCGGATTCATGATACGTACGGGAATGCCGCGACCTTCCTCAGACATGCCCAGCTTTGCCAAATCATCCATCTCGGCAAAGCAATACGTACTCGTCTCGGATAGGCCACAACTACGCAAAGTAGCACCAATGCGACGAATACGCTGTTGATCAACGGACAGACCACCAGCATGATTGCGTGCTGCAGGCAAAGTTGGCTCAATGTCACCCTCACCCCACAGGCGGCACACCTCTTCGATAAGATCGACTTCACGGGTCAAGTCAGGACGATTGGTGGGAACGGTTACCTTGAAAGAAGCAGGGTCGCTGGTATCCACCTTGCAGCCAAGTCTCATCAGGCGAGTAATCATAAATTTATCATCCACAGGAGCGCCGCAAAGCAGGCGCACACGAGCAGGACGTAGCTCAACTACAGGCGCTACTGTAGGCACAGGATACGCATCGACTATGCCAGCGCAAACCTCAGCACCACAGCACTGCTCAAATAAGGCCGCTGCGATATCAGACACCTCAGCACAGCGAGCGGCATCCACCTGACGCTCATAACGAATAGAAGCCTCACTCATCAAATCAAGCCTGCGGCTGGTGCGTGATATATGACCATGGTCAAAGCAGGCAGACTCCAGTAGAACATCGGTTGTATTCTCATCAATTTCGGAGTTCTCACCACCCATGACACCAGCAAGACAAATAGGCGTCGTACCATCATCGGTAATAAGAGGCATATCGCTATCGAGCACACGATCTTGACCATCAAGAGTCACCAGCTGCTCACCATCGCCAGCAGCACGTACAACAATGTGCCGTTTACCATCACGTTCTGAGAGTTTGTTCAAATCAAAGGCATGCAAGGGCTGGCCCGTCAAAAACATCACGTAGTTAGTTACATCTACTACATTGTTGATGGGACGAGCGCCTGCAGCAGTCACGCGACGAGCAAGCCACTCAGGACTAGGGCCTATTTTGACATGACGAAGCACGCGTGCGGTATAACGCGAGCAAAGTGTGGGATCATCAATCTGCACATCAACTAAATCAGATGTCTGCTCCTCTGTCTCATGAGCGATGCGAGGCAGCTCGATGTGTGTATCTTCATCAAGAATTGCCGAAGTCTCTTGCGCAACGCCTGTCATCGACAAACAGTCTGGGCGATTAGGTGTCATCTCACAGTCGATAACGGTATCGGACAGGCCATACCAATCAGCAAAATCGAGACCAACCGGCGTATCCTCGGGCAAAATCCAAATGCCCGAGTGATCAGAGCCAAATCCCAACTCACGCTGAGAACAATTCATACCATGAGAGTCTATACCACGAAGTTTGCTCTTCTTAATTTTGAAGCCACCAGGCAACTCGGCACCAACCATAGCAACAACAATATGGTCGCCCTCTTCAAAATTCTGTGCACCGCAGACAATCTGCAACGGCTCGGGATTACCTTCTTTATCAACGTTTTTCTTGCCAACGGACACCTGACAGAGCCACATATGGTCTGAGTCGGGATGGGGCTGCTTTGAAATCACTTGACCTGTGACCACATCATGCAGGTCAGCACCCATTTTTTCGACAGCTTCGACTTCAGTACCAGTACGAACAAACTCAGCTACCAAATCTTTGGGATCGGCAGGCACATCGATCATCGACTTGAGCCACTCATATGAAACGCGCATTAGTATTGTCCCTTCTTGGTCGCGCGGGGTATTAGAACTGCTTGAGGAAGCGCTCGTCGCCAGTCATCAACATGCGTAGGTCAGGCAGGTCATAACGCAGGGCAGCAACGCGCTCAACACCGATACCAAAGGCAAAGCCGGTGTATTTTTCGGGATCAATGTCTACATAACGCAAAACGTTGGGATCGACCATGCCGCAGCCCAAAATCTCAAGCCAACCAGTATTTTTGCAAAAACGGCAGCCTTTACCATGGCATACGCCACAAGAGACATCAACCTCACAACTCGGCTCGGTAAAAGGGAAGAAGTGCGGACGGTAGCGTGTCGCACGATCTTTACCAAAGATTTCACGACAGAAGTAATCAAGGGTTCCTTTAAGGTCGCCAAAAGTAATACCTTCGTCAACCACCAAACCTTCCACCTGCGTAAACTGAGGTAAGTGATTGGCGTCTGCGGTATCGGGACGAAATACGGTACCTGGACAAATCATATAGATAGGCGGTTTGCGCTGCTCCATAACGTGTACTTGTACGCCCGAGGTCTGAGTACGCAGCAGCAAATCCGAGCTTGAAAGTCCCAAGTCACCCTTACCCTCAGGAGCGTTATCAACCACATAGAAGGTATCGTTTGCCGAGCGACTGGGGTGATCAACAGGAGCATTAAGCGCGGTAAAGTTGTGATAAACATCCTCGATATAAGGACCATCCTCAACGGTATAGCCCAATCCACAAAAAACGTCTTCAATCTCCTCACGAATTTGTGAGATGAGATGCTGGGTGCCAATACGAGAAGAGCGACCAGGTAGAGTCACATCCACTGCCTCAGCAGAAATTTGCTTGTCAAGAGCAGCCTGATCGAGTTCACCCCTACGTGCAGCAATCATAGCTTCGATATTAGAGCGAACCGTATTTGCCAGTTTGCCCATTGCGGGGCGCTCCTCAGGAGCGACTTTTCCCATCATACGCATGATGGCCGTGAGGCGACCCTTTTTGCCGGTTGCCGCAACGCGGACCTGCTCGAGTTCCTCGACCGTCTGAGCCTTATCAAGACCCTCCCTCACCTGTGCTTTAATGGCAGCAAGTTCGTCGGTCATTGCCATGTACTTTCCTCCTTCACGCAATAAAAAACCGTCCTTGACGCGCAACAGCGCAATCCAAGGACGGATGTCTCCGCGGTACCACCTCAGTTGAGCGGCGGATGTCTGCCCACCGTCTCCTCTTTTGTTCTGTGTCGTAGAACTTACGGCTCACTTAATGATATGCGCAATGAAACGCATATGTTCGGATTGCAGCTGTTAGAGTGAACTCTGTTTGTCAACCTCAGAGGCACCTCTCAACCGCTGAGTGCCCTCTCTGTCTGAAGCCATACGACAAGCAAACCTCTCCGTCATCGCCTGCGGGCAAGTCTAGCACACCTTGCTGCCAAAACCTCCCTAGTCTTGCGCTTCCCACCGTCCCGCCACGATAGCCTCTATTGTGGCAGCCACCGCGTCGTCTTCGCAGCGTCCAATATGGTAGCGTGCTGCTGCCAAAGCCTCAGGGGCCGCCCCTTGCACTGCTACAGAATACGGCACATGCTCAAGCATAGTTACATCGTTACCACCATCACCAAAGACTGCCACTGCATCAAGGCTGCAACCAATAGCTTGGCAAAGTAAATCGATACCCGTTGCCTTTGACCAACCACGCGGTGTAACGTTAATCCACGCAGGCTGTGGTACATCAAAACTCAAATCGTCAAATTGTTCATTGAGCAAGGCTGAAAAGCTGCGCGTATTATCAAGATCGCCCACTTGAAAAGCATTGCATTTGACCGTAGGTGTACTTGGCAGCTCATGCAATATACGGCAACTTTCAACATACTTAGGAAAACACTGCTCCATGTCCTTTATGCTTCCCGCCACCAGCTGCGGTACCCCACCATCAAAACATACCAAGCCAGCATGTGGGAGTTGTTCCAAAAACTCAGCCATACGACCAATTTGCTTATTGCTGATCTGCTCTTCGTGCAGCAGTTCGCCGTCCAAAAACACTTGCATGCCATTGGTGGCCAGCATCGTATCAGCAAGGCGTTGCTTGTTGCGCAGCATAGGAATTGCCCATTCGCGTGCGCGACCCGTAGCCACACCTACGCGAATACCTGCATCGAGCGCTGCCTCAAGAGCGGCAGTCGTACGCTCACTGACCTGATGATGGCCTGCAGGCAAAATTGTCCCGTCAATGTCGGCCAAAATGAGTTTGAACTCACTCACGCATGCTCTCCTTTTGCTGGCTCTCTTTGCAACTTATGGCAGCTACCGTTGTTGCAGAAACTCCGCCGCAAATCCCGCAACATAGCCTAGTAGCGTCGGCAGCACCCAAGCCATACCCATAGCCGCCAAAGGAAGTAAATCAAAGGGCAGCCACGTCTTAGGCATAAATCCATCACGGAAGGCAATGATTACGCTCACAACCGTACATACTGCCACAGCCACTTTCCAGGCCATGGAATGCTCAGCTGATGTGGGCAAAAGTCCCATCAACACCAGTACAATTGCCACAGGATATAGTGCCGAAAGCACGGGCACCGAATAGCCCAAAATTGTTGCCAAGCCAAAGTTTGCAAAGACGGCTGACACCGCCGCTATAAGCAGGGCCCACTGCTTATAGCTCATCTTCCCATAGGTCTGGAAAAAGTATGCACCAATCGAGCAAATAAGGCCGATACATACATTCAAGCAAGCCAGAGCAAAAATTGCAGCAACAATAGCCGTACCCGCAACACCAAAATGCAGATTTGCAGCCTCGCTAATCACATCTGCACCGTTAGAGGTGCCACCCAACACGGGACCCACCATCATGCCAACTATGCCAAAACCAAGGTAGATAACACCCATCAACGCACCTGCAACCACACCAGAACGCATGACCTGCTTGGCAACAAACTTTGGCTCATTTAGACCCAATTCACGAATGTTCATCGAGATAACAAGGCCAAAAGCAAGACCTGCCAGCATATCCATAGTCTGGTAGCCTGTCTTAAATCCAGCCAGTACAGGAGCCACATCATAAGGTGCAGTCGCAGCCGTTGGAGTCGATGCAGGTGGGTCAATCAGGGTAATGCCCACCACAACCACAATCAATGCAATGAGTGCGGGACCAGAAATTTTACCCATGAGTTCGGTCAAGCGGTTGGGATGCATGGCCAAAAGGTATGCCACCAAGAAAAAAACCAGCGCAAACCCTAACTGTGCCCAAAATAAAGCAGTGGAGTCTAGCTTTGGCATCAGCGGATCAAACATTGCAAATGAGGTTGATGCGGTACGTGGAATTGCCAGACAAGGTCCAATAGCAAGGTAAACCAAAGCCATAAAAATCTCGGCAAACTTGGGATGAATACGTCCTCCCAAATCACGCGCAGTTCCTGCCAGAGCAACAGCGGCAATCGTCAAAACTGGTAGGCCTACTGCAGAAACAAGAAAGCCTAAGAGGGCAAACGGAGTATCAGTGCCCGCCTGTACACCCAGACGAGGAGCAAGAATCAAATTACCCGCCCCAAAGAACATGGAAAAAAGCGTAACGCCGACGATGAGGCCATCACGCAAACCGAGTCTGTCGCTTCCTTGTTTTGCTTCCATATCTATCCCCCAAACAAAAAAATAGCGTTGAAACACCCTACCATCACCTGTGCAAAATGGGAATCTCAAAACCAACTATTCTTTCGCTTGTTAACTTTTCGCAATTTTTAATACAAAAAAGCCCCTGACAATCAAATAAGTGTCAGGGACTTGAGCTATGTAAGCTTATGTAGCTTAGTCATGCAAACGCTTGTTGATAGCTGCGGCGATGGTCTCTGCATCCGTAGCGTTTTCCATCTCGGTACGGAAGTTGGCGTGGGTCAGCACGCGAGCAATCTTGGAAAGCAGTTCCAGATGGACGCTTGCGCCTTCCTCGGCAGGAACAAGCAAAGCAATAGCGTAGACAACAGGAGCCTCGTCCATGGTCTTCCAGGCAGTATCACCTGAAAGCTTAAGGACAATAACAGCGGTCTCCTTAACCTCAGGAGCCATTGCGTGTGGAATGGCATAACCATCGGTCATGCCAGTAGAACCCATATCTTCGCGGGAACGTAGAGCCTTAAAGATTGCATCAGCATCTGTACCAATTCCCAGCTCAACAGCGTGGTCTGCAATCGCATGCAGGGCTTCATTCACATCCCTTGCAGGACAGTCAAGAAAAACGTGAGAGGCTTGGACGAGGTCAACCATGGATTTCTCCTTACTCGCGACCATACAGGACGAAGCGTCACCCGACACTTCGCTTATATCTGTCTTAGGATACCACGTACGAGCAAAAAGCTAACGCACATGAGGGCATTACTACGTGCTTATCGCAAGTTTTCACCTGCTAGGCACGTGTTTGCAAGGCACAATAAGCAGCTCCGTACATTCCCGCCTCATTGCCCAATGTCGCAGCGCTAATACGCATCGCCGCACAGGCAGGGAAGCACCGTTCACGGAATGCAGCGGTAATTTTGGGGCCAATAACGTTCCAAGCGCCTGCCACACCACCACCTATCAACACTAACTCAGGGTCCACAATAGCCGCAATCTGAGACAAGGCACGACCTAAGTAGGCACACATCGTATCAATTGCCTGCGCAGCGCAAACATCCCCTGCTGCAAAAGCGGTAAAAATCGAGATGGTATCAGTAGCATGCTCAATAGAAACAGGTGTTTGACCTGTAGCTTTGCAGGCTTTGAGATAGAGCTTAACCAGGCCTTTCGCCGAGGCATATTGCTCAAGGCAGCCCTTGTTACCACAGCCGCAACTCTCGATCTCATGGGGCTCCATATTGATGTGACCAATTTCTCCACCCGCACCAAAGGCGCCCGCAACCAGCTTGCCATCAATGATGACACCGCCACCCACGCCCGTGCCCAAGGTAACCATAACGCAACTCTTGATGCCTTTAGCGCCACCCTGCCACATCTCACCGAGAGCTGCCGCGTTAGCATCGTTAGCAAAGGCAAGTGCTGCTCCCGCAAAATGAGCTTTGAGCGCTGCCTCTAAGCCCTCAACATCAAGCGTGATATTGGGAAGCACGCCCACATGTCCTTGCGCATCAACAGGACCAGGTACATCGAGGCCTAGCGCCACAATGTCAGCAGGCGTCAGCTGGGAGGCTGCCAGCAACTTATCAAGGCCCGCCGTCACAATATGGAAGGCCTCCTCGTTCACCAATTCAGTCGTCTTGATTTTGGCGATATCAAGAAGCTGTCCTTCCTCATCAAAAAGGCCTGCCTTGATAGAGGTGCCGCCCACATCGATACCAAGTACATAAGCCATAGCTTGCTCCTTTTGTCTGTCAACGGATGGCTTTAAGTATCCCTCAAAGCAAGCCTTGCTGCAGGTCATTTTTTTGCTTGAGTTGTATTGGCACCTTGCCAAAGACAAACCGCAGAGAGCTTGTAGCCATTAGGCGAAAGGAATATGCAGGCGGTCTATACACAGGCAAGCATGCGCTACACTGTGCCTCGTATATCGTTTCTGGGTCCCGGGAAACGTTACTTCCATACGGCCCCAAACGCCACGACGCAACAGGGGGAACTATGAGCAATAAGCTTCCATCCTTTATGAAACAATCTCACGACGAGCAAAAAAATGCTCAGCACACGGATGAAGAAAAGCTTCAGCAGACTGCAGAGGTGCCGTCTGCTTCTCAGCAAAGCCTTGATTTAGACGAGCCAGATAGCATGGCTTGTGCTGCGGAAGAAAAACCACATCGTGAAGTACCTGCAGGAAGCATCCCCACACTTCCTGGGATACCTGGTATCCCTCCCCTCGCAGCAGATGCCGCAGTGCCCAATCCCCGCGCTGACCTTGAGGCTTTAGACAAGCTCGAGCGCCATCTTTACGCACATCGCTATGCTACAACGGGCATGAGCTGCTATGGCATGTCAATTGATCCTGAGGATGCAACTGCGGACCGTGGCGAGGCGCTCGCAATTCTTCAGGAAGAAGCTCAGGAGTTGCTTTGCTCACCTGCAACAGGCGCTTTGCTGGACCGTCTCTCAACTGCAACAGCACTCGAACTTGAAAACGATACTCAACGCGCACAAGTACGTATTCTCAAGCGAGATCGTGCGCAATTAGTTGATGTGCCTGCCGATGAGCAGGCAGCCTTCACACGACTTGTGACCGAGTCTGACGATGTATGGCACAAGGCCAAGGCAGCCAATGACTGGGGCTCGTTTGCTCCTTATCTTGACCGTATCACCGAGTCAATGCGCAGACTTGCAAACTACAAAAAACCTGGCGTTAATGCTTACGATGTTTGGCTTGACGAATTTGAGCAGGGTAGCAGCACTGCTTTTTATGACCGCCTCTTTGATCAGGTCAAAGAGATTGTCGTCCCCATGCTAGCAGAGGTATCAGCAGCTCGCCGCAAACCCAGTCATCGTCTCGTAGAAGGACATTTTGACGAACGTCGTCAGTGGGAAGTTGCCACTGACCTTGCGCGTATTGAGGGGCTTTCTTTTCAATCGCTTTTCTTGACCAAGACCGAGCATCCTTTCTCTGATGCATTGACCACCAACTACGCAATCATTGCTGCACATGTTTACGAAGATGATGTCTTTTCCAACGTGTTTACCATGCTGCACGAGGGAGGTCATGCCCTCTACGAGCAGGGCGTCAATCCCGAGTACAACTACACCTCACTCAAGGGTGGCACCTCCAGCGGCATGCACGAAGCTCAATCGCGCTTCTTCGAAAACTATGTTGGACGTTCTGAGGCTTTTTCGGGACCACTACTTGAGATTTTACGTCGCCATTTCCCCGGCCACTTCAATCGTGTGAGTGCACGTCAGCTCTATTTGGCGGCAAATGTCGTCATGCCTCAGCCCATCCGCGTTGAAGCAGATGAGCTTACCTATCCTCTGCACATATTGGTGCGCTACGAACTCGAGCAGTTGCTTATGTCAGGTGAGGCAAAGGCTGCCGATATTCCCGACCTTTGGGCTCAAAAATACCGCGAGTACCTTGGTGTTCGTGTGCCCGATGCAACTCATGGTGCGCTACAAGATACCCACTGGGCTGATGGTCTGATTGGCTACTTCCCCACTTATGCATTGGGCGGTGCCTATGGTGCTCAATTCCGTGCTGCTATGATTTCTGAAGGCATGGACTGGGAAGGCGTGATCGCCTCGGGCAATTTGGCTCCTATTCGTGAATGGTTGCGCAGCCGCATATGGCACTATGGCAGATCTCGTGACCCCAAAGACATTATCTTGGCTGCAACAGGTGAGCCATTTGTCACGCGTCACTATACCGACTATCTCACGCAAAAATTCTCCTCGATCTACGGTCTTTAGGTGAGTATATGCGAGCATTGCTACAACGGGTAAGCCAGGCAGAGTGCAGGGTGGACGGCACGCCTACTGGCAGCTGCGGCGTAGGCTATCTCATTTTATTGGGAGTGGGTCCCGCCGATGATGAGGCGACAGCAAAACTACTCTGGGAAAAGATTCGTAAGCTACGCGTCTTTGACGATGCTGCAGGCAAGATGAACTTATCACTTGAAGATGTTGGTGGCAGCGTATTGGTGGTAAGTCAGTTCACCCTTTATGCCAACTGTCGCCGTGGTAATCGCCCTTCTTTTGCCGAAGCAGCACCTCCTCCTTTGGCAGACGAGCTCTACCAATATTTTTGTCAGCTTGCAGAAGGTGATTTGGGTACTGAGCGCGTGGGCAGAGGTATTTTTGCTGCGGATATGAAGGTAACACTCACCAATGATGGGCCTGTCACTATTTGGCTAGAAACTGAGACACTCACAAAACCTCGACGGTAGCTATCATAAAGAGCCGCTAAAAACCTTGGAGAGGAAGGTTTTTCTCTATGAAAAAGTTTGTAAAGGAATTCAAAGAGTTCATCTCCCGCGGCAATGTGATGGATCTTGCCGTTGGCGTTATTATCGGTGGTGCTTTTACTGCCATTGTCACCTCGCTGACTGATAACATCATCAATCCGCTCATCTCTATGATTGGTGGCAATGCCGACGTTAAAGGCCTGACCTTTACGTTTAATGGTGCAACAATCGATTTTGGTGCATTTATTTCCTCTATCATCAACTTCTTGATTATTGCTTTTGTGGTCTTCTGTCTTGTCAAGAGCCTCAACAAAATGCAAGCTTTGGCAGATAAGCACTCAGGCAAGATCAAGGAAGAAGCAGCTCCTGCGCCTATTTGCCCCTATTGTCTAGAAGAGATTAAGCAAGGCGCAACGAGGTGTCCGCACTGCGGCGCTGACCTGCACTAATCCTCATAGCGAAAGGCGCTTGAGTGTCTTTCTTTACGTTTATACAAGCGCGTTTTTCAAGTCTGCGCTCACATTTACTCACTCTTTTAGAAAAGAAAATGTTGAGAGGTAGGCTCGAATTTTCTGGTATGACCCTCGGTGGCACCACTCAAATACGTACCATAGATTTTTCTTGCGGCAGACAGATGCGACTGCTATTAGTTGAAGACATGCAGCAGTCCGCACTGTGGATGGATGATCCCTCTGGCGATCCCCCGTTTCCCTATCTACAGCGCTTTGACCTTGCTTTTTATGAAACTAGAGCACCAGAAAAGAGCAATGCGCCAAGACAGAACAATGCCGCGAAACACCTATTGCTTATCGGAGGGGGAGGTTTTGCTTGGCCACACCATATACTTGCAAATTACCCCAGCGCAAGCCTCGATGTAGTAGAGCTGGACGAGCAAATAGTTATCCTTGCACGCAAATGGTTTTATGTAGATGAGCTCGAGAGAAAGTTTGGTCTCTCAGGCGAAAATCGTTTCCATATCTATACCGTCGAGGGGCGCTCCTACCTTGAAAGCCTACCGCCGGACAAGCGCTATGACGTAATACTTAATGACTGCTTTATCGCTCACAAGCCAGCTGGGTCACTCATGGATGCAGCTGCTGCTGAGCTTATACATGCACACCTACATACCGGCGGGATGTATATCAGCAATATCGTCTCTGCCCTTATGGGACCTCAAGCAACCATTCTCAACACTGTCATATCTGTGCTCTGCACTTACTTTGCCTTTGTTGATGTGATTCCCTGTTCGCTCGAAGAGCCTACAGAGCCAAGCAATATTGTGGTCATCGCTAGCGACCAACAAAGAAGTTTCCCCGGTACATGGATGAGTTGCACCGGGGAAACTACAAATGAGCATTGAAGAAACTAGTTCGGCCTACATCAACTTGCCCACGTACTCAACCAAATTATCGAGCTCAACTTGG
The DNA here is from genome assembly GCF_900078545.1 of Olegusella massiliensis. GTDB lineage: Bacteria > Actinomycetota > Coriobacteriia > Coriobacteriales > Atopobiaceae > Olegusella > Olegusella massiliensis. The sequence continues at coordinate 340,365 of NZ_FLLS01000002.1, forward strand.
GTCTGCTCATGAGTAGTCATATCGCGCACGCTTGCTTTGCCCTCTGCGAGCTCATCGGGACCCAATACAACACAAACCTTGGCATGAAAGCGATCTGCTTGTTTGAACTGACTCTTGAGTGAGCGTCCCTGATAATCCGCCTCACAACGCAGCCCTACTCCTCTTAGCGCAAGCGTTACCTTAAAGGCTTCATCGCGCAACTCGGGCTGGGTGTTTGCCACATATACACAGCTAGGATCAGCACCTGCTAAGTCTGCGCCTGCATTTTCAAGCGCCAACATAATGCGTTCAAAGCCGACAGCCCAACCAATGCCAGGGCAGGGCTTGCCGCCCTCGAGCTCAGCCAAACCATCATAGCGACCGCCGCCGCCAATAGCACCAATCGCAGCATCGCCTACATACTCAACCTCAAAGACCGTACGCGTGTAATAATCGAGACCACGAACGAGTGTTGGATCTTCAACATACACCACACCAGCCTCATCGAGGTACTTCTTAACTTGGACATAGTGTTCAGCACAGTCATCGCACAGGTGATCGCTTACTAACGGCGCATCTTTCATAAGCTCGCGACAACGGTCGTTTTTGCAATCAAAACTACGCAGCGGATTAATCTCAGCACGTTCCAGGCAATCCTCGCACATCTCATCTTTATGATTCAAGATGAAGTCACGTACCTTATTGCGATAGGCAGGACGGCATGCGGCATCACCCATGGAGTTAATAGTTAGCTTGAGGCACGAAGCGTCCAGTCCTAGACGCTTATAAAATTCCATCAGCATAATGATGACTTCGGCATCCGCTGCAGGGTCAGATGCACCCATCCACTCAATGCCTATCTGGTGGAATTGACGCAGGCGACCTTTTTGAGGACGCTCACCGCGAAACATAGGCTCGGCATACCACACCTTTGCGGGCGCTCCACCTTGAGGAACAAAATTATGTTCAACAGCCGCGCGCACTACACCTGCTGTACCCTCGGGACGCATAGCCATACGTTGTTTTGCCTTGAGCTTGCTCTCATCACCTTGCGCCAATAGTCCTTCAAGTAGCGCTCCCGAAAACACGCGGAACATCTCTTTGCGTACGACATCGGTTGACTCACCAATACCATGGGTAAAGGTTGCCACCTGCTCGAGTGCAGGTGTCTCGATTGCATCAAAGCCATATGCGTCAAAAAGCTCGCGCGCACAATCTTGCATGTGCTGCCAGCTACGCATATAAGCACCAAAAAGATCTTCTGTACCTTGGATACGTTGCGCCATGTTGCCCTCCACAATTTGTCATACGCGAGCAAGTATACCCAAGATAGGGTATGTGGGAGTTACTCAACTAAAGTTGTTACCTCGCTGCGCTTATCCAGCCTCTGTTTGGCCATGTCTCTTTACGCGCTGCTTGCCTGCGTGCTGCTGAGGCGCTAGGCGCTCTTCAAAACGACAGAACGCACAACAATGCACACGTGATCACAGCTATTAAGGACGTACTCCATGCGATCAAAGAGGCGCAGCCAAGAAGTGGCAACTTTGCCGCCCTCTTCCTCCTGAAAGAGACGACGAATAGCGTTGTGATATACACGGTCGCCTTCATCTTCAATGTGGCTGACAGCAATTGCTTTTTCCATCACCACAGCGTCGTTTTTGTAGTTGGGCAGATGATCGAACATTTCTTTCATCTCGCGTACAGCAGCAAGAGTGAGCTCACCCATCTGGGGGCCTTCCATGCGCATCTCAGTGGCACCAAAGAGATCAAGGCGCAGCACAACACCATTCATCTCATCCATAACATCATCCAAAGACATCGCAAGCTCAGAGATATCCTCACGATCAATGGGCGTGATGAACGAAGCATAGAGGTTATGCATGATCTTTTTGACTTTGTCATCACATTTATTCTCAAGCACTTTTAACTTAGGAATCTTGGCAAAGCTAGCAGGGTAGTTCTCTAAAATCTCGACGTAAATCTCGGCGGCTTCAACCAGCGTGACGGCGAAGTCCTTCAGCATCGTGTAAAAGATGTCTTCTTTTTTGAGCTTGGACATAACCTACTCCTTATTTGCAGTGAACGAAGCGAGCGTCTAAATTCCGTAAGATTAAAACCAAATCAAAAAAAGACGAGCGAGCAAATAGCCAATGAGACCGCAACCTGGGAAAGTAAAAATCCAGGTGTAGACCATTTCTTTAGCAACGCCCCAGTTGACAGAATGCACAGACTTTGCAGCACCTGCGCCAAGAATAGCAGCTGTTTTAGCATGCGTCGTAGAAACGGGCAGACCCGTCAAAGTTGCGACAAGCAATGCGATTGATGCTGAAAGCGATGCAGAAAAGCCTTGGTATTTTTCCATTTGCACCATCTCGGTACCGACCTTCTTGATGATGCGTCTACCACCAACACCTGTACCGATAGCCATAAATGCGGCGCAAAGCACCTGGATCCAAAGAGGGAATCCGGCCATATCAGCTGCGCCCTTGCCCATGGAAAGTGCCACAGCAAGCATGGCGGTAGACATAAATTTTTGACCGTCCTGAGCACCGTGCATCAAAGCTACAAAAGCGGCACCTATCACCTGCAGCCGAGCAAACGTCTTGTCTGCAATTCGCCTATCCGCATCTTTACAAACAACACGAATAATCTTGGTAAAGAGCCATCCAGCACCGTAGCCCAAAAACGAGGAGAGAAGGAGGCCCCAAATGACCTTCATCCATTCGAGACCATTAACGCCACCAAGACCGCCAGAAACAGCAATGGCGCCTCCGGTGAGACCCGCAATCAGAGCATGGCTTTCACTGGTAGGAATACCAAATATCCACGCTCCTGCACCCCAGGCGACAATACCTACGGTAGCTGCAGCAAGGGCAATCAAGGCAGCATGCGTATCCCCACCAAAATCAACCATGCCACTGACCGTATCAGCAACAGCTGTAGAGATGAAGCACATCGCAACAAGGCCAATGAAATTGCAAATCACACTCATGAGGATTGCAGCGTTAATTCCAATTGACCGCGTACCCACTGCTTCTGCAATAGCATTCGCAGCATCAGTCGCACCATTGACAAAAATCGTGCCCATTACGAGGACAATGACGATTGCCAAAAATGGGTTCGTGCCGAGCATTCCTAGGAATTGCCCAAAGTCGACGTTCATACTTTCCCCTCGACGGGTCTGATGTCAGAGTCACATTCTACCTATAAACAAAAAAAGTGCAGCATTTATTTTATACTGCACGAATACTCTCTTTAATTATTCATCTCTAACAAGCTCTGAGCTGGGGTTTAGCAAATCTTATAAATCCAGCCTTCAGGTGGCTCAAGGTCACCTTGCTGAATATCTACCAAAGTTTGACGCAATTGTGCCATCACAGGCCCCACGGTTTCAAATCCATTTTTAAAAATGATCTTCTTATCCGCTGAATCGACCTCGCTCACCGGTGAAATGACCGCTGCGGTGCCGCACATACCACACTCAACAAACTGGTCGATTTCATCAAAACGCACAGGCCGCTGTTCAACCTTCATACCCAGCATATTTTCGGCAACATAGACCAGCGAACGACGGGTAATTGAGGGCAAAATCGAGTCAGTAAAGCTCTGGGGCACCACCAACGTACCATCATGAGCAACAAAGATAATATTGGCGCCACCCGATTCCTCCACATAACTGCGAGTTTCGGGATCAAGAAACATGTTGTCCGCATAGCCCTTACTATGTGCTTCGACACTGGGATAGAGACTCATTGCATAGTTCAGGCCAGCCTTGATATTGCCCGTACCATGAGGAGCCGCACGGTCATACGAGGAAACCTGCAATTTAACAGGCTTAACACCACCTTTGTAGTAAGGACCCACAGGCGTCACAAGAATGCGGAACTGATACTGATCGGCGGGCTTAACACCAATAACGTCCCCTGTTGCAAACATAAAAGGACGCACATACAGAGTGGCACCCGACCCATAGGGCGGCACCCAAGCTGCATTTGCCTTTACCACCTGTTTGACCGCAGCTACAAAACGTTCAACAGGAAACTCTGGCATACAAATCCTACGTGCAGAGTCAGCCATACGCGAAGCATTGAGGTCAGGACGAAAACACACGATGTCACCATTGCTTTGGGTATATGCCTTGAGACCCTCAAAAACCTCCTGACAGTAGTGAAGAAGACCTGCACACTCCGATAGCTGCACCGTATGGTCGGGAGTAAGACTACCCTCATCCCACGCGCCATCAGCATAATTGCTGACATAGCTATAGTCAGTGTGTTGGTAAGCAAAACCCAAGCTACCCCAGTCGATGTTCTTCTTCTCTATCATAAGGCTCCCTTCTGCAGTATTTGCTGCTTTGCAGATGTGCAGCAGTGTACTCCCCCACTCCTAAGCTCGCTCTAAACGAAACAGTCTTGAAAATCTTTGAAGAAATGCAAGGGAAAGCAGGCATATGGCACAATAACTCCCGCAGCACAAAAATAAAGTGAGCAAAAAGTGATCTCACGCAGCATAAGGAAGCGCCATGGCAAAGCAAAACGTACAGGAAACTATGAATTTCTCTGTAAGAGAAGAAGCTCTATATGCTGAATTTTTGCTGCTCGCCCAGCCCATACTTACTTCCGCGCGAGTACCTCAGATGGCTCAGTTTATCCAGCACGGCACAACAAATACCCTAGAACACGTGGAGGCTGTGGCATGGCAAGCCTTTAAACTGGCGCGCCGCTGGCATATTTCTTGCAACGAACTTGCATTAGTACGTGGTGCCATTTTGCACGACTACTACCTCTACGATTGGCATGAACCTGGACATTCCAAACTACACGGATTTCGTCATCCAGGGCTTGCTCTTACCAATGCGCTGGAAGATTTTGAGCTAAGCGATATCGAAAAAGATTTGATTGCCCATCATATGTGGCCACTTACGCCTTGCCCGCCGCACCACCGCGAAGCATGGTTGGTATGTCTTGCTGACAAAATGGTTTCAACTCACGAGACCATCGCAGGACGCATACGACAATCATAAGCTTACTAATAGCCAACTATGCAGGGAATTCCCAAGGCTTCTACCTGTGACTTTATCCTGTCAAGCACTTCAGGCCCTATATGGACGATACCTTCCACAGGCATATCACGGGATATAGCATAAATAGTAACCGCCTGAGGTTTGATATAACGAAGAGCATCAAGCCAAGGCTCTACATATTTGGGAGTTGTATTGTCCAGATCTTGTCCTTGATAGCTTCCCTTCATAAAGGCTGTCTGTACAATTACCTGCCCATGGAAAGCTGCCAGTGCTTCAATGACGCGCTGTACGTCATAACTGGCCGCAGGGCGATTGACTAGCCTAATGTAGGACATATCTACTGTGTCAAGCTTCTGAATATTATCGTCTAGCTGCAATAAGGCATCGTGAATACGCGGAACATGTGCCAAGGTGCCATTACTCAATACGGCAAGACGTGCCTTTGGAGCAAGTTGATTGCGAAGACTCACCGCAGCATCAACCACCTGGGGAAACTCTGGATTTGCTGTTGGCTCACCGTTTCCTGCTAGTGTAATGACATCAGGCAGTAAATCTTCGACCGCCATCTCACGAAGCTTTTTTTCCAAAGCATCTGCCAACTCTGTCGCCTTGGGATAAGCAGCGCGTGTTTTGCGTTCGGCGTTCAGGCCATTTTCGCAGTATATACAGTCGAAATTGCAAATCTTGCCATCCCCTGGCATGAGATTAAGACCGAGGGAAATACCAAGCCTGCGGCTGTACACAGGACCAAATACCAGCGGTGGATTAAGATAGGTTGCCAAAATGTCCTCCAATGCAATCTGCACAAGACTAGCTCATATCCGCAAAATTAGCATGTATTAGCTCTTGCACCAAAACACTTTGCTCCGTATAGTAGGTAGCTGCTTGACGAATGCGTCAATACGAATGCGCCGGCATAGCTCAGTTGGTAGAGCACCGCTCTCGTAAAGCGGGGGTCATCAGTTCAAGTCTGATTGCCGGCTCCAGAATTTTCTAATCAGCAATCTCCGCTGATTTTTTATTTGCACTCAACATTTCCTTACATGCCCAACATGTCCTTACGCATCCAACATTTCAAAAGATGGTTCGTTTCTCGAGCTAAAGGAAAATCTGACCTGCGGTTTTACGATCACCTGCCTCGACACTTGAACCATCTATGGTTTGCATCCCTAAAACAGCTCATCTCGTAGCCCAGCACTTTATGATGAAAAATCATCGTTGGATGTTGGAGTGTGATTGTTCTCATAGAAAAAGTCTTCGGGTTCAAGCTCCACAGCACGTAAGGCCGCACTAAAGCCATCAAGCGGATCAAAAGGCATAAAAATTTTGGCTCGTCGCTCCACAGACATACGCAAGCGACCACAAGGAGGATTAGGACGGAAAGACTGACTCTTATAATCCGGCACGATGACCCCCTATCTGCATATTACGTTCGCGAGCATTAGCCTCGGGAAGCAAATCCATCGCCTTGAGCATGGCATTTTTACCATATTTTTGTTTGATGGAATTTATAGTCTTTTGCCTACAACGTTCACGCTCCTCGACAGCCCTATTAGTAAACAGAGAAAGCTGTTGTCCTGTGCTCTGCGCAGGCTCAACACCACCGAGCTCAACCCCGATACGTTTGATACGACGCTTAGCAATTGCAATCTGAGGCCAAACTTCTACTAAAGCATCGACGATGTTTCTACGTGAATCGGTAGGCGTAACAAAAGTTTTTCCCGCATGGGCCCCATACCCAATAACTGCGCCACGAGAAGTAACATGTCTCACTGCACGTCGCTCCTCATCGTTCAACTCAAAACCCACCCATACCAAAAAAGAGTGGGCAACTTCTTGGCATTCAACCAAGTCGAGTGTAAGGCGTTCGGTCATCTCCTTGGCAAGAATCAAACCTGTGCGGCCATCAACACCCTCGGCAAGTACCTGTCCATTAGACAGAGAATGCCCCTGGGGACGGTATGCTTTTATCTGAGGCATCCCCACAGTCTCAATCCCCCACGCATGATCAACCAAAATCTCAGCATCAATGCCAAACTCCTGATAAAGCGCCTCATGTTGATTTGGATCTTGGGATGCAAGGGCCAGCTCTCCCATACAGGTGATACCCATTTTTGCTAAGCGATGCGAAATACCAGACCCGATTCGCCAAAAATCAGTCAATGGGCGGTGATTCCAAAGTTCTATCTTGTAACTTTGCTCATCAAGCTCACCAAAAAAATCGGCACGATGCTTTGCCATGATATCAAGAGCAATTTTCGCCAGATAAAGATTAGTTCCCAAACCACAAGACGCAGGAATTCCCGTTTGCCTCACCACGCTTTTTCGTATGCGTTCACCAAGCTCACGTGGTGTGCACTGATACAAGCTCAGGTAGCCTGTAATATCAATAAATACCTCGTCAATGGAGTAGACATGAATGTCTTCCTTAGCCACCCACTGTAGGTAAATACCGTAAATCTGAGCAGACACATCGATATAACGCTGCATGCGAGGAGCTGCCGTGATGTAGGTCATACCTGCGGGAATCTCAAATATGCGGCAGCGATTACGCACACCCAAAGCCTTCATCGCAGGTGACACAGCAAGGCAGATTGTCTTATCTGTACGCGTGAGATCTGCCACAACAAGCTTGGTGGTCATAGGATCTAAGCCCCGATCTACACACTCAACCGAGGCATAAAACGACTTCAAATCAATTACGAGATAGTGGCGTTGCGCTGCCATGAGCTGATATAAGTTCTAATGCAATACAACAATTCCAGACTTCACACGCTCAGCAGCTTCCTTGCCGCAAAGACGACGCACCAACACCAAGCCCAAATCTACGGCCGTTCCCATACCCTGAGAAGTGATGATGTTATCGTCCTCAACAACAGGCTCATCAGCACATACTTGGGCAGCATGCTCGCTCAGTACATCCTGAAAACCAGGATTTGCAGTAGCACGCTTACCCTCAAGCAAGCCAAGCTCAGCCAAAATAGAAGGAGCAGCACAAATAGCGGCTAGCTGCTTACCAGCACTACCCTCTCCACGCCCTGCTTCGGCAAAACGGAGAAGTGCTGCGCGTAAAGGCTTGCAAGCCTTGAGCTTAAGTGTCCCTGGCATACCGCCAGGCAGGAAAAGCAAGTCATACTCATCAAAGTCAAAATCAGCATCAGTAATACTACGGTCGCAACGCACGTAAACATCGTGGCTCGATTGGACAAGCAAATCAGGACCAATCGCCACTAAATCACAAGGAACGCCCGCACGAAAAAGAATGTCCGCAGGAGCTAGGGCCTCAACTTCCTCAAGACCTTCAGCAAAAAAGATGGCAATGCGACGGTTGCAGCTTTTCTTAAACTTTGACTCCATGGCTCTCTCCTTTTTTTAAGCCCAACATCCCCCAAAAGTCAGCTCGTAAAATGAGCTGTATGCCCTACGTATCCAAGTCATAACTATGTTTGCCAGACTCCTTTATGGCTCCAAGCTCACTAAAATCAGGTACACGCCCAAGATATTCTTTTGCACGCGCAACAGCATTGTTTACTTCGTCATTTGAGCCTCGGCTTAGTTTATCAACGGTCTTTTTTGCCTTTTCAATCTCTGCATCAAGCTGGACATAAGCCTCAGTGAGGCGAAACACATCACCAGATTTAGCCTGCTGAGCAACAGGGCCAATGCCCTTCTCGGAAATATCAGAGAGTGCATCTACAAGCGTACGAACATTTTTGACATCTTCACCGATAAGAGGTAGCTGAGAGGCAATCTGCCAAAGAGGCCCGTCCACTGTTGAACGCGCCTGAGCCGCTTGTTTTTCAATTTTCGCAGCGCTTGTAGCTACACCCTCAAAATCCCCTGTTGTCATCTGCCTGCTCAGGGTCTTCATGCTAGTCAAGATATCTGCTGACTGAGATTTGACTGCATGACCTTCGCGATACAGCTCAAATCCTCCTGCACCGCAAGCCAAAATCAAAACAAGCAACACCATAAGAAGGCCTCGATGAGCCTTACCTGCACTGTTGCGCTGCGACCACATATGCGTAGTTCCAAAACCCATATATAACTCCTCACAAGCTTCCTTGTGCGGCTAAAGTATGCGTAACTGCCACTAAAGCACTCCGGGATGACTTAGCTATAAGTCTATCTCTTAGACAGGACATGACTTCCTCAATACAAATTTCCAACTCTCTTCATGAGTCTGCCTATAATCAAAGTACCTGTTAACTGTGTGTCTCGCATTTTTATAGACACACAAAAAACGAATGGAGCCTTATGGATCTCCTCATCCCCTTCTTACTTGGACTGGCCCCTATCCTTTGGCTTGTAATCGCACTCGTAGGTATCAAAATGCCTGCTCACCTTGCGGCAGCGGGTGCACTTTTGGTGGCTGCAATACTTTCGGTTGTGTGGTGGCACATGCCGCTCATCAATATGACAACTGCTGCCCTTGAAGGTATCGCGATGGCAATCTGGCCGATTGTCATTGTCATTATTGCTGCAGTTTTTACCTACAACGTTACTGTTCATACAGGTGCTATTGAGACCATTAAGGTCATGCTCACTTCGGTCAGCTCTCATCAGCGCGTACTAGCTGTACTTATCGCTTGGTGCTTTGGCGGCTTCCTTGAGGGTATGGCTGGCTTTGGCACTGCCGTTGCCATTCCTAGCTCAATGATGATTGCCTTGGGCTTTGATCCTCTCAAAGCCGTGCTGGTATGCCTTGTTGCAAACGGTACGCCAACAATGTTTGGCTCCATCGGTATCCCCACCACAACCCTTGCGGCCATTACAGGACTTGACGGCACTGCCCTTGCTCTTACTCAGGCCCTACAGGTGGCTCCTTTTGTCATTGCAACACCCTTCATCATAGTCATGATTATCGGAGACGGACCTCGTGCGCTGCGCGGACTCCTTCCCGTTACCCTCACTGCAGGTCTTTCTATGGCTATTCCCGAAATTGCAACAGCAGCTGTTATCGGTGGAGACTTGCCCATGGTTGTGGCTTCGGTTATCTCGCTCATTGCAACGTTTTTTGTCGCCCGTGCAACCAACGACAAGATTGATGTACTCTACCCGCCCCTTAAACCCAAAGAACATATCAACGTGTGGTGGGATCAAGCATTGCGTGCTTGGTGTCCTTTTATTCTTGTGTTTATCGTCCTTGTTTTTACCAGCAAGCTTGTTCCCGTAATCAACGGTCCTCTTTCTGCAATCAAGACCACCGTTAATATCTACCAAGGCGATCCCACAGCCACGCTAAGCTTCTCGTGGATTAATACGCCTGGTGTGCTCATTCTCATTTGTGGCATTCTTGGCGCCTTTGCCCAAGGCTGCGAGCCACATGAAATTTGGGGAGTACTCATTGCAACGTGCAAGCAGATGAGCAAAACCATCTTGACTATGCTTTCAGTCCTCGCCTGCGCAAAAATTATGGGTTACTCAGGCATGATTGCCAGCATCGCTGCATTCTTTGTAGGAACACTTGGTGGCTTCTATCCCCTCGTTGCACCTTTGCTCGGCGCTATGGGGACCTTTGTAACTGGCTCTGGAACTTCCAGCGAAGTACTTTTTGGCAATGTGCAAGTACAAGCGGCACATTCCATCAACGCCAATCCTATTTGGCTTGCTGCCTCTAACTCTGTTGGTGTGTCCGCAGGTAAGATGCTTAGTCCGCAAAACATTGCCATTGGGTGTGCTACGCCTGAACTTGCTGGTCGTGACGGAGAAGTACTCAGTCGCGTAGCGCCCTATGCCTTTGGCTATGCTGCACTGATGTCGATTCTCACCTTTGTGGGCGTGATGCTTGGCTGGTAAAGCAGTTCTTACAATTGCATGGCACATATAAGCCCGACACGAGAATCCAATCTCGTGTCGGGACTTTTTCTCACCAGAAAAACAGCGCTAAGGTAACACCACGTGAGGAGTTTCTCCAGCAGGACATATATCGCTTATACCATCGCCGTCTGCATCTACAACCTCAAGTTCTGTCAGAGGTCGCTTTCCTGCTGCTGTAGCGTGATATTGCACAAAACCCTTCCAACTATCAACCGTATAAACTTCCCCCATAAGACGTAGCGTGTCTTGTGCAGAACCATGTACTGCCCCATCAGCTTGAGCTTCAAAACTAAGGCCTTTACCTGTAGCGATATCACTTTTTACTGCAATATGCTCTTTTGCTCCTCCCACAGAAAGCATATCTTTTGGCGTATCGGCACTCAGCAAAACATTGTGAGCACTACCCAGCCAGCCAGCCACTTTGATGGGCAGCTCGTTATATGTCATCACTTTACCCAAACGCTGATTGGTATAGCTTAAAGCTGTGGGAATAGAGACCTTCCATACTGCAGGAACCCATTTAGCATGTACCGTTTGATCATGCCCAAGGGTCTGCCCAAATTCAAATACCTCATCAAAACTATCCGAACGATACCAGCCGCCAAATTGCCAACCACTTGCTTGAGGAGCAGGAGGCTCTTGAGTTTTATCCTCAAATCCCAGCGTCTGGACCCCAACCTGCTTGCCATGCCCATTCATATCAAAATTCAACTGCGCTGTCTTGCGCACCCAAACTGCATGTAGGTACAAATCGCTGTCTGGCATGTACACATCGCTACCTGCCTTGAGCAGAGCGGTTTTATTCAGACTGCCATTCTTTCCAAAAGCCTGTTCAAATTCCGCTTCAGAGAAGGCTTCATCTTTGGTTTTCGATTCTTCCCAAAGCTGTGCAAAAGGACTGGCAGAACTTTCCATGCGATACCAACCCCTGAAGCTATAACCTCTTCTCTGCGCCATAGGAAGCACTACCACATCATCTTTATGGAGATCAGCTCGCTCAAAATTTCCTGCTTCATTAGGATCGCCAAAATTTTCAATCACCCCTTGATGTGGCAGATAAGTCAGCTTATGCACACCAGGCGTACGACTAGACTCATAGAGACTATTAGTAGAAAACGACGTCCAGCCCGTCTGCGCACCTAAATATGACTCACTAAACGCAAAGGCTCCATCCTGCCAAATACTCACCGCACGATTGGCAAAGAAAGGATTGGCACCTTCAGGATTAATCGTATCCGTATCAGCTCCTACCTTTGCTTTATCGGGAAATCCTTGGGTGGGATAGCAGTGGATGGTGCCATTATCTAAAACCTGAATATTCATCGCATTGCCATGCGAAACCGCTTGCCCTACAGCTCTTGACCAGTCGCGATCTACCAGTTCAATCGCTTTGAGTTTGCTTGTAATCCCCTCAGCAAGTACACGAGTGCTGAAGACCCATTTAGACTCTGAAAACTCCCCTGCATTGGTATCACCTACCGCAAGTCTTGGGTAGTTGAGAGACTCTAAGGTAAGGTACGAGTTGGTAATAGGGATTGTTTCTCCGAGCACTCCGTTATCATTCCAATCTGCTGTAGGCAAGTAGTTCTGCAGCTGCTTTTTTTGGAAATACGCATCACAAGTAGCACGTATCTGCTCGTCCGTCACTTCGTGAATCACAATTGACACATCTATATCGCCGAGATTTATCGCTAAAAAACCACCACGCAACAAGTCGGCCACATCAATTAAGGGTTGACCATTGTTAAAGTTTCCAGCCTTACCGCGGGATGCATATTCATCGAGACGAGCTGCGCCTGAAATTGTCAGGGTTGCCCCTACGGGAATAAGTTTGCCATCTTTACGCGTGTAAGTACCCACAATGGGAAAATCAAAAGCCGCAGTCATGCGCTGGCCCTCACGCATATCCGCAGCCTCCAGCAGCAGACCTGACTGGCAAACATACTGATTTGCCATGTGATGAGGAACATAATTGTGGATGGTGTCATTTAAGGCATTGACCATCACTTCTTCAGTACGAGAATGTTTGTCTTGACGATAGCTTGTATAGTGAGGAGCGCCTGTTACCGACAGCAGCTGTGGACGCAAAGCACCAGGGCCTACGAGTCCATCATTTGCCAAAGCATCGGCAAGTTCAAAACTATGTGTTAGCTCTAAAGCAGTACTATCTGCCGCTCCCAAAGATCCATCGGCATAAAGATGCGCCCTATGTACCTCTCCCGAGTCAAGGTCAACGGTTCTCAGTTCAAAGCTATTACCATCTATCTGCAGTTTTGAGTCTTTTGAGATAACTTTGTCGGAGCGTTTGGGTGCAAGCATAAACTCTTTTGGAGCAGCACCTGTTGCACCAACGCGTCCTTCACCAAGCGCAAATACACGTAGTCGATACGTAAAACCAGAGCCAAGACCCGAAACTTTACAATGCGTATCACGAACCGTAGTCAGTGCAAACCAATTCGAATTATCAGCAAAAGTATCTTCCCCAGAGCTTTGCGCCCATACCTGATATTCCTTGGCATAAGGCACCGTGTCCCAACTAAGAGTTGCGATTCCCTCAGTTGTAATATCTGTCTTGACTTGATTGCTTGGAAGCTGAGAAGGCACGCGATAAAGATGCCATTTCTGAGCCACAGAGCTATTTGGCTTATAAAGCTGGATGTTCGAACCATTTGCGGCTTTACCACCCTTGAGGTCAAGCACTTTTTCTCCATCATCGGAAGTCAGCGTGCTCAAGTTCTTTGCATCGGTAGTGATAGCCCACTGAATAGGTGTGGAGGCTAGCTGAACATTTGAATCCTTTACCTTTGCAGTACCCAAAGCCTTTCCACTCAGCAAACCAACAATTTTGTAACTTTTAGTCTTTGCATCATAGTTAATCTTCCAGCATTGATTTTCACTGGATAGGGGCCACTTGCGGTCGGTGCGATGGTAAAGCTGTACATTAGTACCCACCGTCGTGTGTCCTCCAGCAGCATCCAGAACAAAAGCATCATCAGCGGCACTCGCAATGACATACACGCCATCTTGGATGCGCTGAGCAGCTTTAAGCTCGGGAGCCCAAGCAGCAAAACCCGCAAGCAACACAAAGGTGAGCATAAGCACTAGCAAAGCGCGACCAAGTCTGTACGCAAAAGCTCGTTCGTGCCTATAGAAATCTTGTACATATACACGTACGGAAGTACCTGATTCACAGGTCATTTTACTCACCTCTCTCGATTCCTCTGTGTTGTAGTTTTGCCTGCAAGTAAAGCAGCCCCACCAGCAAGGGCAAAGCCCGCAGCCGCAAGGACATATCCCATAAGATCAATGCCTGTTTTGCCATAGCTCGTCGTTTCTTCTGCAGGCTGAGAGGGCGGGTCATCCTCTACCGAAAGTGATAGATCAATTGCTCCCTTGTTAGCGCTACCCGATTCTTTAGAACCACTCCATTGGTCGCTTTGCGAGTCGTATATCTGGTCACCTATCAGCTGTCCGCTTTCTGCAGATAGAACCCCAGCACCTTGGGCAAAACATATCTCAGGACTTATAGAAAACATCAAAGCAAGGGTCAAAACCACAGCAGTAAACAGGCTTATCGCAGGAGGGCTTGGCACACTCCCTGCTTTTCTTCTTGCAATCATGCGTATCAGCCCCTACCTACTGCGTCACAATATCCTTGAATTCACTGGCGACCTTTGCAGACTGGCCAGCTTCAGCATCCTTGTTTTCGTTCCAAGCCTCACGCGCAGAGACGATACGGTAGCTGCTCTCGGGAGCCTCATCACCTTTCAGAATCGCAGCATACTCACCTGCTGCCAGAGTTTGCTCACCTACCCCATTGGGAGACTTCATCGAAGTGGTCTCTTTGATTTCAGAACCACCATCGCGAGGACCCTGCAAAATTTTGCCTGTCTCTGCCCAGACTTTTACTGCCTTACCCGCAGGTAAAGCACCCTGAACATTAATGATGTAGTCATCAGAGGTATCAACTGTACCAACACGCATACCGCTGTACTTGATGGCAGTAGGTATCGTTAAGAGATATGTACCGTTCGCATGTTCAACGCCTCCACCGTCAGGCTTATCATCGCCATCTACACTGGCACCGTCTACCCAAGCAGCATCTTTGGTGGAATACAGCAAATCAACTTTGCCGTCATTAGCACGACCTTTGTCCTTAGCAGCACTCCAGGTTTTGGTCTGAGAGTCATAAACCTGATACCCTTCAAGGGCAAAGTCTGAATCGGGTCTTATCTCACTCCCTGGTCCACTCGTACCTGGAGTCTGTCCGCCCTCATGAGGCGCTTTAGTTGCGTCATCTACCAGAGCAGAGCGATACCGCACCGTTGCAGTCCAGTCACCTGCTACATAGATATGACCATTCATCTGAATGTTATCTGTAAAGTCACAGCCATAAGTCACCGGAGCAGTCGCAGCTTTATGCACGGGCGACTCAGCATTTGCTTGCTCAGCCATTGCCACAGCTGGTGTCGAAGATAAAGCACAAGCAATACCTGCACTTATGACGGCAGTTACGCGAGCAGAGTGAAGCAAATGAGCAATATTTATTTGCATGTGGGATATCCTTTCTCAACATTTATGTCTTTGGGAACAGCGCAACAGGCTACGGTGAGCGAGCTCGCGAACAATATCGACAACTTTTTGGCATAACTAGCCCACCTTCACACGAAAGTCCATGGTCATGCCATTTGCCTGTTGTTGTGTCTTGATATGAAATGCCGAAAAAACCACCTGGCCACGGTGTTCCCCTGTAGGAACTTCACGTTCAAGATCTATCTCATCAAGATGAGTTCCTGGAGCTAGGCTCTGAGGGTTTTTATCTATATGCTTGGCATTCCATACAATTTCATTGTCAGAGAATTTGCCATCATCATCGCAATCCACGTAGACCATAGGAACCATATCAACAGGATTACCCTGGGGATTTGCAAGCAACAACCCCACTCGACTTGCACCAGATTCCCAAAACACATCGGGCACACTCTGAAAGCTGGTGTATTCCTCAATCACAGCATGCGCGTCCACATTTGACTTGCGCAGGCCCGTCCTATCACCCACATAATCCACTGCATTAACAAGGTAGTTTTGCCCTGTAAGGACAAAGGCAACTCCTACTGCTACAAGACCAATACCGCATACTCCAAGCGCAAGCTGCCAGAGAGATACTCTCTTTTTGATATGTTTCACCTAGCGTCTCCTTCGATGCAATAAATGACTGCTCTTTCGTTTGACCAGCTTGTATAACTGCAGGTAACAAGGCGTACTACATGATTTGGAGAGGACGCATTATCAAGCGTGATGTCAGCTTTTAAAAGCTCTTTTTGATACCACGCAACAAAATCTTGCTCATCTGAAAATTTAAGCTTGGGGCCCTCTGCGGCAGCGTTAACTACCCTCAGAAAAGCTGGTCGTAAACACAGTTTTCTTGTAGGGGTCTGTAGCAAAATCTGGCTATGTACTTTTGCCCATGAGGCATCAAGATACTTACTCAAGGGAGCAAACATTGCACCGTCTGGTGAATGATGTCCATATATCACTGCATTCGGCGCTAATACATTGCCCTTGCAAGCTGCATCAAGATAGGCACATCCATAAATATTTTTTCTACCTTCTAAATCATGCGTAAGATAAAAAAGTGGTTTATCCACATCAGCGGCAACAATAGGTAATGAGACTGGTGTATCAGGCACGCTGAGCCAGGCAATAACCTCTGGATGCTCGCGGTGCAGACTCTCCCAGTCCACTACAGGAAATATTGGCTCATCGGGCACATTGACCGACTGCTCTGCACTTATTTGCGACCCCGCTACGAGATAGCGCTGAGCATCATTTGCTGCAAAACGCATAAGTACAAAAGAGACAACTATGCCTACAGAAAGCCCCAGAGAGCAGATTCCTGTCGAAAGCAAAACAGTCTTATACCACAGTCGTCTTGTAGAGCGCCGCAACATAATCACCCCCATCAGCTCTGATAAAAGGCACTGTAGAGGGGACAGCTTGGATTTAACTTGTTGGTTTACTGACCGACAGCCGCAGGCAGTCTCGCAACGGCAGCTTGGATGAGCTGGTAAAGTAAAAGTCGCAACAACGCTTTAAAAAAGCAAAAGTGAAAAAGTCATAAAGAAAGGGTTGTGGATATCCACAGTCCTTTCACAAGAATGCAACCCTATAGTACTGACGCTTTGTTTACTGCCAGTTTTGCGTGTACTCAATGAGCGTATCTCTTAGGGTCACTAAACTCTCATTACTCATAAATACACGAGAGGACAGCACCCCAGAAGCAGTCCCATCCGCTGCGGGAGGCGTATCTACCAATACAAAGTCAATCATCGATTGCCCACCATTGGTACGAATCATTGCAATATCAGCATGTACGCCTCTGCGTACATCAGGCGTTGCTTCTACAGCAATGGCATTGCCCTCAAGGGATCCTTGAGCGGGATCGGGCAAGCTATCAGCAGAAATACGTGGGAGTTGATTGGTGTTATTTGCTTCGTGCTTTGCCATGCGGGACTCCTTCTCAAATACCTTATCCAACTAGTTGAACAAACGAATAATGCCACGAGGAGAATGTTTATAACGCCATATATTGCTAGTGATGACACCTTCACCAGGGGCAGCCTCAATCATGCGATCGTTACCCAAGTAAATAGCAATATGACCTTTCCAAGAGATAAGATCGCCACGCTTGCGACTACTCAACGATACGTGCTTTAGGTCTCCCCTCGTCCAAAAGGCGTTAGCGTATGCCGCATGGTATCCACCATTCAGACCTTTGTAATAGTGGTTATAGGGATTCATCGAACCAAAGTTCATGCCACATGCATAAGCGCACTGCAAGACTAGGCCTGCGCAGTCAACACCCACACCAGGCGCGCAGGCATAATCCCAAATATAGGTTGTTCCTAAATAATCCTTCGCACGCTTAATAAAGGTTTCGATGCAATCACTGCGTGAAGCGGTTCGCGAAATTCTTGAGGGGCTTGCATAGTTGAAAGGCCAGCTTTTATTACGCCAAGCACCCCACACGGTGTTTGGACTGAGCTGAACCATCCATGAGGGGTTTTGATAGCCAAGTTTTCCGTGGGAAGCAGTAATCGTCTTTCCCCACGTCTTACTGCTAACCCTACTTGCTTTTCATCTTGAAGCAAAACATTGAAACAGCAGCTTTATTCATCAAACGCTTTTCTTCTCATGAATTAAAAACTCTGGCCTCAGAATAAGAACAAAACTTATGGGAAGAGTGCAAAATGCAGCATAACTATAGCGGAACTCCGCATAAACAGGTGTAGCAACCAGCAGCGAAAGTAGTATCATTACATTTGGAATTGTCAGCATAACGCCAACTTTATCCCTGCGAATAATTGCAATATACAAACCAACAAAGAGCAGCCAATTGAAAAAACCTATACATAAGAATATCTGTAGCGTGGGTTGCTCTGAAAACTGAGTAAGATACCAATCGAGAGCAGCACAGGTATTTTTAGAATAAACCGTACGCTCTATTCCAAGATCATTGTTCTCAACCTTGTCAAACCATCGCCAGTAAGAGTACCCTGCATTCCAATATCCTCTTGTTTGATCAATCCATCCGCGCAAATACGTTAGTGGGTGTTTTATACCAAGAGAAAAATATAATTGGATATAATCTGTAGCATTTGACTGGATATAACTCTGGTTTCCCTTATCTCTTATAAGCTGCTTTATGGGGTCTGAAAGGATAGGACTATATCTTTTTGGGATTTGATTAATATCGACAACCTGTGATAGAAGTGTTTTTTGTTTATTTGTAAGATCGTTATGATCAACTATGTCTCTAGCAATTTGCTGTGTTGGAATAGAAAGAGATTCTAATAAGTCTGGTTGCGTGACACCGATTATCTTCAAAACTGGATGCTTGAGGATAAAGCTACAAACAAGCACAGCTGCCATAATAAAAATAATTCTTTTCTTTTGAAACCTCCACAGAGATAGAAAGCATAACGTAGTAAGAATAAACACAACGTAACCGTTACTTCTAAGAAGACAGATGCCAAAAGCCGATACTATTAGACCGCAGTAATTAAAAGTTCGTAGCTTCATCTGCGTTATACAACGATAGAAAAAAACTATATACAAAAGCGCCGATGCACCAAAAAAAATATCTTTCCACATCGTCATGCTGTACATAATGTGATATGGCATCAACGCAAAGAATAACTGTAAGAGAATTATTATCCGTTTCGGGATACGAAGTTCAGCAACTGTATAGATTGCAAAAGAAAATGAGGCGGCTATGAAAAGAATCGAAAATGCAGAATAAAATGCCACTGCTGCATTTATCTCGTGAAAAAGCTGAAATCCGATAGAGATAAGTATCTTTATGATTAGGGTATGGTAAAAAGGATGGTGATTAGTATAAACACCTGTAATAAGCTGATTCATCTGGTCTATGCTGTCCACGCTGAGATTGCCAGGATATTTGCATAAAAAAAGAATCGAAAGATTTAAGCAGGAAATAAATAAAAAAGTAATGAAGAAAGTCCTTAGTGGATTTACAGTTTCTACTGCTTTCCAGGTAATTCGTTGTATATTATTCGTTAACCAAAAAAGAATATTTTTAAAAGCAAAAAATGACCCCAAGAAAACAACAGCGAAAACAAGAGGGCTTGCATAACTCCTAAATAGCCAAAGTTCGTAGTTGGCCAATGTGATCATACTTGCAAAAAGGAACGAGAGCACCCCTGTTAAGCGTCTATCAAATCGTGGAGAGCAGCAAAAATCTTCCTGTAGTAATAATTCTTTGGCATTCCATCCCAAGCTTAGAAATCCCATAATAACTGTCACAAGATATGGAACGTAATAACTATCAGCCTGCAGAAGTTGCGAAAAGCCAACTGCCATAAGGACAGACTGGTAGACAATTAAAGTTTTCACTTTTTTCTTTGCTACCTTTAAAGCTTTTGTTATAGCTCCAGTCTGATGGTTCAATTTATTATCCTTCTTTATTCGTATATAGACTAACATGTAGTAAGCGCTGAGAAAAATGTCAATCTTAAGCCTCGGTGTAATACAGTAGGCATAACGATACTTCAATCTAAATAATATAGGTAGGCAAGATTAAAAAGTGTATTTTTAAGCATTCTTTTTGAGGGACAGCTAGAACATAAGAGATACAGACGCTGAACTTTGATACTACGAGTTAGCTTTTCTAGCCGACCCCATAACAGACTTAAGCTTTTCTTGATAAATAGAGTCTCTGTCAGCAAATCAAATCCACCCGCATAGCGGGTGGATTTCTTGTCTCGCGCATAAACCGCGCGAGACCGGGTTGATGGCCCACATAAAGAAAGGACTGTGGATATCCACAGTCCTTTCACAAGAATGCAAGCCTACAGTACTGACGCTTTGTTTACTGCCAGTTTTGCGTGTACTCAATGAGCGTATCTCTTAGGGTCACTAAACTCTCATTACTCATAAATACACGAGAGGACAGCACCCCAGAAGCAGTCCCATCCGCTGCGGGAGGCGTATCTACCAATACAAAGTCAATCATCGATTGCCCACCATTGGTACGAATCATTGCAATATCAGCATGTACGCCTCTGCGTACATCAGGCGTTGCTTCTACAGCAATGGCATTGCCCTCAAGGGATCCTTGAGCGGGATCGGGCAAGCTATCAGCAGAAATACGTGGGAGTTGATTGGTGTTATTTGCTTCGTGCTTTGCCATGCGGGACTCCTTCTCAAATACCTTATCCAACTAGTTGAACAAACGAATAATGCCACGAGGAGAATGTTTATAACGCCATATATTGCTAGTGATGACACCTTCACCAGGGGCAGCCTCAATCATGCGATCGTTACCCAAGTAAATAGCAATATGACCTTTCCAAGAGATAAGATCGCCACGCTTGCGACTACTCAACGATACGTGCTTTAGGTCTCCCCTCGTCCAAAAGGCGTTAGCGTATGCCGCATGGTATCCACCATTCAGACCTTTGTAATAGTGGTTATAGGGATTCATCGAACCAAAGTTCATGCCACATGCATAAGCGCACTGCAAGACTAGGCCTGCGCAGTCAACACCCACACCGGGTGCGCAAGCATAGTTCCAAATATAGGTTGTTCCTAAATAATCCTTCGCACGCTTAATAAAGGTTTCGATGCAGTCATTGCGCGAAGCAGTTCGCGAAATTCTTGAGGGGCTTGCATAGTTGAAAGGCCAGCTTTTATTACGCCAAGCACCCCACACGGTGTTTGGACTGAGCTGAACCATCCATGAGGGGTTTTGGTAGCCAAGTTTATTGGGTACCGAAGTCTTCTGAAAACGCCAGCCCTGAGCAGCACTATCATTTGAATTATAGGCATCAACATTCGTACCACTAGCTGTTTTTCCACCAGCCACATCTAGAACTGTTCCCAGCGCAGAGACAATCCGTAGACCGTACTCACCCATTTTAAAACGCCACTTCTGAGCAGCAGAGTTATTGCTGGTATATTGCTGCACGTTTGCACCAGAAGTAGAAGAACCACCCTTAATATCGAGCACTTTGAGACTATTGCAATTGACCAGGCTATACCAACCATTACCAACTGACTTGAGCCACCACATTTGGCACGCTTGATTGTTATCCGCAGCCATAACAACATTTGCAGCATTAGCACTGGAAGCACCATTTACCGCAAGTCGTAGCGTCGAAGAGACCGTAGAAGCTATTTCGTAAAAACCCTCATGAGGAGCAAAGCTCGTCTTGGTAAGCATCCAACCTTGTGCAGCAGTTAAATTACGACGGTATATTTGAATATTCGAACAATTGGCAACTTTACCACCACTTAGATCAAGTACCTTATCATCAATAGCAGAGCGGAATTCAAAGCCATACCCTAGCGTTGCACCAACAATCCATTCGCGTAGTGCACCAGTTTGATAACCCTGCTGGGCATTGTTTTGTTGCACCACAACATACTCGCCAGAATTAACATTCTGCAAAGTTACGTTACCATTAGCAAGCGTGCGAATATACCACTTTTGAGCTGCTGTTTTATTAGAACGATACAACTGAACATTGGCACCTATATTCCAAGAACCGCTTGCCACGTCGAGTACATAGCCAGAATTTTTTGCCGTAGAAATAATATAGGAGCCTTCAGCTATCCTTGGATGATATGTATCAATGCTAAAGATATTTGCATTCGGCGTACGTTGACTCACAAGCTTACCGTTCACGAAGGCGAGTGCCAAGTCATCACGTATGGCAGAAACTAACTTCCATCCTCCCTCAGCAGCCACCAGAGCCCACTGCTGAGAAAAATTACCACTAGCTTGCTGCTGACACACAGCACCACCAGGTAAAATATCATCTTGATTTAACTGCACTGCTTTGGCCGAGCCAGCATTAAGCAGTTGATAGTAGCCTGTTTTTGCATCGCGCTTCAGATAAAATGCCTGAGCAACAGTGTTATTACTCTGGTACGCCTGCAATTGTCTACCGTTGTCTTTGCTTGCACCAGGCACATCTATATTCTTATTATTCGACTTTAAAGTATAAAAATCTTCATCAATTTTTTCGTTTGCACTAGGCGCAGATCCCGCCAAGCAAGTAAAGCTAAAGCGCTGAGCTGAGGTTCCATTTGAGTCGTACAATTGCAAGTTTGTTTTTGGTGCCGTCTTGCCACCACTCAAATCTGCAACAAAGTCAGCATCCAAAGCAGAGCGAAGTAAAAAGGTGTTGTCTTCATTTTGGATAATTGCCCACAGCTGTGCCAAACTCCCGTCATAACTCTTCTGATAAATATTTACTGTATTTGCTGCTTTATTACCATCAACTGTCAAGGCTTTATTGCTACCAATATTTGTCAGCGTGCGCCACTGCTGCCCGTCGCGTTCTACCGTTGCTACACGCCAAGACTGCGCTGCTGTGTGATTGTAATCCCAAAGTCTGACGTTAGCCTTATCCGTTTTTGACCCACCTTCGACATCCAAGACGCCGCGGATACGCGAAGAAGAAATTACGTAGTCACCGTCAGCTAAACCCCGCGAAGGCTCATCGGCTCTAGTTTCAACTTCCTTAGCAGGAATGTCCACGTCCGCATCTGTCGTAGGCGCATTCATGTTCTGAACAGATTCCACGGGGACAACCGCAGTCTCTTTTTCATCGGGAAGAGTTGTGTCAACCTGTTTTTCAGTTACTGTTTCTTCATTATTACCAGCGAGCGACTGAGAGCTAACAGCAGCTGACTGCTCAAGTGAGCTTGACTGTTCTGAAACAAGCGCATCATCCGCAAGCGCCAGTTGCGGCGCAAGTATACCCAACGAAAGACTTAAAATTGTGCCTGTGACCGCAAGAATTAAATGATTTATATGCTTAAGTTGCATGTCTCATCCTCCAAACAAAGACATAAGCATAAATTTACACACGTGCTGATTGAGATGTCGGCCTAAGTACAACATCCCACCACTGATCTTTCCATCCACCCATTGAACGGTAATATGCCAAGGGACGGGTACAAATCTCATAACCAGTCTGATCGCCAGGTTTACCACCTGTAATACCACCCCACTCATTTTGATGAGCAGCAACTTCGGTGGTATTCGAAACAATTCCTGCTGTGTGATTCAAATCCGAAAGCAGAATATCTCCTACTTGAAGATTTCGCACATCACTAATGTAGAGTACTTGCCAGCCGCGACTCTTTAGATTAGAACGCATGTCTCCTGTCCAAGACGCACTACCTGTTTTGAAGCCAGCAGCTCTCAAGCTAGCAATCACCAAAGATGAGCAATCATAATCACCACGCTCACCCCAACGATAAACTTGGTCATAGCCATGTTTATTATTATTGGCAATAGCAACCATTCGCTGGGAGAACTTGTCAATAGAGGCTCCTATGCCCTTTGCGCTCGACTTACGTAAAAGCCAGCCTTGGGCTATTGTGCCATTATTTTGATACTGTTGGACATTGGTCCCTGATGACAGCTGGCCCGCTGTAATGTCCAGCACCTTACCCGAACCATTCACAAAGGTAAAACCAGCATCACCAAAAACAATCTGCCATTTTTGTCCCAGCTCATTATTTGTTGTGTATTGAGCAACGTTAGCTCCATTAGACTGAGATGAGTCCTTAACGCCGAGAGCTTTGTTTGAGCTTGCAGATACGATGCGATACTGATTGCCACCTAAAGAGCTAACACGCCATGTCTGTGCTGCACTACTATTGGCTTTATATATTTGAACATTTGCACCATCATTTCCCGAGCCACTCCTCACGTCTAAAGCTAAATCACCATTACCCGCTGTACGAATTTCGTACCAACCCTCACCATCAAAAACTTGGGTGTCTTCAAACGTCCAGAGCTGTGCATCAGATCCATTCTGCTGTTTCAAATCTATATTTGCTGAATTTTTAGCAACACCACCCGCAATATTGAGAACAGTACCCAAAGAACTTTGGAGACGAAACCCACCATGCGAGCCCAAATGGCCCAAACTAAAAGCAATCGACCAGTAGCTTGCTTTATCCGCTGTGGTCTGTATTACGTTGTTACCTTCATGTGAAAGATATAAACCAGAGCCAATATTTCTGAGCAGCCAACCAGCTGAACTTTGCTTGAGCTGCCACCGTTGCCCATATCCCCCATTCCAAGAATAAGATTGGACATTGGCACCAACTCTCGTGCTCCCACCGCATACATCAAGCACCTGAGAAGTATGATTTACGCTACTGACGCGATAAAAACCTTGGGTGATACTGGGACTCCACTTAGATAAATCCCAAAGCTGGGCAGGAGAGTTAGCGGCAACATCTGCGGTCTGTAGTACACAATCTATATCTGCAAGAGCGTGACGGGTCTTTGCATTAATAAAGTAATAGCTACCAGCACCATCAGATACTAACTCCCACAGCTGATAAAGATTATTTTTTTGATTTGTCTGCTGTGTTAACACAGTACCTGCAACAATGTCTGATGCAGAAGTACTAAGCGAAAGCCCCGATTTATCATTACGAATACGCCAGTACTTACCTTCACGAGAAAGATAAAAGCCCTGAGCCATCGTATTGTTCTTGCGATACAGTTGAACTTTTGCACCAGCCTTGTCAGACGCGCCAGTTACATCAACTGTAAGAGCACTTGAGCGAGCAGTAAATGTATATGACCCCGCTTCAGGCTGTACGTCGGCGTTTTCTACAGGATATAAAGACTCTGTTGGGTCACTCACACCAGCAAAACCTGCAAAAACATCTATCAAATTCCAAATTTGTGCATCTGTCCCATTAGATTTATAAATCTGAAGATTAGTACCGTTTGTACTATGAGAACATCTGACATCAAGTACAAAGTTACCCGCTAAAGCAGAACGTAAACGTGCTTGGCCTTTTTGTTTATTCACCCAGTCAACATACCAGCGCTGTGCTGCAGTGCCGTTTTGTACATACTGCTGGACATTGGTACCGTTCGCTGTCTTTGCGCCAGCGACATCTAACACCAAACCACTCTTCTTATTTTTAATAATATATCCGTCTTTGTCTGTATGAAAACTCCATTCCTGAGCGCCTGTACCATTTGCTTCATAAAGCTGCACATTAGCACCGTTTTTCTTGGAGCCACCCTTTACATCAACAGAGCCACGTCCAGGCACAGCAGATTCAATGACAAACGAGTGACCCTGTATGGCCATCTCATCAGGCGACCTAGTATCTACAGATCTCTCAGATACAGACTCTTGTATCTGATTTTCGTTTGCCGTAGTCGCAACTTCCTGATTGGGTGGAATCACTTCAGTAACATCATTAGATTGGAGTGAGACCAGATCTGAAGTACCGTGAGAGCCTGCGTCACCCTGCAAGCCTGCAGAAATTGCTGCCTGTGATAAAGAGGGCGATGCTGCATCATTGCTTGCATCCTCAGCAAAAGCAAGCGTTGGCGCACTGAGAGCAAGCATAGAGCCCAGTGCAAGCGTCGACAAAATCTGCTTTATCTGTAGACTATGGGTGCACATCAATTCTCCTCTGCCAGTTTTGCTAGATCATGATTACTCCGTATGATATATCCTAGCTTGTATTTATCCGCAAAACTCATGTATTAGTTACATGAGCCCGTTTTGACAAGTTATTAATACGTGCTTTGTCTAGCAAATATTTTTCTCTATCTTTACGGGAAAGGAATGCAGTCCATGGTTAATAATTCCAAGTCAAATATCAAAAACTATCTATTCCGTAAGCGTCATACCATTGCAGCTATGGCTATCGCACTTCCCCTGTTAGCTACTCCAGGCATTGCATTTGCTGTGGATGAGACACCAAGCGGCGAAGTTATTCCTACGGCAATCACCGAAGCTTCAGTGACCTCCACCTCCGATCAGACCCCCAGTCTGATGGTTGCTGCTCCCACTTCTGAAATAAACAACATCGATGCTGCCGATGTAACTCCCTCTACACAAGCTCAGACAACCGAGATCAAGCAGGACGAGGCTGCCGGTACAACCAATGGAGAGCCTGCCGTCTCGACCTCCCCAAATACCACTGCGACCTCTATAAAACCAATCACTTCTACAAATACTGTGCCAGAACATGCACCACAAAATCGAGAGGTTCATGCAATACTCTCCGATGGACTTTATGAAATAGCCACTTTTAGTAATTCTCATAAGGTTATCGATGTAACTGGTGGTTCTCGAAACAACGGCACTGCCATACAAACATATCGCTCTAATGGCTCTGGTGCTCAGATTTGGCGTGTTAAACATCTTGGTGATGGCATTTACACCTTACAAAACCTGAGGTCAGACAAATATCTTGATGTTCCATCTGCCAAAGCAGTAAAGGGCGCAAAAATACAGCAATACTCAGGAAACTCAACGCGCGCGCAACAATGGGAAATCGTCCCCGATGAAAAACGAGCAGGCTACTTTACCCTGCGTACACATCTCGAAAACAGCCTTGCCCTCGATACAGAAATGAACAATATCACACTTAAGCTTGCAGAAGGTAAAGATTCACAAGCGTTTACCTTTGAGAAGATTACCGCTGCCATAAGCAATGGTATCTATGAGATATACAACGTCAATTCTCACAAGCCCATTGAGATACCTGGTGGTAACCAAAAAGAAGACACACCCATTTCAATTTATATGCCCAACGATTCAGCAAGTCAGCGCTGGCGCATCACACTTGCCGGGAAAGATTGCTACACCATTCAAAATGTAAAAACAGGCAAATATCTTTCTGCAAACACCACCAGAGGGAAACTGAATTCTGTTATTTCACAGCGTGCTGCTAGCTATGCAAATAATCAAATGTGGAAACTCAATCCCCTTGAAGATAGTGGCATGTTTACGGTGACATCAATACTTGATAGCACCAAGGCTCTTGATGTCACTGGTGCAAAAACCGCAAATGGAACTAAGTTGCAACTTTATAAAAGTAATAACACACTTGCACAGTATTTTTCACTTTCAAAAATTGAACAATGCCTTGCTGATGGAGTCTATGAGCTCAACAATCTCAACTCTCATCTTGCAATTGGAGTAAAGTCAGGAAGCATTGCACATGGAAGCAATATTCAACAGGTAAGCGCTCAGCCAGATTCGTCTCACTATTTTTATACCCACTACAACCATGAGGACGGATACTACACCTTCACTAATGTTAAAAGCGGTAAACGTCTTGAAGTCCAAAACGGATCTAACGCAAAAGGCGGCAATATCCAGCAAGGTGAAGTAAGCAATGCGTTTGCCCAGCGCTGGTCTATTCGAACAGATAATAATACCCCTGGCCTGTATGGAATCTATTCTTCTATAGGCGGGCTTGCACTTGATGTACGTGGAGGGTCAATTACCAACGACGCAAATATACAAGTGTGGACCTCAAATAACTCGAGTGCACAACGCTGGACATTTAAGCATATTAATCAGTGGCTCAACGATGGTGCCTATACGATTGTTGCCGCAAATAACAACAATAACGTTTTGGCTGTGACAGATGGGGACCGTAACGATTCGTCAGCCATAACTACACAGTCCAGAAAGACTGGTAATACCTACCAAAAATGGTATCTAAACTGGGAAGGCAATCTTATCAAGATCGTTAATATATCCACTGGTAAAGCACTTGATATTCGTGGCGGCAAAACGACCAATGGTACTATTATCCAACAATATCAAAGCAACAACAGCAAGGCTCAGCGCTGGTTGCCTATTATGACGGACTCTGGCATTATGCTGCAATCTGCTCTTGATGCGCGAGTAGTTATAGATATCTCTGGCGGAAGTAAATCTTCTGGAGCAAAAATACAGACGTATTTCAGCAATAACTCCTTGGCGCAGAGATTCTTATTTGTAAGTTCTCACTTGTTTGATAGTGAGGTAATTTACACTATTTATGGTGCTGCTGAAAACCCTTCTGACAAACCCAATCAAGTCATAGATATTCAAGGCGGTTCCACTAAGAGTGGCGCACGTGTACAAATGTATGCTGCCAATGACTCCCCTGCTCAAAGGTTTAAGCTTATCCCAGTTGGTGAGGATAATTATCGCCTGCAAAATATAAAATCTGGGCTTTTCATCACTGCAAATCCCTCTGGGATACTCACGCAGACAGCTACAGATAACTCCAGCACAATATGGCTACCTCGTTGGGATTTTGATACCAACTCCATCGTCTTGATGTCATCTAGCCAGCTACAAGTAATGACAGCAGCCAACGGTCAACTAACCCTCACGCCCTTAGCGGCAAATAATCCAGCCCAAGGGTTCCTCTTTACCAATACCTCTCAACAAAAGCGTCTCCATGGTATAGATATTTCAGACTGGAATGCAGACATAAACATAGCACGTATACCAGCAGACTTTGTCATTGTGAAGGCAACACAGGGTACCACCTATAAAAACCCCTATTTTCGCAAGCATGCAGCAGAAACACTTGCTGCAGGTAAACTACTTGGTCTATATCATTTCGTAGACACAACAAAAGGTGCGATTAACGAAGCTCGACATTTTGTGAATATTATTAGAGGTAAAGCAGGAGAGACCAACTACATCGGTAAAGCAGCGCTGTTTCTTGATTGGGAAAACAACGATATTTCGCATCAAAACAATATCAACAAAGGACCAAATTATGCAAAGGCATTCCTTGATGAAGTAAAGCGCTTAACTGGAGGCGTAAAACCTCTTATTTATATGAGCAAAAGTGTAACTGGCAATAGCTATAACTGGCAGAGCGTTGCTGACGCTGGTTATGGTCTTTGGATGGCTCAGTACCTCTATAAATATTATGATAACGGCGTAAAAGGTCACGTAGATAACCCCACTCTCATTTACAACGATGCTGAAGATGGTCAACGCGAGTGGAGCAAACCTACCCTCTATCAATACACTTCAAAAGGACAACTACCTAACTATGATAAGTATCTCGATATGAATGTGTTCTATGGTAGTGTTTCAGACTGGAATGATTTAGCGGCATGGCATTAATAACGCTACACGCCAATATTCTGTGAGATAAAAAGAACCTCCCCGTGGAGGTTCTTTTTTTCTAGTACATCCTTCTCATTTAAAAACTAGCTCAATGGATAGCTACGTTCACGCTCATACTCTGCAGTTACCTGTAGTTCCCACGCACGACGATTGCTCTTAACAACCGTGTCTAAAATCAGACCGCAACAAAACAATAAAGCTCCTAAGCCACAAAATGCCACAGCGAGAATCGCAGTAGGGAATCGCTGAACAAGATGTGTTGCCTGGAATTCCCAAATAACAGGAACGCCTAAAAACAAACCGATGATAATAACAAGAGCTGCCAAGATTGAAAAGAACGGTAAGGGCTTATAGTCTTTAAAAAGACCAGCTATCATACCTATTACCTTGGCGCCATCTGAAAAAGTATTGAGTTTTGAGAAAGAGCCTTCTGGGCGATCTCGATAGGTAATCGGCACCTGAACAATTCGCCAACGTTTATCCACTGCATGGATGGAAAGCTCGGTTTCAATCTCAAAACCTGGTGAGATTACTGGCAAAGTTTTTGCAAAGGCACGAGAAAATGCACGATATCCCGTCATGATATCAGCATAGCGAAAACCATACAGACGATTAATTGCCCAGCGCACCATATTGTTGCCCAAACCATGAAAAGCGCGCTTGTTTTCTGTGCCATACGTACCATTACTTAGGCGGTCACCAACCACGTGATCTGCGCTTCCATCAAGAATGGGAGCGATTACCTCTCGCACTTGCTCAATTGGATAGGTGTCATCGCCGTCAACCATAACGTAACAGTCTGCATCAATATCACGAAGCATTTGCCGCACAACATTACCCTTGCCTTGTCTTGCTTCAAAGCGAACTACCGCCCCATGCTCACGCGCAATTTCCGCTGTGTGGTCTGTCGAGTTGTTGTCGTAAACATAGATAGTTGCTTCGGGCAGATATTTATGAAAATCATCTACCACTTTAGCAATCGTTAGCTCCTCGTTATAACAAGGAATTAAAGCTGCAATTACTGGATTGACAGGTATATGAGTATGCGCCCATGGCTCAGACATAAATCTCCTTCTGTTGTTGCAATTATAGAAACCTTAACATGCAATAGATATTGATGGGAATGATATTAGCATGTATCATTCATTCGCAAACTAAGATACGGTATTCTTCTATTAGTAATGAGCTGCAAATAATAGGGCGTAGCCAATGAAGATACTTGCAATAATTCCAGCATATAATGAAGAGGAATGCCTCGAGGATACCGTTAAGGAATTCGTGGCAGCTTGCCCTGAGATTGACTATTTGGTAGTCAACGATGGATCGAAAGATCACACCCCTAACATTTGTGATGAACTTAAGCTCAATCATATTGATTTGCCCATCAACACAGGCCTTGCTTCGGGATTTAGAGCAGGCATGAAATATGCTCTACGCCATCATTATGATGCTGTTGTACAGTTTGATTCTGATGGACAGCATATCCCTAGCTATATACCCATTATGGCTCAAAAACTTGAAGCTACAAATTGTGACATTGTTTTAGGCTCTCGTTATCTTGCCGGAGAAAAAGCGGTTGGGCTTCGAAATATTGGATCACGGATTATCTCTCAGATGATTCAAATGGCAACTCACAGCACTATTACAGATCCCACCTGCGGGCTACGCTTATATGGTAAGAGCATGATTCCTCTCTTTGCAAATGGGTTTGATCTTGAACCCGAACCAGATACCTTAGCTTTGCTCCTTCGAAATGGCGCAACTATTTCCGAAGTCCCCATTTCCATTCGCCAGCGTCAAGGAGGAGTCAGCTATCTTAATCCTTTTCGCGCATTAAGATATATGCTTAGGACTTGGGCATCACTTGTTTTGTTTTTATGGTTCAGGTAGGAGTCAAGAAAAAATGCCAGCATTCCAACAGTTTCTTCTTTTGACAGGCGCGATTTTTATTTTAAGCATCGTTATTCATTCCGTACACAAAAAAAAGATTCTGATAGATGATTCACTCTTTTGGATAGCCCTTGCTCTTTTTCTTGTAATTTTGGGTGTCTTCCCACAAATTGTGTACTTCTTTGCAGGGCTTTTTGGCTTTCAATCTCCAGCAAATCTCGTTTTTGCAGCTGTCACTGCTTTATTGTTGACAAAGGAATTTCGAACTTCAGCAAAAGTGTCCATATTGAAAGATCGCGTAAATCAACTAGCCCAAGAAATTGCCTTACAAAATTCGGATGACAAGGACAAGTATTAATGAACTCCAAACGCGTTAGTATTATTGTCCCTTGCTACAAAGTAGAAAAGTATCTTCCTAGGTGCTTAGATTCTCTTGTACATCAGACACTTGATGGTGTTGAGGTTGTTTGCATTAACGATGGATCTCCCGACCATTGCATCGATATACTGCGTGACTACAAGAATCACTATCCAGAGCACATTGTTATCATCGACAAACAAAACGAGGGTGTATGGCGTGGACGGTGGGACGGCATTCAAAAGGCCCGCGGAGAATATATTGGCTTCCTTGACAGTGATGACTATGCTGAACCTGATTTCGCTGAAAAACTTTATAACGCAGCCAAATCAGTTGATGCTGACCTTGCAGTCTGTGGGTTTAGCCGTATAGATATAGAGACTGGCAAAAAAATCACTCATGAAATGTGTAAAGTTCGTCCCTCTTTCACAATCACTGATGATCCTGGCAGATTAATTGAAATGAATGGAGCACCCTGGAACAAGCTTTGGCGCGCATCGATACTACGCTCTATACATGATCTCCAAGCTCCTCCAAAAGTACTTGACGACATGCTTTTTCAGATGCTAGCTTTTCTAAAAATGCATGGGACAGTCGTATTTACTCCTCATAGCCTTGTTAATTACATAATCCGTTTAGACTCCATTATCAATACAATCTCTTTGGAAAAACTGCAAACAGGCTACGATGCATTTGTGGAGGTGCGAGGACTTTATGAGGCAAATAACGCCAGTGAAAAACTGCTATATGCGTTTGACGCAGTGGCATTCGAACATTTAGGTATCTCAATGATGTTCCGTTTATCATGTGATAAGAACATCAATCTCTCCGATCAAATTAAAATCTGCACCAACTTCTTGAATCAGCATTTTCCCACGTGGAATCACAATCCATACATTAGCTTAGCTTATGCTCACAAACATGGCGGGGCATTTAAGCGTCTATGGATAGCCCAAAAAATTTATAAAACCCATTTACTTGGACCATTTCTTGCACTCTATCGCTTTGCCATCGATAAACTACATTTTGATGTGAAGTGGTAGCGAGCATCTCGTTCAATTACATAAGCCCTAATAAGAAGAGCAAGCGGACTGCCAGCTCTTCGCTGGGCTTTTGGCGCAAACGTTTTGCAAAGAAGGCTTTGCTGAGTCGTTTGCCGTCAAGCATACCATCAATGAGTGCGAGGTCATTCGAACTAAGCCTGCATGTATAGCGTTCTCTAAAATGTCTGAGCTGATTTTTAATGTCGTCTAGTTGCCCTTTAGCAAAAAAAGTTCTTACACGAAACATCAGCAAAGATAAACCACTGCTACCTGTAGGGCTAACGCTGGAGCTTAAACGACGATAGTCAAGCGAAGCAAAATTATCAAAACTAATTTCGCCTAAACCAGCAGCTACTAGTGCCATCCACCAGTCATGCGTATATACTCCCTCACTACCATTTGCCAACAATTCTTGGACGAGAGTTCGATTCATGAGAGAGGTATTGCCCGAGCACACGCTTTCTACCAACAAAGTTGGAAGTGCTACTCCAATTCGATTGAGCTGAGAGCGCTCAATGAAGTTCATCTCCTCATCGCAAAAATTGTACTCACTACAATACAGCTGAGGAATGGACTGGTTCCGACCTGCAATCACCCGCAGTGCACGACTAATTCTATCTGCATGCCATATATCATCTTGATCACAGAAGGCAACGAAGTCATAGCTATCCCCGGGCATGGCAAGCGCATCAAGAAACGAACCTACCACACCTTTATTCTCCCCTGCCTTATAGCTCAAAAGTCCTTTTGTGGCATATTCTTTCAACAGCTTAAGCGTGTTATCTTTCGATCCATCATCACGCACAAAAAGATCTACCTTTTTATCCTGAGCAAGTACAGAATCAATTTGTTCAGACAGATATTTTTCTCCGTTATAGCTAGACATCACCACGGCTACACGAGCGCTGCTTACCAAAGGATCATCAAAACTGAGCACATCTACAGGATGCGAATCACGAGTCGACTTGGCTATATCGGCCTTGCGCCCCGCCTCATATAGTGCGAGTTCCCAATCCATGCCTATACGCATCGCAGGTGTTGCATTGAGCACATCATGAGCATGACACCAGCTGAGACGTTTGAGAGGTGGCAATGTCAAAAGCTTTGACATTCCCTCACACAGCTTTTTGTCCTCGGCACTCAAGACCTCACGATAACATTGCAAAAAAGCTGCCGCCTGCTGCATGCGCGCATCAAGGCCATCAAGCTGCTGGGCACGGGGCAGCAGCTTATGCATGTAGCTTCCTA
Source organism: Olegusella massiliensis (assembly GCF_900078545.1). Taxonomy (GTDB): domain Bacteria; phylum Actinomycetota; class Coriobacteriia; order Coriobacteriales; family Atopobiaceae; genus Olegusella; species Olegusella massiliensis. Next base: position 374,181 of record NZ_FLLS01000002.1, read on the forward strand.
GCTTTTGAGCAATACTTGCCGCAGAAGCAGAACTCGCACCAACTGAATTATCTCCGTGTTGGCGATACAACATTGTTGCTTCTGGCACATATCCAATGTGACCGAGAGCTGCAGCGGTCAGCATAAACCACCAGTCATGCATGATAACCAGAGTACGATTTTGAGGGAGACACATTACGTTATGGTAGAGCGCACGATTAGCAAGCATGACACAACCAGGGGAGACATTTTGCGCAAGTAAATTTGCGAGTGACACACGCTCAGGATTAAGTCCAGAAAAAACTTGAAACGATGGTGCTATAACTTCAAGTGACTCATCCACAACAGCTAAATCAGAAAAGACAAGCAAGGGAACTTCTTTACCATACTGCTCCTCAAGACAACGCATTTCAGCCATCTCACGCTCAAGCTTATCGATGAGCCATACATCATCTTGATCACAAAATGCAAGGTAGGGAGCAGTCGCCCTTTCCACAAGGTCAAAAAAATTATCGCGTGCATTACCATGCGCATGAGTATTACCCACATCACAGATTCTACTATCCTGTGCTGCATAGCGAGCCACTATAGCGGTCGTTGCGTCTTGGGACAAATCATCAGATAGCAGTAACTCCCAATTGCGGTAACTCTGCGCCAAGAGTGATTCAAGCTGACGCCCTATAAAACGCTCGCCATTGAAGCTTGCCAAAAGAATCTGGATTGAAGCAGCCATGTTTCACCTTAGTCATGCATAAACAACAAAATGCCATCCTATTACATTACTATGAAGACGACGCTTGTATCTCAAGAGCTTGGAGCCCGCATGCATCTCAAAAATTACCTCTACCTGACTTGGATAGCTCTTGCTTCCTTCGTACTTTTCCTTTTCTGTTGTCGCCATTCTAGGCGACTACTAACTAAAGAAAAACAGCGAAGTAGTTTCGAGATGCTTGTTCTCCTTTCAATATTAGTTTTAGGCACAGCAACCATTCTTGGAAATCAAATCCTTGGTACAGCTAACCTTACTCTTGGCTTCAGAAGCAGCGCAAACGATACATTTGATCAATATATTCCTTACTATCTTGACATTATTCATAATGCACAAGCTGGAGCTTTGCCTTTTTGGTCTCATCATTTTGGCATGGGATCAAGCTTCCTTGCCAATCAAGAATGGTTGATGGATCCGTTTAATCTTGTTTTAATCCCTCTTTGCCTTAGCTTTGGTGAAGAATTTCTTGCTCAAGCAATCGCCATTACCTTCGCCTGTCGTGTGCTCTGTGCTGGTTTTTTCTTCTCACATTTTTTGACTCGTTTTTGTTTAACTCCTCTTGCACGTATTTTTGGTGCTTCTAGCTATGCTTTTGCCGGCTACATCTTTACTGTGGGCAAGCATTATTTCTTTGGGACCGCTTGGGTACTACTGCCGCTTATAGTGCTCGGTCTCGAAGATCTCATGAGGCGCAAATCAGCTGGATCATTCGCACTTGTGAGCGTTACTACTGCAATTTTTATTTGTTTTAGTGTCTACTTTGCGTTTATGACACTTATTTTCTCACCCATTTATGTTGCATTACGCCTTCTGGCCATAACTGAGGAAGGCAAGAAAGGGCATTATTGCCAGCGTTTCTTACTGTGTTCAGCATCGGTGCTCACTGGCGTCTTATTGAGCGGAGTCATGCTTTTTCCAACTGCCTATTATATTATCGCCGAGACAAGCCGCGTAGGTGGAACAACGGCTTCATCAAAGGGCACGGCCTTTAGTATGCTATCGAGCTTTATTTCACCTCATGGTATTGGTTTCATATTTAGCAGACTTATGGGTAGCGCACTTATAAGCGTGGGTACAAATTATCAATTTATGCCCAATAATAACGAACTAGAATTTTTTCAAGGTGGCTTAGGCTGCGGTGTATATATCTTATTAGGTCAATATCTCTATTGGATATACGGCCAGACAAGCATGAGACATCGCATTGCTACTACGCTTGGTTTGCTTTTTATTGCATTCTACTCATTTAACTTCTTTTTTCCCTCACTCATTACAATATTTCGCTACCCCACCTACCGAGCCTCTCTCACAATAGATGCGATGCTTATTTGCGCAATGGCAATAGGACTTGAGAAAGGTTTTATTGAACGTCAGCCCGCACCTGTTCCACTCGGCCTCTCTATACTTTTCTCTGCCTTTATACTCACGTGGTCCTTATATAACACTATCAATTCCCGCTTGCAGTGCATGCTTTTTATTACGGTTCTGGCACTTTCAATACTATTAATCATCCTTTTCTTTAAAAAACAAACCTGGATTGGAGTACTTACCATAGGCCTCTGTGTGCTATTTATTTCGAGTTCTCTCGTAGATTCCTTCTCAGAAATTAATCGCAATCCACGCATAGTGCAAAGCGATAAATTCCCGCCAGCTGCTAACCAAGCACTCAATAAGGACACAATAACTGCTCTATCAAAGTTACGGTCCCGTGACGATAGCTTCTATCGAGTGGAGCGCGATTTTCATAATCTGACAAAATGGAATGATGCCCTAAGTTTTAACTATGCAGGCATTTCTAGTTATAACAGTGCCGAGGATGGAGAACTGGGAGATTTCTTTAATCAGCTCTGGCCGGCAGCAATATCTCACCATACGAATAATTTTAGTTGTTATATCTTCCCTATAGACTCCACCAGCTCACGCATGATGGCTGTTACTGGCGTTCGCTATCTCATCTGCCAAACTCCACTGCCACCATACACAAGCTGGGCAAAGCAGATTGAAGAAGTTAATGGTTTGCATATCTATGAAATAAGTTTTGAGGGCAATACGGTAAGTCCACTCTATCTTAGGAGTTCCGCACTCAGCCAGTCGGACGCAAAGAAATTGAGTATTACACAGCGACAAGAAGCCCTCGATACCAGCATCATTGTAGAAGATGATCAGCTAGGCTTAGTTGATATCACTTCGAATCAACAAAAAATTGAAGCAGATGTACAGCTCAAATGTGCTAGTGATAATTCTATCAGTGGCATTATCGATACCAATAGGGGCGGAGTTGCTTGCCTTTCTATACCTCATACAAAAGGTTGGAATCTCACCCTTGATGGCAAGCCGTTAGAAATTTTCTCAGCAAATTATGGTTTTATTGGCTTTAATTGCCCAGCAGGCAGACATGTTCTCTACGCCTCCTATACCCCCGCCGGTCTCATTCCTGGAGTACTAACAAGCATTGCAGGAGCCATCTGCTCGGTCGCTTTCGTTGTTTACCTACATAAGCAAAGAGTTCGTTGTCGATGAAGACGCTCAAAATGATTACAGAACGCGCGACGCACTATGAAGTTTTTCTCGTTAGGCCAGGAAGACATACCCAGACTGGAGCAGAAAATATCAGCGGAGACATATAACGAAAGAGAACAACCGGACCAAGCATAAGGGTAATAAGTAAACCCAGACAAAGAGCGAGAGGGACAGCCATCTGTTTCTTTTGTTCGCATATTGCATGAGCGAGTACCAATAGCAATGCCCATACATAAAGTCCCGATTTACAAATCTGAGCTAAGAGTGGCGTATGAACATAGGGCATCTTCCATCGCTGCTCATCTTTTGGGAATACCTTATCTCCAAATAATTTATCAAGCATCTGCTTATATAGAGGAAACTTACTTTGTCGTTCAATGGTTATATAGTCAGAACCCGGAAGTGAAAAATTAGCATAGTCAATATAAGCATGAGCCATTTTGGCATCGTAATACTTTATATCTGGATACCATAAGCCATAAGTTAGCTCAAGGTGAGCTAGGATATAACTGCGTGGATACTTCAATCCTAAATTTGCCCAATACCCTATAAAACTCTGCGGATTCGCGCCAATCAACTCTGTGTTAAGGTGTGCTTTATATTGATCTGAAATCCTATTGTCGCGAAAATAATTATGGGACGTGAGAAAACTCTCGGGCATATACGTATAAAGCTGCTGAAGCTCCTTCTCGGAAAGAGAATCTTTCTCATAGTTCCATACGCGCGCAAGTTGTGTAGCTGGCACGCTCATCATTTCCGTAATAGTAGTATCTTTTTTTGCTCCCATTGAGCTCAATATCGGGCCGTGGAACAGCAAATAAGCTACACATGCCAGTGAAACAATAGAAAACAGCTTTAAACGCCACACTTTTGGCGATACAAAGGCAAGCATAACTAAAACAAACACTAAAGCATAAAACCCGTTGTTACGACACAGGCAGAGAAAAAGAATCCAACATACCGTTCGAGCAGGATATTGCCAGGATTGCCAAAATTTCTCTGGCTCGTTGGTTGCTATAAAGAACAGCATGATGCACATTGCAAAGGCTGCCATAAAGGGTGCATCTTGTAAAACAGAAATAGAAATGATGGCCAGACCCAAATTTAAGCAAAAGAATCCTGTACTCAATCCCAATACCCTATAGCCCATACGGGTATTTAAAAAATTAAGAATGCGCCACACTACATAGAGAACAAAAGCGAGCTGCAACAGAGTGAGTGTAGCAAATCCCAATTCATACGTGCCAGTGATACTCCAGCTTGTATGAACAAAAAGATAAAAGAGCGCCTGGTAGGGAATAGACCATTTTGACTGTAATATACCGTGACTTATTGCTCGATACCATTCAGGAGAATCGGCCTCATAGATGCCTGGCCAGAGCGCAAGCCATGTAGCAAACCACACAATACATATCAGAATAAATGCCAGGTAAACATACTTTTTACGAGCGGGGCAATCTGTGCCTCCCCATTCGCTCATTAATTCCAATATGCATAGTATTAAAGGAAAGAAACTAAATGCATAAAGAAGGATATTTTCTAACACTAGTCTTAGACAAACAGATTTATCCTGCCAGATAAACTGAGTCCCTAAAGACATGAACAGAGAAAACACGACGCTTAAAACTACCGAAGAAAAAAGATATCTCCCCGTATGTTTTGTGATAAAAATACGTTTCCACAAAAAGAAGAATGCAAAACAGAGAATAGGCAGTACCAATGAACCTTGGATGCTTTTCTGAGCGGTATAAGATGCAAGATAGCGAAGGACTCCGCAAGAGGATATCAGGGCAGAGAAAAGAATGAGAGCTGTCATCTTATGAAGTTCCACTCTATTCACTCTATAACTCTGCATTTACTAACCAACTTCTGAATGTCGAGGTTTAATCTTTTTCTCTGCAGGAAGGTTGACCGTATCATGAACTACATATTGTGGTGTTGAATTAACCGAAAGCACGATATTGCCCACGTACTCGCCAATCATCCCCAAAGAAAAAAGTATCATGCCAAAGAAGAATAGTAGTAAACAGATGATAGAGGCCCACCCCGCTGGCATATGAGGATCAGTCATTTTTTGAATGATAACGACAATTCCTGCAACAAAACCCACCACAACAAAAAACATGCCCATCCAAAAAACCATGCGGAGCGGGAGCTTCGTGTAATTAAAGTATGAAAGCCATAAGTTAATTAACTTCCTAAGGGTATAGCCAGAGCTTCCATATTCGCGCTGGTGATGTTTAACCGTCACATTACCAATTCGAGTGGTCATACGAGTGAAGAGTGCATCTACAAAGGGATTGTAATTATGAAACTTAATCATCTGGCTTTTTATTTGGGATGTACACATCCAAAAACTTGACGTCTTCATATCTGCGGGTTGATCAAGCAGAATATTTCCCGTAACCTTATTGAGCCAACTCGAAAAACGCTTAATTGGACTTAACGAGGGTCTCTCTTCAAAGACACCATATACCACATCGTACTCACCACTTTCCATTGCATCAAGCAGTAAGGGAATTTGAGATGGGTGTGTCTGCAAATCATCATCCATGCAAAGCACCAAATCTCCCTCAGCATAATTAAGCGCACACATTAAAGCACTGTGCTGACCAAAGTTACGCATGAGACAGATTCCGTGAACATTAGGATGTGCAAGTGAAAGCTCGCAAATCTTGTTATATGTCTTATCGGGGGGATTGTCATTGACTAATATGAACTCACAGTCATACGTATGAGTTTTTTCAAACTCAGTCTGTGTCAATTGAACAACATCAGCAAGACTTTTCTCCGAATGAAAACAAGGCACTATAACTGAAACGAGCACACTATCCCCCTGAACCAGTATTCGTAATCTTGGAAACACTCACTAGCGATTATGGTAAAAAGACGAGACTGCAGTAACAATTGCCCGTCTATCTTCATCAGCTAAATTGAAATACATGGGTAGACGCACCAAACGCTCACTTTCACGTGTCGTAAACTCATCTTTTCCATGAAAACGACCAAACATCCTGCCTGCCGGGGCTGAATGTAAAGGAATATAGTGAAAAGTTGCTTGAATATTTCGCTCCTTAAGGTAGGAAATTAATGCAGTTCTTTCGCTAAGGTCAGCGCATTTAATATAAAACATATGTGCATTATGAACACACTCATTTGGAATATGAGGGAGTTCGATATCTCCCTTTTTGGCAATTGGCTGCAACTTTTCCCAGTAATAATTCCAAGTATTAAGTCGATTATCATTAATTCTATCTGCAAACTGAAGCTGACCCCAGAGATACGCAGCATTGATATCACTAGGAAGATAACTCGATCCTCGGTCTACCCACGTATACTTATCAACTTGGCCGCGGAAGAAACGCTGTCGATTGGTCCCTTTTTCACGAATAATTTCTGCACGGTCATTAAAAGCAGAATCATTAATAACTAGAGCACCACCTTCACCCATAGAGTAATTTTTAGTTTCATGAAAAGAGTAACAACCAAAAGTACCGATGGTGCCCAATGCACGACCTTTATAACTACTCATGACCGCTTGCGCCGCATCTTCTACAACCAAAAGATTATATTTGCTTGCAATGTCCATAATGCTATCCATTTCGCAAGCAACGCCAGCATAATGTACTGGCACGATAACTCGCGTGCGATTGGTAATGGCGGCTTCGATTTTTGTCTCGTCGAGATTCATGGTGTCAGGACGGACATCAACAAACACTAAAGTTGCACCAACCATCTGAAAGGCGGTAGCTGTAGAAGAAAAAGTAAAACTTGGAAGTATTACTTCATCACCAGGTTGAAGATTGCACAGAATAGCAGCCATTTCAAGCGCGGTAGTACCCGAAGTGGTCAGCAGTGTTTTTTGAGCTTTAAAACGCTTTTCAAGCCACGCATGACAACGCTTAGTGAACGGACCATCACCACTAATTTTATGATTATCCTCCACAGCTTCACGCACAAAAGCCATCTCACTACCAATAAAAGGCGGTACATTAAAATTAATCATTACGCTACTCCCAGTGAATAAATGGCAATGCCGCACATGATAAGAAACAATGCTACGTACTTCCGCAGATTCATTTTCTCATGAAAGATTGTAACGCCAAAAATAGTTACATAGATATAGCTGGTAGCCTCCAATATAGGACCCATTGAAAGAGGGATACCTCTATATGCAAGAATCGACATGATAGTTGACCCCACAAAAATAGTGTATCCCCCAATTACAAGCGGATTTAGATATTCTTTTATCGTTGAGCTGTACTGCTTCATTGCAGATTTCTTGAGTAACACCTGTGCCACTGCTGCAATAAACACCCCAAAAAGCAATGCAAAGACATAGCGTAGGTCAGCCTTCTCCATAGCTATACCTTCCCCTCACCTGCAGTATCTTCGTCATAGGTATCTGCTGCTGCATAGAGAATGACACCTATAAGCACGACAAGTCCGCCAATGAGCTTCAGAATACTCATATTCTCGTGAAAAATAAGGGCTCCCCAGATAAGACCCCATACTACAGTAACCGCCCTATTTGCATATGCAGTAATAAGAGGAAGATGTTTGATAATCTGTTGCCAACCAAGAGCATAGATGCCCAAAATGCCAATAATGCCGATATAACACAACATAAAAGAAGAACTGGGAAAGGCAAGACCTGAGGCAACCTTACTCAGCACCGTGCTAAGAGAGTAAAACATCAATAGCAGTTGCAGCGAAAGATAAACCTTTATCTTAGATTTGGTCATCAGCTTAATGCCTTTCAGCAGGTAAATAGGGAATTAAATCCTCCAAATGAGAGGACTTTAAAATATAAAACCCATGTCGAGAGGCACTATCAACAATATCGATGGACATATCTCCGATGGGGCTAACAAAGTCAATTAACTCAGGATATGTTGTCTGAATAGTATTCAAGACATCAATATCGTTCGAATCAAAAATAAAGCGAATCATGGCATATGCTGCCGCATGCGAAGGAACTAAACGAGGCTTCTCTCCTAAAGCACAATCAATTACAGCTCCCACAAAATCAATACCTGTAGAAAGCGGGACTAAGTCACTCCCTATACAGTCCCCACCCATACGACTACCAATCTCAACAATCTTAATTTCACCAGAGGGCAGCAACATGAGTTCTGAGTGAGAGGCGCCGTAGCGTACTCCCAGACTTTCAAGCGCATGGGGCACGATCTGCTTAATTTTCCTATAAATCTCTTCAGAAACTGGTGCAGGCTCAAGATGACCTGTCTCTATAAAATGAGGTGCTCCAGACGTAAACTTCTTTGTCAAGGCAAGGAAATGATGCACGCCTTCCCAAGAAACATACTCAACGCTAAACTCCTCACCCGCCATGTACTCTTCGATTAAAGCTTCTTTTGCAAAGGAAGAATCTATGGCAAGCTTTACCGCAGCTTGAAGAGCAGTCGTGTCAGCAAAATCCAATTTAGTAATACTACGACTTCCAGAGCGATCTACAGGCTTAACTATAAGTGGATATGCCATTCCAAAATCTGATATCCGTTCGTCAGCGCGGATGAGCCGACTCTTAGGAGAAGGGTCTCCATGCTGTTCGAATGTTTGCCGCATGAGATGCTTGTTTGTAGATTTTTCTACTGTTGCAACAGAATTTGCCACCAATCCCAAACGCTCAGCAACTTGCGAAACGGTAATATTTCCCAAGTCAGAACCAATGGTGCAAATTCCATCTACACCAACCTTACGACAAATATCGCAAATTTCGTCAATTTCAGTAATTGAAATCGGATAGTAAAAATCAGCTGTTTTCTCACCGATTGAGCCATCACGCCAAGCAAACACATGAGTTTCTAAACCGCGCTCTTTTGCTTTAAGGATAAGGGGATTTTGGAAATCTGAAGCTCCAATAATAGCAATCCTTTTCGGCATACGAATACACGGATCCTTCCAACAAAATCTGCGAACACAGCACAGCATCTTCCATGTCCATCATATGGAGTGACACTCATAGCAAAATCATCTATACACTACCCGGGAAGAATCTCCATAATTGTCATTATGGCAAAAAAGTATAGCCCATATCTCCTTCCAAGCTGTTTACCTTATCAGAGTGGAACTATGACATCATTAGGCTGCAACAAATGTAAACTAAACTGCAATACCACTTTTGCAATGGAGGATTATATGTATCGAAGCGAAGTTATACGTATGGTTGAAACTCTCAATCTACGCGCTATCGAGCTTCGTAATTCCGATATCTACGCTGCAGGTATTCGTGCCAAAAAAATTAATCAACTAATACATCCTTTAAATCCGAGTCATATTCACGATGGCTTTCAATCTTGGCTACGCTCGCGACGTTTTGCCCATGCACCTCGTCATGAAGAACAATCAAATCTAGACCCCATCGCATGGGAAAAAAGTTTATGCCCAGGCAGTGGAACAAAAAAAGTTGTTGTCTATTCTTGTATCACTGGTGGATACGACATCCCTCTAGAGCCTTTAATGGAAGTTCCTCAGCTTGACTATGTCATGTTTCTTTCCGCTACAGACACACTTGATTCAACAAAGTGGGATATTCGTCCCATTCCCACTGCAATTCAAAAATTGGGCAATAATACTCTTATAAATCGTTATATCAAACTTCATCCTCACGAACTTTTTGAGAATGACTATGACGTTGCAATATATATCGACGGTAATGTTCAAGCAATTTCAGATTTAAGTTATTATGCGGATATCATTCATCCCCAAGCAGGCATTGCCTTACACTACCATCGCACTCGCAGTTCTATTGCTGACGAAGTGATTGCTTGTAGTGCACTGGGCAAAGGAAGTCTCCCAAAGATGCAAGCTCAAGTTAATGCATATAGAGAACGAGGTTTCCCCACAGATTATGGACTACTCGAATGCAATATCATCGCAGTTGACCTGCATAGTGACCTCAGCAAAAAACTTATAAGTGAATGGTGGAAAGAATACTGTTATTTTGATAGCGGTCGTGATCAGCTCGCTCTGCCTTATGTGTTGTGGAAAAACAACATCCCTATCGAACGTGTTGCCACGATGGGGTATAACGCTTATCGCGATTCGAAGGTTTTTATCAAAAACCACGATGTTTAGAACGGGATTATCTGGTGAAGAAAGTACTAATGGTCTCTTGTGAAGGCCTAGGTAATGGCGGAGTACAAGCAGTGATGATGGGTATTGTGCGAGAGCTCAAGCCATACTGCCACTTTGACATGCTACTTTTTACATCAGAGCGCCGTTATTATGACGATGAATTTGAGTCAATTGGCAATATATTTCGCATCCCCCACTATGAAGGATCAAATCCTCTTTGCCTTTATTCCGACTATTACCTACGAGGGCGTCAGCTATACAAGAAAGCCAAAGTGATTTTAAAAGAGCAAGGACCTTATGACGTTATTCATTGCAATAATAACTTTGAAGGAGCTTTATGTCTCAAAGCTGCTGCTGAAGTCGGTGTGCCTGTACGTGTAATCCAGGCACATGTTGAACTCTCTCTTAGAGACGAGAATATTCTTCGTAGAAGCATCGATCTCAAAAGGCAAGCGCTTATTCGCCAGTATGCAACCGCATTATTAGGTTGCTCAAAGGCTGTTTGTGATAGTTTATATGGCTCAGATGCACCTTTCTGTGTCATTCCAAATGCCTATGATGATCAACGTTTCAACAAGAAAATATATCCACCTCATGACGGTTATCTAAACCTCATTCAAATTGGTAGATTTATTGAAAATAAAAATCAATTATTCAGTGTGTCTGTTCTCAAGCATATTCATGAATACATTCCAGATGCTCGGCTTAACCTTGTAGGTTTTGGTGATGAGTCCGAATTAACTCGCTTGCGTCAGACAATTGATGAAGCAGGGCTTAAAGATTTTATTCAGCTACACCCGAGCGATGCAAATACCCCTGAATTACTTAGCAATAGCTCATCTTTACTTTTACCTTCTCAACATGAGGGTTTTGGTATTGTACTTGTGGAAGCTCAGGCAATGGGCGTCAAATGTTATGTCTCTGACACGGTACCCCAAGATGCCAACGTAGGTGGTTGTGTCTATCTATCTTTGCAAGACGGCGCTGCGGCATGGGCAAAACGCATAGTAGATGACTATAGGCATGGTCTATGTAAACATAGTAACTATGACTGCACACAATTTAAGTCATCTACGATTATGAAGAAAATCAAAGATATCTATTTTTCTCATATAAGCTGCTAAGTATATGGGTGCATGTTTTTTTAGCTAGATTACACGAAGAAGGACTTATATGGCAGACTCGTCTAGGCAAAGGGAAATCGGGGCACTTGTTTCCTATGCAGATACCTTTGTCGCAATGGTGGTTGGTCTTTTATATGTTCCTTTACTCCTGCGCACCATCGGTCAAGCTGAATATGGTCTCTATCAGCTCATTGGTTCAATTATTGCCTACCTCAATATCATCAGTTCAATGCTTGCAGCTGGTGTAACTCGCTACTACTGCAAATTTTTTGCTCTTGGCGATACGGAAGGTATGGCAAAAACACTCGGTATATCCAAGAAAATCTATAGCGTCGCAAATGTTGTCGTTGTGATTGCAGCTACTATTCTTATTTTTATGGTTCGTACTATCTATGCAGCATCTTTGTCTGCATGGGAACTTAATGAAAGCAGCGTCATTATTGGTCTGCTTGCTTTTAATCTGATGTTGACCATGAACAACACTCTCAGCATTGCAGTCATCACAGCTCACGAACATTTTGTTTTTCTTAAACTGTCAAACCTTACTTTAACTGCGCTTCAACCAATTACCGTATTGATAGTAGTTCAGGCAATGCCTTATGCAGTAGCAGTGAGTGCCGCACAGGTTGCTCTTAATGCCCTACTAAGATTTGTACAGCGAAGTTATGCTATCAAGAAGCTTGGTATGGATACCTCTATTCGTGAATATGATCGAGATCTTGAGCGTGAACTTATGCGCTTTTCAGGTAACATCGTACTCAGCACTATTGCAGACCAGATTTTTTGGAAAACCGATCAACTTATTTTGGGTTACCTTTATGGCACCTCAATTGTGGCTATTTATTCCGTTGGTATGACTATTAATACGATTTATTTATCGCTTGGTATGGCTGTATCTTCGGTTTTTATGCCACAAGTAAGCGAACTTTGGCATAAGGATAAAAACATTCATGCCATATCAGACCTTTTTATTCGCGTAGCACGTATTGCTCTTTATCCTCTACTTCTTGTTCTGCTTGGTTTTATAGTCTTTGGCAAAGAATTCATTTCGCTTTGGGCAGGTCCTAATTATGTTGAAGCTTATTTGATTGCAATTGTTGTCATGGTGCCTTTTACTGTTGATCTCATGCAAAATATTGGATTGACCATTCTTCAGGTAATTAATAAATATGGATTTAGAAGCATAATTTACCTTACTGCGGCAACGCTTAATATCATCCTCACTCTTGTTCTTGCTCAAAGCTTTGGTGGCATAGGAGCGGCCATTTCCAGCAGTATCGCCATCATCATTAGTAGTGGAATTATCCTCAACTGGTATTACCAAACAAAAATTCATTTAAATATGGGGGCTTTCTGGTCAAGTATTATTCATGAAACTGCACCTCTTATTATCTATGCAAGTATCATGTTTTTCGCTTGGTCACAATATAAAGCAACCATCCAAGACATTGGGTGGATCCCACTTATCCTTGGCATTTTACTATTCAGTTTTGGCTTTTTAGTCGTGGCCTACTTTTTCTCATTTAATAGCTCTGAGAAAAATCTTATCGCCCATCTCATCCACTTCAGTAAAAAATAATCATTTAACCAATCTCAAGCAGCTTCGCATACTCATCAGCGTACTCAGCGGGATAAAACTGGTTGTAGCCTGCACCGTGATAGAGCGTAATTTCACTAAAGTAGAACTGTTGGCCCATGTCATAAAAATCGACACGGACATACTTAAAATTCTTTGCAATCTCCGTACCAATGCGAAGCATTTCATCAAGACATTGTGGGCGCGGCTCAACGATGGGTTTGGTAATTTTTTTGTACTTTGCTTTGGAAGTGAACTGAAACGGCAGCAGCTGCCAATCAGGTGTAAAGAAAGCGCGGTAGTTATCACCCTCGCGGTCGATAACTTTATATACAAAGGCACATTTCCCATTGAAGAAATGCAGTTTAATATCGGCGGGCACCCGCCCCTCAGAATCCATAAGAAGCTTTTCGATAAGCAAGCAAGGCTGAATATTTTTGTATTGCCATTCACGCGTTTCATAGTAATGGTTGAGCGTCATCCACGCATGACAACGACCCCTCAAGCGTTTGTAATCTACTTTATTGCGATCTCGAACAATTTTCCAAGTGCCCGCACCGCTATTGCATTTAATGATCGTGGGATAGTCTGGAAAAACTTCTTTGGTGACTTCCTTCCAAGAATTGAGCTTTCTTACCAGTGGGACTAGATGCTCTTCACCAAAATGCTCAGCAATATAACTTCTCACACGATATTTATCCGCCACCATCGTACAAAAATCGCGGTGATCATGGAGCTTGAGCCAGCACATCTTTTCATTGAGTGTCTGCGGATCATCAAGATTAGGGACATACCCCAGTACCTGCGCAAAAATCTTCTCCTCAAGCTTGCGCTCGCCCATAAGCTGCAGGGGAAGCTTAAATTTCAAAGTAAAGTACAACCAACGAACGGGATAGGCCTCTTTTAGCTTATCGACAAAGTTCATATGCTTCCCTCTTTCGAATTTTTATTCAAGTTCGCAGGACCTAGTTGAGATAAAAATCGCGATACCACTCGGCAAAAGCTCGCAGACCCTCACGCAGAGTTGTCTCAGGTCTATAGCCAAACTCGCGCTCCAGCGCTTCGGTATCTGCATATGTCACGGGTACGTCTCCGGGCTGCATGGCGACGAGCTCTTTATGTGCCTCAAAATCAAAATCCTGAGGCAACACGTCTGCACGCACCAATTCTTCTTGCAGGGTGCTCACAAAATCAAGCAAACTCTCGGGACGACCACCACCAATGTTGTATATGGCATAGGGAGGCACGGGCAGTCCGTCTATACCTGTTTTGCGCTCAGGAGCGCGGACAAAAACCCGTACAATACCCTCGATAATATCGTCGATATAGGTAAAGTCACGGCTGCAATTCCCATAGTTAAAAATTTTTATAGTTTCACCCTGTAAAAGCTTATTTGTAAAACCAAAATATGCCATATCAGGACGCCCCGCCGGACCATAAACCGTAAAGAAGCGCAGTCCCGTCGAGGGAATGTCATAGAGCTTGGAATAGGCATGTGCCATCAATTCGTCAGATTTTTTGGTAGCTGCATAGAGCGAAACAGGATTATCGACATGGTCATCGGTGCTAAAGGGGACCTTGCTATTACCTCCGTACACCGATGAGGACGAAGCGTAAACCAGGTGTTCCACACCACGCGCTCCCCCATCATAACTATGTCGACAGGCCTCAAGGATGTTATAAAAACCAATAAGATTTGACTCAATATAGGAGTCGGGATTTGTAATGCTATAACGCACACCTGCCTGCGCCGCAAGATTCATCACGATGTTGGGCTGATAGCGCCCAAAAAGGGAATCAACTAAAGCTTTATCAGCAATCGAGCCTCGAATAAAGTCCCAAGAAACCTGAGGATTTGCTTTTGCATACTCACCAATCTTTGCGAGGCGCCAATCCTTAAGCGAAACATCGTAGTAGTCGTTCATATTGTCAATACCAACAACATTACAGCCCAATCCCAGCAAACGTTCTGAAAGATTCGATCCGATAAAACCTGCAGCGCCCGTTACCAGTACTGTCTTGCCTTGCAAGTTCATATCACTCATCTTTACTCCATTACTCTTAGCACCTGCTCAGTTACGTGCGTTAAACCCCATATAATCAATACCGTATACTAGCATTCACGCCCATCGAAAGGCTGTCGCTACGGCAACCTCACCACAAACGAAGGGATCTGAAATGAAACTTTTGATAGGTGGAGATTTCGCCCCTACCAAACAAAATTTTGATCTTTTTGAGCAAGGCGATGCTGAGACACTCTATAGCTCTGAGCTTTTGGATTATCTCAAAGCATTTGACTATCGTGTTTTTGACTTTGAGAGCGTATTTGAGGGCAAGGGTACTCTTATTGAAAAACATGGACCCCTTATTACCACACCGGTATCCTGTCTTCCCGGCATTAACGCTATCAATCCCAATCTCTTTGTATTGGCAAATAACCACAGTAATAACTTGGGCGCAGAAGGCATCCAGCACAGTTTTGACATTTTTGAGCAAAACAATATTGCCCACGTTGGAGCAGGTGTAAATCTAGCCCAAGCCCGCGAACCCTATATTCTCGAATATGAAGGATTAAAAATTGGTTTTTATGCCTGTGCCGAGCATGAATTTAATGCTGCGAGCGACCAAAAAGCAGGCGTCAATCCCTATGACCCCCTAGAGAGCTTCGATGATATTCGCCAGGCAAAGACCCTCTGTGACTATCTCATCGTTTTTTATCACGGTGGCATGATTGAATTCCGCTATCCCCTACCTACTCAACGTCGGGTATTCAAAAAATTTGTCGATGCTGGTGCTGATCTTGTAGTGGGACAGCATACCCACTGCATCGGCTGTGCTGAAAGCTACCAAGGAAAAACGCTTTTATATGGACAGGGTGATTTTCTCTTTGCGCGTCCTACCCTCAATGAATATCGCTACTCAGGACTCCTACTCGAAGTAACTATTGATAAAGATGGCCTGAGAGTTGATTACAATCTGCGTATCAAGCCGCAAAACACCATTCGCTTGGCTAGCGATACAGAAAAAACTGAAATTCTTGGGGCATTTCAGCAGCGCGGACAAGAAATCCAAGACCCGGCGCGTTATGCAGAGATTTATCGCACGCGTCTTGAGGCGCGCAAGGGCTTCTACCTTGATAGACTTCTTGGTAAATTTGGGCGTTCCCTTATCTATGCTGGCCTTAACAAGCTTACAAGTGGGCGCTATCGCACATGGAAGATGCGCCGACGCTTTGACAAAACCGACTGGCTTATTTTAGATAACTGGGTAAGCTGTGAGACACATCGGGAGCTCTTCCGTGACATGATTCAAAGTGAATGGCGAGATCGATAATGAAAGAAGTCATACCCCCTTCTAAATGTACCGGGTGCGGGGCATGTTCCATTGCCTGTCCTGTTTGCACTATCACGATGGATAGCGCTATCACGATGCAAAACACTCCTGATGGGTTTTTGTATTCGGTTATAGATCAGGAAGCCTGCATTGACTGCAAACGCTGCCGTAAGGTTTGTCCCGTCCTCAATCCGCCTGAAAAAATGCTCCCAAAGACCGTTTTTGCAGCACAGTCTCCAAGTACTACTGTGCTCCAGCATTCTGCCTCAGGTGGTGCCTTTTTTGAGCTCGCAACAGCATTTTTAGCTGAGGGGGGCAGCGTCTATGGCGCCGCCATGAAGATTGAAAATTCGCAGGCGGATATTTTCCATCTTGCTATTACCGAACAAGAAGATTTGACTCAATTGCAGGGATCAAAATATGCACAGGGACGGTCATATCCCAGCTTTAAGGAAATTCGTGCAAAGTTGATTCAGGGTGAGCAGGTGCTCTTCTCTGGCTTGCCTTGTCAGGTTGCAGGGCTTTATGGCTATCTCGAAAAAAAATATGACACACTTACCACGGTAGATATTTTTTGCCACGGAAATACGTCACTACAGCACCTTAATTGCTATCTCTCGCATCTCAAAGAAATCTATCATGACGATATCGATGAATATATCTTCCGTGATAAAGAACGCGGCACTGGCTACAAACCAAAGGTCACACTCAAATCCGGAAAAACCATCCGCCAGACGACATTCCAGGAAGCCTACTGGTATCTCTTCCAAAATTCCAAATTCTATCGTGAATCGTGCTACAGCTGTTCTTATGCCAATCCCAAGCGTATCTCGGATATCTCTATTGGTGATTTTTGGGGCATCGAACAAGTTCGCCCCGAACTTTTATCCAGCCAGGGCGGCAGACTCAACGATCACTATGGCATCTCAGCAGTGCTTGCAAACACCGAAAAAGGTAAAGCACTCATACAAGCAACACGTCTTGTTTTAGAAGACTCTGCTATTGACGAGGTCGCATCTCACGGTGCTGCCATTCGTGAGCCCCAATCAGCTCCAGAGGACCGTGCCCAGGTACTGGAAATGTTTCGTGAGAAAGACTTTGCCCAAGCTAAAGCCTATGCAAAGCGTCAACTTGGCGTGTACTATTATCTTGACCTACTTTCTGACACGCAGCTCGTTAAACTCGCAAAAAAGATTCTCCGAACTTAGTTAATCTGTTAGTGCATCAATTTTGTACAATCTCATATCACCTTCGTCGAGAACTACTTTAAACCCCGGTGTTTCATTAGTAAGCGATACAAAACCTTGCCAATCTCTACTATGAAACTTATCAAAGAGACTTGATTTAGCATACTTGGCATCAAAATTTTTATCTAAAAGCAGAAGGTACTGTGCACCTGTTGTTTTTACTGCGTTTTGCACTTCACGATTACTCGCATACTCATTAATCTTGTTTGAAATAAGTTCACTCTCAGGAGTATTTCCTCCTCCAAATTGACGATAATAGGTATTGATATCACTCAAGGGATAAGCGAAGGCACTACCATCACCAGGTACATTCAGTACAAGATTATCCCCGGTAATACTTTTAACCTTAACAAGAAAATCACGCTCATCTTGATCCAAAATTGAGTAGGAAATAGCATTAAATGTATATGCTCGGTTTCTTGTATATCCAAATGCAGTCGAAAGAGTGACATCCTCATACGGGATTGTGATATTGGGATAAAAAATCATTACAAACGAAACCACTAAAAATATACAAGGTATTAGGAAGCATTTAAAATGGCCTTGCACATCATGAACAGCGAGCTGCCCAAACAAATACTGAGCTACTCGCACCATTGACTCCATACCAAGTGCTGCAAGAGGCATCGCCAAAATACAAGCAATAGACGCAAGACGATTCCAGTCGGTATACCAAAATCCCGTCATATACTGCTTGAAGGAACCATCAAGAGAAGCTGAAATAATAAAGAGCGTGCAAAAAAGAAAGAAGCTTCCACTTATCCAAAGATACTTTCTACGGTAAAAACTATACAGGACTCCAAGCCATACAAACAAAGCAAGTACAGGCTGGGCAGGCACATCTTTGAAGCCCAAAAATAAAGCTTCTATGGCCGTAGCGCGAACGGGAGCATAGGCATAATGTATATACTGGGCTACAGAATTAACTAAGGGAATTTCGTAGCAAACTTGCCATGCTACCATGACGAAAAATAGGAATACCCCAACTGCTACAAATGCACCAAGCCAAGAATTGTGTCTCATATTATTTGTGCATCCACGCCATATTACCCATATGAGATAAGGAATAAGGGCAACTCCTAAAGTAAAAGCCATGCTTGGATGCGCAAAAACAAGAGCGAGCAATCCAATGACAAATATAGTAATCTTTCCAAACTCATATTTTTTTTGAAGGGCATCCTCAAACACCATAATGCATACTGCAAGAAATGCTGGAAGCAAAACCATGCCAAAGAAAAACGCATTCTTCGCCTGAGGGATAAGGATGTGCCACGGAAACACTCCAAAGGCAAGTGGAAGAAGAGCTCCTAAGCGCAAGGCAAGTGTCTTTTCCTTAAGTGTAGTACGCAAAAATAAATATATTCCTGCAGTAAAACAAGGTACAAGCAAAATGGTATTTATGACATTGGCACCAAAAGCTGCATTTTGTTTTGTGAAACCCGTAATCATTGCCGCGAGCACATGCCATGCCGCTGGATAATAAGGCTTTCCCATAATGGATGCATGGGATACATCCTCAAATAAAGAGGAACTAAAAATTGACCACTCCCCTGACTTCACATAACGCCATACCAGATTTAGGTGCACGGAATTGTCTGTCTTCCAAGTAAAAGATGCCGGCCCATCCAAAGGTCGTATGTAGTAAAACACGCACACAACAAGCGCAATTACAAGGTAGGGAGCAAAGATTTTGAGCTCTTCTATAAAGCCGATCGACACAGAGCGACTTGCGGCATGATGAGAAACGCTTATCGATTTCTGTTGTGTATGTCGCAGGTATACACCACCTATATAAATAAGTAGAGAAACGATAATGGAGGGAAGAGCAACGCTTGCCCATGAGGCAAATACACCGAGCCTGACAAAAATGATGCCCAGCAAGGTATATATCGTTGTTGTAATAAGGGGTGCAAATGCAAAACAAAAGAAGGGGTCATAATTACATGCCCTTGCAAAAAGGTAACCTGGTAAGCAAACAAATATAAAGCATACCGGCAACGCAAGTAAAAACTGAAGCCACATATGCACGCCCCCTATCACTTAATCCGATAAAAGAGGATGGCGCTTGAAAACGCCATCCTCTAAAAAGGCTATCGAATCATATCTAGTAGGACAGAGCTGTAGTCCCACGAGAAATATTATCGAATATCCACTTGGCATTTCCAATTTCAAGACGGCAGCAAGCACCAGATTGACGAGCGCCAAGCCTATTTACATAAGGGTACAGTGTATGCGTTTTCGCATAATAAAGCCGTGAATGGAAAATCAGTCCATTGGGGAAATAGGTCCAGTAGTACTCACCGGTCTCATACACAATGCCATTTGGTCCGATATCTCCGTAATAATCCTTTCTGCCTGTACTTCTAAACAGGCCTTTGGGCGTAGGAGATCCAGGCTTGCCAACAGCACATAGGAAACTCTTATGAGGCGCCCACGTACCATTCTCAAGGTGGTATACATTGACGTAAAAACGGCTCTGATCAAGAGCAATAAGGTATTTGGTACCACTCGATAGATTATTAATTCTACGATAGCTAGCGTAAGTAGTATATTGCCACCTGCTCCTCTTGCCCCGCTCATTGACATATACATAGTTGCCGTTACTCAAATCCCAGTGGCTTGTATCTTGGAACGTCCACTTCTGGGCTGCTGTATTGTTGCTTTCCCATTGATGAATATTAGCCCCATCCCTCTTGGAGGCGCCCGCAATATCCATCATTAAACCGGATCCAAGATTCCTAAAGCTAATCCAGCCACCGTCAGCAATTTCAGCTTTCCACATTTGGGCAGGAGTAGCGTTGCTTTTGTATTGGTTAACGTTGGCGCCATTAGCTCCAGAGCCGTGATATACATCGACCATCTTGTCAGAGTTGACATTCTTGAGAGTAATGCAGCCATTACCTACATTGGTAATTTGGAATTTTTGACTATCATAGTTTTTGAATCTACCAGCAGTGATATTACCACCGTTGCGATTGTCAGTACGACCAGCACCCAATACGGTACCAAGCTGAGAAACAACCTTATAGGTGCCATTGGCAATGAGCTGAGCGGCATCAAAGATAAAGTTTTGAGATGCGGATCCATTCGCAGCAGCCAAAGAGAGTGTGCTGCCATCGCCTGTCATGTTCAAAGCCTTGTTGGTATCAGCGGCATGGTAAAGCGAAAGCTGAGTACCATTCCAACCAATAACCCATTGATTGTTTCCATCAGCCACAGTAGAACTGCTGCCATTTTGAATAATACGACCACTTACAGGATCGTACGTTACCCAGCCGCCCGAAGAGGCGGTACGAATGCGATAGAGACCCTCATTTGCTTCAATGAGTTTCACCTCAAAACGCTGGGCACGGGTGCCATTAGAATTATACATTCTTACCATTGCGCCAGATTTATTTGACCCACTCTGGACATCAAGAACTTTATGAGGATTCAAGAGATTGCTAATCGTATAAATACCCTCATCAAGAAGAGATACTTTATCTAAACTAAAGTTTTGTGCAGCAGAATTATTTGCCACAAAGCCTTGAAGGTTGGTGCCACTACGTGCAAGACCGCCACTAATATCCAACACAAGACCCGTAGCCTTATTGACAAGGCAGCAACTACCATCAGTATTACCGCGTAGTGCCCACTTTTGATTGTCTTGCCCTCTCTTGGTATCTTGGTACACGTTAGATCCGGCAACCACACTGTTCTTCATAGTGAGAACCTTGCCACTACCCAACAAATTAAGATAATAGTAGCCCTCACCTGCCGTCTGGAGATATATCTTTTGAGCCTGATCACCAGATACCCGACGCGCGAGCTGAGCATTTGCTCCATTTGATTTGGAAGAGCCTTTAATGCCAACCAAACAGCTAGAATTAGCTGTAGCCTTGATAAGATATGCACCGTTCTTCTTATCAACATCGCTCGGAGCTACTTCAGGATGTGCTTTATAGAAATAAAAGCGCTGCGCCAGCGTATCATTTGATTTATAGAGCCAAATATTTGACTCATTTTCAACCTTACCACCATAGACATCAAGTACTTGCCCCTCATTAAGCTTAGAGACGATAGAATAAGCGCCATTGGCAAGTCTCTTTAAGAACCAGAGTTGAGCATCAGAATCTACCTGCTCTTGGCAAATCTCAATATTGTTTTTTTCTTGTGTGTTAACCTGTAACATCAACTTAGTACCATGTTTGGCAATGGAGTAATATCCGTCACCCTTGTAGGTCAAATCCCATTGCTGAGCTTCAGAATTATTATTCTCGTAAATCTGAACATTTGCATGGTCATGCTCTTTGTTATGCCAAACATCAATAACCTTGGAAAGGCCCTTGTAATTTCCTGAACCAATAACATAGGTGCCATTGGCAAGTGGTTGAGATTGAGGAGTCTCACGGCGCGCGGTTGCCATGTGACGTGGAGCCGTAATCTCTTCTTCGTTGGGCTCCGTTGGAGTAACTACACTAGCTTCAGGATTCTTTTGTTCCTCTACAGAAACTTCCTCTTCCTTCTTATCCTCCGAAGAGTTTTGGGCTTGGTCTTCTCCGCCCATAGGAGAATCTGCATTGAGATCTGCAGGTCCATTTGTATCAGGAGCTGCAGCCGTCATTGCTCCTTCGTTTGGAGCGCTTGCAACAATAGGCGATACCTCAGAACTGCCTTCACCATCTGCCGCAAAAGCAACAACAGGTGCAGTGGCACCCAAAGCAAAGGCAAGGCCGCAGACTACGATGGAATTCTTTAGACTTGTATGCATAGATAGTATCCTCTCGGCACAAGCGAAAACAATCACGTATCTAGAACAATATGCTCAGTAATACTATTACGAAGCATAGTTGGAACTTACTTTTTTCTAGCATTTTAACATAAGGAAATCAGTAGCCACGTGCCTTGATAAATTGATAGGTACGTGCACGATTTTCTTTATCGCGATAGGCATACCACTGTGCAGCTTTTTGCAAATCGACATCAAGGGCCACACAGTCATTTTCAAGCACGGAAGTAATTATTTCGACTGTTTCATCTACCGTTGTACCTACAGGACCGGGCAGATCACAAGCAAAATCAATATAACTTCCCACATATTCTAGAAACTCTGTCTGATCAAATTGATAAAACACAACGGGCTTATTTTGATACAGTACATCCCAACACACACTAGAGTAGTCGGTCACCAACAAAGAACACTCCATGATTAGTTCATTGAGCGGGCGTTCCCCCAAAGGTATCAATTGGACACGCGGATTATCCGTATGGAATGCCTCAATAAATTCATTAATCTTGGGATGGATAAAAAGTTGGAGCGTCGCATCATACATCTCAAGAAGCCCCGTCAACTTTTTATTGGTCAGCAACGCCTGATATGCCTTGTAATAGTCACTCTGAACAAAGACATTCATACTCTGTTCTTCAAGCCAGGGACGCCAAGTGGGCATGACAAGAATAGAGGGACGCGCTTTATTGGCGCGATTTTCCAAAGTATCCCAACGCGAAAGTCCTAAAACAGCAACTTGATGATCAGCATAACCAAAATGATCAACAATAATCTTTTTTTCTGCCTGTGATGAAGTCAAAAAATACGTGATAGAGCTGGCACTATCTGCACCAAATCCTTGGTCAACACGCTTCAAGGCGATAACGCCATGCTGCAAAAAGAGCATGTCATGTTTACGAATACACGATTGGACGATATTGGGCTTGGGGCGCCACTGATAAAGATGAGCACTAGAGTCTGAGCCCACATATAGCTTTGCAATTAGGGCGTAAAAAAGATGCTTAAAACTCATAAAGCTAATAATATGTCGACCATATTGCTTTACCTTGTCATAAGCGGGAGCATTTTTGTCGATGACATAATAAATATCCTTTTTTTCTTCTGCAGAAAGTTCTTCCATACAGTAACGAAAAAAATGATAACCATTATCCTCAGCAAGCTCACAAAACTTCTCATACACCAACCAAATGTGCCGATCTTTGTAAAAAGAACCAAACATCTGCGCACATATACGCGCTGCTATCCCATAAAGACGTGTTAGTAACGAATCATATGGTGAAGCAGGACGCACCGCAAAGGCAAGTCGATAAGCTAACAATGTGGGATAAGGGAAGAGCAACAAACCGTTATCAAGCGAAATTGAATCCCCCCATATCGCAAGTCTTTTTATGAGCGCTCTAGAACACTTCACAAATGTTTTGACCGTTTTGCCATCTTGCTCAAGGTTAATAAGCAGGTCCCAGTAAATCTCACGAAACTCAAAGGCATTCGTATCAAAGCATGTACTGAGATAAATCCAGTCCCCTTGTTCGTAAACAGTTGTATCAAGTACAAAAGAGACAGGCTCGGACACACTGCGATAGATAAGTTCAAGAGCTTTCGCTCGGTAATTACCTTTACGTAACTTGACTTTAAGAGTTACATAACCGTTACGTTTACACCGAGCGACGTCAGCAATTCCTGAGACAAAACGAGAAAGCAACTCATCAGACCAACACACCACAACGGAAAGCAATGAAGTGTTGTTGGCAACATACGCTGCAATTGTCGGGAAATTACCAGCAGTTTTTTGATGAAAAACCAGAGTATGGGGAGGTATACAATTTGCCGGCAAGGCAACAGGATCAAAATGCACAATTATTTTGTCATCTTGAATGGGATGAGATGACTGAAGCTTAAAGCTCTGATAACACACAGGAGCATCAGCTGCAGGTGAAAAAAGAGTAAACAACGCGCGTGGCACATGGTTCTCGCAAAGATGGATACCTATCTCTGCCAGGTCAACTACAAGCTGCTGATTAAGCAGCTCTTCTTGGGTAACCAATCGTGCCCACAGTATTTTTTTCTTCTGAGTAAGTACAATCCAAGAAGATGCGGAAAGTATCGCTCCTTTTGGGAGTTTAATTGTGAGAATTTTTCCCTTTTGCTCAATTGCGACAAAAATAGGTTGAGCCGTAATTCCTTCTAGGCTTTGTTCAATAAAGCGATAACCGCCTGTCGTATCCACGCCACCCATTGCTTCTTCACTCATGCTCATCTTATTTCTGAAGTCGTCCTTTTACATCAGTAGTAGAAATTCCCGGCGTACGATCAAGATATACAACATCGCAGCATTTTTTGAGATACTCAAAGCGATTAGAACCCGCCCAATCACCACCCATAACAACGGTGTCAATGTGATAGTCCTTCACATCACTCAGTTTTTGTTCCCAGTTTTTCTCAGGAATAACAAGGTCAACATAGCGGATAGCTTCAAGCATTTCTTTGCGGGTCTCGTAATCATAAAACGATGTCTTGCCCTTGCTCTGGTTGAATTCATCAGTAGAAAGGGCAACTACAAGATAATCCCCAAGTGCCGCAGCGCGACGCAAAAGACGAATGTGTCCATAGTGAAGGAGATCAAAAGTTCCATAAGTCAATACACGCTTGAGTCCGGTATATTCCCCGTTTCCTTCAAAATACGGCATGAGAGCAACTCTCCTTGTCATAGACAATCAAATCAATGCAAATATTCTACCACCCATTTCCACCTGCTTTATTTGTTCGCCTATACTTATAAGTACTATGGATATTTCTCCTAAAGGGACTGACGTGAATACACCACATATAAAGCTAAATCAGCTCATACGCACAGTAGGCAAAGCAATTCTACGTTACTTCCCCAGTACTCGTCAGTGGTCTCGTGCACGATGGTGGGCACATGAACGCCGGAGGTATGAGCGCCTTACAGCACATATCGCAACAGATTCCAAGGTGGTTGTCTTTAGCTGTTTTATGGGTCGATCTTTTGCCGACTCCCCTCGTGCTATATATGAGGCAATGTGTGCCAACAGCTACTTTGATGATTATGAGCTGTGGTGGATTTTCCGTGAGGACAAACTCGAACAATTTCAAAATGATCCGCGCCTTTCTCGTGCTCATTTTGTCGAACGTAGTACTGAGGACTACCTCCGTATTCTAGCCCGTGCTCAATACTGGATTTTTAATGCACGTTGTCCTGAGTATGTACTGCCCAAACCCGACCAAGTTTATGTACAGTGCTGGCATGGCACACCCCTAAAAAGATTAGGTTTTGATGTACAAGTAAATACAACTAATGCACTCAATACCACACTTGAACTTGCTAATCGTTTCAAAATTGATTCAGCAAAGTGGAGTTATCTTATCTCACCATCGCCCTTTACCTCTAAGCATCTCAGCGATGCTTTTGGGCTTGAACCAGAACGTCGTTCCTCTACGGTGCTTGAAGTGGGCTACCCCCGCAATGATCGCATTGCGCGTGCGTGTAAGACCCCCGATAGTCTTACGCACGCCAAAGCAGCCATTATGGATGAACTTAACATCCCTCAAAACAAGAAACTCTTACTCTATGCACCTACATGGCGAGATAACGATTACAAAGCAGGTATCGGGTATGTCCAGGATACCCTCATTGATTTTAATCTTTTGCAGCGGCAGCTCAGTGACGAGTGGTGCATCCTTTTCCGCCCACATTATTACATTGCAAATGAGTTTGATTTTGCCAAATATGACAGCTTTGTATATAACGCTGCCGCTGTTGCTGATATCAATGACCTATATATTGTGGCAGACGCACTAATGACTGATTATTCTTCGGTTTTTTTTGACTACGCTGTTACTCAACGTCCTCTCATTTTCTACTGGCCAGACTTTGAGTTTTATGATGATCACGTGCGTGGTTTTTACTTTGATCCCCACACGATTCCTGGTCCTAAATGCAGTACGGGAGAAGAGGTTATCCAGGCAATACAACAACTTGATACATGGCAGGAAAACTATGGGGAGGCATATCAGAAGTTCCGCAAATACTTTTTACCTAAAGATGATGGATATGCATCTCAACGAGCAATCGCCCATATCTTTAACATGCCTATAGAATCAAAGTAGGTCGATTTATGCTATTCGTACTCGGTATAGGTCTTCGTCTACTTTCTGTGTTTTTTAGTCTCTTTCCACTCAAGCGACGTGTAGCTTTTTTATCGCGACAAGGTAAAGTCCCTTCTGTTGATTTTTGCATGCTTGCAAGCTGTCTACAAAAAAATGATCCTGAGCTATCTATTGTTATTCGCACAAGCAAACCCGAACAGCATGGCTTGGGGCAACTGATACGTCACATGACTTCCCAGCTTTGGTATGCAAGAACATCTAAGGTGGTTGTCCTTGATGGCTATAACCCCACCGTTTGTATACCTCATAAACGAAAAGGCGTATTTGTTATACAGTTATGGCATGCCGTAGGCGCTATCAAAAAGTTTGGCTTTCAGAGCATTGACACAGCTGCGGGTCGTTCCTCCTCATACGCAAGACTTGCTCACATGCATCAAAACTATGATCTCATTATCTCCGCTGGTCCCGGAGGCAATGCTGCATATGAAGAGGCATTTTTCTATCCTAAAGATTATGTAGTAGCTCTTGGTCTCCCCCGCATTGACCGTCTTCTTACAGGGCCAAGTCAAGCTGAACTTAAAACCAAATTTGTCGCTGATTATCCCTGGCTCAATAACGGCAATATGAATGTTTTATACGCCCCCACCCTGCGCCCCTCGCACACCAAAGATGACTGGCAAGAGACTGCTATCAATAGTCTCTCTACTGCATTGGTTGAACTTCCCATTAATCTCATTGTGTCAAAGCATCCCCTGACCACACTCAACAATCCTGACAGACTTCCTGCCAACGTATTTGTATTGCCTGGTCACAGCACTGAGGAATTACTTCGTTTAGCAGACGTAGTAATAACCGATTACTCAGCTATCGCTCTGGAAGCTGGCCTTATAGGAAGTACGGTACTTTTCTTTATGCCAGATTATGAGGAGTATTCTTACTCTCCCGGTCTCAATATTGATCCTCTGCACAACCCACAACTGTTTGGCGCAATTCATGCCGAAGACATCGCCACAGCTCTGCATAACCGTGAGTATTTGGCGCGCGTTCAAAAAAATTACTCCGCTTTTACTCAATCCTACTTCGAAGGGATAACACCAGGTTCAACTGAACGTATTGCCCAGCTTATTTATGAACATATCGACGAGACATACAAGTCCAAAACAAGATAGCATTATTCGTGATGATAAAGTTTTAAGCAAAGCTCACACGGTGAAAGAAGCACAGATGACTGCAGTATCGGTAATTGTACCCACATACAATGAGGAAGAATATCTCAGGCAGGCTCTGGACTCACTCGCTCAACAAACACTCAAAAGCATCGAGATTATCTGTGTAAACGATGGGTCTACTGATAATTCTCTCGCTATCCTACAGGAATATGTCAACCGCTATCCACAATTCAGGCTTATTGACAAAGAGAATGGTGGCTATGGTTGTGCGGTTAATACAGGAATCGCTGCTTCTACTGGCGAATATATTGGTATTCTCGAGCCAGACGACTTTATCGATGCGCATATGTTTGAAGATCTGTATCGCTATGCACAGATTGATCTGCTACCCAGTCAAGACATCTTGCCATGTGCCCAGTCATATCTTGAACAACATCCTGAACAAACAAAGGCCGATATTGTACGCTCTTCGTTTTACCACTATTGGGATGCCAATGAGTATGAACCTGCAACGGTAACCACTCCTCCAAGCTATAGAGGATTGCCTTATCGCGTCACGCTTGGCACAGTGCCCGAGCTAGCTTTAACTGTGCGGGATCATCCTGCAGTCTGGGCATGCATTTATCGTCGTGAATATCTCACCCAAAACAATATTCACTTTATCGAGGCGCGTGGCGCGGGATGGGTAGATAACCCTTGGCTTTTTGACACGGCGCTGAGTGCCAAAACTTTGGTATGGGTACCCAAAGCGTACTACCATTACCGCCGCACTAATGAGAACTCTTCGATGTTTACTACTGACTACACTATCCCTTTGTCACGCATGGAAGATATGCTCGCCATCTTTGACCGTTATCCCCAGGCAGACGCACAGATTTATCGTCACTTTACTCGACGAGTACTACGCCTTACCGTTAGCATTTTTAATGGTATGCAGCTTCAAAAACCTGACCCTCAACTCTTTGAACGAGTAAGAAAAATTTTCAGTCGACTGAAGCCCAAAGCGGTGCTCGAAAATCCTGAAATAGAAGAAACACGCAAAATTTTTTATCGCGAAGTAATGGGGCTCTACGACAAAAAACTAAAAAAGCTTGAGCGCGTTAAAAGCCCTGAGCTTACTCTACTGGTAAATGCGCATAATAACTATGCGTTTATCTCAGGTATTTTACGTCTACTCAATACCCAAAACAGCTCTGCACCCATCGATATCATTGCATGGGATGAAGGGGGAAGCTGGGATTATTCTGCTATATTTTCCCAGCATGTTGCCAGCTTTGACAAGCGTATCAGCTATCTCAATGGTAATGCTCACGAAGTCTTTGCTTATATACGTACTGACAAAGTATATGTAGTAGCGAGCAATGCCACCCTGCAAAAGAATAGTGCAGAACAGTTAATTGCCGTTACCCGTCAAAGCTCAGCAGATATTTTGCTTGTGGATTCACTCAATACACTTGAATGCCCTATTGGGATGAGCACGATTGAGACAATCTACCCTCAACTCTTTGAACTCATGCCTACAAACTTTGGAAACTTTTGCATCAAAACAACCTTACTTTCACAGGTCTTTGACCATCTGGAAAAATACCCCTTTGACTATGACCCCTCAGAGCTCATGTTGCGTACACTACTAACAGCTCATACTCTCGAATGTAGCTCACTAAAATGTATACGCACTCTTAAGCGCGATCGTGCGATGGGCGCGGTGCGTATCGCTCGTGAGCAAATCAAAGCTGAAAATCTTCGCATGGATGCTCTTGTCCGCATGAAGACTCTTCTCATAGAACAGGGTGCATATGAGGCAGCAGAAAAATCTTTTGAACATTTTGCTGCTGGTGTCATCATCGAAGATCTCCGAGATGATGACTTTGTCTCATTCAAGTTTAAAGCGCGCTACATTAAAGACGGCTATATCGCAGCTCTTCTTCCTCATCTTGAAGACCAACATGAGTTTATAGCGCGCAGTCCCGAGGAGCTACTCTACCTCCTAAAACACAATGAGCCACTCTACCATAAGCAGATGGGCCTAGAGCGCTATGTCACCATACGTAATCAGCGCAACGATTATCGAGAACGTTATTACGCAGAGCGTATGCAAAACACAAAAATTTGGCAAGGGATCAAACAAAAGGGGTTGCAGGGCTTTAGTAGATTCATACTCAAAACGCCGCTTGGTCCAATACTGCGCAACTTACTCAAGCACTAATCAAGCCTACTGATTGCTACTATTTTTTCTTGGCTTAAGCGCTTCACGTATCTTCTTTGCAGGCTTCACAAGGGCTGACCCTATGCGATACGATTTGGAGGAAAGTAGGCGCCTGTTTTTCTCAAGGGCGTCTCTCAGTGCTGACTCAGCTTTCCTGTGCGCTTGCATCTCTTTCTTAAGAGCCGCAGCGGCAGAGGATGCGGCATGCTTGTGCGTACGTGCCATCGCCTCCGCAGCACGTTTTGCCACGAGCGCTCTCTCTCTTGATGCTTCAGCATCTTCCATACGTGTGCGGAAGGTGTCTGGCTCACGTACCAACACCTCAAAATTCCTCTGATCAATCGAGTTTAACGCCCAAAATGCATATTTTTCTGCAAAAGAAAGCTTGTGATAATCACTGCGCGCATTACGCAGCAATTGTGTTGCTATCATATTTGCGGTTCGCATCTGCTGAGTTACTTCAGACGGATAACGCCACAATTCCGTAAGAACTTCTTGATAGGCAAGAAAATAACCATGTGCATGTTTGAATTGTTTGGCAGACGTCATGAGAGAATCACTGCGAACACGCCGACGATAGAATGCCTGTGGTATATATCCAACTCGCTTAGCATGCCAGAGTGCCTGAAAGGTAAATATATTATCTTCATGTGCAGCTGATTGGTTAAAGCGTAGATGAGACGCATCAAAATAGGATTTATTAAAAAAGTGTAAGGCAACATTTACGCGATATTCCTCAGCCGCATGGAAGGCGCATAGGAGTTCCTTTCCCCCCCATATGCCAGGGTATTCATGGTAGCGATGATAATAGCTTGAAAATTTATAAAACTCTTGCTCTGTTTGCTTACACGGCACTTCTGTATCATCAATGAATGCTGCGCCATCAAAAATAACTTCATCTAGCTGATCTTTTTCCGCTCTCACCCAAAGGGTCTGAAGCGCATTTGGCTCAATCCAGTCATCAGCATCCAGAAAATAGAGATAATCGCCCCATTGGTGATCCCAATTCAACGCCGCATTTCTTGAACTGGCACAGGAATGACCCGGTTTATGCTGCGACATCACCGTTATACGTGTATCACGTTGGGCATAGTTCAATACCACATCGAGAGTGGTATCTGTAGACCCATCATCAACAATAATTATTTCTATCTCTTGTAAAGTTTGACGAAGTATACTATCAAGGCATTGTCCAATCCATGGAGCCACGTTATAGGCAGGAATAACAATAGACACCTTTGGCGGAAGAATGGTCGAAGCACGATCCTTGAGGATATAGGGTTCCGTAGAACCTTGTTTTAGATTTTTTATCCTAGAGTAATACCTATACGCTGAATCACATCCACAAACACAATCATAATCTCCGCAGCTCTCATAGCTTTCTCGTTTAAAAGCTAATACCTTCGTTTGTATCAGTTCAGAGTGTGCAATATGACTGCAAAGCACAAAGCGCTCCTGAGCATCGGACATTCCATGTAAACATTGCGCGAGTGTTCTAACAGCAAAATTTGCAAACGAAAATTCTAGTTCTTCATAACGCTCTCGATTGCACAGTTCAGCATACAATTGTGTTACCGCAGTAAGAACATCTGTTGGTGAGTGTTTGATATGTCGAAGATTCCCTTTCTTCGTACGATGATGTACTAACTTTTCATTGAGGCTCACGAATTGACTTGCCTCACATAAAGCAAGTGCAATAAAAACAATTTCCGTAGTCTTATTAAATGGTGAAAAGCTTAATTTTTTCTCTTTCAGAAAGCTCAAGCTAAACAGCTTATTCCAAATATCAGCTGAAGAGATTGTCATAATATGCTGAGGAGCATCCTTGTAGGAGAAGACTGTTTTATTACTATAAAACTGAGGCCGCATTTGAGTTGTTGGAACTATTGCATTGGTATGGGAGTCAAACGTTTCTGCATCAAAAAGCACTACATCTGCCTGACAGGTATTTAGCTGATGTTGTAGGCGTTCTATAAAGATGCTTTCAACATAATCGCCTGCATCACAAAAAAAGATGTATTCTCCTGTTGCACATTGAATTGCGGAATTATATATCTCCTCTTGGACGCTATCAGACCCATTAATAATTGCTATACGTTCATCTCGTTGAGCATATTCAGCAAGAATGACCTGTGATGCATCATTGCTACCCCAATCAATGCAGATAAGTTGAAAGTCATCAGATGTCTGGGTAAGAAAGCTGTCAAGGCACTGATTCAAAAAAGGCGCATCATTTAACACTGATAGGACAACGGAAATGAAAGCCATTATTTATCTCCTTGGAAATATCAGCACCTAATAGACTAATCAAATCAGTATTATCACATTAAAAATTATGCAGTTCTTCACCATATGGTGGATTAACTAAGAAAGTTGAAAAAGTATTAATGGATTCAAATGCGCATGCAGATACGCATCTCCACAAGTAAAATTTGAATACCAGCACAAACGCCCTGCAATAGAATGCTCCACAACGAAACATAGAAGAAGGTTTGCTTTCTACATTTGCTATAAGAGATAATAAGGAAGCATAAAAATAAATAGAGAAGAGAGATATTCAGTATGCCAAAAGTATCCGTAATTATTCCAATATTTAATGCAGAGGAATATCTTGACGAGTGCTTGAAAAGTGTTCTATCTCAGACCCTAAGTGATATTGAGGTAATTTGTGTAGACGATGGCAGTAGTGACTCAAGTCTTACTATCCTAAACAAATATGCAAAAAATGATTCTCGCATTAAAATAATAGAACAAAAAAACGCTGGTGCAGGCGCTGCAAGAAACAGGGGAATGGAAATTGCTACTGGAGAGTACCTCAGTTTTTTGGATAGTGATGACGTCTTTGAACTGACCATGTTAGAAAAACTAGTTGCTATTTCTGATTTTGAGCAACTTGATGTTGCCATATGTAGGTGTAACAAATTCATTCACGAGACAAAAGAAACTATTGATACTCCATGGACTATTAAATCTGAGTTGATACCAGCTAATAATTACTTCCAAGCAACCGATATAAAGAAGGACTTTTTTGAAGCTTTTATTTGGTGGCCTTGGGACAAGCTATTCAGAGCTCAATTTATTAAAGATTCCTCGTTATATTTCCAGGAACAGCGCACAACAAATGACTTATTTTTTG
Source organism: Olegusella massiliensis (assembly GCF_900078545.1). GTDB lineage: Bacteria > Actinomycetota > Coriobacteriia > Coriobacteriales > Atopobiaceae > Olegusella > Olegusella massiliensis. The sequence continues at coordinate 407,234 of NZ_FLLS01000002.1, forward strand.
TGGTAGGAGCCACCCTACTAGCTAATAAAATTGACTATATCAACGATATCTTGATTCATCAAAGGGTACACGAAGGCTCTCTAGCTGTTACACGAGAAAAAAGTTGGCACTGCTTTTTTGATGCTCTCATTAAGGTGAGAGATTTTCTCCAAGAAAAAAAACTTTATGATCGCTTTGAACAGGATTTCATTAACTATTGTGTCACGTTTACAAACTGGTATAAAAATAGCATTGACATCTCAACGTACCAGAAAATAGTTCCAGCGCTATCAAGAGCTTTTAAAGAATTAGGTGTAGCAGACAAACCGAGAAAATTTTTTTATGAGACAGATAGCTGGTCTGAAGTACAAAAAGTGCTAAATTGGAAAACCATCGCAATAAGCGTTATTATGCCCTCACTCAACGTGAGGCCTTATATTCGTGAATGTGTACAAAGCGTCTGCAATCAAACGCTTCGCAATATTGAAATCATTTGCGTAGATGCAGGTTCAACTGATGGCACACTAGAAATACTAAGAGAGTTCGAAAAAAATGATCCTCGCGTAACTGTCATAGTTTCAGATAAAAAAAGCTATGGCCACCAAATGAATTTGGGGCTTAAGCATGCTCAAGGCGAATATATAGGAATCGTTGAAACAGATGATTTTGCTTCCCCAACCATGTATGCCAATCTCTTTGCAGTTGCTGAGAAGAGGGATGCGGACGTTGTCAAAGCAAATTGGCATCGTTTTCAAACCAAGCCTATCCAGCATGATATTCTGTTTGAACGTTATGCTGGTATACCTTATAACAAGGTTCTTACCGTAGGCGAGAAGAAAAAGCTTTTAGATGGTGCATCAGGAATCTGGAGTGGCATTTATAGGAAAAGTTTTCTTGCAAGAAATGAAATTGATTTTCTAGAAACTCCTGGTGCTTCCTATCAAGATACAGCTTTTTTGTTAAAAGTTATTATGGCAGCTCAATCTATAATCCTACTAAAAAAGGGATGGCTGCATTACCGCATTGATAATGACAATAGCAGCGTACATTCTTCAGGCAAAGTATTTTGTGTCTGCGATGAAATGAAATCCGTCCATGCCTATATAAATGCACGACCTGCCCTTAAGAAAACTTATCAAGCCGATATCTGGTCACGCACGGCTACTGTATACGATTGGAATGATAAGCGCCTTGCTGACAGCCTGAGAATTGATTTCTTAAAAGAAGTCCAAGCTGAATTTACCCAAGGACTAGAGTCAGGGTCTTTTAAATTAGACTATCTTACTGGTAGATATCGCGGATTTATCGAGCAAGTTCTGGAGAGTCCAGAATCCTATGTTGCGCACCACAAGACAATATCTCAGAAATTTGAGTTATCAAACCCTAAGAATTCACCACTATTCACTATAGTGCTGGAAGTTCGCAATGGAGAAAAAACCCTTCGAACATGCTTAGATAGCTTACACGCTCAAACTTTTTCTAGTTTTGAAGTTCTATGCTTTGACCAAAACTCACTGGGTAACACTGGTACAATTTTGGCCAAATATGCACATGAGGATTCTCGATTCCAGGTTATCAGCGATGGTGGAGAATCGTTGCGCAATACCGCAATAAACAAATCGCAGGGTGCCTTTATCCTGTTTATCAATAACTACACATTTCTACAACCATCATGCCTTGAGCTTTTAGGAGAAATTATTGAAACACAATCTCCTGACATCCTACTCAATAAACAAACATGTTATAACTTAGATTCAAAAAAGCTGGCACAAGAGTCATTCGGATACAACGAAGCAATTTACAGCAGCATTTACCCGTTCAATTCAACTACAGCACCAAAGCAATTACTACAAGTTACCTCACCAAGTGTGTTAGGCAAAGTTTATAGAACAGACTTTTTAAAGTCTCTTTTCTATCAATTCGAGACTAATACATCATTTAGAAACGATGCTCTTCTGTGCTCAATCGCTCTGTTGCAAGCATCAAAGATTTCTGCCTGTGATACTGCAGTAATAGTCCAGGCAAGTACTTCAAAAGAACGCAAAGAAAATCATATAAATCCCTATGCATCTGAACTTGCCAAACCATGGATAGATCTTCTTGGAGCAAATGGTGTATTTGCATCTAATAAATACAATAACCCACTTGTTCTCTCGAGCGCCCGCGCGTTAGCTGCACATACTATTCGTAGCGACTTTGATTTATTGACCAGTAACGATGCGCGAAGTATCGCAGTACATGCACTTAGTTCTGGTGCTGTACGCAGCACAGGTGTTTTTGATTTGGCTTATGAATCATATGAAGAGGAAGCAGATTACAACTTCTTCCAAGGAGTACGAGCTGGATTTGAAAAAATATCCTCATCTGAGGAACGGTCAGAAATAATAGTAATTCCTCGAAAAAGCATGACTCAACCATCAATTAGCGTTGTGGTTCCCATATATAACTCCGAAAAATACCTTTCAGAATGTCTTGATTCTCTTGTAAATCAAAGTAAAAACGACATTGAAATCATTTGTGTAGACGATGGAAGCATCGACTCCTCCTCCGAATTAATCAAAAATTTTGCTGAAAACGATCCGCGAATAATACTTCTACATCAAGAAAATCAAGGTCAGAGCGTCGCTCGAAATACAGGTGTAGGCTATTCAGTAGGAAGATATATTTACTTCATTGATAGCGACGATGTGCTTGATATATATGCGCTTGAAAAACTGTATACAAAAATGGAGCTTGAAAAACTTGATGTCCTCTTTTTTGAGGGCATAAGCTTCGCACATTCTACCGATGACATTGAAACATACCAACACTTTGAAGGAAACTATCAAAGGCATTATCTACACTCAGATGTCCTTAATGGACCTACATTACTAAAAGAATTATGGAATGACGGGGACTATTGGGTTTCTCCCTGTATGCAAATGACACGTAGAGAGCATTTTATTAATAATAATCTTTGGTTTCTTCCTGGAATCATTTATGAGGATAACTTTTATACGTTCAAGTCTCTCTTACATGCAAGACGGGCAAATTGTATTCATGACTCACTCTACAAGCGCCGAGTCCGCTCAGGATCGACAATGTCAGGTAAACTTAAGTTCTTCAATTGCTACAGTTATTTTAAAATATTTCTTGCTATGAGTGACGAAATTTCAGCTCACTCTCCAGAGGATGAAGGATGGGCTGTTGCATGTGAATTGCGCGAATACATGTTGCAGCATGCTAGGGCACAATTTTCAAAGCTCTCTAGTATTGAACAAAACGAACGATGGTTCATGCCTGAACTTGAGCTCTATCTTTTTGAAAAAAATATCACAAGCTATTGTGAGCTCAAAGAAATTATCAAGGCTCAGAATGATGAGATAAATACTTTAAACAGATTGGCTGCCTCAAATCTCAGGGCTGCAAATAGATTACAGGATAGGCTCTCCCAGATAAAGAGCAATAAAATTATTAAGTTAGGTTTGAGGTTGAGGCGTTTTTTGAGAAGGGCAAGAAGGGCACTACGCAATCCAAAACTTATCCTAAGAAAGCTGGGGCTATCCTAGCTTTTCCCAACCACAATTTACTCAATAACTGGACGTTTTACCACATTTCTTCAGTATGGCGAGATAGCAAGGTCTTCTACAAATCTACTAGAAAAGGATTGTTGCATAGTATTACCAGAAACATACGAAACACAATGCTATACAAGCTGATTAAACGCTAAAATATGCATAAAGTAATCAGCCCTTTAGGGCAATAAGCTGTCTGAAGTGACAGAAGGATACTTGTCACTCATATCAACGCTTCTATAGCTATTTTTAAAATAACCTTTAGCATGCTTGCTCTTAGTCTTATCCTTTATTTTTCTTTGATACTTAAAGAAAGACAAGATAATCAGTAAGGCTAAGCTGATGCCACTAATAACTGCTCCAGCTGCTAAACCAGGGGTATGGTAAACCATTTTAATATCATGGTGTCCTGATGTAAGCGGGACACATATGAACGTCTTTCCAAATGTTTCTAACTTCGTTTTTACCCCATCAATATAGCAATTCCAGCCGACATCAACAGGAATCGAGAAAAAGAGCGTCTTTGGCTCAGTATATTCTGTGGAAACATAGACCTCATTGCCATCCACTTTAGTGCTTTCGGGAATATTATTTTTTAAGGTGAAGAACGCTTGATTATAGACACTCTCATCAATTCTATACGCATAAATTGTATGACTTTTAGTTTCATCTTTTTTATGATGTTTAATCAGAACATGAATCACATCGCCAGTTTTATATTCCCCCAAAGAAACTGCATTAATAAAGAAACGATTGCATACCGGCTGCAATAGAGTTCCATTCACATAGATTTCGCAATCGCCTTGCCGTAAATTTCTATGGACATCTCTTCCATCAACATACAAATAATAAGCTCCAGCATCCGCAGCAATATCATACGACTCATCCTCGCCTTGACCAGTTTGTGTAATTCTGGCTTTCTGGTACACCCGTGTTTTCTGTCCTAGCATGACTGAAACAATGAGGTTTTGATTTTTAAATGGGTCTTCTGTATAGGTAATATCCAGATCTGTACCGTCAATTGCGTATGCAAGGGGTAATACACGATTGTTTTCGTATACCGACCAACCACTAGGGATCTCGCTATTATTCTTTAGCTTAAGCTTTTTATAGCCATATAGGTCTCTCCAGTAAGCAACATATTTCACATCAAGAAGAGTTTCCATCAACGGAAGTGAGTCATTCCAGTATGTATCGGTCGGATTAACCTGCAAGAGCGGGTAATCAGAATAGCCAACATTTGCCATAAATTGGTCCGAAGTTGCATCATAAGTCGAACTATAGTGTTCTAAGCTGTTATATCCAAAAATAAACGATTCCCCTGTTGCAACGTTGGAAATATTCGTACCGTCTAAATATGAATAAGCTTTTTCAATGCGGTAAAACGAGCTATCTAGTCCTTTAATTTCATCCATCAAATTATTTGTTGATACATAATAATCCCTATATTTACCAACTGTTTCTGGGAAGCTTCCTGCTGGAAAGCCACCAAGTCCAAAATATGTGCCACAAGTCAATTCAAGACATAACAATGGAAAAAGGAATGTGTTACAGATATATCTATTTGCAAATATAAATAGAAGGATATATACACTTAGAAGGCCAAGATATATTTTGGCGATATAAACACTATGAAAAAGTCCTTCACTTGCAAGTAAATATGTAAATACAAAGATTACTACCGCTGAGGCAGTAAACCCAGTAGCTCGCGCTCGGCGCGGTGTATGAGAAAGAGTTTCAGCCACGTTTGCAGCTATAACCAAGAGAATAGCGCCACTCACGAAAGCAAATCTAAAATAATATGAGTAGCTTCTAACGAAAGCAGTCCAGACAAGCTCGCCTTCCTTTGTGTGATAGCTGACAAAAAGGAGAAGCAAAAGAAAAAAATTTGCAAACTTATTTTTTATTGTAATCTTGGAAAAGAATGAATAGATTACCAAAACTAGAACGACGCCACCAATATAAAGAATGGAAGCGCCCTGTTGGTTGAATGGAGCATCGAGAGCGAATCCAGCAAACACTTTAAGAATTCGCATGTTTCGCTCTGTTGTAAAAAAGTTCAGATATAAACCTGAAGCCTTGCCTCCCAGCAAGGACAAGCATGATGGGAGGAGAATAATCGCACTAATTCCACAACCTATTAGCATATATATTGTAAATCTACCAAAGCTCCTAAAATTATCTTTCGCACTATTATCAGATAGAATGAGTTCATATAACGAGTAAATGCCTGCAGCAATACAGACCATATAACCGGTATACCAATTCGAGAGAATTGCACATGCAACGAATACAGATAACAACCAATTCTTTCGATTATTGAGACAGTAATAGGTTCCCAAAAAGACCAATGGGATAAAAACCACCCCATCAAGCCACATTATATTCCGACAATTAGCAGCGTTATATTTCATTAATGCATAGCTAATAGACAGCAATATAGTAAATATATTTTCTATCGAAGGATAACGCTTCTTAATATATATAGCTGCAGTTATGCTGCAAGCCATAGTCTTTAGAAGATATACAAACGATAAAGCCTGAGGAATCTGCTCTTTTTGAATAAAAAATAAAAAAACACTTGAGATGCTCGATAAATAATAGGAAAAAATACCAATCATTCTTCCGCCGAAAGATTTCCCGAAAGAATATGAAATGGATGCATTTCCATGAAGCACATCCCATAAATAAGAAAAATAATCTTTGTATTGGAGTCTAGAATCCCAAGAAAGCAGGAGTCTATCTCCAAATGGATATAAATCACTTAATTTGAAGGCAATCCCCAAAAGAACCGCGGAGACTATCGCACTGATTAGGCATAACTCTCTCAAGTTAAAGTCAGATAATTTTTTAATCTTGATCATAACTAGTCTCCGCTGCCAGCAGTGCGCATGTGACAAGGCTTGCCATATTATATATCTAGCCCCCGATTAACTGCGGTTGATTTTCATAGTTAACCGAACAGCCAGCTTCAGTCGAGCGTTTCTCATGATAAACGCAACACTGTAAAGGTCGTCTCTGGAAGGTGTGTTGATGTTTTGCCTGCTTGAGATGAACGCCTTTGGTGTTTCGATGAGCCTGAGAACAGAGTTATCCATCCCCTCGGAGCCACTTCTCAAAGTGAGCCGAACGGGTGGGAAGAACGCTTATTACGGATATCTTTTCTACTTAGATATAGGTTTACTTCCTCTCTTGAGATGTGCTTCATTGATAAGGTGAACAGTGAGATCAAGTTCATCTATCGGAATCTCCGTAACTCCTAGGTAGTCAAGAAGATGTTTTGCAAGATCTTTGTGTGACGCTTTAAGCATTCGGATAGGACTTAAAGATCCTAAAGACGGTCTGGGTTCTGCGTTCACATGACTCATAATAAGGAGCAATCCTCAGCGGTAAGACTACCAAAGCTCATGCTTTTTATAAGTTGAATGGAATCCTCCTTAAGACTTAGTAATAAATCTAGTTGTCATCTAAACCACTGGGGATACCATTATGTTTAGTCATATATACCAAGTTATACTGACTTCTATAAGTTTTTATCTTGCACTGGAGTCTAGACTCGGAGAAGGAGCATTTTGGTGATTAGTCTCTCAAATCACGAGGCGAGAGCCTATCATGCAAGACATACTATTGCTACTGTGGAAAATAAGAACGAGCACAAAAAATGGGAACTCGTTCTCTTTTGCATGTCCGCAGTTTCTTCCTATTTCCTCGCGCGATATCTACAGTTTGGCTATGAACTAATTGTATGGGCCTGTCTTACCACAGTAGAGTTCTTTTGTGCCCGTAAGCTGTATCTACAGCACCGCATGCCTCAAAGGGGTACTTGTATAGCGATAGTTCTTTTTGCCTTGCTTTTTAATGTCTCTATAGTGCTTGGATATCACATCCACACAGGTGATCAATACTATGGCTTAATAAACGAGAACTATATTGTTCCGTATTCCTGGGCTGATTTAGTTTCTTTTTTTCTTATCCTTCCTGGCCTCATTGTGCTTATGTTGTCCCCCGCGACAGCAATAGACACTCCGAAATCGCCGGACCACTGCTTAGTTAATTTTCTTGGCAAGATTTCTTGGCATAAAGTTTTTGTGATCACATTGGTTATCTTTGCTGCCTGGATACCTTATCTTGTTACCTATTGGCCTGGGATTGTCCTTGGGGACTCTGTATCAAGCATTCGACAGGCACTCGGGCTTATAGGATACCGAAACCATCATCCGGTTGCTTATACCCTTTTTCTACAGTTTTGGATAAATATCGCCGCGCTAATGGGCAGAAGTCATGCGGCTGGCATTGGACTCTCATCTATTACACAGATGCTTATCATGTCCGGTGTTTTTGCTTATATGATTGAATGGATGGTGATTCGTTTCCGTCTTTCGAAGACTTGGTATGCCATCTTAACTGCGCCTTATGCACTGACAACCTATGTAGCAACGTATGGAGTTGCCCTATGGAAAGACCCCCTTTTTTCTGTTGCACTTGTTGTCCAAACTATCTGTATTGCTGACTTCATTTGGTCAAAGGGTAACTTTATACGTGTGCATAAGTCGTGGTGCCCTGCATATATTCTAAGCGGCACCGTACTTGTACTTTTTAGAAATAACGGGATATTTGTCTTTGTTGCAAGCGTAATCACCATTATGGTAATGGGCATCCATTGGCTCAGAAAATCTTCTATAGCGTGGCGCACTGCCTTATCTCCAGTTATTCCTGCATTAATGATCACTGCTGTCTATCTTATATTTACCGGTCCTATCTACTCATATCTCAAAGTCACTCCAACCGAAAAAGTCGAAAGCGTTGGTATCCCCCTTAATCAAATGGCTCGCGTTGCTGCACTTGATGGTGATATGAGCAAATCCGATAGAACATATTTGAATACACTCCTTCCAATTGATGAATACAAAAATTTATATCGCCCATGCTGCACCGACATGCTTAAATGGAATGAGCACTTTAATGGAGAGCCTCTTAATACGGACCTCTGGAGACATTGGTCTTCCATGCTTATAAGAAACCCACGGGTCTATTTTGAAGCATGGGAACTTCAGACATTTGGCTTTTGGGCAGTCAATGTGCAGGATAAACCTGGGATTTGGAATGGGAATATTTCATGGGGTGCGATATACAATACTGGTGAATATACTGTCCCTAAGGAGTGCCACGTTCACTTTGGATCCTACAATACAAATACGACGTTGACCCATTTATTCCCTACGGATGAGTGGTCTATCCCAATAAGTTGGATTTTATGGGTCATGCTATATCTCTGTATCCTTTTTTGTAGCAAACATAAATTTGGGTGGTTGGCAATAATAATTCCTTCGCTTGCCCTCTTAGGCACTCTTGTCATTGCCTCACCAAGATGTTATTGGCCTCGATATGGAGCGGCGGTCCAATTTCTTATTCCTGTCTACCTGCTGCTTTATTACGCGATAGCCTCAAACGAAAAAGGATTATGCAGCTATAGCAAAAACGATTCTGACTTGTTGCATTCTTAAAAGTAAGAGTGCGCTCAAATTGCTACTTCTCTACACAATTAGTGAAGTATGCGTCGTTTAATACGACGAGTTTTGTTATAAAGCCAGCTGTAAATTATTACAACGACAGGCGCATACATCAGATAAGCACGACGATATTTTGCTTTTATGCGAGACGAACGGACAATACATATTCCATTAACTCTTGAAACCATTCCACCAATTGCTTTTTTAATTTCAGGATCAGCAACATCAAAATTTTCATTAAGTAACTGTATATATGTACAGCAGCGACTGTAGTGACCTTCAAGAATACGTGGAGCGGTAATTTTTAGTCTCTGGATAATATCATCCATATCAAACCAGCGGTTATAAATAATTGCCGGATCCTTTACAACAGAAGAAGACCCTGCATTAAACTCACGATAGTAGTAAAGACATTCATCGACATAAACAATACTTGCGGCCTGTGCAAGCGTTTCAATAAACCAAGGGTTATCTGCCCAGCCTGCACCAGGTATTTCATGCATGCGAATATTTTTTTCTTCAAGAAAACTCCTACGATATACCGCAGACCAGATGCTGGGATGATGAAAAAGAAATTTTGCATTCTCCGCAAGAGTAAAACGCGTAAGAGGTTTAATTGTGCTGTGATAGTAAGCAGCAGGTTGCATATGTTCATGGGAGGTATTAGCATCAATAACACGCCAATATGCCGCTTTTACCACATCGGGAAAATTAGTCTTGCGAGCAGCAGTTATAAGCTTTTCAAACATATGTATATCTATATAATCATCTGGCTCTATGATAGAGATATACTCCCCTTTTGCATATGAAAGTCCCACATTAACTGCCTTGCCATAACCTCCATTTTGCTTATGAATTACTTCAAAGCGCGGATCTTTTCTAACAAACGAATCGATAATTTGAGAAGAAGAATCTGTCGACCCATCGTCTATACATATGATTTGAATATCATTAAAGCTTTGCTGTGCCACACTTGCGAGACACTGTTCAAGAAAGCGCTCTACATTGTATATAGGCAAAATAACGCTAAGCGTTGGTGTATCTACCACAGTTGACATCCTTAAAGGAGCTGGCTAGATTTTATGGAATGGCATCTAGTGCATGGAGTATAAAGTGTCTGGAAAGTGCTTAACCACCCGCCTTTGATTTTGCACCAAATATACAGCATGAGAAACATAGAAGAGAGAACTTAGGACAAGAGATAAGCTATACCGGAAAGCGCCATTAACTGGTGAAAGACAACACATGATAAAGACGCCTATTGGCAATGCAAATGGAGCTAGTTTAGCCACTTTAATTCTTCTTGCGGCTGCAACAAAAGCCAGCGCTATTAACCAACTATATGTCCTAGGTGAATAAAATAGCCTCAAAAAAGGGGGAGCACTCTCCATACATATGCCCATTGGATAAATCCCAGCCAAAGGGGCTTTGTACTACTAGAGTGGACGATAACTATATCATCCTGAGCATTACCAACTTTCTCATTAGGACTTTCGGTCGGAAATATAGAGTGTTTTATGCAGACAAGCAGCGCGTGTTGAATGGAGAAAAGATTTAAATGTATAGAAATTATCTTCAAAAATAATCCCAAGAATGAACCAAAGACTATTCTATTCCAGTGATTACCATTAACTCTGCCTCAATCATTATTCCTGAAACAACGACACACAGAAAAGGCAGCAATCGTAGGAGTTGCGGCCATAAGTGGTAATGCATAGCGCAGTAGGCCATTTATAGGACTAACTACACAAAGCGCCACATTAAGTGCTGCACCCAAGAAAAGCCAAACGGAGTGCCCACGCCCCGTATACAACATAAAACCAGTAAAAAATAAAAGAAGCCAAGTATAGCCTGCTGGATTAACAAAAAGCGAGAGAATGGGATAAACCTTCCAAATATCAGTATAGGTCCTTATGATATCTTGCCCTACCCGTGAAAACTCATAATGGAAGTCAAACTCACCCGTTGCAAGAGGTGCTCCCTTAATATAAAAAGGGTAAGATGAGAGTACTTCATGTGCTTCAAAGGGATAAAAATAGCCATAGGTATTAGCTAAAGTTGCATCAATATAAATCCTCGGATGACGGAACCCCATCGCAAACCAAACTTTAAAGTACTCTATTAAATCCTTTTTAGAACTTTCCGCCTTAAACCTATCCTTGATATAATCCGCATTATCAGGATGATATCTACGTCCTAGTTGAGAGGCTGGAAGCACTTGATTGATAGTTTCAAACTCCTCTTTGCTCACTTCGTCTGAACGAAGTTTCATGAAACGCGCAGTCTGCTGAAATGGGACTGAAAGAACTTCTCTAACAGATCCTGGTACAACACCAAAGACACTCATAAGAGGTCCGGTAACAAGTTTAAAAATTACAAGCATGATGATTGCAGAACTACAGAGATACAAACGTAGGTGCAAAGTCTTTTTTCCAGCTAGCAAAATAAGAACAATTAGTTGTGGGATACAAAAATAAATCCCATTATTGCGAGAAAAGCTTACAATCAGGCCTAAAAGAAGAAGTATTAAAGTATAAAAAAGAGGCGATTTCCTAAATGTATTCTCAAAGCTAGCGTTTTTATTCTCCACATAGAGTTGAATACTTAGCGTAAAGAAGAGAGCCCATGAGGCACAAAATGGTCCATCTTTCATGACGGCTTGGGCATATCCACCCCAGACGGGTAATACTGAAAAAAAGATCAAAGTTGCAATACCAGCACGTGATGACCATCTCTGGATGATTCGACAGACTATTGAATAGCAGAGTGCTTCCACAATCGTAAAAAACAGAACACAGGTAAAAATTCCAACATTATTGCTAATATGATTACCCAGTGAAACTAATACTCCGATTAACAAGGTCATGAGATACGGATGATGGTTAGACAGTGGGCTAATTCCAAAAGCTTGGTTTATTTCGTTATAACCATCGTATGGCACCGACCCTGGGAAAAAAGCGATCAAGAACGGTGACCATGCAAGAATTAAAACAAAAAAGAAGAAAACTAAAGAGTGGTTTGAAGGATGCCTGTTCTTATCAGTACCATGCTTAATTTCAACAAAACTATGTTCTAGCCGATTAAAGAGAAAACAAATAGAAGCATCAAATATATAGAAATATCCCAGCGCCATAAATGCTGAAATAAAAAGTTGTTTTGAATTTTGGAGTATAAATGAGCTATTACCCATATGTGAAAAGCTTATACCTATAAGTGTGCATAGAGAAAAAAGTAACGCCAGCACATGAGTACTAGGCTTGCTGTAGTGCTGAACGATATAAAATAACTTTCGATGTGAAATGATTACTACTATCGATAACATTGCTATAGGTAGTGCAATTCCATTAACTGAATTCACAATAATACGAGTAAAAGAGACCTGCTTAGTGGTAATGCCTGTAGCTGCAAGAGCAATAATAGATGTAGCTGCTAAAAATAGGCTTAAAATATCTGAGCTTAGAGGCTTACGCATATAGCTTAAATCTTGAATCACTACCCCACTCCTTAACAACCTAACACTATCTAAGCAGTCATCTGCTCATTGGACTCACTAATATATCTATCTTATGAATACCGTTATTGAAGATTCATGCCTACAATAGAGTAGGCATGAATTACTATATTTTCAAATATCTGGAGGCAGGAGCATGAACATTGCAGTTGGTGGCACTGGATATGTTGGACTTTCTTTAGCAGTACTTCTTGCTCAACATAACAGAGTAACGGCAGTTGATGTTGTTCCTGAAAAAGTTGACCAGCTCAATATGTGGCGGAGTCCTATTGCAGATACTGAGATTGAACGTTTTTTAAAAGAAGCTTCTGAAGGTAAACGCCAACTCAATCTTACTGCCACTACTGATGGTGCTAAAGCATACGCTGAAGCTGATCTAGTCGTTATCGCAACACCCACCAACTATGACACACACAAAAACTTCTTTGATACCCACTTTGTCGAACAGGTCATCGAACTTGTTCTTAAGGTAAACCCCACAGCCACGATGGTGATAAAGTCCACCGTGCCCGTAGGCTATACCGAGTCTATATGTGTGCAATATCCTCAGGGTCACTTTCTCTTTAGCCCTGAATTTTTACGCGAAGGTCATGCCCTCTACGATAATTTACACCCTAGCCGTATCATTGTCGGCATGCCTTCAGAGAAGATGCGCTCAGAAGCAGAGCGTTTCGCTACCCTCCTAGCAGAAGGTGCCGAAGATAAGGACGTTCCTACTCTTGTCATGCATGCTACCGAAGCTGAGGCAGTTAAACTTTTTGCAAATACCTATCTTGCGCTTCGCGTAGCTTACTTCAACGAGCTCGATACTTACTGCGAGGTACGAGAGCTTGATACTGCCTCAGTTGTGCGCGGCGTCTGCCTTGAGCCTCGTGTTGGTGACTTTTATAACAATCCCAGCTTTGGCTATGGGGGCTACTGTCTACCCAAGGATACCAAGCAGCTCTTGGCGAATTATCAAGATGTTCCTCAGGATCTCATAGGTGCCATTGTCCAATCAAACCGTACCCGCAAGGACTTTGTTGCTGACGAGATTATTGATCGTTGTCGTCTGCTTAAAGAGCAAGGTATCAAACACCCTCTCGTAGGTATTTATCGCCTTACTATGAAATCTGGCTCAGACAATTTCCGTGCCTCTAGCATCCAGGGCATCATGAAGCGTGTTAAGGCAAAGGGCTTCCAGTGTCTTGTCTATGAGCCCTCACTCAATGCTCCAGACTTCTTTGAAAGCGAAGTCACCCATGATCTCGTCTCTTTCAAAAAGCATGCTGATATTATTGTTGCCAATCGTTGGAATGATGATCTTAGTGATGTCTCATGCAAGATATACACGAGGGATCTTTTCCGTCGTGACTAAGATATCGTTGTAATGTAACCCTATCAATACATAGTTGAACGGAAGTTTCATGTCTCTTGAACGGAAGTTTCATGTCACCCAAAATCTCAATTATTGTTCCTATTAGCCATTGCTCTCAACATCTTGACCAAACCCTTTCCAGCGTATGCAAGCAATCGCTCAAGGACATTGAGATTATTTGTGTCAATGGAATTGAAGATGGGCAGACAGAGCTTTGGATCAACAACATCATAGGCCATGATTCTCGCGTTAAACGTATTGATCTTATACACAAAGAAGAGTTCGAGCTTTACAACGCGGGGCTTGAGGCTGCAACAGGTGAATACCTCCATTTTTTGTTACCTAATGACCGCATCCTTGATTTTGCATATGAAGCTCTCTACAACAAAACTCAGCGATACAACCTTGATTACCTACATTTCACCACTGCGCCTTATGACCGCAAAACAAAACAAGTACTAGATATTCCACAGTTTAATCTACAAAATTTAGGAGCAGGTGACTTTAACCGCATACTCAACCTTGATGCCACAAGTCCTTTATATACGCTGGATAGTTCGGCTTGGACTGGTCTATATCGCAGATCATTTCTACAAAAATATGCCATCAATTTTGGTACACATCCCGTACAATTTGAGCTGTTCTTTTTCTGGAGTATCATTACGCATGAACTTCGAGCCGCAATTTCTCGCGATTGCCTGATACTCCATGACTTTAGCGAGCCAAAACTACCTGAAGGGAAAAAAGCTTTTGACCTCTTTAAAAAACATCTTGAGGCACTCGATATCCTGCGCGCCAGCCTGTCAGAACGCGATGTCCCAGAAGACCTTGTCACTATTGCATTAAGTCAGTCCATTCGCCCTTGTATTGATGCAAGCTGGCATGCCGCTCTTAACGAGGTCGATGCTCCAGAGGTTAGTCACAAGATTGAGGCTTGTATTAGAACTCTGCCTGGGCCATTGTGGAACGATGCATTCAAGTGGCTCAAAACAGCACAAAATGCCGTAGCAGCTAATCACCTACCTAGGCCAAAAGCTTACGAAACACTCCCCTTTTTCCATGAGAAGTCTACGCACCCTGCAGTATCTATCGTAATCCCTACCTATAACCAAGAAGAATATCTCAACCAAGCCCTGTATAGCTTAACAACTCAAACACTTGAAGACTTAGAGTTTATTTGCATCAATGATGGTTCAACTGACCATTCCTTAGCGATTTACCACGAATATGCTACCATTGATAAGCGCTTTCATCTCATTGATAAGCCAAATACTGGCTATGGCAACTCCATGAATCGTGGTATCGACATTGCTCGTGGTAAGTATCTCGGCATTCTCGAACCAGCTGACTATGTGTTACCAGAAATGTATGAAAGGCTTTATTCCATTGCAAATCGGAAATCCCTCGACTTCATCAAAGGTGATTTTTACAAATTCGGCACAGATGCCAACGGTATTGAAGATTTGCGTCTTAACTGTCTTAGTCGTGACAACTCCTATTATGGTCAAATCATAAATCCCAGTTCAAATATAAAAACATTTACTTTTATTATGAATACCTGGTCAGGTATTTACTCAATGAACTTCCTCAACAAGTGGCATATTCGCCACAACGAGACACCTGGTGCCTCTTTCCAGGACAATGGTTTTTGGTTCCAAACCTTTGCACGCGCTACACGCGCCCAGTTTATCAAGACGCCTTTTTATATGAACCGTCGTGACAACGCTGCATCCTTAGTAGCAAGTTCAGACAAGATGTACGCAATGACCAAAGAATACGAATATATTCATGACTGGTTATGCTCTGAGCCTGGTCTACTTGAGCGTTATGAGTCCATCTATTGGCGCAAAAAACTTGATAATGCATTCTTTACCTATCACCGCATGCCCCTTGCAGCAAAGGCAGAGTATGCCGAGCATATGCGTAGTGAGTTCACTGAGCCTCTTGCTCAAGGCAAAATTAACCGTGAATTAAGCGATGAGGTCCATTGGAAGTTGTTAGCAGAAATTATTGCAGATCCTAAGGCATTTGCCGAAAAAATACGTGTTTCGGTCATTATGCCTGTCTATAATGCTGAGCGCTATATTCGCGAGACTCTTGATTGTTTGGTATATCAACAGGACTATACGGTGGAATTCATTTGTGTTGATGACGGATCAACTGATTCAACAAGTGAAATCCTTGATGAATATGCTAAAAAATTTGATCATATAAAAGTAATCAGGCAGCAAAATGCAGGAGCGGGTACTGCACGTAATGTCGGTATGGAACATGCACAGGGTGAATACCTTATGTTCCTTGACTGTGATGACATCTATGAACCTACCCTTCTACGCACTGCCTATGAAAAGGCATATCTTCAGAACAGCGATATTGTGGTATTCCGCAGCGATGACTACTTCGAAGATGCGGGAACATATCGTAAGGCTCTAGGCAGTATATGCACCAACCTCTTACCTGCAATGCGACCTTTTGCAGGAGAAGATATCTATTTTGATATCTTCCGTGCCTTTATCGGTTGGCCTTGGGATAAGCTATTCCGTGCTGATTTCGTACGCAAATATGACCTAAAATTCCAAGAACAGCGCACAACCAACGATATGCTCTTTGTGTTCTCCGCTATCGTACGCGCTAAGCGTATTTCCACAATTGATACAGTCCTCGCTCACCACCGCCGTGCAAGTGGTTCACTCTCAGTGACACGTGAGAAAAGTTGGCGTTGCTTCTATGATGCACTTGTTGCATTAAGAAGCCGGCTTCATCAGTGGGGTCTTTGGGAACGCTATGAGCGTGACTTCATCAATTATGCGTTAAATTTCGCACTCTGGAATCTCAATACTCTTCGTGGAGAAACTTATGAAATGCTTTTTGACCAACTCAAACATGAGTGGTTTGAGGATTTAGGTATTGTTGGAAAACCTGCTTCGTACTTCTATCACCAAGACGACTATGAGAGCTATATCTTTATCTGTGACAATGAAGCGAGTTTATATATCTCTCGTCGTATTAGTTTGCTCGTTGAAAAGAATCGTAAGCAGGCTGATCGCCTAACTGATATACGAAGCGATTACCGGAATCTTAATAAGCAATTTAAAGCTAATACCTCACAACTTGAAAAAATTCGCTCTACTTCCGCCTTCAAAGTGGGAACAAAACTACTCGCTCTTGGTTATAGCCTACAATTAATCAAAAAGTAGCTAATAGCATAAATTTAAGGCTTTAGAGAGCGTGCATTATGCCCAATCGCCTTATGGAGATTGTAGGAGAATTGAGAATACGTAGAGTGAAAAGGAGTAAAAAAATATGAGTTCGAGTTCAAATAAATGGTCAATATGTCTTGGCTTCAGCTCCACTCAAATTCTATTTTTATTAATCATATTTAGTCTACTGGCTAGCATACCCCTTTTTACCTTTGGCTCCTCTTTACCTGCAGGGCATGATCTCAGGTTTCACCTTGTAAGAATTCTTGGAATTGCGCAAGGTTTATCAGCTGGACAAATACCTGTACGAATACAAGGGGTTCAAATTGCAGGATATGGCTACCCTATTTCTATATACTACGGAGATATTCTCCTCTATCCTTTTGCACTTCTTCACATCGCGGGTATATCTCTAAAAAATTGTTATCAATTGTTGGTAATTTGTATCAATATTACATGCACATATATTAGCTTTTATTCATTCTCAAAAGTGTTTTCTTCAAAAAGAATTGGCTTAATTGCTGCCATTATTTGGACCTTTTCTCCATATCGTCTAGAATGCGTTTATTTAAGAGCGGCTCTCGGTGAATCAATTTCTTTAAGCCTTTATCCTGCTCTTTTTTATGGAATATATTCTCTCTTTTTCTTTCAAGAAAAAGAGGCAAGTAAGTTTGGATGGGCGTGGTGTGGTGTCACATTTTCGCTCATTATTTCCACTCATATACTTAGTACCTTTATTTGTTTAATCGTTATAGTTCCTATAGTGCTCATATTACTGATCAATCATCACAAAAAAGAAGTGTTATATGGATTATTTAAGGCTGCAGGCATTTGTATTGGACTTTCTTTATGGTTTGTTATTCCTTTTTTAGATTATTTCTGTCAAAGAGGTAGCGAGGTAATTTCTCAAGCGGAAAATACCTTAGCTAAAGCAACCAGACATCCCATTCATCTTAGGCAATTTTTCTATTTTTTTAGCACAATAGGGGGATGGAGCGAAGCTATAGGAAACAAGCTCGATGTAATAAATGAGATGCCTTTTACCATGGGAATTACATTAACAAGTATGCTGATACTTTGGCCTATTAGTTTCTTCTTAGAAAGAATCAAATATCCACAAAAAGTAGAAAAAAACACCTCCAATTCTTTTGCCTGGATATTCTTCTTTGCTACAATGGCACTTCTCTTTATAGCAAGCACCCTTTATCCATGGGGGGCATCCAATTCATTTGCAAGATTGATTAACACTACACTCTCATCTGTACAATTCCCTTGGAGATTTTTGGGACCCGCAAGTTTTTTTGCTCTCATTCTAGTTGCATTCGTTTTTAAAAAACTTCAAAAAGCAAATAATATTCATCTTAAATTTAGTTTTCTACTACTTATCTTATTAAGTTTCTCAGAGGGAATATTTGGTCTCGGAACATATCAAGCGTTTGCTCAAAGAAATTCGTTCTTTACAATTCCTGACTTTTCTGCACGCTCACTTTGTTCGAGTACTTATTATGGCATTTTTGACGATAAATATATCCCAGTCGGTTCTTCTGGAAAAGACTTTGGAAAAAATGTAATAATGGAACCTGTTATTCTTTCTGGCTCAGGAAGAATAATTAACTGGGAAAAAAATGATACCCAACTCAAATTGCACATTTCAAAAAATAAGAATATGACAGAAATAAGATTGCCTATGTTTTGGTATCCATACTACAGCGCAAAAGATGTACTCACCGGCAAAAAACTTACTTTACGAAATGGTCAAGACAATGCAATGATTCTGCTTGTCCCGAATAATGGTTCTGGCAATTATATTATTAATTTTACTGAGCCTATTCATTGGCGTATTTCTGAAGTCATCTCAATCATTTGCCTATGTATTATCATTTGGAAGTATCTAAATAAAGCAGATAAGCAATTGATTGAAATAGCCTAAACATTCCTACAAGCATGATATTCAATATGTAAACACTTTCTACCCAACATTAAATCGGGCTACTGCATCATAACCGCCTACAAGATTACAATGGAAAAGGAAAAAGGAGTCGTTGGGCTGGATGATCCCAATACAGGTTAGAAGGAGCTTAGGCCTAGCTGCCTAGATGCAGAAAATGTCCACAGCCCCTCAAAGACCAGCACCTGTTATTAACTAGCGTTCGCGATGGTTATTGCACTGATTTCCTCTCTTATATGTTTCATCTACCAGCGTCTACAATCTCATTAACGAGGGATTCAGCCATAATTCTAAAGACTCAGAAAGGTTAGGTCGCGTGCCGAATGTAGGATCTCAATTCATAGAAAAACGCCCAAGATAACAACCTCAGGCGTTCGGTGAATAGCAAAAATATTAAACATGGTTCTACATGTAATTGAGTTTGAATCAACCGAACTTTACTGTAAGCAGTCCATTCTTATTTGTTGATTTCTTAACAGCAGATTGTTTACGGTAAACATATAGAATAACAATTGCAATAACCGCTAATAACGAGACCAGCTCGGATACCCTCCAGATAAGTGGCTCAACAAAATTGATAACTATTCGAGACTTTCCCTGTCCTTGCAACCTTACAGAAAGTAATCCATTTTCACCTCTAAAACAGTGAGCAGTTATACCGTCTGAACTCGTGGAAACTACTTGGTAGCCAGTATAGTAGAGCTGAGGTAAAGTTAGCGTTCCGCTATCGTCAACAACTAAATCTACTGTACTTTCGGTCCCCTTTTTATCAAAACTAAGAATCTGAATGTTTTTGTTTGCCATGGATTGCTGCGATTACACGTGTCTTTACAGCCTCGACTATCTCTGGGGTAAACGACTCAGAGAACACTGCTTTGAGGATGGCTGTAGCCTCTTTTCTATGAACCAGAAAGTATATGCACAGAAAGGCTGAGTGACAGATGGACCATACGTAAGGAGCTGAGTCTAATGATTTCAACAAACTACAGATAACGTTTGTGTGATAGTTAGCACTCTTCTTTGACGATGTACACCGGACGATCCTTAGCCTCGATATAGATTTTTGATACATAGAGACTGAGAATTCCCATGCAGAAAAGCTGAAGTCCAGACAACAATGTAATGATACACACAAGAGACGGCCAACCTGCAACAGGATCGCCATACAGCGCTGCCCTGAAGATTACAAACAGTAAAGATAAAATGGAAAGAAAAAACACCGTCAGCCCCACAAACGAGATGGCCACAAGCGGGGCATTAGAAAACGCAATGATGCCGTTGAGGGCATACTTAGAGAGCGACAGGATATTCCAGTGTGTCTCACCTGCGATGCGTTCGATGTTTTGGTAGCCAATCCACTCGGTATCATAGCCAACCCACATGAAGATGCCCTTCGAGAAGCGCTCACGCTCGCCCAACGACGTTATCGACTCGACCACGTCTTTTGTCATGAGCCTGAAGTCACGCGCACCATCGCGCATCTCGACGTCCGAAACCTTGTTCATTATGTCGTAGAAGCGATGAGCAAACCAGCTTCTAATAGGCGGTTCACCCGCGCGCGTCTCTCGGTAGGTCGCGACAATCTGACAGTTTGTCTGTACCATCCTGTCAAACATCTGAGGCAGTAGCTCAGGAGGATCCTGCAGGTCAACATCCATGACGGCGATATGCGAATCGCCCAAAGTGAGCGCCTTCTTAAGGCCAGCTAGCAGACCAGCCTCCTTACCAAAGTTACGGGAGAATGAAACAAAATGAAGTGTCGGGCACTCCTCATTGAACTTTCGGAGAATCCCAAGGGTTCCATCTTTTGATCCGTCATCAATAAAGACAACGTCAATTGGCCGCGACAGATAACCAAGCAGGTCCTTCTCGACCTTCTCAATTGCAGCGCGGAAAGGTCTTAGTGTGGCCTCCTCGTTATAACAGGGAACCACAACGCATAGGCTGTTTTCACCCCTAAATCCAGTCATATTGCTCCTTTCTATACCCATCTCTTCCTAAAAGGCCACCTTGTTCTTTCGTAAAGGCCAACAACTTGCCGAACACATCGTTTAGGACAGTCACAGTAAACCACATACGACACTTGCCAATACATGGCCTAGGATTTCCAGCGCAGACCCTTCCTGGCAGTAGCAATCATCGTAACTATGGAGTAGCTCGAGAAAAGTGACACTCTTTAATTCCCGTCCCGGTAGAATGCCTGATACTTTATAACTCTTGTTATTTATTCTCAAAGAAACCTACGGCTATAGCGCCCGGACCAGCATGCGTACCGATAGTGCTTCCCATAGAGTGATATATGAGATTATCCACTTTGCCTTCCCATAAATGAGAATTGTCCTCGATATATTTCTTGAGCATGCTGCTCTCAAGTCCTGTATAACCAACCGCAACAGGCATATCAAAATCAATGCCACCGCATTTTGCAATCATTTTGGTAAGGAGGTTGTTTGCAGCTTTTGAGCCACGAGCCTTCCCTATGAGACGGACTACGCCATTTTCAGCTGTAATTACTGGTTTGATAGAAAGTAAATTGCCCAAAACTGCAGCTGCCGCCGGAAGACGACCGCCACGACGCACATACTCAAGCGTATCCAGAAGTGCAAGCACCCGAACCCGCTTCACGCGTACCCGCAGATCTTCAACGAGTTGCTCAAACTCAACTCCCTGGTCAACACCACGCAGGGCATATTCAACAAGCACACGCGTACCAAGCGATGCACTCAGACTGTCAATAACACGAATATCACTGCCGTAGGGTTGAGCAGCGCTTTCAGCACTTGCATACGTACCCGATAGACGAGATGAAATAGTAATTGCAATTACCTTCTCACCTCTTTGCGTAGCGCCTAAAAACTCCTGATCAAAAGCATAAGGAGTCACCTGGCCAGTGGTTGGCATGATGTCTGTTTCAAGCAGCATCTCATAAAAACGTTGATTACTCAGGTCAACATTATCAAGATATGTGTCATTGCCAAAGGCAACTGAGAGAGGTAGGACGGTCAGCTGCTCATGATGAAGATCTGAAACGTCGGCCGCAGAATCGCAAATAATACGTATTGTCATTGAACTCTCCTCAGTTTGTTTATGCATCCTGCGCACCACATAACGCCTACAGAGCTGAAACTAGAGTGCGGTCTACACCAATAGAACGTACACTATCTGCTACAACTATCCCTTGAGGATGTTTGCCAAGACACACCAGTAGCAGTTTACCAACAATTCTGGAAAGCCAAACGAAAGCGTAGCTAGTGCTCGTCGTAGTACTGGCAAGCGCCCTCGATGTCACCTTCAAAAACCGAGGATCCATGCTGCAACACAATGCCGCGTGTGCAGAACTGCAACGCCTGCTCAGGAGAGTGGGTTACAAAAAGAACCGTCAGATTATCCTTTGCCATGATATCTTTAACACGCTCCTCGCACTTCTTGCGGAAGCGCTTGTCTCCCACCGAGAGCGCCTCGTCAATTACGAGAATATCGGGGTTAATTGAGGAAGCAAAAGCAAAGCCTAAGCGCGCCTTCATACCACTGGAGTAAGTACGAATAGGCTGTTCCATATAATCGCCGAGCTCAGAGAACTCATGCATCTGCGGGATAAGTGCTTCTGTCTCATCGCGGGTAATACCCCACAGTTGACAACGCATTTCTAGGTTCTCGCGACCCGTAAGATTACCATCAAAACCAGCTGATAACTCAAGTAAGGCGGAGATGCGACCATGAACCTCAATAGTGCCACGGGTGGGATAGCACACCCCCGTAATCATCTTAAGCGCAGTGGATTTACCTGCACCATTTAAACCAAGCAGAGCAAGAGAATCCCCGCGATTGATAGTAAACGAAAGGTTGTCAGTAGCATTGATGACCTTATGCTCAATCTTATTGCTAAAAGTACCCAACAAACGCTGTTTATCATTTTTGTACAGATAGTACGTCTTGTATACGTTGCTAAAGCGAACGGCAATAGGATTATTCTTATCACTATCCCGGATAACTTTTGCTTCGCCCTCACCTGCCCAACTTACCCGCTCATTTTCTGTAGTAGCAGCTCGCATAGCACGCGCTCTGACAGAAAGTTTTGCCGGATTCTTTTTTTTAGAGGACATCGGGGACCTCCTTGTGCAGACGAGCATAGCTATGCATTGCAAGTATGGTAACCACTACACAAACAACGAGATAGCAAATAAATTCATGATGACTATGCCATATCCATTTATGGAAAATAAAACAATCCCTCATGGCCATGCAACCCCACGCAACTGGATTGAAGTACATGATGATACGACCAATGTGCGGAAGTGCTTTGAGGTCAAAAAGAATCCCAGACAACCAGAAGAACGGTGTGCCTAAAGTACCAATCAACTTAGAAAAGTCACGTGAGATAGCCGAAAGTGGCGAAAGCCAGATAGACCACATAGTCCAAAAATACATCATGAGTGCAAATATCAGCGGAAGCTGAATAAGATGAATAGTCAATTTAATGTTGAGAATGAGGCACAGCACGATGGTAAAAAGCATTGTACCTACAAGAACAATCATTTTTGAAAGCGTAAAGAACGTGGAAATGACTGAGAGCGGAAAGCGGATGCGGTTGACCAAAAACGCATAGCGGTGATACACATCACTTCCTCCCCCACCAATCATATCGCCCATAAAAAACCAAGGAAAGATACCTACCGCCATCCATAAAAGAAAAGGCATGTGATTAATAGGTGCTGCTGTGCGCATACCTACTGCAAACGTAAAGTAATACACGCCAATATAGACAGCAGGCTTTACAAATAGCCAAACCCAGCCAAGAGCAGCACCGCGGTAAGTCTTGACCAAATCAATCTTTGCAAGCTCCCAGGTCTGTTTGCGCCAAGCCCAGTTGTCATGGCACATCTGCAAAAATGTCTTTATGAGAACGAGCACGCCCGCCTCCTCTTCAAGACGACAATATCAGCGGTCTATCATATAACAGTCATGCACAGCAAATACTTCATTAGTACCCATCTGCATTGTATTGCCAGACCAAATACAGCACTGAAGACGCTACTTAGCTGACTTGTGACCTGCAAAGAGCATGTTGACACGACGCACAACAACTTGACCTACGCAGGCATCAAACAAAATGATAGCCAAATAAAAGAGCAAACTAAACAAACTGCCTACCAGAATGAACGATACAAGGCCAAAACCTAATGCCCACATGAGTATTGTATCGGCAGTAGCATGCCAGCCAACCGAAAAGAAGGCTTGTAATACATAAAAGCCCAAAGTTCCTGCACTCAAAAAAGCAAGAATACGAGCAAGGCGTGGATGCTGAGCGGCACTATCGACTGGTTGTGCGAGCGCACAGAGCAATGCCGATACCGCCATGACAAAGGCAAAGGATGAGGTAGAGCGATAAGACAGTGAATTTACAGAGTCTATACCGCCTAGACTCCCTGCAATAAATTCAGCAACTACCATCCCAGTCAATGCAAGCACAAAGACAGGACGGCCATAGCGAAAAGTGCCAGGGCGTACATGTTGGGCAATCCACCCACCCACCAAAAAACTCATTCCATAGCTCACCGCACTCATTAGCTTGCGCCAATCAAGCACCCCCAGATCACCTGTACCCTGAGAAAAAAAGGCAATGTAGAGGTTCAGCGCATAAACCGCAATAAGCAAACTAATCAGCAGTTGGTTTTGTTTATGGAGGCGCCACCAAAACCAAGCAATAAAAGGACACAACACCACCAATGCCAGATACACCCAAATAAATTGGATACCAAAACTAATCCAATACCAATCGTTAAGCTCTGCATTGGTAATTTCGGGTACAAAATGATGTGCAAGCAGTGCGACAAGCCCATACAGGACAACCGTAGTTAAAATGATGGCAACTCTTCGAGCGGTAATGCGCGCTTGCAGATGCCAATACCCTGGCAATACCGAGGTCTCCGCAGCTCGCGGAAGCAAAAAGAAACCCGAGATCATTATAAAGATGTGATTGCCCCAGGCCCCCAATTGATTGATGCTGCCCATAAGCACAAGTGCCTGTATGGACGCGCGACCATTGGGCGCAAGGGCGGTACCCGCCAAAAAGCCATCCCAATTCACCATGGACTCAAACCAAGGTAAAAAACTATGAAAGATGGCAATACAGAGAATAGCTATCACACGGAGAGCCTCAATAGACAAAAGGCGTGTATTGGCACGCATTGTTAGTGTACGCGCTGCTTCTCCCAAAAAATGAGTGGACAGCTGAGTTCTATTCTGCTGGGAATGGACTCTTATGGAAGCTCGACTGCTCACTGATCAAGCTCCGCTACCAAAGTCGTAAACTCCTTGGGCACCACGTTGATGTCAGCACCAAAGCTCTCAGCAACAGCGCAAGCCTGCGCACGGCGAAATTCAGCCGTATCTCTATCCCCAGTACGCTCATAAATATCAGCTACCCGCATCAGTGCAAAGCTAACATACTCAGCCAAAGACTCGCCCAAACCAGAAAGTACCATCATGGTCACAAGAGAATCAGGGCTGAGATTCATGGCGACCGCAGGATCCATATCCAAAAGACTTGCAACGTCCTGCTCGACTGAGGCTGCAGCATCGAGGGCACTATGCGGCTCTTTGAGAGACTGGGCCGTCCTCAACGCCTTTGAGATGGACTCAACAAACTGCGAAATAAGTTCCAGCAGATAATCTCTCTGCAACATGAATACTCCTCGCAACAACTCATCAGTAGCTTATCGAAAACAGTTTGGACTCAACGAGCGTAGCTAAACAGCACTATTCTAGCCTTGCGAAGGCAAGGCCGCTCCGAGGTGCTCAAAGGCAACAACCGTAGCCTGACGTCCCTGAGGTGTACGGATGATTAAGCCTCTCTGCAACAGATAAGGTTCGTAGACATCCTCAAGTGTGGAAGGATCTTCGCCCACTGCCGACGCAATAGTGGTAAGTCCCACGGGACGCCCTCGGAATGTCTTTGTAAGAGCCTCAAGAATCTTGGTATCCATCCAATCAAGACCCAGTTCGTCTATCTCAAAGAAGGATAGAGCCTCCGCGGCGACTTTCCAGTCTATATCTCCTCCAGCGCGTACCTGAGCATAGTCACGTACGCGTTTAAGTAGGCGATTCGCGAGACGGGGCGTCCCACGGCTGCGACTTGCAATCTCACGAGCGCCTTGCTCGTCAATCTCAACTCCCAAGATATGTGCCGAACGCGAGACAATCGAAGCGAGTTCATCAACGTTGTAATAATCGAGGCGATAACTAATACCAAAGCGGTCACGCAAAGGCCCTGTCAAAAGGCCAGTACGCGTAGTAGCACCAATGAGCGTAAATTTGGGCAGGTCAAGGCGAATCGAACGAGCAGCAGGCCCTTTGCCAATCACAATATCGAGGCAAAAGTC
This sequence comes from Olegusella massiliensis, assembly GCF_900078545.1. Taxonomy (GTDB): domain Bacteria; phylum Actinomycetota; class Coriobacteriia; order Coriobacteriales; family Atopobiaceae; genus Olegusella; species Olegusella massiliensis. The sequence continues at coordinate 433,675 of NZ_FLLS01000002.1, forward strand.
CTCCATCGCAGGATAGAGCACTTCTTCTACCTGACGGTTTAAACGATGAATCTCATCAACAAAGAGCACATCTCCAGGTTCGAGATTAGTAAGAATCGCCGCAAGATCACCGGTACGCGCAATAGCAGGACCAGAGGTGGTACGAAGTTTTGCACCCATCTCATTTGCGACAACACCAGCAAGAGTTGTCTTACCCAAGCCTGGAGGGCCCGAAAAAATCACGTGATCAAGCGGTTCGTTGCGATCACGCGCTGCTTGGATAAGGACGCGAAGGTTGGTACGCACACGCTCCTGACCAAGATAATCTTCTAGAGTCTGAGGACGCAGGCTATGTTCCACATCAAGATCTTCAGCGGTAAGCTCAGTACTCACGCTTCGTGAAGAACTCATGCTTTCCATACCAAAAGGAGCGGCGTTGCCGTGGGCATCGTCCGCAAAGAGATCATCAGCATCTGCTTCCCATACTGCCATGGTCTACACTCCCCTCCCCAAACGCTTGAGGGCATATTCAAGCGCTGCTTCTACCGAAGAGGTGGCACTGTCGCAGCCATCAAGGGCGAGTTCGGCCTCCTGAGGCGTAAAGCCCATGGAAAGCAACGCTTCACTTGCTTCGGTTTTGACATCGCGTATGGCCGAAGGAGACGATAGTTGATTATTTGTTGTTGCAGATTCAAGACCTACCAAGCTACGAAGCTCCGCATCTTTGGCAAAAACATCCTGCAACTCTACAAGTAATCTTTGAGCCTTCTTTTTGCCTACGCCAGGCACCGTAGCTGCACGATTGGCATCCTGAGTTGCAACAACCGTTGCAAGGGTCGCAGGAGTAAAGGTTGAAAGCACTGAAAGAGCGAGTTTGGGGCCCACACCCGAAATCGCCACCAAGCGATCAAAAAGCGAACGCTCCTGGCGATTGGCAAAACCATAGAGCTCCATCGCATCCTCACGTACCACCATGCGTGTCAACAGCGTAACGCCAGCTTCGCCTACCGCAGGAAGTGTGGCGGCAGTATGCGCCGAAATGCCCAGCTCATAGCCGACACCCGCCACATCAAGAATTGCATGCGTTGGCAAAACCTCTATGAGGGTACCCGTGAGCTGAACAATCATGAGCGAGCCTTCCTCGATGTGTGTACGCTATCTCGAGTGGAAATACGACTTGTTCTGCTGCTGGGCAGCTGCCCTGCCTGAGCACGAGAAGCGGTTGCCGCCGCAGTAACCTCACGCGCCTCTGCTGCTGCCTGATCTCGACTGGCAATTTCTGCTTCGCGAAGAGCATCAGCTGCTGCCATGCGACGTGTTGCACGCTGGGTACGTACCAACAGGGCATGACAAACTGCCGCAGCAAGCGCATCTGCTGCATGGTCGGGATGCGGATCATGATCTAGTGCCAAAATATTGCGCACCATAAAAATAACCTGATACTTGTCAGCACTTCCTGTGCCTACCACAGCTTGCTTTATCTGCATGGGAGTGTACTCGCCAACTTCAAGTCCTGCTCGAGAACAAGCAACGATTGCTGCTCCTCGGGCTTGAGCTGTAGCAATAGCAGAACGCTCGTTTTCACCAAAGAAAATCTTCTCAATGGCAAGCTGACTGGGGTGATACTGATTAATCACATCGCTTATCTCGTTAAATATGCTACCCAGACGATGATCAATGGACTCTGTAGGACGCGTCGTCACACATCCATAGGCTCTCGCGCGACAAGTATTGCCACGAGCCTCAATCACACCCCAACCAGTATGGGCAAGACCTGGGTCAATGCCAAGTACAATCATGTTTTGTACCGCCTCTTTGCTCGCCTGCCCACACAAATAAGAACACTCGTTCTATCATATCCCAAATGAGGACATACGCAAGACCGAGTCATTCTCACCGAGCTAGCAAGTACGCCTTGCCCCTTAGGTGCATCTGAACATGCGTGCAGCCAAACCAAACTGAGCAATAACGCAACTTAAAGGTTGGCTGGTGGACCTTTAGTTTTCGGAAAAGGGGCTAAAACCGTTTCCTGCAAAGCCGCCAAAACCCATATGGCCCTCAGCATCGGCAACAATATGTCCATCGGCGTTGTCGGGATTTACCAAGCCAAAGCCTTTCATGTAATCCATGAGATTGGCCATATTCTGCCGACTATTTTCAGGCTTTTTTGAAATATCGAGCGATCCAAAACTGAAATCAGCGTTTTGCTCTGCTTGTTTTTCTGGGTCAAATACCGAAATCTGTGCACCATTCAGCAAATCTGAGAGTGCATCTACAAAGGGATTGTTTGCCTCGACATCCTGCAGACCCGCCTCAAACGAAGCAAGCAACTCCTGTGCCAAAACAGAGAGCTCTTTGCTACCCGGCAATAGCTTTTTACGATCTGTCCTATCGTACCAAGCCAGGTCAAAGGGTCTTCGAGCATCTGTAAGACTACGTGTACTCGCGCGCAACACCACTCCTGCATTGCTTCTTGCCAAAGCATGCGCATGAAAAGCAGCCACTGCCGCTTCGATGAGCGCAGACATCCCTTGTGAGCGCTGAATATCAGACGGGGTACGTTCCCACTCGATATACATGCTTAAGATTAAATCAAGCTGCCGCACTTGATCCTCAAAATCAATGGGTACATCGTTGAATATATCGCTCTCAAGCAGTTCAGGTAGATCACAACGAGCAAGCGATACATCTGAGAAGACCGGTGAGCTTGCATTGCGTGTGCGCGCCATCTCTAGCACGTCTGTGCGATAAAGATCACCCAAAGGAAGGATATCTGCCGCAGCGCTCAAACCATCTGCCTCAAGGGCAAGCCACGTTTTATCACAAGAAGACAACAGGAGAGCATGAAGCTGACGCGCAAGCTGACGAGCTTCTGCGGCAATCACATCGCGCTCGGCAGCAAGGGCACCAAGACGCTCGTCAACTCCTGCAGAATCCTGCAGCGAAACCGCGCTTGCTTGGACAAGACGAGGATTACGCTCATGCAGATTGATATGCAAATTTGCGGCGAGTTGGCGCATAGCCAGTACTCTTTGTGCGGCCGAACGCGGACGAGCGAGCGATTCTCCCCTGCCACCACTACGCAAGGCAGGCGTGCCTTCCAACGGTGTCGCCAACAGAGCATGCACGTGCATGGGACCCAACGCATCGCTCGCAAGGGTAGCCAAAACGGCAGAGCTCAGCGTGCCATCAAGAGTAAGCACCACATCTTGCATACCTTGAGCTACGACAAAATCTTTCAAAGTAAGCGAAAGCGCCTGCCAACAAAAAGCGCTTCGGTCATAGGGAACAGGCTTGGGAACATCTTGCTTGGGACCTTCAGACTGTGGACCAATCTCAGCTACTAACAGCGCTTCTTCAAATGAAGGAGCTATTGCCACCGCTTGGCCATCAGGAGCTAATACAAAACTACCACCCGTACAAACGGCATCATCTGAGCCACCAAGCGAACCTAATGCGATAAGCCAAGATTTCGTATCTCGCACATCTTGGGTATAGCGATTGTCAGGCAATCCTGCTGCCAACACCGAATTGCTATCATTCGCCGCATATGTCTGAGAGGAAAAATAGATAATAGCGTTGATGTCATAATCCAAGCTTGCCAACTCATCGAGCTTGTCAGGAGTCATTACCAGTGCAAATTTGATACCTTCCATATCAAAGGTAGGAATACTGGTTTCACCACTCAAAAGCTCTACGCCATTGGCCATAGCTGCCATGACATCACCGCCCATAGAGCGTGTCAAATTTGTCAGGCGCAGAGGCATGACCTCGCCATTTGCAATTAAGAAGATCTCTTCTACAGACTCATAAGCCGAAAGCGATGCCAAAGGCAAGAGGCAGGGGCAGGCTAGCTTATCGACAAGACTTGACAACATATCTGACAAATCGATAAGCAGACCCTCTTGGTCTACGTAGGGTACAGGACACATACCCACAAGCGTAGACAAGGGGAAGATGAGCAGTTCTACACCCTGTCGGGCGGCCTGTTCGCTATATGCAATAATGCGCTCGCCCGTGCGAGAGAAATCTCCCGCACGGGCGCTAAGTTGCGCGATACCAATCTTCACGCGTAACACCTAACTGAGCTTAGAGCTCAACTTCAGCTTTCCACAGACCATGAAGGTTGCAATAAGCATAAACGGTAGCACCCTTAGCGCAGCACTTGCCAAACTGAGCCTCAGGCTTGTCACCAGGCTTGAGATAGCGCACAAAGAGTTTATCCTCAGCAGCAAGGGCAATCCACTCGATGTAATGCTCCTCAAGGGAAGGATGCTCAACAGCACCAACCTTTACAAGGATATGCTTGCCATCTTCGGCCTCAACAACCACAGGAACGTGCTTCTCAGCAGCAGCGTCAACAGAACCAGCTACAAGGCTCTCCATGGGCTCGCCACAGCAAGAAGGATCACAGCCGCCCTTCTTGAGCAAAGCAACCATAGTGCCACAGGTATTGCAGCGATAGAAAGTAGGCTCGGCCATAACTTTTCCTCTCTCCTTACGACGCCTCATCGCGTCGTATATCCATTGTGGCACATCCCCAATAAATAACACAGACATTCGCAAATTAACGCAAGTCCAACGGGTTACACACGTCCAACAACATGCGACGCTTTGATATGCACCGCACAAGAGGGGCGTGCAGGTTTACTTCGATACGGTACGTAGTGCACGGCGCTCCTAGGCAAAAACAATGCTTCCTTCGGGATCAACGAGATCCTTGAGCTCTGCCATCAGCATCATGCTGCGCGCATCCACCGTTGTAGGCAACTCCATGCGCAACGTATTGCCTGAACTTTCCTGGACAAGCAACTCCACGCGATCAAGGCCCGCATAGCGCGACAGAATGTCATGCAATCTCTGCATACGGTCGTAACTCAGAACACTCGGTGTCATGTGCAGCTCAATGACCTTGGGGCGGTTTGATGACGTGGTGAGCTCTAGTCCCTCAATAGAACTGCAGATAATTTGATCACCACGATCTGAGCGCTCAAGCTTACCCGAGATTTTGACAAAGATATCGTTTGCGGAGCTACCCATCTCAGCATCAACTTCACCTGCAAGGATGGCAGCCGATTTCTTATACAGCTTGGGGAAGACGACCAACGTAATTTCGCCTTCCATATCTTCTAAGGTCACAATCGCCATGGGATCACCGTTTTTGGTGGTCTTCTTTTGCACAGAGGTCACCATACCGGCAAGGCGAATTTGCTTATCCTCTGCCACTTTGTGACGCTCAATCATGCCACCTGTCATGGGATCAGGTACTTCTTCGGTCTCATTGAGCTCGCCGATGGTGTAGTCGCGTACTTTGGAGAGTGCATACTCATACGGACGCAGGGGATGATCCGAAACATAAAGCCCTAGCACTTCATGCTCGTTATGAAGCTTGTCGCTACGTTCCCACTCCACCCCATCGGGTTGGGGTGCTTCATCGACAAAACCAGAGTCTTCTACATCGCCAAACATATCAAAAAGACTGCTCTGACCTGCAGCTCGATCCTTTTGACGACGCGCGGCAACATCAAGGATATTTTCTGGATTGTTTTTGTCGACCATAATCATCAACTGACGACGCGGATATCCCGTAGAGTCAAAGGCACCGCTTTTGATAAGCGCTTCAACAACACGACGATTTGCCGAGGAACCATCAACACGGTCAACAAAATCGTTGAGATGCTTGAAAGGTCCACCCTTCTCACGCTCGGCCATGATAAGCTCAGCTACACCTTCGCCAACGCCGCGGATACCGGCAAAGCCAAAGCGAACACCTGCAGGAGTTGCCGTAAAGTCACGACCTGATTCATTGATATCAGGCGGCAAAATCTGAATACCCTCGTGGCGACAGGCGGTAACGTAGTGGACAATCTTGTCTGTCTTGCCCATGTAGCTGGTGAGCACCGATGCCATAAATTCACGCGGGAAATATGCTTTGAGCCAAGCTGTCTGCATAACAAGAATGGCATAGCCTGCAGAGTGAGATTTATTGAACGCATAGGAAGCAAATTCAAGAACGTCGTCCCAAATACGCTGAGCGGTCGCACGCTCGTAACCATTTTCGACGGCGCCGTTCATCCAATGGTCGTAGGTAGTCTCATCTTTACCATTATCCCAATGGAATTCGGTACTGGTGAGCAACTTAATTTTCTTTTTTGCCACAGGTTTGCGGATGCGGGAGTCAGACTCACCAGCGGAAAAGCCCGACATCTTGACCGAAATCTGCATGACCTGTTCTTGATACACGATTGTGCCGTAAGTCTCGTCCAAAATTTCCGAAAGACGATCGTCATAAAAGACGATGGGCTCGCGTCCATTCATGCGGTTGATATAGCTGGTAACCATACCAGCACCTAAGGGACCCGGACGATACAGGGCAATCAATGCAACAATTTGCTTGTATTCTTTGGGCTGCATATTTTTAATGGTGGCTGTCATACCTGCAGACTCTACTTGGAACACTCCCGCTGTGGCACCCGAGCCTAGCAACTCATAGATCTTGGGGTCGGTAAAAGGAATCTTGTCCACATCAATATCCACGCAGGTAGCACCAGGCTTAATGCATCCACGCACAAGTTCGGGCATACGTTCGATATCAGAGGCATGAGGGTAGCTCGCGCGAATATTCGCGAGGGTTTTTGAAATAACGGTCAAGGTACGCAGACCCAAAAAGTCCATCTTGAGCAGACCCATATCGGCAACCGAGTGACCCTCGTACTGGGTAATCTCAACGCCACCTTTGGTATCAAGTTTGGTCGGCACATGATCGTTAACGGGTGTCGGTGCAATCAAAACAGCACACGCATGCACCCCTTCACCTCGGGTGAGACCCTCAATAGAAAGCGCTGCATCAATAATGCGATGCGCGTCGGCATCCTTCTCGTACGCCTCGGAAAAGTCGGGTGAAAACTGATCTGGTTTATTTTCATTTTTTTCAAGCGCATTTTGCAAGGCAAGCTTAGGGTCGTTGGAAAGCATCTTGGACAGGCGCTGACCCTGCCACACAGGAAATCCCAGCACACGCGCAGCATCGTTGATTGCTTGCTTGGCCTTGATGGTTGAGTAGGTAATAACGTGGCAGACACGCTCGGATCCATAAAGTTCTCGGACGTGCTGAATGACTTCTAGGCGCCGCTCATCGTCGAAGTCCATATCAATATCGGGCATTTCGGAGCGCTGAGGTGACAAAAATCTCTCGAACATCAGGCCATTTTCTAGGGGATCAAAAGCGGTGATGTTCATTGCATATGCAACAATAGCGCCAGCTGCACTGCCTCGACCAGGGCCTACACCAATACCATTGGTTTTGGCCCACATGACATATTCCTGCACAATAAGAAAGTAGTCAGCAAAACCCTTATCACAAATGATTTTGTACTCGTACTCAAAACGCTCTTGAATATTGATGCCATTAATCTCACGGGTACGCCAGTCGGGTCCATAGTGTTGCTCAAGACCTTTTTCGCATTCGGCGTGGAAACGTTCCTCAGAAGTCTCCCCCTCTGCCAAACCAGGAAACTTAGGCAAGTACATACTTGACCAGTCAAGTTCAAACTGACACTTTTCCGCAATCTCAAGCGTCGTATCACAGGCTTCAGGAATCCACGAGAAGAGAGCGCGCATCTCTTCTTCGCTCTTCATGTAAAACTCGCTACCTTCCATATGTAGACGACCAGAATCATCGATATGACTAGCGGTACCGATGCAGCTCATAATGTCTTGAGTCGGCGCATCCTCGCGGGTAAGGTAATGGAAGTCGTTGGTAGCAACCACCTTGATGCCGAGCTTTTGTGCCAGCGCAACGAGACGCTCATCAAGCGTACGGTCGGTCCATCCACCACGGAAATTGAGACCGTGGTCTTGAATCTCAATATAGAAGTCATCGCCAAAAATGCGTTGATATTCGCGAGCCCATCGCTCTGCTTCATCAATATTTCCATCGATAATATTTTGGGGAATGATGCCTTGTACGCAGGCAGACTGGCAGATGATGCCTTCGTGATATTTTTTGAGCATACCCAAGGTAGTACGAGGCTTGTAATACATCATCTCATTGGCAGCTTGGGACATCATCTTCATCAGATTGACGTAGCCCGTCTCGTTTTTTGCAAGTAAAATAAGGTGATAGCGCTTTTGATTGGGTTTGTGCTCAATTTGGTCGTCCGTGATGAAGTAAGCCTCGCAACCAAAGATAGGCTTGACCACAGGCGTAGGACGATTTGCTTCAACAGCGCTCAGGTCGCCACCTGTGGACTCCCAGATAGCAACATCGCTTTCCCATTGCGCATGCACACGATCGTGAGGTGCCGCATCCCCTGCATCGGGCTCAGGTTCGTCAAGCTTCCAAGATTTTTTGAAACACTCAACATCGTGTTTCCATTGCTTCATGTCCGCCGCAGCATCGTTGTACCTGCGGCATTCGAGGTCAAGGTTGGGCACGCCAAACATATACCCGTGATCGGTCAGAGACACGGCAGGCATCCCAAGGTCAACGGCACGCTTAACCATATCAGGTATGCGCGTGGCTCCATCAAGTACCGAAAAGTCAGAGTGGCTATGTAAGTGTACAAAGGCCATACGTGTACTCTCCCTTGTGCGCGGAATGGACAAGGCGCACTAAAAAACTCCGCGCGCCTACGCATGCCACAAGACACCTGTCCTATCCGCATCTCTTGCTGTCTTTGTTTTCTGCTATCAATTCTAACGTAGCAAACGGACATCACTGAGAGCTAACAATCTCTTCTCTATGCATGAAAATCGTAGCGTACAACATATGGTTGGTCTGTCTTGTCATCTCCCAAAAGCTCACCCGCATCAAGCTCAACACAGACAAAAGCGCAGGTCACCGCTGTAAAGCCTTGATTTATGAGCACGCTAGCATAGAGGCGCGCTTGGGTTTTGTGATGTTCATAAATTTCAGCAGGTGTAAGGTTTTTATCGCCTGTTTTATAGTCAACAAGCAGTGCTTCTGTGGAGCCAGGGTTGGTACAAAGCAGGTCAATGGCACCTTCAATATAGTCACCAAAACGCTCAGTACCCTTGGGTGCTGGCGCAAAAAAGGGCAACTCCGCGTGGAGAATTTTGTACTGCAATGCCTCAGCGCGAATATCTGAGTGGGTCCAGCGCTGTAAGGCTGTCTGTAGACGCAATTCAGCACGACTCGACAGATGCCAATAGATAGACATGTGCTCTAGTTGCTCATCCGAAGGGACACATCCTGTCTCAATCATAGTCTGAGCAAGCTCATGAAAAGCAGAGCCTAAATTGGTCGCACGATCGGCATCGGCGTATTCGCCTGCCTCATCTTCCTCACTGAGCTGCGGCACCCGAGGCTTTGTTGGAGCATTATCGTTATGCTGTAATGCTTCATCCTCGAGTACAGCCTTCATCGACGAAAAACTAAAAACTCCTTGACGGGGGCGCCACGTACTCAGCTGCGCTGCAATTTCAGTCTCGCGTTGATACAGTACAAAATCACTATCTGGCATGCCATTGTCCTGCATGCTCGTCTCAGCAGCACCCGTCCCAAGCACCAGCAAATCCGTAGGAACAGGAGCGATAAGTTCTGCGTCAAAGCCCGCCATACTGCCCGCAGATGACAGCTCGAGTACAACAGGATCGCCCTTGGGAACCTTCTGTTGGCAGACCTCCACTACGCGAAGCAAAGCATCAGCACTTCCCCCATAGTTAAGGCTCTGCTCGCCTATTGCAGGCATATCAGAACCAACAAGTGCCCGCATAGTCCCAGCAGCAAGCGTCGAACTTATACCTGCTTTGCTAGAAGCACAACTTATTCCTAGGACAACTGCTTCTTGTGCACGAGTCAACGCAACGTAGAGCAGGCGTGCTTTTTCTTCTTTGCTCCGCTCGTCTTCAAGCTGTTTAAGTGCTAAATAAGTCTCTACAATCGTTGCGCTCTCTGAGCCTTTCCAACTGCTGCTGTTATCCACCTGCACCTTTGCGACTAAACTTGAGCAATCTTTGGGACAAATCACGCAGGCTTGTACGTTTTGAGAAGAAGTATTTGATGACCTATCAGTGGCATTCAAACTACCTGCAAGAATGTTCGTATCGCTACGAGGGTTTGACCAACATTCGGCTACTGCCACAACGGGAAACTCAAGGCCCTTAGAGGCATGAATGGTCATTACTTGAATGGTACCTGCCTCCCCTCCTGCAAAAGATGCGGGAGGAATTTTTGCAAGATTGAGCCAGCGATTAAATTCCGCTGCAGCTCGGGCAGGCCCCAGCCCCAGCTCCTCGGTAAGATCGCGAATATAGCGCACAGCGGCTAAAACATTTGCAGCGCGTGCCATGCCTTGAGCCCCTTGGTGGGAAAGACGAGCAAGCCAACCAGAATCGCGCACCACCTGTAGACAAACATCGGCAACTGACTTGTGTGCCAAATCCGCAAGCGCTTGACTAAGCACCGCATGAGCCACCTTGAGACGCTCAGAAGTTTGCACGCTTCCAAAAAACTTCATATCCTCAAGACCACGGTCAATCTGTCGCTTTGTAGGAGCATCTAGTTTTTCTTGAGGGCGTGTGCCCAACATGCAGAAATCATCTGCATCCAGGGCAAAGACTTCACTGGAGAGCAGCGGAAATAGGCCTGACTGAGTATCTCCAGGATTTGCCAAGGTATAGAGCAGAGCGCACATAACCTGGACCTCGGAAGTCGAGTTAAAGCTAGAGCCTCCAGTCACCACACACTCAAGTCCACGGGCCCGCAGGGCATCGATGTAGTTTGCCGCATGAGAGCTTGTTCCCAAAAGCAGAGCCATATCCCCTGCACTTGTACCTGCCGCAGCGTACTGTGCTAGTCGATCTGCAATCTGAGCAGCAAGAGTTGCTGCCTGAAATTGTGTTGTTCGTCCTGATTGACCAGGGCCTGCAACTGCTTCGATAGCTACACGCGGAAGAGATTGCGCCGCATACGTATCTTCTCGCTCGGGATTAGCATCAAGATGCATATAGCCACCCAGGATGCCACCTGCAAGCGTGCCATCTATCGTGGGCACACCCCCGCAAATACGCTCTACAAGATTAAGAATATCTGCATGGCTGCGGTAGTTTGTCTGCAGTCGCACATGCGAATCTGTTGGGAGCGCAGCCCCATGTTTGAAAAACACCTCAACATCTGCTCCGCGGAAACGATAAATCGACTGCTGAGCATCACCTACCGTACAGAGGTGCTCAGCATCCTTGCCAGCAAGCATACCAATAAGTTCTAATTGAGTCTCATCGGTATCCTGAAACTCATCAACCATGACGAGGCGAAAACGCTGTGCATAGTCAGCCGCCACTTCGGGGTGCTTGCGTACTGCCTGTAAAGCCATATGGATAAGATCGTCATTGTCCAGTAGCGACTGCTCATGCTTGAGACCTGTATAGCGCTCATCTACTTGACGCGCTAGTTGCAAAATTGCACTGCCAAATCTGCCAGCCTGAACAAAGGCAAGCTCTGCGCGCGCAAGTGCCAAAGCAGACACAACATCTGGCTGAATATCAGCAATAGTTTTGCTTGAGCGTGGTACCGAAACGCTCGTTAGCACCGCTTCGATTTCGTCGCGTGTTGAACGCGTAGGGCCCTCAAGTACCAGTCCATGCAGAAGCTCAAGCGATGTCTGAACAGTCTGCGCCGCCTTTGGTGTGAGCTTACGAGACCCCAACTCTTCAAAAGCTGTGAGCAGACGTGCCACCGAGCAATATATTGTTTTGGCACCCTCTTCACCCACAAGCACAAGGTCATCAAAACCATGGAGGCAACGACGAGCAGCGGCAATCATGCTGGTAACAAGATCAAGAACCCCGCTTGCACGACCTCCGTCAAATATGCGCCCATAGCCATAAAAAGAAAAAAGTTCAGAAAACTCGCCTCGGCGATAGGCACCTCCCACAACCTCTTCGAGTGCGCTGCCTTTGAGTTCATCAGCCTGGTTTTCCGTGCATTGGCTAAAGTTTGGATCAATTCCCAAATCCAGCGCATGCTGATGCAAAATACGCGAACACATGCCATGAATGGTCGAAATCCAAGCACCATCAACGGCAAGCGCTGCTTCACGCATATGTGGATCGTAAGCTCCAGCGGCTCGTAGAGTTTTGCGCACACGCTCACGAATCTCTCGCGCAGCAGCCTCGGTAAAGGTAATGACAAGCACCTGATCGAGACTGTCTAAATATGCTTTGCCGCACGCACCAGAACCAGGACTGAGTGCCCAAGCAATGCGCTGGGTCAGGGTAAACGTCTTGCCTGAGCCTGCTCCTGCCTCAACAAAAAGCGGACGCTCAAGCGTTTGAGCAATGGTGAGTTGGTCCTTATTGAGTCCTGCAAGAAACTCCAATTCAGCCACTATGAGCGCCTCTTTTCACAATTCAGCACAGGACACCACTGGCATGAAATTTCATCAAGTGGGTTTGCCTCAATTATTCCTGCGCGAAGTTCTGCAATACGTGGTGCAATAGCTTCTTCACAAGCATCAAGCAGCCCATCAAGACCCGTATCTCCGTCCCAGTTGCTACCTGCCGCTTTTGCCTGCTCACGACGACCAAAGTCGTCAGTAGGATCCACACACACAGCAGCTGCGCGAGCCTTTGAAAGGTCTTGCCCATAGATGCGTTCTGCTTGATTGGCATCCACTGCCCCTGCCAAAGCATGGTCATCACGGGTACAGAGATACACTGCCCCAACCACATGCAACTCAGGATGAGCACGACGTACTACCTGCGCATATATCAGCGATTGCACACGCCTCAGCTCTTTGAGCGTATCGCCTAGATCGTGGGGTTTGTTGGCAAAGGCATCATATTCTTTGGTAAAACCATTTACCCCTTTGTGTTTATAGTCAATAACCACTGCCAAGCCATGCGCATCGACATCCACGCGATCAATCGTACCTACCAAACGTGCCCCAGCATACTCAATAAGCTCATCACCACGCCCAAAGCTCCACTCAAATTGCTTGGGCTCATAACCCAAAAACAAAGTTGATTCATAGTCAAGCAAGGAGTGAAGATCCTCACTGAGGCGGTCAAGTTGTGCGCGTTCACGCGGTCCATGTGGAATCAATGCCTGTTGCTCAACCGTATTGCCACCGCGCAACAGGTATTGGTGGCGATAATGCTCAGCACACACTTCGCCAAGCAATTCATGGGCACGCTGCAAGCCTCCTGTTGTATGGACGCTGACTCCTTCCTCAGAAAGCCGTCCATGTGTCAACTCAAGTACGCGATGGGCAAAAGTTCCCATTTCCGCAGGTCCAAAACCTGCATCCGCATCAGATAGACGCAACCTTCGAAGGCTAAACCACTTATAAGGACACTCAAGATAGGTTTCTATCTGCGATGCCGATAATAATGGCAGCTCATGAGAGCTCAACATCCGTCCCTCATTTGGCACAATCACAAAGGGCGTGAGTGTGGGCGAAATCTTACCCGCAGGGGTTGGAGTATCAATTGTTCTCTGATGGGGGTTTTCGCCCGACCAAGCAAGGTTTTGCTGTATCTCGGTTTCAAAACGTTCTCCTACAAACTTATTACCAAAGACTTTCTTTGCAGACTCAAGGAACTTCTCTGGCTTATCGGACCCTTCAACCCCATAACAGCTAAGCAGTTCTACCAACATTACGGCAGAATAGGCATCCTTCCCATCTGCTGTTTTTAAGCACCGCTCAAGCAGCAACTGCTTGCGTGGCAGTGCTAACAATGCAGCAAATTGTGCACGCGCGTAAGCAATAGGGTCTGGTGCTTCTTCTATATGTAGGCGTTCTGCAAGTGAGGCTGCAAGGGAGGGATCGCGCGGAATACTTGTTTCGACAGAAGTAAGACCGCAAAGTACCAAGGCATCAGTAGAAGATGCTGGAAGACAAGCAGCCGCAGTCGGAGACAAAATATGCACGAGACAAGGGGAACTTTGGTCTTGCACATCGGCGGTCTGCTCTGTTATAGCCTCCTCATTCCAACGCAAAATGACTTGATTCGACAAGAGTAGTTGTTGAAGGAGACTTCCATATTCATCCAGAGAAATTGCTGCGGGCTTAGCTTGCGCTGTTACTACACCCAGCTCTTCTAGGCACATTGCAGCTGACATCAATGCAGCTACAACGGCCTTTTGCTCGGAGATGCTTTTTTTAAAAGCGCGTTTAGGACCTGTTGTCGCTTTGCGAGTGACCTCGATACCTTCCAGCAGGTGCGCTGCAGCAACTTTAGTACGACCTCTGAGCAATTCACGAGTAGCAAGTGCTGTTGCACGCGAGCTTTTCTTTTCTGACTGCAAATCTACCAAAACCTGAGCTGGCGTTAGTAATCGATTGTTACGCCAACTGCGATCTAGACGACGAGCTGATTCTGCAGGTACCTGCGAAAGCCCTGACATCAAAAAATCAGATAGTCCACGCGGCGGCCACCAATCCATATTTCCCAACGTAACTTGGGTGCCCTCCGCTGTTTTTTCAGGCGCAGGCCAGTTTTGTGCTAGAGCGTTTAAGTGCAAAATGCTTGCAAAGTATGCGAGGAAAGCCTGACCTGCTGGCATATCTGCAAATGCGATTTTTTGCTCAGTGCGCAGGGTAAAACCACGTGCCAGTAGCTTTTGTGAAAGCTCCCGACTTGCGCGGCTGACATCCGAAGTACATACAACGATATCCTTGCAACCTGTCTGCGCAAGCTTTTTGATATGACGGGCCAGAGCCTCTGACTCAGCCAGAGGTCCTGCACAAAGCAACAATTCCACTGCACCTGTCGGCTGCAACCGCTCTGTTTCTGCAACAAATAGAGAGCGCAAAAGGACATCAAGCTCAACAGGACGCTCTTTTCCAAGAGGATGAATACTCTCTGGAGTATCTACCGTAATGAGGCGTAAAGGCGTATTGCCTGCCTGTGCTTCTTGTTGCAGCTGTGCTATCAATTGGCGTGATACATCACAAGCAGGACTTTTACTTTCGTACATGATGCAATTCACAGATGATAACTCTGCCAGATCGCAGAGCAGCTTCCGCAGAGCACGCGTCATGCTCATCATTCCTGTTACAACAAACACAGGCATGGCCACCTCATGCTGCGCCAGCAAGGTAGGAAGCGCTACCATAGCCTCAGTTTCTTCAATGAGCTTGGCCTTATGAATAAGCTCGCGATACTCCTCCACCAGCCCAACGAAGTCCTTTTCTGCTTGGGTGAGCTGGAATGTTGTCTTGTCTGGTTGGAGCCATGCGATATTTGCTGCTGCAAAGTCGGCAAGTAAATTCACCATACCTGCCAAGGGTTCACCCTCGCTATGATGCTGGAGCACACGACGCGCAAAAAACCTGCGTTTCATAGAATCAATAAGGTGACGTCCATCACCCCAAACTTCCCAGCGCTCCTCTACCCAAGCTGTGGCTGTTGTACAGTCAACACCCAAGCAAATGCCCTGCTTAGAAAGGCTTTTTTGTGCCTGGAGTGCCTGGTTAAAGCTAGGACACAACAGTACTACTCTGCCCGTATGCTCAAGTCCCTGACGCAAGATATCAAGAGTTGCGCTACTAACCAGCTGCCGCTCTTCCGTCGAAACGATGCATAGCGCCATGTTGCCTCCAAAACCAATACTGCACATATCATCCTGGCTGCATGAGCCAAACTGGATGTGAAAAATTTGCTCATATGTATGGTAGCGTGCCTGCAGGACAACAAAACTACTGCTTTGCTTCGTCAAGCCGTTCAAGTACTAAACGATATCCACCTGCCATGCCATTAAGACATTTTGATACCCGGCTCACGGTGGTAGAACTTGCGCCAGTTGTCTGCGATACTTCGATGTATGACGAGCCTGCGCGTAGCATACGCGCCACCTCAAGTCTACGTGCAAACTCTTCTATCTCACGTGGACTCAAAAGATCCGAAAGAAATGCTCGCACTTCCTGGGGCGAACTCAGCTGACAAAATGCAGAATAAAGCTGATTTTGCCACAACTGGATATCTTGCTCACGACGTCCGACCATCGGTATCGCCTCCGAAGAGTAGTGATTGGCTTTAGTATCCTAAAGTATCGCATTGTCGGTATGTTTGGTGTGTAAAATGGGGAATACTATTCTCATAACCGTTTGGGGTAACAGCAATAACTACCCCTATGTGCTATGCCTGCAGGCGTAGCACGAGTTTGAAAGGTAGCATCATGAGTTTTATTGGAACTTGGCTTGTCACAACCGTCGCAACAATGGCTGCGGTTTATTTGGTACCCGGCATCAAACCTGTAGGCGGCAACTGGGGCGCAGCTATGATGACAGCATTGGCGCTAGCATTGGTCAATGCCCTCGTTAAGCCTACGATGCAGTTCTTATCTTTCCCTATTACATTTTTAACGCTGGGACTTTTTAGCTTAGTCATCAATGCATTGATGCTAGAGTTGGCGGCTTATCTCGCTCGTGAGGTCTTTGGTACAGGAATTGCTATTTCCGGCTTTGGATCAGCTTTTATAGGCGCCATTATCATTTCAATTGTGTCATCTATCTTGGGTGCCGTCGTCGCAGGATAACGTATTACCTTTACAGGATAACGTGTTGCCTCTCCCCGCCTAGATACGATCAGGGAGAGGCAATGAGTGCCTAACTATCTCGAGACTTGCAGTGCTTACAGATACGGGACTTTTACGCCAAACAAAAATAGATGGCAAGGGCTAAAGACAGTATCATTATCACCGCCCAAATCACAAGAGCCCACTTGCGTCCCATATGACTTTCAACATATATCTGAGCCGCAGCAAAAAGCGCATCTATGATCGAACCTACAATGCACAGCGTTGTATATGGCGTGTGCAGAGGAATGCTGAGAGTAGTCCAGATAAGGCCCACAGCTATCCATATCCAAAAGAGCCTTTTGCCTATCTGAGACCAATCTTTTGTGACTTGTGCCTTATCCATAACGTCACCGACGTACCTTTTAAATAGGTTTTCTCTTTTAATCGGATATTTTATCAATGTGGAAGCATTTTTGGTCGGAACGCGAATAAATTTGGCTCGACTGGGCTAAAAGTTTTAACTATTCAGTGATTGACTCTTTCTTAAGTATCTTTTCAGTAATCCGCTGTTCCTCGAGAAAATAATCGAGAGAAGTTTTACATATCCCCCACGCCGCAGCCGCGACGACGAGTCAAACTATGCAAGCAATGCGGGCTTGCCGAATCCTTCAGATAGAAAAAGAGATTAAGCAGAGAATAGCGCAAAAATACCTATATCTACCAGCGCAAATATCTACTCTTCGTCCTCTCCCCTATCATAGTCATCATACATCACTGCCTCTTCGTATTCGCGTTCGCGCACAAAATGCATGCTGAGCAGCATGGCAAGAGCCGATGACAATACGGGCCATATCAAGGCGGCAAGATACAGAGGGTCAAAATTATTAATAATGCTTGGGCCCCAACATGCTGCCATCGCAACTGCAACAATCGCAGTACAAAATCCCACTAAACGATGTCCATAATCAGAGGTATACCACACCAATGTCTGAGCTGCGATTCCTGTGCCCAAGCCAAAAGGTACGCTATACAACGTGCTAAAAGGAATCAAGAAAAAGATGTACCACCACGCATAGGGCATGCCACCTTTTGGGAGCACATAGCCAAGAATAACCAAGCCAATCAAGACGGCGTATGCCACCCAAACTGGTTTCAGTCGCCACAGTCGCGCGCCGAGACCCTCGTATGCGTCTCCTGCCATGTGCCTTCTCCTGCTCCTTGTCGAAGTCTCCTCTATCCTAACTCAGATTTGCATAAGAAATGTGCTCACTCTGCCCAACAAATGCAGCAGTATCAAAAATCTGTCGAAGACCTACTTCATCAAGCAAAACTTCCCGTTGACCACCCTACTGAGCAAGCAATACCCCAGAGCAAGCTCGCAACTTCGCCGTGGCCATCAGTACCATGTCACTCCAGTGAGATTGTGGCACTTTAGCTTATGGCAGGAAAACTTATCGTTATCGTAGTGCCAAAGCCTACGGTAGACTCCAGAGAAATTTTGCCGTGATGGACTGCAGAAGCATGCTTTACAATCGCAAGACCTAAACCAGTACCGCCTGTTTCACGGGCACGACTCGTATCTACGCGATAGAATCGAGCAAAAATCTTTTGCGTATCCTCAGCAGGAATGCCAATACCCGTATCTGCAACCGTGATAAACGGGACGGCCTGAGCGTCGCTATTCTGATTTTCGCTTACATCAGGCTGTGCAACACCACAAGAAACTGATACAGATCCTTCCGGGCGGTTATAGCGAATCGCATTTGCTATGAGGTTATTTATCAACTCATCTAATAAGCGAGGGTACCCTTGGATAATAACGCTGGAACCCTTAAGGGAAAGGCTCACACCCTTGCTCTCGGCAGAGGCTTCTAGACGCACCAACACATCAGCAGCAATGGAATACAAATCGCAAGGTTCAGCGGTTCCGAGCAGTGACAAATCCCCTGAACGTTCGCTTTCATCAAGTCTTGACAGGGTGAGAATATCGTTTACCAGCACAAGCAAGCGATCTGCATCTCCACGAATACGATGAGCAAAACCTGGGATATCCTCAGGAGGCACCAAGCCACTTTCAACGAGCTCTGCTGCACCAGAAATCGATGCGATAGGAGTCTTGAGCTCATGTGTGACATTTGAACTGTACTGCTGCCGAATCTCTGCTGCTTCGCGTAGCTCTTGGAGCTGCTGATGAATTTCATCTTGCTGATCGCTCAGCCTTTGAGTCAAAGGCTCGAGCTCTCGATAGGGAGATCCGGCTTTCAAATCCCCCAAATCCATAGCAAGGATAGGCCTCGTAAGCCAACGTGAAAAAAGGCGAGCTGCGACAATACAAGCAACAGCAAGAACTGCAAACACTACCCCCAAAGGAACAACATCTTGAGTCAAAAATCGAGAGACATTCGCTTCGTCTTCGGCAAGACGCACAACACGCCCATCACGCATGCGTTTAGCATGATAAAGACTGACATAACCTGCGGTGTCACTTGCTCGCTCAGAACTTGCAAAACCCTGCTTTAAAGCCTGAACAACTTCTGGCCTATTAGCATGATTGGGTAAATCTGCCACATCAAATTCGTTGTCATAAAGCACGGTGCCATCAGCCGCAATGAGCGTGATGCGTGCGCCGCCCAAATCTAATCCCGAAAGCAGACGGGTTTCTTCATCAATAAACTCGGTGTTGTTTTCAGACAACGGCAATTTTTTAAGCAAATTATCTTGCTCTTCGAGAGCAGAGACTACCAATCCACACCCACGCTCAAGATCTGCGTGGCCATCATTGATGGATGACTCATAGAACACAAAGGCACTTACGGTGGCAGCCAAAACTACCGCCATCAGCGAAGTCGCAAGAAGTACCCCATATATTCTATGAAACAAACTCTTCACTAATCCAGCTTTCTTGCGGTATCACAAAGGCGGTATCCCACCCCACGCATAGTCTCGATAAGACCTGATTGCGCCCCCAGTTTTGCGCGAATCTGCTGTACGTGCACGTCTACCGTACGACTTCCCCCGTCAAAATCCCAGCCCCACACACGTCTCAACAGTTCTTCGCGCGAAAAAACAACTCCTGGATCATGCGCAAGAAAGCAGAGCAAATCAAACTCTCGCATCGTTAAATCAAGGTGCTTACCTGCAATTTGTACATCTCTTTTAGAAGGAAAAACCACCAAAGGCCCGACTTCAATTTTTTCGTCTAACTGCTCATGGGAACTACTACGGACACGCCGCAATAACGCCCGTACACGGCTTACCATCTCAAGCATCCCAAATGGCTTAGTGAGATAGTCGTCAGCGCCCATATCAAGCGCTCTGACTGTATCTAATTCTGTATCTTTTGCCGTCAGCATCATTACAGCTACATGAGACATACCTGCAGTTTGCCGAATACGATGCAAAATACTTAGTCCATCAGACCCAGGGAGCATTATGTCAAGCAAAACCACATCGGGAACGCGCTGAGCACAGGCGCGGCGAAACGAAATATCATCGAGAAAGCCTTCGGCTTCGATGCCAGATTGTTTCAGAGCATAAATAGTGAGTTCGCGGATGTTTTTGTCATCTTCAACGTAATAGACCATTATCCATAACCATTCATCCGTAAAACCCTTACCACCTATATGCTCTTAGCATCCTGCCATCTGCATACTATGACAACGTGCATCTATCTACCCGCGCAGCGTAGAATCAGCATCTTTGCCCTCATCTTCAAAAAGAATATCAGTTACTTGTCCTAAACCTCTGCGATGCCTGCCAGTTGCTCTAAATATTGCCCAAGAGGCAATGCGTTTTGCGTGGTCTCCGATACGCTCGAAGTATTTGGCAATCATCAACAGCTCGGGTAGATAGCTTGCTGATGAGGTTTTCGAACGAATGAGTTCAACGATATCGTGCTCGCACTGGGCATACAGTTCGTTGATCTGTTGATCTGAGGCGATGACTGACTCTGCAACAGCAACATCCGATGTTTGAAAGGCATCAACCGCTGATACCACCATATGCGAGGTAAGCTCTGCCATATTCTCTATAGGCTCGGCAATGCAAGCTGCAATATTACTGGGCATCTCGTGCACTAAAAATGCAATATCTCGACTCATTGAATCGACGCGTGAAATGTCGGATACTACGCGAAAACTTGCCGTGACAAAACGCAAATCATCACCAATAAGCGGCTGCTGGAGAAGCAGTACATCCAAACAGCTACTCTCGATGTCACTTCTCAGTTTTTCTCCTTTTTTCGCAGCAGCCAAAATCATTTCGCTCGCCTCGCTATCACCACAAAAGGCCTCATCAGTGAGCCTGATGTTTTTCGCCGTCAGCTTCGTATACCTAGAGAGGAGCTGCAAAATTTGATCGAGTTGCTCAGTAAGAACAGTACGAGTAATCATTAGCTAAACCTTCCTGAAAGATACTCTTGTGTACGGCGCTGCTGCGGGTTGGCAAAAATTTCGCGTGTGGTAGACATTTCTATAAGCTCACCTAGATAGAAAAAAGCCGTATTGTCAGCAACGCGGGTTGCTTGCTGCATATTGTGGGTCACTACAACGACAGTATGGTCCCCAGCCATTTTGAGCATAAGTTCCTCAATTACTGCAGTAGAAAGGGGATCAAGAGCAGACGTTGGCTCATCCATCAAAATAATGTCTGGATTGGTTGCCAGTGCTCGAGCGATGCACAAGCGCTGTTGCTGTCCACCAGACAAACCA
This sequence comes from Olegusella massiliensis, assembly GCF_900078545.1. GTDB lineage: Bacteria > Actinomycetota > Coriobacteriia > Coriobacteriales > Atopobiaceae > Olegusella > Olegusella massiliensis. The sequence continues at coordinate 454,849 of NZ_FLLS01000002.1, forward strand.
AGGCCATTTTGATTGAGCTTATCTTTTACTTCATCCCAAAGAGCAGCTTCAGAAAGTGCTTTTTCACAGATTTCATCACCTTCCGAGCGGCTAATATGGCGAGCGCGGGCAGGGCCATATAAGACATTTTCACGAATAGAAAAAGGGAAAGGATTGGGCTTTTGAAAAACCATGCCTACCTGGGTACGCAGATACAGTGCGTCCATCGCAAAGATGTCCTGCTCCCCCATTTTCATGCTTCCCTCAATTTTGATGCCCTCAACAAAATCACTCATACGATTGAAACAGCGTAGAAGCGTTGATTTGCCACAGCCGGAAGGTCCAATAAATGCCATGATTTTGTGTTTAGGGATATCAAGGTTGATATGCTTGAGCGCTTGAAAAGCCCCCTGGTCATACCACAAATTAAAATCCCTCATCTGTATTGCACTAGACGCTGAGGAATCTGTATGTATCGCAGACATTAGCCAAACCTTCCTGTCAGATAATCCACAAGCCGCTGATCGGAAGGATCCGAGAAAATCTGTTTTGTCGTTCCGGTTTCGACCATATCGCCCAAATAAAAAAAGGCAGTACGGTCAGAAATACGCGTTGCTTGTTCCATATTGTGTGTAACAATTGCGGCGCAAATTCCCGAGTCGGCAATTTGACGAATAGATTCCTCTACAACAAACGTACTGATGGGATCGAGAGCAGAACACGGCTCATCAAACAAAATCACATCTGGTTTCATGGCAAGCGTGCGTGCAATACAAAGACGCTGCTGCTGGCCACCCGAAAGGGCATAAGCGGAGCGTCCTAACTTGTCTTTTACCTCATCCCAAAGCGCTGCTTGACGAAGACTTTTTTCTACAAGCTCATCTGCGTCACTATGGTTGGCTATCAAGCCATGACGGCGCGGGGCAAACAAGATATTGTCTCTAATTGATTTGTGAAAAGGCGTAGGCTGCTGAAAAACCATGCCAATAGAGCGACGAAGCTGGAATACATCCTCACTTGGCGTATTAATATTGCGCCCGTGATAGAAAATTTCTCCGTCAATTTTGCAACAAGGAATTTCTCGGTTCATCAGGTTGAGTGCACGTAAAAAAGTCGATTTTCCACAGCCAGATGGGCCAATAAGTGCAGTAACTTCCTGAGCAGAAAACTTGAGCGAGGTCGCATGCAAAGCCTCATGGGTCAAGTCATAGGTGACCGTAACATCACGAGTTTCTAAGAGCGCTTGAGATTGTTTTTCATTCATGGATGTCTTCATTCACCAGTGGTTTTTCGTACAAGCAAACGACCAATGAGGCGTGCTGCAATATTAAAGAAGAGAATACAAATAAGAAGAACTGCTGCTGTACCCCACGCAATTTGATCGTTACCTGGTGTAGGCTCCATGCGCAATTTGTAAATATGCACAGCAAGAGTTTCTGCTTGCCTAAATACATTCCAAGGATTGCGAAGAGAGGCCAGATTGACACTGCGGAAGTTAAGCATGGCAGGTGCCGCTCCAGAAGTAAAAATCAACGCCGCAGCCTCACCAAAAACTCGACCAGCGCTAATTACCACACCTGTCACAATCGCTGGCATTGCCGTTGGAAGCAGCACATGACAGGTAGTCTCCCAACGCGTCAGCCCCATAGCAAGGCTAGCATCACGTTGTACCGTAGGCACAGCTTCGAGAGCTTGCTGGATGACGCGAACCAAAATAGGAATGTTAAACATCGTAAGAGCAAGCGCGCCAGAAAGTATCGATACGCCCCAGCCACAATACGCAACAAAGAAAATCGAGCCAAACATGCCAACCACAATTGAGGGAAAGCTTGAAAGCGCCTCGATTGCTGTTTTTACAACAAAAGTCAGCCTGTTGTTCGGAGCATATTCGACTAAAAAGATTGCTGCACCCAAAGAGATGGGAAGCGAAATAATAAGCGTCCAAAGCAACATATAAAAAGAGTCAAAAAGCTCAAAGGAGATACCCGGATTTACCCGATCGAGTGGTGAGTTGGTAAGAAAACCAGGGCGAAGCACCACAGGGATACCCTGTACAACAATGTAGATGACAATACCGGCAAGCAACGCCAATACAAACGCAACAATTGCGGTAAGTATGACTGTCGCGAGACGATCCTGACGAACTACACGTCGAACATGTGTTGAGCTTGTAGCTGATGGCATATTTATCTGTTTTTCTGGATTGGGAAGAGAGCTGTTATCCATGCCTGACCTTGCCCTTCTTCTCAATTAAATGAATAAGCAAAATGAAGAATAGTGACATGGCTAAAAGCAGCATGCCAAGTGACCACAATGCGTGGTAAGGCACCGAGCCTGTCGTGGCATTTGCAAAACCTGACGTTAACGCTGTGGTAAGGGTTGCTGCTGGACTAAAGAGCGATGTTGGCATCGCACGCTCAACACCACCGATGACAAATTGCACAGCAAGAGTCTCGCCGAATGCACGGGTCATTCCCATAATGACTGCTGTCATAATTCCAGGAGTTGCGCTGCGCAACACAACATGACGTACTGTCTGCCAACGTGTGCACCCAAGTGCATACGAACCCTCACGATAGGAAAGCGGCACAGCTGCCAGGGCATCAATAGTCAAGGTAGTAACGGTAGGTAATATCATGACTGCCAAAACGATTGCACCAGACAAAATACCGGCGCCTGTACCTGCTAGTTTCCCAAATAACATGCGCATGCTTGAATTGACTACAGCAAGGCCCAACAAGCCATACACAACCGAGGGGATGCCTACGAGTAGCTCTACCAAGGGCTGAAATACCTTACGACCAAAGCTCGGCTGGATTTCAACGACAAAAATTGCCGAGCCAATAGCAATTGGCAGGGTAAAGAGCGTCGACAGCAACGTAACCGAAAAAGAACCCACAATAAGAGAGGCAGCACCAAAGTACCCCCTATCGATTATCCAGTGGGCGCTTGTGAGGAAGGTGCCAAAGTCAACTCCATCATGCAAGAAAGTCATAAGTCCTTGACTAAATACCATGATGATGAGAGCGAACATGACAAGGGTTACAAGAGCAACGCAAAAACTCGTTAGGCCAAGACCTATCCACTCAAGCTTACGTTTTGCGAGACGGTGGCCAGCTACAGCAGTAGGGCAGGCGCCCCTTTCTTGGGAAGAGGCGCTGCCTATATCTACTATGTTGGCGCAGTCTTTTTGTATGACTTTAGGCTGCACTGACATTGCCCTTTGCATCCTTCTTTACTTGCATAGAGGTAATAGGAATAAAGCCTTCAGACTCTACGAGGCTACTCTGAACCTCATCTGAAAGAAGGTAGTCAACAAAGGCCTGGGTCGTTGCATCAACATCAGTTGAACAATAGAGGTGTTCATAAGCCCAAATACCAAAGTCTCCTGAGCAGACATTCTCATTTGTAGGCTTGTTGCCATCAACAGCTAAAGCCTTGAATTTGCTGTCATCAAAATATGAGAAGGCAAGGTAGGAAATAGAACCCTCGGTTTGTGAGACTTTTTCAACGACGGTACCAGAGGAATCTTCTTCAGCTGCGGGTACAAAATCAGTGGGAACTGCTTGCCCCTGGAGGACTGCCGACTCAAAAGTTGCACGTGTACCAGAGCCTGCTTTGCGGTTGATTACCTGAATCGTGCCAGCACTGCCACCAACTTCAGACCAATTGGTAATTTTTCCCGTAAAAATGCCGCGTAGCTGCTCGACACTGATGTTATCAATATCGACCTTGGCGTTTACTACAGGGCCAATGCCTACCACGCACAGTTGATTATCCTTGAGCTTCTTTGCGTCTTCTGGCTCAAGCTTCTCTTCTGCAAAAACATCAGAGCGGCCAAGCTGCGCCTTACCATCCTTAACATCAGAAAGGCCCTGACCTGATCCGCCACCACCAATGGTAATGGTGACTTCTTCATTTTCCATCATAAAGTTATTTGCTGCCGCTTCAATGAGACCCTGAAAAGAAGTAGCACCCGTGCAGTTGACTGTCCCAGACAAATTAGAGGAAGCATTTGCTCCAGAACCAGCAGCAGAACCTGCTGGGGAGTTTGTTCCACATGCAGTGAGGCCAAGACCACTGGCCGCAGCAATTGCTGCAATACTGCCGAAAACTCCAAAGACCTGACGCCGAGACATATCTTGTTGTAACATGTTTCCTCCAAAGGAATCGAAAGGACACGACACATAAATACAAAAGTTCATGTCGTGCTACCGCACATCCTATGGGGAAATCCACGAACAAATGAGCTCAAAGACAGCTGTTTACGTACAGCTGAAGAAGGCTTACAGGGAGCTTATATTGCTTGCTTTACTCGCAGGATATTTGCAGGGCTTCTTATAAAGGCGCTAATGAGGCAAAACTAACGCAATTCACTCCACATGTGATGGATGCAGTAGCTTGTTTGGATACTACGCATACGTGAAGTCAAAGGGCAGGGCAGCAGTTTAGAAAGGGTGATTACAACTCTAAGTAGGCACCAACGCACACTAGCTCGCATTGCCCATTCCCCCATCTCGAGACTCCGCTGCCAAGATTTCAAACGGGAAAGTCCCAGCACGATTAAAAGCCGATATAAACATACGAATAGCGTTAGAGGGTGTAGTGCCGATACTCTCTGTGACCTCGAAAAAGCGATCCTTCTCGTCAGGCATAACCTTGGCGACGATAGGTGTCATCTTCTCTTTCACGAGGGCCTCTTTGCTACGTTTATGGTATGACTTGGTATGTTTTTGTTTTACCCACGACACAGAATAGCAGATAGTTGGATTGACGCAAGTAAATTATTTTGCTTTGGCAAACTTTGTCGATGAGAGGCATGTTAGCGAGCGTGATTGGTAGTACCTAGCAGGACAAAAACCCCGCCGGCACAAGGCCAACGGGGCTGAAGTGTTATTTAATATAATCCCGCGCACAGCATGCTTGCAGCAAAAAGTACTTGTCAACGCAATGTACCTACAGTGCCAACATGTCTGCTAACGCAACGTATTTGCCAAAGCAGTACAGTAACTACTCATCACCGAAGGAAACGCCCAGTTCACGCGCCTCGCGCACCAGATCGCTCTCGGGGTCAACATACTTGAGCTTGCCAGCAATATCGGCCAGTGGCACTTTTTTCATCTTGCCTGCCACCTGTGCAACCAGAAAACCATACTCACCTTTAACCAATGCATGTCCCGCGACCGCACCGCACTGGGAAGCAAAAATACGATCCTGCGCATCAGGCGTACCGCCACGCTGAGTATGGCCCGGAATAGCTACACGCGTCTCGCGGCCCGTACGCAACTCAATCTCGCGCGCAAGCGCATAGGCAACAGAAGGATCAGTCCTCTGGGCAAGAACCTCCTTGTATTCTTTTTTGTTGAGCATCTTTTCACCCTTGGTGATAGCACCTTCGGCCACCACAACAATGGCAAAACGCCCGCCCATTTTTTCGCGCTTCTCAATGGCCGCAACAACGTTATCCAGATCATAGGGAATCTCAGGAATCAAAATAACGTCAGCTCCGCCTGCAACACCTGCGTACAGGGGAATCCAGCCAACCTTATGGCCCATAATCTCGATAACAAAGACACGTCCATGTGAGCTTGCCGTGGTCTTGATATCATCAATTGCTTTGGTTGCAATATCGATAGCCGAGGGAAAACCAAAGGTCATATCAGTGCCCCAGGTGTCGTTATCAATCGTCTTTGGCAGACCGATAACATGCAGGCCTTCCTCATTCAGCAGGTTTGCTGTCTTGAGCGAGCCATTACCACCCAGTACGCACAGGTAATCAAGCCGCAGTTTTTTGTAAGTCTGCTTCATGGCCTCAACCTTGTTAAGACCATTTTCATCAGGTTCACGAATCAGCTTAAACGGTGTACGACTTGTGCCCAAAATGGTGCCACCCGTCGTCAGCAGACCGCTCACATCATGCCACGTGAGTTTGCGATACTGGCCATACATCAACCCACGATAGCCATCGAGAAAGCCATAAAACTCGACTGGATTTTTGCATCCGTTGCTAACCGTACGCACAATAGCGCGCATCGTAGCATTCAACGCTTGGCAATCACCACCGCTAGTAAGTATACCGACTCGAAGCATATGGTCCTCTTCCCTCTCGCAGCGCTGTTACGGTCTTTTTTGCTGGTACCGACTTATAAACTCAGAATAGCCGTAGCTCTATTGTACGCCACCGATAAGCCAGACAAGCAAAACTTAGTGCACAAGTAAGAAGTACGTTACTACAGCCGCACCCAGTATAATTCGATACCAACCAAAGGGCTTGAAATTGTGCTTTTTGACAAAGGACATCAAGAAACGAATCGCAAGCAAAGACACCACAAAAGCAACGACACAGCCAACTAACAACAGCGTTAACTCATGTAAAACAAAGCTATTGCCTTTGAGGAAAAACTTCACCAAGCGCAAGGCGCTGGCACCCACCATTACGGGCACTGCTAAAAAGAAGGTAAACTCCGCTGCAACCGTGCGCGAGCAACCCAAAAGCAGGCCGCCAATGATGGTCGAGCCCGAGCGTGAGGTACCTGGCACAATCGAAAGAATCTGGAAAATGCCAATGCCTATCGCCGTCAACCAAGGCATATGACGCACATCCGTCACACGCGCATCGGCATCAGCAAGCTCACTAGGATTGTCTGTCACAGGTACCGCCATATGACGAGCAGAACTTCCCCGAGCAACCAACTGCTGGGCACGGCTATCGCGGCGAGACTCAATCACAATAAAAGCAACACCATAGACAATAAGTGCAGCGGCAATCACAAAAGGACTGCCTAGATGAGCTTCCATCCAGTCGTCCAACGGGATACCAATTGCAGCTGCAGGAATACAAGCAACGATAATCTGTGCCCAAAGCCGCCACGTATCACGGCGTTCATCGGGGCTTTTCTTACCCGAAAAGGGATTGAGTGCATGGAAGAAAAGTACGCAAACCGCCAGGATTGCCCCCAGCTGAATGACTACCAAAAACATATCCCAAAAATCTTTAGATACATTGAGCTTGACGAATTGGTCGAGCAACAGCATATGACCCGTTGATGAAATGGGTAACCACTCAGTAATGCCTTCTACTAAACCAAAAAGTACCGCTTTGAGCAGTTCAATCATATCCATGGGTACACCCCCGCTAGTTTTAACTGCCAATACGTCTTGCTACTACAGACGGCCCGCCATGACGAACACAACCACAGATACCACGCACGCACAGACCGCAGACACTTTGCTTGCCTATCTTTGCGTACCAATGTAGGACAACACGCCCACCATCCGCCTGCCCCTCACAAACTGCTACGGAAAAACACCGACCGCCTACCGTCTAGAGCATCCACAAGCAAACTTATCATCTGACAGCTGGGTAAACTCTAGTTAGTAGATACTCTACGGAAAGCAGGGATTACGATGACAAAGACTTACTCTGACCTCGGTTATGACAAGATTTTTGTAGCACTTGATGGGAGTGATCTGCAATATAAGGTGCTCGATCGTGCAATCACAACGGCAGCAAACGACAACGCAGAACTCTACATCGGTCATGTCATTGACTCAACCGCATTAGAAACTACAGGGGTTTATCCATCGGGCCTCATTTCCGCCCTTGAAGAGGATTTCCGCAATTCTATCGCCGAGCAAATCGCCAAGGCACAAGCAGAGCCCAACATCAAAAAAGTCGCGCTTATTGTCAAAGCGGGGCGTATCCGCGAAACACTTAAAGATGAAATGCTTGATGAAATCAACCCTGATTTAGTGGTATGCGGCGCGCGCGGACTGTCGCCAATCAAATATGCTCTGCTTGGCTCGATTTCGACCTTTTTGATTAGAACCGCAAAGGTTGACACTCTTGTGGTGAAGTAGCACCTAAGCTTAACGTGCCTCAAGCCCTGCAAGCCGCGCGACCTCGTGTGCTCCTTGCAGGGCTATATACAGCTATACAGTCAGAAATACGGTAATGATAATTAAAGCAAAGCCCAGCAGCTCTGCTCCAGAAAAAGTTGCACCAAGAAAAACAACTGATGTAATGGTTGCCACCACAGGCTCGGAAGTTGCAAGCAACGAGCCTCGCACCGAGCCGACTTCTTTGACGCCTTGCAGGTAGAGGCCATAAGCACCAAAAGTACCTATGACCACGGAAAACACAACGGCCAACCAGCCAAGCCAGTCAAGTGTAGGCATATTTTCCCAGGGACGCACATAAGCCGAAAGCAGCACTCCTGCCATCAAAAAAGACAAACCATTGACCACAAAATTACCCCAGCGATGCATCATGTGTGCGGGCAAAATAGCCAAAATAGCAGCGGCAACAGCACAAATTAGACCCCAAATAAGACCTTCAGGCTGCAGATTCATCTGAGTTGGCACACCTGCGGTTGCCACCAAATACGTACCCATAAGTGCAAGAAATAGACCCAGCGCTTCACGTTTGCGCGGCTTGCGGGGTGTAACCACACACACATACACCAGCACCATGGGCATCTCTAGCGACTGCAACACCGTCGCTGTACCCGAATCAGTCCAATCAATTGCCTCGAGATAAGCTACCTGAGAAAAAATAATGCCGCCCAGCGCCACAAGCAAAATTGCCCAGAGATCACGCGGACTATGCAGGGCATCTATCAGGCGACGACGATTACGCAACAGCGCTACAGCCAAAAAAAGCCAGCACGCAGTCAGCTCACGTACACAAGCCAACCACAGGGGGTCAACGTTATAGGCATCCATTAAAAACTTGGATACAGTACCGTTTGCGCCCCACAGTGCGCCTCCAAGCAGCGTAATAAAAATACCGCGCAACAATGCGCGTCCTGTAGGATCAGGAGTCGGCGCTTCAATCTTTCCTGAAGGCGTCGATTGACGTTGAGGTTCAAGCATGGGCATCTCATCTCTGGGTATTATAAATAAGTGCACAAAACCTAAAGCACAATAGCACCAATACACTGCTTGGAGGACCTCATGCAAAAGGATAAGAAGGATTTCACTATTCCCGACCCCAAACTAGCGGTTGGCAGCAAACATTCGGGCTTTAGTGTCACCGCAATTCATCCTATCTCCGAACTCTCAGCTACTGGCTATGAGCTGCGCCATGACGCGAGCGGCGCCCGTGCGCTCTGGCTTGCCTGCAACGATGTCAACAAGTCATTTGCCATCAGTTTCAAAACGCCACCCGCTAATGACACGGGTGTTTTTCATATCCTTGAGCATTCAGTGTTGTGTGGTTCGGATCGTTTTCCTGTCAAGGAGCCGTTCGTCAATTTAATCAAGACGAGCATGCAGACCTTCCTAAACGCAATGACTTTTCCCGACAAAACCATGTATCCTGTTGCGTCCACTAACGAGCGCGATCTCGAAAATCTTATGGATGTTTATCTGGATGCCGTGCTACATCCTGCCATCTACCAGCGTCCACGCATTTTTGAGCAGGAAGGCTGGCACTACGAACTTGCCGGCGAAGGTGACGATGCTCAGCTTATGTATAACGGCGTTGTCTTTAACGAGATGAAAGGCGCCTTCTCAGATCCCGATGAAATTGTATTTGATCAGGTCAGTCGTGCACTCTTCCCCGATACTCCCTACCGTTTTGTCTCTGGCGGAGATCCACACTCTATCCCTCAGCTCAGCTACGAGCAGTTTATCGACACCCATGCGCGTCACTACAATCTCGCTAACAGCTACACCATTTTGTATGGTGATCTTGATATTGAGCGCGAACTTGCCTTCATCAACAAGCGTTTTGAGCAAGCTGTTGACCGCGGTGTTGGCAAGCCCAACGCACTGCCAATGCAAGCCCCCATCCAAGCAGGACTTTCTCAAGTCAAGATGGCAACAGCCCCTGAGAATGCCTCTGTCGCACTGGCATACGTGTTTGCCACTGCTGATGAGCGCACACGTGTGCTAGCAGCAGATGTATTACTTGACACCTTGGCGGGCTCCAATGAGGCTCCACTTAAGCGCGCTGTACTCGAAGCGGGTCTGGGTCAAGACTTTAATGCCACACTCATTGATGCCGAACTACAACCGCAGGTTATCTTCCAACTCAAGGGGGCAAAGCCAGGTGTGGCCAAGCAGTTCCGTGAGCTTGTTGAACATACCTGTGCGCGTCTCGTTGCTGATGGCATCGAGCGCGAACGCCTTGAGGCCTCGCTTGCTCAGGCAGAATTTAATCTACGCGAAGGCGATTGGGGCGTCTACGCTGACGGTGTTGCCCTGTCAATGCAAGTAATGTCGAGCTGGCTTTACAACGACGACAACCCTGTGGCATATCTTTATTACGAAGACGCGCTCGCACATCTCAAGGATGCAGTCAAAACAGGCGGCTTTGAACAGCTACTTGATGAAATGGTTGTTCATTCCCAGCATTCCTGCGCTGTAGAGTTGATACCCACCGACGAAGGTGCGGCAGATGCAGAGGCGGCAGAGCTGGCCAAGTTGCGCGCACAGATGTCTGATGATCAGTTAGCGGCCATTGCTGACGAGGTAGCAGTTCTTCGTGCTGAACAGGAAGCGCCGGATGCTCCCGAAGATATTGCACTTTTGCCACGCCTACACGTTTCGGATATCAAAGACGCACCCGAAGAAACGCCAGCTACGCTGGATGAAACAGCGCCTTTGCCCTGCTATGCCTATGATTTAGATACTCACGGCATCGATTACGTCTGGCACTACTTTGATTTACGGCGTTTTAGCTTTGATGAGCTGCCCTACGTGAGTATGCTCACGGATTTGCTTGGTAAACTCGACACCACAGAGCATGACGCTTCGGCGCTGGACATGCTTATCGAGCGCGAATTAGGCTTTTTGAGCTTTAGCGTCGAAGCCTATGGCCGAGATGAAGATTCAAGCTTTGTGCACCCGCTGCTGGTTGTGCGCGCTTCTGCCTTGGCAGACAAAACGGCGGCTCTTGCAACGCTTCCTGCTGAGGTCTGGGGCAAGACCCTCTACACCGATACGGATCGTATCTACAACTTGCTCGTGCAGCACCGTATTGCGATGGAGCAAAACTTCATTGGCGCCGGTCACCGTGCTGCAATGGCAGCACTTGCAACTCACTACTCGGCAGCTGCAAAAGCAACTGCACAAATGGGTGGTGTGGAGTACTACCTTTTCCTCAAAGATTTGCTTGCCCACTGGGACGAACGCAAAGACGCCCTCATAGACATTCTTATCGATATCGCGCAGCGTATATTTACTGCAGATGAGATGAGCGTCAGCTTTGCTGGTAGCACCGATAGCTATAAACGTTTTTGGGATTTGGGCGGCACGCTCGGTCTTAGAAAAGCTGGCAAGCAAACCGCTACGCATCAGCTAGAAATCGCACTTCCAGACCCAGACAAACCAATGCGCCAGGGCTATATCATTCCTTCCGACGTGTGTTATGTGGGTGAAGCGCAGCCGCGCTCTATGGCAGATAGCTGCAGCTTGGGCGCTTGGATGGTAGCTTCGCGGGCACTTTCGTTTGACTATCTATGGAACGAAGTCCGCGTCAAGGGAGGAGCCTATGGCACTGGGTTCCAACGTAACAGCGCAGGCGTGAGCCAGTTCTGGTCTTACCGTGACCCTGATATTGATGGCACCATTGTGCGCTACGAGGGCGCGAGTTCCTGGCTTGCTCAATGGAGCGGTGGTGAAGACGAGCTGGAAGGTTACATCGTCTCCAGTGTCGCCACCCATGACACGCCGCTCAAGCCTCGCCAGATTGCACGTCGTCAAGATTCGCAGAGATTCGCTGGCAAGCCGCACGGTTGGCGCTGTGATGTGCGCAAGCAAATGTTGGCCACCACAGCCGAAGATTTGCGTGCGATGGCAGCATCCTTACGTGAGTTGCATAATCGCCGCAGCATTGTAGTCTTTGGTGGCAAAGACAAACTCAAGGAGTCACAACTGAATCTAACCCTCACCCAGCTGATGGATGAAGCAAACTAGCCGCTGTCCTGCTTTACCGCATGGCATTGTTGCTTTGCTGCGTTTTGTGTTTGTCCTGCCGTGTTAGCGAGCTTTGGCATCGTATTTTGTACCTTTATCGAGCCTCTGTGGGTATTTCAGCAAATGCTGCCCCCACAGAGGCTCTCTCTGTCATAAAATTAACCTGTATGAGCCACCTGTAAGGGGGCATTTGGCTCAGGTCTCGACGGTTTTTAGCGAGACACAGACGGGATGTCGGGTTTTGCTCGGCATCGTCGGCGTTGGAGAGGAGTGCTATATGCAGTATTCAGCGGACGTGGAGAGGATGTGCCCTGTTGCCAAGGGTGCATACCATGGTCCTGCCCCAATTCCTGAGGAGGGAAAGTGGGTTCAGGCCAAGAAAATTGAGGATATCTCTGGCTATACGCACGGTGTTGGTTGGTGTGCACCCCAGCAGGGTGCTTGCAAGCTCTCGCTTAATGTCAAGGCGGGCGTTATTGAAGAATGTCTACTCGAGACCGTCGGCTGCTCAGGCATGACCCATTCTGCTGCTATGGCTGCCGAAATTCTTCCCAAGAAGACTATTCTTGAGGCTCTCAACACCGACCTTGTCTGCGACGCTATCAACGTTGCTATGCGCGAGCTTTTCTTGCAGATTGTCTATGGTCGTACTCAGACTGCTTTCTCCGAGGATGGTCTGCCTATCGGCGCTGGCATCGACGATCTTGGCAAAGGCCTGCGCTCCATGGTGGGTACCACTTATGGCACCGCAGCCAAGGGTCCCCGTTATCTTGAGCTGACCCAGGGTTATATCACCCACATCGCCCTCAACGAGAAGGACGAGATCATCGGCTTTGAGTTCGTCAACCTCGGCAAGTTCATGGATGACGTCAAGGCTGGCACCGATGCAAACGAGGCGCTCGAAAAGGCAAAGGGCCGCTATGGTCAGTGGGACGCGCCCGCCAAGGTCATCGACCCCCGTGCCGAGTAACTTGGGGAAAGAAAAGGAGGCACGTCTTATGGCAGTCACATTTGAAGGTTACGAGCGCCGCATCGCAAAGATTACCAAGGTGCTCGATAGTTATGGTATTTCCAGTCTCGAAGAGGCTGAAAAAATTTGTCTGGACAAGGGCATCGATGCTCGCAAAATTATCTTTGATGTTCAGTCAATCGCATTTGAAAACGCCGCATGGGCATACGTTGCAGGCTGCGCAATCGCAATCAAGAAGGGTTGCACAACCGCATCTGATGCAGCTGCCGCTATTGGTGAAGGCCTGCAGGCATTCTGCGTTCCTGGCTCTGTAGCAGAAGATCGTAAGGTTGGTTTGGGCCACGGCAACCTCGGAGCTATGCTTTTGGGCGAGGATACCGAGTGCTTTGCATTCCTCGCAGGTCATGAGTCTTTTGCTGCTGCTGAGGGCGCCATCGGCATCGCAAACAACGCCAACAAGGCCCGCAAGAAGCCGCTGCGCGTTATCCTCAACGGCCTTGGCAAGGACGCCGCACAGATTATCGCTCGCATTAACGGCTTTACCTATGTTCAGACCCAGTTTGATTACTTCACCGGTGAGCTGACCGTGGTCGAGACCACCAAGTACTCCGATGGTCCTCGCGCTGCTGTTAATTGCTACGGTGCTGACGACGTCCGTGAGGGTGTCGCTATCATGTGGCATGAAAACGTTGATATTTCGATTACCGGCAATTCCACCAATCCTACTCGCTTCCAGCACCCCGTCGCAGGCACCTATTTTAAGGAGCGCGTCCTTGCTGGCAAGAAGTACTTCTCTGTTGCATCTGGTGGCGGCACGGGTCGTACCCTGCATCCCGACAACATGGGTGCAGGTCCTGCTTCCTATGGCATGACCGACACCATGGGTCGCATGCACTCATCGGCACAATTTGCTGGCTCGAGCTCCGTACCCGCCCACGTTGACATGATGGGCCTTATCGGCATGGGCAACAATCCCATGGTTGGCGCTACCGTCGCGTGCGCTGTCGCCGTTGAGCAGGCTATGGCGTAAGCTTTGGCTCTGCGCCTAGCAACACACAGGACAGCTACGTTTACGTCCTCATACCCTCGCAGGCAAATGCCTGCGAGGGCATTTTGTACTCGCATCATCTTGGGTGCGCTTACTTTTTCGTACATCAACCATTCTCATGCGTGATTTTCACGCCTAGATAATCGTAACTTTAACCGTGGGTGTATTTTGTAGCAGCGTGGAGCATGTTGATCTCACGTAGTTCAAGTTTTCCTTCGATATAGGGTTTATACATCGCTTCAACCGAGCCAACACCCATCGAACAGCCACTACAATTTTCGCAAGAGCTATCGTCACAAAATGACAAGCCTCGCGCCACGATGGCCCTGCGCTCCTCGGGAGTCGTATCCTTAATCAGCACACTTTTCATGACAATCCCCCTTAAAACCGCAGTTAAAGACTTCGCCGATAGATTGCGCGTGTCGCCTCACTTAGCTGAGGATATACCCAGCGCACAGGCGCCTTATCCCCCGCCTGCAAAGCCAAACCGATTGCTGTTGTCGCATCCCAATCATCCGCCTTACGCAACGCAAGCGCACGGCAAAACTCATCATCAGCAGGAAAGCGCAGAGAGCTACTCTCTTCATTAAGTAGGTAGCTGGCATAAGCCACGACAAAGTCGCCACCAACCGCGCGCACACCTTCAAGACGAGCAATCAACTGCGAAAAGAATTTTTTCATACCTTCTGACGAACAATTACAGACAAGGCGCCTCATCAAATACGACTCCGTGATACGCAAAGACTTCTCAAACACTGCGGCGTCAATATCCTGCTGATCGTAGGCGTCGTGGAAAAACAGCAGCAAAGGGTTAACTTCCGCTTGATCAAGCTTGCGCAAATCCGTTAATGCAGCATCAATTTCAGGTCGCGGATCGCAGTCTTCCATTACCTGTCCTTGGGTGATGTGCACATAAGAGCGCACGGTGCGACGCAGTTGATTAATCAGAGTGATAATGGCATTGCCGCTGCTATATCCCCCGTCACGTACATAGCGTTTGAACGCGGCATAGATATCTGAGCGCTCAAATGTTTGAGGGGCACAGCTAGCAGTTAGCCAATCGTGCAAGAAGTTCTCAAAAAGTTTTGCGTCATTATCCGTATCGAGTGACTGCTCAATCGGTTGCCAAAAACTGCGATAAAGCGATTCTTGACTCTCAATCGGAGCTGACATCAAAATAAAGTTGCGCACAAGATCGGCCGATGACAAATCTTTACCCGTAGAGTTCATCGACTCAAACACCAGCTGCGGATTGTCCTGACCTTCGGTGAGTGCAATAGATGCTACCTGTAGCTGCTGAATTCCCAGCCAGATACTATTGATATCCACATGTTCTAGCTGACGCTCAAAATAAGCAAGATTTTCCAACAGATGATGGGAACCCTGAGCACTTATCGCCTTATGAGCTTCAGGAGCACTGTCACTCTCAAGAGCGTCAATTAAAGCTTGGAACAACTCACGGTCGCCTTTGGAAAGCGTCAACTTGTAGTGATCGTGACCATCACGATGTTTGTTGGTGAGATAGCCATCATCCAAGATTTCTTGAGCAGAAAAGCTTAAGGAAGCAGAGCGCTCGGGATGGCGATGCGCATAACGTGCCAGAGCCACAAACACCAGCATCAAGGTGGTGACTCGCTGCTGGCCATCAATGAGCAGCCGCGACTCGACACCCGAGGTGGAAACTGCCCCATCCTGCACCCATACAATTGAACCCGTAAAGTGGCTTGGCGACATCAGAGTGCGTCCACCATATTCACTACGAAGCCGCACGTCTTTTGCCGTGCGTCCTACGGTCACTATATCGTCCCAAAGCTGTGCACACTCGCGTAGCCCCCACGTATACGGCCGCTGATATACCGGCACAACAAAACGCAGATTAACAGGGGTAACGAGCCCGACAATAGTCGCGGTATCCGCATGCATACTTTGCTTCCTTACCTATACGAACAGCATGCTACCAAAACATATTTCAGCAGCACATTCAGTCTAGCAGTCAACATAGCCATGAAACGCGTCTATTCCTCACGCATCTTTCCTGGAGGCGACTTACAAAATAAATATTTTTGGCCTATCTACAAACACAACAAGAGGCCATTCTCTCAGTCACTTCTGATCTACAGAGACACTATTGGTTGTGGTAGGCCTGTATGCGGTCACAATATATCGGTGAGTGGGCATGCAAAAACTTTTTTTCTTACAATGCTCATGCAATATTTATATGAATCGCAGCACGAGAAAAGTTTTCGTCACGCGTCTAGCTGGGGTTCCAGAGCTTTTCAACCGCTTTTCTTCAAACTATCAACATTTGATTTCAGTATTTTGGGAATTATCCACATTATATAGTGTAGATTGTCAATCAGATACCCAATAGATTGTGTATACTAGAATCTCAGATTATTTACTCAGGCAAAAAGCGTGAATATAGCGCGCCGTTCAGCAAGGAGTGAAGCATGAAAATTATCAAGCGCAATGGTAGTGAAGTTGCCTTTGACCTCTCAAAAATTACCAATGCCATCCTTGCTGCAAACAAAGAAGTACCTGCCGATGAGCGTCTCAGCGACCGTGAGGTTCAGTTTGCTTCTCTCAACGTTGAGGAAGAATGCAAACAGCTTGCTCACACCGTCTCCGTCGAGGAGATTCAGGACTTTGTTGAGGATCAGCTGATGAAGCTTGATCGTTTCTCTGTCGCCCGTAAGTACATCATTTATCGCTATGTACAAAATCTCAAGCGTCAAAAGAACACTACCGATGACCGTATTTTGACTTTGATTGATTCCAACAATGAGGAAGCCAAGCAGGAAAACTCCAACAAGAATCCTAGTGTTGTCTCTGTTCAGCGTGACTACATGGCAGGCGAGGTTTCTCGCGACCTCACCGATCGCAAACTGTTGCCCGAAGACGTTGTCAAAGCCCACCAAGAAGGCATCATTCACTTCCACGACTCTGACTATTACGCGCAGCGCATGCACAACTGCGACCTCGTCAATCTTGACGATATGCTGCAAAACGGTACGGTGATTTCGGGCACTATGATTGAAAAGCCACATTCCTTCTCGACGGCTTGCAACATTGCAACCCAGATTATTGCCCAGGTTGCTAGTTGCCAATATGGCGGCCAGTCAATCTCGCTAGAGCACCTTGCTCCCTTTGTTGATATCTCCCGCAAAAAGATCCGTCGCTCAGTCTATGCCGAGATGGAATCTGTCGGGTTTGATGCGTCAGATGAGCAAATCGAAATTATGGTCGAAAAGCGTCTCCACGATGAGATTGCCCGCGGCGTTCAGACCATCCAATACCAGGTAGTCACCCTGATGACCACCAATGGTCAGGCCCCCTTCATCACTGTCTTTATGTATTTAGGTGAAGCGCGCGATGAGCAGACCAAAAAAGACCTTGCGCTCATCATCGAAGAGACACTGCGTCAGCGCTATCAAGGCGTCCGCAACGAAGCAGGTGTCTGGATTACGCCTGCCTTCCCTAAGCTTATCTATGTACTTGAAGAGGACAACGTTCGTGAGGGTACACCCTACTTCTATCTCACCAAACTGGCAGCCAAATGCACCGCAAAGCGTATGGTGCCCGACTACATCTCCGAAAAGAAGATGAAGGAATATAAGCTCTCCACTGGTGAGACCGAAGGCAACGGCGATTGCTATACCTGCATGGGTTGCCGTTCCTTCTTGACACCTGACCGCAGCGCTAACGGTGGCTATGACAACATCTCACGTGCAAAGAACTACGTCCCGGGAAAGCCCAAGTACTATGGACGTTTCAACCAAGGTGTTGTGACCATCAACCTTCCTGATGTCGCTCTTTCCTCTGGTGGCGACATGGACAAGTTCTGGAAGATTTTTGATGAGCGCCTAGACCTCTGCCACAAGGGTCTGCGTTGCCGTCATGATCGCCTCGTGGGCACACTTTCTGATGCAGCTCCTATTCTTTGGCAGTATGGCGCACTCGCCCGTCTTAACAAGGGTGAGGCCATCGACAAGCTGCTTTATAGTGGCTACTCCACCATCTCGCTGGGTTACGCAGGACTTTATGAGTGCGTAAAGTTCATGACTGGTCGCAGCCACACCGATCCTGAGGCAAAACCCTTTGCTCTACAGGTTATGCAACATATGAACGATCGCTGTACTGAGTGGAAGGCTGCCGAGGATATTGACTACAGTCTTTACGGTACGCCTATCGAGTCCACCACCTATAAGTTTGCTAAGTGCCTACAGCGCCGTTGGGGCATCATCCCTGGCATTACGGACAAGGGCTATATCACCAACAGCTATCACGTCCATGTAGGCGAAAAGATTGATGCTTTTACCAAGCTCCAGTTTGAAAGCGAATTCCAGCGTCTATCCCCTGGTGGTGCTATCAGCTACGTTGAGGTTCCCAATATGCAGGACAACCTTGAGGCTGTTATTGCCGTTATGCAGTTCATCTATGACAACATTATGTATGCCGAGCTTAATACCAAAAGCGATTATTGCCAGGTTTGTGGCTATGACGGAGAAATTCAGATTGTCACCGATGATGATGGCAAGCTCGTGTGGGAATGCCCCAACTGCCACAACCACAATCAGGACAAGATGAACGTGGCACGTCGTACCTGCGGCTATATTGGCACCCAGTTCTGGAACCAAGGCCGTACACAGGAGATTAAGGATCGCGTGTTGCACCTCTAAAGCATGACGCACTGTCTGTCTGCTACTACGTTCGGTTATCCACCTGCACGACTCGAAGCCAGGAAAGCTTTGCTTGCCTGGCTTTTTTCATCATCTTAGATGGAAGCGGCTTGCCGCTTCCATCTCATCAAACAGGCCAAGAGCCCATACCCGCGCTACTAAAAGCTACTCCGTACGAGATTCACTGCCGGTGGAACTAGCAGACGCCGCAGGAGAAGCAACAAGCGCATGAGAGCTGTCGCTAGTTGTGGCTGCACTGGGAAAGTGAAGTGTCACTGAAAACAGATCTGCATCTATTGCAAGTTTCAAACTTCCACCTTGGAGTTCCATCAGGCTCTGAGCAATCGACAGACCCAAGCCCGAGCCTTCAGTCGTACGTGAAGCGTCTCCCCGCACAAAGCGCTCCAGCAGTTCTTCCGCACTGATATTCAGCTGCGTTGCAGAGATGTTCTTGCAGCTAATTTCTACTCCCCCCTCAGCTGAAGGTTGAGCGCTGAAATAGGCCCTCGTTCCTGCCATGGCATACTTGGACACGTTGCTAAGGATGTTGTCAAAGATGCGGCCCATCTGCCTGCCATCGGCATTAATCATCAGTGGCTCATCAGAAGTAGTGCATATCAGCTGAATGTTCTGCTTGTTCAGGCGCTCTGTCCACTCACCACCCGCCTGTGCTACCAGCACAGAAGCATCGAGCGGCGCCAGTGCAACTGAGATATTGCCTGTTTGTGCCTTTGAAGCCTCGATCAAATCCTCAATGAGCTTCCTTAGGCGCACAGACTGGCGAGCGAGCACATCAGAGCATTCCTCAAGCTTGTCTTCATCGCGACCCTCTGGAGCAATAGCAAGCTCAGCAGAAAGCAGATCAGCATAGTTGATTACCGAAGTCAGCGGTGTCTTGAGATCATGGCTCACATTGGCAATAAGCTCAGTACGGAGACGCTCGGCGCGCACCTTATCCTGCTCGGCATCAAGGCTCAAGCGCAAAGCGTTAGCCCGCTCATCTGCAGCCACAGAGCTCACGTGCGCCAATCTGTTGATATCGCTTGCAAGCTCGCGAAGACCACCACGCATCAAACTTTCATCCACCTGCGCTGTAAAATCGCCAGCAGCCAGACACTTAATTGTTTTGCCTATATCATCAAGACGGGCTTGGCGCTCACCCAGCATCACAAAGCTTAAAGAACACAGCGCTAACACCAGCAACGCAACAAAAAGACCCGAGGATACGCAAAACAGTACTACGGCTATGACTGCTACATATCCCAGAGCCCAGCGCCAAAGGTATGACCAAGCGCTTTTAATGTCGTCAGCCATCTCCCAATGCTTTGCCACAAAGAGCATAAAGAGCACGAGTGCACAATCAAGGGTGCAAATAACGTAATAGCTCTCAGGAAAAGTGGTCATACCGTGTGTCGCATAGACAAAAAAGGCATGAACCAGAGGAACCAACAAAAAGCTGCTGATAACTGCCAAAATGCACATGAGCCAAACCCAAAGAGCGCCAGCGTGCTCATTGGGGATTTGCTGGTTGTTGCGCTTCATCGTGCGCCTCCCATCTTGTAGCCGCGGCCCCAAACCACCATGAGATAGCGAGGCTCGGCAGGGTTAATCTCTATTTTTTCTCGCAGATGACGCACGTGAACAGCAACGGTATTTTCACAGCCATACGAAGGTGCGCCCCAGACTGCCTCGTAGATTGCAGCTGGGCTGTAGACACGTCCAGGATGCTTCATGAGAAAATGGCAGATGTCATATTCTTTGGGCGTAAGCGCAACCGCTTCGCCATCTACGCTAACTTTTTTTGCAGCATCATTGAGTTCGATACCGCCAAGCACAAGTGTGCTGGCAGCCTCCTCTTCCTGAGGATTGGCGGCACCGAGCCGCTTGTATCGGCGCAGTGCACTACGTACGCGCGCCAATAACTCTGCAGGTACAAAAGGCTTGGTGACATAATCATCCGCACCCAAATCAAGACCGAGCACCTTATCTGCGTCCTCACTTTTTGCGGTGAGCATAATCACCGGAACATTGCTGAGCTTGCGGATTTGTACCAATGCCGCCGGACCATCCATCACGGGCATCATCACATCAAGCAAAACCAAATCGATGGGACGGCTGTCTTCAATCCCCTGCTCTACCGTTGCGACAGCTTGCTTGCCGTCATAGGCACAAAGCAGCTCATAGTCGGAATTTTGCAGATAAATCTTGAGTGCACCAACAATATCATGATCATCATCTACCAGAAGAATGCGATACATCTGAACTCTTTCTCACATAGACCTTTATATTTCAATGCAACGTTGCAGCAGAACAGGTGAAATACGAACAAGATTATTCTCTCATGAGGATATATGAGGTAACAGGCGAAAAGTTCTGCTTGTTAGACTTGACTTTTGCGCAGGACCCAGAGATTTTGAATCTGACCTTCAAGCTCGTCATAGGTCCAAATTTTATTGGAGCGTTCTTTGCTATTGGGATCACGCACAACGATACCATCTTCCTTAAGACCAGCGAGAACAATAAAATGACCAGTCTTGGTAAAATCACCCTGCCCCATGATGCAAATAATGGGGTTGCCTGCTTCAAGATTTGCCTTAACACGTGCCTCTTGCAGGGGAATCTCGGTCACATCTAAACCTAATTTTCGAGCGCCCTGAGACATCAACGCCCATGCACTACCCTCTCCATCGACTGCATAACCCTGAGCTGTTGCAAACTCGCCCATCGCAAGAGGCGACATCGATGTGTCCCCCGTAAGATAGATATATGCCATTGATAAACAGCTAGGACCACAACCAGAAAGCGCAAAAAACTGACCAGCATAGTTGGTATAGCCCCAGCGCTCATCCCACTGCAAGAAGAGCGGAACCATGGAACTGTGAGCGTATTCCGAAAGATCAATAGTTGGATGATCATTGTGGTGTTTATCGTAGTCCAAAACAAATTGGCGTGCTTCGGGATTGCGTTCAAAAAGACTGACAAGCTCGGCAGGAGTAGTCTTGGAAGGGCGCTGCCAGGGCAGCAGGCCCTGTTGAAAACAGATAGCCCCAAGGAACGTAAGAGTAAGGAAAAAAAGAATGATAACGCGCTTGAACCAGCCACGATGACGATGTCGGCGGTGCGCACGGCGCTGATACGACCGAAGTGTTGAGGCACTGCGGCTATAGCGAGTTACGCCACCTCTATAGACTACATCATTTTGAGATACCGACCCTTCGCAGATAGCTTCCATATGCCCTCCTTTCTTGGCTTACGGCATTTCACGACAGGGTTGTATTGCTTGAGCACATTATCTTCTGACCACCCTTTAAGGAACCAGAAGCAAAATTCGAAAGATTTCCTTAACTTCAGGCATTCAAATTGGTCTGACAAATCAAAGGACTACATTGCAAAGACATTGAGCCCTATGCCCAGGCAACGTCAAAAGAATTATTACAAAACACATCATCTAGTAGGTATAAATCAGTTTTGGGTCTATACTTTGTGGCTGGTGACGACTGAGGCAGGAGAGCATATGAATTACGCTACTATCAAATACTGCGATATTGCCAACGGTATTGGCGTAAGAACAACGCTGTTTGTATCTGGCTGCCGTCGCGCCTGTCCGTTTTGCTTTAATCCTGAGGCTTGGTCTTTTGAATATGGCAATCCATTTGATGAGGCAGTGCAGCAGCAGATTATCGATAGCCTCAAGCCAGACTATATCCAAGGCCTCACCCTCTTGGGGGGCGAGCCCTTCGAACCAGCCAATCAACGTGGTTTGGTAGGTTTTCTTGAGCGCGTGCGCCGCGAATGTCCACGCAAGACTATCTGGTCATATTCAGGCTTTACGTGGGAAGAAATTATGGGTGAAGACACGCCGCACCCTCCCTATGACAAGCTGGGGATCTCGCCGGTAACCGAGGTGACTGAGCGTTTTGTTTCTTGCTTGGATGTGCTAGTAGACGGACCATTTGTCCAAGCAAAAAAAGATATTACCCTCCGTTTTCGCGGCTCTTCTAATCAAAGACTCATTGATGTACCCGCAACTCTTGCTGCACGAAAAACTGACCCCGCTCATCCTCTTATCCTCTGGAAAGATGAACCTCTCTTTTCCACACACACGATGTAGCCTGGTGGAATTTATATAAAGCAAGAAGTGCGCTGGCAAACCGTCGGCGCACTTCTTTGTTACAAACAGTTGTGTTACGAACAACGGGCGATTATGCGTAACGTTGTGGTTTTGCTTGACCTATGCAAAGGGAATGACCGTATTGCCTACTTTGACACAAGCAACATCATTCACGTCAATGATTTGAGGAAGCCAGAGAGAAGTCTTGACCCGCTGCTTATCAGCGTTGCGATCAATCACACCACCACCATTGCTCTTAAATTTAATAACCTGTCCATCAACCATCGTCAATTCAATAGGCATCTCGAGATAGCTGGTCTGTTGAGCGCTCATCTTGTCGGGAGCTTTGCCACTAGGTACATTGCTAAAATCATCCATACGGTCATCGGTGGTGAACTCAAGACTCAACGCCACAGGAGACAAGCTACCAGAGCAAAGCTCAGCGGTATGACCGTTGTAGGTAAACTTACTTGCCTTTTTGAGATTGTGACCCGTATTCTCATAATCCATCTTGAAGTGCAAATCCCACGTACCTTTTTGCACCGTAGTCCTGTCCGCGCCTTCACCCGTGCGAGTAAGGTCTTT
The DNA here is from genome assembly GCF_900078545.1 of Olegusella massiliensis. GTDB lineage: Bacteria > Actinomycetota > Coriobacteriia > Coriobacteriales > Atopobiaceae > Olegusella > Olegusella massiliensis. The sequence continues at coordinate 478,143 of NZ_FLLS01000002.1, forward strand.
AAGGTGAACATCCATCGTGGCTCCAGTAAGCTTGCCGTCCGTTGCCATCTGTACGACATACTGGATGGAGTTATCGCTGGGATCTGCATCGTAGAAATAGGAAGAACCGTATTGTCCGTACACTACAGGTTCAAGCGTTACCAAACCCGTACTGAGATCCGTGTTGTCCTCCTCAAAGCCTAAAGGCAGCTGACCGTAGTTGTTAGGCTTGATGTCAAAGGCACTACCGTCATCTTTACTCAGTGAAAACACAATAGCGTAACAGCTGTCATCGCCAATAATGGAGTCAGCGGTAACGGTCATGCCATTGTTGCTCACTGAGGCACCGATAGGCCGACCAATCTTGTTGACAATCTCGGTCTTTACCTCTTTTCCAAAGAGTTGAGCTGCGGCAAGGGAGGGATTAATACGGACGATGCCTGTAGCAACAGCAACGCCAGTGCCTGCGATAAGAAGTGCAGCTACGGAAGCAGCAGCGACCGCAAGGCGTGGCAAGGCATGGGACTTTTTCTTAAAGGGAATCACGTTACTTTTCACTTTCTGCGCAAAATTCTGCTGGAAATCCAGCGACGTGCGCTGTTCAATCTGCTCTGCTTGAGCGACAAGACGCTCTGCCATCTGAGTCTTTGCAGTCTCAGAGAATTTCAACTCGTCCATAGATGTGCGGAACTGGGTACTCATCGTGCATCCCCCTCTAAAAGCTTGCGTAGGCGGCGGCGCCCACGGCTAAGACGAGCCGTAACTGCGGCTTCACCGCTTTCGGTCATCTCTGCAATCTGACGTGCAGAAAGGTTCTCGTAGTAGTACAGGTAAATTGCCATGCGCCACGCTGGTGGCAGTTGTTGAAGCTGGGCTAACACATTGCTGGAAGCGGGGCTTTGCTCGATATATTCGGGGGCTGCGATATCCCATCCTATGGATTCACGCTTGGCCTCGAGAGAATCAACGCGCGAATACCGAGCACTTTTGAGCTGATCTTTGCAGGCATTAATGGTGACCCTGATAACCCACGCACGTTCGTGTTCAGAATCCATAAATGCCTGGTCACGTCGATAACGCAACAGCAGCTTGAGCAAGACGTCCTGACAAATATCCTCCGCATCTGCTATCTGACCCAAATAACTTGCAGCAAGGCGAAGTATAAGGTCAGCATATAAATCCACCAAGCGGCGAGCCTCAATGCTAGACATTTCATACTCTTCGGGCATCTCATCCCTCCTTTCGCATCTTGTCGTTGTAGGCTGCGCATCCTCACTGCATATACGAACGTACAGCGAAAAGCTGACACCAATCTCATAAAAACAGCACCATTTAGTTCTGCTGCGCACCTGAGAAAATGAGTGAGTTGCTATATTTTCGAGTTGCTATATGTTCCTTATGACTAATCATTAATAAATAAGCTTGCGGTGAATCCCTCTTCCCACTTTGAATCTACTTCAAGCTGGATATGAATATCATCTGCAAGCTGTTTTGCTAAATAGAGCCCCATACCGGTGGATTTCTTTCGTAGCTCACCGGAATCGCCAGAAAATCCCCGTTCAAAGAGGTACGGGAGATCGCATTCTTTTACGCCCTGGCCATTATCGGAAATCCGCAGCAACACTCCGTTTTCGCGTCCTCTGGCTTCTCTTGTTGCAAGAAAAGAAAGAACAGGCAACGCTCCGGCATACTTGATTGAGTTGCTCACCAGTTGGCGGAGGATAAATTCCAGAGCTCTCGGATCCGTGAACACGCGAACGTCCAAAGTCACGGGATCATAACTCAGCTGAAACCCTTTTTCTCTCAACGATGACCCATAGTCCGCAAGGACTTCCTCAACACAGCCCAACAGAGAGATGTCTTGGAACAAGTAGTCCTTCTTCTTGCTCTTTATGCGGTGGTAAAAAAGAATTTGGGAAACATAGCGCTGTGTTTCATTGCAGATATAGTCCAGTTTGAAAAAGAGTTCCGGCGGAATAGTTCCATCGTCATTATCAAGAATCATCGTGAGCAGCGAAAGGGGTAATTTTATCTCGTGCGCCCATGTTTCTACGTAGTCCTCATAGTCTTGTTGCTCTCTCATGCTCTGCTGAATCAATTCGTTCTTCTGCTGAAAGCTATTGAAAAGCTTCTTTAGAACCTCTTCTTTTTCTGCACCATACAAGTCGTAGAGGCTATCGAGGTTCTCTGCTGAGCTTGGGTCGTCCAAATAGCGCAGCAGGACTTTTTCTTTTTGCTTTTCTTTTCTCATCAGAAGGAGACAAATGGCGATAAAAAAGACAAGGGTCGCCAAGACAATCAAGCCCATCAAAGCAGTCAAGGCTTCAATATCTGCCATCCAAAGAAGAAAGATGCAGAATCCATCGACCGCTAAAATCGTCAGTAGCCACGGAAGATAGGGCTTGATGTGCTTGAGTTCACGCATCTTGGTCATCCTTCACCAAGGTATACCCTCTGCCTTGAATATACTGGATATGCTGAGGAATTCCCAAGTCTTTTAACCTCTTTTTCAGACGCGTAATATTCACGTGGAGCGCATTTTCATCGATATACTCCGTCGTTCCCCACAGTGATTGCGATAGCTCCTTTTTGCTTAGATAAGGCGTCTCTGCCAAAAGAAAGCTTTCTAGAAGCTTTCCTTGGTTTCCTGGCAAAACCACAGACTGGTCGTTGAAATACAGCGTATACGTATGGCGATCGAGGAGGAACTGCTCGCCTTCAAGCAGGTTTTTTCTTCCCTCATAGCGCTTCAATACATTAGAAATCCTTGCAAGCAGTCTTTCTTTTCGGAAGGGCTTGGTAAGGTACTCGTCTGCACCCAAATCAAGAGCTTGCAGCTCGTCTTGCAACTGATCTCTGGAGGTAAGCACAAGAACAGGGATGGTGCTCTTTTTCTTGAGAGTCCGACAAATCTGGAAGCCATTTTCCCCAGGAAGATTTATATCAAGCAGAACTAAGTCCGGCGAAAGGCATAGCAACTGATCGGACACACCGTGAAAGTCTTGGATACATTCGACCACATAGTCTGCTGCCTGTAGCATGGTCTCAAGTTCCCTGCGAATCATAGGCTCATCTTCGACAATTGCAATGCGTTTCGCCATAGACTTCAGTCCCTCGCCTATTCCTCCCGAGCTGGCTTCATCAGTGTCCAGAGGTATTGACTACTGCTCTGCTTTACTACCCTGATATAGATTGCTTCTACAATAGCAATGAGCACAAGGATGATGGCAACAATGATAAGGAGTTTTCCGCTCTGCTCGCGATATGAATATGGAAGTATCCCTTGGAAGAGCGTTTTGGTTCCAAATGCAGCATTTAAGAGTGCCACAAAAATCGGAATCCCAAAGTAGCCATTAATCTGGGCATTTGCCGCACGACACAAGGTCTTGTAATCTGCACCCAAATGAATTAGTGACTGATACCTCCGGTGTGCCTTTTGTTGCTCCATCAAAAACTGAATGCCGATGATGGTGTTTCCAATAATCAAGAAGATTGTTGCCAAATAGAGCGTGAGATATGCCGATGAGACGATGTAGAAAATCTGCCTACCAGCATTTTGAATATAGCTTTCATAGGAAAGGCCAGTTCCTGCCAACTGAGTGTTGATGTCAGAAATCGCCATCATCAACCCTTTTTCCTCCACGAGCTTGGACTGCAGGACGCCTCCGAGATAGCTACTGTACTCCCCTGCCGTCAGCTGATCAAAAAGCTCATCTGGCACTATCCAAGCAAAGGCAATATTGATGATGCGATCTGTCACAAAATTTGTCTGCTGGACAGCGGGATCAATCGAATAGTTCACACCCGCAATCGACACCGTCGCGCCGCCTTTTAATAGTTTGCTGAAACTCTGTACGACTTTTGTATTGTCAAATAAAACGGTTCCCAGGTACAAACCAAGCTGGTGGTCCCCCAGCTCGAGCGGCTTTTTCCCCGCGGCTTTGAGCAGCTCATTATAGCCACTTTCAGATATCAGATTGTCATCACCACTCACAGAGGACATCAGGGTGACAAACTGCTGGTCATCCATCTGAGACACCAAGGCATTGAGCGCTGAAGGGTCAATGGGGGACCTGTCACCGCTGCTCTGATAGGCGCTTCCCAGCTTGATCTCCATCAGAGCCTGGAAGGACCCGTCCAACCCCTTTGAGGCAAGGGTCTGACGAATGTCCTGCACGCCCATTGTCTCATTGGGCCAGAAGGTGTAGTCCAGTACGTGGTCGTCCTCTTGAATGTACTGAGATGCTACTGCACTGCCATATCCTGCCAGGCAAAAGGCAGAAAACAGGAGAAGCGAGCAAATCGCCAGCAAGGTGGAGCGAGAAACGATTCCTTCCTGTATTTGGCGGAAATTGAAATCGTGTAGTTTCTTCTTTTTTGAGTGCTTCATCACCCATTCAATGCCAAAACGCAGTGCATAGAACAGAAGAATGGTGCCAAGCGTGCCACTAAAAAGAACAAGGAACATGAATATGAGATTTTCCCACATATGCTCAGAAAGACCCAAATAATAAGCAAGACCAAGACACCCCACTGAGGATATGAAAGCAATAAAGCATGCTTTCTGATTGATTTGTTTTTTTGCTCCGACAGGCTCAAAGAAAAGTAGCTCACCGATTTCTTTGCTTACCGCGCGCTTGCTGAGAACCAGTATTGCCAGCAATTTCACCAGGGAAAAGCCTATAACGGTAAAAAGAATCGCAGAGAAGGACAGGGTAAAACGATGTCCCACGATTCCGATGCCAATGAGCTTTACCGTTACGAGACTGATAGCTTCAGACAGAATCACCGCAATCGGAAGTCCAATGGCAAGCGCAATCAAACTGTCCCTGACATCCTCCATCAAAATCATGCGAAACAACGTTTTGCGTTTCATCCCCAGAGTCAGATACACGCCAAACTCATGACTCCTTCTTTCCATCTGTATACTGGACGCAAAATAAACCAGCATCAGCAAAATGAAAAGGGTAAAGACATAAAACAGGGGCACCATGGCCAAGAGGCGATTGACCGCATCGCTTTCCATTTTTGTCAAAAAGCTAATGACGTCCTGATGCGAGAGGGACAAGATGATATAAAAAGAGATAACCGACAAGACCATTGAACTAAAGTAGAGCGCGTTGTTCTTTCGATTCCTCTGGCTATTTCGAGCAACTAGCTTAGAAAACATACGGTTCACCTCCCAGTCCCGCCATAACCTTTAGAATCCTCTGATAAAAATCTTCCTGAGACTCTCTGGGCTTGTCTCGCCTAAGCTCGTGATAGAGCTTGCCGTCCTGGATAAAGAGGATACGGCTGCAAAAACTGGCAGAGGCGCTGTCATGAGTCACCATGAGGATGGTGGTCTGAAAATCGCTATTCATCTGGGTAAGTTTTTCCATGAGGGTGCGCGCGTTCTTTGAATCAAGTGCGCCGGTTGGCTCATCGGCAAAGACGATTTCTGGATCCAAAATCAAGGCACGCGCCGCCGCCACTCTCTGCTTTTGCCCGCCAGACATCTGTGAGGGGAACTTATCCATCACTGAGCTGATATCCAGGTACTCTGCCAGCGTCTGCAGGCGCTTCATACTCTCCTGCTCGGGGATTTCATGAAGGGAGAGCGGAAGCAGAATATTTTCTTGTGCCGTGAGATTATCCAGAAGCTCAAAATTCTGGAAGAGATAGCCTGTCTTGTTTCCTCGGTAATCAGAAAGTGCATCTGCATTGAATGTAGCGATATTCGTACCGTTGAGGGTAATGGTGCCTGCGCTCGGTTTTACGATGGTCGCTAGGCAATTAAGAAGCGTGGACTTTCCCGATCCACTACTGCCCATGATGCCCAAAAACTCTCCTGGCATAATCTCGAAGGAGACTCCATCGAGGGCCTTGGTCACCGAGGAGCCCTTTCCATAATACTTTTTTAGACTTTCAACCTGTAAAATAGCGTTCATGATATTTGCACCTCCTGGCTTCATTGTAAAAAGCTATAGGTGCAAATAGAACTTACAGCTGATGTAATGTTCACGCCTCAAGAAGGCATTCAGCGACCTTCTTGTCCCGCGCAAAAGCACACAGAACCAGGCTGGCGGCCCATAAAAACAGGCTGCCACAGAGGGTTCAAACTGCAAAGTTTCAAACTACAAATGGTTCAAACTTCGGACTGCCCGTCCACAAAAACCACCGCAGTCCCAAACATCTGGTCAGATTTTCAAAAAACTCGAAAAACGAACCATCTGTGCTCATAGGTGCCGAAAAATGAACCATCTATGGGAACTTCGCTTTTTAGCATACAGGCGACCCGCAGCGAGAAAGTTAGCGAGGCTCACCCCAGTAGAAGAGGGCTACGGTACCAGGTCCTGTGTGCACGCCAATAGTGCTGCCGATATTGCTGTACTGAACCTTGCCATTCATCTTGAGGAACACTTCCTCAATCACGTCGCCCACCATATGTGCATCCTCAAGACACTCACTGTTGGAAATAAAAACTTTATCGCTGTAGTTGAGGCCACCTAAAGCACGCTCTTTCATGATTTCAACAACGCGATTAGCTGCACGTTTTTTGGTACGAACCTTTTCGACCACAGCCAGTGAACCATCGTGTGCCACATTCATCACAGGGCAAATCTTGAGCATGCCACCCACAAGACCTGCTGCCTTAGAGATACGCCCACCACGGATAAAGAAGGTCAAATCGGTGGAGAAGAACCAATGATTGAGCTCGAGTTTGTGCTTTTCGGCCCACGCCACCAACTCATCGGCACTCATGCCCTCATCACGCAAGTCGGCTAGTTTGTCAACAAGCAGACCATAACCCGCAGAGGCCGCAAGGCTATCCACAATATAAATCTTGCGCTCGGGATATTGTTCAGCAAGCAAATCTCGCGCAGTCACCGCAGAGTTGTAGGTACCTGAAATTCCCGAGCTCAAAGTGAGGTGCACAACATCTTTTCCAGCCTCAAGCGTTGGCTTAAACAAATCAACGTAGCCACCCACACTTACCTGCGATGTATGCGCTTCGGAACCCGCCAAGATCTTGGCATACAGCTCGGCAGGGGGCAGACTCTCACCAAAGTCATCCTTGCCATCTACCCCATCTATATGGAAATTAAAATATGCATACGAAATAGTGCGCCTATCAAGATACTCGCGTGGAAGGTCGACGGTAGAGCAGCAGCTCAGCACATATGAAGCCATATTTGCACCACTTTCCTGATGGGGACGTTCTTATCCTACTACCGATTGCTCATAAACATAAAAAAATTCAGAGGGTGAAGCTAACGTAACTTATTCCAAGAGTATGACCAAACTTGTTGAGCCGCCAACAAGCGCTTATGGGGCATAAGGATTGAATCCCTGCGCAAATGCAGAAATCATCAGATTGGTAAGGCTTGAAGTATCGCGGCGCGGCATGGGAATTTCGTCTCGATGCAGCCATACGGCACTGCGTAACTCACCATGATCCACCGTCACATCATCTCTTGTGGCCTCACACCAGTAGCCCACCAAGATAGAAGATGAGAAAGGCCAAGGTTGTCCACGCCAATAACGCAGTTTGCTCACCTCAAGCCCAACCTCTTCCTTAGTCTCACGTAGCACTGTTTGCTCAAAACTTTCACCCACCTCGGTATAACCTGCAACCAATGCATAATTGTCGTAGCGATAGTGTGCGCGAGCATATTTTGTCAGCAATAAACGCTCATGACTTTGGTCAAGAATCCCCACAATAACGCCTGGATTGATGCGCGGATAAATCACATTTCCGCAGGCAGGACATACTATCTCGCGGCTTTTTGGGGCAAGCTCGGTAGGATAGCCACACGCTCCGCAAAAACGATTGTTCCGATACCAAGTTGCCAGTTGATGACCCGTAATTGCGGCAAAGGCCAACCAGCGCGGAGAAGCAAAGCGTAATTCACGAATACTTTCCCAAGAAAAGCGCGGGGAAGAAAAGCCTTCAGCAGCACCGGCTTCAGACATGAGCACCTCTGCTGCATCCGCAGCACGGGCAAGAAAAAAGTCCTGCTCATCAACTGAAAAGAGGTAGACCAAATCTAATTCGGCGGCACTACAAGAAAAATCAGAAAAGCGTGGTAGTTCCAGATTGCCTCCCAAACGAACGCCTGAGTTATCTTGGGATTTCTCGCCCGTCAGATAACAGAAAATCTCGATAGCGCGGCAACACAAAACAATGCTTTGTGCCTGAGGCTCTTTGGGTACATAACGATTGGAAAAGGCATGCTTGCCAATATCTTGAATCATGAGCTACCTCTAAACCAAGGGCAGTAAGTTCACTAAGGGAACAAGCACGATGGGCAAAAAACATGCCGGCAAAAAATCTGCCACCTTAAGCTGGGTGATACCCAGCAGATTAGTGCCAACTGCCAACAATAAGAGTGACCCCGTAACCGACATCTCGGCAATGACCGCCTGTGTGAGCAAGGGTGCAATCAAACTAGCTGTGAGGGAGAGGAGGCCTTCATACACAAATAAGGAAAGCGCCACAAAGGGCACGCCAACACCCATTGATGCTGCCATGGGAATGCAAACTACAAGGTCAATGATGCCCTTTGCAATAAGGGTACTGTGATCCAGCGATAAACCCGACGCAAGAGATCCCACAATTGCCATCGCACCTGTACAGCAAAATAAGGTCGCATTGACAAAACCTACAGAAAAGCTTCCAAGCTGGCCGTCTGTGGGCAGCACTTTGTCCAGCCGCGCCTGCACACAATCGCCCAGGCGATGTACCGCAGCGTCAATCCCTAACATCCACCCGATTACGCCACCCAATGCCACAGCCAGCGTCACTACAACGATAGTGCCGCCCTTAGCTGCCATGCCTTGCACTGCAACCAAAACTACACACAAGCCCTGACCCTTGAGCAAGAAGTCTCCCAAATCATTGGATACGTGACTCTTAAATGCCAGACCAATCAAAGCTCCTACCAGCGCTTCTATGCCATTAAGCAGCGCTCCTAGCACAATCATGCTGCGTCTCCCTCTTTGGTATAGTGCTTCAGCGCTTTTTCTGCCTCATCGGAACGGATTGCGGTACCCGTACGAAACGTCTCTTTCCAAGGATTTGCTTCGCTGGGGTCAGTAGGATCAAAACCACGGAAGGTAGCACTTGAAGGATTATCATCGTTTTCGTCAAGCGCAATCGTGCCAGGCTTGCCCATCGGGCCAGGATGATCTGCATCATCATAAAAAACTACGGGAGTTCCGAGCGGGCAGTTGTCATAAATCCATTTGGCATCGCAAACTTGCAAACGCACACAACCCAGGGAAGCTGCGCTGCCCTGCTTATTAAATTCTTGATATTCCAAGTCATTTTCATGTTCAGACAGATAAGGAACGCTGTGGAACAAAATGTCACCGTCAATACGGGTTGCATACTGACCGAATACATCCTGAAACAACGCTGCCCAGCGATAACGCTCGGGCGTATGAAAATAGCCCAGTGGCGTATAGGTACCCGTTGCACACACCATTGCCATGTAGGGCTGTGTGTAGTTATTATCAGCATCTAACGTCAGTACCGTGAGCGTATTGGCAGCGCGATTGATAGCAATCATATACGGCGCAGTTTTACCCTCAGCATCCTTTTGCGCACGATACGAAAAGCTCTCCGCATTGGAAAAATCTTCCCAAGAGGCGCAGTTATGCGCAATATGTTGCATGAGCTTTTTGCCAAGCTTTGCATAATCAAGAGGGTCGGTCAGCTGACTTGGAGCCTTACCCGTACAGTTAAGCGAGGCGCGTTTACGCACCGTCTCAATACGCTTTTCGGCAGCACTGAGTTGTTTGTCCTGAGATGCAGATGAAGCAGAGCCTACGCCCAGACGTGACGTACTCCCCTGCCTACATTCTCTTACGCAAGCAAAAGCCACGGACACCACAACTGCCAATACAGTGCAGATCACACCGCCCACAATGCGACGATGCTGCTGGCGGCGTCGTGCCGCCTCACGGTGCTGTCGGCGCAATTCGCACCGTTCGGCGTAGCTCTGTTGGCTATTTCTTGGCATACTGCCCTTCTTTATACTTGCGCGCTAACCAACCTACCCTAACCCAACAAATCAATGAGGTCTTCGCGGGCAAGCGATGCAAGACCCATGCCGCCACCCGTACCCACTATCGCATCTGCAAGGTCGGCCTTTTTGGCTTGCAAAGCAACAATACGCTCCTCAATGGTACCTTTGCATATGACCTTATAGACGGTCACATCACTGCGTTGGCCAATGCGATGAGCACGGTCAGTTGCTTGATCTTCAGCAGCAACATTCCACCAAGGATCAGCATGAATTACTACCTGGGCGCCCACCAAGTTAAGGCCTGTTCCGCCCGCACGTAAAGAAATCAAAAAAACCGGCGTATCATCACGGTTAAACTCCCCCACAAGACGTATGCGTTCATCTTTGGGAGTTGACCCCGTTAGTTCAAAAAAGCTCACCTGCTCTTTGTCAAGTTTATCTGCAATCAGACTCAAAAAGCTTGTGAACTGAGAAAACACCAATAACTTGGCCCCTGCATCAATAGAGGTGGATATCAAATCCCAAATCATATCTATCTTGCAGCTGTCGCCTCTATAATCGTCATACACCAGTCGAGGATCACAGCAGAGTTGGCGAAGACGCATGAGTTCAGTCAAAACCTGCATCTTTTTCTTGTTCCAGCCCGCATCGCTTTGCTTTTCTAACGAAAGACGAAGCGCTTGTTCATGTGCATGGTAGAGCTTGCTTTGTTCGTCTTCCATACGAGCAAAAATGGGCGTCTCAAGTTTATCAGGCAGATCAAGCAAAACCTCGCGTTTAAGACGTCGCAAGATGAAAGGCCCAACTGCTGCCTTGAGTCGAGCAGCAGTCTCTGCATCTCCTGCCACAATTGGCTGCTCATAGCGCTCACGAAAACGCTCATAACTGCCCAAGAGTCCAGGCATTAGAAAATCAAAAATGCTCCAAAGCTCAGACAGGCGGTTTTCAACAGGGGTGCCCGTCAACGCAAAACGATGGCGAGCTTTGAGCGTCTTGACCGCTCGCGCTGCCAGGGTTTGATGGTTTTTGACATACTGAGCCTCATCCAAAATCACGCATTGAAACGTCTCGTCTACGTAGTCTTCGATATCACGTCTCAGCAGGTCATAGCTGGTAATAAGGACCTCATGACCCATCTCATGACGCTGCATAAACCTCTGCTGAGCTGTGCCTGCCACTACAGCAATATCCATATCTGGTGCAAATTTTTCAAATTCTTCTTGCCAGTTATAAACCAACGAAGCAGGACAAACTACAAGACTTCTCCCCCGTCCACGGCGTGCAAGCAACAACGAAATCATCTGCACTGTTTTGCCTAGGCCCATCTCATCAGCAAGGATGCCGCCAAATCCCATATCAGAAAGGGCAGAGAGCCACTGAAATCCCCTCAGTTGATAGGGGCGCAGCGTCTGCGCCAAAGCCGCAGGCGCAACATAGGTCGCCGGATTGATATTTTCAAAATCCTCTATCCACTGCTCAAAGGATTGGTCTTTGTCCTCCTCATGCAAAATACTATTAAGGAGAAACGCCTTGTACGAAGGCAACTCCACATTACCTGTGCCCAACTGTCCAGCGGATATTCCTAGTTCATCCACCAGTGCGGCAGCTTCAGATAAATCCAAGTGAGAAATGTCCAAAAGACTCCCGTCGCACAGGCGATGGTAACTTTTGCGTTTGCGATAGCTAGCAAGCAGAGCATACAGTTCAGAGAGAGGCAGATCGTCAGCCGAAACAGAGAGACGAATCAACCCCGAATCCACCGTTGCACCCCAATGAATAACGGGGCGCGCAAAAGAGATGAGTTGATCAAAAGCAGGAGTTGTATGTAGCTCTCCTGCAACACGCATGCGCCCAAGGCCCGAAAACACCAAACGCGCCAAAGCCTCTGTATCTCGTGAGGACAAAGTCCACGCAGCATCGTGAACAACGGCGGCAACATTAGGCACAAAATAGCGCGAGGCCAACTGACGTGCCGAAGCCTCTGCAACAAGATCGCGACGCAAATCGCGATCACTATCGGGACGAGCAGGATACAACGGTACTTTTTGGTCACCATAACACGCAATAATAGCAAGCGTTACTAAACCATTGACGTGGTCAAGAAGAAATATCAACTCACAAGCGACCGGTTTAAGTGCCTCAAGCGCAGCAGGAGCTGTGGTACCGAGGTTTTTTTGAAGCTGCGGCAAGACGGTCGCCGCAAAGCGAGGAGCATCTTCAGCGGAAAGACTAAGCCTAGATTCGGAGCTGCAATACACCGTCTGGATAAAATCCTTGAGCTCAAAGATACGCGGAGAACAAATGAGGAGCTTGTCATTTTGTAAGGCATAGGCATGCTGTTCGGAAACAAAAAAGCCTAGTCCGCTATCAGAGCGTACCAGCTCATAGGTACCATCACCCGTATCTTTTACTTCTAGCTGCACATCAGGGTCGCCTTCCTCTACAAGGAAGTTACGCAATTCGCCTGCTTGAGCCCTGCTTGTCCCCGCTTCATAATCGCGTTCAATAAGCAGATCGAGTGATCTTCCTTTATGCAAAGCAATAAACTCGTCAAGCTCAGGAGCAGATAAGCGCAGCTCACGTGCGGTACTTGCACCACTTCTCGCACCCACTCCACCGTAATAGCGACCATACACACGCTCTGCCGCATAACTGCGGCGATTTTGAACGGCACGAACTAACCACTGCACTAAGTCCCAGGAATCGGGCTCAAAAGCCGTCTCATCATGAACAGCAGTCAGCTTTTTGCCATAGCTGACAACATTGGCAGCCCGTACATCATCAACAAAGTCACCGAGATTTTTGACTACATACCCTCCGCGCGACCCCGAAATATGAAAACGAACAAACATCTCGCCTGAGGTCAGAGATGTTACCAATGTAGGCTTAAGCTGCAAAGTTGCAGGAGGTTCCACTGGTCCTGCTGATACAACAGGTAAATTGCGCTGATTGCGATCAAGGAAATTTGCCACAGGCGCCGAAGTTGCCACATGCTTAGTTTCGTCATGACCCTCATAGAGATTGGGGCGTTCAATATAATCGAGACCCAAAGCAATTGCATGCTTGCAGGGACCCGAAAACCTATGAGCAGCAGGACAATCACAGCTATAGTCCAGCAGCTGATCTGCTGCTTCATCGACCAAAATTTTGGTCTCATAATAGTCAACATAACCTGAGCTACTTTCCACCAAAGCAGCAATATCAGTTGTTTTATCTCGATATCTGCAAGCACGGGCAGAGAATGTTTTAGGTGAACTCGCAATCATGCTCCCACGCTCAAACACAGCAGGTCTGACTTCTTTTTTAAGTGCTGCTTGTGTAAGCATTGCGCGTCACCCCTTCCTTAAAAAAGCATATGCCAAGTTACCTCTGCCCTCTTTATGCCTGCTCACGGCAGAACAACAGCAAAAGGCTGAACTATTAGTATATCCCCGTGATTTATATGGGATACGCCTAGTTAGGGTGAGTTATGCAAAATCTGCAGCTAAAACGTAGGAAAAGGGCGTAGGGGCACTAGTACAGAGGCGCTTCTTCAAAAAACCAACGATAAAGTTTTGCTTGTTCGGGAGTATCAAGACTGGATTTCAATTGGACATTACCTAGATGGTTTCCCTTATTAAGCAGACCGCGCATTTCAAGCAGATGTCTCGTCTGCCGCGCAGTACCTGCTGCGCCATCAAAGAAACGCACCTCCCCTAGGACATCACGAATTTGTTTTGTCACAAAGGGATAATGTGTACAGCCCAACACCACACCATCAATTTGGCCTGCCCAGCACCCAATCAACGATTCGAGCAGCGCATGCAGATCGGCATCATCAAGATGACCTTTTTCTATCCGCGTTGCCAAACCTGCACAAGGCGCCTCAATAACTTCTGCCGTACTATGGCAGTCTTTTTTAAGCTGCTGATACTTGTCCAAACGCAGAGTCACAGGCGTTGCCATCACCAAAATGCGCCCCTGAGGCAGCACCTCGCAAGCAGGCTTGAGCGCGGGCTCCACACCCACAATAGGCATATCGTATTCATTGCGCAGCGCCTTAGCAGCGGCACTCGTGGCAGTATTGCAGGCAATTACGACCGCTTTTGCCCCATTTTCCACCATCTGGGCAATGATGTGGCGTGTGAGGGTACGCACTTCTTCATCAGTTTTTTCACCATAAGGATTATGTGCGGAGTCGCCAAAGAAGCAAAAATCCTCGCAAGGCAGCTCGCGCACAAGCTTGCGCAGGATGCTAATACCACCCACGCCCGAATCAAGCACTCCAATAAAGTCCTTTGCCACCCAATCACCTCCACATATTCATAACCAACTACCGTCGTCAGTGGCAGCCATTCTGTTTGACAGTTAGAATCCATACCGCACGACAATAGCACCTAAAGCAAATCTGTAGGTCACAACTATACACGCAGACGGGCAAACGGATACAGACCCGAAGGTGGGAGACTATGAGCAACGCAGGTAAAAAGGTCAAGGTTCACTATGTGGGCACATTGGATGACGGTACAAAATTTGATTCTTCACGCGACCGCGGAGAGGCGCTCGCTTTTGTGTGCATGGCAGGTCAGATGATTAAGGGTTTTGACGCTGCCGTCAACGAAATGGAAATTGGCGAAATTCGCAATGTTCATATTCCTGCGGCTGAAGCCTACGGTCCCCGTCGTTTAGAGCTGGTACAGACCTTCCCCATTGCAGGTCTGCCGGGTGCCGAAAACCTCAAGGTTGGTATGCATCTGTCGCTAGGTTCGCAATCTGGTGTCGCCTATCCTGCCGTAGTGAGTGCTATGGATAAAGAAACCATCACCTTTGATATGAATCATGAAATGGCTGGTAAGGACCTCAATTTTGAAATCGAACTGCTTGAGATTGAGGACTAATGGCTACTGAGGAAAGTTTGTCTTCGTACAAATCCAAGCAACTCATTGTCATGCGCCGCGACCTCAAGATGCGCAAAGGCAAAATTGCAGCTCAAGCAGGTCATGCTTGCGTCGAAGCCGTGTTGATGGCACTTGCCCGCGAAAATCGTCTCCAAGATGTATACCTCAACGTAGACGAGACGGAAACGCCTTGTTGGGCAGACCTTGATGATGCAGGTGAGCCATCGGCATTAACTGACTGGTTTCGCTTTGGCGTAGCCAAGGTCTGCGTCTATGTTGATTCAGAAGAAGAGTTACTCGAGATCGCACATCAAGGCCGTGAACAGGGATTTTTGGTATCACTCATTCGCGATGCAGGACTCACAGAGTTCCACGGCGAGGCAACGTATACCTGCCTTGCCTTTGAGCCCCTTCGCGCATCCGACATAGACCCCATCACAGGCACGCTTCCCCTTTATTAAGCGCGGTACCAAAACAAAATAGCACTCTGCGACACGCAACGCACAAAAGACTCCTTGCGCCATGCGCTGCTGCTCTTTGTGAGGCACAGATGCGCGTCGCAAGCTACTACTTAATCGTTTTGGTTGGAGCTTCCGGCATCGCGATGGCGACGACGGTTTACGCGCTTGCGAGGCTGAGGAGTCTGCTGCGTATTAGAATTTCCCTTGTTGTTAGACTTGCGACCGGCACCAAAGCCGCCCTGGGGCTTGCTCGTCTGCCGATCAGCTGCTCCGCCACGATCACCCGGACGGCGCCTGAGACGACGGTTAGTTCCACTGCTCTCAGAAGTCGAATGATACTGCTTGGCATTTATCCTTGTTTGTGGCTGTGCCTCCACACCCTCAGCCTTGTGATGACGACGACGCCTGCGGGGAGCTTCTGTCTGTGACGCAATAACATTTTGCTCGCTATCTTTTTTCTTTGAAGCAAGACGTCCAGCAGTAGGGTGACCCTGAGCAGAACGCCCATTTTGAGTTTCAGCTACTTCCTGAATTCTGTGGCGACGGCGACGCGGCTGAGCTGTTTTTTTCTCCGCTGCGACAGGCTTTGCTTCAAGCTCATTTTTCTTTTCAGCAGAACGCGGGTGAGCTTTCTGTGACACAAAAATGTCACTTTCATCAAAGTCCTGCTCATCTGCGTCAGCGCCATATTGGCGATCCAGTTCGGCTAGAGCCATTTGTACATCGGGAGAACTGAGCTTTTCCAAAATATCGCGCGTTACCGTATCGGGGCGGCAAGGACAATTAAGCTCTTCGCTCTTTTTGACCGCAGCATCTGACGTGGTCATATCAGCGAGCTTGATGTGGATAGTCTTGCCATTTTCAAGACGCATCGCCAGTTCTTCTTTGGGCGTGTTGTACTCGACAATCTTTGCCTTACCCAGCGGTGTATCAATAATGGCATTACGCTTGGGTGCACGCTGCTTAAAGTCACGATATGCTTCAAACTCATAGCGCAAACAGCACATCAAGCGGCCACAGGCACCTGAAATTTTGGCAGAGTTCAGCAGCAGATCCTGCTCTTTTGCCATACGAATCGACACAGGCTCAAACTGATGCCCAAAGCGAGCACAGCATAGCTCTTGGCCACAGTGGCCATAGCCACCTACCAGCGCTGCTTCCTCGCGTACGCCAATTTGGCGCATATCGATACGACAATGCAGTTCATGGGACAGGTCACGTACAAGCTGGCGGAAATCTACGCGCTCATCAGCTGAAAAATAGCAAACTGCCTTGGTTCCGTCAAAGGTGTATTCCACTCCAACGGGCTTCATGTCTAGACCGTCTTCTTTGGCTAGACGACGAAAGATGGGTAGCGCGCGCTCGGCATCCTCGGCGAGCTCGTCTGCTCGAACAAGATCTTCCTCTGTTGCAACACGAATAACCGCCCGCAAGGGTGTATCGCCAATAATTTCGTGCAAATCGGCATCAGAATAATCCTGAGCGTCAGCTGTTGTAAGTCCAATTTCAAGTCCACGTTCAGTCTCGCAGACTACATGGTCGCCCTCGATAGCCTCGCTCTGGCGAGGATCAAAAAGCAAATCACAGCTTGCATAGCGAAACTTTACCGGGATCGCGGTGGGCATATGAGCGCCTCCTTGATGCGCAAAAGCATGGCCTCAATGGCCAGCTGAGGTGTGACATTGTGAGAAAGGTCATCCGCTGCATGATTGAGAGCGTCAAGCGCAGCAAAAACACCTTCAGTGCCACATGCGCTGGCAAGTTGCTCAACCACATCAGCTACATCGCTATTGACGATGTCCTGACCAACCCCCTCCGAACGCAGCAAAACGTCCCGAAAAACAGACGATAGAGCTGCAAGCATTTCCATAATACCTGAACGAGCTTGAGCAGTTTGTTCGCGCTTATCTGCATCGTCAAGCCGATGAATAGCCGAGGTGCTTAAATATTCTTTGCGAATAGCGATACGTTCTTTCTCTGTTTCAGTCAGCGTACTGTTCTCTTTTTTGGAAGACTTTTTGATAAGAGAAATACCTGCTGCCTCAACAAACGTCTGAGCAGCAAGCAAAATATCCCAATCGTCTAGCTGGGCTAATTGCGCCAGCGTGTGTATCGCAAGCGTACGTGCTTCCCAACGCTTGGAAGACGAAAGTAGCTCTGCCGCCTTTGAAGGCGTCTGTGCAATCGAAAGAGCAATACGTGCATCAACAGCATCAGCAGCGGTCTGTGACTGAATAAGTGCACAAGCGTCCTGCTCACTCGCCACATGAAAGAATACCTGCTGGCAGCGCGAGGCAATGGTGGGCAAAAGCTGATCGACCGAGCGCGCAATCAGAATAAAGACCACATCTGATGGTGGCTCTTCGATAGTTTTGAGCAGGGCGTTTGCTGCGACACCACCAAGTTTGCCCGCCTCATGCAAAATATAAACTTTGCGCTGGGCTCGCACGGGGGTCATCGCGGCCTGCGCCGTCAGCTCGCGCGCTTGTGACACCAAATATCCCATCGCACTTTCAGGTTTCATGACTTGTACATCAGGGTGCGTACCATGTGCCACGCGCTGACACTCCTGACACGTACCGTCTCCCCCACAAGGACAGACGACGCACTGCGCCAAGGCCAGCGCCGCTTCCGTTTTACCCGAACCCGCAGGACCCACAAACAAATACGCATGCGATACATACTCATGTGATACGGCAAAAGCAAGAAAATCTCGCACCTGGATATTCCATTGAATTTGTTGTAAAGCCGGAGGTAGTGGGGATGCAAACTCACTCATCTCTTGCCTCCGCCAACGGGGGAAGCAAATCTGCTAAAGCCCTACACACGCGGGCAAAGACCTCTTCTGGGCTGCCGGTGGCATCCACAAGTTTGACACGTTTGGGCTCTTCTTTTGCAAGCCTTACGTACGCAGAACGCACGCGCTGCTGAAACTCTAAACCTGCCGCCTCCATGCGATCAACGCCCGTTGCAGTTGCGCGGGCAAAGGATTGTTCAACGGGCATGTCTAACACCAGCGTCCTGTTGGGCTTGCGCCCAAGACTACCCAGTGTATTAGCCTGACGCACCAATGAATCCAAAAGTCCTCGACCACCCGCTTGATAAGCGTACGTCGAATCAAAAAAGCGATCACAAAGTACTAAGGTATCCGCAGCCAACGCGGGCTCAATTACCTCGTGTACCAACTGCGCACGCGAGGCTTCATAGAGCAACAATTCGCACTCAGAGCACATACCCGCATTTGCTGTATCCAACAACAACGTACGAATCTTTTCGGAAACCTTCGTCCCACCCGGTTCGCGTAGACGGCATACGCTATACCCAGCCTCAAGAAGAGCAGTGTTCAAGCGCGTGGTCTGCGTTGTCTTACCGCAGCCATCGGGACCTTCAAGCGTTATGAACAAGCCGCTCATGCGACCATCTCCTAGCTCTTGCGTGAGGCTGTCTTTTTGCTGCTTGCCTTCTTAGTGCTGGCCTTCTTACTGCTCGTCTTGCGTGTGGAGCTCGCCTTGCGCCCAGCAGAACGCCCACGAGTCGTGGGTTTCTTTTCCTTGCTCGGACAATCCATGTTGACACAAATCTTCCAAGGACCCCGCTGGGTATTGACCACCACCATCGGTGCGCCGCAGTCAGGACACGTCTCACCCGTTGCCTCAAGCTTACCGCGCTGTGGCAAGGGATAGCTCGTACCGCAGATATCATAGTTGCTGCAGCGAATAAAACGTTTGCCCGTACGCTCAGATTTATGCGCCACCAAATCACCCTGGCGACCAGCCTCCGCGCACGCCTTGCACTTTCCCACCACCAGATCGGGCTCAACATTGGTAGGACAAGCAGGATTAACGCACGTTTCAAAGACGCGTTGACGGAAGGGATGCACCTTAACGCGGGGAGCTCCACATTCTGGGCAGATGCCTGCATCACCCTCAAGCGGCTCAATGCGACCCGTTGGCACAGGATAGGTAACATCACAATCAGGCCAGCCCATGCAGCCAATAAAGCTGCCGCGAGTCTTTGCCGAGTGCTTCATCACAAGATCGCGACCACACTTAGGACAAGTACCCACCTTGGCATCAGCGGTCACGGCATCCGAAATACGGTCACCCAAATCATCTTTGTGCTCAATCAGCTCGTCCATCATGCTGGCAAGAAGCGCCCGCGAATGCATAACAACCTGATCTTGTGACTTACTGCCTTCGGCCACCTGAGTCATATCACCTTCGAGCTCAGCGGTCATATCGGGAGTTGTAATGTGTGGAGCATACTGCGACAAAGCGTCAACGACCGCCATGCCGAGCTGGCTTGGCTCTACAGGATCATTTTTGAGATAGCGCACATCATAGAGACGCTGAATAATCGATGCGCGCGTGGATTTGGTACCCAGACCGCGTTTTTCCATCTCCTGAATGAGTTTGCCTTGACTATATCGCGCAGGAGGCTCGGTTTGCTTGTGATCCTTATTCATGCTCGCAAGCGACAACACATCCCCCTCAGCAAGACTGGGTAACTGCTCGTCTTTGCGCAGACCATAAGGATAAATGGCACGAAAGCCTGGTTTTGCCAGCACCGATCCTGACGCGCGGAAAGGCTCTCCTGCAACATCAAGCTTTACCTTGGTATCTTCGATAATCGCAGCCTCAGACAGCGTTGCTAAAAAGCGCCGCGCAATAAGGTTGTAGAGCTTCCACGCGGCTGGCTGGAGCTTATGAGGATCCGCCGCCGCAGTAGGGTAAATAGGCGGATGGTCGGTAGTTTCCTGCTTTCCACGGGTGGCAGTCAGCTTTGATTTGCCAAGCAGTTCTGTGCACGTCGGACGGTAGTTAGGCACAGCCGAAAGAGTCTTTACGACATCACGCAAATCAAGCGAGCGCGGATAAACCGTATTGTCAACGCGAGGGTAGGAAATCAGGCCATCCATGTAGAGTGACTCTGCCAAACGCATAGTACGCGAAGGAGAAAGACCCTCTGATGCCGCCGCTGCCTGCAGTGAGGTTGTATTAAAAGGCGCTGGTGGACGCACGGTACGTGTCTTTTTGCTCACAGTACTAACCGTCGCTTCCTTGGCATCACAGACACGTGCAAAAATCTCAGCTGCAAGCTCCACTTCCCAAAAGCGACCTTCTTTGGTGCCCGGATGAGAAATACGAAAAGCACTCTCAACATCATCTTGCTGGCGATGCGCCATACCCCAAATGACCCAATAATCCTTGGGAACAAACGCCTGACGTTCGCGCTCACGCTCAACTACCAGCGCAAGGGTAGGTGTCTGCACGCGACCAGCCGAGCGCACATTTCCAAAGCCACCAAAGTGTGCCATCGTGAGGTAACGAGTCAACACGGCGCCCCAGATAAGATCAATATATTGGCGGCTCTCACCCGCATCTGCGAGATCGTGGTCAAGCGGTACCAAATTGGCAAAGGCGTGGTCAATCTCAGATTTGGTAAAGGCTGAATAACGTGCACGAGATACAGGAACTTCTGGGGCTACCTGCTGCATCTGCCGTAAGGCATCTGATCCAATAAGCTCACCTTCGCGGTCAAAGTCTGTGCCAATAATTATGGCATCGGACTTCTTCGCAAGATTTTTGAGCGCACGGATGATTTCTTTTTCAGCAGGCTGTTTTTCGATAGGAGCCCAAACTAAATACGGGAGACTGGGGACCTTCCAGCCTTTGATATCGATGCCATCAGCGAGGTAAGGTTTACGCTTGCTCGTGTAGGGTGGACGATCCAAGCCATCGGGCAAATCCGCAGCTAAATGCTCGCCTGAAAGAGTTTCTGCATACCAACCTTCACGCTGATTAAACCTCAATGCCGGCGGAAAATCAGGCGCCATAATATGCCCACGTAGACCAATTGTTACGCAGTCATGCCCATCATGACTAAAACGGTAGATGGGCGTGTTGTAAACCTTATCTGGCTTTGGCTTGCCAATGTCACAGAGCAATCGTGCAATCTGTTGGGCAGCATCATTTTTCTCGGTGACAATTAGTATCAAGCTTCTGAGCCTTTCTTGATAATGTCCTCTACAAAGCTGGACTTAGGACTTTTTCTTTGCAAGAGCTTTTTGTTGCTCAGCTTCCTGCCGGGCGAGTTTGCGAGCTTCGAGCTCGTCTTGATGTTCCTCGTAATCTTCGCGACTCCACTTAAGCGCTGCTTTGCCATCGCGCACCGTAATAACTTGTCGAGCAACTGCAAGAGCAATCTCGTACAAAAGTACCATGGGGAAATACATCAGCAGCATGGTCATAGGTGATGCATCAGGGGTAAAGCAGGCGGTCAATACCAACAGGCCTACATAGACATAGCGCCAGTTTTCGCGGAAAGCTTTGTAGGGAATAACATGCAAAATTGACAGGTAAAAAACGAAGAGCGGCAACTGAAAGGTCACACCGAACGCAACTTCAAGCAGCATCATCAAGTTAAGGTAGTCGGTGGCCTCTGCCACGACATTAGCGTTCATCTCGATTGCTTGCTCAACCAGCCAGCCAAACGCCGCCTGCAAAATCACCGCATAACAAAAAGCCATGCCCAAGAAGAAAAGAAAAACCATAATCATAAAGGTAGGAACTACCCAGCGACGTTCTCTTTCCTTGAGAGCCGGCAACACAAAACCAAAAATCTCCCAAACGATGATAGGCGTGCAGACAATCACGCCAAAAAAGAGTGCCACTTTAAAGCGGATAGTAAAGCCACCCAAGGCGGTAAGTACGGTGAGCTCTGTACCTTTAGGCAGAGCCTGACGGATAGCGTCCATCATCATCTCGATAAGCGTTGGGGTAGCCACATATACGACCACAGTCGTAATAAGTACCGAAACGATAATAATGGTCATTCTCCGGCGAAGCTCGCCAAGGTGATCCAACAAGGGCATACGCGCAGGACCAATAGGCATATCTATACGGGAACGCTACTCTTGCGCGTCCCCTCCCTCCTTCCTGGGGGTGAGGGCATACAGCGCAGCAGCACTCGTATCAGGCTTTACAGGAGCGGCAACAGGCACTGCAGGAGCATCACTGTCCGCATCAAGATCAGCATCCAAGTCAGCATCTTCTACCGAAGTTGTGCCCTCAGAAGAACTCTTCTGAGCTTCGGCGGCTTCTTTTGCAGCAGCTTCAGCAGCGGCACGCTCAGCCTTGAGACGCTCACGGCGCTCGGCAAAGGTCTCCTTGTGAGCAATTGCTGCCATGTCCTCATCAAGGTCCGCATCCTCTGCAGCAGCTGCAGCCATCGCATCACGCTTGGCCTTTGCCTCAGCTGGATCGTTAAGCGCATCAGAAAGCGGGTCGACCACCTCAGCCTGCACAACCTGCGTAAAACCCTCCTGTGCATCACGGAACTGACGCAGCATACGGCCAATCGTCCTGCCCATACCCGGCAATTTATCCGGGCCAAAGAGCAAAAAACCAAAGATCAAGATGATGACCATCTCTGTTGTGCCGATACCAAACACCTTGGCTCCTCTTCTTTAGAACTCAGTAATTAGGACGCCCTAGTCGCTTTCGCGCACGCCAAGCTTATCGGCCACATCAAGCAGCGTGAAAACGCGCGCAACATTGCGTTGTGGATTGGTGACATGAAATGCTATGCCAGCCTCAAACGCCTTATGCGCAAATGCTACCAGTACGCCAATACCTGTCGAATCAATATAGGGTACCTGTGCGAGATCAACCTCAATGGCACATGGCGTACTTGCAAGCTGTATATCTAACTCATCACGCAGCTCAGAAGCATTCGATACGTCTACTTCACCTATAACGCTTATGCGCACGGTATCTTCTAGGCGCATCATCTGGATATCCATTGCCATACGTCTCACCCCTCTCACATGAACTCAGTCCATGTTGTCATCTAATAATATCTACTTCTTGAGATCAGAAAGTAAATTGTCAATGCGAGAACTATTGTTACCAGTCGCACTCGAACTGTCTGTTGTTGTGGGCTGTTGTTTTTCTGCCGCCGTAAGCTGTGCAAGGCGGGTCACAGCCATGCTACGAGCACCAAATTCATCATTGGGGTCAAGCTTTTGTGCCTGCTGATAGGCCGCTTTTGCAGAGTTTGTATCACCTTTTGCCTGATAGGCAATGCCTAGATACATATAGGCATAACCGTACTCAGATCCCGCATCCTGAGGTGCGGCATCAGTGAGCTTTTTGAGTGCGGTAATGCCATTCTCGATATTGCCTTCATACAAATCGCAAAGAGCTCTGTCAACGCGAACGGTCACCGCATCCTGTAAAGCCAAATAGCGATCAAAATAGCCTTTTGCCTGATCAAAAAGGGTGACAACCTTCTTTGCATCATCATCGGTTTTTGCCACGCTTGCTGCTTTGCCGCCCGCTTCCATATAGGTCTTGCCACACTGCAGCAAATCTACCAAGCTATTTTTGTCTTTCTCCAACGCTTTTTCGTGACGGGCAATATCGGTAGAGTACAGCTTCATGATGCCATCAACTGTCGTGGTATCTGCCGCTTCAGTTTGAGAAGCAGAACCCGCCTCAGCGTTTTGCTTCTTTTTTGCCGCCTCGGTTTGGGCTTGCTTGTCAGCCTGATTAGTATGAGAAGCAAAAATCTGAGCGAGCGAAGGCAGTGTCATCGAAAGAGCCATCAACACTGCAAAGGCAATAATAATGATGCTAGTGAGCTTTTTCTTGCCATCCTTCTCTTTAGTCTCAGGAGCTCGGCGATTGGCGCGCAACTTATCTGCGTTTTGTCTTGACATAAACGTTCATGCCTTTCATCCAGCCCTAACGGGCAGAAAAATCATCCAACTGCGTACTGACAATCAATGTAGTGACGAGGCTACGTGCCCGCACATAATGACAACACTTTTGGTGCAGAGTTCATAATATTACAAAAAAGGCTTTACCCATCGTTTTTGTATAGAGCCTACAAGTGCCTAGCAAAAGCCTCTTGACACTTAACGGCTTGTCCGAGCAAGACGCGCAGCGACAAGCTTGACAACCAAAACAAAAACATCGAGAGCACAAGCAAGCTCTTCTAGGCTAGGATAAGTCGGTGCAATACGGATGTTGGTATCGTGAGGATCGATACCACCAGGCCAAGTTGCACCAGCACCAGTCATTTTGACACCAAGTTCAGCCATCAGCGCTACAACTGCGCGTGCCGATCCTTCAGGGCCATCAAAGCTGACAAAGTAACCACCACGAGGATGACTCCAATGAGCAACATGGAGTTCAGAGAGGCCCTCGCTCAGCTTGCGTTCAACTAGCTCAAAACGCGGGCGAACAATGGCCGCATGCTTTTTCATATGAGCACAGACCCCAGCCGCATCACGCAAGAAAAGCACGTGGGCGAGCTGAGTAAGTTTTTCGGGGCCAACCTGCTCGACGGCAAGAGTTCCGCGTACTTCAACCATGTCTTGGGGATCGGCTGTAATCCATGCCAAACCAGAACCAGGGAAGGTAACCTTGGAGGTTGAAGCAAACTCATAAACGAGGTTTGAGGTACCGACTTCTCTCATTGCGTCAAAAATATTAAGCAACTGGTCGGGCTCATCGTAGAGATCGTGAACAATATACGCGTTATCCCAATAGATACGAAAATCTGGTGCTGCAGGTTTGAGCGCAGCAAAACGACGCACAACCTCATCGGAATACGTTATACCGTTGGGATTGGCATACTTGGGGACACACCAGATACCCTTGACCGAACTGTCATGGTTGACCATCTGCTCAACCAAATCCATATCAGGGCCTTGAGCATTCATTGGTATGGGGATATTTTGAATACCGTAGGTTTCGGTCACGCGGAAATGACGGTCGTAGCCGGGGCTGGGACAAAGCCACTTGACCGTGTCCTGCTTGCACCAAGGCGTCTGTCCTGCCACACCACGCGTATAACCATGTACCACAAGGTCATGCATCAAATGCAGACTCGATGAGCCTGAAACCACTACGTTGGCAGGATCTACCCCAAGCAATTCAGCTGCCAGTTCGCGGGTCTTGGGTAGACCATCAGGAAAACCGTAGTTATCGGCAACTCCACCTGCAGCGGTAAAATCACTGCTTGAACTCAACAAATCCAGCATGGGACGGGACAGATTGGTCTGTTCGGGGCTGGGCTTGCCACGTGCCATATCAAGTGAAAGCTTACGAGCTCGTACCTCATCAACACGACTTTCTAAAGAAGCAATTTCTGCATCAAGAGTTGGGGTGTCCATCAAATCAAAAGCGCTCTTCATAGCTGCCTCCATTGTCTGCATCACATGACAGACTCGACAACGTGTCTCCACCTTTTCCTGCACGAAGTATAAACTACCTAGACCTCAGACCCTGTTAGCATGGTATATACACCACAGACTTATCTGTTAGGAGTTTTCATGATACGCCGAACCCAAGCTATGCCCTCAGGTAGCAAACCCGCCGCAGAATACGGAGAGTTGCAACGCCTGGTTGACGAGCTCTATGCACAAGGGCCTTCGCAGGCGGTATCACGTATGGATGCTTTGGTGCGTGCAGAAGTCGATGATCTATCCGAAGATCTCATCGAGATTATCGAGCTGCTGCCTGCAGGTTCATATCATCGCGGGAAGCTCTGCGATCAGCTCAATTCCATCATCACAGCCCATGGTTGGGCCTACGTCTACGGCACGGTAGAGTAGGCCAATTACCTACTTAGATTTTTTGCGTAAGGCGTCACTAACGTTGACATAGAGCAAGCCTAAGGTACTCGAAGCCAGTGCCGCGACTAAAATTGCGCACTTAGCAATATTGACCTCGTGCGGGCTAAAAGCAAGGCTGGCAATCAGGATAGACATTGTAAAGCCAATACCACCCATGAGACCAACAGCGGTTACCTGATGCCAGTCGACATGGTGCGGTAGCTTAAAGATACCTGTCTTGACCAATAAGAAAGTCACGCCAACAATTCCGATGGGCTTACCAAACACGGCACCCAAAAACACACCCTGTGCCACAGGATCAGCAAAGACTTGTCCAAGATCAACTCCCACAATACGTACTTGTGCATTCACAAAGGCAAACAGCGGCAAAATCAAAAAGTTCACTGGCACGGTCCAGTACTGTTCCATACGTTGCAGAGGTGGACGCACATGATGCATAACACGTTCGACATGCCACGCTGCATGCGTGAAATCATGCTGACCCAAAATATGTTCTTGACTATCGTAGTCACGATCAAGCTCAATGGCCTGCGCATCCAACCATCCTCGCAGCGCAGAAAGCTGAACATCAGAATGCGAAGGCAAGAAAAATGCCAAGATAACGCCTGCCAACGTAGCGTGAATACCTGAGTTAAACATGCAAAGCCATAATATGAGACCCACAAACACATAGGGCTTAAGCGAGTACACCTTTGCGTGATTGAGCAAAGCAAGCGTAAAAACTGCTCCTAAAGCTGCCGCTGTCCACATCACATCAATGGTTTGCCCATAAAAGAGTGCCAACACCACAATGGCCAAAATGTCATCTGCAATAGCAAGTGTCTGAAAAAAGACCTTCGCTTCAAAAGAAACCTTATCACCCAGCAGGCTCATGACCCCCAGCGCAAAAGCAATATCTGTTGCAATAGGAGTGGCCCAACCCTGGTGTGCACCATGCAGATTAAAGATGAGATACATAATCGCAGGTACGACAACGCCTCCAACAGCAGCAAGCATGGGAAGCGCAGCTTGGCGAGGGTAACGCAGCTGTCCTACAGTCATTTCATACTTGAGCTCAACGCCTACCAGCATAAAGAAAATGGCCATCAAAAAGTCATTGACAAATTGCTCGGCACTGATTTCAACGGCAGCCCGTCCCACACCTACCATTAGCGGCGCTTCAATTGCATGGCGTACTGCTTCATAAAGAGGAGAATTGGCAACCATAACGGCCAGCACTGCAGCAAAGACCATCACTGCAGCAGCTATCGTTGAGCTTGAGCTCAGCTCAGATAGGGCACTGCGCTGGCCGATGCGACGTATGACCGCATCTTCGTCGTAAATGCGCGCAGCATAGTGACGTGCCTCTTGGGCCTTGGTAAGGCTAATGAGAGACGTATATTTGCTCCTTCTTTTTTCACTCATATCTCTACTCCACGAAAATCTTTGCTGAATAAGAGTAATTCTGCTCTAGTTTCTTTTTTCTTCCTTTTCAAAAATATCCTAAAGCAGCTTTCTGCTAGATGCTAGAGCCTGCATGCTGCCGAAATGCATATGGGCACGAGAAAGGAGTCATCATGAAGCATAAAGGAATGATCAGTCTGCTTTTGGGAACCCTGTTGCTCTGCTTTGTGCTAGTCGGCTGCGGTGGGAAAAACTCCTCTGCGGACGCTGCGAGCGCCTTCATTGGTACATGGGATTTATACGAGATTACCGGCGATGATGGCACCAGCCACGAAGACATCAAAAGCATGAACGAGTTTGGTCTTGAAACCTATCTTGAAATAGAAAAAGATGGAAAAGGCACCTTTAATGTCTTTGGGGAAGAAATTTCCCTTACCTGGAAGGCAAAAAATAGCACACAAATTGAAGTCACCATGGAGTACGACGGAGAAAAGCAAACTGAGCCTCTTACCCTCAAAGATGGCAAAGTGAGTTTTTCCGTAGAAGGTGAAAAGGCCATGGTCTTTGAAAAGGGCAAAAAGCATGACAGGTCAGACAAGCCTGCTTCTGGCTCAGAAAAAGGTGGAGCAGCTGCACCTGACAGCTCGAAGGGCGATGATGATGAGAAAAATGTCAAAGAAATCAATAGCGTAGTAGCTGATGATGACACCGTAAAAATTGAAGCTATCAAGATGTATGACGATACCTTTGGCGATGCCATCATAGAGTTTAAGGTTACCAACAAAAGCGATAAAAACCTGGTGATTTCCTGCTCATATGGTAGTTGGTCAGTCGATGGAAAGATGGTTGATCCATCCATGTATGAAAACATTAAAGCAGGCACCTATACCGATGCAGCCCTTTATTTCACCAAAGATAATCTAGGCGGAGGCACCGAAAAGCTCGTCAATATCGATGGTAAGTTTGAGGTTACCGATGATGACTACAACACCGTTGGTACCTATGAGTTTAAGTACGAACAGAAGGGTTAATTAACGGGCCATTTTGCCCTATAGTTGCGCGGCGCACATCAGACTCGGTTTTTGGATGTGCGCCGCACTTTTTGTTCAGCAAGCCGCCTTTTGTTTTGCTTGACTCGCTGCCAGTTCGCCGACACGTTGCTACTCCAGCTAGCGCGAGCGCTTTGTGAAGGTCATACTAAAGAAGATTTACGAGCACGTAAAAGGAGTTTGCATGCCTAACGAGACTGTCAACTACCATTGCCCTGCATGTGGCGGGTCAATGCGCTACGACGGCGAGCTTGCCAAACTCCGTTGCGATTTTTGCGACTCAACTTTTACCGTGGCACAAATCGAAGCACTTTATGCGCAACAACAACAACGGGCAGACTCTGCTGCAGAAGCTACCAATGAACAAGCTGCAGCGGGCACACTCAGTGATTACGAAGTTGCAGGTAGGGTTGCTGGTGAAGGCAAACGCACGGTAGCCGAATCCCTTGCAGATGCGCGCGAAGTTTCGGCACACGAAGTTGACCCTATCAAGGCCTTTCTTGATCGTGCAAGCTGGAACGAGAGTGAACGAGCAGGGCTGAGAACCTATACCTGCTCATCTTGTGGTGCAGCCCTCACGGTTGATGCAAGCCAAGCTGTGGCAGAGTGCCCGTATTGCGGAAGCAGTGCGGTAGTGCCTGGAGCGCTGACCGCTGGTGCAAAACCCGAGATGGTCATTCCCTTTAGAGTGAAACATGACGATGCTCAGGCAGCTTTAGCAAGCTACTACAAGGGAAAGAAATTCTTACCTAAAGCTTTTGCTTCAAATAACCGCATCGCACATATTCAGGGTGTCTACGTTCCCTTTTGGCTGTATGACTCCCACGCTTCGGGGCGCGCAAGCTTTGAGGCTACCAATACTCACAGCTATATCTCGGGAGATTATCGCGTTACTAAAACTGATGTATACGATGTGAGACGCGCAGGTAGTCTGGCGTTTTCACGAGTACCCGCCGATAGTTCCTCAAAGATGCCAAATGCGCATATGGACGCTATCGAACCTTTTGATTACGGCGAGCTGACAGACTTCTCAACGGCATATCTCACAGGATATTTGGCCGAACGCTATGACATTGAGGCAACTGAGTGTCGGCCCCACGTAGAGCAGCGTATGAAGCACTCCATGCTCGATTCGCTGCAATCAACGGTCACAGGCTATGGCAGTGTATGTCTTAAATCTGGTGAAGCACAGGTGAGTTGGAAAGACTTGCACTACGCTCTGCTTCCCGTGTGGCTGCTCCATACACAATGGCAAGGGGATGACTACCTTTTTGCCATGAACGGCCAAACAGGGCGCTTTATCGGAAATCTACCAGTAGATAAGTTCAAAGTTGCCCTCTGGTTTGTTGGCATATTCTTGCTCGCGGCGGCAGCTATATGGGCTATCTGTATATTTTTGCTCGATATGGCTGACGACAGCCTGCTATGGCCAGCGGTTATAGGTGTTGGCGCAGCTATTGCAGCGGGAATCTGCTGGATGTTTTATGCCGAAATGAAAACCGCGCATGAGCGAAGTGAAGCTGCTGAGTATATCTCGACTCCTCTAGAGCTCAGCGAGAAGTCGGATCGCTATGTCACCACCCGTGTCACACGTACGCACATTGAACGTTCCAATAATTAGCGTATGACACAAATGGCAGTAAGCTGGGTATGCTAAAGGTGTTCCTCATACCCAAAAAACGATGGAAGGACAAGCACCAAACCGCAAGGTCGGGTACTTGGAATGTAAGGGAATCCGAAGCGCTACGGACGACGACGGATTAGCGAAAGGGGCCACAATGGGTCTAATTAAGGCAGCAGTAGGAGCAGCGGGCGGCGTCTTAGCTGACAGCTGGAAAGAAATGATTTACTGCGATTCTTTGCCCGAGAATGTACTTGCCGTCAAGGGTCAAAAACGCACGAGCGGACGTAGCTCTAATGTTCACGGTGAGGAAAACATCATCACCAATGGCTCACGTATCATCGTTAACGATGGCCAGGCAATGATTATCGTAGACCAGGGAGCTATCGTTGATTTTTGCGGCGATCCTGGCGAGTATACCTACGATCAATCCAGCGAGCCGTCCTTCTTCTCTGGTGACCTTGGTGAAAACATCACAAAGATGTTTGAGCAAATCGGCGGACGCTTTGCCTTTGGCGGCGATACTGGCCATGACCAGCGTGTGTACTATTTCAACACCAAAGAGATTATTGGCAACAAGTATGGAACCGCATCACCTGTCCCCTTCCGTGTGGTTGACAATAATATCGGTCTTGATGTTGATATTTCCGTTCGCTGCAATGGTCTGTATAGCTACAAAATTACCAACCCCCTGCTTTTTTATAAGAATGTCTGCGGCAATGTTGAGCAGCCCTATACGCGCGACCACTTAGATGCACAGCTCAAAAGCGAGCTGCTAACAGCCCTACAGCCTGCCTTTGCAAAGATTTCTGGCATGGGCATCCGCTATAGCGCAGTTCCTGCACACACCCTCGAACTTGCCGAAGCTCTCAACGAGCAATTAAGTAGCAAGTGGCGCGATTTGCGCGGTATTGAAATTGCAGAGTTTGGCGTTAATTCAATTTCTGCTTCACCTGAAGACGAGCAGATGATTAAGGATCTGCAGAAGTCTGCTACGATGCGCGATCCTAGTATGCGTGCCGCTGCCTTGGCGGGTGCTCAGGCCGATGCAATGCGTGCTGCTGCCAGCAATACAGCAGGTGCTATGACCGGCTTTATGGGTATGAATATGGCAGGGATGACTGGTATGGGTGCTCAGCAAACCTACGCTCAGGCTCCTGGTCAAACGCCAGCAAATCAGTACCAGACCGCAGCAGGCGGTGGCTTTGCGGCACCGACACCCGCACCTACAGAGGCACCCGCTGGTAGCTGGACCTGCAGCAACTGTGGTGCTAGCAACACAGGTAAATTCTGTGCTGAATGCGGCACACCCAAACCTGCAGCCTCTGGCAAGTGGACTTGCCCCAAATGCGGCGCTGCCAACACAGGTAAGTTCTGCTCTGAGTGTGGAAGCCCACGCGCGTAGTTAAGCAAAACAGCTGCGGCTTTACCGCTGTGTTCACGCATTGCTGCATATCCGCGCGATATCTCGTACTCGTAGTAACGCTCTGCATCCGCGCAGCGTTCTGTATTTATCCAATGCCCCGACCTGCGATACCTCGCTCGTCGGGGCTTTTTGTGCTCATAAATATGGCTTCGTTCACACGCACAAAAGCTGTACAAAACGGGTATAGTCAATTTGTCAGTTTCAGGGCGGGGTGAGATTCCCCACTGGCGGTGACGGGACCTATGTCCCCCAGTCCGCAAGCTGCATTGCAGCAGACCTGGTGTAAATCCGGGACCAACGGTACAGTCCGGATGGAAGAAACGGAGCCATTATGGCAACTTTTTCCTCGCAGCATTTATCTGCAAATCGTCACGATACACACTCAACAACTACCCAAGGCGGATCGTGGTCAACCAAACGCATCGCTACGTTAGCCATCCTTTGCGCAGTTGCCCTTGTAACCAGCTTCATTGAAATCCACATTTTTCCGCCCGCGCCTTGGCTGAGCTTTGACCCCTCTGGCATAGTAGTACTCGTTGCAGGCTTTGCTTTTGGACCAGGCACTGGCGTTCTTGTTGCGGTGCTATGCTGGCTTGTTCACTTGCTTTTTGCCTTTGACCCCTACGGTGTTCTCATGGCAATTATTTCGTTAGTATCGCTTGTTGCACCAGCATCGGCAATCTATTGGCACAAGCTCAATATGCGTGGCGCAATCACCGGCATGATTGTTGGCAGCATCTGCTCTATCGTTGTGTGCATTTTGGCAAACCTCGTCATCACGCCACTTTACACACCCATTGCTCTAGCTGATGTTATCGCAATGATTCTGCCTATCTTGCTGCCTTTTAATCTGCTCAAAGTAGTTTTGATTTCCGTCATTACAGCTCTTATATACAAGCCTATTTCCCAAACAATCGCGGGTTAGCGAGCTGTCGTGGTCAAAGCTTTTACCAGCAGCAACACCCCTGACAAGCAAAACGCACAAGTAGACACCCTGCTTGCTGCGCACCATGTCAGCCTCATTTATGATGACGCTCACAACAAAAGCACCTACGCTCTAGACGATATTTCAGTCGAGCTGCGAGCGGGTGAGCGCCTGTGCATTTTGGGTGCAAATGGCTCGGGCAAGTCGACTTTGGCATCAGTACTGTGTGGTTTGCTGGCGCCTGACTCAGGTGATGTATGCCTCTTGGGCGAGCAGGTCTGCCAAGACGGAAAGATTGATTTGGAAGCCTATCGCCGAGCACGCCGTGGCATTGGTCTGGTATTCCAAAATCCTGGCGATCAGATTGTAACGAGCGTTGTGGAGGAAGATGTTGCCTTTGGTCCTGAAAATCTTGGTGTACCCAGCAGCAAAATTGCCACTCGTGTAGGGCGAGAACTACATCGTGTTGCTCTTGATGCCTATGCCCATGCAGACCCGCGCCGTCTTTCGGGGGGCCAACAGCAACGCGTTGCCATTGCTGGTGCGCTTGCAATGGAACCACAAGCAATCGTCTTTGACGAACCAGGGGCGCTTTTAGATGTACGCGGGCGTCGCTCAATTTTGCATGTCATGGACCGCTTGCGCGCTGCGGGAGTTGCAGTTGCTCACATCACTCACTACATGGAAGAAGCTCTCAGCGCTGACCGTGTGATCGTACTTGACCACGGCAAAATTGCGCTGGAAGGTAGTCCTGCTGAGATTTTTTCTCAGAAAAACGATCTCTCTACACTAGGCCTTGAATGGCCTTTTGCAGCTCGTCTTGCACGCGCACTACGCGAGCGCGGGCTGCCGATTCCTTGGGTCTCTACAGACAAAGAACTGCTCGCAGAGCTTGGTAAGTTAGAAGCCATATCAGCAGCAGCTCCCGCTAAAAACAGTACAAAAGTCCCCAGCACTGCTGCCGTTCTCGCAACAGAGCGGCTGGGGTTTTCTTATACTCCAGAGCGCAAAGCGTTAGAAAATATCACTCTTTCAATTCCTGCAGGAAGTCGGGTTTCTATCGTAGGTCAAACTGGTTCAGGTAAATCCACACTGCTTCGTTTGCTTTGTGCCCTGGAACTACCTGATGAAGGCAGGGTGCTCATCGATGGACACGATAGTACACATGGAGGCCACAGTCGTCGAGGACGTGCATGGCGCGCAAAGCTCAGGTCACACGTCGGCTATGTTATGCAGCGCCCCGAGCGTCAACTGTTTGCCAATACCGTTGAAGAAGATATAGCTTTTGGCCCTTCAAACCAAGGGCTTTCCGTGCAAGAAGTACAAAAGCGGGTGGAGGAAGCAATCAAGATTTGTGGGCTACAAGACAAGCGCACTGCTTCTCCTTTTGAGCTTTCGGGAGGCCAGCAGCGTCTCTGTGCGATTGCTGGTGTACTTGCTATAAAACCCGAGGTGCTGGTGCTTGATGAACCAACGGCGGGGCTTGACCCACAGGGGCGCCAAGAGTTATACCGCCTGCTTTCACGGCTCAATGCTCAAGGAGTGACCATCGTGCAGGTCACACATTCAATGAATGACGCTGCTACCTCCCAAATTGTCTATGTACTTAATCAATCACAGCTACTTGCCACAGGTAGTCCTCAGGAGATTTTTTGTCGAGCACATCAACAAAAACTAAGGTCTTGTGGACTCGGCTTACCTTTGGCTTTGCAGTGGGCAATCAAATGCGAAGAAGTGGGATATACCCAAGCGGACGAGTTGGGTCAGCCGCTTACCATCGATGAGCTGGCAGATAGCCTCGCTTCAAAGTTTGTTGCAAAGGAGGCGCATAATGGCCGTCAAAATTAGTCTTGGACAATACATCTCGGGCGATTCTTGGCTGCATCATCTCGACCCCCGATCCAAACTTTGCTGTGGGCTTATCTTTGTAATTGCCGCCTTTACGGTATTTACTTTGGAGCAGCTGTTACTTGCACTGATAGCTACCACAACCATTCTCACAAGCAGCAAAATCTCCCCCCGAGCAATATTTCGCTCAATTCGCCCCGCACTTGCTCTGCTTGCCATCTTGGGGCTTTTTAATCTCTTTTTCATCAAAACGGGTACGGTATTATTCACGTTGGGAAGCGTTCACATCACCAGCCAAGGTCTTTGGGCAGCTATTCTCTATCCCACCCGCTTTGCTATTGCGCTGGTTGTTGGCTCGCTGACAACATGTACTACTACCCCCACCGCTATCGCAGATGCCTTTGATTCCTTGTTATCACCCCTGTCGCGCATAGGTCTTCCGGGGCACGAAATTGCGATGGTCCTTGCACTGATGCTGCGCTTTATTCCCACACTTGTTGATGATGTACAAACTATTTCCGAAGCCCAAGAATCTCGCGGAGCTGCACTTTCTTCGGGAAAGCTAGGACTGCGTATACAGGCTCTGACCGCTCTTTTAGTCGCTGTTTTTGCAAGTGCTCTTCGTCATGCCAACAATCTCTCTCGCGCACTGGATGCTCGCTGTTATGAGGGAAACGCGAAGCGCACTCATCTACACCCTCTCAGATTCCAGCATCGTGACCTCATCTGCGCAATTTTGACCTGCTCATTTGTAGTAGCCCTTATCTGCCTTGCCTAAATTGCCCAGCCTTATTTTTTGAAACCCATACCTGCCAAACTTGCCCTGCTTTTGCCGCATCAAATCTGTTGCAACCTCAGGTTGCAACACCAGCACATATAGCTGCAGAAATACTATATATACGCAGGTTGAACGCTTACACAAATAGACGTTGCAACCTGAGGTTGCAACGTCTGGAGATACTACAAAGCAAAACCTAAAAGCAAGTAGTCCTTATTGAGGCTTGAAAAGGCCAAGTAACTCCTGTCACCAACAGCTCTCATCACCTACTTCGCGCCAACCTCAACCTTAGCGCGCTCAATTTCTGCGAGCTGTTCGTCAGTCAGATGTAGTGAGAAATGACTTGTTTCCTGACCCCTATCAATATCGCAGCAACCACCCTCATTCACGATTGAGTCATCTAGCTGACCAGGGCGGCGACGTTCCTCAAAGACGGGCCAATCCTGACGCATGGTCGGATCGTCATCATTTTGCAGCTTAAAGCCACCATTTTCTTTGAAGTTTTCTTTGGCGACTGAGATCATCAGCTTAATACGATTGAGCTGATTGACCTCAGAGGCACCAGGGTCATAATCAACCGCGACGATATTGGATTCTGGATACATCTGACGCAAGCGTTTGATAACTGACTTGCCTACTACATGGTTAGGAAGACAAGCAAATGGCTGCGCACACACAATATTAGAGGTACCGTGCTCAATCAAGTCAATCATCTCAGCAGTCAACAGCCAGCCCTCGCCCATGTTGTTGCATAGCGAGACCACGCGACTGGCTTTTTTGGCCAAAGACATGATGGGCTCGTAGGGCTCAAAACGCTCGGACTTCATCAGCATCTGGTCAATAGACTTACGAATACTTTCAATGAGCTTGATACCCGTGCCATGCAGCGCACGCGTCACGGCAGACGAACCGAGCTCGCGACGACCAGTAATGGGATTTGCAAAGCCATACAGGAAGAAGTCCACCAAACCAGGCACGTTGGCTTCGCACCCTTCCCCCTCAATAACTCTGACCAATTCATTATTAGCCGTTGGATGGAACTTAACTAAAATCTCACCAACCACACCGACACGAGGTTTGCTGCGGTCGTTAACTAGAGGAAGCGTGTCAAAGGCTTCAATCGTATCGCGACACAGACGGAAGAATTCCCTACGGCTACAGTGCACCATCTGCACGCGAGCACGACTATTAAAGCTCTCATAGAGGCGCTCAGCAGCACCACGCTCGGCCTCATAGGGACGCACACGATACAGCAGTTGCATCAGAAGATCGCCATACAGCAAAATACATACCGCACGCATTAAGAACTTGGGCTTGAGCACGTCAAAGCCAGGATTATCCTCATCCAAGCCGCCTGCCATCGCCAAAGAAATAACGGGGATATTCTCATGACCAGAATCCTTGAGCGCCTTGCGAATCAACGCAATATAGTTGGTAGCACGGCATCCGCCGCCCGTCTGGCTGATGAGCAGCGCTGTACGGTCAAGGTCATATTTGCCAGAAAGAACTGCTTCCATCAGCTGGCCTACGGTCAAAATCGAGGGATAGCAAATATCATTGTTGACATACTTCAGGCCAGTTTCAACGGCACCATGATCCACAGAGGGTAGCAACACAAGATTCAAGCCAGCATCATGCAGTAAGGGCTCAAGCAAATCAAAGTGAATGGGGCTCATCTGCGGCGCCAAGATGGTATAACCCTGTTGAGCCATCTTTTTGGTAAAGCGAACCTTCTTAAAGGCAGCAGAGGCAGCCTTACGATAGATGGGACTGCGACGAGAAAGATCCGTCGGGCGTGCATGTTCTAAAGAGCCATCTGCCAAATAGACATTCTGAGGCCGCTCTTCCTGCACCAGGCCTGCAGCTGTCTGACGTTTGAGCTCGGCTTCTTGCTCGCGCAGAGCCGCCATCAATGAACGAATACGGATACGCACCGCACCAAGATTAGATACCTGGTCAATCTTTAGGTTGGTGTAAATCTTGCCCGAGCCTTCCAGAATCTCCTGTACCTCATCGGTGGTAAGAGCGTCCAGGCCACAACCAAAACTCTGCAGCTGTACAAGATCTAGATCATTGCGCGCTGCAACAAAACGAGCAGCACGATAGAGGCGGCTATGATAGGTCCACTGGTCAACAACGCGAATCGGGCGCTCAATTTCCATCTTGTGTGCAACAGAATCCTCGGTAAGCACGGCAAAACCAAAACCGGAAATCAGCTCAGGAATAGCATGGTTGATCTCTGGGTCATTGTGGTATGGACGACCTGCAACAACGATGCCATGGCGACCAGTCTGCTCAATCCAAGCGAGGGTCTCGTCACCCTTGCTGCGCATTTGCGCCTTAAACTCAAGGTCTGCGTCCCAAGCAGCATTAACCGCATCATCAATCTCCGCACGAGTGATATGCGCACCCTTAAAGCGACCCTTACCCTGCTTAGCATCGGCCTCACGCTGAATTGAAATCAACTCATACAGGCGACGTTTAAGTTCACGCTTGTTGTCATAAGGAATAAAAGGTGCCATATATTCGACCGATGGATCTGAGAGCTCATCCACATTGAGTTCGAGACTCTGCGGATAG
Organism: Olegusella massiliensis; assembly: GCF_900078545.1. Taxonomy (GTDB): domain Bacteria; phylum Actinomycetota; class Coriobacteriia; order Coriobacteriales; family Atopobiaceae; genus Olegusella; species Olegusella massiliensis. The sequence continues at coordinate 515,728 of NZ_FLLS01000002.1, forward strand.
CTCATAACAATCGGGCAATTATAGTGATTGGTCGAATGCTCATCTTCCTGACGTTCCCAACGAATGCAAGGCATCCAAATGAAATCAGGATCTTTGGCCAACAGATTCATGATATGGCCATGACTCAGTTTGGCGGGATAGCACACCGATTCAGAGGGCATCGACTCAATACCTGCCTCATAGGTGTTTTTGTTGGTTTGGTCGGAGAGCACAACCGAAAAGCCCAAATAGGTAAAGAACTCATGCCAGAAGGGGAAATTCTCATACATATTAAGCGCACGTGGAATACCCACAGTGCCACGAGGAGCCGTCTCAATAGCAAGCGACTCACGCTCAAAGAGCAGCTTGTTTTTGAAAGCAAAGAGGTTTGGTGCAGGTTTTTGCGTTTTTTCCTTTTTGACCTTGCCGGCACCACGCTCGCAGCGATTGCCCGTAATGAATTTGCGACCCTTACCAAAGCTATTAACGGTCAGCAAACAATTGTTGGCACAAAGGCCACAGTGGACATTGGTGTGCTTCACCTTCAAAGCATCAATCTCTTCACGCGGCAAAATACTCGAAACACCAGTCTGACCTGCTCGATCACGGGCAAGCAGAGCAGCGCCAAAGGCGCCCATCACACCTGCAATATCAGGACGAATAACATCGCGACCCGTCAACAACTCAAAAGCACGCAGAGTTGCATCGCTCATAAAGGTGCCGCCTTGAACGACGATATACTTGCCAACCTCGTCGTAGTCACGCAGTTTGATGACCTTAAAAAGGGCATTTTTGATGACCGAATAGGATAGTCCTGCCGCAACGTCACCAATGGTAGCTCCCTCTTTTTGGGCCTGCTTAACACGGGAGTTCATAAAGACGGTGCAGCGCGAACCCAAATCAACAGGAGCAGTACCGGAAACTGCCGCCTTGGCAAAGTCCTGTACACTCATGTTCATCGAGTCGGCAAACGTTGCAATAAAGGATCCGCAGCCCGAAGAACATGCCTCGTTGAGGCTAATGTGCTCAATAACACCATCTTTAATCTGCAAGCATTTCATGTCTTGACCACCAATATCGAGAATAAAATCGACATCGGGGACAAATGCTTTGGCACCACGCAAATGAGCAACTGTTTCGACTTCACCCGAGTCCGCACTAAGGGCTGCTTGCAAAATTCCCTCGCCATAACCTGTCGTGGTTACATGGCCGATAGTACAGCCATGGGGCAATTGGTCGTAAATCATATCCATGATTTTGCGTGCCACACCGACAACATCACCGTTGTTATTGCCATACCATGTCCAAAGCAGCTCGCCACTTTCGCCAACTACTGCGGACTTGATAGTAGTTGAACCCGCGTCGATGCCGATAAAGACACGTCCCTGATAACCCTCGAGACTGCCTTTGGGTACGACCTGCTTGTCATGACGAGCTTTGAATTCTTGATAGTCCTGCTCGAGTGCAAAAAGCGGATCAAGACGCTCGACCTCAGAACCCTGAGTATCACCTAGATTATCAATCGCGTCGATAACCTGCGCAAAGCTGACCTGCTTATGAGACTCGCCTGCCATCGCAGCGCCCGTTGCCACAAAGAGGTGAGCATTTTCGGGCAACACACGGTGTTCTTCATCAAGATGTAAGGTCTCATAAAAACGATGACGTAACTCAGAGAGATACTGCAGAGGGCCACCGAGGAAGGCAACATAGCCACGAATGGGATGTCCGCAGGCAAGACCAGAAACCGTCTGATTTGCTACAGCCTGAAAGACCGATGCCGCAATATCCTCACGAGGAGCACCTTCGTTCAGCAGGGGCTGAACGTCGGACTTGGCAAAAACACCACAACGACTCGCAATGGGATAGATATGTGTTGCGGACTTTGCTAGCTCGTTCAAACCAGGTGCGTCAGTCTCAAGGAGTGAAGCCATCTGGTCAATAAAGGCACCCGTACCACCAGCGCAGGTACCATTCATACGCTGCTCGATACCGTTATCAAAAAATATAATCTTTGCGTCCTCGCCACCAAGCTCAATAGCGCAGTCAGTCTGAGGAATCAAAGCTTCAACCGCACGCTTGGAAGCGATAACTTCCTGGACAAACTCCAAGTCAAGCCACTCGGCCAGCAACATACCGCCCGAGCCCGTAATAGCAACGCGCATGGGCACGTCACCTACGGTCTTGCGTGCGCGAGCAAACAAAGCACGAGCTGTCGCTTTAACATCAGTATGATGGCGCTCGTAGTTGGCATAAACCAAGTGGTTTTGGCTATCTACCACGGCAAGCTTGACTGTTGTTGAGCCAACGTCAATACCGAGGCGCAGGCGAGCGTGCGACAAGTCTGCTTTGCGCGGAACAAGTTCAGCATCGTGCTGCACAAGCTCAAGCGGCTCTTTTGCAGCCGCCTGGGCGCGATTGCTAGAAGTAGTGTTAGTCATGATGCTCTCCTAATACTGACCCATAAAGCTCGCGAGCAGCGAAAGCCCAAACGCTGGCGCATCAAAGTCGATAGTTTTGCCATACAGATCGCCGGGACGCAAAAACATGAGTGAAGTCATCACGCGTGCCATCAATTCAACACTTTCATGGGTGCCGGTTGTAAGCCAACGCACCAACACGCCCGTCTCCGCCGAGATGACATAGGTGAGGTAGTAGTCAAAAAAGGCACCGAAAACACTCAAGTCAAGACCTTCTTGAGCACGCTTTTCAATAGCATGGCGCGCAACAACCTTCATGCGCTTAGCAAATGCAGGATCTCCCCCATCACCAAGCAATGGCGACAGATAGCTCGCACGATCACGAAAATAGCTCAGTAAAGCTATGGCACCCGGACAAGCTTCCTGCGCTGCGAGCGCTACTTCCAGCTCATCCAAGCGTACTGCCGCAATATCTTCCATTAGTGGACGCAAATCCGAGAGAGTCTCGCCCTCAATCTGGGCAACCAAATCAAAAATGTCCCGAAAGTGAGAATAAAACGTACGACGAGTCACTCCAGCACGGTCAGCAACTGCTTTGACCGTAATCTGAGATAAGTCGCCTGTCGAAACAATTTCTGTCGCGAGGGCATCGCGCAGTGCCAAGCGCGTACGTTGCGTGCGCGGGTCGCCCGTAGCCGTGTACAAACGAGTGGCTGCTCCAGCCGCAAGTGGCATAGTCAGCGTCTGTGACATAAAACTCCTTTGACAAGAAGAAGCTATTACTCAGAGTGTGCAAATTACACAGTGTGTGAATTATTACTCAGAGTGTGTCAAAAGTCTCGCAGTTTGTCGACTGCCACAGACTCGCCATATTTTCTTGCACGTGGCACCCTGCACTGTAGTGGGCACGTCTCATCCCCTATATCCCAAAAGCAGAGCGCCGCCGCTAGAGTTTGTCGTTAGAGCTTTCCCGTAAGACTGCAGCTTTTGCGGTCATAGTGAGAGCCCAAAACACCCTCACAGTACTTATGACAGCTTTCAAGAGTGAGAGGCGTTAGGTTCTTGCTTGCCAGCTCATCGGTGTAATCGGAAAGCTTGTACACACTAAAGTCCGTACCTTCAGCACGCTGAGTTACCACAGGATCAAACTCCCAATGAGCTACCCGTGCACCATCTTTGTCTTTTACTAAGCCTACCTTGACCTGACCACCAAGCGAAGTCATCGTGCCTTCTATCTGATTGGACATAAAGTTACCCAAGGAATAAAAAATCAGCATTTTGTGACCCGATGTATTGGTCATCGTATCCACAGGCCCTATGGTATGCGGATGAGAACCAATCACGACATCTACGCCAAGCTCATTAAAGAGCTGGGCATAATGCTGCTGAAACTCATCGGGAGTTGCTTGATATTCAGTACCCCAGTGGGCCCACACTACCACCAGGTCTGCCTTCTTTTTTGCTCGGGCCACATCCGCACGAATCGTATCGTCATCAAAGAGATGTGTGGCATAGGGGTTGGATTCAGGAATGGGAATGCCGTTGGTATCGTAGGTATAATTCAAAAATGCCACACGAAAGCCCTCTTTTTCGTAGACATAAATGTTATCGTAGCTTTCCTTACTATCTGCCATGCCAATGATGGCTGTCTTAGGATGTTGTGTGTGCCAAAACGCGAGCTCTGCGCTTATGCCATCTGCACCCATATCCAACACGTGGTTAGATGCCTTAACGAGTACATCCCAGCCTGCTTTGACCTCGGAATCACCAATTTCTGTAGGTCCATTAAAGGCAGGATAGCCCGAATAGCCAAAGTCCTTGCCACCCAAAATAGTCTCTTGACTCAGCAAAGCCAGGTCAGCGGCCTTAACTTCCTTGGTCACATGCTTCCACAAATGGTCATAGTTATAGCTGCCATCAGACTTTTGGCCACTTTTGATGACGGGACCATGCACAACCACATCGCCTGAAGCCAACAAATTAATAGTAATTTGGTCTTTCTTTTTTTCAACTTGCACATCGAGATCGCCCACGATGGGCATGTGCTCGCCCTCAAAAAGCTTAGCTGCTGTACTCGCACTAAAACTCACAACGCCGCCGACAAGCTTAATTACCACGATGAGCAACAGCAAAACTCCAGCAGCAACGCTAAGCCAATTCCAAATTGGCCTACGGGCATGATGATTATTGTTCGTTGTTCTCCTGTGCGGCTTTGAACTCATCGTCTACCTCCTGCTGCACAACGTCTGTTGTCTCCTATAGTGTCTCATGCTCCACCACTTTCGTCTGCCTTTCACCGCCCAACAATTCTGTAGACGGCGAAAGCTTTGCAGACGCGTCATAATGTGAGAGTTAGCCGCAAAGTCATCCGTTACCAGATGCACGCGACAAGCAGAGAAAGATTTGGTTGTCTGCAAGCAGAACCATCCAGCTACAGACATTTTTTCGAGGAGGCACAGGTGTCGATTACCCCCGAAGAGGTCGCCGAGACCCGAAGCATGGTTGCCGAACAGCACCTTGATCTACGTACTATCACCATGGGCATCTCTCTTTTGGGCTGCGCAGATGAAGACATGAATCGCATGGCAACCAAGATATATGACCGCATCACCCAAACTGCCGAGCATTTAGTACCTGTAGCCGCCCAACTCGAACGCGAGTATGGCATTCCTATTGCCAACAAGCGCGTCTCCGTTACGCCGATTGCACAGGTAGCAGCAGCTTGTGCAGACAACGATTTTTCTCCACTCGCACAGGCAATGGATCGCGCTGCCGAAACTCTGGGCATTGATTTTATGGGTGGCTTTTCTGCTTTGGTACAAAAGGGCATGGGTGTCGCTGACCGTAAACTCATCGATTCAATCCCTGAAGCACTTGCGTCAACCACACGCGTATGTTCTTCAGTCAACGTTGCAAGCTTGCGCGCTGGCATCAACATGGATGCCGTTGCACTCCTGGCACAAAAAATGATTGATGCAGCACGCCTCACCACTGATATCAACTGCTACGGTGCGGCAAAACTGGTTGTTTTTGCCAATATGGTTGAAGACTCTCCTTTTATGGCAGGTGCTGTACATGGTAGTGGTGAAGCAGATGCTGTCGTCAATGTAGGCGTTTCTGGCCCTGGCGTCATGGCAGCAGCACTGGAGCGTCTGCCAAAGGATGCCGATCTGATGGATGTGGCTGAAGAAATCAAACGTAGTGCCTTCAAGATTACTCGCGCGGGAGAGCTGATGAGTCGCGAAGCGGCACGCCGCCTCGGTGTTGCAAAAGGCATTGTCGATTTATCGCTTGCACCTACTCCTGCTGCAGGCGATTCGGTTGCGCGCATCTTGGAGATCATCGGCGTTGGTACCTGTGGAGGCCCTGGCACTACATGCGCGCTTGCCCTGCTTAACGATTGCGTCAAAAAGGGCGGCGTGATGGCAAGCTCCAGCGTAGGCGGCCTGTCAGGCGCTTTTATCCCTGTATCTGAAGATATGGGCATGATTGCTGCTGTCGAAGCGGGAGCCTTGTCGCTCGAAAAGCTTGAAGCCATGACCTGCGTCTGCTCGGTCGGCCTCGATATGATTGCAATTCCCGGAGACACGCCAGTCGAAGCTATTGCCGGCATCATCGCAGATGAGATGGCTATCGGCGTTATCAACAACAAAACCACCGCTGTCCGTCTCATCCCCGCAATTGGTCATAAGGAAGGCGACATATTGGAATACGGTGGCCTCTTTGGTTCTGCACCAGTCATGCCTGTCAATCCGCATGCAGGCTCTGTGCTTGCGCATCGTGGCGGTCGTTTCCCCGCTCCTCTCAACTCGCTTAAAAATTAGGCGCAATGCACAAAGAGCGGGACATATCGGCGGTTCAAAGGCTCCTATATCAGGTGAGACGCCTGCGCTTGGCACTACTTGCTACTGCCCTTGCAGGGATAGGCGTGCTTGTAGTTGCCATCTTGCAAGGAACCCATATCAGAGAAAAAGCAGTACCTATAGCTTCAACTCTTTTAGATTCCACAGGCTCATCTACCTATAGCACTTCTGCCATAACGACAGAAAATGCAGCCAATGCACCTGATACAGAGGCAGGAGACGAAATCGAGCCCTTTGCAACTACTGCAAGCCTTCTGCCTCTTTTCTTTGACGAACACAATCAATCCTATCTACAAAATCCCCATGCGGCTGCACTATTAAGGAGTGAGGCTATGGGAAATCTTGCTGATGAGATTTCCTTACTTGAAAAAGACGGTTACAGCGTAGGGGTTGTTTTGCTGGATATTCAGACAGAACGACAACTAACCTATCACGCTGATGAAGTTTTTTATCCTGCAAGCAGCATCAAAGGTCCCTACATTACCAGTCTTTACCAGCAGCTTATCGAGACAGGACAGGTGAGGGAGTCTGCGCTAGCTACGACCGCAAGCAATGTATTGCGTTACTCAGACAACACAAGTTATGCTCAGCTGCGCCTTCGTTATGGGTCTGAGCCTTTCGAAGCTTGGCTTGCTGCGGCAGGTATTGATGCGGGAGCCTATGACACCCTCGCCGATTATGCCACGCCCTCCTATCCCAATACCACTCCCAGACAACTGCTGGGCATGTGGCAGCAGATTTATCACTATTTGGAGCAGGACAGTGATGCGGCCAATGCCTTGGAATATGCAATGTCACAGCGCGAAGTTTCTGCTCTCGATGATGCGCTCGAAGGTCCCGAGCTCTCTTGGGGTAAAGCTGGTTGGTATCCAGCTGATGCGGGCGACAACTATTGCGCTACCGTCGATGCAGGTATCGTATGGTCCGACCAAGGACCGTATATTGCTGTGGTAATGAGTGATGTGCCTGATAACATGGCCGCCCTTGTGCCCATCTTTACCGCCTTAGACGAAATTCACGCTACCTTTGCAACAACGACAGCGTCAGCTATCGTGCCGACTACAACAAGCGATTAATGGCGCAACAGAGGTGATTTCTCATCTGCGGCTTCCAAGCAAGGAGTGCGAGGGCTCGCACGTCCCCTATTTGAGCGACAAAAGCAGGTTAACCCAGAAAGCGGACTTCAGGCTCCATATGAACGCCAAACTGACGCTCAACTTCATCTTGGACATGCGCAATTACCGCACGCACATCAGCTGCAGTTGCGCCACCTAGATTGACAACAAAGCCAGCATGCTTGGTTGATATGCCTGCACCACCATACTGATAGCCCTTAAGTCCTGCATCGGTAATCAACTTACCCGCAAAATAACCTTCAGGACGCTTGAAAGTCGAGCCAGCGCTAGGCAATTCCAACGGCTGTTTTTCTTCTCGACGCACAGTGAAATCATCCATCTTGGCGCGGATTTTTTTGGGATCTCCACAACGGAGGGCAAAGCTTGCACTTACCACTACCAAATTGTCCGTCTTGACGCGGCTCGTACGATAACCCATGGCAAGTTCATCAATGCTCAGAGTCTGCTGCTCACCTGTTGGCAAAATCACACGAACACAAGATAAGACATCGGAAATACAACCATCATAGGCACCAGCATTCATAAAGCAGGCACCACCCACAGATCCTGGAATACCACAGGCAAACTCAAGGCCTGTCAGACCCAATTCACATGCCATCTCGGATGCCTCACGCAAAGGCACGCCCGCCTCGCAGGTCAGGAGCTCATCGTCAGCAGTAACGCCTGTCAGGCCATCCGCAAGTCCAATGATCACACCGCGATAGCCCTCATCAGCAACAAGCAAATCAGAGCCCTTGCCCAACACAAAATACGGCACTTCTCGCTCACGACAAATATCAAGAATCTCCGCGAGCTCGGCCACATCTTCAGGAATCACATACAGATCAGCGGGACCACCAATCTTGAAAGTTGTATGCTCGCTCATAGGTTCGTTGAGAAGGACATCTTCCTCTCCTACTATCGAGCGAAACTTCCACGCCAGACCCTCAAGGTCATAAGCAGACTCCGACATCGTACTCCCGTCCTCGCGGTATAAGACATCACTAGTTTGACAGATTTGAACTGCTTCGTCACACCACCCAAAACAGTGCCGCATAGGCAAGCATACCCACAACGGCGCTCCAAATGAGTGACCCTGTCTTTTTTGCAACAAAAATAACGGGTAGCGCAGCTACAAAAGGTAGTACTCCCGCTTTGGGATCTCTCATCAACAGCTCAGGCTGAATAAGGTCATTTGCCACCAACGCCGCAAAAGCAGCTACTGGTATTAATGAAAATGCCTCTTCAACGCGCTCGGGTAGAGTACGTCCTTTGAGCAGCAAAATAGGCGCCACACGACAGACAAGTATCTCAAGCAAAACACCCACATAAATAAGAAGGTAACTCGCATAGGGACTCATGATTTCACCGCCCCATACACGGTGCCTGCTATTACGCCGAGCAACGCCCCGAGAAAGACTGCCAGTCCGCCCAGCCCCACCAGCTTGCAAACAGCAACACCCAACACAGCTACTACCAACGCAAGTACGGCTTCGATACGCATTTTCTGGCCCACAAGCAGGCAAATAAAAATGGCAGTCATTGCAAAAGAAGTAATTTCTGTTGGCAAGGCAAGCAGAGGTCCCACCAGCGCACCGATGCAGTTTGCACTTGCCCACGAAAACATACTTTCAAGATTGATTGCCAATGCATCTTGAGGAGTCCAGTCCTCGCCAACGCGTGAAAGTTTGTCGAGATTGATGCCAAAGGTTTCATCAGTTACCGTAGCTGAAAAAACCACCGTGAGCAGCCGGCTTGTTTTGCGAAAAAAAGGTGCAAAGGCTGCTGAATAAAGTACTTGGCGTGTATTGACAAGAGAAATCGAAGCGATGATTGCAAGAGGACTTGCTCCTGCGAGCACCATATTGGGGAACATAAACTGGCCCGCACCTGAATAGACCGTTGCACTTACCACAAAACAAGCCCATGCGGGAACACCTACCTGAGCTGCAAGAATGCCGCTCGGAAGGCCAATGGCTAAGTAGCCCAACATGACAGGCAGTGCCACAGGAATCGTTTTTTTAAGTCTTTTGATCATGCGAAACATTCTAATAGCTTGTGAGACGTTATTGCGATAAAGTGTGCGGCGGCACAATTACATCAAAACGCACTGCTTTACCCAAAAGACTATAACTAGGGCGCGAAGAGGCAAGTGTTGGCGCCTTGAGAGGTCGCTTAACAAGCACTTTGCGCGGGTTAGCTGCAAGCGCAGCATGTAACAGCGCTCTTTCGTCAGTGCACGGCTGCTCGAGATGATGCAAGAGTTGGAATTTCTTCTTGACTGCCGCTGACTTGGTACGCCCTGGAAACATCGGGTCAAGATAGACGACATCTACCTTGTTTGCCAAGCTAGGCAGTACATCAACGCTATTGCTTTCAAAAAGCTGCATACGTCCAACGACCGGTGCTAACTGAGCTACGTTCGCCGCTCGTTGCAAGCCATCACGCAATAATGCCGCAATGACGGCGTCGCTTTCAAAAAGCAAAACCTTGCAACCTGCCGCAGCAAAGAGCAGCGAGTCCTCACCCAGACCCGCTGTCGCATCAACTACTACGGGCTGTGTAACAGCCTTAATACGCGCCGCTCGCACTACTAATTCACGTGCTAGTCTATCTTGGCGCAAGCGCGGTAGCAGAGCCGTAAAATCACAGCTCAGCTCCATCGCGCCATCAGTCAAAACCAGGCCACATGCGCCTTTGATAAGCTCAAGTCCCGCTTGTCTTGCTTCCTGCTGTGCTTGGTCTAAATCTGTATCCATCACATCGCCTGTACACAGCTGTAGTTACACGCGCTTGGCAAAGAACGACACGGCAATAGCGCCAGGACCAGTATGCGTACCAATGGTGGCACCCATGGGCCAAACGGGAGGCTTTCCCGCCGCGCTCTCCCAAAGATGAGAGCTGTCCTTGATGTATTTGTTGGCAAGATGCGCAGAGGTGCCCGCATAGCCCACATTAAGAGGCAGCTCATAGTCAATACCACCTACTGCTTCAATCTTTTGGTTGAGCAGGTTTTTGCCATTTTTGGAACCGCGCGCTTTGCCCAAAATACTTATAACGCCATCACGAAGCTCGACTACAGGCTTGATAGAAAGCAGTGCACCCATCGCAGCAGCACCTCCTGTAAGGCGGCCACCACGGCGCAGATACTCAAGGGTGTCAAGCAACACCACGACGCGCAAATCGCGCTTACGCAACTCGAGTTCCTTGACGATTTGCTCGCAGCTCATGCCCTCGTGCAACATGCGAAGTGCCCACTCTACCAGCGCACGCTGGCCCACACAGGCTGAGCCCGACTCAATGATATGCACACGCGCTGCCCACTCGGGGTCCTTCGTTTCAATTTCGGAAAGTGCGAGCTGAGCGCTTTGATACGTACCTGAAAGACCAGATGCAATGGTAATGACTACCACATCATCGTTTGCCTCACGAGCAGACAGATACGCATCGCGAAAAAGTCCGGGGGCAGGCTGGCTTGTCTTGGGCAACGTATCCGTCTCAACTAACAACTCGTAAAAACGCTGCGGAGTCAGATTAACGCCATCGGAATAGACCTTTGCGTTGGCACCTTCACCAAAGGTGATAGACAGGGGAACAATTTCAAGGCCTTGCTGAGAACCCTGAGCTATATCAGATGCAGAGTCGGTGATGATGCGGATTGACATGGTCTACCTCCACTTTACTGCCGAGCAAAAAGCACTTGTTATTAGGATAATCGAACAGCGAGAATGCCGTCTGATTCTCTGAAATGATAGTATGAACCGGCAATGTTTGCGGTAAAAGTATGAGCCACGTAACTTTTTGGCGTGGGTAAGTAGCCCGCATCAAGGTCGTAGCATGTCAAGAGTAACTGGTGAAAGGTTGGACGTGAGAACTAATATACAAACAAACTCCCCCAAAAAGTCCACATCTAGCGAGTCTTCTGGTGAGCTTACAGCTACTGGTCTCGTAATAGGCATCATTGGCTGCATCATCATCACGGCCTCATCCGTCTATACCGCGCTTAAAATGGGCGCGCTCCCCTGGCCAACGATTTTTACCTCAATTACGGCACTCACTCTGCTGCGCGCTTTTGGTCATCGCAGCCTGAACGAGGCAAATATTACACAGATCATTATGTCTGCAGGATCGATGGTTGCGGGTGGCCTCGCGTTTACTATTCCCGCAGCGTGGATGCTCGGTATGGCTGACCGCGTAAACTGGGTGGTAATGCTACTCGTTGCGCTCGGCGGTACCTTGCTGGGTCTTAGTTGGACAGCACTTTTTCGCCGTCGTTTAGTGGAGCGCTCAGGATTGGAATACCCCATCGGTATCGCTGCAGCGCAGACTCTAGAAGCAAGTACCGCTGGCGGTAGTACAGGCAAAAAACTCTTTGGCTCAATGGCGGTGGCCGGTCTTTGGAGCATAGCACGCGATGTATTAGCTCTTATGCCGCCCATCGTAGCCCAGCTTCCCATTCCTGGCATTGCGTTTGGCATCTATAACTCACCCATGATGCTTTCTGTCGGCTTTCTTGTAGGTGGGAGCGCTGTGGCATTTTGGCTTGGCGGAGCTCTGTTTGCCAACTTTGGTCTCACGGTGGGAGGCACCGCACTTGGACTCTGGGATCTTGCGACGGCAAGCCGTATCGTGCCAAGTTTAGGTATGGGTCTGATGATGGGATCTGGCGCTGGCGTTATCGTCAAAGACATCATTCCTCAGTTTGTTTTTTTCTTGCGTCAATCCAAACACCGTGATGCCATACAAAGCGATGATACCGCTGAGTCGGCTTGGCTCTCTCGTACCGATGCGGGAGCTTTGGGTTTGCTGATAGCTGCTGCGGCACTGCTCATTTGCTTTGGCTTGGGACTAGGTCCTGTAGCAATGCTCGTTATCGTGGCACTCAGTTTTGTGACCACTATCATGAGCGCACAGTCTGTTGGGCAAACAGGCATCGATCCCATGGAAATTTTTGGCCTCATTGTTTTGCTAGCCGTTGCTGCCTTGGGAGAAGCTGACGAAGTTAAGCTTTTCTTTGTCGCAGGTATCGTGGCTGTCGCTTGTGGCCTTGCGGGCGATGTGATGAGCGACTTCAAGACGGGTCAGCTCCTCGGTACCAGCCCTCGTGCCATGTGGAGGGGTCAGGCTATCGGCGCTCTGCTTGGTTGTTTAATTTCGGTGGCGGTTATGGCAGCACTGCTTGCGGCACATGGTGCAGATGCTTTTGGACCTGGCAAGGAATTTGTCTCGGCCCAGGCTTCTGTTGTTGCAACAATGGTTGCTGGTATCCCAAGTCTTTCTGCCTTTATTGCAGGTATCGTTGCAGGAGTAGTGCTTCATTGCTTTGGCCTACCTGCCATGATGCTAGGACTGGGCGTTTACCTGCCTCTTTATCTATCACTCACCGCTCCTATTGGGGCTCTTGTCAAGTTTATCTATGACCGTATACGCCCTCAGAACAAGGGCGGCGAGGACGGCATTGTCATAGCTTCTGGCCTGCTTGGTGGTGAATCTATCGTCGGCGTTGTAATCGCATTGATTGCCGTTGCTACCGGTTTGCTTGCCTAGCGCCTTGTCATGGCATGAAAATACTGCGCTCACAGACAGATAATAAATTGCTTATATTGCAGGAGAGCTTAAGAAAAACTTAGGGAATCGTATACCTCTTGGCTAGGTTTTAGCCTCATTATAGTGTCATCAGCAAACGGCGCAGATGTTCAAGGAGGGACATCATGTGGGAACGTTATGACCTAAAAGAAAAGGCCAAGAGGAGTCTGCGAGCCAACTATTGGAAAACCGTCTTGGTTGCTTTTTTGCTAACAGCAATTGCGGGCGCCAGTGTAGGTGCAAGCGCTGGGACAGCTGCTAATGCGGCATTTCAGGAAGTCACCAAGGGAGCTGGGAGCGCAGCTTACAGCTCGTCTGAGTACTACAGCAGTAGTGACCCAGAATTTATTGACAACTTTGATGAGGACTTTGAATACGGCGTGGGCGAAGACGAGGGTAGTTTTGTCATGAATAACTCAGACACGGCTTTTCCTCACCACGAATACGACGATTCATCCCTGCCTGCCATTGTGCTGCTGCCATTTGTGGCTTTAGGTATCCTGGCGATTGTTGTAGCCATAGCTGCCGCAGCCGCCTTGCAAATTCTTATCTACAATCCCTTGCGTGTCGGCATGAGCCGCTTTTTCCTACGCAATCTTAATCAACCTGCCAATGTTGCTGAGGTTGGTCGTAGCTTTGACCGCAACTTTAGCGAAAACTTCAAAACGCTCTTTTTCATGGATTTGTACATCTTTGCTTGGTCTTTGTTGCTTGTTGTCCCCGGTATCATCAAGTTCTATGAGTACCGCATGATTCCTTATCTTTTGGCAGATGACCCTACCATGACCCGCGAGCGTGCATTTGCTGAGAGTCGTCAGATGATGAATGGTAATAAGTGGCAGACCTTCGTACTAGACTTGTCCTTTATCCCTTGGCATATACTCGCTGGCTTGACCCTAGGCATTCTCGACATCTTTTATGTGGAGCCCTACATCCAAATGACTTATGCCGCTCTTTACGAGACGCTACGCTATGGCACAAATTCGTCTGCTTTACCCTTTAGTGCAGGTGAGCAAAACAGCAGCTGGAACGCTTCTGCCAACCATGGTCCTGTGCCTCCTACCGTCAGCTATCCCATGAGCACTACTTCTGTAGCTGCAGCTCCTATCGAAACTGCTCGCGATGAAGCTTTCACTCCAGAAGTGCCCGCAACAGAACAATCCACGGAAGATACCCGTGATGAGGGTGCTGCCAGTGATACGACCGCTGTTAGTGATGAGAACGCCGCTAACGATGAGGGCGCCGCTAGTGATGCGGACACCAAAAACAATGAGGACGATAGCCCTCATAGCTCAAGCGATACCGATGAAACCGCGCTTCTCTAAGTGAAATTTACCTCGCACTGAGCTTGCATTACGTTCTAGCGTTACCATTTGTCTTGAGACGCGCCGCCCAGGCATTGCGCTTGAGCGGCGCCTGTGCAGTTAAAGGGGAAATCACATGAGCAGCAGTGAACATCGTTGCATCCTGATTGCCGATGATGAAGCAGAGATTCGCGAAGTCTTGCGTCTCTACCTAGAAAATGCTGGTTATCAGGTAGTAGAAGCATCAGACGGACAAGAAGCACTCGATGTTCTTGCAGCTCAACCCATTGACTTGTGTCTCTTGGACATCATGATGCCCAAGGTGAATGGTTATGAGATTCTCCGCCAGCTGCGCGCCACAGCACCCACGCCTGTAATTTTGATTTCGGCAAAGGGCCAGGATGCTGAGCGTGTTATTGGCTTGGATTTAGGTGCCGATGACTATTTAGTCAAACCCTTTAATCCCCTAGAGGCAGTTGCGCGCTCCAATGCATTAATGCGTCGCGTTTACGCTATTGATGCGCAACCCCTTCCCTCCAAACCTGTTGCTACAGAGGCGTCAAGCTCCGCTACAGCTACCGCAGCCCCTCAAGCAGAACGTAATGAAAATCGCCAGCTGAGCGTGCGCGACCTTGTGCTTGACTTAGACGCCTGCGAGCTCACCCGCGCGGGCAACCCCATCGAGCTCACTTCGGTAGAATTTCGCGTAATGGAACTTCTGATGGAACATCCTGGACGCGTTTTTACCAAGCAACAAATTTACGAGAAGGGCTGGGGAGAGACCTACATGGCTGCCGAAAATAACGTCATGGTATGCATTAGCAAGCTTCGCGCCAAGCTCTCCGATGATGCAAATGTCTACATCCGCACTATTCGTGGTCTTGGCTACCGTTTGGAGCGCTAGAGTATGGCACAGCACACCAAGCCAAACGCACCCGCAAATAATGCCGATGAACTTAGATCTTTTAACGGGTATCTCAGCGTGAGATTTGTGCTGGTATGTAGTTTGGTGGTCTTTATCGAATGGATTATCTGGCCCTTCGCTAACAGATTTGTTTTTCGCCATTCTTTTGCACTTCTTGCCACAGCAATAAAAGGCACTACGACAGCCTGGACTCACGGTATCGCTAGCTTACTCTTTGGCATATCGCTGATATTTGCTCCCCTATTTATCGGTTCTTTGCTCTTTGCCCGCATGATTGAGCACCGCGTCAAGCAAGAACAGAAGAGGCGCGATCTTGAGCAAGCAAAGCTCTACGCTCGGCGCAATCTCATGATTACTGATATGGCCCATGACTTGCGCACACCTGTGATGAGTATCGGTGGTCTTGCCCAAGCTCTAGCAGACGGCCTTGTAAGTAATCCTGCCGACCAAGAACGTTATCTGCGCTCTATCCAAGCAAAAGCTGATCGTATGGGACGGTTAACTGACGTACTTTTTGATTTTACCAAGCTCGAAAGCGAAAATTATACCCTCAGCCGAGAGCGCTGCGACCTACCACAAATCGTACTAAGCGAAGCTGCTGCCAGCTATACTGATGCGGAAGAAGCAGGGATGACACTTGAGGTGGAGGTGCCCGAAACGCCCCTTCCTATCTATGCTGATGCGCATCAACTCGGTCGTGTCTTTGCTAACCTTATCACCAATGCCATCAGGCACAATCCCGCTGGTACCACCATCTATGTGGGACTTGTTCACCTTGCGGGAGCCGTCGCTGTCGTTATCGGCGATACAGGTATGCCCATCGCTGGAGATACCGACGCACTTTTTGAACCTTTCTCACGCGGCGACATGGCACGCAATACCAATTCAAGTGGCAGCGGGCTGGGCCTTTCCATTGCAAAAAAGATTGTCGACCTTCACGGATATCAAATACGCCTTGATCAGCCATACGGATGGCTGATCAAGGCATTTGTGGTGACATGCACTATTGAAGACTGAGGTTCGCTCAATACCCTAACCGCAGCTCATTTAAGTTATTTTTCTTATTTCTTAAGAAAGAATAGGCTTAGATGTAAGGTTGTCCTAAGATTTTCCTTCTACCATAAAAGTTATCCTTGTCACACTACTGAACGGATACGCCAGCATTTTAAACGCGACATATTGCGAGCAGCGCGCCCCATGGAAGGAAAAGTATGACTTATACAAACGTTCTTCAATGGCTTGAGGAGTCAGCCCAGCGGTATGCTGACAAGATTTCATATGCAGACGATAAAAAAGCCCTGAGCTACTCTGAACTTCTCACGCAGGTTCAAAGCGTAGGCAGCACGCTCGCTCGCTGTGGCAAAGCACAGCAGGCAATAGCCGTTCTACTCCCTCGTGGGGTCGATCAGGTTGTCGCACTCTTGGGTATCGCCGCTGCTGGTGGCCATTATGCCATCCTAGATGCTGAGTCTCCTCGCGAGCGTCTCGCGAACATCGTGACATCCTTTAAGCCAGCAGCTATTTTGGTCTGCGAACAAACTGCCCAGCTTGGAGAAGAACTGCTTCCTGGCGCTTGTATCGCTATCGATGAGGCTTCCACAGGAGATATCGATACCACCATGCTGGCCGATATTCGTTGCAAGACTCGCCCCGACGATTTACTTTACGTACTCTATACCTCAGGTTCAACCGGTATGCCCAAAGGTGTCATGGTAAGCCATGCCAATGTCATTTCCTATGTCAGCTGGTTTGCAGACTGCTTTGACATTAGCGAGGAAACCATATTTGGCAGCCAGACACCGCTGTACTTCTCCATGTCTGTCTCGGATATGTTTGCCACCATTCGTCAGGGCGCTACGATGTACCTCATCTCCAAACGCCTCTTTAGTTGGCCCGTACCTCTTGTCAACTGGCTTAATGAACGTAAGGTCAACACTATCTATTGGGTGCCCACTGCTCTTGGTATGCTCTCTCGTTGGGATGTACTATCCGTCGCTCCGCTAGAACATATCTGCAAAGTTCTCTTTGCTGGCGAGGTAATGCCTACACCCACACTCAATTACTGGATGGATAAGCTTCCCAAAGCAAAGTTTGCCAATCTCTTTGGCCCTACCGAAACTACCGATATTTGTACCTATTACAAGGTTAACAGACGCTTGTCTAACGAGGAGTCGCTGCCTATAGGTCGTGTCTGCGAGGGTATGAAAGCTCTTGTGATACGCGAGGACGGTCAAGAAGCTGGCATTGATGATGAGGGCGAACTGTATGTAGGTGGACCTTTTGTTGCCCTGGGATATTTGGGAGATGCCAAGCGAACCGCAGAAACCTTTGTTGTCAATCCGCTCGATGCACATGATTCACAACTCTATTATCGCACTGGTGATATCGTGCGACCTGCCCGTGATGGTGATCTGCGCTATGTGAGCCGCAGGGACTTCCAAATTAAACGCAACGGCTATCGCATCGAATTAGGTGAAATTGAGGCTGCTGCAGCTGCATGTGAGGGTGTCGCAAGCTGTGCGGCTATCTGGGAGCCCACGCAAGGTCATATTGTTATCTTTGCTTCAGGTAACAAACTCAACAAAGACGAGCTGCACCAACAGCTGACTCATCGCCTGCCCACCTATATGATGCCTGACAACATCAACTTGTTGGCCACACTACCTCTTAATGCCAATGGCAAAATCGATCGTCATGCTTTGCTTGATGCTTGTTGTGTGTAGCTTTACCTGCTGTTTTTTGCTTCTATATACTGTTCAACGGTAATTTTTTAAAAGAAGGGGAATGTCATGGACGAAATCAAAGAGCAAGTACGCGATATGTTGCAGGAGATTCTTCCTGATGTTGATATCGACAACACTGATGACCTCGTTGGATCGGGTGCCATCGACTCGATGACCTCAATTATGCTTGTTAGCGCTATCGAAGACGAGTTTGAAGTACGCGTATCTCCCCTGGAAATGACACCAGATAACTTTGCTTCCGTTGATTCCATCGCAGCGCTTATTGAGCGCCTCCTTGACGAATAGAGTGTAACGTGTCCCTCACAGCTTGGAAGGGTCTGGCACTCTATCTCGGAGTGTTTCTCCCTTTTGTCTATCTTGCCTATTTTATTGTTCCTAAGCGTTGGCGCTGGATTATCCTGTTGGCCGCCAGCTACGCTTTCTTCTGGAACTCCAGCAAGATCTTGGTGGTCTATCTCATTGCAGCTACCTTGGTCACTTGGATCAGCGGGCTGCTTATTGAACGGGCAAAAAATTCCATTCAAAAGCCTGAGGGACGTAAAGAAACTCGCGACGAACGCAAGCAGCGCCGCGCTATCACACAAAAGCGCATGCGTTTGGTATGCACCATCGGTAGCCTCATTTTGTTGGGTATCCTCGTGGTACTGAAATATGGTGGCTTTATTCAGGGCATCTTTGTTGATCTGTTTAACGCTGATGCCACACTTCCGTTGGCAAGAGTTGCGCTGCCGCTCGGCATCTCGTTTTACACCATGTCTGCTATGGGCTATGTCATTGACGTATACCGAGGTAAATACGCCGCCTGCCACAATCTGGGGACTATCGCGCTGTTTTTGTCCTTCTTCCCTACGCTCACCGAAGGTCCTATTGGGCGCTTTGATGAACTCGCACCACAACTACGTGCCGGAGAGATTGCCCGCGGTGAGCGGTTAGTCTATGGGCTGCAACTTATCGTATGGGGCATGATAAAAAAGATTGTCGTTGCCGATCGTGTTGCGCCGTTGGTAGGTATGATTTTTACCAACCACACCTCCTACAAGGGTGTCATGGTCATTATTGCCGCGGCGCTCTATACTCTGCAGCTCTACGCTGATTTCTCAGGCGTTGTGGATATTGCCCGCGGTAGTTCCGAACTGTGCGGCATCACGTTAGCTCAGAATTTCCGTCAGCCTTTCTTCTCAAAAAGTGTTAATGAATTTTGGCGTCGTTGGCACATGACACTTGGTGGATGGCTGCGCGACTATGTTTTTTATCCCGTATCGCTATCAGGCGCTACGCGGGCGCTTTCAACATGGGCACGCAAGTATCTAAAGGGCAACGCCGTACGCATTGTGCCAACTCTTTTGCCTTTGCTTGCCGTGTGGTCTGCTACAGGTATCTGGCATGGTGCCGCCTGGAAATACCTCGCCTATGGCCTGTACTACTTTGCACTAGTCGTGGTGGGCATGGTACTGGAGCCTTTATTTGCCGCTTTCTTTGAGCGCACGGGCATCAAGCGTGATGGTCTGCTTAATCAGGGTATCACCATGATGCGCACCATAGCTCTAGTCATTATTGGCATGATGCTGTTCCGTGCCGATACGCTCACTGACTTTGTACAGATGTTTAAGTCTCTCTTTGCTGGCCTAGGCACAGAGCCGCTTGTTGACAATCTGTGGCTCAGCTTCCGTGTCTCTGGCGCCGACCTCATCATTGCACTTATTGGCGGCGCAGTAATGCTTGCTGTCGATATTGCTCATGAGTGTGATATCGCTCTACGACCGCTGTTGCTTAGGCATGGTACGGCGCTGCGCTGGGCAGTAGGTATTGCCTTGGTCGCTTTTGTGCTGACCTTTGGAGCCTATGGACCTGGCTATGACGCCATTCCCTCAATTTACGCCAACTTCTAGGATGAACCATGGTTGAAGAAAAGAAGAGCTGCGATACGACTGCAACAAAGCAGCATGGTGCTGGGCAACAGTCTTCCGCCGAGAGAAAACACTCAGATGCGCCATCGCTTTTCCATGGCATTATGCGCTCGTTGGGATTTATGGCCGTACTCTATGCGGTTCTGCTGGTACTCTCTGCCGTGGTGACACCACACAACCCTGTGGTCACCTTAGGTTTGCACTTCCCTAATCAATTTGACTATACACTGCTTGACCGCAACAGTCTTGACCTTATCTTTGTTGGTGACTCAAGTGCACAAAGCAGTTTTGCCCCTGAGCTTATTGAACAACGTATAGGCATCCGCTCATACAATTCTGCTCGTCCGCTACAAAAGCTCGCCGAGTCTGATGAGATTGCCAACGATACCTTTAACTATCACCATACCAAGCTTGTTGTTGCCGAAACCAACAACTTCTTCCACCGTACGGGCGTTCGCATGGTTATGCAAGATGTTGGTCGCAGAATTTGTCCTTTGCTGCGCTATCACAGCAACTGGAAGCTCATTGCCACAGGGCACATGGATGACAATCCCCAAGGCATTGCTCCGCATATGGGTTATAAAAAGAAAGAACAAGTAGTCCCTTACAAGGGCGGCGATTATATGAAGGACAAGGGCAACAAGATTTCCTTGACTCCCATTGCCGAGTACTACCTCAATGACCTAAAGAAAAGCTGTGAAGAGCATGGTGCAAAATTAGTACTAGTAAGCGCTCCAAATGCTCGCGAGTTTACTTTTGCAAGACATGTTGAGCTTGAACGCTGGGCAAAAAAGAACGGTGTCACCTACTACGACATGAACGATCCCTCTTCTAAGGTTGGCATCGACTGGTCGGTCGATTCGCGCGACGGTGGCACACATCTTAATTTTGCGGGTGCTACCAAGGCCAGCAACTGGCTCGCCGATCGTCTTTACACCGACTTTGGCATTGGCCATAAGCCCACGGGAGATCAAAAGTAGCGTCCTCGAAAAATGACAGATAGTTCACGTCATACGAATCTTGCATGGCAAATAAAAGATGGTTCAAGCTTCGAGCCTTTTTTCAATAGATGGTTCGTTTGTCGAACTAGAGAAAAATCTGACCTGCGCTTTTACACTTGCTTACTTCGAAACTCGAACCATCTTTTGTTTGAGGCGCCGAAACTTGAACCATCTACGGCTCAGAGTGTATTTGCGGCAGTTGTGATAAACGCGCGCCTAGGCCAGCTGACACCAAAGCACACCTACAGCAGCGGCAGCCGCATACGCAATGTGGGCGAAGCGGGCTTAGTTGGCTTTTCTTATAAAGAAAAACTCGGTATCAGTAGAAAGCTCCTCAGCAAAGCACCAATCCGGCGAGTCAAATTGCTTGAGTTCCTCAGGCGCTTTAACCTGATGCACGGCAGCATAACGCAGCATTTCGCCACGAGCCATCTTGCAATAAACGCCTTTTTGCACCAGGCCACGCGCAGTTTCAACGACGAAATTGCAACTAACCATCCGGTCTTGTGGCATGAGATAGCGCTCCACTATGCGTGAATACTCTGTGGAAGCAAGGTTAACAACCACATGGTCAGTACCTACGCCACGCATTGCTTCTTGATAGACTGCATCGCCCCAATACTCATAAAGGCTGCGTGTGCCAGCCACCTGCGCTTTTTCCTGCATTTCTAGGCGATAGGGTACCACTGCATCAAAAGGTCGCAGTGCGCCATAAAGTCCCGACAGTATAAGCAGATGATCTTGCAAATAGGCCAGCTGCTCTTCTTCCATAACACCAGCCGCGAGGTAGTTAAAAGCAATGCCATCATATGACAAAATTGCCGATACAAGCCCGCGCTCTAGATTTGCTTGCGCAAGCGCATCATAAGCTGCCTGTGCAATAGAGTCGCTCGTCTTCCATAGGCGCTTTGCTTCCTCATAAGAAAGCGACTGCAACCATTCAAGCACTGTTTGCGCTTGTGCAAGAAAAAGCGGCTTGGTAAGCGGAGCAAGGTCATCAGCCTCACTCCGCATACGTTTTGCTGGGGAAAAAATGATTCTCATCACAGGGACAATCTTTTAGGCGTCAAGCAGATCGAGCGTATCCTGGGGGTTTTCTGCAGCCTTCACTTTGGTCTGCACGCGCGCAATGCGGCCCTTCTCATCAATAAGGTACGTACTCCGCACAATGCCCATATAGGTTCTGCCATAGTTTTTCTTTTCCTGCCACACGCCATAAGCCTCGATGACTTTATGTTCAGGGTCAGATAGCAGGGTAAAGGGCAGGTTAAACTTCTCCTGGAATTTCTTGTGTGATGCCACGGAGTCTTTGGAGACTCCTAGGACAACAGCACCTTTCTCAAGGAACTGAGGATAACGCTCAGCAAAACCACAGGCTTGCTTGGTGCAGCCAGGTGTATTGTCTTTGGGATAAAAATACAAGACAACTTTTTTGCCCTGATAATCACTGAGTTTATGCGTCACACCATCTTGATCGGGCAGCTCGAAGTCCGGTGCAATGGCTCCAATTTCTAACATATTCCTTCTCCTTTTAAAAGCAGGGCGCAACGCCCTTGCGTCACGTCCTGCTTGAATCTATCTGGTCCTACTCATTGCAAAATGACACGACTGGACCACGATGCGCCTGCGAAGCGTCTACTTATAAGAGTAAAAACCCTCGCCAGCATTGATGCCTGTCTTGCCTTCGGCAATCATGGCCTCAATCTTTTTGATAAGGATATTATGAATATCGTTGGGGTCATCAGTGGTAACCTGCATCTTAACGATGTTAAGCACCGTGGTCAAACCAACAACATCAATGATGCGGAACGGGCCATGAGCAGCACCTGTAGCAATCTCCCAGACTCGGTCGATATCCTGAGGACTCGCGACATCCTTTGCCCAGAGCATCTGCGCTGCACTCAAGAGGGGAACGAGCATGGAGTTGAGCACATAACCCGGCTGCTCCTTGTGCAGCTGGATGGGAACCATAGCGATGTCTTGGGAGTACTGTACCAGCTGCTGGTAGACATCATCGCTGGTGCCAGGATGCGGCATAATCTCAGCAGTATTGCCAATCCAAATATTATTGGCAAAGTGGTATCCCAAAAACTTTTCGGGACGCCCCGTCTTTTCGGCAAAAGTGCTGGGCAACAGAGTTGAGGAGTTGGTAACGACGATGGTCTTTTCGGGAAGGTGCTTCTGAAGCTCTTCGTAGAAGGCTATCTTCTGCTGAGGATCCTCAGCCACAGCCTCGATAACGAGGTCTGCATCACTAAAAGCCTCATCCCAGTCGGTGGTTAAGTGAAGATTGGTACGAGCAGCAACAGCAGCAGCCTTAAGCTCATCGATATGCTCATCCGTTGCCTCTTCGAGCTTGCCAAAACCAGGAGCCCACTTGCTCTTGTCGGTCTTTGCAGCTTCTAGACTCGCAACATAAATTCCCTGCAGACGATCAAGTTTGGGTTCGCAACGGGCAATAGAGGCCTCACTACGCAGCCAAATGGTAACGTTAAAACCTCTGAATGCACTTTGGTAAGCAATCTGGCTACCTAAAACACCGCCACCTGCAATGGTGACCTTTTTAATACCCATGTATTGGCTCCTTTCAAAGAGCTGTAAAAGTATAGCGAAGCAAGTCACGAGGATTTTATGAGCCTCAAGCTTCGCCAGCCATATGTCAAGTTATACCCCTTGCTGCGTGTAAATAGACCCCCGTCAAGTGACTGGCAGGATTGCTTGGGTAAATGGGGCGTATTTTTTTGCTCAGCGTCGTGGCGGACAATGATTTCATAGACTTCAGCATTCCCACGAAGGATTTTATTTTTTGTTTTGCTCTCACGGTCGCCAAGAGAAAGATAGACTGCCTTGGGCATAGCGGCTTGAGTGCGCATAGCAAATGGATGAGTAAGCGCATATTCCTTGAAATCAGGAAATTACAGCGAGCCAGAAACGCAAGCTGCTCCCTTGAAAATATCTGTCTGATAAAGTGACCAAAGAGCAAAAAGTCCTGCCAGAGAATAACCTGAAATATATGCTTCGCCGTAGTATTCGCCCAATTCATGCTGAGCAAGGGGCACCACTACGCTAAGCAACCAATCTAGGTATGCGGGCGCGTCACCCGTAAAATGATCTTGATTTCCAAGAACGCGATTTGCTTCCCAAGGGGAAAGATCCTCATTCCAATTGATACCTGAAATTGTGACTAAGTGGAAAGATGGACAGGATGGAAGTTACTAGCTAATTATGAAGACAATGGTCTCACATTCCGCATCCGCATGCGCTAATGCTACCCGTGAGGATCACGGCATACATTCCACTGACATGTTGAGCGGAATTCCAATGGAATTGCCTCAAAAAGCCAGCAACTTTGACCCCTATTCGCTCTAACGCACGATATGCGCCATTAAGCAATATCTGAGCAAGTATGTTTGTGCTGGTAGATGCACTAATTTTTGAGGCAGGTGTTTTCCCGGGTTTTGTCCTGACTTTTTGTATTCGTAAAAGCGCTGGTAGTTGGGATGACACCAAAATAAACGCATTAATAATCAAACAAAAAGACTCATGAATTGGCGCATATCGTACGTTAGAGCGAATAGGGGTATGCAAAAAACGCTTATCTAAAAAACTTAGTATCTGAAGTGCATCGATATTTTGCAGTAAAACCAAGGAATAGGCTCCCTTCGCTAGAACCATACAAACACAACGAGCAATCTACCTTTGATTTAGCGATTTGTAATCTGAATAGATAAATAGACACAACAAATTTCCCCTAAGGGGCAACTCAGCTCTCAACTTGTGCAAGTTAGCATAACCAGAAGTGCATTCCCTCCTCTCTCCCCTATGCTTTCATTACACGGAGATGTAGGAGAAATGATGGTTATACAGCATATACAGCAAGAGGGCCAACGCGACATCAAAGTAGTCGTAACAAGTGCACCAGCTGACCCGCACGCAATAAGGATTATTGATCAGCTTAAAACACTCGATGGAAAACTCATCGCATATGAACCTGGCACTGTAACGCACCGCATACTGCCCTATAACGATGTGCTGTTCATTGAAATTCATGCCCATCGGTGCTGGGTCTATTGCACCAACGGCATGAAGCTCGAAAGTCCCCAACGCCTCTACGAACTAGAAGAGTCGCTCGCACACACAGAATTCATCCGTATCTCAAAGCAGGTTATTGTCAATTTCGATAAGGTCTTACGCATCCGACCTGAATTCAACCACCGTCTTATGCTCGAATTGGAAGACGGTACGCAGATACTCGTCACGCGCAACTATGTATCCGAAATTAAGCGGCGTCTCAGCATGCTATAGGTTTATCGCCCGTACATTTTAAGAAAGGACAACCATGAAGACAGAAAAAGACACGCCTTCTACCAGTATATTTGGCGAAGCATATGAGCATAAACCCGTAACCATATTTGTGCGCGGTATATTTAGTGGCAGCTTGTTTGCAGTTGTATGGTTACTTCTTGCTTGCGCCATTTGCGCAGTAGCAGGTATGTGGAATCAAGGAATAGCCATCTGTTTTTCCCTTATCATAGCAAGCCTTTTGGGAGGATTATTACAGCAGTTTTGGTTTAGCTATGCGCTATTCGTCAAACCAAGCTACCCAATGAGAATTGCTGGCTTTGGTCTAAGTTACTTTGTCGTTCTTGCGTTTTGCGCTTCAATTGGTGCTTGGTTTCCTACAAAAAATCTTGGTGCATGGATTAGTTTTATCGTTGCCTATTTGCTCATACTTGCCATCATTACCGCTGGCTTTACCATTACATTCCGTCGACAAGGTGCCAGTTACAGCGAACGCCTCGCTGCCTACCGCAAACAACAGGGCAAGTAATCACCAATCAAAGCTCCCATAAGAAAACCTAGGTGACTCTTCACCCACCTAGGTTTTCATTGCTTTTTAACTAACCCCAATTGAACTTGATGTGATGGACCAATGCTGTTCAAGGTATTCTTTCTTGGCATTTTTCTATACTAGAGACAAACCATTTGAATGCCCGCTTTGCTTTACCGCAGCCAGCATTTCAAGTGCGCACAAAGAAAGGACCTCTGTGAATCTGCCTTGGAACCTTATTGTTTCTCTCATTGCCACCATCCCACTGACAATCTCAATCTTTCTTTTTGTCAGACAATGGCATCGTGAACGCAGGGCACTAAGGCTAGCCGCGGAATTAGGATTAATTATCCTCAGCTTGATCTTTTTTATTGGTGGCATCAGTACACAGCTGGGAAGTGAGTCGCCTTTTGTTCGTATCGGATTAGTAGTACTTGCCATCATGGCACTCGTACTTATTAGTTTTCCTTTTGTGCTTATTATGTCTGCCATTACAACAAGCATAACTCTTATTCGTCGCGAAGGACTCAAGCCAAGGAATTTACTTTCCTTAGGCGCGGGTTTGCTTGCCCTGTTTTATCCTCTGGCGTGGAAACTCTTTCAGCCTCAAACGAGCAACAGCACCCTTCTCACAATCCTTGGAATTACCTACACCCTATTCTCAACTGCGGTAACCTTTATTTCTATTCTCTTTTTACTCTACGTAGTGGCAAGCTGGCTCAATCTTATTCCTCTACATCGCAAGCACTACGATTACATTGTCGTATTGGGAGCAGGACTCAGCGGAGGTCGAAAAGTAACTCCTTTGCTGGCCAAACGTGTAGAAGCAGGTATTAAAGCGTGGCACAAAAACCCTGGTAGCATACTCATCATGTCAGGCGGGCAAGGCGCAGATGAACTTGTCCCCGAGGCACAGGCGATGTGCGAATATGCAATCGAACAAGATATTCCCAAAACAGCAATTATGGAAGAAAACCGCTCTGTCAATACACTGCAAAACATTCAGTTTTCTTTTGGCATTATCAATGCCAAAAGCATCACCAGCCCCAACGCCAAGCCAAATGTATTAATCGTGTCAGATGACTACCATGTATTTCGCGCACTGCTTCTCGCGCGCAACAATGGCTTTATATGTGATGGACGCGGTTCACGTACACGCCTGTACTTCTACATTAATGCAATGGTGCGCGAGTTTGTCGCATTTCTTGTATCTCGAAAAGCCCAACTCGCAAAACCACTGGTTATTGTTTTGGGTCTTGAGCTTTTTATCTTTATCGCACGATTGGTTTCGTAGTGTGCATACGTGCATGATTTCCCAAGAGGCAGTGCCAATAAAATGGAGGCGTAAGGATGATTGGGCTGGAGGAAAAGATGTTTCCCGTCTACTTTGCCAGCTACTCATCCCCTTTGGGCAAAATTTCCCTCGCCGCCAACGCAGAAGGACTCTGTGGAGCATGGCTTGAAAACCAAGCACATTTCGAAGAAAAGCTCGCAATGCGCCTTGGCATTTCAACGGCAGATTTGCCCCATGAAGACCTCAAAAGAAACGCTGGCATTTTGAGCTCACCGTATATCTCACGTAGCCGCGCATGGCTGGATGCGTACTTTGCAGGAGAAATACCTACTACCTTCCCTCCTTTTTCTCTTCATGGGACAGCTTTTCAGGAAGAAGTGTGGACGCAGTTAACTCAAATTCCTTATGGCAGACGTATCACTTACGGCGCACTTGCACAACAAATAGAAAACCAGCAAAATGACGGGAAGAGAGTTTCTCCTCGAGCCGTTGGCGCAGCAGTTGCACGCAACCCTATTTCAATTATTATTCCGTGCCACCGCGTTATAGGTGCAAATGGGAGCCTTACGGGTTATGCAGGCGGCGTTGAGCGCAAACAAAAACTGCTTGACTTTGAACAAAAAACTATGAAAAATTTGGTACAAAAAGGTATCAAAATATGAATAAAAGCAGGGAAAGCATGGCAGCAAACGACCACGAAAACATCTCCAGCAGTCCACAGGAAACTACTGTTAGCCCCACCGTCGGCACTAGTGTTGGCCCAAAGAATGCGGACCACATTTTTATTGGTTTTATCCCTTTGTTTGCGGGGTTATCTGATGATGCCAAGGAAAGCCTTATCTCAGGAGCAATACATAGTTTGCGTTCCAAGGGATCCATCTTGGTACATGAAGGCGACCCTATTAATTCCATTATTATTGTTCGCTCGGGACGTATCAAAACTTTTCGTACCGACAGTAACGGTCAGGAATATGTATTGGACGTTCTCCATGATGGGCAGGCTATTTGGCACGGCGTCTTCATGGAAGAGCAGACCTATCACTACTCTGTAGGCTGCCTTACTGATGTTGATCTCTATTTCATTCGCCGCTCTCATTTTGAAGCGCAGATCAAAAACAATCCTACGGTAGCCATAGGACTGATACACATGATTGGCGCAGAACTTTTTGAAGCTGAAGAAAAGATTATGATGCTCGGCATACGTGACCCTCAACGCAGGCTTGCGGAATATCTTTTGTATCGCGATGAGCGGTGCGTCGGCCCTGAAATTCGTCTTAAGTTACAAGATATTGCGAGCTCTGTTGGACTACGGCCCGAAACCGTCTCTCGCACCCTTAGTGCCTTTGAGCGCAAGGGTATGTTGCGTAGGGTAGGACAAGGGAGACTTTTGTTGCTCGATCGTTCTGCTTTACACGATGTAGCAGTCGGAAGCAACTAAGCGGAAATAGAAGACAGGCACGCGTGAGGCCATACGAGTGTATGGCGCAGTTCTTGCGTGACCCTCGTGCCACACTATTTTTATCCGACAAACCTGCGCCTTGACAAAACACGTGGTGAATAAGCAAGTCCATATCCGCGGCAATGTCATAAATTTCTTGTAACTTGATTCTAATCATAGAATGTACTCCTCTTCCCCTCTAGATTGAACGTTACACAATGCAAGAAATTGCTGCGAGGAGATGTAACGCATGCTGGGAAGAGTTCACTCAACAGAGTCGTTTGGTTCGGCTGATGGCCCTGGGGTGCGCTATCTTATTTTTCTCCAAGGCTGCTCGATGCGTTGTCGCTACTGTCACAATATTGATACCTGGGCGCTCAACCACGGTGAGCTAAAAAGTGCTGATGATCTACTAGATCAGGCCGAACGCTACCGTAACTACTGGGGAGAAGAAGGTGGCATCACGGTAAGCGGAGGCGAAGCGCTTCTGCAAATCGATTTTTTGCTTGAACTCTTTTCCAAAGCGCATATGCGTGGTATTAACACCTGCCTTGATACATCTCTTGCGACTTTTTCACGAAAGGAGCCTTATTTTGAAAAATTCCAAAACCTCATGCAGGTCACTGACCTCATTCTCGCAGACATCAAGCATATCGACCCTGTTGAGCACAAGGCCCTTACGGGCAAGAGCAACGAAAACATCCTTGATGCCCTGCGCTACCTCTCCTCTATCAACAAACCCGTCTGGATACGACATGTGCTCGTTCCCGGCATCACAGATAACGACAACTACCTCAAGCAAACACGAGCTTTTATCAAGACATTAAAGAATGTCAAGCGTATTGAGGTATTGCCTTATCACTGTCTCGGCACCTTTAAGTGGGACAAACTTGGGATCCCCTATACCTTGGGAGATACCAAGCCGCCTACTGCAGAACGCGTGGCTAACGCAGAGCGCATTCTTCTGGGCACAGATGAATGCGCTATAAAGCATACATGCTAAGGAGGCATAGAAATGCAAGTTCGTGACGAATGGAACGGCTTTACGGGAGGCCACTGGACTGAAGACATCAATGTGCGAGACTTCATCCAGAAAAACTACACCCCTTATGAGGGTGACGAGTCATTTCTCGTAGGCCCCACTGAGGCAACCGACAAGCTCTGGAGCAAGGTACAGGAGCTTCAGGCCCAGGAACGCGCAAATGGCGGCGTCCTTGATTGCGAAACCGAAATTGTCTCTAGTCTCACTGCCTATGGTCCTGGCTATATTGACCCTGATATGAAAGACTTGGAGCGCATTGTCGGCCTTCAGACTGACAAGCCTCTCAAGCGTGCTTTTATGCCTTACGGTGGCATCAAAATGGCCCAGCAGGCAGCCGAAACCTATGGCTATCACATAAACGATAAGTACGACAAGATTTTTAACGAGTATCACAAGACTCATAACCAAGCCGTCTTTGATGCATATACCCCTGAGATGCGCGCCGCACGTCACTCTCATATCGTCACTGGCTTGCCTGATACCTATGGTCGCGGTCGCATTGTTGGCGACTATCGCCGTGTTGCACTCTATGGCATCGACTTCCTCATCGCCAAAAAACAAGAAGACCTTGCCAACTGCGGTGATCGCACCATGACTGACGCTGTCATTCGCCTGCGTGAGGAAATCGCCGAGCAAATTCGTGCCCTTAAGGGTATGAAAGAGATGGCCAAGATCTACGGTTATGACATCTCTGCTCCTGCTGCTAATGCACACGAAGCCTTCCAGTGGCTTTACTTTGGCTACCTTGCTGCTATCAAGACTCAAAACGGTGCAGCCATGTCTGTTGGCCGTATTTCCACCTTCCTTGATATCTATCTTGAACGTGACCTTGCCGCAGGGACACTCAGCGAATCTGAAGCCCAGGAACTTGTGGACCACATGGTGCTCAAATTCCGTATGGTCAAGTTTGCCCGCATCCCCTCTTACAACGAGCTCTTCTCAGGTGACCCCGTATGGGCAACCCTTGAAATGGCAGGCCTTGGTATAGATGGCCGTCACATGGTAACCAAAAACGACTACCGTTTCCTGCATACGCTTGAAAATATGGGACCTGCACCCGAGCCCAACTTGACAGTTCTCTATTCACAAAATCTTCCCCAAAGCTTCCGCAAGTACGCTGCCAAGGTTTCTATCACTACCTCATCGGTTCAGTACGAAAACGATGACCTTATGCGTCCTGTCTGGGGCGATGACTACAGTATCTGCTGCTGCGTGTCTGCCACCGAAACTGGCAAAGAAATGCAGTTCTTTGGCGCTCGTGCAAACCTGGCAAAATGTTTGCTCTACGCCATTAACGGCGGTGTCGATGATAAGTTTAAGGACAAGCAGGGACACAATATGCAGGTTGGCCCTGAGTATGCTCCTATTACGTCTGAATACTTGGACTATGATGAGGTTATGCACAAGTTTGACCTCATGATGGATTGGCTTGCTGACATTTATGTCAACATCTTGAACCTCATCCAATATATGCACGATAAGTACTATTACGAGGCTTCCGAGATGGCACTCATCGATACCGACGTCCGTCGTACGTTTGCCACGGGCATTGCGGGCTTCTCACACGTTGTCGACTCGATTTCGGCAATCAAATATGCCAAGGTCAAGTGCCTTCGCGATGAAAATGGCATTGTCTATGACTTTGAGACTGAAGGTGATTTCCCCCGTTACGGCAACGACGATGACCGCGCAGACGATATCGCGGTATGGCTGCTTAAGATATTCATGACCAAAATCAAAAAGCATCACACCTATCGTGATTCTGAGCCGACTACCTCTATTCTTACCATTACCTCAAACGTGGTCTATGGCAAGGCAACAGCTGGCATGCCTGACGGTCGCAAGCCCTACACGCCCTTTGCCCCTGGTGCCAACCCTGCATACGGTGCCGAGCAGAACGGTCTGCTTGCCTCACTCAATTCTGTAGCAAAGCTCCCTTATGAGTACGCACTTGATGGCATCTCTAACACGCAAACTATTAGTCCCAGCGCACTTGGCAATGATCTTGATCAGCGTAAGGCAAACTTGGTGAGTGTGATGGATGGTTACTTTGCTGCAGGCGCGCATCATCTCAACGTGAACGTCTTTGATACCGACAAGCTCAAGGATGCAATGGAACATCCCGAGAAACCCGAGTACGCCAACTTCACCATTCGCGTCTCTGGCTATGCAGTTAAATTCATCGACCTCACACGTGAGCAGCAACTTGATGTTATTGCTCGCACCTGCCACGGTCAGATGTAGCACCACTCTAATGGAGCAAATCGTTAATTAGAAGTGCTATGGCCCGGGCTACTTGTGTCGCTTATGACGCTTGTGGCCCGGGCTATTTATGGCGCGTTTATAGCCCGGGCTACTAAATTTCAACAGATGGTTCATTTCTCGATAGCTTATTTCGACAGATGGTTCGTTTCTCGAGTTAGAGAAAAATCTGACCTGCGGTTTTATGACTTGCAACTTCGAAACTCGAACCATCTTTGCTTGGCATATGCAAGACGGGCGTGAAAAAATGGATGAGAAACATCGATACTTTGCTTTTTATACTCCGCTGATTACGGCACCAGAATCCACTGCAGCAACAGCTAGCATTGTTCGCGTAGCAAAACCCGTTTTGTTTAACATGCTTTGAATGTTGTTGCCCACGGTACGATCAGATAACCCAAGACGTGATGCGATCTTGGCATTGGTTGCACCTGTTGTCAGTTCGCGAAGGATGCGCACTTCCAACGGCGTAAAGTCGCTTACCAAAGCCTCACCCAATTGGACCTGAGGTACGGAAGCAGGAAAAACTCGCTCGCCTGACATGGTGCGCTGTATAAGCTCAACAAGCGATATGTCACCTGCAGTCTTATACCAAAATCCATCCACACCGGCGCTTTTTGCACGCGCAATAAAGTCCACCTCAGGCTGGGATGTTACTACTAAGACCTTTATGTGAGGCATGCTTCTCTTGAGCTTTGATGCGGCCTCGAGTCCGCTTGCACGACCTGCCGTCACCACGTCCATGAGAACTAAATCCACGGAATGACCTAGGCACCACGCCTCAGCAAGTGCCGCGCTGGCGAGTGTTCCCGACAGCTCACACCCCTTCGATTCCTGCACAATAAGCTCAAAGAGACGAGCAGCAATGGGATCGTCTTCTACTATCAACACCTTATACATTGTCCGCCTCGCCTTCATCTCTTTGTGGCAACAATACCAGCAACTTAAACTGAGGCCATGTCTCAATCTGCATTACTCCTCCTGCAGATTCTATTTTTTTGCGCAGTGCAGCAAGTCCACCGCCTTCAACTATAGGTCCCTTTGGCAGCTCACCGTTGTTAGTAAGCTCACAAGACCAGCCATGGCTCAGACGCTTGCCCTCAATAAAAAGCTCGTCACCACGTGCATGCCGCATGAGGTTTGTCAGTGCCTCCGCTCCCGCTGCCAACAGTAGATTGGCTGCCTCACCCTGTTGTGGCAGCTCTCCCAATGTCTGCAGCTTTATACCTACCGACTGAGCCGTATCACGTAACTGCTGCAAAAGGTCAGTTTCTTCAGGTGCTTCTCGTCCCTTTTCAGACAAGATAAGCTCAGCACTTAGCCGCCAACGGTTCCAAATGCCTTCAAGTGTTGCCGAAGTGGAATCCTCATTGCGCAGTAGTGCATGGGTCTCTGCTAGCAAACGCCCCAACTCATCATGTACCGCGGCTTTGCGATCAAGAAGCTCGCGTTCCACCATCAGGGATTCAGCCTCCTGCGCATAGGCATGAAGCTGCTGTCCACGCTTTGCAAGCAAGACGTTTTTCTTTTTGAGCTCGCGATTAAGCAGGATAAGTTCGGTGACCTTGTGCGCAGTAATTTCTATAGCTTCCTCACCGCGATAGGGAATGTAAGCGTGGTGCAGGTGCCAATACTGTCCTCGCAACTCCACAATAACATCTTCGGTATAAAGATTTGCCAGCTGAGCATCTCCAGACAATTCTCCCGCTCGCAGCATCTCCCAAAAAAGCTTTGCATTATCAAGCGGAGCACCAAAAAACTCATTGCAAAGCTTATCCATACATACATTAACCAGGATGATTAAGCCGTTTTTTTGGGCGAAGACTACACCACTGGGCATCGTATCGATGCCTTCTTTTATCGCAGTTGCGGATATCCTAATTTTTAATGGGGACAAGATCGACACTACAAACACCTCCCCAGTGGCATGGTGAGCACAACGCACCACAAGTGTCCATCAAGTTGGGTTTGTACCTTTGCACCCAGACGCTCTGCTCGCCTGCGCGTGCGCACAATACCGTCCGCAGCAAACGCATCTTCGGCACATTCCAACTGTAGATTTAACACTAAGCAATCCGCTTCTACTGCAAGATTTACCAGCAATGCTGAAAGGGTCGGATAAGCCCATTCAACGAGCTCTTCAAAAAAGTCATAAGCTAGCTCGAGTTTTTGCAAGGAAGCCTCTGCCTCACCTGAGTTCAACACCGTAGCGCGCCTGCCCGCTTCACTCAAATGGTCACATGATTCCCGCAGACACCAAAAAAGCTCACGAGTGCTTGCCTGAGAATGCTGGCCTTCGATAATGATGAGATTGCAACGACGTTTGATGTAACAACCCACCACACACAGCTGCGCAAGGAGTTCGGGACGCCTGTCTACAAGCACCTCTCCTTCGTCAACTAAATGGTGAATCAGGTTAAATTTATCCCCACAATCATGCTTAATACGGCTGAAAAGCTTTGCGCGCACATCAAGCTCTGCTCGTCTGCGTCTGATATCAACGCGGGCCTGAGCTAGTTCTGCGTCTTCCATGAGCTCAGTATTCTGCTCTTCTAATTGGCGTCGAGCTTCATATTCCAGGCTATTATCCTCGACCCAACAAAAACTGCCCTCTGACACAGGAATGCTGTGCACTGATTTACCGATAGAAGCGCTCTGCTCCCAGGTAATGGGCGCATTTTTAGAAGCAGCTAACATCTGACCTTCCTCGTCAAGCAAAGCTGCCTGGATCGAAGATGCTTCAAATAACTCTTGGTAATTGCTGTTAGTACGAATGAGCCCTGCTGACATCAAGCATTCATACTCAAACATCACCAGCAAACAATAAAAACCGGTCATATCTAGATAGTCACGCAGCTGATATAAAATCCCATAAATAATGCCCATGGCAAGCGGAATTAATAGTGCTACCAGCCAATTTCGACTGTAGGGAACATGGCTGCGACGAATGATGATAGCTATGGTAGCGACGGCACATGCAATAATAAAAGCTAGTACGATATAGCGAAGCGGACCATACGTGTAGCCGTGTCTATTCCAAGAGGCAGAATCTGAAAAACAAAACATCAGCTGATGTGCGTCATTAGAAAACACGCCAAACGAGAGTAGTACTCCAACGCCAAGCAGTACTCCATGCTGCCAGGTGGGATGCCAAGCCATAGGCTTGTTGATGGAAACCGCACAGACCACGCTTAAGGCTGGCATTAAACAAATAGGAAAATAGAAGGCATACCACAGGTAGCGAATGATTGTCGTATCTTCTACATAATGCCATTTGACTATACGTAATATCATCCAAAGCAACATCAGTGCAGCTACACCTAAGAGCAGATAACGTGTCCATCGCTGAACGATATTGTTCACGCGAAAAAAGCTCCAACCCAAAAGCACAAAAATCAAATAGACGTCATATACAAGTCCTGGTGAGGGCCCAAAGAACCATAAGTAACTGCCAAAAAATCTCCGTAGAAAAAGCCAGATAATAAATGCAGATAAAAGCAGCGCTGGTGCACTATAAGCCTGCAATTTTCTCAGCGCCGTCTGCATCGCTCCCCCATCCGTCTTTGGTATGTATTGTGCAATGAGATCCCCAGATAAAAAAGAGTAATTCTGCTCTATGCAACAAGTGGTAGCTCGAGCAAGGTGAAAGCAACAAATTACCCTCGTTGATGAAGGGAGAAACTATGGGCCTGTTTGATCGCTTCAAAAAGAGCAACTGCGCAGTCTGTGGCAAAGAGGTCGGTGCTTTGGGCAAGCGCAAGATAGACGATGGCTACATCTGCAAGGAATGTGCCAATAAACTCTCCCCCTTCTATCTGGGTCGCAAGAAGTCTTCCGTGGAAGACATCAAAGCGCAACTAGAATATCGCGAGGCAAATAAAGCCGAAGTTGCAGCATTCCAGGCAAATCGCACGCTTGGCTTGGATGAAAAGGTCATGATTGATAGCGTTAAGGGCAACTTTGTTGTGGTACGCCAAGGCCGCAATTGGAAGGAAACTAACCCAGACGTCATCCCCTTAGCGCAGGTCACAGGTGCACAGGTGGATTTTGACGAAGAGCGTGATGAAGAAACCTACACGGACAAAGACGGCAACACCAAGCGTTATGTACCTCCTCGCTACACGTATTCATATACATCAAAGGTTGTGGTAAGTGTCAATAATCCTTGGTTTGATGGCTTTACCATTGATGTATCAAGTGGAAGCACTTCAATGCCGCACTCCTTGGAATCCGAGCAGGCGCGTACAACAGCGCAGGAAATTTGTGAAGCTCTTACTACCGAGCGCGAGCGTATTTACGAATCCATCGAAGCAGATCGCGCACCAAAGACGGCAATGACCTGTCCTCACTGTGGCGCCACAACAACACCCGATGCCTCAGGCTGCTGCGAATTCTGCGGTGGTGCGATGACGTAGTTTTGGCTGCGAACTGCCAAGATAAAGAAATGCATGAGGGGCATAGTTTAATCGAAAAGCCGTATGTGTAAAAGAAAAGCTATGCCTCTCATCATGTCTGCCCAAGCAAATCTACATGGTATAAAGCCAGGTTCTCTCAAGGTACAACTCTATACACAGGGCAAACCTACCGGCAATCCAATGACTCTTAGCGCAAAGCGCTCTCTAAAGAAGAAGATGCCACAGCCCTTTCGCTCCTCACTTGAAGCGTAATATACAGAAGTGAGGTAGCTAATTAATAAGGAAGGCATTGAGACACTTTTCTTGCGGTATGTGAAAGCGTGATCTTATGTGGTTGATAGCGGCTGTTGGATCGGCGATTTTTGCAGGACTCACTTCAATACTTGCAAAATGTGGGCTA
Organism: Olegusella massiliensis; assembly: GCF_900078545.1. Lineage (GTDB taxonomy): Bacteria > Actinomycetota > Coriobacteriia > Coriobacteriales > Atopobiaceae > Olegusella > Olegusella massiliensis. The sequence goes on from NZ_FLLS01000002.1 coordinate 552,251, forward strand.
AGTGATACAGATTCTGATATTGCAACCGCACTTCGAACAATCGTCGTTTTAGTATTTGCCTGGCTTATGGCAGCTATCGTGGGGTCTGTAGAAAGCATCGTCACTATTGATGCAAAATCCCTACTATTCCTTGTACTGTCTGGACTGGCAACGGGTGCATCATGGCTTTGCTACTTCAAAGCGCTATCCCTTGGAGACGTGAATAAAGTTGCTCCTATCGATAAATCTTCTACGGTTTTATCCATACTTGGCGCTACATTTTTCTTGGGTGAGAGTGCACATCTTGCTTTAAAACTTATACTCACCACTCTTTTGGCTGCCGGAATTTTTTTAATGATTGAAGAGCACCAATCACCCGCACAACAATCGAGCTCGCTTCAGCCAGCCGCAGGTAATTCTTGGATAATCTATGCATTGCTCTCTGCCATCTTTGCTGCTGCAACGGCAATTCTTGCAAAAGTCGGCATTACACAGGTCGAATCAAATCTTGGTACTGCTATTCGTACCTGTGTGGTCCTCGTTATGGCCTGGGGCATCGTGTGTATGCGCGGCAAACAAAATCAGCTCACCTCACTCAATCACAGAGAGCTGCTCTTTATTATCCTTTCTGGACTGGCAACGGGCGCATCGTGGCTTTGCTATTACTACGCTATCCAAAACGGCATGGTAAGTATCGTTGTCCCCCTAGATAAACTCAGTATCTTGGTGACTATTGCATTTTCTGGAATTGTCTTTCATGAAAAGCTGTCACCAAGAGCTGCTTTGGGTTTGGCTCTTATGTCAGTCGCAACTCTTGCAATGGCACTATGGTTATAGGCAGAGTGCACCTATAGCTGCACAGTCTGGCATGTCATATCCGCAGTAATCTACAGGGCAATAAACGCAGCAATTGCATCGCTGGCGTATTGGGCAGTACCTTCTCCAAACTTATCAATATTCTTCTTGAATTCTGGATTGGCAGAATAACCAGCTCCAATGTAGCCAAAAACCTCACGTGAGCAGTCAAAAACATACGTATTGATATGCTCAAAAAGCTGGTTTGCAAGCTGCAAATTTTCTTCCGACGCAGCAGGAATGTCTGCTGCCAAGTTTGTCGCAAAAGCGCGAAATACCTTATTGAATGCCGCGGCGATTTCTTCTTCCCTACCTTTTTGACGATGTTGTGACTCATCAATAACTTCGTTACCGTAAAGTTTGCGAGCCTCGCTTTCATACTTGGCATTGCCCTTCCAAGAAAAACCCTGGAACTTCTCCTCAACTGACATGGTGGTCTCTCCCTTATATGCACTAATGGTCTTCTTTAATGTATTGACCAGTGTGTTTAGTTGGCTTTGCTCATGTTGAAGAAGCAAAAGCTGGCTCTCAAGCAGCCCTAGACGATCCTCTTTTGCACTTTCTAGTAATCCGCAAATCTCTTTCAATGAAAATTTAAGTTGACGATAAAACAGAATACTCTGCAATGTATCAAGGTCTTCATCGCTGTAATAGCGATACCCATTTTTTGTCCGCTTTGGCACCAACAAACCGATTTGGTCGTAGTGATGTAGTGTGCGAACGGATATGCCCGAAATCCTAGCTGCTTCTTGGATAAGATACATACACCCCTCCTCCGCAAACAGTTATACGACCTCACGTTGCGTAAGGGTCAAGCATGTTTTTAATATTTTTATTTTGGTTTCTATCCTCACGAACACAAAGCGGATTGTACCTAGATGAGAATGCAGCATAGTAGGGCTTAAAACTTAGCTACTGGTTGCGCTATCTTGCCTGCGCCTAGATACCACAAGGATAACTGCTGGCATGCATCTGCTCGTCCAGCACAACGGTGCGATAAAAACCAAAGCCTCCCGAGAAGTTATAGCAATCAATACCCTTTTGCTTGAGGATGCGTGTCGCAAGGTAACTACGCAGGCCGCTCTGACAAATAAGATACGCGGGTTTGTTCGTGTCAATTTCGCCGATACGCTCGCGCAGCTCGTCCACCGGGATATTTACAAAGCCCTCGATATGACTGCGGTCATACTCAGCTGCCGTACGCACATCAAGCAGGGTTACCCTACCATCACGTGGCAACTCGGAAGCCATATCATAATGCCACTGCTTTACCAATCCGTTCTCAAGATTCTCAATCATAAAGCCGGCCATATTGACGGGATCTTTTGCCGAAGAATAGGGTGGCGCATATGCTAGGTCGAGCTCTGCCAATTCAGTAGCTTTCATACCTGCATGAATCGCTGTAGCCAACACATCGATGCGCTTGTCTACGCCCTGCTTGCCAACAATTTGCGCACCGAGGATACGCAGACTGCCCTTTTCGTAGATAAGCTTTAGGGTCATTGCACGCGCACCTGGGTAATATGACGCATGTGACACAGGGCTGAGAACCACCTTGTCGTAGTTGAGACCCGCGCTTTTTGCGGTGGTTTCATTGATACCCGTAGATGCAACGGTGAGGTCAAAGAGCTTAATGATGGATGAGCCCTGTGAGCCTGTAAACCGCGCATCGATGCCGCATATATTGTTTGCAGCAATACGGCCTTGTTTGTTGGCGGGACCTGCGAGAGCAATCGAAGTATCAGCACCAGTCACAAAATGCTTAACCTGCACGGCATCACCAACTGCATAAATATCCGGGATGGAGGTCTGCATGTGATCATTGACCACAATGCTGCCCTTGATACCCAGCTCAAGACCTGCTTCGCGCGCCAATGCCGTATCGGGTGTCACTCCAATAGCTAAAAGCACCATATCCGAATGCAGCGCTTCTGCATCCTTAAGGAGCGTTGACACGCCTGTCTGCGCATCGCGAGCAGGCCCTTCAGATTCTTCAGGCGTGGCAGTCTGTGCATCGCGAGCAAAACCTTCAACCGTGGCATTCAGACGCAGGTCAACGCCCTGCTTGCGCAGTTCGGCATGGCAAAAAGCTGCCATATCTGCATCGAGAGGAAGCAATACCTGTGGGGTGTTCTGCACAAGGGTGACCCGCACGCCCAGCCCCACCAAGTTTTCAGCCATCTCAAGACCGATAAAGCCACCGCCTGCAACAACAGCAGTCTTGGGCTGGTGCTCGACAATCCACTCTTTAATTTTGAAGGTATCTTCCACCGTGCGTAGCGTAAAGACCCCATCAAGCTCAGTACCCACAAAGTTAGGTACCGTTGGACGAGCGCCAGGTGAGAGCAGCAAGCGGTCGTAGCTTTCCTCAAACTCCTCGCCCGACTCAAGATTACGAACAAGCACAATCTTGCGCTCAGGAATGATACGCACTACTTCATGGCGCACACGTACATCCAAACGAAAACGCTTGTTGAGACTTTCAGGAGTCTGTACCGCAAGAGCCTTCTTGTCGGTAATAATGCCTCCTATGTAATACGGAAGACCGCAGTTTGCATAAGAAACGTAAGCAGAGCGCTCAAAGATAATAATCTGGGCCTGCTCATCAAGTCGACGAATACGAGTTGCCGCACTTGCTCCGCCAGCTACGCCACCCACGATGACCACTTTCATGGCTACCTCTCAATCTTGCCTCGGTATGTCGCAATACCACTGGATGCGTATTAGTTTTGACGCCGAATCCAAGCCCTTAGAGCAGAGTATATAACCACAAACAAAACGGCTGCAACAGGCCAAATCCCCCAAGAATGAGCCCAATCCCAGGTGAAGATGGAATATGCTAGGTAAATAGCAGTCACAAGACACCAATACACTCTAGGTAACCAGTCAATACAGCGACCAATACGTTTGTTTTCTATGGTGAAATCTTCTATTTGCAGTAGTTTGAGATAACTCGAGCGGATCATCCCAAATTTAACGAGGAAAAATACTCCTGCTCCCACAAAGGCAAGAAACAAAGGAACGCTAAGATACGAAACGGGGTCATCTTCAAATATTGATCCTATAACAACCACAGGCAGCACGCCTAGAAAGATTAAAATGATGCTGAATGCAAGCGTAAGATGATAAGAGCTTTCAAACGCTTCTTTTTTACGCAGAATGGCAGCTTCCACACCATATTGCAGCTCAAGCTCCTCGCCTTCTAAGTATTCATAGCGTTTTAGCTTGCCACCGTTAACGATGAACAACGCTGTAGCAACTGCAACAGCAAGCAATAAAACTGCGAGACCAATTCCTGTAGCGGTGCCCTCACTCATCCCCATAAAATTTTTTTCGCTAAGCGCTTCCAGCACAAACAATACAATGGGAGACCATGTGCACAGGGCAACTCCAAGGGCCATAGCAGAAGAACTTTGTGCCACAAGGTTGGTATATTCACTCGCTTCCTCGAGTGAAACTTTACGAACATCAGACGATTCTGATGCCGCCAAAACATTAGTGTCAGAACGAGAATTGCTTGTATACGCCTCGCCGCTCTCTTGATTGTCCACAAGAAGCGATAAGTTCTGCTCATCATCAGCAGTATCTTTGAGTAGGTAATCAATACTCACACCAAAAAGCTCGCTCATCTGCACGACCTTGGTAATGTCAGGCATAGCATTTGTAGCTTCCCACTTTGATACAGACTGACGTGATACACCTAATTGCTGCGCAAGTTCTTCTTGGGACCAGCCGAGACGTTTGCGTAAGCTCATAATTTTTTCTGCGAGAATCATAATTAGTGCCTTTCGGATAATGATTTTCCTCTTCGTCGACGCGGTTAAAAGCTTAGGAAACATAGCTCAATTTCGCTACCAACTTTGGTTGGAACCTTGTCAACCACTGGTTGCATAGGCCCTTTAGCTGAAAATATAGCTAAGTATCTTTCTGCAAAGATACAAATTTTGCCTGCCAAACCACTAACCTATGTGCTTATCAACGTAGCCACGTGTTGCCATCGCTCTATCGCAGTCTTAAAACGTTGCAACGAATCGGGAGGGTTTTGGTTACAGATTTGTACGCAAGAGATACTAATCCCATACAACTAAGCAGCAAGTGTGGTTTGAAAAGTAATTCTCAAATAGGATAAAGCAATCAACTAGCATATTATTATAGTTAGTCATACCTAACTATAGGAGTTTAGTATGAATAAAAAGACGTGGGATCGCTTTGCGCCGATTTATAACTTGGCGCTAAGATCTGAAAGACATCTTTTCGAGACAATGTATACGCGCATTGCTCAACTGGTCGAGAACAAAGATGTATTGGAAATCGCCTGTGGTCCAGGACAGCTCGCAAAGCACATTGCACCATCAGCCCATGAGGTTGTAGCAACAGATTATTCTTCAGGCATGATTTATGAAGCACAAAAAGGTACGATACCTGCAAATCTCAGTTTTATGGTTGCAAACGCCGTGGATCTGCCATTTGAAGATAATACGTTTGATGTTGTTGTTATAGCAAATGCACTGCATATAATCCCTGCCCCCGAGAGGGTACTTGCGGAAATAGATCGTGTACTCAAAACTGGCGGCTTACTTGTAGCGCCTAACTTTGTTGCGCGTGAGGGCAAGCAGAAAGCTAAGTTGTGGACACGCATTCTCGAAATTGCTGGCGTTACATTTGAGCAGCAGTGGGCTGCAGCAGACTACATGACATTTCTTGCAGATAATGGCTGGCAGATACAGCATTTTACGACGCTGTATGCTCGGATACCTCTTCTCTATTGCGAATGCATCTCATCAAGCTCTTCTGCGAGTATGCCCCAAAGCTAAGCTTTCAGCCTCAGTCCACTCAAAAATACTTCCTCAATATATATGAGCGATTGATCTGCTGGCAAACCTTGTTAATCAGATAAACGCTTTTGCGACGGCTGAGTCCGCAGCAGCGGAGTCACATTATGAGTCGCAACCGCAAGTGTCGAGGCATTATGTAGAAAGGCAGCAGTAGTAATGGTAATAAACTGCGCCACACCAAGTGCGATGAGCGCAGAGTTGAACATGACAATAAAGTGATACTTACGGTGGATGCGTTGCATAAGTCGCTGCGAGAGTACTCGCAACTCAACAAGAGACTCAAGGGAAGAGCCGTGCACTGAGACATCCGCTACGGCACGCGCAATATCACTTGCATCAGCAAGAGCTACCGATACATTTGCCGCCGCCAGTGCAGGTGAGTCATTAATACCATCACCAACCATTACCACGACATGGCCTTCATCGCGTAGCTGCTGTACAAAATCGCTTTTATCCTCGGGAAGTACCTGAGCATAATAGTGGTCAATACCAAGTTCTGCGGCAACCGTAGCAGCACAGTACTTGGAATCCCCTGTAAGCATCACAACATCCTTGATACCTAAGAGCCGCAACTGGCGAATAACCTCAGTTGCTTCGAGGCGCAAGGGATCAGAAACACAGATGGCACCCAGCAAACGACCAGCCATTGACACATAAATGTGAGAGCTGTCTGGCTCCTCGCAAATAATCCGTTTGAGCAAATCTTCGTTGCGTGGCACTCCTTCATCTTCGAATATAAAATGGGCTGACCCAATCAATGTGTCCTGACCATCTATCGTTGTTGAGATGCCATGCGCTATCACATAACGCACCTCAGCGTGCAGTTCTCGTTCATGATGTAGCCCGCGTAGCTTTGCTTCACGCACAATAGCGCGTGCTACGCTGTGGGGGTAATGTTCCTCAACGCAAGCGGCATAGCGCAGCAGAGTATCTTCATCTACATCTGCGCATGTCAACACCCGCTTGACACGTGGTTCTGCCACGGTAAGCGTGCCTGTCTTATCAAAAACAATTACATCAGCAGCCGCAAGTGCTTCAAGGTATTTGCCACCCTTAACAATCACATTACGGTCAGCTGCCTCTTTCATCGCACTCATCACTGCGATAGGCGTGGAAATTTTTATTGCACAGGAATAGTCCACCATGAGCACAGCCATAGCCCGCAGGATATTGCGCGTGTATACAAAAACACCAAAAAAGGCAGCAAAGCTCCAGGGTACAAGTGCATCAGCAAGTCGTTCTGCACGGCTTTGACTTGCAGCTTTCAACTCTGATGAACTTTCTACCATCGAAACGAGCTGGTCGATACGCGCGCGTCCTGGGGGTGCTGTTACTTGTACCTGCAGGTCACCATCCTCAAGCGCTGTGCCAGCATAAACAGTAATACCCTTATCCTTATGTACAGGACGAGACTCGCCAGTCATGCTTGCCTCGTTAAGCTCACCTTCTCCTGCCACAATAAAGCCGTCAACAGGCAAGACCTGACCGCTACGAATATGCAAAATATGACCCTCGCGCACATCCGCAAGCGAGACTTCAACGTCAATACCATCTATAATTCGCCACACGGTCTCAGCACGGGTGAAAAGTCCATCTGCCAAAGCAATGCGAGCGCGTCTCTGTATATGTTCCTGCAGGATATCAGAGATGCCTAGTAGAAAAATAACAGTAGAAGCATCAGCAAATGCACCGCGCAAAAGCGACACAGTAATTGCTGTTGCATCAAGAACCTCAACAGTCAACTCACCTTTTACCAGTCGCCTCAGACCCTCCCAAATGCGAGGTATAGCGCGAAGAATAATCATCGCGTATCCGATGGGTCGTGGGAGAAATAGCCTACATAGTAAGCGTTGCGCAACAAGATTGCCCGTTTGCAGGGCAAAATCGTTGTCCGCCACTGCCATGGACAGCTCACCCTCGTCTGCCTTTTGAGGCAAATTGAGCGTATTGAGATTATCAACTGTCGCCAATACAGCATCACGAGCAGCAGGACTACCCGTAACCAATATCGAACCGTTGGCCGTATGAACCTCTGCCGAGTAGACCCCATCGAGCGCCATCAATGCATGCGCAACGCCACGCGCTTCTTCATCAGAGAAGAGGTACTGCCCACATCTGAGGCGTAGTCTGCCGGGAATGTCAGAGACAATGCGATAGTGCATATTTATGCTTTAGCTTCGTTCTTGATGGCCTTTGCATCAAGTTGCTGCTCGACCTCAGAACGGATGTCTTTTTCTACCTGTTCAAGGCGCTCTTTGACAGCCGCATTGATCTTTGCCTCACGACGCGCCTCAGCGTTGAGATCGGCAGCGCCATCAATCACACTCTGCGTGACGTCAGAAACTGCATCGGACACACGCATGCAAGCAGCCGCTGCACGCACAGCCCCGTTATGGACCGACTTGCTCTGTGCTGCCACGCCAGCAACGCCTGCGGCAGCAACGCCACCCGCAAAAATCCAAAAGTGCTTCCAGCTCATGGGTGTTCCTTTCTCACCATTGCTCACAAGAAATGTAATTACACTTTACATTTTATTATTTGTGGCGGTCTTACTATTTCTTATCTAGATATGATGTTCACATTGGCCCGGCAGCCGATCAAAAAGTCCGATGTCGAATACCTTGAAAAAAATATCGTCACCGCAAGACAAGCGAAAAATTAAAAGTAAGAAAACCCATTCCAAGTCTTATCGATGGCTCCAATGGCTATCGAACTGGTTAGCAAAAAATAGAACAACATAAGCTAGCATCCAAGCAATAATACGCTGGCCACAAAAACGCTTTTCCTTTGGGTGAATGATTGCCACTGCTTCTACGGAGCATGAGGAGAATAACAGGCCACTCTTCCTGCTCGTGCTGTTGGATGCCAAGCTTACTGATTTACATAGAGCAAAAACGCTACCCCAGCTACTGCCAAAATCATGAGAACCGCTGATACAAGGACTATTATTTTGTCCAACACACTTATCTTGTCCCGTACAGCGCTACTTTTTGTTATGCGCGCCAAGAGGGCATACAACGCAATTCCAAACGCAGCGCCCATCGTATTAGCAATAATATCTGTCACATCCGAGGCTCCAATGCTCAGTACAAACTGCAGAGTCTCAAACACAAGGCTGGTAAGAGCAATGATCAAGATAGTTGTTCCAACAGGGAGCTTGCGAAATGCCATGCGCATATATATGCCAAAGGGGATAAAAATCAAAACATTGTCAATAATCTCACGTACATGACCTGAGGTTTCCTCATCGTAATAAAAAGGAATCAGATTGATCTGACGCGTGGTACTGAGGTCTGCAAGCGAGAACTGCATTTTAAACAGCACTACCCAAGAAAGAAGTACCAGATAAAAAATGAATACAGCAATAATCCCTTTGCTCTGCTTGCTATTGGACATCATTCATTGCCTTCCTCATCATCAGACTCATATTCCAATATGTCGCCTGGCTGACACTGCAACTCTTCGCACAGCGCCCCCAAGGTGCTAAATCGCACCGCGCTAATATGTCCATTTTTTAACTTTGATAGGTTTACATTGGTAATTCCGACTCTTTCGGATAAATCTTTAAGCGATATCTTCCGATCTGCCATAACGCGATCAAGCCTAAGCACAATCTTTCCCATCGGTACCTCCTACAGCGTTTCATCCGACTGAAGCTGCAGTTCACAGGCATAGTCAAACATGAGGAAGAAGGCCACGAAGGTAATTGTCTCAAAAATAGCTGAGAGCAAATTTCCGGCAAGCAAAGCAAGCACTACGGCAACGATTGCCAACGCCAGCAGTTTTTTGCGAACATCCTCAGTAAATGGCGAGTAACTTTGGGCTACCTGCGCAAAGGTGCTCTGGAGCAAAGTAAAAAATGCAATAACCAGGCCTAGTGCCACCATGCCAAAAATGGTGAGTGCAAAAATACCAATACCAGACATCAGAACGTCTTGTGTTTTAACGCTAAATCCCAGCACATTCATCCTGCCTAAAAACGGAGTAGTAAAAATCTCCGCATGAAGTACTGCATACGCAAACATTCCCAGCAAGAAGAGGGCAAGCACAGCGATTGTGAAAAGCTGCAGGATTCTTGCAATGATGGCGAGGGTGTTACACATCCTCTTGAGCTGTGAGATGTTTTCAGACTCTTGCATGATGACTCGCTTTCACTTCTCTTTAGATACAAATTAGATGTTAAACACTCATTTGTTAATGTTTAACGATAATTATCCTAGAGAGTAAGTTATCGTTTGTCAATAACTTTTTTGTTCACCAAGTCAACATGGCAAGCATGACTGTGTCTTAAAGTCAGCAAAATAGCTAGTCAGCAAAATAGCTGTCTATGTTATTCGCATCGATACTGTTTTTAAGTTTTCGGAATTTATTTGATGTCTCAATCAATACGGGAGAAGTACTACTCCCCTATTGCTGTGCAATACGCCAAAGAGCCTGCATCGGCCCAATCACGTTTTCCCGAGCTGATTACCTTTTCGGTCGAGTATTCATATGCAAGCATGTCGACAATTTGGGGTTCAGCATCGCTGGCTGCGAGTTCTTCTTTATAGACAACATACAAAGCGCATTTCTCATTAGCGGATTCGCGGTCATACAGCACATAGGTAATTTGCTTTGCATCCTTGTTGAGTACCAGCTTTGGGACGCCTTTCGCGGTATAAGTAATATCTTTTTCTTCAGCTTTGCCACTCCCAAAGTGATGGGCTATGGCCACCAAACCCTTAGTAATTTGATTGTTCTGCTGCGCCAGATTATCGTCTGTGCCTTGTATGTTTTCGTCTGTACCTTGTATGTCAACACTCGAACCAACGGATGAAAACTCATAATTTTCAAGCTGCTTGCCACTATCAAAATCGATGCTTACCACACGCTGATGGGCATGGTCATAGGTACAACCAACAAATGTCACCACATCATTCTGCCAGTACACGCTATAACTTCCGCTAGAGCTAACGTCTATGGGAATACTGGCAAACTGACGCCCTATAAATAATAAATTATTACGCTCATAAAAGTTCATCGAGCCACCGAGCAAAAAAGTTGATTCTTCAGCGACCAAGGTATGCTTGCCGTTAGGTGATGAAAACTCATAATAAGAAGAACCTGCCCGCTCAAACAGCTCTGCAAACATCCCAACGAGGCTGCCTAGGATCACCATGACCCACGCAAGCACAATGGCAAACTTCGATACTTTGCGTATCGCACGTCTCCAAGCACAAATGAGCCCCCAAATTATCCAAGCAACACAAATCGCTCCCATGAGAAAGTACAGATCCGTTTGTCTGAAATATACGCCAAGCTTGATGAGCAATATCATTCCTGTCTGCCGCTCAACTACCAGCAGCAGAGCGCATATGGCTAGCCAGCAAGCACTAGCGACAAGCAGGGCACGCCTTATGCGGACAGTTTTGATATTTCGTATCTTTTCAGAATCAGTCAGCATACTCATATCTCTTTTTTGCTGTTACCCTAACAGTTCGAAAGTCCAGACCTTACTTATCATGGTTAACAACCGTGCTTTCATTATTGTAATTTTGTTGCAAGCTTGGTCGAGTGCACACTAACGTGCACTATACAACGGACAGGGCCACCCGTAATGGGTGGCCCTGTCGCCTCTTATCCGTTACACACTCACACAACGTGAGTGCCAAGGCGTGCCATTGCGAATGCAAGGCACACGTATCACACTATTCCTGATTGCTCACACGGCGCCGGCGGAAGAGAAGGCCCGCCGCGAGCGCAAGTGCGCCTGAGGCAACGAGGCTCGTCAGGCTCAAAGCAGCATCTCCCGTCTGAGGGGTCGCCGCCTTGGCCGTCGGCTTGGCGCTGTCCTTAACGGTCAGCTCCACTACCTTGCCGTCCTCACGAATCTTGACTTCCACTGGATCGGAGTTAAGTTCATAGCCCTTCGGCGCCGCCGTCTCCACAACCTCGTAGTCGCCATAGGCAAGCCCCTCAAACATGACGGTGCCGTCTTGCCCCGTCACGCCTTCAGCAATAACCTTGCCGTTTTGCTTGACCTGGAATGTCGCGCCAGCAAGGAGCTTGGAGGCGTTGGCCGCGTCCACCTTTGAAACCACGATAGACCCCTTGACCATACGGTCTTTCACGGTAAGCGCAATCGTTGCGCCATGCTCACGAATCTGAACGGGCATGGGCGTGGCATCAAGCACATAGCCCTCGGGAGCCTTGGTCTCGACGAGTGTGTAGTCGCCATAGGGGATGTCGCCGAGCGTGAACGTACCGTCCTCCCCCGTGGTGCCGCTCGCCACAGCCTTTTCTTCCTTCATGAGGGAGAACTCAGCTCCTGCCAGAAGCTTGCTCTCATCGGAGGCGTCAGCCTTCGTTACAGACAGCGAGCCCTTGATACCCTCGTTGCCCACCGTTAGCGCAACAACTTGGCCCTCAGTGGTGATGCTTGCCGCATGGGGCGTCTGGTCGAGCACGTATCCCTCAGGCGCCGCCGTCTCTACAACTTGATAGTTGCCATAGGGAACATCAGCAAACTCGACTTTTCCGTTTGCGTCCGTCACAGCCTCACGTACCACAACGTCGTCCTGCCTGAGCTGGAAGGTCACGCCCGGCAGCAGTTTGTCGCCATCGGCGGCGTCCACCTTGGTCACTTGGATGGTGCCATGAATGCGCGTATTAGTGATGGTTGCCACGAGGTGGCCATCCTTGGTCTCATACGCGTACGACGCCACGTACCCCGTGGGAACCGGTCCCTCTTCCACGGTATAGCGCGCAACCTTGCTCGTCGCAGGATTGTTCACAAGAAGATTGTCAAAGCAGCCCTTCCACGGCGTCGCTGAGTCGGGCGCAAGGCTGAGCGCCACGATGTCCTTGCCGTCGATGTCTTTGGCGGCGGCACCGTCAGCAAGGAGCTTCACGTTGATTGCATCGTGGCTCATGCCCTGCCCATCGGAGCCGTCAGCATTTTTACCCTCGACCCAGAGCTTTCTCACGTCCACCTTGGTGACGCGCGTGAGACCTACGTTAAGTGCACGCGCATTGGACGAATTGATACTCACGCCAGCAACCAAGGCAGATGTCTGGTCGCTTGCAGCCGTCATGGCCATGCTCTCGCCCACGGGCGAGAAGCGCACGAAGCGTTCTGCGGAGGTTGAGGCGGGGTCGGTCGGGTTGTATGCCTTAACGGTATAGGTATCAAGTGCGCCGCCAACGCTTGCCGCCCAGTCCCTGAGTCCCTTGAACTCGTAGTGGCCCTGGGCATCCGTGGTCGCCGTGTCAACGACCTTGCCTCGCGCATCAAGAAGCTCCATGCGCACGTCGGCAATCACGTTGGAGGCCTCCGCGGCATCCATCTTGCCGTCGTAGTCGGCATCCACCCAGGCAGTGCCTGCCAGCAAGCCTGGAAGCGGCGTCATGGCAACGGGCTGACCATAGCGATATCCCTTGCCCGAACCCAAATCACGCAGGTAGATGGGTGTATAGACATCGAGAAGGTTCTTCTCGAAGTCTTCCTTGGGAACATCGCGCAAGGTGAGGTTGAACTTGAACTGCTCGCGCTGCTTGGCCGCAAAGACGCTGTCTGCCGGAGACTCGATGCGCACAAAGTTCACGGCGTCCCAATCCTTCTGCGTCCAAGAGTCGGTATTTGCCTCCTCGGTCCAGGCAAAGCCGCCCCAGTCAAGTGCCTGGCTCGTGGGCGTAGCGTCCTTGGCATAAAAGACCTTGTAGCCCGCTGGCAGCTCGCTCTTGATGCCGCCATTCAAAAAGAGGTCAAACTGGAATGCTCCCTTGGGCTGGATGGCCTTACCCCAGTTCTGCCCCTTCTTGGGCACGGGCCAGTACACCTTGAAGCCGTTGGCATCGTTGGTGGTGGGATTGTTTGCAATCAGGCGATAGTCCACCGTGCTGTTGGCGCCAATGCCCGTCTTGGCAACGCCGTCGTAGGTGATATATTGCGTGTCGGGCTGGGTGGCCATCTTGGCAGCCGACGTCACCACCAGATCCGTGGGTGCTTTAATTATCCACTTGCCCATGGGCGCACCCAGAAGGTCGTCCGTGCTGCCGTTGCCATTGAGGTCCCACTTGTCCTTGGCAAACCCGTCTTTGCTATACACCAAGTCCTCAGTGGTGTCCGTGTCGTACTCATACCACATGAGCTGAGAATATTCGCCCGGTACATCTTTTTCGGGGTCAGACGCAAAGCTCACCTTCACTTCGACGGGGGCAGTATATGCCCAATACGTCCAGATAATAGCGTAGGGCGTGAGCTTGGACTCCTCGCGCCATGCCACCAAGGGGCCCGTTGCACGTGTGTCATAGATGTCTTGTTTGGACGTAAAGCCAGAAAAGTCAAGCTTGTACACCTTGGCGTTAGGATAGGTGGCCTTGAGGGCATCCGAGGCGGGTACCTCGTACACGTTTGGCTGCTTGGGGCTGACACGACCACGCTCATCTACGGCGCCGTCTTTGTTCCAGTCTTCCTTTGAGCCATAGACTGAGCGATACGTCATCTGAAAGCTCAAATCGTCGCCAAGGGGGCTCACGTAGTAGATGGCCTTGTAGGTTTGCTGACCTTGGGCACTGCCGTCCCACCTAGGATCAAAATAGTCGAAGGTCGAGTTGTTGATAGTGTCACCAACAGTGAAGACCATGGGATTGCCACCATGATAGGAAAACACCGGACCATGTCCCTGGATGAAGCTCTTGCCCGTGAAGGCCGTGAAGGTGTCACCGATGGTTACGTGGTCATAGGAACGACCAGGGTACTTTAGGAGCACCTCACCCTTGCCATCGTTGAAGTCCCACTTATTTTGGTTGCGATGGTGCCACGTGGGCTCCTCCTCGCCTGTGTTCTCAATGCGGATACGCGTCTTGAAGAGGGTGGGGTCATCTCCCCACTTGCCTTTCTCGCGCACCTCGTTGGTGAGCACGCGACCACGGAAGTAAAAACTAGCCTGTTCGGTCGTGCCCTCAAATCCAGTCTGGTTATTCTCGTAGCAGGTGAACTTGGTCTTAGCGGGTATGGTGTTGATCTTGTACTCGATATGCTTGATGTAGATATCCTCGGTATGTTTGCCCAACACGTCATCCACGATAAAGCGCTGCTTGGGATTATCCACCGTGCGGGTAAAGGTCTTGCCCGTCTTGCTGTTCCAGAATGTCACCGTAAAGTCGCTCACTTGGGTGGGCTGGGTACCGTCTGGCTTTGCCTTTGAGATGAAGGGCAGGGCCTGATCCGTGACGCCCGCAATCTTGGTGTCGTTGACGTCGTAGTCAATGATGATGGTCTTGGGCTTGCTGTTGCCAGTACCGCGATTGCCCAAGGTAAAGTAGCCAAGCGTGCGATTCTGCGTGTGCTCGTATCCGGGAGCACCCAGATAGACCTCGTCGTCGGCTATGTAGCCCTCCCACAGGGGCCAGTCCTTGTCATTGGCGTTCTGCTTGTACATGGTGGTGTTGACGTACACATCCTCTTTGGGCTTAGCAATCTCATAGCGCCTAGTCTTGAGCTTGGAGGCGTCATAGGGCAGGTAGGCGCTTGTGCCAGAGGGGCTGTAGAACTTGGCGCCCACGTCAATCTGGCTGATCTCGACCACGCTTCCCACTGGAAAGTCAGCCACAGGAAAGCGCCACATGGGGTTGAAGGCCGTCTCATAGCCAGAGATGGGAATGGTAGCTGCGTTCGTGCGCCGCCACACGTAGAGCTTCTTGCCAGCTGGCACGGTGTAGGTAGTGCCCGTGCTGAGCGTAAACTGCTCCCCGGGACCATACACCTTGAGGTTCTTCTCCTTTACGCCGTTGTTGCCATCAGGAGAGTAGCGACCCAGGTACTCGGCCTTCTCGGGCGCGAGCATGGCCAGGTAGTAGTCCTCGAGCATCTGTGCTTCATAGGAAGTGGTGTACTGCGGTCCAAGGCCTGCAATCCAAGCGATGTCATGGCCTGTGCCCTGGGGATCGTCAGCTCCTATCTCCACATTGCCGTTGGCGTTAAGGAGATTGCTGTAATTTTTGGCAAAGCGAATATCTCCCAGCCCAGGCAGATGTGTTACGGACAGGTCGGTACCCACCTTCTGTGTGGTGGGAGCCTCACCCGCCTTGGTGTAGGCCTGCGTGAGCGTAATGGCATCCGTGATATTTGCAAGACCTGGATTGAAGCTAAAGGCAAGGCCCATAGGAAGGTCAAAGGTGACCTCCTGCGTGGTGTCCTGAAAGCGCAAAGTGAGCGTGCCCGCAGAGCTCCTGCCATACACAACGGACGGCTTCTTGGCGGCATCGGTCTGCTGCTGCGGCTTGACAACACCGTTTGCCTGAAGCTCGCCCACCCAGCCGAGCGTCTTGTCAAAGTCAAAGTAGGTATCCCACTGCATGCCATAGGGCAGAGCAATCTCGATGGACTTGTCTGTTGCCGAGGGAAAGACGGCATGAACGCGCAGGTTGAATTTCCTGCCTTTGGGAAGGCCCAGGCTTGCCTTGGGATCAGAGAGAGCACCGTAGGTGGTCTTGCCATCCTTTGAGACGAGGGTACCCTCGATAACGGGTTGAGTCACAGGAGCGCGAAGCGGCGTATCTTTGGGTGCAGACGTCGTCGCTGGTGAGTCGGCAGCAGGCGCAGCTGCGTTGGTTGCGTCATCCTCGGATGCTGCGTTGGAGCGCCCTTTAGAGTTGTCCTGTGTGGCCTTCTCCGTGTCAGCGGACGTGTTGGCATTGCTTTCCTTACCAACGTTGCTGCCCCCCTGAGAGGAAACTTGCTCTTCAACAGGCGATGACGTCGTAGGCTGCTCACGCGCCCAAGAAGAGTCAACGAAAAGGGTAAGTTGCGCAACGAGCAAAATCGCAAGGAACGCGGCTAAAAGCCGTTTGGTGGTGGTCATCTTCTCCCTTTCACCCCATACCGTATGCGAAGCCTCGTGGTGCGGGTGACGACTCCGCATGCACATACCAAAGCCTACGACGGCAGCGCCAAGAACCGCAACGCCAAAGACAATGTTAAGGTACCTACAAATACATAGAAGTATGGTCTTTTTCCTGCTAAAAATCAAATCAAATTGCTAGGAATTTTCTTTTCGTTTGACTTCCCGTCGCCCCGATGCTCAACTGCGTCATAATAAAATCAACCAAAAAAGGAGGTCCGTATGAGTACGGCACTTCTTATAGCAAAAAGGAGGGTCTCATGAGTACGGCACTTCTTATAGCAAATCCCAGTTCGGGAAAGGCTGATGCCAAGGAAGAGGTTTCGGCCGTAAGCAAGTATCTTGAAGAGCACTTCGATAAAGTGACAACCCAGCTGAGCACCAGTGCCGAACATGCCATGAAACTGGCACGCGACGCTCGAACCAGCGGCGTTGACGCCATCTTTTCCCTTGGGGGCGACGGCACCGTGAGCTTGGTGGTCCGCGGTTTGCTTGACGGTGCCGCAGACAGCGATAAGCTTCCTGTCCTCGGCATCCTTCCTGGCGGCACGGGCAATGGATTTGCCCGCACCTTGGGCATTCCCTCCGATGTGACAGCGGCCCTCGAGGCTATGGACTTCACGTCCACGCGACCCATCGACATCGGTACCGTCAACGGAACACCTTTTACCTACACGGTAACCGGCGGATCGCTGCCCGAGGGTATTCGCGACGTTTCCTCTGAGGACAAGAGTCACTTTGGGTTTTTGGCCTATGTGACAAGCGAGCTTCAGCGCATCGGTGGCGACGATAGCTACCGTCTGCGCATCACCGTCGACGGAAAGCGCTCGGTGGAAGACGTCAACTCTTTTGTCGCCTTTTCGGTTAACACCATGATTAACATGGTCACCACCGAAGAAAGCTCCACGGAAAGCGACGGCCTCATCCACCTTGCCGTGCTCAAGGAGGCGACACTCCCCTCGCTTATGTCCCTCCTTCCGAATATCCTGACAAGAACTGCCGAGGAGAGCGACCAGGTGCTCCTGCTGAGCGGAAAGCACATCCGCATCGAGTGCCTTGACGGCAGCTTGTGCTGCGGGCGTGACGGAGATGACGGACCAGAACTGCCCATTGACCTGAGCATCCTGCCTCAGCGCGTCAAAATCTTCGCCTTAAAGGGATAGTGCGGGAAGTATTTAGACCGCATGGGGCTTTTCTAGCGAGCACGCGCTGTCCTTTTGGCGATTCTCACGTCGGCGCCATCCGCCCAATCTGACAGAACCATTACGTCAGGCACACGTTGCCCTGATAAAGAACCGCTATGCTGAGATATCAACATTGCGTCCCCACGCGTCTCGACGCGCCTCTGTCTGCGATGCTGCGAAACGCGCGGAAAACTGATGCGATTAGTTTTGGAGGGCCCTTGGACGTCATCGTGCATGACCTCGACAAGCAATACAGCGCCCTGCTCGCAAACCACTGCGACCACGTCATTGAGGCAGACGGCCGATATGCCGGATGCCAGGGCTGTTTTAACTGCTGGACCAAGCATCCTGCCGAATGCTTCATCAAAGACAAGCTCCGTACGGTCTGCCGCATCATCGGTCAGGCGGATAGAGTCACCGTCATCACGGAAAATTTCTATGGCAGCTACAGTTCCCAGGTCAAGGCGGTGCTCGACCGGAGCATCGGCAGCTCCACGCCCCTGAGCTGCTATCGCGAAGGCCAGATGCACCACTGTCTGCGCTACGGGCCTCACAACCTGTGGAAGGTCATCGTCTATGGGAACACCACTGCATGGGAGCGCGAGACCTTCCAGCTGCTTGCCCAGCGCAACGCTATCAACGACGGTTTCGAGCGCTGCGAAGTCACTTTTCTTGACGATCTCTCACAGCTGCGAGGTGCGCTATGAGGACCCTTATCGTCAGCTGTAGTCCAAAAAAGCGGCTGAGTGCCTCTGCGCTGCTCGCGCACGTCCAGCGCTTGAGCGTACGTGGCACGGTGAGGCACCTCGCGCTCAGAAGGCGCAGCGACTTTCCAGCCGTTCTGGAGCACCTCTGCCAGGCAGACGCTGTCGTCCTCAGCATGCCGCTCTACGTAGACGGCGTGCCCTCTCACGTTCTCGAGTTTCTCAAGGAGGCGGAGATCTTCTGCAAGGCTCACAACCTTCATCCCCGGCTCTACTGCATCGCAAACAACGGATTTATTGAGGGCAAGCAGAGCGAGCCCCTCATGCGGACGCTCGAAAACTTCTGCGCACGATCCGGCCTTATCTGGTGCGGAGGTGTAGGCATCGGAGGTGGCGTCATGCTCAACGTGAATGCCGTGCTCATGTGCCTTCAGCTTGTCCTGCTACCAGTGAGTTTGCTACTAAACCAGCTATTGCCAAATGGCTCCACGACGCTTGATGTCCTGGCGGACACGGCGATTAATCTGCTGGTCCTGCTTGCCCTCAGCTCGACCGTCCTATTTTTCCTCATACGTCAGGGCTGTGCTGTCAACGCGGGCGCAGATGCCGGAATCCACTACACCCGCATCCTCGTCCCGTCGTTCATTTTCATCCCCATAGCCAACGTGTTTTTTGCCATCGTGTCCCTGTTTCAGGGAGGCCTCTTTAGAGGCTGGCTGGCGCCCAAAGAGATAAGCCGGTCCAATCCTGAGGTATGAGTCCCTAGGCGCAAATGAACCGCGAATTGCATCTTTACAGACAACAGTGCGGCTGCGCGGTGGTGTACCGTGCAGCCGCAGATGCTAAGCTCCTTGCGTTGTGTGGTGTCGAACCCTACTTCGCGCTGTTCGCAATCGCCTGATCAATCAGCTTGTCCAGCGCCTCTCGCTGCGAGGCAGACGTGATTGCACCTACGATGGGCTCTCCCACGATGTTGCCTTTGCTATCAACAACGTAGGTGGTCGGGAAGGAAAAGAGCCCCGAGACAAGCTTGCCCGCTTCGCTATCCGTCTTGAACCAGACGTTTTTGTAGGTAATGCCCTTCTTTGACAGGACATCCTTAGCATCCGAGATCTCGCCCTTGTTGCCATCGAGCGTAAAGGAGTTAACGCCTACGACCTGACCGCCCTTTTCGGCAAGCTTCTTGTGAAGCGCCTCTAGCTCTCCAAGCTCTTCCACACACGGCTTGCAGCTGGTAAACCAGAAGTTCATCACAGTCACCTTGCTTTTTGAGAAAAGCTCATCACTGCTCACGTCGTTACCATCAAGATCTTTGCCCTTAAAGCTGGGGAATTTGGTGGACTTGCTTGTATCGCCTGTCATTCCTGCGCTCGATGCGTCAACACTATCGCCTGATTCAGGTGTTTTTACGCAGTCGGGGAACGCCTTCTTGAGCGCCGTAAGCTTATCTTCGATCTTTTTAATCTGCTCGGCCCCTGCCTTGAGCACGTTGAGCTCATCAGTCGAGAACTTATCCTTGGCACTTTCCACCGTAGAAAGCAGGAACTCACCGTAATTTGAGCCGTTCCCTATCATCGAGGAATCCTTGTTTGCCTCAGCAAATACCTTTTCCCACAGCTCCTTATCACTTGAGAAAATGTCGTTTTCCTTTTGCATGAGCCTGTTGTACAGATCGCTTGCTTCCTCGGCGCTCTTTGGCTCCTCTGCTATAAAGGCCTCGATGTCCGCATCGCTTCCTGCTGGCTTTCCCTTATCAGCTCCGGGCGTCGAGCAGGCCGCAAGACATAACACCAGCGCAGACATCACCAGTGCGACTGCAATCTTTGGTAGCTTCATAACACTCATAACTTTCCTCCGTTTTCTTACAACCTAAATCTTTGCTTTTACGTGCTGCTTATCCTCGCGTGGTTGAGAAGACTGTTTGTCCGGCAGGCTTAAGCCGTAGCGAAACTTAACAGCACCAACGGGACAGGCGCTTACGCACTTGCCGCAGCGAATACACTCGGCATGGTCGGGCGAGCGCGTAACATCAACGTCCATCTTGCACACCCTTGCGCACCTACCACACGAGACGCACCTGTGCTGGTCAACGCGCATTCCCAGCAGGGAAACCTTATTCATGAGCGCGTACCAGGCGCCAAGTGGGCAGATCCATTTGCAAAAAGGACGATAAAAGAGCACGCTGAGCACAACCACCGTCGCCAAGATGATGAGCTTCCAAGTAAACAGGCGACCTAACGCAGAGCGTATGCCGACGTTAACGATAGACAGCGGAATTGCGCCCTCAAGCACTCCCTGCGGGCAAACGTACTTGCAAAAGAAGGGGTCACCCATTCCCGTATCGTTTACGACCAGCACAGGAAGCAAAACTACAGCAAGCAGCAGCACAGCGTACTTCACATACCGAAGCGGCTTGAGCTTTTTTGTTGAGAGCTTCTTGCCAGGAATCTTATGCAGCAGTTCCTGCAACCAGCCAAACGGACACAAAAACCCACATACGAAGCGTCCCAGCAGCACGCCGATTAAAATCAGCGTTCCCGTCACGTAATAGGAAAAGTTGAACTTTGAGGAACCCACCACCGCCTGAAACGAGCCTATGGGACACGCGCCCGAGGCCGCCGGACACGAATAGCAGTTGAGGCCAGGTACGCAGACCGTTTTGCCCGCACCCTGATAGATGCCGCCCTTCACGAAATTGGGCAGGTGGATATTGGTGAGCAACGTCGCCGCCGCCTGCACCCACGTGCGAAAACGGCTCAAAAGATGTGAGGCGGAGTTATTTTTCTTATCCAATTCCGACACACTCCAAGCATAATCTGATAGCCTTAGCCAGCACAGCGTCTGCCTCGCCGCGCATAACACCAAAGCACACCATGCTTATCCCGATGACCAGCAAGGCAAGCTGAGCTATGGGTTTTATTGCTTTGAACAATTTGGTTGCCCCTTTCATCTCGCGTAGCATTGGACCATACCGGCCATAAAATCTTTGTTAAGCGTGAAAAGATCTGCATAAGGAGAGTGTCATGCGTATTTTGGTTGTCGAAGACGAGCGGGTGCTCTGCGATGCGATTGCGCGCAGCCTGCGAAATCTTGCCTATAGCGTTGATTGCAGCTACGACGGGAGTCAAGCCTTAGAAATGCTTGCTGTCGAAAGCTTTGACCTTGTCGTGCTCGACCTCAATCTTCCCCATGCCGACGGCATGACCGTGCTCAAGGCCCTTAGGAAGGACGACCGCGAAACCAAGGTGCTCATCTTGTCTGCCCGCTGCGAGGTTGCAAACAAGGTGGCAGGCCTAGACGCGGGGGCCAACGACTATCTAACCAAGCCATTTCATTTAGATGAGCTTGCAGCGCGGATTCGTAGCCTGACACTCAGGCGCTTTACGCAAGACGATGTTGTGCTGACCTGTGGAAATCTTTGCTTCAACACCAAATTGCGTACAGCAACCATCGGCGATGAGATCTTGGTTTTAACCCGCAAGGAAACAGGAATCCTGGAATACCTCATGCTCAACCAGGGGCGCCCCATAAGTCAGGAGGAGCTCATCGAGCATGTGTGGGACAGCAGTGTGAACAGCTTTAGCAATTCGGTGAGGGTACACATCTCGTCGCTTCGGAAAAAGCTGCGCCGCGCCCTGGGGCACGACCCCATCTGCAACCGCATTGGAGAGGGCTATGTAATGGAGGAGGCCTAAGTGAAACGACTCTCGTTGCAGTGGCGCATCACGCTGATGACGGCGCTGCTTTTGTGTCTGACCTGCGTGCTCCTCAATTGCCTGATTGGCTACTTAGGCATGCGCTCCATGGAATCGATTGGCATTGGCCTGGCGGCCCGCGATGACATCAATGGGGACCACCCCACCTCGTTTGACCCAACGAGCGAGGAGATAGACCACGATCTCACAATCGTCGTGAGCGATGCGCAGGAGTCCTTTGGCACAGCCAGCTGGTATATAACAGCAGGCATAACGCTACTCGGAGGTGTGCTGGCGTATTTCGTGAGCGGGTGTGCGCTCAAGCCGCTAAGGTCCTTTGCGGCTCAGGTCGAAAACGTACGGCCCGACAACCTGGCTGACATGAAGATTAGCGAAGACGTGCCGCTGGAGCTTGCGCGTTGCAGCGCATCGTTCAATGACATGATCGACCGCCTTGACGAAGGTTTTGCCGCGCAACGACAGTTCACGGGTAACGCTGCGCATGAGTTGCGGACGCCGCTGGCGCTGATGCAGGCCCAAATCGAGCTGTTTTGCTCCGAGCATCCCGGCGCACAGTCCGATACGGCCAGCCTGCTTGGCTTGTTGCAGGAGCAGACCGAGCGCATGTCTCAGATGACAAGGACGCTGCTGGAGATGAGCGAACTTCACAGCATCCCCTGCAACGACCTCATCGAACTTGCGCCGATGGTTGAGGAGGTTCTTGCCGACCTTGCTCCCCTTGCCGAGCAAAGAGGCATTACCCTTGCCTATGAGGGAGAGGCCCAGGTACTTGGCAGTGATACTTTGCTCTATCGGGTGCTGTTCAACCTGACCGAAAACGCCATACGATACAGCCGTCCCGATTCCGCCGTCAATATTTCTGTCTGCACAGAAAACAACCGCGCACTCGTACGTGTGAAAGACAGTGGCCCCGGGATACCCAGCCAGTACCAAAAGAGCGTCTTTCAGCCCTTCTTCCGTATCGACACATCGCGTAGCAGGGCATATGGTGGAGTTGGCCTCGGCCTTTCTCTGGTCTGGGAAATCATTGCTCTTCACGGTGGCACGATAGAGGTTGAAAAGAGCTCCGAGAGCGGGACCACCATGCTGGTGATGCTCCCGCGCACATAACTGCCGATTGCCACACAACAACTCAACACGTTGATAACTGTGCTGGCTGCGTTTTAATTCCGTTTTGTCAAAATAACGGAAGCATTCTGCTCTTTACTTCCGAAATAAAGCAGAGATTGGCAGCACATCTGCTGAAGGGACCATGTGGCCAAGCATCACGTTTCGGAGAATCGCCGCTCGCTAGCGGGACACGGGCGCCCAAGGGACATAAGCAACGCGGTGGCCGGTTTCCCGACCACCGCGTCTTTGTCTTACCTCGGTGGGTCTTAACGTTGAGCAGACCCTGCTCTGTACTAGCTGAGCTGAGTACTAGTCACACTGGTGCTCTCTGCGAGCAAGAAGAACTGCTCCTGCGATAAGACCGAGTGCTGAGACAACAAGAGAGCCTGCAGCAAAGTTGCTCGCATCTCCTGTCTTGGGAAGTGCGCGCTTGGTACGCTTTACCTTGGGCTTAGCAGGTGCTGGCTTGGTATAGCTATTGGTGATGGTAAAGCCTTCTTGGATGTTGCCCTCAATATCCTCTGTTGTATAGCCTGCAATAGGATCTTCGGTCACGCTGTAGGTAATGGGAACACCATTGGTGTATTCAGGAAGTTCTTTAAACTCATGGTGCCAGCCAGAGGCCTTATCTAGCGTGACGCTATCAATCTCTTGCCCATCAGCAAATAGATGAATCGTGACGCTTTTTGCAGCAGGGCCTACCCACTTCTTTTGAACAGGAATGGTGATGGTACCGACAAGGGTATTGGTAATTGAGGCAGTGTCGTTTTCAACCGCTACAGGCTGGGTTGCTTGATAGTGTTCGACCGCATCTTCAGTAACGGTGTAGCTAATAGCCTTGCCACTTGCGTTTACTGGCACAGAGCCAAAGCTTCCCTTCCAGTTGCCATCCTTATCAGCTGTAAGTGCTAGTGACTTGACCTTGCTGCCATTGGCAAGCAGGTTTACGGTAATAGATGAGGGACGAAGGCCCCGTCCGTTATTGTTGTCTATCCAGCTCTTGGTAACGTTGATGGTGCGCTCAGCGGGTCTATGGGTATTGGTAACCGTAAAGCCTTTGTCCTGAGAGCCGGTGATAGAACAGGTGTAGCCTTCAGGTACTGTGGGCTCTACCACGCTGTAGGAGATAGCTTTACCGTCGCCGTCGTAGGTATCAAGACCTTCAAATGAGAAGGCCCAGGAGTTTTCCTTGGTAAGGGTTGCGCTCTTGCCGGTATCTTTGCCATTAGCACGCAGGTTTACTACCACACTCTCAGGCCTGATGCCGTCTTGGTCGTCCTTATCATCCCAAACCTTAGAGCCTGTGATTTGAATCTTAGGGTTACTAAGGGTGTTAGTAACTGAGTGTCCATCTTTACCATAGGTCACCTTAAAGTCCTGAGATGCCAGGCTCAGCTTACCGTCTTTTTCTCCTTGCTCATGTACGGTATAGACATGGGCCTTACCTGCGTTGTCGTAAAGCACAAGCCCCTTAAAGGTAGCCTGCCAACCTCCTGCAGCGCTAAGTGTTTGGGTCTTACCCGTCGCCACTCCATCACGCAAAAGCTCAAGAGTGACTGAAAGGTTGGATGTACCTGCAGGAGAGATGCCTGCCCAGGTCTTGGTGACGGTCAGATCTTGCAACGGTTCGGTTTTGTGATGGGTGGTCTTGGAGACAAGCTCGACGTCCTTCCCCCTCACGGAGGTCACCTGTGCCGTGTTGTCAAAGCGCTGAGGTTTGTCGGCCTTTTGGGCGAGGCTTGTGGGCACTGTGAAGCTGATTGACTGACCTGGCTCCAGCGACGGGATGGTCCAAGCAAGAGTACGACCCTTGCGCGTGAGACTTCCCGCAATCTTGTCCATTCCCTGGGTAAGTGCGTTGCCATCTTTGTCGGTGCCGCTCACCGTAATGTTGCCCTCATCAATGTCCAGTCCCTCAGGTATAGGGTCGCTGAGCTTCACATTGGAAAGAGAGAGCACTTTATCTTTGTTGGTCACCGTAATGGTGTATACAATGGGTTCTCCCTGCTTATTCTTAATTTTTGCGGGCGCATCTTGAGTACCCGAGGCGGGGTCCGACGACTTGGTGAGCCCAAGGTTCACCGCATGCAGCTTGACCGAGCTCGCTGCATAGAGGTCGCTTTTCAGGGGGTCGTCCCCACCCAACACGTTGACGCATCTCACCCGGTGCTGGTTGACGGCAAGCTTGCCGTCCAGCTTGTCGTTTGCAGCTTCATCCTTTGTGGGAGAGTCCATATTGATATAGGCCACGAGCGCCGAGCTAGGAGCCAGGACAAAGTCATCCCCACCCTTGGTCTTGGAAACGTCAATCGCTATCGCACGTATGGCGTTCTTGGTCGTCTCGGGTAGCGAAGCACCCATCTGCGTGAGGTCGTCTGTCCCCTCGTATTTTGTCCACACCTGCCTGTTGGAGAGGTCTGTGTCTGCCTCGCTGGGGACGGTGGTAGC
This sequence comes from Olegusella massiliensis, assembly GCF_900078545.1. Taxonomy (GTDB): domain Bacteria; phylum Actinomycetota; class Coriobacteriia; order Coriobacteriales; family Atopobiaceae; genus Olegusella; species Olegusella massiliensis. The sequence goes on from NZ_FLLS01000002.1 coordinate 577,965, forward strand.
GTAGTAGAGCACGGGCTGAGCATGGTCCTTTGCCCCCTTCTTTCCAAAAGAGGTACGTCCAGCGATAGCCGAGAGGTCAACGCTTCTAAAGTGGCCCCGCCATACAGAGCTCTGTGCTGGCGAGCCGCCGTGTGCCTCCGCGCCGTTCTCGAGGGTGTCATAAAAGACGATCTGCGTGCCCTTGCTGGCCTTCTCCTGGTAGTAGGCCAGACGATACTGATAGCTAGAGTCTGTATAAACGTCGCCCGTATCCGTGTGGACATCATCGAAAGTCTGTTTTAGCTCAACGTTGCGAACCTGCTGTTCGGTACCCGCCTCGGTCACGCTAATCGGCTTGAAACTCACGGGTCTATTTGTCAGGCCAAAGCCGACAGTATCACCTGTCTTCGCATCGCGAAGCGCGTCTGCCAGCGAGGCAAAGTAATGGTACGTCTCGGGATTGTCCGCCTTGGAAAAGTCAATCTGCGCAGGGTCCCACTCGCCCTTCGAGGTATTCACAAAGGCAACTGTGTTGAGAACATCGGCTCCCCTGTCACGGATGTTCGCGTAGGAGTTGACCAAATCAAATCTGAGGTAAAGCCTAAACGTTGGCGCATCGTAGCCGGTGTACTTCATCTTGCCGTCGTCGTTGCGCACGCTATAGGCGCTCTCCTCAGGCGGAAGACCTTTGAGCGTTACCTTGAGCATGGTAAGGCCGCTGCCCTGGTAGTTGGGAATCGTCTCAACGTCATAGTACGAGGCATCAAAGGGAACGTACAGATGACGTGTGTTGGGATAATGCCAGCGTCCAACCTCAATGGTCGACTTGTCCAGCGTGGTGCCTGCAGGCAAAAGATCCCAAAAGACGCCAGATGAGATCGCGTATTTGCTCATCAGCTCCTCGTCCTCGCTATAGCATGCCCTGAGGTTCATGCCGTCGCCCAAGGTACCCATGTTGTTGAAGGCCATAACGGTGTAGGTGACGCGCTGCTTCGCCTTGTCAGGGATGTCCGTGACGGTACTCGCGCTCTTGGAGACGCCGCTGTTCCTGGAAATCTGATTGAGACGATAGGTTATGTACACATTGTGGTCGTCATCTGTGCTGGCAGTCACCCCGGAAAGCCTCCGCGCAGTTAGGTCGCCAGCCTGCTCGGCGGTCTTGTTCTCCATAAGCTTGTAGTCTGCTGGAGCCGTGTAGTAGGTCTCCTTACCATCCTTGATGTTTTGGTGCACATAGTCCCTAACCCTCTTCGAGGGAAGCAGGACCTCCGTGGTCACCAGAGACAGACTGCTTTCATAGTAGGTGCTCTCATGACTGACGCGCACGTCCACAACGTCATCTGGCAGCGCAACCTGTGCCTTACCCCTAACGTTAACGTCCTGGAAAAACTCAAATTTATTTTGCCCTGCATGCCTGATATAGAGGCTCACGGGCTTTTGGTTGGCATAGTCCTTGGAGGGAGATGACATGCGCTCCCACACGCCAGCCTTGGAATATACCGCGTCATACTCCTGCAGACCTATCGTTACCTTGGTGTAGCGATAGTCGTCGTCAGAAAGGTTGATGGGGTCAATCAGCTTGTCTGCGGTCCCAGGTATGCGGCCCCTGCCGTCACCGGTGGAGAGAATCTTTCCCCGCTCCGAGATAACCATGGTTCTTGGCTCACAGGAGTATGTATGGGCATCCTTGTCCCAAGTGGGCTTCACGGGGCCGCTGTCGGCAACGTGAGTGAAGGAGTCAATGCCCCAGAAGCCCCCTTGCACTTCTGCCTTCTTACCAGCGTCAAGAGCACTTTGGCCACCATAGTTAACTCGTGCGTCCGTATCGTTCAAATTATTGCCATTAGACTTTAGGTAGGTATACTTCCTGTATCCGTAGTTACCCTTGTCAAGAATCAAAATGTTGGCCGCTGTCGTCGCGCTGACCTCAAAGCGATGCGGCTCTGCAGGGTTGTTAGGATTGTCCTTGGAGCTCTGGGTAACCTTGACCGTATTGTGCACGTCGATGCCCTGCTTTTCCATGTCCACGCCATGGGCCTTGGCATCCGTGATGAGCGTGTTGGGATAGCGCATCAAGAGGACGAAGCCCTTCCAGCCGCCGGCGTTGCCGCTGGAAATTGCGTTGTTGTACGTGCCACCAAGATCGAGATACGCTTGGCTGTTCCACCGGGAGTTTGCGAGCGAGGACTGGATACCCTCGTAAACGATGGGGCTCGTCTTTGCGGCCCCGTCAGACCACAGGCGCCCCTCCCAGTCCTTGGCCAGGCCGCTGAGCGTGGTCAGGTTAAGTCCCTGATACATGTGGGCAAGATCGCTAAACGCGACCTTTTGGTCGGCGGTCCAGGCACCAACCAGCTGCCCGCCTTCACCCGCGGCGGACCCCACGTTTTCGAAGGTGTAGGTGAAGGGCTGGCTGCTGGATTCGGTTGTCGTTCCAAAGCGCCTAATCTGGGCAGAATAGACAACGTAAAAGTAATCGTCCGCATCGGCCGGCCTAGGACCCCAGCTTGGCTGCCAAGTCAGATAGGTGTCCTCGGTGGGGCTGGTGGTGGCCTGGCTCAGGCGCTTGATGGTGAGCGCAGGAGGCTTTGCCTCGGTGTGGACTTTGATCGTAAGCGTGACGGTCTGCGTGAAGTCGACATTGCCATCCAGGTCCTTGTCCACGCTCAGGGTGACGTCAAAGGTCTTCTTGTAGTTTCCCTGCGCATCCACGCTCAGGACAGTTGGGATGAAGTGATAGTTGAACAGGAAGTTATCTGCCTTGGATCCTGAGATGACCTTGGCATTTGTGGCGATGACCTTTGAACCGTCGTCACTTTTTGCATAGTTAAAACTGGTCGTGTTGGCAACAGCAGGGGCGGCGGGCACCTGCGTCTGGAACTGGCTTAGGGGACTGAGAGGGTTCTCGTGGATGTCAACGTAGGTGTTTGTATCGCCGTCCCAGGTGGAAAACAGCGAGGAGGGGGCGCTCACCGTGACCGATCCCGCCGGCAGGCTTGTGATGTTTCCCGTGTCCGTGAGATTGAAGGAGATATCTACAGAGGCAACATACGGCCTGTTGTACAGCGGGTGGGAGGCAGTGCCAAACGATAGGGTGGCGGGGTTCTCGTATTCGTAGCCCGTGGTGGTCGAATTGAAGGCATTGCCCCATTTGGCCACAAACTTGTAGTCGGGACCCGCGGGGGCTTGGGCCTTCGCAGAAGCAGAGGGCTTCGTGGCCGCAGGAGCGGAGGCAGCGTCAGCAGAGGCCCCCGTTGACGCAGAGGCTTCCTCAGTGGAGGCGGGAGCTGCAGATGTCTCAGCGGGCTTTTCCTGAGCGGCAGGCTCGGTAGCACCTAGTGCATCGGCCAAAGCCGGTACAACCAGCACTGAAAGTACCGCAAGAGGGATTAAAGCCAGAAGCAGCAGATGAATAAAGTGGCGAGTGGAAGAGTGTCTCATATCTAAACCCCAGTGTTTTGACAATAAGCCATGTAGCATTATGGCACATATCAAGCACACAAACCTAGCAAATAGGTCATTTATCTGCTTTTTTTCTCTAAGTGATAGACAGATATTTGCTCCTGTCACCGCCGCTCATGTGAGGCGAGAGCTTCAGCTGTTCCTACACTTCGCGTGTCGTGTCCTCTTGCCGCGTTATAATGCAAACGCATTTGTATTGCATTTCGAGCAACGGGAGCGCAGATGCCTCACAGCTACAAGGAGCTCATTAAGAGCAACCTCAACGAAACTGAGATCAGAAGCTTTTTGGTAGATGGCAAGCAGGTCTCCGTCACCCTGCGTATCCCCGATGCCCTGCGTGATGCAGCCAAGGAGGAAGCAGCCCTTCGCGGCATGAGTTTTTCGGCCTTCGTGCGCACCTGCATGATTGAAGAGCTCGCGAAGAAGGGAGCTTAGAGGCGTGATTTGAGTCAAGACCCTCACGATCCAGCTCATCGATGCGCAGGGCGAGTTGCCAACAATTACATATCTGCTTAGGAGACGGGCCTCTGGCTCACTTCTCATCATTTACACCATTTTATGGACGTAACTCATATCACTCCAAGCCGGGTGCCAAACGCCACGTTCTACTTCGCTTTTTTAGCCAAAAGCCACGTTCTATTTCATGCGAAAAAAATTGACCTGCGCAAACGTCAGGCCCTTTGAAACGGAATGTGACTTTTGACATTTTTTCTGAAACAGAACGTAGCATTTGGCAAACAAAACCGTGCCGATTGAAACAGAACGTGGCGTTTGGCAAGCAGGGACAGATTGATAGAGATAGACATCCTTCCCTTGGTTCACGACGACCCAGTCGTAGCGTCTTTAAACGGGAAGATTGGCAAGCTGTACGATTCCTACTACGAGTTCAACTCGCACGGTATGGCGTGTTGGTTCAACGAAGAACAGGAAAAGCTTATGAGTTGAACCGTTTTCGCAATTCGAGGCGCAATCGCGACATCTCCGTCGCCTGGGCCTAGGTTTGTTTTGACCACCGCACAATATGGCTCCCGAGGCAACGCGGTGAGATAATGCAATACGGCGTAGGCAATAACGTCTAAAAATATAGAAGCCGGAGGCACAAGTCGAACCGGCAACGGCAAATGCAAGGGAGGCTATATATGGACAGGGAGGAATTGGACGAGCTGATGTCCATCGATCTTGAGACGCGCAGGGATGCGGAGATGATCCTCTTCGCGCTTGAGCAGGCACCCGACGGTTTCAATACCACAACCTACCGCCAGCTGGAAGCACAGCTCGGCTGCGAAAGCGATATGGATATCGACTATCTGTTCGACTTGCACACCGCCATCATGTTGCTCTCCGAGACCCATGGTCTCAAGCTCGACATGAGCCGTCACGACTACAAATTCGAAGGGCTACCCTTCAACCTCGGCTACGACATCTGGCACCGCAAGGACGCCGCCGCAAACGGGATGTTCGACGACGAGGCCTCTTTGAAGAACCGCGACTGGAGCGACGAACACGACGACATGATCGCCGATGCCATCGCGGACATCCTCTTCAAGGCGCTGCCCGCCCATGTCATCCCGCCGAAGCTCGGGTTCAGCTACGAGAACGTGCTCGTGTTGGATGCCGAGATTCTCAACGTGTGCTGCCTGTTCGAGGTCGCGAGGCTCTCGTTCTTCCTAAGCTTCGAGCTCAACACCGGCAGAGGCGGCGAGTGCATTTTCCTCGAGCCGGATCCTGAGCCCTCCACGGAGGGCGTAAGCCTCACCTGTGAGGGGATAGACGACGATTTCACGGCCGTGTGGGATTCCAATGCCATCGAGTGGGACAAGCCCCTGCCACTTGACCGATAGGTGAATTCCAAAGAGCTATGTCTGCTCGCTCCGCAACAACTCCCTCAATTTCACATCGGAGCGCGTGCACTCGCTTAAGAGCTTCGCATCTTCAAGCGCCTGAAAATAGCGCCTAGGCACTTCGCGCTTGGTCTTCACGCCCCGCTTGCATTCGAGAACGGATTAGATGTTCTCAAGCGACGTGATGGCGCCAAAGTTGCTGACGATGTAGTCGCGTGCTAAGTCGCAACACCGTAAGTCATGCCCATTCGGCTTGATTACGGCAGCCGATATTTTTGGTTCCTATTCCTTTGTGCGCCGATTCTCTCCAGACTCTTACATAGCAGTATCTAACGAGGATCTTTGCTAGATTCTGCCAGGGAGCAAATTCGCCTCGCAGTTTCAACTCAGTTTCCTCACGGAGCGAATTTGGCATAAGAATCATCGTAGCCACTCCAAGGTAGGAAATAGCGTCATAGTTCGCTCGCAGCAACGGTGACGCCCAAAGCGTCTCATAGCTCCCATCATCTTTGCCCCCGCCGAATAAGTGCAGGCGCTCATCCCCAGCTCAGCGCCGAGAGATGCGATTTTTGTTACAATGCGCGTATCATCTGCCTGCAAAGGAGCTGCTATGAAGCTTAAACGTCGCATCTCAGTACTCACCATGGTGATGATGGCACTGCTCGTGAGCGCAGTGGCCATCGTACTACCAAACTACGCACGCGCTGCCGGTTCTCAAGATAGAACGGCACTTATCAGTCCCACGCTAAAGGGTGTGGTCTCGCAAAACGGTAAGCAGGTCACTGACACCGTGGACCCCGAAAAGCCCTTTGATGTGAAAGTCACCTTCCGCTTCCCCATTATCAAAGATTCTATGATTGGGTCGCCTGCGGCAGGAGGCATCAACAAAGCATCCGATCAGGTCAACGATGGTGATTATGCAGAGTTCAGCTTGGGCGAGAACTTTAAAGCGACCGAAGCGTCCGGCAACTCCGTTCCTGTCTACCTGCAGGCGCCAGGCAGCCCTGATGACGGCAAGCAGGTTGGCACCATCACACTCAGCCAAGATGGAGACGGCCCTGTCACGGCTCGCATGACCTTCCATGACCCCAACGGGCAGTTTGAGTTCGAAAGCGATGGCAGAAGGGACCTCACGGTCCACTTTACCGGCCATTACCAAGCTTCCGAACAGTCCTCACAAACGCCCGGCAGCAACAAGCGGTTCGTCAAAGTGCTCGATAAGACCTACTCCTTCCCCACCGTAGAAGAGAAGGTCCAGTACAGCCTCACTAAAGCGGGCGCCCTGGACGATGCGTCCACCAAAGAGTCCATCACCTGGATAAGCACTGTGAAAAAGACGTCCAGCGCCGGAGCCACCAACCTTGGCGGAGAGACGTTTACCGACAACCTCTCGAAGGTTGGCGAGTACGTCGCGGGAAGCTTTACCGTGAATAACCAGGCTATTGATGATGCCCTCGTCTATGACGCAGCGACCAAGACCGTGACGTACGTCTTCCCCAATGACTTCCAAGGTTCAACCGCCAAGATTAGCTTCCAAACCAAGGTGCCCAACCCTGCAACCACCGTCTCGGTGACCAACGAGGCCACGCTCAAGATTCCAAATGCCGAAGAAAAGCGGGACAAGACCACAGTTGTCGTGCATCGCCCGGTCGAACTCAAGAAAAACCTGCTGAAGATTGACGTCAACAAGGACACCGGCGAGCGCGAGCTCATCTGGACCATCATTGCCGGTAACCCATATGAGAGCTACGGACCTGCCTGGGTCGGCGACATCCTCAGTGGGTCGCTTGACGGCCAGAAGGCGCCCAAGCGCGTCGACGTCACCTATGAGCACAGTATGACCGGGAAAGACGGTAGCTGGACACAGGTCACCGATGTACAGGCGCCCGCTGACCCGACGTCATTTCCCAAGTTCCCAGCGGGGGAAGACAAGACGTGTCCGGACCTATCTGCCTACAACGCAGAACTCTATAAGCTCGGCGCCGGGTGGCATGAGCCCACCAAGCCACTACAAGCAAACGATGAGTACAAGCCCGTCGAGAACCGTTGGTTCTTCATCAAGAATCTCAGTGGCCTGTACCGCATCACCGTCAAGCAGATATATGACGCAAACACTAAAGTCGGACCACTCAAGAATGATGCCGAGATACACACCTGCGCCGAGGTGGTCTATCCCAAGAACCCGCCCGTCTACAGCGGTCTGGCAACCATCGAAAAGCACGCCATGAAAAGCTATAAATCTACGGTGCTAAACCAGGGGTTGCTGCCGTGGTCGGTGACGGTGGACTTCACCAACGTCTTTCCGTCTGACGAGCGCTTTGCCTATGAATGCTTCTATTACGGAAGCGAAGACGCCTTCGATGCGGAGAAGAACACCCTCCAGGTGCAGGGCTCATTTGACCAGGACCTGCTGAAAAAACTGATTGCAGGCGAGCAGAACGAAACCTTCTTCAACTTCAATCAGGCGTATGTGCCAGGCTCGCTGAGCTACAAGGACGAGAATGCCACAGAAGGCCAGCCGGGCGCACAGCTTGCCGAGACGGTGCTTCCTATTGTGAATGCCAGCGGCACCAAGGTGGGTGAAATCGTCAAAATCAGCGGGTTCTCGCAAATCAAGAAGTACACCTTTACCCTCAACACGCGGGCACAAAACATCGTCGAGCATTTGCAAAAGACGCTAAATGGGTCCTTTGAACTCAGGTATAAGAACACCGCCGTGCTCGCCGTGGGCAGCGGCGCGACCCTCAAGACCCTCTCCGCTGTCGATAGATACGAACTGCCGGGCAATCTCCTCGACAAGTTCGCCATGGAATATGACGCCAAGCTTGACAAGATGGACGATGTCAGCAAGAACGGCTGGAAGAGCTCGTGGCGGGATTTCATCACCGGGATACCTGAGGTGGACACCACCAAGACCTTCAACCACAAGAACCGCACCGTCCTCTTTCGCATCGACGTGAACCCACAGGGGCTCAAGCTGGGCGATTACCTCGCCCAACTTGGGGGCACCAAGCCTGCGGGCGACTTCACCAAGCTCACGATTCAAGACTCCCTGCAAGACGGCCTCACGCTGGTGCCTGTTGAGGATGGCGGGCCCGACTACTACCTCTATCAGGCCGAGCCGGGAACGCCTGGCTTCATCGACTACGGCGGTGTCGTTATTCCGGGCAGCGCGCCATTTGCCTCGTTCATGCCACCAGGAAAGGCTGTTAAGAAGCTGACGCCTGACCAGGCCAAGCTTACGTTCGACAAGGCAAACATGACCTGGACGTTCAAGCAGTACGACGGAACGCCCTACTTCATCGTCATGCGCGCCAAGGTGTCGGAAGACGTCTTTGAGAAGCTCATGAAGACCACACCTCAGGGCAAGGAGGTTACCTTCAAAAACAGCGTAACCCTCACCGCAGGTGACCAAAAGCTCGCCTCGGCAGCAGGCTCTGCCTCGGTCACCTCCACCATGCTTTCCAAGCAAACGCCAAAGGTGGTGGGAGACCGCCTTGCGTGGAGCTTCGATTACAAGCCGTTCGACATTACGCTTCACAATGTGGTGCTTAAGGACACGCTGGACAAGAACATCGGCATTCCTATTGACGAAAAGGGCAATGCCGTCTTGGAGAATTTCACCATAAAGCGTTCCAACCAGCTGGCCGCAAGTGGCGAGTATGAAAACTATACCCCGGTTACCGTGGTGACCGGCACCCCGCAAGACGGCGAGGTTGGGCTTCGCTATGACGTGCGCGAGCACGCCATCACCTTCACGCTGCCCGAGACGCCCGAGGGTGCGCTGCCCTATGCCTACCGATTCGAGTATGAGACCATCCTCAAGCCGGTCGATTTGACCGCCAATGCAATTAACAACCACGTCGAGCTCAGCGCCGATCTGGAGAAGCCCGGAGCCAGCGGTCATGCGGAACTGAAGACACAGGAGTACGCCGCCTTTGCCACCATTCAGAATTATCCCTATGCCGTCATCAAGAAGGTCGATGAGCAGGGCAAACCACTCGCAGGGGCCGTCTTCCAGTACACCGATAACGCCAACCAAACCGTCACCTCGTTGAGCAATGCCGACGGTGTGCTTTACGTAATCAAACTTGCTGAGGGCACCACCACCGTAACTGAAACGACGGCTCCCGATGGGTACCTCAAACTCAAGGACCCGCTGCAGCTTGAGGTGAGCGGCAACGACGTCAAAGTGACGAAGGCGCCCGATAACGCCGAAGGCACAGGGAGCTTCGACAGTCCGCTGCTGGTGAAGAACAAGAAGGTCAAGACGACCACCATCTCCGTCACCAAGCAGTGGCAGAACGACACCCCCGCAGAGCGCCCCTCCTCTATCACCATCACCCTAATCCGCAATGGTCAGCCCACGGATAAGACGTTGGTTTTGGATGCCGAGCACGGATGGACGGGAAGCTTCGAGCAGCTCCCCGTGCTCGATGAGGGCGGAAACCCCGTGGTCTATACGGTGGACGAAATCGCCGTCGAAGGGTACAAATCCACCATCGCCGGCAACCAGAAGACGGGCTTTACCATCACCAATACCAAGCCGGACAAACCTCATGAGCCTGGCAAACCTCCCAAGCCAGGCAAACCTCATGAGCACGGCACGCCTAAGCAGCCCAAGAAGTCTAAGAAGTCGCTCATCCCCCAGACGGGCGATACCACCAGCGGCTATTGCTTGGCAGGATTGACGCTCACCGCCGCGCTAGCTGCGCTCTTCCTGGGGCGTCGCCTCAGCTCAAGCCGCATCGGATAGGCTCAAGGCACCCAGGCGCCACAGAAAAGCAAGACCGGGAGGGCCCCAAGGGTCCTCCTTTTTTAATATGAGCAGGACATTGTCAAGAGACAAAATCGGTCCTGGCTCCTACCCGCCCGACTTCAACCCCGCCAGGACTTTCATTTTCTACAACGACCGGCAGGATCGGGAACACATCCGCTTCACCGTCGCTCATGAGCTCGCGCACTGTCACGGTAAGTGCTTGGGCGACGACACACTGCGCGCGCAGTGCATCCGCGAGGACATCTTCATCGTGTCGTCCAACCTCGGCGGCCTCGACAAGGACAACTACTTCTGGGGTGGCAGCTCCATCCTGGGTCCGTTCGCCAAGACCTGGGGGCCGCATTACTACGCCGGTATGCCCTTTACCGCAGAAGGCGCCGACGAGTAGGCCATGTACACCGCAACGATCGACATTTCGCAGGCCACGTGCTTCCTCTACAAACATAACCCCGCGGTCGACGGCATCGATTGGCGCCCCGAGAAGTACGTCGGCATGTTCCAGGGCGGCTTTGGCAGAAAGGATCCTCCACAACTTGGGGATGAGGTCCTGTTCAACGCAATCTATTACAACCGGGAAGACCTGCTCGAGCGCTACCGCAGCCGCTATGCAGATGTCAGATTCCTCTTCACCCCAGACTATTCCCAGTTCGGTGACGTAAGCGACCTCGAAGAGTACTACCGCCTGCTCAAGGCCCGCATCGTTGACATCTGATTCGCGATGGAACTCGGCGCGGTCGTCATTCCGTTCATCACGGTACCAACTCCCGAGAGCGTCGGATTCGCCCTCGACGGGCTGAAGGACTGCTCGGTCGTGGCGTTCAGCACGGTTCACGTCGACTAGGATAATGGCTCCACTCTTGACCTGCTGAAAAGTATTGACCAATGGCGACTCAACTAGGTGAAAGAAGTTGAATAATACCCGAGAGATGTTAAAATTTTCCTCAAAGTATCCGCCAACTTGGAGGAAATCATGAGGAAAAGTACAAAAAGGGTGATCAGCCTGTTGATCGCCCCGTTGGTGTTTTTAGGGATGATGGTCGCTAATATAGTGCCTCCCCAAAGCGCTAGCGCACAAGGACAGGTAAGAATCGAGATTTTACCGGAGATTTTCATAAACGAGCAGACGGAAGCCTTCTTCGACTCGCCTCAGCAAGCTATCGGGGCAAAACGTACGCTTAACGTTTATGGCGGAGTGCAGCAGCCTAAGGTTCTAGAGACCTGGAAGAATATCGCCTTCCAGGTTTATGACGGCGACGGGAACCTTATTGAGACGACCAAGGGAACCGTCGGGGATCCTGCTCGATGGGGCGGAGCAAAGTATCTAGGCCCGTACCCGCAGGGCAAGACCTACACCGTAAAGGTTGACAACTCGACTGTTCCAGAGGGCTACCATTCCTGGTTCACCGCTAAAAAATCGGGTTACCCAGGTGGCGCGACCGACGTGATGACGGTAGGCTCCGACAACTATTCGGCCACCAACCCGAAGGAAAACGTAAACCCCATAGCTGAAACGCGTTTTCACCTTGACATAGCCAGTGTCGCCTACGCGAAGAACGCGGACGTGGCCAAGAATCTTTTCGTGGTTGAAAACGACAAGGTTACCGGGATAAATACCAAGTACACCGAAGGCAAGGACTACGTCATAAAAACAGTCGCTAAAGACGGAACAGTGCCTCAGCCAACTCAGGCGGAAGTAGCGAATCTTACCGATGAGGGCTACATGCCGGAGGGCTTCTACTTCATGTACAAAGATCAGAAGTCTTCGCTTCAGAACATCCGTGCACGCAAAGGCAACTTTTCGTACCTCAGGTGGTGGGAAGGAAATGATGGGGTCAACACTTTTGAAAAGTTCAAGTCTTCCAGCGTTTTCGTCACCACTTTGAATCAGCGTGTTCCAGAGGTTAAGTTCTACAAGGCCGCTAGCGAGGGCGCTGAGCCAGAGGTACTGGCGTCGATGCAGGTTTATTACGGGCACTCGGCAGCGCAAAACTGCCTAAGCGATGGCACGACCTGCCTGCCAAAGGAGCTTCCTGCCGCACCGACCAAACAGGGGTACGTGTTTAAGCAATGGAACACCAAGGCTGACGGCTCTGGCGATGTCTTCGACGCCAACACGGTGGTTAAGGGAGATTTGGCGGTATACCCGATTTATGTCGTCAATACCCCACCCGTGCTTGAGGTGAAGGACGCAACGATTACCGCCGGCGAACAGCTGGATCTGCGCTCACTGATAACCAAGGCAGCTGATGAGCAGGACGGAGCAAACCTGGCCGATAAAGTCGTCATAGAGCAAGGAGATTTCGACAGCTCTAAAGCGGGGGTCTACGAGGTTAAGTTCACGCTTGCCGACTCTAACGGGGAAACCGTAACCGCGATCGCAAAGATTACGGTTTATGTCGTCAATACCCCACCCGTGCTTGAGGTGAAGGACGCAACGATTACCGCCGGCGAACAGCTGGATCTGCGCTCACTGATAACCAAGGCAGCTGATGAGCAGGACGGAGCAAACCTGGCCGATAAAGTCGTCATAGAGCAAGGAGATTTCGACAGCTCTAAAGCGGGGGTCTACGAGGTTAAGTTCACGCTTGCCGACTCTAACGGGGAAACCGTAACCGCGATCGCAAAGATTACGGTTAAGGAGGCGGCGCAGACAAAGCCAACGGATACGACAAAACCGACTGAGCAGAAAAAGACCACCGTCAAGAAGAGCAAACGCAACTTGCCGGCAACCGGTTCTGCTGGATCCGGGTTATTGGAGGTCGCGCTTGCCTGTGGACTAGCCAGTATCGCTATCTCAAGGCGGGTGAAAAGAAACAGCTAGCCAAGATATATCCGCTTGATATCAACTAAATATGGGGTTGGGCGCTTCGTTCTGCGACGTCCGACCCCATATTTGTCTTAGAAATCTTCGGGTTCTTTTCACAATCGGGGTTTAAAAAATTTAGTCATTAGCCCAATAATTCTTTGAAAATAGTCGCTAACTCGGGCAAATGCGACTGGATAAGCGCGCGAATCTATGGCTGTATGTACCTAACAAAACACCTCATCTGCCAAGGAGCACTGCAGCCATGAACAACACAAAGGTCACCAGCGAAACCCTGCAGATGCGCGTCGATTCCTACGGGACGGTTCTTGCCTACGCCGACTACACGCTAGCTGTGTTGCGACAATGGTGAGGAACGCGCTGAAGTTTATGGGTGTGCTGCCGATCGGCAACAAGCATCCATCGTGTTCGAAGTGGCAGCCGACATGGTGAGAATGTGTCCTCCACTAGCCAAGCGGGTAAAGATCCTTAGAAGTCAAAAACGTATCATCTACTCCCCCACCAATTCCTTCTACCAGGTACTATCTGCCGAGGCCTATTCCAAACACGGATTCAATATTTCCGGAGTGGTATTCGATGAGCTACACACCCAACCCAACCGGGCGCTCTTCGACGTGATGACCAAAGGCAGTGGGGATGCTCGCACCCAGCCGCTGTGCTTCTTGATCACAACAGCTGGAACCAACACTCATTCGATTTGCTACGAGCAACACCAAAAAGCCCAAGATATCCTAGAAGGCAAGAAGGTTAATCCGACGTTCTAACGGGTGATTTACGGCGCAGACCAAGATGATGATTGGACGGATGAAGCCGTGTGGCGTAAAGCCAACCCATCCTTGGACGTGACGGTACCAATCCAGAAAGTTAGGGACGCTTGTAATAGTGCTCGCCAGAATCCGACTGAAGAAAACACCTTCAGACAGTTGCGTTTGAACCAGTGGGTCAAACAGTCTGTGCGGTGGATGCCTATGAATACCTGGAACAAAAACGATGGCCCAGTCCACTTGGATGAGTTAGAAGGCCGTGTTTGTTACGGCGGGCTCGACCTGGCATCCACCACCGATATCACTGCTTTCGTTCTCGTATTCCCACCCTACGGGGACGATGACAAATACGTGGTTGCACCCTGGTTTTGGATACCAGAAGACAACCTGAAACTGAGGGTCGCCCGAGATCACGTCCCCTACAACCTGTGGAACAGTCAAGGATTCCTTGCCAGTGCCGGGTACGAGACGCACTACGGTTATATCGAGAAGTTCATTGAGGATCTTGGCACCCGGTTTAATATCCGAGAGATTGCTTTCGAGCGGTGGGGCGCGGTCCAAATGAGCCAAAACCTTGAGGATGCTGGTTTCACGGTGGCACCGTTTGGGCAAAGCTTCAAAGACATGTTCCCACCATCCAAGGAACTGATGAAGTTGGCGTTGGAAGGCAAGCTCGCCTATGGCGAGCACCCGGTGCTGGCATGGATGGTCGACAGCATTCACGTGCGCACCGACCCAGCTGGCAACATCAAGCTCGACAAGCAAAAATCCACCGAGAAGATCGACGGCGGCGTCGCCACCATCATGGCGTTGGATCGGACAATGCTCATGAAAGACTGGCTTGTTATTGGCCTAAAGCACCCTGGCACCTATCTTTCCGCCTTCATCTTGCAAACCAACAGCGCATGGAACCCTTACTCCTGGATTGATTCTGCCCCAGAGGACGGGGATGAGACGTCGCTGTTCGAAAGTTGGGGCAAAGATCCTGCTACGTTGGATTCAAAAGCCCCCAAGTTATTCAATGCAATAGACAGCATATCGACCCAACTTGTTTTACAGAAAAATCCAATTGTGTCGCTGCTTGTTTCGATTCCGTTTTATGTACTGCTTTTGATTTTGGTTACCACAATATGTTTTGCTCAAAAGCGACAAAGTGGAATTTTCGCATGCATATGTCTGCTGCTTCTCGTATTAAGCGCCTTGCTTGCACCCGGCGTAATCACGAGATATTATTTAGCACTCATCATGGCAATGCCCATACTAGCAGCACTAGTATATAGCGAAGACAAAACCTGCAGCATTCAATAGTGTCTCTATGTTTGCATAATCATTCAGTAACGTCAGAAACGGACATCGCTGAAAGCATGGTTTTTTTCTCACTTACGCCCCTCCCACTTTCCGACGACTACTGATTCTTATTGTCATTTCTCATTACTATTGCCACCACGCCACAAACCAGCGGAAGCATAAGCACAAGAGGATACGCATACCGTGTCTCCGCATAAACGGGTGAGATAAGGCGCGTTATCCACAACATAGCAATCAGAACAATAATTGGAACTAGCTTCACCTTCGGTAGTGCGTCGAACGTTGGTGTAAGCGGAATCTCATCAGTCGCCTAGAATGCCTGCATCATGCCACCGCTATGCCGCCTTTCCGGCCATGCCCGCCGATTCCATCGCCACGAGCACCAGCCTCTCGGCCATCGCCGCCTTGTCCGCCCGGCTGTACCTCTTCGGCATCCCCTCGGGGAAATAGGTTCCGCAGCGCAGCTTCGGAATGCGCAGCGTTATCTTGCCGGCCGGCGTCACCAGCCCACGCTCGCGGTAGCCGTTGCGGCTGTTGGCGCCGCCTTTGCAGGCCATGTCGGCCTGTTCGTCCATGATTGCGTTAAGGGCCGATTCGAGCAGCGCCCTGGTGAGTGCCTGCAGATGTCCTTCTCGAGGATCTCCTTGATGACGGAGCTCACGTACGCGCGCTTGTCCGCCATCTTGGGGTAGTCGAGCGCCTTGGGGAAGCCCCCTTCGAGGATGTATCGGTCAAGCTCGGCCACGGGGTTAGGGTCAAGCTCCTGTCCGAGGAAGCGCTTCATCTCGCGATACTCCTTGAAGCTGAGCGTCTGCACCTCGAACTCGACGTAGCGCCCCGTCAGCTTGGTGGCGAGCTCGCCGGATAGCAGGTAGGATTTCGAGCCGGTGATGAAGATGGAGAATCCGCCCTCGGCGCGGAACTCGTTCACCACCTCCTCGAACCCCTCAACGTTCTGGATCTCATCGATGAAGAGGTACTTCATGCCGTCAATCGTGAGCGCGGGCTCGATCAGCGCCTCGAGTTGGTCCGGCGTCTTCACCGAGCGGAAGCCGTACCGGTCGAGGTCGAGGTAGACGATATGGTCCTCCCGCACCCCCGCGACCCTGAGCTCCTCGGCGATGGTCTACATGAGGCACGACTTACCGCACCGGCGGACCCCGGTGAGGACCTTTATCACGCCGTCGTCGTGGTAGAAGCCACGGATCTTCTCGAGGTAGTCCTCGCGTTCGAACAAACGTATGCTGGCCCCAATCTTTCGACTGGAGTCAGCATAGCAAATATCTCGTTTATCGGGGTATTTTTAGCAAAACTGACGATTTATACCCCCATAACTGCCGAATTTACTATTCCCACTCTTTCACGCTCGGTTGCTGTGACGGCAATCCAGTTACACCTAGTTGGCTCGTCGATTTTGACCGTCATACCGCCGAATCCTACCGCGTGACTTCGCGTAGGTATTTGGGACAAATTCTGGGACAAAACCGCGAACTATTTCGAAACCGCGAGCCTGCAGTTTCGTTTTTGTCCCCGGGACAAAAGCGGGCAGATTTTGAGGTTCAAAACTATTCGAAACGAATGGTCAAACGCCCGATGGTCTTCTTTGGCGCCTGTTTGGCGAAGTGAATCGTAGCCAGCGGCTTTGCCACCTAGCATTCCCGCAGGTCATGAGGGATACGCAGGAGCGATGACTGGAAGAATCGTCGCGGGCGGCTTCGTTTTCGACCTTATGTACAGCCTCAAAGCGCTTTAGAGACACAGCGAAAGAACCGAGCTAGAGGATCTTGTTCGCCACTTTATCTCAAGCTGCCCGCAAATCAGTTAGCAACTGAAAAAAGAGTGGGGCGCTTTCGCAGCCCCTTTCAAGATCGACTCAGCTATAAAACCAATCTATTCGGCATCCCTGAACTGGACCTCGTACTTCACTCCTTGCAGATCCCCGATCTTCGTGACGTATTGGCTCAGAAGGGTTTTCGCCCTTTCACGGGCCCCGTTCATCAGCGTCGAATTGGCCTCGGCGCTTTCCTTCATCGCTTTTTGCGCTTCTTCCAGCGCGATGGACTGGTCGACTGTTGTGATGGGAGTCAGCAGCCCGGTATCGCTGTGGATATCGGAGAAGGTACTCTCATCGGCTTGGGGCTGGCCGAGGACCTGCGCGCTGGGAATCGTGATGGTGACGACGTTGTTCGCATCCGGCCCGTCGATTTGAACCTTGGAGACATCGACGCCCAGCTGGACCGTTCCGTCGTATTCGAACCAAGCTTTCTTGTATCCCACGTTTATCCCGAACAGCATGTTGGTTCCGTCGTTATAGACTTCAGCGACGTTGTGAAACGTGCACTCGACAGTGGCGAGTTCCGCGATTTCGGTATAGCCCGAGAAATCGGGCGTTTCGCTGCTTTTGACGCAACCGGAAAGCACGGAGAGCGACAGCACTGCGGCGAGGGCGAGGCCGGCAAGCCATGGTTTACGCATTGGAATCGACCTCCCCGTTGTACTCGGCGATCGGCTTGAATTCAAGCTGGTATTCATCGCCGAGAAGCGGCAGTGTCAACGCTTTGACGATGTCCTTCAGGCTCGCTTCCGCCTGCTCTTTGATCTCTTCTTTGTCGACGTCGTTCGCGGCGTCTTCGCGGCAAAGCGCGATGACGTCCTTCATGTCCGCAGTTGCGCTCTCAGGGAGGTAGCCGAACTTGCTGTTGTCGAGCTGGGGATCACCGATCTGCGCCTCGGGGAGATACGCGGTGACGACTTTATCCTCCTCGTTGATCTCAAACTGGATGTCGCTCAGTGTGTAGGATGCACGGATGTGAGCCTCGTATTTAACGCGATGGTCCACGCAATCCTGCCAGAGGAACTGGCTGTGCTTCTCGGCGATGCCGTGGTAGGTGTAGTCAATCGTGGAAAGGCTGTCGATGTCGACGGCCGATTTGAGATCCGATGTCGCGAGATACTGCGTCTCGTGGTTGTCTGTTATCCAAGGGAGGGCGAAGCCGAAGAAGCCGATGGCAATCACCGCAACTACGGCAAGCACAACGAGCTTAGCTTTGAGCGAGAGCTTTCCGAAGAAGCCGAAGACGCTCTTGCCTCGCCCTTTTTTCTTCTCGGCCGCCTCTTTTCGAGGTTGCCCTTGACGCTCATCGTGCTTGGAGGCAGATCTATGCCGAACGCCCTCTTCGTGTTTGTCCTGTTCCAAAACAAGCCTCGTTCATGCTGTTGGGTAGTTTAACTGCCGATGGTATTATATCAGCAACTGTTTTAATCGTTTCTATCATGTTCGGCAGGAGACATAAATGAAGCCGTTGCACGTAGTTTTGGCAGCCGTTGTGGTCTTGATAGCTCTTGTTCTGATCGCCAGCAGTATCGGCATCATCCATATCAGGCTTTAGCCCGTAATCGAATCCAAGGCGTCTATTCCTTGGCAATACCGCCGTTATGCTGCGTTTTTCCTCTTTCTGCGCGATAATCTATCCAGTTACACGAGCACAAAAGGAGATCGCGACATGGCGGAAAGCCCGATAGACAAGTACCTGCGCACGGGTTCCCTCGAGCAGTCCAGCTGGCGCAACGTCGTCCTCTTCGGCAAGAACACCGCCTCTTACAAGTTCGCCCTCGCGCAGTCCCTCATGCAGCTTGCGCAGCAGGGGCGCGACTCCGTTACGCTCGACGAGCTCGCCGTCCCGTTCGCTGCGCGCATCTGCGAGCACGCCAAGACGACGCCACGGCAGTCAACCAACCGCTCGAACAAGTTCCTCGACGCGTGCCCGGGCTTCAACGCGGGCACGGTTACGCTCGACGAGCTAACATCGGTCATGGTGCAGAGCGGCTTCCGCTTTTTCTCGTTGCTTATGGCGTTCCATGCCGCCAGGGCTTTCGGCGAGGAGCCGCTTCGGTCGCTTCAGGCTACACGCTTCGCGCCGACAAGTTCGGAATCGTGATCGAGGGCAAATGCGCGAAATGCGGCTGCGCCATCGCCCGGTGCGGCTACTAGGCCCCATCCGAGCTCAGAGGGCAAGCGGACTGGCTTCGCCGACGTGGCGAAGCTCGACGCCTACTTCGGGGACAAATTGTCCCAGACGAGCAATTCCCGCGCCGTCGTCTATGCCGCATGCTCAGCTGACAACTGAATCTAGTGTCCAAAGCGCTGTACACCGACGACGCTTTTCGCGCAGATAATGACCGGTGGTTAAATCGCTGATAGAGACTAAATCCATCGGTGGGATAATGGCCTTGAATTGCAAATAGAGAAAGGCAGGGGCGATGGGCTTCTTCGATAAAGGCTTCGACCCAATAAAAGAGGCACGGAAGGCTGAGGCCGCTGCGGGAAAAGAAATCGCAAGCGCTGCCGAACAGGCATCGAATGCCGCTCAAAGCGCCGCCAATCATACGGGACAGGCCATCGGAGACATTGCAGGCAAGGCAAAGGGCGCCGTTCAGAGCATTGGTGATGCGATCAAGGACGGCCCAGAGCCGAAGAGCTTCAAATACAACACTGGGTTTGTCGATGAGCGAAATGTTGGCGCATCGCCCCAATCTCAAAGGCTAACTCCGGAACATATGGCGAAAATGCTTGGCGATGTGGCTGAAGGAGCCGCAAACGCTGCAAGCGCGGCAACGGCCGGTGCTCAAGGCGCTGTCGCCGCCATCGCAGGTAAAGCGGGAGAAATTGCCGATGGGGTCAAGCAAGGCTTCGAGAATGCAAGGGCGAAAGAACCGGATGAGTACGAGCTCGCCGTCATCGAATACAACCAAACCTACACCAATCTGGAGTCGGGAGGGATCGAGCTCTACCAGTCTAGGCTGAGGAGCATCGACCTGCTGAACCTCGTTACCGACCTGGTGAACTCGATCGCGAACACGCCGAAGTCGTTCATGGAGGATATCGAGGAGGTGTCCCACAAGAAGCGAAGCTTCAAGGAGTCGGAGTCCTTCGCCCGCGAAGAGCTGGACTCGGCACGGAAATCGGCGGCCAGCGCCGGTGCCGGCGTCGCGGCGGGCATGGCCGTTGCCGGCATAGCCCCATCCGCCGCCATGTGGGTTGCCACAACTTTCGGGACCGCCTCCACGGGCGCCGCGATCTCCACGCTGTCGGGCGCTGCCGCGACAAACGCGGCGATGGCCTGGCTCGGCGGAGGCGCATTGGCCGCCGGAGGAGGCGGGATGGCCGCTGGCAGCGCTTTCCTGGTAATGGCCGGCCCCATCGGATGGGGCGTCGCAGGCGCCACGTTGCTGACCTCCATCGCGCTTTTCGTGAAAAAACAGCACAAGATCGCTGGGGAAAAGCACGAGGAGCTCTTGTCGGTAAAGAGAAACACCGAGGCTCTTAGGGAGACGTCTGCAGCGATCGGGGCGCTCAGGACAAAGACCGATGCCCTTCGTGAAGAGCTGTCCAGGTCCTTTATGTCCTCATGCCGCCTGCATGGCGCCGACTACCTTTCCATCTCCGACGACGAGAAACTGGCCTTGGGCTCCTTGGTAAACAACGCGAAGTCCCTGGGCAGCCTCATCGTCGAGAGGGTGGCCACCCGGGACGGTGAATAGCCATGAAAGCAGAAAAGGTACTCAAGAGCTCCCAGGAGCAGGCCGTCGCCGCATGGATCGGCTTGATCAACCAGATGAGAATCGACGACCTCATCGAGAATCTCAACCGCCAAGACCAGAACCTCGATTCCGCAATGGAGTCCATGAACTGGGCGCTCGGGAAGATCGAGGACCTCGTCGTTGCGAACAGAGGCGGCAACAAGGGTGTCCATGGGTTCATCGCCGAGGTGGCCGAATGCGGGTTGGAGAACGCGCAGAGCCTCGTCCATGGCGATAAACCGGCAATGGAATGGGTTAATGACAACGGACCCGCCGACCTTTTGCGCAACGGCGTCGAGATACAGGTCAAGTTCGTGAACGCCGGCGGCAAGTTCTCCCTGGACGCCGTGGCCGCCCATTTGCAGAAGTACCCCAATTTCCTCGACAAAGACGGCATCTACCAGATCCCGAAGGACCATCTCGACGCGGTGCGCTCCCTGTACGAGATGCCAAAGGAGGAAGCGGCCAAGCTGGCGTCCTCGACCGGCGGCCCGTCCTACTCAACCTGGAAGAGCATCCATGAGTTCTTCGACTCAAGCGGGTTCAGCATCGATGACCTTGAGGCCTCCCAATTCGAGTACTCGGAGGTCCAGAAGAACGCTATCACCGACAAGATGGCCGAGGAGAAGAGCAGGCTCGCAGACGAGAGCGAGCGAATAAAGAGAGACATTTACGAGGAACACAAGCCCACGCCCCAAGAGGGCGCGAAGGCCGCAGCGGCTGGCGCCGTTCTGGAAGCGGGAACGGCATTCGCCATTTCAATGAAGCGTCATCTCGAGAACGGAAAGCGCATCGGCGACTTGACCCAGGACGACTGGGAGGAAATCGCAAAAGATTCCGGCATGGGACTCGTCAAAGGCGGGGTTCGCGGTGGAGCTGTTTATTGGCTGAACAACTACACGGCCACGCCCTCATCTGTTGCAAGCGCGCTGGTCACGGCATCATTCGGCGTCGCAGAATGCGCTTACAGGTTCCGCAGCGGCGAGCTTACGGAGATCGAGTTTATAGAAAGCTCAGAAATCGCGTGTCTCGATGCGTCTGTGAGCGCGTTCTCGAGCTTCGTGGGCCAGGCCATCATTCCGCTCCCGGTTCTGGGCGCCCTCGTCGGCAACGCCGTAGGCACGACCGTGTACGAATTGGGAAAGGATTTCTATGACAAACGAGAGGCGGAGCTGCTCGCGCACTATGCCCGGGAATTGAAGGCCCTCGATACTGAACTCGATGGCGAATACGCCGCATGCATCAGCGGCCTTCGTGAGAATATGAGCGCATACATCAGCCTTCTCGAGAAGGCTTTCTCCCCGAATGTCGCAATGGCTTTTCCCGGCTCCGTTGAGTTGGCGGCAAGCCTTAACGTCCCGGACGGCGAAATCCTGCACACGCGCGAAGAAGTCAATGATTTCTTCCTAAATTAGAATCAGTCAGGTTAAAGAAACAACGGTCGAGCGAAACCCAATCGCTCGGCGTGGTTGAAGATGGCGTTGAGCTGGTTGTTGATGATCCTCAGGTAAGTGGGCTTGAAACTGTCGCCGTCGGGCCTCGTGGAGCCCGTGAGGGAGTTCTGCCACCTGACGATGTCGACGGGCCGTATGTCGCACATGCGCATGTCGCCGAAGAACGGGATGAGCTTGCTCTGGATGATGTTCTCCTTGGTGAGCTAGGTGTGCTCGCGGACCCTCGGCCTCACCTCCGCCTCGTAGACCTTGCAGAAGTCGGCGAAGGTCATGTCCATGGCGTCGTCCTTGAGGGCCTTGAAGTTCTTCTCCCACAGAAGCGCCTCGAGCTCGGTCTGGAATCCCTTCTTGGTCTTGTGCCGCTTGGCCCCGCGCGCGTCGCGGTAGTAGAACTGCACGTAGAAGAGGCCCGTCTTCTTGTCCTTATAGGCCGGCATTGTTCACCTCCGGGAAGTAGCGGGCCTCGAACAGGTCGCTGCGGATGCGTCCGCGGATCACCACGCGCCCGAGGGCCTCCTGCTCCTTGTTCATCTGCCGGATCACCTCGTAGACGCTGCCTTTCTTGATCTTCAGACGCTCCGCCACCTCGTCGGCGGTGAGCATGCTCGGCCTCGGCGTCCTTGCAACCGGCTGTTCCATCTTGGACCTCCTGTCTATTCGTACGTATCTGTACGCTTATATTCCCGAGAATAATCGTACGCATATGTACTGTCAATAGAATTGCGTACAAACTCGTACGCTGATAGAATGGTCGCCACGAAATAAAACAGGAGGGCACATGGCGACGGGCGACAACATTCGGCGATACCGCAAGGCGAAGGGCCTGACGCAGGCCCAGCTCGCCGATGCGGTTGGGCTTACCGAAGGCGCGATCAGGCACTACGAGAGCGGCATCCGCGCGGTGAAGCCCGAGTTGCTGGAGGAGATCGCGAAGGAGCTCGAGGTCTCCGTAGGCGCGCTCAAGGACTACGGAGTCGAGACGTCGCGCGACCTCGTGGCCCTGCTGCTGCAGCTGGAGGAAGGCTACGGTCTCGTGCCCAGCGAGGACGGCATGGGCCTGACGGTCGACCCCGGGGCGCCGCATGCCCCCAAGCTCGCGCAGTCGATCAAGACCTGGGCGAAAAAGCGCGCTGAGCTCGAGCGCGGAGAAGTCGGCGGGGCCGCTTACGCTGATTGGAAGGCCTCTTTCTGACATTTCCCCAGGTAAATTAATGCTTCCTTGCGAACAGCCTCCTGTTTTTTGGAGGCTGTTCCATTATTCCCGTATGAAATCGGCACCCCGGAAGAACCGTTAGGGAAATGTACCCGCATATCGTACGGCAAGGCAAGTGCTGGCGCCTTCCTTCGCGAGCTCGGCAAGCAAGCCGTGCTCCACACTAGCGATAATGACAAAATGGGATGGGAAGAGAGCTCAAATGAGGTCATAGACCCCTCAGCGAGAGGAGCATTTTCTCCTGTCTCTCGTCGAGCTTCGTTATTGCACCGGTTCTCGAAATCTTGATGAAGTCTCTAAACTCGCTGATGTTTATAGGGGGTTCTATCACGGAAATGTCGCCAATTGGCGCATAGTAGACACTCCTCCAATGAAGTCCATCGTTCCTAGCAACGTTATCCACGATGATTTCGCCGCAAACCTTACCCCGCGCGAAGACGCATCCTCCGATTGACTGGTAGAGCTTCTCAGCTTTGTCCAGAGCCTCGATGAGGGTCTTGTTGGCATTGGGGTTGATATGCGCTTCCATTTCCTTGTGCTGCTTCTTCAGCGAGCGAATGGTATCTATCGACGTCTTGGAATGCATGAAAAACACTTGCTCTCCGATATGAGCATCCTTGGGTGCCGTCCATTCCACGTAGGACTCTTCGAGAACTTCCTCGACATCGAAGTGACCGCGTGCCTTGATGAAGTAAAGAACCTCATCTAGCGATTTGGGAAATGATATGTTTGTGATGAAAGCTGCTTCCATTCTGCGGCGATCCTTTCAGGCGATATAGAGAGCAATGGAAAGTGCGGAGCTGCAGGTGCCTGGCGGTTTGATTCTATCAGACGAGTGCATTGAAGTGCATAAACCCGCTCGATCATAAAGACGCTCCTGACAGCAGCGAGCGCGCCGCCCATTACAGTCTGCGATAAGCCACCGATGAGCTTCTGTGGCGAGCATTCGGCGCATTGCCTACGATACGGGCAAGCCCCGAGGGGCCGCCGATCGGGCGCCTCCGGATGACCGTCTGTCCCTGCCCCGCAGAGGGCCGGGGGGTGTTGCCACCTGAGGAGCTCGCCGCTCCGAACGACTGATAGGAGACTGCTGGGCGCGGGCACCACGGCCAGGTAATGTGGGCGCCGCATGTCGCAAAGCTCGCGCAGTCGATCAAGACCTGGGCGGAAAAGCGCGCTGAGCTCGAGCGCGGAGAAGTCGACGGGGCCGCTTACGCTGATTGGAAGGCCTCTTTCTGACATTTCCCCAGGTAAATTAATGCTTCCTTGCGAACAGCCTCCTGTTTTTTGGAGGCTGTTCCATTATTCCCGTATAAAATCAGCGCCCCGGAAGAACCGTTAGGGGAATAATTGCATGCCCGAATACGGCAAGGTATGCGGCGTCATTCGGCGGCATTCGGGGTTACCGAAACTGCGGAAACGTATCAAGACCGTCCGTAGCTGACTACACGCCCACGCATGCCACGACCTTGGAGCTTATTGGTTTGTCGGCCATTCTCCAATTCGGCGATGAGTACAAAACTTCCACCTCGACCTCATCTCCGCCGTGATTATGAGGTCGATATCACGGTAGGAATTATCTATTTTAGCACCACGACTAGCCTCAGCCTGACAAACCTGATCGCGCTTATCGCTCTCGCGCTGCACCAGTGGCAGCAATAGAAACGGCCGTTGCCGAAGTATTTTCTATCCGCTGAGTGATTTCCGAGTAGAGATCTGCCTCCACGCAAGGTGTCTCGATGCTCACAATCAACGAGTATCGCGCCTCAGAATCAATCTTCCCAAGATACCTGCGAGACCTCCACCATCCAATCACCGGGTATACGGCAATAAACTCGATGTCGCTCAGCTCGATTGCGGATGCATATTTGTAGTCGGAATGAATCGAGCCTACGTTTCGGTTGTTGACGCCGAGAAACCAGCCGCCAGAGCCGCTAGACGCTTTTCCCTCATCCTCATCTCGAACGCTTACGTTGATACGCTTCTCGAACTCTTCCAGGCTCTCGCCCGGCTTGTTCACATCGAAACGAAGTCCGTGAGAAGAGTACCGATACCTGTCCTTCCACCCAATCTGCCCCGGCCCCGGTTCGATGAAATAAGAAAGGGTCACATGGAGCGTTGCGTCGACATCGGCAAGCGAAGCGAGCACATCTTTTGGCCAAGGCAGCGTATGAAGGTGCATCTCCCTCATCGTCTCACGCCCTTCCTTCACCTCATACGGATGTAGGGCCTCTTGAATAATGAGGTTGACACTGTTCTCCTTGCATTCGACTGCACGGCTCAAGTCCGGTATGCCGTAGCCGCAAGCCCTAAGCAGCCTCCTCCGCCCCTTTGTGGACGTATCCTCGGGCGACCCCTCGGGCGAGTACCTGTCTATCATTGCTTGTGACCAGCGGGCGGAATGCACAAGCAGTCCCCTGATTGTCTCGGGCCATAGGTCTGGATAGGCATTCTCCAGCTCGGCCGCAATATAGGCGGCCTCGGCAACTGCCGCACTCGTCGCGTTGATGGTGTCCAGCGGGCGTGACGCTATGTCAGCGCCAGTGGTAAGCAGCGATAAATCCTGACAGTCTGAATAGTCGGTACCCATCCCGACTATGTTTCCACCGGGGCAGACGACCTCGGGCTTCACCGGCGCAATCGAATGTCCCCATTGCAGAGACGTCGTGCTGAATGGGCATAGCTCTCCCGGCACCGCGACGGGCTGATAGCCCGTGGCCAGTATGTCGTCTTCTTCGACCAGGGCGTTTTCACTGTACGCCCCGACCGTCAGAGCATTCCACGATTGTCCCGGGCTGCGGACGGAGCGAATCTCGTTCGCCTCGGGATAGACCGTTCCGTTCAGCATGGACAACGGGATGTTCCCGCCGGAAACAAGCACTAGCTCATGCTCGCTCGAGGGGTCGTCTGCATGAGAGATGGCCTCGTCTAGCGCAGCAGACCAGGATGTGGGCAAGCCATCGGTGACTTCGCACTCATCAGCAGTGACTCCGGAGCAAAAGACCCTATTCCTCTTCGGCTTTGCCACGTAAGTCCTGTCCATCGCCTGCTTGACGATTTCACCATACAGGTCAGGACTGTTCTGCCTGCTCAGGTCAAGAATCTTCATGGACTCAAGGGAGTGAGTCACCTCTACTGGACCCGCAGACAGCAAGCATTCTTTCAAATTTCCATATAAAGCCAGCCCTGCGAGCTTGGTGCCATGGCCGTCTCGATCTCCTGTCCCGAGCGCATCGTCATAAGCCAGGACGGCATCTTCGTCAACGGCCGGGGACAAGAGCGGATGTCCGCCGTTGATGCCCGTGTCGAGTATGCAGACGCTTGCTTCGCCGGGCTCAAAAGACGTTCTGCTCAATAGGTCGTCAATCCACTCGCGCTGCTCGGGCCCCTCAAGATTGGCGAAGAACGATGATGCAAGGGGCGCCTCCTTTATCTCGGCAAGACCATCGTAGCTGTCCAGGAGGCCCGCAAGATCGGACATATTTGCATACGCCAGCGTAACCATGCGCTCGGGGAACAAGATGAAGGCACTCTTGTGCTCGATATGGAGCTTATCAAGCAAAGCGGAATACGCTTCGAACGAGCTGCCGTCCTCATCTTTGCCCGTTCGCAGCCAAACCTCGAGCCACTGCTTCAAATCCGCTGGGCGCTTATCATCACTACCCGTCCAAAGAGAATCGACGATAGCCAGACGGATGTCCTCGATGCTGGACACCAGCTTCTCGTGGCGAGGCTTGCCCTTCTTGGTGACCTGGTGCGGATCGCCATATGCCTCCACTCTATCAAGAAAAAAGCGCTCTTCCCCAGATGGGATAAACACTGTCGCCCGTGTGACGTCACCCACTTGGCGAACATTGAGAAGGCGCACGCCCCGCCGCACATCCTCCAAGCTCCCCGTAGTCAAGTCTCCGTTTTGAGGACCAATAAACTCAAGGTAGATTCCATGCCTGTCAACAACAGCGAACGCTCTTCTATCGTCGTTCGCAGCAAAGGCACCCTCCAACTCCTTGCAGAGCTTCGCTGCATGCGATGAGGGGTCACGATCGATTGACGGCTTGCCCCTGCCGCCCTGAGGGGCAGAATAAGGCTCTTGGTGGCACGTGTTCGTGAGAACGAGGTTCGGTCTCTTCATTCCGCTTAGCCGACCTTATCCTCGCAGTCGTATATGGACAACCTATCCTCGCAGAGCCGTTGGAAAAGCTCGTCGCACAGCGGGGAGTCAGTCAATAAGGATTCTTTTACCGCATCTTCACAAAGGCGCGTGATGTCTGCCTGGCAAAGCTGCGAGAGCTTGGCGGCCGTCTCGTCGGTAAGGGAAAGCGCCGGGTCATAGGCACCCGTACGGTTCGCCACGATGCGCTTAACCTCTCTGGTTGTCGGAAGTTCGTAATGCATAACGTCGTCGAAGCGTCGAAAGAGCGCCTGGTCGAGCATTTTCCTGTTGTTCGTAGCGGCGATGATTATGCTCTCAGAGGTATCCACCTCGATGAACTGCAGAAACGAGTTCAATATGCGGCGCATCTCGCCAACCTCGTTGTCTCTGCTGCGATCGGCCCCGATGGCGTCGAACTCGTCGAACAGGTAGACGGCGCGATTGCTGGCAATGGCTTCGAAAATCTGGCGAAGCCGGGAGCTAGTCTCGCCAAGGTACTTCGTGATGAGCTTATCAGTCTGTACGATGAACAGGGGCATGCCGAGATCGGCGGCGATCACCGAAGCCGTCATAGTCTTGCCCGTGCCCGGGTCCCCCTCGAGCAGGAGCTTGCGACGGCAGCTTAGGCCGAACGAAGCGAGCCTCTTCCTTTGGCGATACTCGTCTAGCATGCGGTCGATCTTCTCGGCGATTTCTGGCGAGACAACCAAATCGTCCAGTCGAACCTCCGGGAATGAGACAAGGAACAGATTGTCCTTATTCGCAAGACTAATGACATTGCCTTTTGCACGAGTGGATGCATCGACCATGGCAGTGATTTCCCTACCCAAAGTGGTGTGGCCAACGCGTGTTTCTGATGCGGCTATGCGCAATGCCGCAGTCTTGAAACGTTCGTTATCTTGGTCGTAATGTGCTTTAATAAGGGCTTTTATCTGGTCGCCGGTTGCCATGGGACACCTCCTCTCGAATCTTAAAAATTCTACCGACCATCATAGCAACGCGGAAGAGACTTCTCTGCCGAATTTGATAATTGACCGCAAACAACTTGTTTTTTTCATTCGGTTATGACGTAACAAGACTTAGCGTGATCCAGCATCCCGTCAGGCTTTGCATGCACGCCTCCAACAAGCACATCCCTGCTTGTCCGTCCAAGAGACGCGACTCCTTGAGAATAGATGAAGCCCGAGGACGCCATGAGCCCCACCAATCGAGCCCGGCTCACAGCACCCATGGGAAAATGCGGGAGAATGCTCGATATTAAAATCGTGAAAGGCCGCACATTTCGGGCTGCTTTCACGTTGTAGTGGGTAGAGGAGGTGATTTGGCTTGCCTAGACGGGAAACCGGCGGCCTGGATACTAACCGGGCACGCGAGATTGCCGAGGAGTGCTACGACGACGTACTGGCGTACTGCAGGCGCCACGCGCCCGCCGGGCACGAGGCGCCCGACCTCGCGCAGGAGACGTTCCTGCGCGAGGTCGGGCCAAAGGGTACCGCGAGCGCGGCAAGCCCATCGCCTATCTCATGCGGATAGCGAGAAGCGTGTGCGTCGACGCCAGCCGCAAGAGGCGGCTGGAGACGGTGAGCCTCGAATTCGAGGTCGCTGCCAGCGAGCGCGACGGGCGCGAGGCTGATCTCGACCTCGCGTTGGAGCGGTTGCCGGGTGAGCTGCGCGAGATTGTGGAACTGCGGTTTTTCCTGGGCCTCGGGTTAAGCGAAGTCGCCCAGGCCCTCGGGATAAGCCGTTTCGCAGCGCGCAGGCGGATAAAAGCGGCGCTGAAGGTGCTCGAAGAGGACTTGAAGGAGGGTGGTCTTGATGGGTAAGGCGGAGCGAGCAAGGCTCAAAATCGAGCTCTCCCAGCACTATTCCGCCCAACGGGAGAAGGCGGGATCGAACACTATCGATTCACTCGCGCGGGCCATGGCCGCCGAGGACGCGCGGATGCGCAAAGTCCGGGGTCACAGGATGGGGTTCGCCCCGTTCGTCGCGTCCCAGGTGCGCTACGTCCCTTCATGGACCTGGATCGCGCAGCTGGGAATCGTCGCGCTCATGCTCGCCGCGGCGAGCAGCGCCGCGGACGCGAGCCTCGCGAAGCTCGTCGTCGGCGTCCTCTCCGCCGCAACCGTGCTCGTCGGCGTGCCCAGCGTGCATGCGAGCAAGCTGCACGGCGTGGCCGAGCTTGAGTACTCGTGCCCCAACAACGCGGCGAGCGTGATGGTGGCGCACCTGATCGTTCTGGGCTGCTCGTCGTCGCTGGTGGTCGCCCTCATGGTTGGCGCAGTCGCGTCCTCTCTGGACGTCGACGCGCTCTCGGTAGCGCTTTGCGCCTGCCCGCCGTTCTTTTGCTCCTGCGCCGGATCGCTAGCGCTGATTAGGAGGGCGGCGCCCTCTTCTGCCGCAGTGCTCTGCTGGGCATGGGCGGCCGCGTGCTGCGCCGTGCTCATGACCCTTGCGAGCATGTGGCCGGACATGTACGGGACGGCCTCTCTCGCCTCGTGGATCGCCGCGGCCGCCATGGCGCTCGCATGGCTCGTGCGCGAGGTCGCGATGCTCGTACACGCGGCCTCTGTGGGGCTGGACGCGTTCTCACCGCATATGGCGAAAACCTACCACTAGATAAGGATTGCAGTATGGAACTCACATTGGATCGGCTGACCAAGCAGTTCGGGGCGAGGATAGCCGTAGACCGCGTGTCGGCCACGCTTTCCCCGGGTGTGACGGGGCTTCTGGGCGCGAACGGCGCGGGCAAGACCACGCTCATGCGCATGGTCTGCGACGTGATGCGCCCCACCAGCGGGCAGGTTCTGCTCGATGGGCGCGATGCCCTGTCGATGGGCGACGAGTATCGGGCGCTGCTCGGCTACCTCCCGCAGGATTTCGGCTACTACCCCGACTTCTCGGCGCTCGAGTTCATGCGCTACATGGCCACGCTCAAGGGCTTCCCCAGCCGAGACGGCCGCGCCCGCAGCGTGCAGCTGCTCGATGAGGTCGGGCTTGCCGACGACGCGCGGCGCAAGGTGAAGACCTTCTCCGGCGGCATGAAGCAGCGCCTCGGAATCGCCCAGGCCATGCTCAACGACCCCGCCATCCTGGTGCTCGACGAGCCCACGGCCGGCCTCGACCCCAAGGAGCGCGTGCGCTTCCGCAACCTCATCGCCAGCTTCGCCCAAAACAAGATCGTGATACTTTCCACCCACATCGTCAGCGACGTGGAGTTCATTGCCAGCCGCATTCTCGTGATGCGCGAGGGCGGCTTCATCATGGACGGCACGCCCGAGCAGGTGATTTCGCAGGCCGCGGGCAAGGTGTGGGAATGCCATGTGGAGGCGCATCTTGCCGAGGAGATGTCGGCGCGCATGTCCGTGGCCAACGTGCACTATGCCGCAGACGGGCACGCGGTGGTGCGCGTGGTGGCGGACGCCTCGCCCATAGAGGGGGCGCGGGCGGTCGAGCCCACGTTGGAAGACCTGTACCTGCTCGCGTTCCGCGACGCGGGCATCCGTTAGGAGAACACAATGGGAGAGCTCATCAAGTTCGAACTTAGAAAGATACTCGGCAACCGTGCGGGTATGGTGGCGTGCCTGGTCGCGCTCGCCCTGCTGACAGGCATGGCCTTTATGAACCTGGCGACCACAACCACGCGCGACCATGCAACAGGCGCCGTCGTGGAGGGACTCGCCGGCCAGCAGGCATACCGCAACAACGAGGAGTCGCATGCCGGCGTGCTCGACGATGCCCGAATCGCGAAAGATGCAGCTGTCCTCGATCGCGCCAACGAGCTCGCAGAGGGGACCCCCGGCTATTACGACCTGTCGAACGACGCGATAATCGCCCAGTACGGTCTCGAGTTCTGGCAGCAGACGAGGGCCGTCGCCTCCGACAACTACTACAACGAGATTGTGGGTACGCTCGATAGCGCAAGCCCGCGCGCGACGAGCCTGCGAGAGGGCTCGCTTGCGAGGATAGACACCACGCTGTCCGACGGCTTCGAGCACTATTTCCCCTACAGCGATGCCGAGGCATCCTATTGGCACGGCATGTTCGACCAGATTCAGTGGCCGGTTGAATTCGGCTACGCCGGCGCATGGAAGAACGCCTTGGATTGGGCGAGCTCCCTTGCTTTCGCGATTGTGGCGCTGTGCATCGCCCTCTCGGGCGTGTACGCGGGAGAGTACCAGAACCGCACCGCCGCTGTGGCGCTGCCGACGAGACGCGGGAAGAGGGCTCTTCCCGCCGCCAAGGCCATCGCGGCGCTAGCGTTCGCCACGGCATACTGGTGTCTTTGCTTGGCGGTCGTCGTGGGGATCAACGTGGCAGTGTGCGGCGCTGGAGGGTGGGATCTGCCGACGCAGGTGGTCTTTGGATTCGACAACCCGTACCCGCTCACAGTCGGGCAGGCCATGCTCGCCGTCTACGGCCTCGGCTATCTCATCGCGATCGGCATGGCGGCGCTCACGCTGCTCCTGTCTTCGAAGATGCGCTCCACGATGCCGGTGGCCATGATTCCGATGGCGGTGGCCTTCCTCGGGATGTTCGCCCTCTTCATCCCTCCGCTCGCGAAGCTTGGGGCCCTCACGCCCATGGCGGGGATGAGCTTCGCATTCAGCCGCATGGTCAGCTTCGCGGCGGGGACGGCGGTAATCGATCTTCCTACTGCGTTGGCGATACTCTACGCAGTCCTCCTAGTGGCTTGCACACCGCTTGCGATGCGCGCTTTCGCAAGGCATCAGGTAGCCTAGAGAAGGGGGAAGGGCGGGTGCCTACGTACCCGCCTGCTGCGCATACGCATCCGAGAACCGGCGAAGCGGCAGCTCTGATGATATGTAGATTGTTTTGCCAGGCGGCAAAGGGCCGTGCCGCAGTAAAGCCCATCCTCTCGTTAAGAATTCGCTATCGCAGAAGGAAGAGAGGCGCCATAGGCGAATCTGGAGCCGCGCGGGGCCTCACGGATGGAAACGAGTCGGTTCGGCTACAGCTTTCGCGCCTCGTAGAGCCTTGCCGCGATTGCGGCAGAAGCCGCGTAGAGGGCGATGGAGGCCGCAGCGCTGGCGACAGCGAGCATAGTCGGCCTGTTGGGGTCCGCAAAGATACCATCGAGGAATTGGGCGACGAACCGCGTTCCGTTCGAGCCAATCGCTGCAGACGCAAGTATCACGACCAATGCGATAAGCATGGGGATAAAGCGCACTGCCTTCGTCATGCCGGGCTGCATTGTGAGCGGCAAGGTAACCGCGAGTGTCACGGTTATGAAGAGCAGGCCCATCGAGGCGGAGAGCGTGTAGGCTCCCGGATCGATTCCTTCGCCGAGCGTGCGCACGCCGTTAACGTCATAGCCCATCGCCATGAAGGCGCTTGCGAGCACCATGGCGGCGAGCGACGCGACTAGCCCCACGACGAGGCCGACAACCACTGCTATGGCGAGACTCGCGTAGCGTCCGTACACCACGTTTGCTCGGGAGATCGGCATCGCGAGGCGGTAGCGTTCCCAGCCGTTGCGCTCATCGAGCGCAAGGACGGTGATTGCGCAGGTCCCGCCCACCGTTACGCTGATGAGCGGCGAAACGATATAGGGGTTTTCCATCACGAACGCGAGCAGGATGCCGAGCGCGAGGCCGACGACTGACTGCTGAGCCAGGTAATTGCGCATGATGATGAGGTCGGAAAGAGTCATCGTCTTCATCGGATTTCTCCCTTCAACACGAGGTTCATGTAGCCGTCTATGTCGGCACGGTCAAGCGCGATTCTGGGGAACCGTTCCCCGAACGCGAACCGATCGGGAACGAGAATCACCGTACTGTACGGCTGCCTGATGAAACGCATCTCGCCAGAAGCGAAGAACGAGCTTTTCGCGACGGAATCGAACTCCGCCGCATGACATTGTGCGACGCCCGCCACGTCGGTAATGACGTCCTTTATGACAGAAAACGCGGTACGGCCCGCTTCGATGCAGACTATGTAGTCAGCAATCTTCTCGAGGTCGCTTGTGATGTGGCCGACATGAGAATGCCGCGCGAGAGGTCAGAGACTTTCTTGTCCTCCGGCAGGTCGAACTCGCCCAGGCACCGCTTGAAGGCCGCCTGGTCCCATCGTCCGTAAGCTGACCGCATGAGCGAGTCGGCAGCAGCTACTGTTATCTCTTTGGGCAGCGCGCAAGTGTCGAACACCACGCCGATGCGCTGCTTGGTCGCCGCTTCGCGCGGGGCTGTGGTTCCGAAGAGCCTCACCTTCCCTCCGTGTGATCGGATGAGGCCAAGAACGGCTTTAAAGCCGAGGCCGGGGAAGCAGGCGCGACTCACCGCCCATGCGGCGATGCGGGGCGTTTCGTGTCATATATATTTGACATTAAGAGAAATGTCGTGGATACTTGTCATGTCGGATATATTTGACATTTACCATTGCTTTGCGGAGGAGAAGAGCGTGATTCAGAAACGAAACGAAAGGATGCGCGCCGCGCGCAAGGAGGCGGGACTGTCGCAGGCCGAGCTTGCCAAGGACGTCGGCGCAACCCGCCAGACCATCTGCAGCATCGAGGCCAGCAACTACAATCCCAGCCTCAATCTCTGCAAGCTCATCTGCAAGAAGCTCGGCAAGACGCTTGACGAGCTGTTCTGGGACTAGCCGAAAGGGGCATCATGAAAGACATCATCACATCTCAGAGCGAGGGGAAGGACGAGCGCATGTCGTCGGTCCTCGCCCCAATCTACCGGGCCGGCTTCTACATCCTGGCCGGCGGGGTGCTGTTCGACGTCTCCTCTCGCTTCAACTACCTAGCCAGGACGGGCGGAGGCTCCCTCGGGGAGTCGGTCGAGGTCGCAGCCCTGGTCGCCGCACTCGCCCTCGTCGCGCTGGCCAAGGAGAGAAGCGGTGCCGTCAGCGACTCTCTCCGCGTTCTGGAGGCCAAGACCTTCGGCGGGACGGGCCTCGTCTGGAAGGGCGCGGGCGTTTCCCTGCTGATAGGGGTCGCGGCGGCACTCGGAAGGCTGTCCAGCGAGGTCGGTCTCGGCGGCTGGGCCTCCGTGATGTGGCTCAATGACGTCGCCATCTTCGTCATCGTGTCCGCGCTGTCGGCGGCAGCGGTGCTGGGATACCTCTACTGCTGCTGGCGCAGCTACCGGTCGAGGGAGGACCGGCTTGCCGGGGAGGACGACGCCTAGGCCGGCCGAGCCGGGCACGCGGCCGGCTCCCGGGCTCCCAGAAGGCCGCCCGGGCCCTGGAGGCGTGGAAGCGCATGCACGCCGGCTCTCCGCCGGGGAGATCTCCGAGGAGGACTACGGGGGCCTGGAAGGCCCGTTTCAGGGGCTGAGGGCGCACAGATAAAGCTGTCGGAGGCGCGCGGGCACCTCTTCTTCTTTCCGCCGAAATCGTCACTTTCCGGCAACTACTGCGATTCCAAAGCGTCCCATAAACGTTCGGAGTAGGGTTCTGGGACGCGTGGAGAGAGTGACTCCAGGGTCTTCGGATGCCGTCAGAACCCGCCGGAAACGCGTTCGAACCCGGTTTTCGGGAGGTTTGTCACTCTTAGCTCCTACCTGCACATACGCGGAATCGGAGCGCCGAGAGGCGGGGTGACTACACGGTGACTACACGCAGGGTCCCAAGATGGCGCCGTGACCGAAAAACGCGATGGAATCATTCCGTTGGTATTGGCACGTTTTCGGGACAAGTCCCGTATCGCGCCAACTAATCTCATCCTGTGTGGGCATTGAACAGGTGTGAAGAGTATTTTCGCAGTTCAAATGGGGTAAGAGAAAAGCCGAAATCGTCTGATTTCGGGGCCGGTCGACAAATTCCACTCATCGAAAGTTCCGGTGGCTTTGTCCTATTCCCACCACTAGATGCTAACCACCGCCACTAGACGGGAGGCTTGCAACTAGATGGAACAAAAGCCCAGGTCACTCCCATTCGATCGTCGATATCCAAACATCCTGAACTCAGCACGCACTCTGACCTGTGCATGAATTTACTCCCGGCAGCTCGAAATCGTTCCACAACAAAACTCAACTGGAACTCATCACTGAGTTCCACTACAGCACGCGAAAGCGCTGGGATGGTAGCAGTTTGCTGGGGAGCAAATCCCTGACCTGCGGGAATGTGGGAAGGTGTGCGCAACTGAGCTCACATCGGCATCGAGACTTCCTCATACATCTTGGCTTTGCCCGGGCGCAAACGGCCTGAACGCGCAAAACAGCGTCTGGGTCAATGCGGCCCGGTTCACGTAAGTCGGTTCGCGGCAGGCCCGTCCTGACTTTCTGCCCCCGTCGTTTTCAGCCAGCAGGCCACGCCCAGGATGAACAGCGGGATGCCTGCGACGTACCCGTAGGTGGATGGCCCTGCCAGGGCCTGCCCGCCCGCGCAGAACATGAGGCCGATGTTGGCCGTGGCGTTGAACGCCCCATGCGCCAGGGCGCATGGCCAGACGCTCCCCGCGCGCGTTCTCAGCAAGCTCAGGAAGGAGCCCATTGCAGTGCAGGTCGCGACCATCACGAGGACCCCCGTCCACGGGAAGCCGGCGTAGCCCATCCCGAAGTGATGGCCCATGGCGATAATCGGGGCATGCCATATCCCCCATGCGAGGCCGGACGCGAGGACGGCGGCTCGCGGGGGCATGAGCTCGCAAAGCGAGGGGAAGAGCAGGCCGCGCCAGCCGGCCTCCTCCCCGAAGGCCGGCAGCATGTTGACGAACGGAGCGACCGTGAGGGAGAAAATGACTGAAACGGCGATGATGGACGTCTCTGTGCCGACAGCCGTTCCACCAGTATCTTGCGCGGCAGCAGACATGGACTGCAAGAACCTTTGCAGCATCGGGTCGAACAGATCGGGAAACGTCGCAAAGAATACGAGGAGGCCCAGCGAGGCAACCGCCGCCGGAACGAGCCACGCGGCCAGGTACGCGCGCAGGTTCCCCTTCACGCGTGGACGAAGGCGCAGGTCGGTCCCGCCCCCGGAACCGCAGCACCGATTGGCTGCGAGTGCCCCGACGAGGGGGAAGAACATGCTGACGGTGATGGGCAGGACCACCGCAGGCGCGCCGAGCTCGCCCACGGAGAAGGAGTCGAGCGCCAATCCCGCTGCGATGACGAGACCCCAGGTGAGCGCGAAGGTGACGAGCAGGAACACGGCGACCCGCCTCTTCGCGACCGCCCTGCGGAAGGAGGCTTCTCGCTTGGCGCTACCCATGTGCGACCTCCTCCAGGCTCGCCACGATACGCTTGAAGCGCGAGTCGCCGGATAGAGAAGCGAACGCCGGATTCGCGGCAACCCCCTCCAGCAGGCTCGCCCTCACCCTCTTCTCGTCGCGCGGCATGTCGGCCCCGACGGCGCTCGCGCGCTCGAACCAATCGCCCAGCTTGTCGAAGAAGGCGTCCCCGTGGAACGCCCCGTCGAACCTCATGGCTCGACACGAGCGCACGTAGTCCTCGAGGCAGCCGATGGCCCCGTCTGCGTCGCCTGCGACGCTGAAGGCGGCTGCGAAGGAGAGGTGCACCGACGCCACGTTTTCGAACACCTTTTCGAAGCCGAACGAGTCGATGATATGGAGCGCGCGCACGTGGGCGCTTTCGAGCCTGTCCGGTTCCGAGGCGTGAAGCATCGCTAGGTCGGCTAGCCGGCTCAGGCTCAAAACGAGCGCCTGGTAGAGCATCGACTGCAGTGCCGTGTCGGCCTCTTCCGTCATCCCGAGCGCGGAGTAGGCACTGGCAAGGATGATGTCTGCGCCCATGTCGGGTGAGACGGAGTCCTTAAGAAGCTCCGCCGCCTCCTTCGCCCCTCCCTTCATCAGCAGCAAGATCGCCTCGACCGACTCGGCCTGCCTTACGCAGCCCAAGCCCTTGGCGCCTCGGCGCACTCGGGCGCACAGGCCGACGGCCTCCTCGATGAGGGGGCCGCGCGCGTCAGGGCCGGCGAGGTCGACGTGGTTCGCGTAGAGCGTCGCTATCTGCAAGAGCAGTGGGTAGCAGGAGAAGTAGTCGCGCGCGAGGGCCCGGCACATGTCGTGCGCCCGGTCAAACGGACCTTCGGCGAAGGCCGCGCGCAGGCGGGCGCATTCCATGCGGATTGCCCGGTCGCTCATCTGCGGCCTGTATCCCACGAGCTCGTCTATGCTGATGCCGAAGTACGTTGCGATGCGCGGCAGCAGCGCTATGTCGGGATAGCTCTGCCCGGTCTCCCACTTGGAGACCGACGCCTTCGTGACCTTGAGGAACGCTGCCAGCTCCTCCTGCGTCAGCCCGCGCTCCCTGCGGTTGCGCGCGATGTTGCTCCCGATGGGGATTTCGTTATCCATGGGCGCCCTTTCTCAAGTCTATCAATCTCTTAAAAGGTTAAGGGGTCGGCTTCGGATGGGCAATCGAGCCTTCGCCTATTTTGATTGATTTAATCAACCGGAGGTTGATTCGTCCTGGACTGAGTCGCACGATTCCTCGGGGATCCACGCGATGCCGCCGACTGGCGGCGCGCGCGTCCGATCGAAACCCGTTCCCCGCGGGTTCCTTCTGCCTTTCCAACTGCCACTGCGCCTGATTCTCCGGCAGCCATGCAGACGCGGGCGCTTCTTGGAGTGAAACGACTGTTTTAGAGAAGCGGACCTTACAGTGGCTTAGCGTGGCCTAGGGTCCCGCGCCGCGTTGCAGGGTCCGGGCAAAGGCCAACCGAGAGGTGAGACGCATGGCAGACGAGATTTTCAAACTGGAGCGGGCCCCTGTGCGGTCGTCTGCAAGGGGCCCTGGCCCCAATAGGAAACCAACCGAATCTAACGCTGCTGTGCGCCGGTATTGCGGCGCCACTTCGACATTGCTCGCAAGGGAGTTTTGCGGCGAGCAAGCGAAGGGGCGACTCGGCAACAACAACAGCTAAACAAACCAAGCCGCACGTTCCTCTAAAGGACTACGTTCCTCTTGATGCTATCGGCCCTGCTTCGGTACGCTTGCATCCGAGCCAGTTCCACTGCAGAGCGGGAATACGAGAATCTCGAGGCGTAAAAGGACGCGCCCTGGAGCGATCCAGGGCGCGTTTTCGTTCATCCAGTTCGTCAAGTCACGACAACGCGTCATGCGTCTCCCGTCGCGAGCTACGGGCAAAAAAATAGGGCAGGACCGCTTTCGCAACCCCGCCCCGCAAAACCCTAAGGTTTTTAGCTGGATACATTATGGACCGCTCAGATCCATCTGTCAAACACCCAGTTCAAGAAGGCCAGGGCGGAACGGAAATAGTCCAATCGGGCATACCAGCCCGAGTGTACCGGCAAGTAATTACGCCAATCGTTTATCGAGCTATCATTTATGCAGATAAACCTTGACTCGTTCGATAACTCTATAGTTCAACTTACTGTCAAGTCAAACGCAGTTTTCCAAAAACGGATTAACCAAATCCATCCACTCTAAAGGCAGGTAAGCAGACAGATATCCGTGGTTGTACCCTTTAGCTTCATGGAGGATGCAATCAGGATGCATTTTTTGAAACAGCCTGGCCGATTCCTTGACGCAGCCCATTTCCCTTTCACCATAGATATATAAAACCTGCGCTTTGCTTTCTGTGATAGCGTCTTTGAGCCTGTACTCTCCCATATATGTTCGATACATCGTCACTAGTGTTTTGATAGGAAGCTTTGGCATATCTTCCATATAGTAGTTTTCTATTTCTGCGGGATAAGCCATGTTGGGATACATTTTCTTCATTAGGCTTAACTGAATCCTGCTAGCCGATCTGCTAAACATAAGCTTCCCGAATAGCTTTACAGTGATTGCACTGATTCGTGCCAGTTTGGGCTGAGGAATGCAGATGCTCCCATCGATTATTGCTTTTTGGGCTATACCGCTATCCAGCGATAATAACTCGATTGCAATTTGACCGCCCAGGGAAACGCCG
The DNA here is from genome assembly GCF_900078545.1 of Olegusella massiliensis. Taxonomy (GTDB): domain Bacteria; phylum Actinomycetota; class Coriobacteriia; order Coriobacteriales; family Atopobiaceae; genus Olegusella; species Olegusella massiliensis. The sequence goes on from NZ_FLLS01000002.1 coordinate 617,185, forward strand.
CCTACAGCAAACAGTTTCCCGTCACAATTGCTTTTTACATAGCCCATGATCTGCTGTGCGGAATCCTCGGTTGAAATATAATCTTTTTGATATTCTTCTCCATGGCCATCAAGCGTTGGCAAGATTACATGGTATGCATCCGAGAGCATACGGGCTTGCCGGAGGTAGTTCCACCAGGAATTACCCCCACCGTGTATCAACAGTATATGGGGGAGATTTTTATCGCCGAATTCATGAAATATCATATTTCAGCACCCTCGCAAATTTGAATTTATCGAACAAACAGAATGGTAATAGATAGCGGTAGATGGAACGCTCTGTAAAAGTCTAGTTCAGAAGCTCTTTCATTCCCGCTTAACCGCCAGTATTCGAGATTGAATGAACTCAACGTACATGCTGGACTGTGTGTATGTTTATTCTCGGCAGCGTGAAACCATCTCAAAGCTAGAGCTCAGCTGGAACTCGGCACTGAATTCCAGTTTGGCATGCAACAGTGGAGAATGGACCCAGATCGTTGAAAAACAAGTGGTTTGAGCTGCAAAGGCGTGCATGCTTTTCATGTAGCTGAGTTCAGGCTGAGTCAATATTACAAGAACAGCTGCAATGTAAGGGTGTCTATCCCACTACGAGCTCATAGCCACCCCCCAAAGGCCTTGTCCGCCAGACCACGTTTGTGGCCGCCTTCACCATGGCTGCGTCGTGGGAAACCAAGAGAAGCGCGCCGGGATAGACGGCCAGCACGCGCTCCAGAGCCTCAATGGATCCTATGTCGAGGTGGTTAGTGGACTCGTCCATGATGACGAGCTGAGGGCGTTCGACAATCCCGAGGGCCAGCATGAGCTTGCGCATCTCCCCCGGACTAACGGCATCTCCCTCGAGCATGCGGTTCGGATCGGAGTTAAGCTGCGCCACAACGGAGAGGACACGACCGCGCTGGCTAGCCGAAAGATCGTGCAATACGCTCAAGGCAGCCCGCTCCAGGGCCCGATTGGGCTCCTGGGGGATGTAGAGAAATCTCGTCGTTTCGGCAAGGCCCTCCACGATTCGCCTGACAAGGGTCGTCTTGCCGGAACCGTTGTCTCCAACGAGCCCGATATGATCGGTGTTTCCGATGTGCAGAGCGGGAACGACCAGGGAGGCGTCACCAAGGGGAATGCTGCAGGACCCCATCCTGAAAAGGAGCTTGCGTCTGCTGGGCTCGGCATCGAGCCACACGTCCGCCTCGTAGCGCTTCTCGACCCGCATCGCCACAAGCCTCGCCTCCGCGTCCTCCAGCCTTCCGACCATACGTGACGAGAGCCTGCCCGCCTGCCCGTCCTTACCGGTCACCACCGCAACACGCACCCTGCGACGCGCGTCCGCATCGTGCTTGTCTATGCCCCTGAGGCTCCTCTTGCCAGCGGCACGCGACGCCTCCTCACGACGACGCCTAACTTCCCGCTCGATGCGGGCCTTCTCCTTGCGGGCCTCGTCGCGCGCGTGGACGGCGCCCGAGCGCTCCAGGACCGCCTGCGAGGATGCCCGCGAGTATCCGCCTGGCCTCATGACGACGGCACCCCTCGAGACGAACAGACACTGCGCGCAGAGGGCGTCGAGCAGCTCCCGGTCGTGCGAGACGAGGAGGCCAATCCCATCGAAGCGCGACAGCGCATCGGATATGGCGCGGCGGGTCGACGCATCGACGTGGTTGGTGGGCTCGTCCATGGCAAGGACGTCCGGAGCAGCCCACAGGGCGCAGGCCACCTGCAGTCGCTTCTGCTGCCCGCCCGAGAGCGTGGCATAGCGCCAGGGCCAGTCGTCCTCGATGGCGAGCTCGCGACGGAGCCTCACGGCTAGGCCGTCATGGGCAAGTGCGAAATCGACCACGTTGTCCGGCGGCTCCTTCGCATCTTGGGTGCAGTAGGCGGAGAAGAGGGATGGCGAGACCGTGCCAGCGTCGGGCCGCAAAAGCCCACAAGCCATCAGCGCCAACGTGGTTTTGCCCCCGCCGTTGTCACCGACGATGCCGGTCCACCCACGGGGAAACGTAGCGGTCACGGCGCGTAGGGCGGGCTCTGCCGTCGACGGATAGGTGTATTCGATGTTGGAGAGGTTGAGCTGCATATTGCCTCCGATCCTGCGGAAGGCCATGGGGGGCAGCTCTGCGCTTTGCCAGTTTGAGTATGTGGCTTTAGAACGATGCTCGAACATGCGATGCTGCACCCGCAGGCATGGCCACCAGCGATGTCGCTTGGCTTTCGGGTGGATATGGCCATCGCTAGTTCTTCATGCACCAGGACCTTTCTCGTGCCGACGCTTGCCAAAGGCACCGGCGGATTGCTTGGAATCATTATAGTCACTCGGGCGACAGCGAACAATCGGGCAGATTGGCCCAATCCGGTCAAGTTGACAACAGAGTTTCGCCATTTGGGCCTTAGGTTGGCTTACCGTGGCTTAGTGCCGCGTACTGCGGTATCGCAGGCGAGGACAAGACCATCTACCACGCCTGGTACGAGGGGTCCGATACGGGCAACTGCCTCTTCGACCACATGTGGGGAATCCATGGCGGGCACAGCAAGACGTATGCGAGCTTCAAGGTCTACCGGGGCCTCGCCGAGGGCGGATACGGCACGCTCGACAAGTCGTCCGGCGATGTCAAGGTGACCAAGGGCAACTCCCAGTACTCGCTGGCTGGCGCCATGTACGGCGTATACAAGGACGGCTCTCTCGTAACCAAGCTCGAGACGGTCGCAAGCGGGCACGGAACCACCGCAGACAAGCTCCCGAACGGTACGTACACCGTAAAGGAAATCTCCGCACCAGCGGGCTACGAGCTTTCTGACGAGGCGTTCACCATCACCGTCAAGGGCGCACTCATTTACGACACCTACACCATTGAAGAGCAGCGATGCGATTCCAACGCAGACAGGGACCTAATCCCAACCTTCGACGTCACTGTCTACAAGGACTCTATAAAGATCGAACTCGGAACGCTCGTGAACTCCGAAGGGCCCAAGATCGGCACTACCGCAACCGGTGCGGATGACGATGATCACGAGGCTGTCGCCGACGAGGATGTAATCGCACGATTCTCGACCCTCAATTGAGTTTTGGGAAGGTTTGTCACTCTTCGCTCTGAACGGGCGCAACGCGAATTTCCCCCTTCCCAAAAACCGGGTGACTACACGATGACTACATGGAAAGCGGTTGCGATACGAGGCGGCTAAAAAGCGCTATGGAAGCACTCCAACGATGTTTGATACACATTCGCAACGAGCAGATTCTTTCTCCTCTAATAGCAACGCTTACCGCGACATGAGCGGAACGAAGAATATAAATGCATGTCAACACCTATAAGAGAAGCTCTGAAATCGTTTGATTTCAGAGCTTCTGAGTTATTTCCACTCATCGAAAGTTCCGGTTGCTTTGTCCTATTCCTACCACTGGATGCTAACCACCGCCACTAGACGGGAGGTTTGCAGCTAGATGGAACAAAAGCCCAGGTCACTCCCATTCGATCGTCGATATCCAAACATCCTGAACTCAGCACGCACTCTGACCTGTGCATGAATTTACTCACGGCAGCTCGAAAGCGTTCCAAAAACGGAACTCGACCGGAACTCCTCACTGAGTTCCACTACAGCACGCGCAAGCGCTGGGATGGTCACAGATTGCCGGGAAGTAAATCCCTGTCCTGCGGGAATGTGAGAAGGTGCGCGCAACTGAGTCCACATCGGCATCGAGGCTTCCTTATACGTCTCTGCTTTGCCCGGGAGTAAACGACCTGAACGGGCAAAACGGCGTCTTGCTCAATGCAGTCCGGTTCACGTAAGTCGACCCGCGGCAGGCCCGTCCTGGCTTTCCACCCCCGTCGTTTTCAGCCAGCAGGCCACGCCCAGGATGAACAGCGGGATGCCTGCGACGTACCCGTAGGTGGATGGCCCTGCCAGGGCCTGCCCGCCCGCGCAGAACATGAGGCCGATGTTGGCCGTGGCGTTGAACGCCCCATGCGCCAGGGCACATGGCCAGACGCTCCCCGCACGCGTTCTCAGCAAGCTCAGGAATGAGCCCATTGCAGTGCAGGTCGCGACCATCACGAGGACCCCCGTCCACGGGAAGCCGGCGTAGCCCATCCCGAAGTGATGGCCCATGGCGATGATCGGGGCATGCCATATCCCCCATGCGAGGCCGGACGCGATTTAGCATCTCGGACAAACCAGTCGCATCCTGTGTAAGAAATGGAGATGACTAGGGAGTAAATGAGCAGGTCAATACGCAAAATGAAAGCCTCTGAAATCGATGATTTCAGAGGCTTCGCGGAAAATTTACTCACCAAACTGACCGGCAGTTTGCACCTTACCTGCTACTAGATGAGACCAGATGCCACTAGATGGGACAGATGATAAACTCCCAGTTCAGAGGCCTATCTATTCCCACTCGGTAGAAGAAAAACACAACACTATGAACTCAACGCGTACTCTAAACTGCGTTTATATTTACTCTCGGCAGCGTGAAATCGTCCCAAAATCGAGCTCACTTGGAACTCAGTGCTGAGTTCCACTTCGGCACGCGATAGCGAGAGGATGGTTGCAGGTTGTTAGGGAGTAAATACTTTGTCCGTAGAAACACTGTCTACCCGCATGCGATTGAGTTCGCAATCGTGGAGATGAAAGATCGCCATAATCAATTTGTACTGCCCATCGGGCGTAGGGCGCGGGTCGGAATCGTCTAGCGATGAGTTGCCGACACATCTCTGCATTCCGATGCCCTACAGAGTAGAGCTATCCGTTGGCATAGGCGGTCGTTTCCATCTCCCCACTCGACAACCAATATACGGTGTATTATACTGTATATGTATATACAGTACTGTACAGTACAGATGAGGTATTGCTTTTGGAAATCAGCATAAGCAACAAAGTGAGCCGACCTCTTTACGAACAAATTGCAACTCAGGTCAAGGCCCAGATCATGAGCGGCGACCTGCAGGCCGGCGAAGCGCTCCCCTCCATCCGCTCGTTGGCCAGGTCCCTGCGGATCAGCGTGCTGACGGTGCAGAAGGCCTACGACCTCCTTCAAGCAGACGGCTTCATCGAGACGACGGCAGGAAAGGGCTGCTACGTCTCCTCCCAGAACCAGGATTTCTACTTGGAGGAGCAGCAGAAGAAGATAGAAGGGCATTTCACAGAGGCGATCGAGGCCGCGCGCGCGAGCGGGATTCCCCTCGACAAGTTGATCGGGTTGCTGTCTTTGCTGTACGAGGAGGACTGACCATGAACGATGCTTTGACGATTTCGGGGCTTGCCAAAACGTTCGAAGATTTCGCGCTGGACGGAGTCTCGTTCAGCGTGCCGCGAGGCTCCATAGTCGGGTTGATCGGCGAAAACGGGGCCGGGAAGAGCACGACCATCAACGCCGTTTTGGGGTTGATCAAGAAAGAGGCGGGAGATGTCTCGGTTCTGGGGAAGAGCGAGCTGGACAACGACGTGAAGGAACGGATAGGCGTCGTGTTCGACGGCACCAATTACCCGGAAATCCTCTCCCCGAGAAAACTGAACCGAGTAATGAAGGGTATTTACAGCTCTTGGAACGAGCAGGCCTACATGGCCCTTTTGAAAAAGCTGTCCCTGCCGCTGGACAAGAGGATCGGCAAATTCTCGAAGGGAATGAAAACGAAGCTGGCAATTGCCGTCGCCCTGTCCCACGATTCGGAGCTTCTCATCTTGGACGAGGCGACGAGCGGGCTCGACCCCATCGTCCGAGACGACATCCTGGACATGCTGCTCGGATTCGTGCAGGACGAGAACCATTCCATATTGGTATCCTCCCACATCACCAGCGATTTGGAGAAGATAGCCGACTACATCGTGTTCATTCACGAAGGACAGGTGGCCTTCTCCAAGCCGAAAGACGAGCTGATGGAGCACTACGGCGTGATCGAATGCGGGACGGCGCAATTCAGAGCGCTGGATGAGGGCGATGTCGTTACGTACCGCGAGATGGACTTCGGGTGGCAGGTCTTGGTTTCGGACAGGGACAAGATTCGGAAGAAGTACCCGAAAGCGATGGTCGTGCCGACGACCATCGATGAAATCATGCTTCTCTACGTAAAGGGGGAAAGACGATGAGGGGGCTTCTGATCAAAGACCTGTACATTGCGAGGAGCAACATCCTCGTGACGATCGTGAGCCTGATCGCACTGGGATTCGGCCTTTCGTTTTTGCTGGAGCCCAGCATGCTTTTGATAGTGGCTCCCCCGTGCGCCACGACGGCGGTCTTCGTCAGCATAACAAGCGATGCGAGCTCGAAATGGAGCAAGAACATAATCACCATGCCGGTATCCAGGGACCAGATTATCGGGGAGAAGTTCATCTTGTATATCGTGCTCTCCCTGTTGGGTACGGTGGCGGCTCTCATTCCCTGCGGCGCGCTCGCTATTCTCGGCTTCGAGATGGAGGCGGGATCTTTGTGTCTGTACGGGTCCATGGGGATAAGCGCTTCTTTATTGGCTGGCGGCCTCAGCCTCCCATGCGCCTACCGCTTCGATCCCGACAAGTCTCAGGTCGTGTTCATGCTATCGTTTATGGCCTCGACGGCCATCATTTTCGCGCTTGTCGTGCTCATCAACCTGTTTATCCCCGTAAAGGAGAACGCTCTTCCAGCTTTTGGCGTCGTCCTTGCCGTATCCGTCGTCTTCTTCCTCGTGTCGAACAGGACCGCGGTGTGGATGTTTCGGCAGAAAGAGATCTTTTAGTTCGAGTCGCTTTGTCCAATGGTACAGCGCTCCTTGTCGGGTAGCGAGCAAAACACGTTAGCTGCGACGGCGTTTTCCGAGAGGGATCATGCTCTATGCGAAAAAGAACGCAGAGCATATAGCCGTATGCAGGTCATGCTGTTTGAGAGCCCGTTTATTCCTAGAAACAGACCCTTCGCTTCGACCTGGAAGGACCATCTGACGAGATGGTCTTCAAGTGGGCATACAACAAGCGACATGGACGCTACCCCGAAGCAGGCGCAATCGACGTCATGGAATACGGCACGCGCGGGAAACGAGCGTTGGAGCTTTCCAGCGCCATCGACCGTGGAAAAGTGGCGGTGCTGCGAGACAACGATAAAGCAGAGCCTGCCAACTGGCTTAAGGATGCGAGTGAGTTTACCAGCCCGGGCAAAAGGGAGATGTTCGTCGGATCGATTGAAGGCGGAGCGACGCTTGAACCTCAGATGGTCAAGGCAAACGAATCATGCATAACCTGCTTGGCTTCCGTGATAGGCTCCGATACTAATGATGCAGACTCCTTGGTTGAGTATATGACAGGACACAAAACCGATTGGGCTCTCAGGCTCCTGCGTGACGTCGATGGCACGGAGACGCTAAGCGCCCCCCGCTACATCGAAAATGCCATTGACTTCATTGCTTCGAATAAGAACAAGGCATGAGCGAGAATTCGGTCGTCATCGCCGTAGCGGGAGCCGGCAAGACGGAGTTTGTCGCGGAGCGGATTGCGAACGAGCCCAACCTTGATAGGACGATGCTCCTCACGTATCTGACCAGAAACCAAGTCGAAGGCTCAGCGCGCGTTGCCGAAAAAATCAGAATGAGCTCGGAATATCCCCGGGTCATGGGATGGTTCAGCTTTTTGCTCAACGAAATTGCGCGTCCCTACTCGAAGCTTTGCTGGCCCGAAATCGATGTCGGTACCTTGTGCACGCAAATCCCGAATAATTTCCAGTATCTGCAAGGCGACCTAAGATATTTCACCACAAGAGGCGATGTGTTCTCAGAGCGTTTAGCACTCGTGGCCGTCAAGGTAATCGACGGGAGCAAGGGAGCGGCGATTCGCCGCCTGGAATCCATCGTCGACGCAATCTATATCGACGAGGCGCAGGACTTACGGGGCAACGACCTCGTGGTACTCGAAAGGCTGATGCGCTCGAAAATCAGGGTTACAGTCGTTTGCGACCCGCGCCAATCCGTCATCAGCACATCACGATCGGACACAAAGTACAAGCAATATCGCAACGAGGGTATCGCTGACTTCTTCTTGGCTATGGAAAAGGCGGGCAATTGCAAGGTTCACTGGAAGAATGAGACGCATAGATTCATCCCACATATTGCCAAATTCTCGGATGCTGTCATTGCCTGCGCTCGTAAGTTTCCTCCTACGGTTTCAAACGTTGCACCCAATGGGTATTCCGGCTTGTATCTTATCGACAAGAAAGACATCGAAAAATACGCTTGGGCACATCATGCCACCGTGTTGAGAATTAACAAAACAGCGGGGAGCTTCGACGGGGTCGAAGTCGCCAATTTCGGTGAATGCAAGGGCATGACCAGGCGTGATATCGTGGTAATTGCGACAGAGCCGATAGAAAAGTTTTTAAATAAGGGAGAGCGATTCAAATCCTCCGAGTCCGCAAGAAAGTTTTATGTCGCCGTTACGCGCGCGCAGCAGTCGGTGGCCATGGCAGTCACAAATCCCATGAAGACCTATCAAAGCATGCTTTCGCCGAGCTCAGCCTGGCAGGAGTCCGGATTCCAGCTAGTGGACCAGACTTCTTCTGATAGGAACGGATAAAGACACCCCGGAAATCGAAGCTTCCGGGGCCGCTGGCGGCTAGAGCTCGCGGAGCGCGTTTTGATGGTGGCGGAGAAGGGCCCTGTCGTCGCCGAGGACCAGCATGCTCACAGCATCGAACCTGACCGCGCAATCGCCGGAGTCGAGGTGCTCGGCAAGGTAGGCTGCCGCCAGTCGCTCGAGGGAGCCGCGGTCGAGAACTTCCTCGGGGAACCCCTCGCCGCTGTTCCGACGGAGTTGGCAGCTTACGAAGACCAGGTCGTCTCCTTCGTTGGCGATGAAGTCGATGATGTCACCGCCGTGCGCCCAGCTCTCTTCGAGGATTTCGAAACCCCTGCGCTCGAGATAGCTCTTGATGCCCTTCATCGCTTTGGTGTTGACGGCTTCCATGGTTGACCTCCTATGGTTTCGGCCCGCCTCTGTGGCGAACCTTGTGGCTCGCATGCCGTCGGGGTTCCCGGAGGCTGCAAGGGGGGAAAGCAAAACCCTCAAGGGCTCGAGTTTTCAAGCGCGGGTCTCCGAAGAGCGCTCGAAAAGTTTTTGCGGCCCTTGTGGCCGCAGGGGTCCTCGACGAGCCTGCGAAAGTCCAAGGAGCAGCCCGGGGAGCGAGCCGGCGCTAAGGAGGTTAGGAAGCACGCTCAAGGCATGGGGCGCGACGGGCTGAAGGGGCAGGGGGTTCGCTCGAAGATCTGGGCAACGGGGCCTCGTGGCTCAATCGCAAAAAGCGAGCCCGTCATCACCATGCAAGCTGGGCGTCAGCGACGCTCCAGCCCAATGATGCCCTCGAACCTCTCCGCCACGACATCGGCGGTTTCCTCACCACGCAGCTCGGCGAGCTCGCGCACGAGTCGGGTGACGGTCTCCATGAGCTCGCCGCCGACCTCGCAGCCGGAGTGGATTCGCCTGAGCTCCCGGAGCACCTCGGCCATGCGGTCTCGCAAGGCCAGGAAGGTCCGCCTGTTCGGCACCACGGTGATGCCGTCCTCTCGCAGGCGGGCCATGATGAAGTCCTGCTTCGTCATCCCCGACTCCGCGACCACCTCGTCGAGCCATCTTGCCTGCGCCGGCGTCATGCGGAACGATACGGTGACGCTTTTCCTCCTTCGATCGTTGGGGCAGGGCATCAGTCCCTTCCTTCCTCGTCGAGCGCGCGTGCAATCTCCCCTTGCCTGTCCGGGAAGAGGTGCGCGTAGCGGAACGTGATGTCGGCGCTCTCGTGACCGAGCCGGTCGGCGATGGCCACGGCGGAGTAGCCCATGTCGATGAGGAGGGACACGTGGCTGTGGCGCAGGTCGTGGATGCGGATGCGCTTCACGCCGGAGGCTTTGCAGCCCCTGGTCATCTCGTGGTGCATGCGGTCGCATCCTGTGTACGAAATGGAGTTAACTAGGGAGTAAATGAGCAGTTCAACAAGCAAAAAAGAAGCCTCCGAAACCAATTGAACTGCCTCCCATTTCTTGGACACGAGAAATGGGAGGCAGTTCACGCGGGAACGGAGACTCGATTACCGTATTTATCCACCGCCGTCGCTGGTGGCTTTGCCGTGAGTCGCATACGAAACGAAACTCAGCGGCACAGTGCGGCACTCAAAAGTGCAGGTCAAAGCCCTATCGGATTATTCCCACTCGGTGGTTATAGTTTTGCCGTCTCGTCACTCCAGTTGCACCCAGTTTTCGGCGGCATCTCGAAGTGAGTGCCGCTGAATGACGCGACGTCGCGTTTCATCGGCTTCGGGGACAAAAGCTGGGACAACTTCAAAAACCATTTTCAAACTCAGAGTATTGAGTTTTTATTTTTGTCCCAAGGGGCACGGAGAGCCGCCTTTGGAGGCTCGATATCGCCGAAAAACGCCCGTTTTGAAACTCAACCGCCTTTGAGCCTGCAAACCACCAGCTTCAACAGTAAGTGAGTCGACGCGGGTGGCTTACGAGCCGTTCACAAAACCGCAGGCCACAGGTCTTTGTCAACGATAAGCAAAGTGAATAGTCTCAGGTGGCTTGCCCATGAGTTGGCGTAAGCCTGTTTAGCAAAAGGCTAATCGGACACGACAGGCCGCCCGCATGGCGACGGCGTTTCCCGTGCGGGCACAAACAGCCCTGCGTGCCCTGTCGCGCGATATCCCAATGCGACGTTCAGAACCCTACCCGCCAAGCAGCCACCTCGCGAAATTCAGCACGAGCACGCCCTCCCGGGTATGGGGCTCATGCCTCGTGCGAGTGATGAGAATCTTCGGGAATGCATCCCCGATGGATAGAATCGGCGCAATCTCCCTCTCGAGCGTCGAATCGGCGCCGATATCGTCGCTCACATACACTTTCCTTCCCGGTTTCGAAACTTGGAAGGCAGTATGCGCAAGGATGCGTCGAGGTGCGATCCCAGTCGTACCATGCCAGCAGAGATGTCGAGGCACATTCGTTCATGCTGCAATGCGGGCATCGGAGATGAAAAACAGCCCGTCGGGTAGTCATGGGCGTGCGGGAGCCCGCATCAGTAACCTGCCTCCTCGGTTGTCCCTTCTTTGCATGGTCGTCTACATAAAGGAGGAACCAGCCATGCAGATCAGCATGCTTGCCCTTCTTGGGTCACGGACCGGGGAGGCGAGGGCCTCCGTCGGGACCGCCCCGAGCAACCGGCATATCCAAGGAATGACAAGGCTCGATCGCTGTGCTGGTCAGGATGCCGAAGCGGGCCGTCCGCCAATCGGAATGCGGGTCAGGATGCTGCAACGTGATTCCAGCTGCAGGATACGGCTCCTTTGCGGTTGCCGCAAAACCTGCTGGCAACATTCTTACTATCCGAATGATGTACGCATCCCTTGGGATCGTTTCGCCTGACCAGGGCCATCTTCAGCGCCTCATCGGCCAGCTCGGCAGGCGCCTCTTCCACGCGTAATAGCCCTGGCGGGTCACCTATGCAACCAAAGATACAAAAGGAATCGAATGGCCAGAGAGGATTGCCCTTTCCGATGGTCGATTCTTGACAGGCAAACTCAAGCCTCGTTAATATTACATGGTTTGCCAGACCGAATTAACAAAGGAGGGGTGTCGTGGTTGGTCTTTTCCGCACGTGGATGAGCGCCTAGAAAGCGGCGCTGTTGTGGCGTCGCGCTGTTTTTCTGCACGCCATTTCACGATTGGACATAACCATGATATTTGAAACCTCTCGGCGCAGGTCTGTTTCGCTGTGCCATTCATGGCAATTTAAGATTTGTTTCGTATGGGGCGGGGAGCTCGTGTCGACATTGACGAGCTTGATTCTCCAAATGGGTCTCATTTGGCATATCGCCCTCACGACAGAATCATCTTCCCTCCTCTCCCTGGCATCGTTAGCAGGCTTTCTGCCGATTGCTTTGTTCGGAGTCCTTGCGGGCGCCGTTGTCGACAGGCTGCCTTTGAAACGTGTTCTCATCGGCGCCGACCTCTTCGTTGCCGCGGTGGGCGCCGCCTTGGCGATTGCCTCGTTGGCCGGCAGCTTACCTGCGTGGTCAATACTCATCGCCCTGTTTCTCCGCGCAGCTGGCACTTCGTTCTACACGCCGGCCTCCCAATCCCTCACGCCCCATCTCGCCCCGCCAGAGCATCTCGTTCGCCTATCGGGAGTGATGCAGGCGATTCAGTCCGCCGGATACATTCTTGGCGCCGCGCTCGCGGCAGTGATTTATCCTGTGGCGGGCATTACCGCCATGATTGCCCTCGACGTGCTGGGGGCGCTTTTCGCTTCTCTAGCTGTCCTCGCCGCTCAGATAGACGCAGGAGGACTCGACGAAGCCGACCGCAGCTCGTCCTTTTCCAATAAAGTTCGAGAACTTTTCTCTGAGATTTCGGACGGCTACAAGCTGATCAGGGGATACAGGGGGCTGTTCGCCCTTCTTTGGTGCGGGTTCGTCTTCGCTTTCGCGTTCTCCCCACTCGCGGCATTGTTCCCAATAATGACCTTGGGACATTTTGGCGGTAGCACGGGGGATGCTGCTTTGGTGGAGGTCCTTTTCTCCGCAGGCATGCTGGCTGGGTCCGGCATTTTGGCGGCCACGGGAGGGTTCCGCAATAAGTCGCTCACCATGGTCGCCGCGATCGCCGGCTTCGGCGTCGTCGCAATCGCATCCGGATTGCTCGGCCCGTCGATGTTCGCCGTTTTCCTACCGGCGAGCTTTCTTATGGGCGCATGCTCCCCGTTGTACGCGGGAACCCAGACTGCCCTTATGCAGGAGCAGATACCTCCTGAGTACCTAGGCCGCGTTTTCGGCCTCTACGGAACCATCATGGCGTGGGCCATGCCCATGGGCCTCGCGGCCCCCTCCGTTTTTGCGGATCTGCTTGGAGCTCCGTTATGGTTCGTCGGCTCTGGAGCGACCATGGTACTGCTTGCGATGGCTATGCTGCTTGCTCCGAGCGTCCGAAACGTGGGGAAAAGAGATACCGGGCGGATTCAATAGCCCAAGTATTCGAAAAAAAGAGGCGGCAGCCATCGGTTCACGCGTCAGCCTTCAAGCCCTTGCGACGACGAGGTATTGCGCCGACATCCCACATCGCGCTCCTTATTCGTCGCCAACTATCATTTTCGGATTTGCCGGCTTGCGCAAGGTCAAAACGCTCGCGCCGGCAATTGGGCAAAGGCGAAAAATCGACGTGAGCAATCTTTTTTGGCATAGCTGCGCTTCCAGTAAAAGGCTAATACACAAAAGGCGGTTCAACCTATGGAACTCATAGTCAAAGCTAAAGACATCTTTTTGGAATATGCCGGCCGCGATATCCTGGATATCGAAGAGTTGGAAATCTACTCCTACGATCGCATCGGCTTGGTGGGAGACAATGGCGCAGGCAAAACCAGCCTGCTTAAAATTCTGAGCGGCAATCTTACCATTGCGGACGCCGACGTCAGGCGCTTCGGCAGCATTGCCCTCATCGGCCAACTCGATGAACTCGACCTTGATGCGGCTCAGGACAGTGGTGAGATGCTCTCCCGTCTCAACGTCGCCGGAGTGGCGCAGGAGACGATGAGCGGCGGGGAGGAAACACGCGCCAAGATTGCCTCTGCACTCTCCCAGCATGCAAGCGCGATCTTCGCCGACGAGCCTACGAGCCACCTCGACCAAGACGGCATCCGCCTTCTCGTCGGACAACTCAAGGCATTTGATGGGGCTCTGCTCATCGTGAGCCATGACCGTCATTTTCTCGACCAGGTGGTAGACAAGATCTGGGAGCTCAAAGACGGCGGTATTTCCGAATTCTGGGGTGACTACTCCGACTATCTGCGACAGAAAGAAGAAGAGCGCAAAGCTCAGGCGACTCGATACGAAGAGGCGATGCGCGAGCGCGATCGCCTCGAAGCCGCCATCGAAAAACAACGGAAAAAAGCACGGCAGGTCGACGCCAAGCGGAAGGCTGCGAAAAAAAGCAACGAGTATGCAGGTCGATTGGGGCATCAGAAAGCAACCGGCACCAAACAGAAGAGGATGTACCAGGCGGCTAAGGACATGGAGAAGCGCCTCGAAGCGCTCGAAGGGATTGAGGCCCCAGATAGCATTCGCGCCGTGCGGTTCCGCCAGAGCAAGGCCCTGGAACTGCATAGTAAATTTCCCATCTCGGCAGACGATTTCAGCTTGAGCTTCGGCAACTGCATGCTCTATGACCACGCGAAATTCGAGATACCGCTCGGTGCCAAAGTGGCCATCACCGGTGGCAACGGTACAGGAAAGACCAGCCTGCTGAAGGCAATCGCTCGACGCGCCGACGGTATCAACATCTCTCCCAAGGCAGAGATCGGTTACTTCGAGCAAACAGGCTACAAGTTCGACGCCCGTCAGTCTGCGATCTCGTTCATGCAGGATGGTTGCGAGTACAGCATGACCGAAATTCGAGGCATCCTCGCCTCTATGGGAATCGGACCGCGCGACCTGACAAAGGACGTTGGCGTTCTCTCGGGAGGCGAAGTCATCAAGCTGCTACTCGCGAAGATGCTGCTGGGCAGATACAACATCTTGCTCATGGACGAGCCTGGAAATTACCTGGACATCAAGAGCGCCGAAGCCCTCGAGCAGATGATGAGCGCCTATGCCGGAACGATAGTGTTCGTCTCCCACGATAAGAGGCTGGTCGAGAACGTCGCAGACATTGTCTACGAAATAAAGGACACCAAGCTAGTCAAAATCTTTCAGCGCGAATAGCCCTAAATGAGCAAGAAATAATCCCCGAACGGAGACAAGGGAGTAAAACGGCAAAGAAAGAGCCTCCGTCCCAACGCAGGGAACGGAGGCTCTTTAATCGCTTTTACTCATCTCCGTCGCTGGTGGCTTTGTCATGACTCTCGTACGAAACGAAACTCAGCGGCATAGTGCGGCACTCAAAATCGCAGGTCAGAACCCTGTCGTCCTACTCCCACTCGACAAATTCAAGTATATGAGGAAGTATTTCTCTTGAATTTACAGGTAAAATATTCGCAAATTTGCTAATATTTTACCTGCTATTTTCGGCTGTCAATTTTCTTAGTATCAAAATAGTATCACAAGAGGCTGGAAAATGCAACAGAATTATGTGGAGCTCTACATAATTCTGTAACCTTCTTTGCTGTGGTGTATCAAGTAATCTTACTGAACATATGGCGCACCTTGTCCAGGCGGCTGTTTGGACGGCGGGGCTGGATGACCGGCTCGCCGACAGCGGCCTGATACCCTTTCAGTTCCGTCAGGCATACGCTCCGCCCGTTGGTGTAAAAGGCCAGATCAGTACGGTATGCCTGTATACAGCGGGCGGGAATCTCGCCAGTAAAGACAACTTCATCCTTTTTTACCTGGACCGTTTCGATGGTGGCACAGTATTTCGGTGCATCATGATAAGCCCTGGAAAGGTATTCCCGGGGCGCATAGAGGGTGAAGGAGAGATAAGGTTCCAGCAGTTGCGTCCCTGATTCCTTCAATGCCTGTTCCAATACAATCGGGGCCAATGAGCGGAAGTCCGCCGGCGTGCTGACCGGACTGTAATAAAGCCCGTATTCAAAGCAAATCTTACAGTCCGTTACGTTCCAGCCGAACAAGCCCTGCTCCAGCCCGTAACGGATACCATCCCTGACAGCGTTTTGAAAACTCTGGTTCAAGTATCCCAGCGAAACCCGGCTCTCGTATTGTACACCGGAGCCAAGCGGGAGTGGTGTAACAGACAGTCCGATGGATGCCCAAAACGGGTTGGGCGGCACCTCGATATGGATGGTGTGGCTGGCTGCTTTGAGCGGCCGCTCCATATAAATGACGGTGGGTTCCTTTACCACTGTTTCAAGCTTGTATTTTTCCGACAGCAAAGCGGAAACGACCTCCAACTGCACCCGGCCCAAAAAAGAAAGAATGATCTCATGGGTGATGGAATCCACCTCGCAGCGCAAAAGCGGGTCAGTATCCGCAAGTTGCGTAAGAGCGTCCAGCAGCCGTTCTCTTTGCGCTGCCGTTTTCGGCGCAATCGACGTCCGCAGCATGGGGAGGGGGTCCTCACGCCACCTTTTACGAGGGAGCCGGGTTGGGTCCCCTAATACATCGTTTAACCTCACGCTGTCGCTGGGAAGGATAACAATTTCACCCGGATAAGCGGTGTCTGTCCGAACAATTTCCCCTTTGGATGGAATACGCATCTCTGTGATTTTCAGCTTTTCTCTCCCGGCCAGAGCCACCGTATCCCGCAGGCGCAGCGTTCCGCTGTATAGCCGCAAATAGATGAGCCGCTGGCCACAATCTGTATACTCCACCTTGAAAACGCTGCCGCATAGGGCGTCGCTCCCCTGTTCCCCAATCGGTTGGAACAGCCCTGTCACCGCATCCATCAACGGTTGAATGCCAAGGCCCTTTTTGGCGCTGCCATGATAGACCGGGAACAGGGAGGCGTCTTGAACCCGCCGCTGTTCCTCCTGCGCAAGTTCTTCCCGGCTGATTGGTTCTCCTGCGATATACTTTTCCAATAATTCATCGTTATTTTCGATGACCGCATCCCATGCTTCTATGTCGGTATTTTCCTCCAGGACTATTTCCGGGGACAGCGACACCGTCTGCTTGATGATAATATCGGCGGAGAGCTTATCCCGAACAGACTGATACACGCCCTGCAAATCAACGCCAGCCTGGTCGATCTTATTGATAAAGATAACGGTGGGAATGTCCATTTTCCGCAGGGCATGGAACAGAATACGGGTCTGGGCCTGCACACCATCTTTAGCGGAGATCACCAAGATGGCCCCATCTAAAACAGCCAAAGAGCGGTACACCTCCGCCAAAAAATCCATGTGGCCGGGCGTATCCACAATGTTGACTTTACATCTGTGCCACTGGAAGGAAGTGACTGCCGCTTGAATGGTAATCCCACGCTGCCGCTCCAAAAGCATGGTGTCCGTCCTCGTTGTCCCTTTTTCGACGCTCCCCGGTTCTGAAATGGCTCCGCTGGCATATAGCAGGCTCTCCGTCAAGGTTGTCTTTCCAGCGTCTACATGGGCAAGAATCCCGATATTGATAATGTTCATGTCTATCCTCCATACAAGGCCCAAATGGGCGCAAAAATCCCCAGCGGCTAATACTTTTACCGCTGGGGATCATGACTTCGGACAAACAGAAGTATGACGGCTTACATGAGCCGCTGTCCGTCACGATATTTACTAAAAAGGCAAAAGTATTCTTAAATTGGGTACAAAAACTAAGCCCCTGCAAGGGGCAATCATTTTTGCGCCCATTATCAAATTTTATTTAAGAATACCTTGCCGCATATTTGGTAGACTCCTCAAATCAAGATAATAGCAGTATATCATAGTACACTCTAAAAAACAAGAAATTATTTTACCCGATTCCCCAAATAAATCAGGAGGGCATTCACTGGAACACCCTCCGTTTTTGGTGATTATCGTGCGCCTAATCTTGCTTTTTGCCTTGCGTCCCGTTTCCGTTCCTTTTCAGCCTGTTCCTGCTGGTAAGCGGCCTCTAATATTCTGTCCGCCTGTTCCGGGCCAATGGCCCGCCTGACCCGCTCATAGTCCCTGACCTTTCCCTTTAGACTGTCCCTCTCGGCGCAGACCTCGTAAATCCTTTCTGATAAGGAACTATTTTTGCTGACCTCCCGGCCATAGTCCGCTTGCAGCCGCTCAAATTTGGATTTGAGGTCGCAGTAGGCCCGGTAGACAGACCGCAGCACCTTGACGATCTTCGCCCATAAGGGCTTGGCCTTTTTCTCCCGGTAGGCCCTGGCCGATTCCAGCGGTCCCGCTTCTGGCAAGACCTGTTCCGGGTCGCTGGAAAATTCCTCCGCCAGCTTCTCCATGCCTTTCAGCATGTGGGCCACATCGTTTAGTTTGGCCTTGGCCTGGGCCGCTTCCTTTTCGGCAGCTGCCGCCTCCCTGTTCCTTCGGTCAACCTCGGCCTGGGCCAGCACAGCCGCCTCCTGAAGCTGTGCAAGCCGCTCCTGTTCACACTTCACCTTGAACTGCGTGACCGTCAGATGTTCCTCGGAACTGCCACGCTCTCCACGCTCCAAGTCCGTGTAGCCAGCGGAGCGCATCTGCTGAAAGAAATCATCCTGCAAGACGCTGTACGACTTTCTCAGCACAGGCTTGCCCTTTGCTGTTCGTAATGGCTCCCCGGTGGCCTCGTCTACTGCGGGCTGGGATGCCCACTTTTTGCTCATGCTGACCTGCATAACGGTTTCTTTGACCTTGCCCACCAGGGATTTGTCCTTGCACCGCTTTGTCCATCGTATCTCCTTCTCCACCACCGGGATATAGACCACATGGAGGTGGTAGTGGTACACGTCCTCTCCCAGCGCCTCGGACATAGCCCGGTTGCGTTCGTCGGCGTGCATGACCGCCGACAAAATATACTGCTCTCCACCTACGATTTTGATTGCGGATTTGTATGCGTCGGTGTATAATTGTTTTGCGAAGTCATAGCCGCCGTGATTGTAGAAGTAGGCGGAGTTCACATCAAAGACCAACTCACCGTATCGAAATGCGTCCGCCTTAATGCCACGGGTGGAGATCACACCATCGGCCTCCATTTGGGAGAACATCTCCTGATACCCTGCGGATGGGACCTTGAAATGGACATTGAGCGACGTCCGCTCTGGTACAATGTCCTGGTTGACATAGGAATCCTTCTCGCGTTCGTTGTGCTGCTGGGTGTTGCCGATTTTAGCAGCGGTCAGCCTCATATTTCTTGCGTTGGTGCGGTCAATGCCGTCGCCTCTCGCCATAGGCAAAAATCCTCCCATTTCAGATGTTTGGTTGTTGAAAATGGACGGGGGTTCGGGGAAGGCACTTCCTGCGGGAAGTGTAATAACCCACTATGACACTTTCGCCCCGTTGGTGCGAAAGTGCCGTGGGCTCTCCGAGGGGGTGCGGGGGCTTTGCCCCCGGCAACTGCGGTTGCCTCCCCCAGCAGGGCCGCCCTTTGAAAAGGGCGCCCTGCACCCCGCCTAAACTTTTCCACTCGCCGTTGGGCAGGTGGAAAGGCACAGCCTTTCCACCACCCGGCAAGTGTCCTCCGTGGGCCAAATATCAAGGGGTTCGGGTTGTATTGCCTTGCGGCAATCTCCACCCACAGGTATGCCCCCTTGACATTTGACCCCGCTCCCCGTGACAGCCGTGACGACCGTGACGATGTTTTGGACACCGCCCCCGCTCTCAAAAAAGCCGTCACAGCCGTCACGGTCGTCACGCTTGGGGAGGATCCAGGGTCAGGCTGATACTTCTCCCGGCGTGGGTGCGGGTGTTCTCATAGCGGATATGATAGTCCGTTGCCAGTTTCCCGGCCCGGACGTTCAGCCGCATCGCCAGGGCATTGGGCTTCATATCCACTTGCAGGGCTGCCGCCAACTCCGTGGCCGTACCGCCCCAGGACGGCCTCTC
Organism: Olegusella massiliensis; assembly: GCF_900078545.1. Classification (GTDB taxonomy): domain Bacteria; phylum Actinomycetota; class Coriobacteriia; order Coriobacteriales; family Atopobiaceae; genus Olegusella; species Olegusella massiliensis. Next base: position 636,600 of record NZ_FLLS01000002.1, read on the forward strand.
CGCCGTGATAAAGGCGGCTACGGCCTCCAGCACCGGGTCGGGGGTTCTACCCACAACTCCGTTTCCATCCGCTCCAGTGTCCATGTCAGGTGTTCCTTGTCCTTAATGAGATAGAGCCGCTGGTCTTGCTGGTCACGTCCTACCACATCCAAGGTGGCGGTGCCGTCCGTCCGCTTCTCCTTCTGAAGAAGAAAGGCCCCGTCTGCTGCCCCCGACAGGCCGTTGGTGCCGGAGATCATATCAAACTTGTCGTCGGCCTGCTGCTTCCGAGTGTGATGTACCAGTAGGAGGCAGACGCCGCAAGCGTCAGCAAGGCGTTTCAGCTTTCCTACCACCTCATAATCGTTGGCGTAGCTGTACTTATCCCCGCCAGCCTCCCGAATCTTCTGAAGGGTGTCAATGATAATCAGTTTGGTGTCTGGGTGTTCCTGCACGAATCGCTTTAGCTGTTCCTCCAGCCCGTTGCCGACCTGCTTTGCGCAGATGGAAAAGAGGAGGTCGTTGGTGCCGTCCATGCCGAACATCCGGTAAAGCCGCTCCTGCAAGCGACGGTGATCGTCCTCCAGCGCCAGATAGAGGACAGTCCCCTTGTGAACGGGATAGTCCCACAGGGGGAGGCCCATGCTGACGTGGTAGGCAAGCTGGGCCATCAGAAACGACTTGCCTACCTTGGGCGCTCCCGCAAAGAGGTACGTCCCCGGATAGAGCAGACCGTCAATGACGGGCGGTCTGCTCTGATAGACGTTCTCGTACAACTCGTTCATGGAAATCGTGGGGAGATACGCCGGGTCGTTCATGCGCTGCATTTTCCGCAGCAGTTCCGCATAATTTTTTTCAGGGGGATTGTTTTCTGTCGTTTCCTCTGTTATACTTGCGGTAGGTGTTTGTGAAATGAGCTGTTCCCCGTCTGCGCCAACAGACGGAACCGGGACAGTCCTTTTCGTTTCTCTGGAATCCATCAATCTATCAATCCTCCTTCATGCCGCCCATGATAGCGGCGATCATCTGAATGGTGTCCAGCAGTTCATCGTCCACGCCAGCCCCGTCCTCGGCCCGCCGCAGTTCGTCCAGAACGGCGGCAAGCTGGTCACGCAGGGCTTTGTAGACCTTGGGATTACCCTGTACCACTACGTCCCGGCACAGGAGGCGTCTTGTGATGTAGTCCTGCTTTGTCAGGCCGGAGAGCCGCACAGCGGCCTCGATCTGTTCATCTTCCTCCGGGGACACCCGGAAGGCCACGGTCTTGTTCCTCCAGCGATTTTTGTTGTCTCGGTTTTTCAGTGACATGGTTACGTTCCCATCCTTTCAAAGTCCAGTTTGTCCGCCATCTCCGTCTGCCTTGTAGGAAACAGATGGGCGTAGCGGTAGGTGATATCGATACTCTCATGCCCCACCCGGTCAGCGATTGCCAGGGCGGTGAAGCCCATATCAATCAGCAGGGAAATGTGTGAATGTCGGAGGTCGTGAATTCTGATCCGCTTCACTCCCGCCGCTTTCGCACCTCTGTCCATTTCATGGTGGAGATAGTGCTTGCTGACAGGGAAAATCCGTTCATTTGCCCCGGTGCTGTAAAACATCTTTAAGTAGTCCTCCATCTCTCCACAGAGGAATTTGGGCATCTTAATGACACGGTTGCTCTTTTTCGTCTTAGGAGTGGTAATCACGTCCTTGCCCTTGAGCCGCTGATAGGATTTGCTGATGGACAAGCCCGAGCTGCTCGAGTCCATCGCCGCAGCGCTCGGCGTGTCCGTCAACGCCCTCAAGGATTACGGCGTCGAGACCGCAGGCGACCTCATGTCGCTGCTCGTGCGGCTCGAAGACTCCTTCGGCATAGTTCCCTCAGCCGACGGTTCGGGCCTCTCCCTGAACCCCAAGGCGCCGCACGCGCCCAAAGCCGCGATGGCGATCGAGTTGTGGGCAGAGAAGCGCGCACGGCTCGAGAACGGCGAGATCGACGCCGACGAGTACGAGGACTGGAAAGCCTTGCTGTAACGGCTCCCCGCATTTCGCAATCAACGCAACCGAATCAGGACGCCAGGCTAGGCGGTGAGCTCCGCTCGCTCCTGCGTAAGCTGAGTTTTTACTCCCCATTGCATGCAAAGGCATTTCAAGCGTAAATGGGGAGTAAATGACGCGGTGGCTTACATGGCGGCACACGGCAGTACACTGCGGCATTTCCCCTGATTACTCCCGTTTTCATTGAGGCGGCGAGATTCTTTACTCCCCATTAACCACCTGGGGAAACGCCGTACGGAGACCGTAAAAACGCCCGTTGAGTTCGATTTGAGTTTCACGGGCCCCGAAACGGCCTCGTTTCGTTCTCGGGGACAAAAATCGCGCGTCTACTCATTCGGGATAAATCTTTACTCCCGTTCCTCCGAATACCGCCCCGTGCCTTGTCGTCTTGAAATACGGGGAGTAAATCGCGAAATCGCAGGTGAAAGGGAGTAAAACGGCAAAGAAAAAGCCTCCGTCCCAACGCGGGAACGGAGGCCAGATTACCGTATTTACTCACCGCCGTCGCTGGCGGCTTTGCCATGACTCTCGTACGAAACGAAACTCAGCGGCACAGTGCGGCACTCAAAAGTGCAGGTCAGAACCCTATCAGCCTACTCCCACTCAATCGTCGCGGGTGGCTTGGGCGTGACATCATATACAACACGATTCACGCCAGCAACCTCGCCTACAATACGCCCACTGATACGCCCTAACACCTCATAGGGCAGCTTGGCCCAGTCGGCCGTCATCGCATCGCTTGATTCTACTGCACGTACAATCACAGGACGCGCATAGGTGCGCTCATCTCCCATCACACCAACACTCTTAATATCAGGCAGCACGGCAAAATATTGCCAGCAGCTATGCTCGCTATTCCTCTCGCCTGTCTTTTCAAAAAGATGTGCATTGTACGCATCTAGCTCCTCGCGCACAATAGCGTCGGCATCGCGCAGAATATCCAGCTTTTCGGGTGTTACTTCGCCAATAATGCGAATCGCCAATCCAGGGCCTGGGAAAGGTTGACGATACACCATATCCTCTGGCAGCCCCAAGCTCATGCCCAACTCACGTACTTCATCCTTAAAGAAGTGATCGAGGGGCTCAATCAAATCAAAATGCACACCTTCAGGGAACGGAATCAGATTGTGGTGACTCTTGATAGTACTTGCCTTCCCTCCCGTCTTGCGCGCACCACTCTCGATAATGTCGGGATAAATCGTGCCCTGCGCCAGCATCTCGACATCGCCAATTTTCTTGGCCTCGTCGAAAAAGACTTTCCAGAACTCGGTACCAATCAAGCGACGCTTTTCTTCTGGCTCAGTGACGCCAGCAAGCAGATCCGCATAGCGCTGCTCGGCATGTACATGTACCAGCGGCACATTGAACTGCTTGCGAAAGACCTGCTCGACCATTTCTGGCTCGCCTTTGCGCAGCATGCCATGGTTTACAAAAACGCAGGTCAGCTGATCTCCAATAGCACGATGCACCAGCGCTGCTACCACCGAGGAGTCTACTCCACCAGAAAGCGCCAAAATAACCTTACGCTTGCCTACCGCAGCGCGAATCTGATCAACTTTTTGCTCAACAATATTGTTCATTGTCCAATCTGCAGCTAAGCCACACACACTAAAGAGAAAATTCTCAAGCATCTGGCGTCCATACTCGGTGTGCCGCACCTCGGGATGAAACTGCATAGCGTAGAGCTTGCGCTCAGGACATTCCATCATCGCCACAGGACAGACATCTGTGTGGGCCGTCACCTCAAAGCCCTCTGGCGCACGAACCACGCGATCACGGTGACTCATCCACACGGTCTGACCATCCACCGGCGTATCTGCAAGAATCGCCGAGCGACCATCCCGCAACAACAGCGCCGGGCCATACTCGCCTGTATCCGCATGTCCAACTTCACCGCCCAGCTTGACTGCCATGACCTGCTCGCCGTAGCAAAAGCCCAGTACAGGAACCCCAAGCTCAAAAATTGCTCCGTCCATATCTGGTGCGTCTTCAGCATAAACAGAAGCAGGACCACCGGACAAAATAATTGCTGAAGGCTTCATATCAGCAAGCTCAGAAGCGGGAATATCGCAGGGAACAATTTCCGAATACACCTGCAAATCACGCACCCGACGCGCAATGAGCTGACCATACTGAGCGCCAAAGTCCAGCACCGCAACCCACTGTTGAGGCTTGTTGTTTGCCATACTTCCTCCATTTCGACACGTCATCCACGGACGCAATTATTTCCATCTGCACATAATAGGGCTATTGAGAGTGTTTACCATGGAGCAAGAACGTAATATATATGTTCATCGTGAGGGGATATGCGTCTGCTGATACCATTACGTGGTTAGGCTTTGCGCGCTTTGTCTGCATTAAAGGTTTTTTACGCGCAGACGCTCGGACCAGCGAAATGGGGGGCTGTTTTGTCTCGCAAACACAAGCAGCTTGATGATTCAGGCACGGGGCAGGAGTATTCACGATCTGATGCCACCGCCAAGTATATGAAAAAACGGCACAAAAGGACACGTCATCACGTTTTTGCTGTTGTTGCAGTGACGCTTGTCGTTTCGCTTTTTGCCTTTGTTGGCGTTGCGTGGGCTTATATCAATGGTATTAACTCCCGTCTTGCTCGCGGCGTGAGTCAAGATACCTTAAAAGCTCTTACCGAGGTACAAGATGGTGAGCCTTTCTATATTCTTCTTTTGGGTATCGACAAAGACCAGGACCGCGCAAATGGTACTGAGTACGGTCCCTCTGATAGCAGCTATCGCTCTGACTCCATTATGCTCGCGCGCGTTGACCCCAAAGAAATTAAAGTGACCTTGGTGTCGATTCACCGCGATATTCTTGTTGATTTAGATGAATATGGTCAACAAAAGATTAATGCTGCCTTTACCTTTGGTGGTGCTCCCTACTCCATTAAGACCATAGAGAAGCTTGCAGGCGTCAAGATTTCACACTACGCCGAAGTTGACATGGATGGCCTGGCAAAGGTTGTAGACACTGTTGGAGGCATCGACGTTGATTTGCCCGTCGATGTCAAAGATTCCGAGTACACCGGTATTGACCTTAAAAAAGGGCATCAGCACATCAACGGTAAAGAAGCAACGCTTTTGTGTCGCGCACGTCATGCCTATGACGAATATGGCGATGGTGACCGTTATCGCGCCGCCAACCAGCGCATGGTCATTGGAGCTGTAGTTAAAAAAGTCTTGCGCAGCGACCCAGGCACCATGACTGCTGCGATTTCAAGCATGGCCGATATGGTTACTACCGATATGAATGTCAACTCTATCCTGGGTCTAGCTACCTCAATGTCCAGTCTTGATGTAGACAAAAATGTGATGGGTGGTATGACCCCCACCACCTCTGATGATTCAACAGGCACCTGGTATGAGATTTTGGATGTTGAAGCATGGAAACACATGATGGAACGTGTTGACCAGGGACTGAGCCCTTACGACGGCAATAGCTACGACGATACCGCAGGCATTGCCGCAAAGATGGGCAAAGGCGACTAGCCTCCAGACGCAAGCAAGACACCATCAAGAAAAGTGCGGTACCTTGCGGTACTGCACTTTTTGTATACATACATGCCAGATAAGGTCTGTGTTGAGAGCTCAGCGCCTAGACGTTAAACATGAATTCCATTACGTCACCATCTTGGACGACGTAATCTTTGCCTTCCATGCGCATACGGCCTGCCTCGCGAGCGCCGGCTTCACCGCCCAAGGCAACATAATCGTCAAAGCTAATCGTGCGCGCTTTGATAAAACCGCGCTCAAAGTCGGAATGGATAACGCCAGCAGCCTCAGGAGCCGTAGCACCAATGCGTACGGTCCATGCTTTCACTTCCTTCTCACCAGCAGTGAAATAGCTCTGCAGTCCCAACAGGCGATATGCTGCCTGAGCCAACGTCTCCAGTCCGCTGTGCTGCAGACCCAATGACTCCAGGTATTCAGCAGCTTCTGCCTCATCAAGCTCGGCAAGCTCTGCTTCTACCTCAGCACAGATGGGAATAGGAGTCTGCCCATTGATAGGGGCAGGCGTCTCAGCAACCTTGTCCTCATCGACGTTTGCCACATAAAGCATGGGCTTCATTGAAAGCAAAAACAGGTCGTGCGCTGCGGCACGCTCCTCATCGCTCATATCAAGGTCGGCCGCACGCTTGCCCTCACCAAGCCACTCTTGCAGACGCTTTGCAATAGCAAGGTTGCAAGCCTTATCTTTATCGCGCTTTGCTTCTTTCTCAAGCTTGGGAATAGCGCGCTCAAGCGTCCCCAGGTCGGCCAAGATAAGCTCTGTCTGAATAGTTTCTGCATCAGAGGCAGGGTCAACACGGCCGTCTACATGTACGACATCGGGATCAGAGAAATACCGTACGACCTCGCAAATAGCATCGGTATTGCGAATGTTGGAAAGAAACTGGTTGCCCAATCCCTCACCTGCGTTTGCACCTTTGACCAACCCTGCAATATCAACAAACTCAACGGTTGCTGGCACAATACGTGCTGGGTGCACGATATCTGCTAGTTTTTGTAACCGCTCGTCGGGTACATCGACAATGCCGACGTTCGGGTCGATAGTTGCAAAGGGATAATTTGCTGCAAGGCCACCCTTCTTGGTCAAAGCGGTAAAAAGAGTTGACTTACCGACGTTGGGCAATCCCACGATGCCGATAGATAGGGCCATGCTCGTACTCCTTGTCTTTTTGCCCGCCTGTGCGGACACGCTCCTTGTATGGTCTTTGTCAGACCCATGCGATTAATCTAAGCTATTCTGGCTTGCTCAACTCGTCTGCAAACGTCTCAAGCGCAGAAAGTCCCGTCTTTAACATCTTTTTACTCTTCTTTTTGACAGCTTGAATCTGTGCCCGCTGTTTTGCCACTTGTTCGGCAGCAGGATCTGGCACAATCATCTTACGCGAGTTAATGCGTTTCATCTCTAGGGCATGCTCTGGACACGCCTGTGCGCACGCACCGCAGTTAACACAATAGGTAGGCTCTACTGAGAAATGCCCCGTTGCATCCAAACTGCATGCACGAACAGGACAAAGCTTGACGCAGTCACCACAAACCGTACAACGCGATGCGTCGCAGGCGGGAACTTCCCAAACCATTCTGTCAGCAAGTTTGGGATGAGATTGTAGCGTTGACAACACCAATTTGCGCTTTTGAGTAAGCTGACGGCGACGTAGCTCTTCATTTTTCATACCCGTGACCTGCTCAAGTGTGCGCTGTAGGGTATTAATCTGATTGCTATGCGCCTTGATACGGTTGGCCACCGCCTGTACCCCCGAAACCGCAGGATTACCAGCGGTAACGAGCGTGGTACCCGCCTGAGCCATGCTGCTCATAAACTGACGACGTTTGAATGCACGGCTTTGCTCATGGGTCATATTGGTTTCATCAACCTCAAGCCCCACACTAAAAATTGAATGCCCTTCGCCTTCTGCAATCGCTTCGGAATAATACTCTTCGCCCGTAACCGTACGACAGCGATCGCAAATACCTAGCGGTAGATAGACGCTGATATTGGAGTACTCTGCAAGTAAAGAAAACCACAATTCCGAAGGCATAACCCCCACGCAGGGAAGCAAAACTTCATTGTCTTTGGGCAGGCGCCCCAAGGCACGGGTACAGGTTATATAGCAATCATCATAGGTACTTGCCACTCGAGCAATTTCATCGTATAAATTGCGCGCCATCTGACGGCGAGCAATAAATGCTTCAGTGGGACATGCAGCAATACAAAGCCCGCACTTGCGGCAGTTATCCTCAATAATGACCTTCTTGCCGTCATAGGTAATGGCTGCAACAGGACACACGCGAGCGCAGCGATCACACACATCCTGACCATCAGAAGTCGAACGCAGGCAAGAGGGCAAGCTTATACGCGGTTTGTCCTTGTAGTCAGCGGGGTTGTAATGAGGAATCGCATCAGGATCGCCCATCAGCTGATTGGCAACATTGCCCAAAGGATTGCGAACCGCCAAAAAATTATCTTGCAAATCGATGATTTCATCGATCATGTCGCGCTCTTTAGCCATGCCACTCCCCCTCTCGCATAGCGTATGCCAAAGAGTTATTGTAGCAGCGTAGCGGAAGTAAGAGCGGCCAGGAGCGCTTAGCCTTTGGTTAGCCCAATAAGGATGCCACCCAATGCAACCAAAACCACCCCTGCAACCACTAACTTGAGAGCGCACGTTGGACATCGCTCGTGCAGCAAAATCAGGACCAAGAGATGCGCTCATAAACAAGCACCATCGCATCTCCATTTGAAAAGTCTAGGCGTCCAGACGCTCAACACCATCGCGGGTCACGCGTGCATGGAAGAGAGGGATTGCTTTGGGACGATCAGGGCGAATATCCAAAGCAGAGCGGAAGATGCGCTCGCCTTCATCACAAAGCTGTTCTGTTGCTGCATACAGCGTTGCCAACACATCACCTTGAACGATTGCGTCCCCGCTCTTCTTGCCCAAAACAATACCTGCGGAGTAGTCGATAGGATCTTCCTTCTTGGCACGACCTGCACCCAACGCAACAGACGCAATGCCACAACGCTCGGTATCCATGGCAAAGAGATAGCCTGCCTCCTGAGCAAGAACCTCACGCTTGGCGCGGGGCTCAATGAGCTGCTCAAAGGGATTGTCAAGCAGTGCTGCATCGCCACCCTGAGCTGCGACCATATCCTTGAGCTTTGCCAAGCCACAGCCATTGGCAATCTGTTGACGTGCCAATGCGCGACAATCATCCATCTCACCCTTACCCGCAAGGTAGAGCATGTTGCCTGCCAGCTCGATGCAGATATCGCTAAGGTCTTTGGGACCCTTGCCCTGCAGCGTTGCGGCAGCTTCGGCAACTTCAAGAGCATTACCGATGCAATTACCCAAAGGCCGGCCCATATCGGTAATCATGGCAACAGTGGTACGACCCACATGCTCACCAATCTCGACCATAGCCTGTGCCAGCGCAATGGCATCATCAACAGTCTTCATAAAGGCACCGCTACCGCATTTAACGTCGAGCAAAATCTTGTCAGAACCAGCAGCGATCTTTTTGCTCATAATGCTTGAAGCAATAAGCGGCAAGCTATCAACCGTTGCGGTAACGTCGCGCAGGGCATAGAGTTTCTTGTCCGCAGGCACCAAATTGCCTGTCTGCCCAATGATGGCCACACCCACTTTGCTCACGATCTCAACGAAGCGGTCACGCTCAACCGAGGTCGAAAGACCAGGAATAGACTCCAACTTGTCTAGGGTGCCACCCGTATGGCCCAAGCCTCGACCACTCATTTTGGCAGTCTTAACACCAAGGGATGCCACAAGAGGCGCAATGACCAGCGAAGTCTTGTCACCAACGCCACCGGTAGAATGCTTATCCACCTTAATACCGGGGATAACAGAGAGGTCAACGACATCTCCTGAAGCCACCATTTCCATGGTCAACGTTGCAGTCTCACGAGCTGTCATGCCGCAAAAATAAATAGCCATACACAACGCAGATGCCTGATAGTCAGGGATATCGCCCGACACATACCCCTGAACAAAAAACTTAATCTGCTCGTCAGTGAGCTCTCCACCATTGCGCTTGGTCTCAATAATGTCGTACATTCTCATTGGACATTCTCCTCCATCTGCGCTGCTACCTTGAGATCTTGAGGTCCAAAACCCAGCGGCAATAATTCTTTTAATAGATATGTTTTGATGTCACTCTCAGAGCGAGCAAGTACAATCTCAAAAGTCTCGGGGTCACAAAACTCACGCATGACCTGACGACACACACCACAGGGCGCACACCAATCGCTAATGGGCATGCCCGCTGCTCCACCCACAATAGCTATGGCTGAAAACGCAGTGCAACCCTCGCTGAGCGCTTTGAAAAAGGCAGTGCGCTCTGCACAGTTAGTAGGGGTATAGGATGCATTTTCAATATTGCAGCCATGCCATACACTGCCATCAGCACCCAGCAGTGCCGCCCCTACCGCAAAATGTGAATACGGCATATAGGCCCTTTCACGCGCAACAATGGCTTCTTTCACTAAAGCCTGCTTGTCCATCTGATGCCTCCCAAACAAATACCCGCCCCGCCTGAGTGGCCGAGACGGGTAAGGATTTCTAAGCAAGTCCAACAGCTGATTCCAGGCAACGAAGAGAACCAAAACGATGAGGGTCAATACATAGGGCAACATTGCCATAAGCTGGCTGCGCATCGCAGGTCAGATGTCTAAACACAGCTAACCGATTAGCCCAGCTGTTGTAAGCCGTTAGTTCTCAGGAATAGCTAAAGCGAGGGCGACTTCCATCATCTGTGTAAAGCTGGTCTGCCTCTCCTTGGCAGACAGTGCCTCGCCAGACAAAGGCAGGTCAGAGACCGTAAGCAAGCAGAGTGCGCGCTTCTTTGCATAGGCAGCATTCAGATAGAGAGCTACTGCTTCCATCTCAACAGCCAAAACGCCCATGGATGCCCAACGCTCGTTAACCGTGGGGTCTGCATTGTAGAAGACATCAGTGGATAGTATGTTACCAACGCGCGTAGGAACGCCCAGCTCCTCAGCCTTGTTAACAGCACGACGGAGCAAATCGTAGTCAGCAAGAGGAGCATAGGTGCCTGGCATATTGAACTGTGCTGCATAGTTAGAATCGGTGCAGGCACCCATGCCAATCACCAAGTCACGAAGCTGCACGCCCTCAGCAAGACCACCTGCACTACCAATGCGAATAATCTGATCAACCTCGTAGAAATTAAAAAGCTCATAGGTATAAATGCCTACGGAAGGCATACCCATGCCACCACCCATAACTGAGACAGGCTGGCCCTGGTAGGTGCCCGTAAAGCCCAACATATTACGGACGGTATTAAAGCAGGTCACATTCTCCAGATAGTGTTCTGCCACATACTGCGCGCGTAGGGGATCGCCTGGCATAAGAACGGTCTTTGCAATCTGGCCCTCAAGGGCAGCATTGTGCGGAGTCGGTACGTTAGGCATTATCAGCAACCTCCAAGATATCGTTCAAACGAGACATGCCATTTTCAAGAACAGGGACGCCAAGGTAGTCAAGAACCGTGGCAGAAACATCAGCAAACGTAGTACTGGTACCTAAGTTGGCACCAGGACGCACCTGAGGGCCGGCAATAACCCAAGGTACATATTCGCGAGAATGATCAGTCGAAGGTGTTACAGGATCGCAGCCGTGATCGGCAGCCACCATAAAGAGATCACCTTTGCGAAGTTTCCCCAAAATGGTCGGTATGTGCTCATCAAAATAAGCCAACGCCTTGGCATACCCATCAACATCATTACGATGCCCATAAATCATGTCGGTATCGACAAGATTAACAAAACAAAGACCCTCAAAGTCGCGATCAAGCAGCTCGATAGTGCGGTCGATACCCTCAGGGTTGCCCGTAGTGGGGATGGACTCTTTGATACCACGTTGAGCAAAAATGTCATAAATCTTGCCAACGGAGATAACGTCAACGCCCGCCTTGGTCAGAGCATCGAGCATAGTCTCGCCCGTAGGCTCCAGCGAGAAGTCGTGGCGACGCGAGGTTCTGGTGTAGGAGCCTTCCTCACCAATAAAAGGACGAGCAATAACACGAGCAACCGCATGCTTGCCCGTCAAAATCTTGCGCGCAATGCGACAATACTCATAGAGCTGCTCACAGGAAACAACGTCTTCGTGTGCAGCAATCTGGAAGACGCTATCAGCAGAGGTGTAGACAATCAGTGAGCCGGTCTCAACCATCTCACGACCATAGTCACGAATAACATCGGTGCCAGAATAGGGCTTGTTGCAAAGCACTTTGCGCCCAGTCTGGCGCTCAAACTCCTCAATAATCTCTGCGGGAAAACCATCGGGATAGGTGGGGAAGGGATTAGGTGAAATAACACCTGCAAGCTCCCAGTGACCAACCGTAGTGTCCTTGCCCTGGGAAGCCTCACGCAGGCGACCAAATGCGCCGGTAGGTGCCTCGACAGGCTTTAGATCTGCGTCATAGGCTGAATCAAGTGCGCCGTCGATGTTGAATAGACCGAGTTTTTGAAGATTGGGCATAGCGAAGTAGGGGCTGGTTGCGCAGGCGCAAAGAGTATTGCTGCCCTCGTCACCGTACTCTGGAGCATCAGGCTCTTCGCCAATGCCAAAGCTATCCAGCACAACAATAAAGACCCTCTTCTTCATCTAGTCACCGTACCCTCAACTTGCCGCCTTTTACAAACGTAATGGCATAGATATAAGTGAATCCATGATAGCGCGCGGGATAGAATCAGCTTCCAACGTTTTTTACACGCAGAGATGGCACACGACAGCTTGTTCTGCTTGAGCCAAGACGAAGAAGCGCAGCTGGTCTGGGTAGGAGGTCCTCTGCCACCTTTAAAAGAATTCCAAGATGCTTTGTTTACCAGCATTATCTGGGGATAGATCCAGGGATTTTCGGCAAAAATGCACCCAAGCAGGACTTATAGCTGCTGCCTATCACGCTCGCGCACGAGGCGCAACACGCGTAACACTCGACAGTAAAAGCTTACGAGCCCACTTGGGTGCAGAATCAGACTAGCGAGAACTTAGCTTACGATTGCGATGCTTGCGCTTGTACCCAGACGATCAGCGCCAGCTTCGACCATGGCCAAAGCCTCTTTTTGATTGTGGATACCGCCAGCGGCCTTGATCTTACAGGCATTGCCTACGGTCTCGCGCATCAGGCGCACATCCTCGATGGTAGCGCCACCAGTGCTAAAGCCAGTGCTTGTCTTGACAAAGGCAGCACCAGCCTTAACGCAGTCCTGGCAAGCACGAACAATTTGATCGTGGTTAAGCAGGCAGCACTCAAGAATAACCTTGACAGGATGACCTTCGGCGGCCTTGACCACCTCAGCAATATCATTGATAACGTACTCGTCATCGCCATCAATGAGTTTGCCCACGTTGATAACCATGTCGATCTCGGTAGTACCATCCAGCACTGCTTGGCGCGCTTCAGCGGCCTTGCCTGCGGTAGTGGCAGCACCCAGAGGAAAGCCAATGCAGGTGGTAACACCTACGCCAGAATCACCCAGGCGCTCAACCGCAAACTTGGTCCAGCAACCGTTGATAGAAACGGTGGCAAACTTATACTCCATAGCCTCATCGCAAAGCTTGGCAAGATCTGCCTGCGTTGCGTTGGCCTTTAGATTGGTGTGATCAATGCGCTCGTGAAGTTCCATGTTTTCTCCTTCTTCTCTAGGCGTATCCATGAGGCGAGATTGTAGCGCCGACTCACAATGCAGCACCCCTATCCCCGCCACACCTACACGCAAGTTAGCAGCAATCCCGTACAAACGGTATTATTTCACGCTCTAACGGTAGCTTACCTCACTTCACTTGGATGTTGTGCTTATCCGACAAAGCTGTTATCTAAAAAATTAACCTGTCCTCTGGTTAAGCAAAACATCGCAAGGCATGCAGGCAAAGCAAAGCGGAGCCGGTTGCGACACACAAGACGCCATATAACACGTCCTTTCGACAATAAAAACTGCGCCCCGAATCTAAAAGACGCAGGCCATACGTCAAAGATTCGAAGGCGCAGCTCAGGTGAAGGGACTCACTCATTGCTCGGTACTACGAACAATTATGAACCGCTTAGGCGATTGCATCTCGCCTAGTGGCTTAGTACATGCCGCCACCCTGGCCGCCAGCTGCCGCGGCGCGAGAAATGGCTTCCTCAATAGAGGTGTCCTTGGGTTCATCAGAGACGGTAGCCTCAGTGATGAGAATCAGGGACGCAACAGAAGCTGCGTTTTGCAGCGTGGTGCGAGTAACCTTAACAGGGTCAAGGACGCCCATCTCAACCATGTTGCCATAGGTGCCGTTTGCAGAGTCAAGACCCTCGCCATCGGGCAGTGACTTGATCTTCTCGACCACAACAGAACCCTCAAAGCCAGCATTGGAAGCAATGGTGCGTACGGGAGCCGCAAGCGCCTTGCGAATGATGTCTACACCGATCTGCTCGTCAGCATCTACGGTCTCAACGCTATCCAGAACCTTGGTTGCCTGCAGGAAAGCAACGCCGCCACCTGCGACAATACCCTCCTCAACAGCGGCACGAGTGGCCTGAAGCGCGTCCTCAATGCGGTGCTTGACCTCTTTGAGCTCAACTTCGGTAGCAGCGCCAACCTTGATAACGGCAACACCACCGGAAAGCTTGGCCAGACGCTCCTGAAGCTTCTCGCGGTCAAAATCAGAAGTGGTGTTCTCAATTTCGTTTTTAATCTGAGCAACACGCTCGTCAATGGCTTCCTTGGAGCCAGAACCACCAACGATAGTGGTGTTGTCCTTGGTAATCTTGACGGACTTAGCGCGGCCGAGCATCTCAGCAGTCACATCAGAAAGGGTGACGCCGAGCTCCTTCATAGCGACCTGGCCGCCCGTAAGCACAGCAATGTCCTCAATCATGCGCTTACGACGATCACCGTAGCCAGGAGCCTTGACAGCTGCAACCTGGAGAGCACCACGAATCTTGTTGAGAATCAACGATGCCAGAGCTTCACCGTCAACGTCCTCAGCAATAAGCAGCAAAGGACTACCAGACTTGGCAACTGCCTCAAGAATAGGCATAACGTCCTGAACGTTAGAAATCTTCTGGTCGGTCAGCAGAATGTAGGGATTTTGCAGCTCAGCGGTCATGGTGTCCTGCTCAGTTGCAAAGTACGGAGAGATGTAGCCCTTGTCAAACTGCATACCCTCAACAGTGTCAATATCAATGCCAAAGGTCTGAGACTCGTCAACTGTGATAACACCATCCTTGCCGACAACGTCCATTGCGTCGGCAATCTTGGCACCAATCTGGGGGTCGCCAGCAGAAATGGTACCAACGGAAGCAATCTGCTTTTTGGTGGAGACGTCCTGCGCAGAACCCTTCATCTCCTCAACAGCGGCTGCAACTGCCTTGTCAATACCACGACGAATAGCGATGGGATTTGCACCAGCTGCCACATTGCGAAGGCCCTCATTAACGATAACCTGTGCAAGCAAAGTTGCGGTGGTAGTACCGTCACCAACCGTGTCATTAGTCTTGGTAGCAACTTCTTTTACCAGCTGAGCACCCATGTTCTCAACGGGGTCCTTAAGCTCAATCTCCTTGGCAACAGAAACGCCGTCGTTGGTAATGGTGGGGGCACCGTAGCTACGCTGAAGTGCAACATAGCGACCCTTAGGGCCAAGGGTTGTAGTAACTGCATCGGCAAGAGTGTTAACACCCTTGGCGAGCTTGGCACGCGCATCGGTGCCGAAGGTAATATCCTTTGCCATTGTTTTCCTCCTTGTAGGAATACTCAATCAAAAAGTTTTGCGCTGCTTGTCAGCAAAGCGGCTAGTAAACGAGCTACTTACTCGCTAATAATGGCGTAGATATCATCTGCACGGAGCAGCAGGAAGTCCTCGCCATCAATTTTGACGTCGTTACCACCAAACTTGCCGTAGTACACCTCGTCGCCCTTCTGGACATCTACGGGGATACGATTGCCATTCTGGTCGCGCTTACCCTCGCCTACAGCAATAACCTGACCGCGCTGAGGCTTTTCCTGTGCGCCAGAGCTGATGTAGAGACCAGAGGAAGTCTTCTCCTCCTTGGGAGCGGGCTTAACGAGAATGCGATCACCCAGCGGCTTCAATGTCATGATTAAAACCTCCTTCTGCGCCATGCGGCGCTTGTTTGCAAGCGGTGCGGGCCAAGCCCGTCCTTCTTAACTGCCAACGCTAGGAATAATACCCAGATATGCAAAATATAACAACGGAATTGGAAAAAAATCTGCTATTGCCACACTTAGGTTTATTAAGTGTGCTTCTATGGTAAGTTCGGTGGAGCTTAGGCAGCAAGCTCTCTTGCTCTGCTTGGTTCCAGCATGGTGCAATTTTGCCAAGCAAAGCGCCTGAGAGGGGGATAAACCTCTACGAGCATAGGGCTATAGCGGGCTAATCATCAAGATGCTCGAGTTCGGCGAGCCAGAGGCTTGCCTGGGCATCGGAGGGCATACGCAAATCGCCACGAGGACTTACTGCCACCGAGCCTACCTTTGGCCCATCAGGCAAACAGCTTCTCTTGAACTGCTGCGCAAAGAAGCGCCGATAAAACGTCTTCAACCACATCTTTATGGTCGCCGCATCATAACTGTCGCCGAGCGCATAGCATGCCAAACGGAACACTTTGCGCGGAGCAAAGCCACGCCTCAACACTTGATACAAGAAGAAATCGTGCAGTTCATAGGGCCCCACCAAATCCTCAGTGCGCTGAGAAATTGTGCCATCAACTGAGGCAGGTAGAAGCTCTGGCGACACTGGTGTATCGAGCACGTCAAGCAAGACGCGCGACAGCGCAGCTGAGCTCGTGGTATCCGCTACATGGTTAACTAAGTATCTCACCAGCGTCTTTGGCACACCACCGTTAACACCATACATGCTCATGTGGTCACCATTGTAAGTGGCCCAGCCCAGCGCCAGCTCGGATAGGTCGCCCGTCCCAATGACCAAGCCGCCGTCTTTGTTGGCAATATCCATCAAAATCTGTGTACGTTCACGCGCTTGGGCATTTTCGTAAGTCACGTCGTGTACCGTTTCATCCTGCCCAATATCGGCAAAATGCTGACGCACAGCTGCAGCGATGGACACTTCACGCAGCTCACAGCCCAAAGCATCTGCTAACTCCTGCGCATTGGAATGCGTGCGGTCGGTCGTGCCAAAACCAGGCATAGTTACCGCGATGATTCCCGCACAGTCAAGCCCCACCAGATCAAACGCGCGCGCCGTCACCAACAAGGCAAGCGTCGAATCCAGACCACCCGATACGCCTACCACCGCATGTGTCGAGCGCGTATGAGTCAGGCGGCGAGCCAAGCCATGTGCCTGAATCGACAGTACGTCTTCGCAACGCTGAGCGCGCGTTGCGGGATTGTCTGGCACAAAAGGATGGGGGTCTACAAAGCGCGTAAGCTTAGTTGCAGCCTTTTCCAAGGTAAAGGCGACATGCACATAGCCCCCCTCAAGCTCAGAAGCATAACTTGGCTGGAAGGTAGACTGACGACGGCGCTCAGCTGCAAGCAGAGAAATATCCACCTCGCTTGCCGCACAGCCATCACCAAAAGGCAGACTTTCAGCAAGCAAAACGCCATTTTCGGCAATCATGTCATGGCCAGAATAAACCACATCCTGGGTTGACTCACCTTCCCCAGCACTTGCATAAATATAGGCAGCTAGCAAACGTGCAGATTGGCTTGTGACAAGTCCGCGACGATAATCAGCCTTACCAACAATGGCATTACTCGCTGAAAGATTTACTATCACTGTTGCCCCAGCAAGAGCATGGTTGGTCGATGGGGGATTTGCCACCCAGAGGTCCTCACAAATCTCCACGGCAATTTTGAGCTCGGGCATCGATTCGCAAGTAAAAATTTGCTTGGCACCAAAAGCTATGCCAAACTCTCCTGCAAAAGGCAGGTCCACAATCATCCCGTCTTCACAACCAGCAGAAAAATAACGGCCTTCGTAAAATTCGTTGTAGTTAGGAATATTTTGCTTTGGCACGATGCCCAAAATCTCACCATGGCTCACGGCAACTGCACAGTTATAAAGTTTTGCATTGCTGCGCAGGGGCGCACCAAAAAAGATAATGGCATCGTAGTCAGCTGTGGCTTCGGCAATTTTGCTAAGCGCACGCTCAGCTGCATCAAGCAGAGCGTCCTGCCAGAAGAGATCCGCGCACGTATAGCCCGTTACACAGAGCTCTGGCAAAACGATAATTTTTGCTCCATTGTGCTCATAGGCGTCACGAATCTCCGAGAGAATCGCTTTGGTGTTATAGGCAACATCGGCAACGCGAATCTCAGGCGTACGGGCTGCAACCTTGACAAAACCGTCCTGCATGGAGTCCTCCTTGGGCAACAATAGCGAGCCTGTATCTATGATACCGCCTTGCCTGTCATCACAAATACCCAAGCGCCGACAAAGTTCGGTTGAAGTTGATATTCAACCTGCCGTGGATATGTCATGGCAAAACCCCATTATTAAGATTTGTTGGATGACTTTTTATGTTTTTCTAGTAGAATTATAGCTAAGTCCGTTTACAGGGAACATCTGTCCTAGATATTCCCCAGCCCGTAAACAGCTAATAAAAGGAGAAGTGCATATGAACGTAAAGTCCGGAACTCTTGCAAAGGCAGCCGTTGCTGCCGCTCTGTCCTGCGCACTTGCTTCGCCCTTTGTTGCGGTAAATGCATATGCAGCAGAGGACGCACCTACCAACAATAATGACGCAATTGTTGCTACCGCCGTAGCAGCATCTGCTGAGGAAGCTCCCGAGGCCACTGCCGCCCCCGAGGCTGAGGCCGAAGCTCCTGAGACCTTCGCTGCAGCCACTCCTGAGGCCACTGCCACCCCCGAGGCTGAGGCCACTCCTGCCACCGAAGCTCCTGAGACCATCGCTGCAGCCACTCCTGAGGTCATTGTCGCCCCCGAGGAAAAGGAAACGCTTGATGGCGATTTGCTGATTAACGGTGATACCACCTCATCAAAACCGTACACGGTAAAGCAGGGCAGCACTTTTTCTGCCACAGGCAAACTTATTGTAGACAAGATTGTTGGCCAGATGGACAAGATTGAGAAGAAGTACGGCGTCGGTGACACTAGTACCATTCAGCTTTCCGACGTCAACTCAACCTTTGAGATTACCTTGGAGCTAGGCGAGGATTTGAGCTTTACTCAAACTGACCTTGATGCTATCGAGCTGATTCATTTTGGTAAGTTCGAAATTGATGGTACTCCCATTTTTGAGGGCAATAAACTCACTATCAAGGTAAAACTCAATGCCGATACCATCAAAACCTACGCGGATTTGAAGACTGCGGTTAAGGCCTGCGCTTCTGAGATGACCGCGAAAGTTTCTGGCATTAAGGTATCCGAAACTGCAGAGCCGGGTAAAAAGTCTGTCATTAAGGGCACGGTCAAAGGCCAGATGAGCGCCATTGCCACTTTGCATGGCCATACTATCCTTTTTCCTTTTACTTGGACCACTGTCCAAAATGAGAGTGGAAAAGATTCTGAAGCCACCGATCCCGAGGCTATCCAGGCAACCGTTTTGGTTCAAAAGGCTGATCCCAAGCCCAATCCTGAGCCCAATCCCAAGCCCAATCCCAAGCCCGAGCCCAAGCCTGAGGCTAAGCCCCAGCCCAAGCACATTGCCCAAACCAAGGTCGTAAAGAAGCGCTCTGCTCTCCCTCAGACCTCTGATGTAGCTGCTACTGCTCTTCCTGCAGCAGCACTCGCTCTCGCTGGTGGTCTGCTTGCCGCAGCTGCAACTGTTTTGCGCAAGCGCAACGAGAACTAATTCTTAAGTTTCATGAGTTAGTGGCCCCCAACGGCCTCTGGCAAATGCCAGAGGCCGTCTTTTTTATGCCATCCACCTCTACGGCAACGCGTAATCACCCTATCGCTTGCCGCTATGGCTAAAGTGTCGTTTGGAATTTAGTATCCCACTCAAACCGATAGACATCAGGTTAGTTAAAAGAAGGTCACATGGCAGTCGAACTAGTTATTCGTTCAAAAAACGTCTTTACAGGTAAAACCAACAAAACACAAGCACTTGCTTTGGGCATCACGCAGGGAAGCATCGCAGCAGTGCTTCCCTATGAGCGGGCTGATGAGCTCTGTGATTTTCAGACTCAGCTCATTGATTACGGTGAAAAATTTATCTGTCCAGGCTTTCATGATGCGCATCAACACGTATTGCATTCTGCGCTTTTTCCCTCCACGCTTGCTGATCAATATGTTGGAACAAGCGAAACGGACGAGGTGGCACATCTTGTTAGTTTTGCAACAACTCTGCCTGATACGCAGGATTGGGTACTTACGCATGGTTGGCGTCAATCCTTTTGGACAGACCCCACTGCTGCACCGACGCGCCATTCCCTTGATGCGGCCTTTCCCGATCGTCCTGTCGCGCTTTACTCAGGGGATGCTCACACGCTCTGGCTCAATTCGTATGGCATGACGGAGCTCGGTATAAGCGATGCTACTCAGCCACCTGCGGGTGGAAGTTTTGATCGTGATGCTCAGGGACATCTCACGGGAGTTCTCCGTGAAGCAGCTGGAATGGCCTATGTCGCTCGCCTTGTTGAACTACTGCCTGATGAGGCGCTCATGCAGGTATACCGCAGCTATTTTCAGCGCCTATCCAGCATGGGTATCACCTCAGTTTGTGATATGGCGCTTTCACTTATCCCTGGTGCAGACTCCATTCGCCCTGACATCTACCAGCGTCTCCTCAATGCGGATGAACTCACACTTCGCGCGCATCTCTTCCCCACTCTCACTGAAAACGAATCAAACCTTGAGGACATGCAGGGCGAACTCACAGGCACCATGCTCCAAGCCCCCGGCTTCAAGCAATTCTTTGACGGGGTCAGCTCTGCGCACACCGCCTGGTGCAGCGAGCCCTATACCAATGCATATTTTTCAGGAGATGTCGGACGACCTACCGTTGCACCCGAGCGCATGCGTTCGCTCGTACTTTCAGCGGCTAGCCACGGCCATGCTGTGCGCATTCATACCATTGGCGACCAAGCCGTTCATGAAGCTCTCAATATTTTTGAGGAAGCAACTCGTCTTTATGGTCAACCAAAACAAGGCGCCCACACGCTTGAACATATTGAAGATATCCAACCCGCAGATCTTGACCGCTTTGCAAAGATACACGTTGTTGCCTCTGTGCAACCACCGCATGTGGTCATCGACCTGTCTCAGCCCGACCGTGACTTAGGATCTGAGCGCGCCGCCCGCATGTGGCCTTTTGAGGCGTTTCTACAGGCAGGTGCTACTCTTGCATTTGGTACAGATTCACCTGTGGTACCCCCTACCAGTCAGGACGTGCTGTATTGCGCCATCACGCGTCAGATGCCCACAACTCACCTACCCCAAGGTGGTTGGCATCCCGAACACTGCATCAGTCACGCAGATGCTTTGCGCGCGTATACCTATGGCAGCGCAGCGGCAGTGGGCCGTGCGCATGAGTTAGGGTTGTTAGCACCCCGTATGCTTGCTGACTTAGCGGTATGGGACACAAACTTTCTCACCTGTGAGCCTGAAGAAATTCAGCAAGCACACTGCCTTGCCACCTATCTCGGAGGCAAGCAGATCTTTTCTGCTTAACAACACGACAAATGCGTAGATGTCTGGCTGATTGCAGGCGATCTTCTCGCCCCGCTCACCGGAATAGTTAAAAGTATTAGCCCCGAGGAGGCATTTGAGGCGATTTTTTCACCTAACCGCTGAGATAGTTAAAAGTTTTAGCCCCGAGGAGGCGTTTTTGGTCGGAATCCTACCAAAAACGCCTCCACTGCGCGCCTCACCCCAGAACTGTCAAAGCAAGGCGCAAAAATAAGACCACCTGAGATACGGTATCCACCCAAAACCAAAAGTGTGCCGTCCGGCTCGCGCCCATCTTATTCAGCGTTCGTATCTTCCAAATAGCGAGACAAGAACGCACGCGTACGCTCGTATTGGGGATGGGTAAACATGTCTTTGGGATGGCCTTCCTCGGCAATAATGCCCTCATCCATAAAGACAACTTTGTCAGAGACATTTTTGGCAAAGTCCATCTCATGGGTCACAACCACCATGGTCATGCCCTGTTCGGCAAGACGACGCATAATTTCGAGAACCTCACCAACAATCTCAGGGTCAAGCGCACTTGTTGGCTCATCAAAAAGCATAAGGATAGGCTCCATGCAGAGCGCTCGCGCAATCGCGACACGCTGCTTTTGTCCACCCGAAAGCGTGTTTACCGCAGCGCCTGCAAAATCCTTGAGTCCAACCTCATCCAAACGTTGCAACGCCGTCTTTTCTGCCTCTGCTTTTGTCACCTTTTTAAGCAGAACCGGCGCCAACGTGCAATTTCCCAACACGTTCATATTGTTGAACAGATTAAAGCTCTGAAATACCATACCGATGTTTTGACGCAGGCGATTGACATCTACATGCTCAGCCGCAAGATCGCTGCCATGAAACCACACATGACCTGAATCGGGCGTCTCAAGCAAATTAATGCAACGCAGCAAAGTTGATTTGCCCGAACCAGATGCGCCGATAATGGTAACAACTTCGCCTCTGTTAACAGTTAGATTGATATCTTTGAGCACCTCATGATTGCCAAAACACTTGCGCAGACCCTCAATGCGCACCAGGAGCTCTTCAGCAGTATCCGGCTCACGAATGGTTTGAGTATTGATAGTCATCGCTACTCCTTACTACTTGTCCGCAGCGACCGCGGCGTGAATGGAGTCGGAGGTTTGCTCCAACCGAGGTGCATCCAAATACCTGGAAAGCCTATTGAGCAAATACGTTGCCACTGCCGTCAAAATCAGATAGAACACTGCGGCAACCAGGTAAACCTCGATATTCTTGTAATAAATACCAGCCATAGCACGAGACTCATACATCAGCTCGACCACACCAATAACAGATAGTACTGACGAGTCCTTGATATTAATAACGAGCTCGTTAGAAAGACCTGGGATAGCAAACTTAATACCCTGAGGAAACACCACACGCAGCAAAGTCTGCCACTGAGAAAGACCGAGCGAACGTGCTGCCTCGGTCTGGCCTGCATCGACTGACTCGATACCGCCGCGCAACACCTCCATCATGTAGGCAGTGGAGTTGAGAGACACCGTTACTAGGCCAGCGATAAACGTTGACCACACCAAGCGAATCTGTCCCGAACTCATACCCGTACCTAGCAACACGGCAAATCCTGCATTATAAATAATTAGCGCCTGTACCATCATGGGCGTACCGCGTACAACAGTTGAGTAAAGTTTGGCAAACCCAGATCCTACGGCCTTAAAGAAACGCACTAAATCATTGTCCGAGCGATCAATCTTGAGCAAACGCAGTGTGGCCATTAACAGTGCCAAGAAAAACGCAATGACTGTGCCAAAAACAGCCAACTCAACCGTGGTAAGAATGCCCGTACGGAAAAGCGCACGCCCCTCATAGAGCATGTACAGCGCTGCTTCCAAACCGCTGTGTGGAATCTTGTCAGCCCCAATAGCGGTTGCTGCCGAAGATACCACGCCCATAACTGCACGGTCTACAAAGAGCACAGCTGCAATAAGAGACACCGCATAGGAAGCATAACGCTCCACGCTCACCAAAGGCTTACGTGCAAAAGGCGATCGCTCGGCATAGTTGTGCCACATTGCAAGCTTGAACAGCAACGCTGCCGCAGCAAAAATCATCCATGCTAACAGCAGATAGTACATAAGCAGTTCAAGCGCATATACGGGCGCCAAAAAACTCATTCGTGAGCGAGGTTGCATTGAAAACCACAGACCGATTAGCGCAATGACGCTTGTAGCCAACACCACATAACGATGGTCGGTCTGCACAAACTGGCACAGCCGCTTTATACGGCCCTGCGTGTGTGAGTCATCCATCTGGATGTATCCTTCCGAAGAATGTATAGAAGCAAGCGAGGGATGCTATAGCGCTACTGAGGCATACGCTCGTTGCAGGCAGTCCACATTTCGTCGCGCTCCTTGGTAGGAACGTCGGCAATAGCAGCATTAATCTTCTTTAGGACATCATCTTGGCCCTTGGCAATAGCAGCGTTGTCGTTATTGGACTTATAGTCTCCAGTAAAGCCATCCTCAAGCTTGCAGACAACAAAATCTGTATATGTCTCAAGGAGTTTGGAGGCGCTCGCACCCGAATAGGTAATGGCCTCAACCTGATCGTTTTGTAGCTGCGCTACGACATCGGGGGCATACTCGAGACCATCTACGTGATTCACATTGGGAATTTGGTCAATTGCCTCATCGTAGAAGGTGCTCTTCTGTCCCACTATCGTGGCGCCTGATAAATCCTTAAGACTGGTGGCGCCAGCAAACTGTGAGTTCTTCTTGGTGATAACAGCAACTGTGTCCTCAAGATACGGATCAGAAAAGTCAACGGATTCGGCGCGCTCAGGCGTCGCAGTCATACCAGCACAAATGATGTCAATCTGACCCTTTTTGCACGCCTCGACCAAACCATCAAAGCTCATAGCAACAACAACAGGCTCTAACTCCATGGCCTCAGCAATAATCTTTGCAAATTGCACGTCATACCCATCGGCATAAGCTCCCGAAACATTTTCAATAGGCAGCGTGTAATCACTAGGAGTATCCGTTTGCCAGTTATACGGAGCATAGTTGGCTTCCATACCCACACGCATTTTGCCCTCAGAGCCAAACGTATGCTTTGGGGAAGCAGAGCTGCTGGCAGCCGAACCACTCGTACCTTCGGGAGCAGGTCCACAAGCCGTTAAAAATGCCATTCCGCCCAGGGTAATGGTCGCGAGTCCAGAGGCCTTGAGGAAACTACGGCGATTCATATGGTGCTTGTTTGGAGCAGAATCGCTGGTAGATGATGTGTCGATAAAGCAATTGGTGTACTTCATGGCTATTCCTCTTTTCTCTGGCTTTCGCCGGACCCCTTTCGCACGTACGACCGGATGGGCCCCATGCCCATCCCCCTTGCAACTTAATGCGTGAAAGTCCTACGTGGTGAGGTTATTATACATTTTTATGTGTAGAGAAGCGAAAAATAAATAAAAGGAAACGCCCATGCAACACTTAGCGCACCTAAACGCCATAGTATTTAGCACTATTTTTTCTTACGCAAAGACATTTTTGCATTGTGATGCATAAGATGTGCCCCAAAGCTTCCGCCCGCCATAAGCAGCGCAATATTGCGTGTACGAAGAGCCGCAAGCATCAGAAAATCCCAACGTCCCTCAGGTCGTGCCATACGCGCAGCTAGTTGTATAGCGTCGTCTGAAACCATCTGACGTACCAGCTTGCGCTTTTCAGCCGCCGGCATTTTGCAGGAGGAGTCACAAAGGCGCCTCATAAGGCCAAGAAAACCTTTGATGTAGAGTCGCTGGATAACCTCAATACTTGCAGGATCGCCATCAAGTCCCCAGTGATGGTAGAGTTCAAGCAGCTCCTTATGCTCATCTTGAAGCTGCTGATAGAGACTATCTCCCCACTGTCCACGATGGACAGTATTGCCCTCAATACAATGGTGATAGCGAGGCTGTGCCTCTGTGGCGACACGTTCAATATCGCGCACATAATCCAGCACAAAACACTGACCGTCAAAGCTTTGCTTGCGAAAATGAATATTGAGCTGCTTTACGCGATTGAGTTTGAAAAGCTTGCCCCAAAGATCATCCAACTGGCCTTCTTTAAATAAACGCCAGGCAGCAGTCCTAAAATCTGCTTGCGTATCAAAACTCTCCTCCGTGCACCTACATTGTTTGGAGATACACTCGCTTTGCCCAAAATAGCTATCAATGTAGTAGGAAGACAGCACAAGATCGGAATTGCTCTGCTCCATCACGTGGAGTAATTCTTCCAATGCAGAAGGCTCAAGCCAGTCATTGCCCCGTACAAACAGGAGATACGTACCTCTTAGCTGATCAAGCGCGCAATTGAGCGCCAACTGAGAATCATCATCACTTTGATGCAAAATTGTGATTCGGATATCTCTATCTGCCATACGTTCGAGTATGTCGCTTGTACGGTCATCCGAATTCAGATCAACGGCAAGTAATTCAAAGTTCTCACAGGTCTGACGCTGAAGACTTTCAACAGCACGACAGATGCTGCCATCCACATTGTGGGCGGGCATCACAATCGAAACTAAGGGCTTGTCAAAAAGCCTGCTCATCTATCTGGAAGCTCCTTTTGAGCAATGACTCAAAATACAAACGACACCACGAACAACAACATCTATATCGTCTTCTACTATTCTCCTCTTGATTATCGCGCCTCAAAGAATTTATATCAGCAAATCTTGCCACTGCTCACGGATATTCCAGCAATGTGGATAATGCTTGCACAAGTTTTGCTTAGCTCAGGCATTACTTAGCTGCTACCTGCGTACCCAAGGCCTCATTGAGCTTATTAGCATCAATAGATTTAGCTTGCGTGCCATCTTTGAGTTTGGCATCGGCAACAGGAGCCTCACTGCGTGCCAGCTTGTTAAGGCCAATAGAAAGTGCACGCTCGGCAAGATCAGTCATCTCACCAAAAGTCATATCAGATTTAAGAGACTCCAAAATCTTTGTGGATGCACCAATAAGCGACTGCATGCCAGCATCTTTGACCTGGGCAATCTGCTCCCAAATATCATCTGTGCCTACGATTGCGTGAGTTACGTGCACATTCATCGCGCGTGACAAAGGGGCAATGCATTCCGAGGCGCCCAAAGCATCAAAGCGAGCAGAAAGCGTTGTGTCACCTTTATCAGTTGTAAGCTTTGTATCCGCAGGAATACTCACTAAACTACCCGTACCCTTGCTCACGTTAATCGATAGAAGCTGAATAGCATGTAGCTTGGGCTTTGCTGCATGGGGATTATCAACCGAAAAAATCACCACATTGGTAAAGTTGTCGCTGGAAGTTTTATAGCCTTTGGGTGCTGTAATTTCACCTTGCGACTTGATAGATGCTTTGAGGGTTCTATCGCCTAGGTTGACATCGCGATGCGCCATAACCCAACTCCAGCGCAGTGAGATGACAAGACCAATCAACACAAATGCGGCCGCAGCACAAGCTAAAACCAAGCCAGCCCTATCGCTACGAGGTACGTCTGTGCGCTCAAAGCGTTCGCGTTTGTGCAGCATAAAAATCTCCTCGCCTTCAACACATACAATTTCTCTTGACTGAGTATAGCCGACCTTGCCGGATGTCTAGAGGTTCTTAATCCCAAGGTTTTAGCGCAGCTTGGGGATACCTTACTGCAGCAAAGCAGAGCCCTTCTGCAGGTGCTGTAGGACCCGCTGCGGTGCGGTTGCGCGCTTGCAGGGCTTCCGCAAGCCAGTCGGGCTCACGATGTCCGCGCCCCACTTCCACCAAAGATCCTGTAATGATGCGCACCATATTGTGCAAAAAAGCATTACCTGCCACATCTACAACAACGAGCTGCTCACCCGCCTCCTCGAGCTGTGATACCTCAAGCTTTGTCACGCAACGTGAGGTAGAGCGCCCTGCTTCATCAAGAAGAGCAACGGAGCTTGCCTTACAAAAACTGCGAAAATCATGCTCGCCCAGAAGCGCTGTGGCTGCATTATTCATCTGCTCCACATTAAGTGTGCGTGCACTACGCAGCCACCATGCATGTCCCCATGACAATACGGGGCGCGCATTGCCTACGGAGATTCGATAGCGATAGTGACGCTCTATGGCATCAAATCGAGCTGAGAAACCCGCTGGAGCCTGATAGAGTCCTGCAATAGAAATATCATCTGGGGTTAGCGCGACAAGAGATGCTTTAAGGCGCCTTCCTTGCCGTTGAAGCTCGTTAGCATCAGCCAAAAAACTCACATACTGTGCCTGTGCGTGCACACCTGCATCCGTACGGCCCGCACATTCGAGCTCAACAGGACGCCGTAAAGCAGTTTCTAGAGCGCGCCGCAGCTCACCTGCAACGCTACGCTGTCCTGGTTGCTCAGCAAAGCCAGCAAAATCTGTTCCTCTATAGCCTAGGCACACAACAATGGTTCCTGCTGCCTCAGTTCCCGCTGCCTCAGTCATAGCCCACCTTTTACTCTTGCAAAAGTCTGGTATCTCCAGATGGCAAAAAGGGCCTGGCACAAGTCCAGACCCCTTTGAACATACATAAAACGAGAGCTTTACTCAGCCGCCTCAGCGGTCTCCTCAGCCTCAGGAGCCTCTTCCTTAGCAGGAGCGGGCTCAACGACCTTGGTAACCTTAGCGGTAGCCTTGGGGGCAACGGGCTCGGTAACGAGCTCGATGATGACAACCTCAGCGCCATCGCCCTTGCGGGGGCCAAGCTTCATGATGCGGGTATAGCCACCATTGCGACCATCCCACTGGCCCTGAGCTGCGCGGTCAAAGACCTCGGCAACAACGTTCTTGTCGCCCAGCTTGGCAATAGCCATGCGGCGAGCGGCAATGTCGCCACGCTTTGCCCAAGTAATGATCTTGTCAACCTCAGGACGGATCGCCTTGGCGCGCTGATCCAGAGTCTTAATACGATCGTTAGAAAGCAGGGCGCAAACAAGGCTCTTCTTCATTGCCTTGGTGTGGCTCGCATCGGTGCCGAGCTTCATACCCTTCTTTTTATTGTGTCTCATGGTCTTGCTACTCCTCTAAAAGGTGCGGACGACTAGGCCTTAAGTCCCAGGCCCATATCCTCGAGCTTGTCTTTGACTTCCTCGATGGATTTGACGCCGAAGTTGCGAATGTTGAGCAGGTCGTTCTCAGAGAACTCGACAAGCTGGCGCACAGAGTGAATACCAGCACGCTTGAGGCAGTTGTAAGAACGCACAGATAGCTGCAGGCTCTCAATTGCCCTATCGAGGTCGGTGTTGTCCTCTTCCTCTTCGCCCGTCGCAAAGATGGAGGTGTCTTCAACAGGCTCCTCCTCATCAGTTAGCGTCATGAACGCAGCCATGTGCTGATTGATGATGTTGGCAGCCTCGACAACGGCATCGCGCGGGGAGATCGAGCCATCGGTCTCCACCTCAAGCACGAGGCGGTCATAGTCGGTATGCTGACCAACGCGGCACGGGGTAACAACTTTGGCACAACGACGAACAGGCGAATACAGAGAGTCAATCGCGATAACCCCAATAGGATTGCCGTGATCGTTGTCATCGCCCGACACATAGCCACGACCACAAGCGATGCGCATAGACATCGTAAGGTGCTGGCCTTCGCCGAGGTGGCAAATAACCTGGCTCTTATTGACCAAATCAAACTCAGCAGGAATCTGGAAATCCCCGCCCGTGACGGTCATGGGGCCATCAACGTTGATGGTGGCAATAGCCTCATCACCCGTACCATTTGCACGGAACACAAGGCCCTTAACGTTAAGAACGATATCGGTGACATCCTCGTAGACGCCAGGCACGGTGGTGAACTCATGCTGAACACCATCGATTTTGATTGCCTCAACGGCTGCGCCCTCAAGAGAGGAAAGCAGAACTCGACGTAGCGAGTTGCCCAGCGTATCGCCATAGCCACGCTCCAGCGGCTCTGCGCTGATACGTGCGATGTGCTCGCTAATCTCTTCCACCGAAACTTCTGGCCGAATGAACTCGGACATGTAAATCCTCCTGACTTACCGGTTTAACGGGAGTACAGGTTGACGATCTGCTGCGGGTCGATTGTCTCGTCATTGACGAGGTCAATCTGATCGCGAGTCGGGACCTGAAGAACGGTGCCAGACAGCTTCTCGATGTCAACTTCCAGCCAGGCAGGAACAGTCATGTGCTCAGAAGCAATGACTGCCTCCTTGATGGGGAGAAGATCCTTGTACTCAGGAGCAACTGCAACAACATCGCCAGTCTGAACCTGATAAGAAGGAATATCGACACGCTTGCCGTTCACGATGATGTGACCGTGACGGACAGTCTGACGAGCCTCACGACGCGTGCGAGCAAAGCCGAGACGGAAGACAACGTTGTCCAGACGGCTCTCGAGGAGTGCCATCAGGTTGTCACCGGTAATGCCCTCAACACGGATTGCGCGCTTGTAATAAATACGGAACTGCTTCTCAAGAACACCGTAGATAAACTTTGCCTTCTGCTTCTCGCGGAGCTGCTGGCCGTACTCAGACGGCTGGCGGCGAGACTGCTTGGGCTCGCGGTGAGACTTTTTGTTATAACCCATCACCGCGGGATCGATGTCGAGCGCGCGGCACCTCTTGAGGACAGGAGTCCTATCAACTGCCATTTTGTCTGTCCTTCCTGATTAGTTGCGGCGACGCTTGCGAGGACGGCAACCGTTGTGGGGGATGGGAGTCTTGTCCTGGATACCAGAAACCTCAAGACCTGCGGCCTGGAGGCTACGAACGGCGGTCTCGCGACCCGAACCAGGGCCCTTCACAAAAACGGTAACCTTACGCAGGCCGTGCTCCATAGCTGCCTTGGCGCAAGCCTCTGCTGCAACCTGTGCTGCAAAGGGCGTGGACTTACGAGAGCCCTTAAAGCCAACGGTGCCACCAGACTGCCAAGCAATTACGTTGCCCTGTGCGTCGGTAATCGAAATGATCGTGTTGTTAAAGGTAGACCTAATGTGTGCCTGGCCTACTGCAATGTTCTTGCGGTCCGCACGACGCACGCGCGTGTTGCGAACGTTTTTCTTCTGCGGCATGCGTTATCCCCTCTTCTTTCCACCGACCTGACGACGCGGACCCTTACGGGTGCGTGCGTTAGTGTGGGTGCGCTGGCCGTTTACAGGAAGGCCCTTGCGGTGACGCAGGCCCTTGTAGCAGCCAATCTCCATCAGACGGGCGATATTCGTACGACGCTCGCGGCGAAGGTCACCCTCCGTCGTAAAGTTTGCATCGATGTAATCGCGGATCTTGGTCACCTCGTCTTCTGTAAGGTCCTTAACGCGGGTCTCCGTGGAGATCTCGCAGGCCTCGCAGATTTTGGTGGCGCTTGTCTGGCCGATGCCATAAAGGTAGGTGAGGCCAACCTCAACGCGCTTGTCACGCGGCAGGTCGACGCCGTTAATACGTGCCAACTTGTTGCCCCCTTAACCTTGACGCTGCTTGTGACGAGGGTTTTCGCAGATTACAAAAACCTTGCCATGGCGGCGTACAATTTTGCACTTGTCGCACATCTTCTTGACCGAAGGACGTACCTTCATTTTGTCTTTCCTTCCGGTAGTGCCGGTCCGAACTATGTCATCGCCCAGCCGCTGGCGTGAATTCCCGGCTGTGTCCTTGCATGGCTTGGCCTTGGCTGTGGCGAGTCAAGACGTCCGCCCGGACACATTGTCTACTTGTAACGGTAGGTAATGCGTCCTTTTGTAAGATCGTAGGGAGAAATCTCGACGACAACACGGTCGCCGGGCAGGATACGGATGTAGTTCATCCTAATCTTGCCTGAAATGGTGCACAGAATGGTCTTGCCGTTCTCGAGCTCGACGTTAAACATTGCATTCGGCAAAGGCTCAACGACCTTGCCTTCTAGCTCGATTGCGTTTTGCTTGCTCACCTGTCCTGCTCTCTCCTCGCCAAATCTCACCACTGTCAGAGCAAAATCGCACAATGACAGCAATAGTCAATAATAATCGCCTCTGCAACTAAAGTCGAGTTATCCCCCTCTGTTCTGCAAAGTCTTACTTGAATTTCACAAACTATTCGCAAGCTCTTCGCTTTAGGGTCGTTTTTCGTTGAAGGTTGCAGGTTCGCGGATAGCGCTGGGTAGCTCATGAGCACACGAGATAGTCACACACTCGTAAAGCTCGCGCACAAAAAACCCAGCTCACAAGACATTGAGCTGGGTTTGAGAAAAAATAACATCTAACTACAGAGGCAGAACGGCAGTGCTATCGGGAGAAATGCTATCCGAAGCATCATCTGGCTCAGCCAGAGGTTTCTGCGGCAGTGCTATCGGGAGAAATGCTATCCGAAGCATCATCTGGCTCAGCCAGAGGTTTCTGCGGCAGTGCTATCGGGAGAAATGCCATCCGAAGCATCATCTGGCTCAGCCAGAGGTTTCTGCGACACTTCTTGCTCGGGCCTTTCGGTATCGCGGGGTGCTTCTCCTTCGGACTCGATCCCGCCATGCATGGCACACCAGGGTCCCAACTCATCAGCCGTTAAGATGAGAGGTCCATCCGCCGTAATCGCAACGGTGTTTTCATAGTGCGCCGCCGCCAAGCCATCAGCGGTCTGCACGGTCCAACCATTGGACCAAATGCGCGTATCGTAGCTACCAAGCGTAATCATAGGCTCAATCGCAATAACCATACCTACCTGGAGCTTTACGCCACGACCAGGACGACCGTAGTTAGGGACATTGGGATCCTCGTGCATTTTACGGCCTACACCATGGCCAACATATTCACGCACGACGCCGTAGCCATGAGCCTCCGCGAGGCGTTGCACAGCATAGCCAATATCGCCCAGACGGTTGCCCGGCACTGCTTGTTCAATACCTGCCACGAGGCAGTCTCGCGTAATTTCGCATAAACCCTGTATTTCAGGCGCAACTTCGCCCACCAAAAAGGTCCATGCGTTATCCCCTACCCAACCATCCTTGGTAGCGCCCGTATCGATTGAAAGAATATCGCCCGCTTGTAAGACCGTATTCTCGCTTGGAATACCATGGACAATTTGAGCATTAGGAGATGCACAGATACTTCCCGGAAAGCCCCCATAGCCCTTGAAGGTAGGTTTTGCTCCCTGCGCCCGAATATAGTCTTCAACAGCACGGTCAATCGCTGCGGTTGTTACACCTGGAATGGCCATAGTGCCTGCTACGCGCAGAGCTGCTTTGGAGATAGCTCCTGCCACACGCATCTGCTGAATTTCATCAGGTCCTTTGATATGAATCATAGACCAAGCTGCGCTTTCGTATCGACATACACCTCGTCCACAGGGCGATCTCCGTCAACCTTGAGAAGCTTGTTCTGCTTTTCGTAATACTCAACGAGCGGAGCTGTCTTGGACTGATAGGTATCTAGGCGCTTCTGAATAGTCTCAGGCTTATCATCATCGCGCTGATACATTTCGCCACCGCAACGAGGACATACCTTCGTCTCGGGGCCCGCAGTATAACCACAGCTACGGCAGGTACGACGAGAAGAAAGACGCTTAACAATAACATCAAAAGCCACGTCTACAAGCAGAGCTCCGTCAAGCTCAACACCCATCTTTGCAAGCTCAGCGTCCAGCACCTCTGCCTGTGCAGTGTTGCGCGGGAAGCCGTCGAGAATCCAGCCTTTTTGCGCATCAGGTTCAGCAAGGCGCTCCTTGACCAAATCAATAACAAGGCTGTCAGGCACCAGCTGACCTGCGTCCATATAAGACTTTGCCTGAAGCCCAAGCTCAGACTCCGCTTTTACCGCATTGCGAAGAAGGTCTCCTGTTGAGATGTGGGCTACACCAAAATCGGCAACGAGCTTCTGTGCCTGTGTGCCTTTTCCCGCTCCTGGTGCACCAAGCAAAACGATGTTCATACGTGCCTCTTTCTTTGAAGTCAGGCAAAGACAAATACTCCTCTATTATCTACGAAACCTAGAAGAGTGTGCTAGAGGGCGTACAGCATATTTGTTAACTGCAGGACAAGTGAGCCATTTGTTCAGACGCATGCTCAATCCAACATTTTCCTAGCTGCTGGCATTTTCTCCCCACACATACAAAAAAGGCGCCTCCCGCAAAAGAGAGGCGCCTGTGCTGGCATTATATACGCATATACGCTGCGTAAACGACTGAACTACTTGAAGAACCCGTCGTAGTTGTGCATCTTGAGCTGGGATTCCAAAGATGCAATTGTATCCATTGCAACGCCAACCATAATCAGAATCGACGTACCACCAAAACTCTGAATGAGACTATTGTTGGTAAAGGAGAACACAATCGAAGGCACTACAGCCAGTGCGGCCATAAAGATGGCGCCAGGCAGCGTAATGTGATCGAGGGTCGATTTGATATAGTCAGCCGTAGCTTTGCCCGGACGCACGCCAGGAATAAAGCCACCAGCTTTGCGCAGCTGATCTGCTGTTTCATCGGGATTAAACACCATTGCAGTATAGAAATACGCAAAGAACACGATGAAGACAATTGACAAAATCCAGTTAATCCAGCCAGTAGAAACTGAATTTGCAAAAGCCTGGACCCAGCCCACGCCAGGGAAGAATACCGCAACCTGAGCAGGCAAATACAAAATTGCCGAAGCAAAGATGATAGGTACGACGCCTGCAGTGTTAACTTTAATGGGCAGGTAGGTAGACTGACCACCCATCATCTTGCGACCAACAACACGTTTGGCATACTGCACGGGAATACGGCGCTGACCACGCTCGATATACACGATAACGGGAATAATTGCCGCAACCACCGCCACCGTCAAAATGGTCACCAAGATATTGCCCTCAGCAACAACAGACTGAATGATGGCGGCAGGGAGCCCTGCCATGATGTTGGCAAAGATGATGAGAGACATGCCATTACCGATGCCACGCTGAGTAATAACCTCGCCCAACCACATAATGATGAGCGCGCCAATAACCAGCGTGAAGACAACAATAATGTCTTCAAGAAGCGACGGAATGCCCATCTGGGAGAAGTTCATTCCATATGTAGGGCTCTTGAAGAGGAAGAGATAGGCAATAGCAGAAATAAGGGAAAGAACAACAGTGAGGTAGCGCGTGTACTGCGTAATCTTGCGCTGACCAGACTCACCTTCACGCGCCAGTGCTCCCAGCGAAGGGATAACTGCCTGCATCATCTGCAGAATAATCTGCGCGGTGATGTAGGGCATGATGCCCAAGCTGAAGACAGAAACGCGCGACAGTGCACCACCTGAGAAGAGGTTGAGCACTGTAAGCGCGCCGCTACCTGCGGCTGCATTTTTATACGCTGCGAGCATAGCGGAGAAAGGAACTCCAGGAACAGGCAGATACGCCCCAAAGCGGTAGAGGGCAAGGATTGCGACGGTAATCGCAATCCTGCCCCTAAGCTCAGGGATACGAAGCGCGTTTTGGATCGCCTTTAGCACGCTGCTTCGACCTTTCCTCCGGCGGCCTCGATCTTTGCCTTGGCAGAAGCGGAGACCTTGTCAACCTTGACAGTGAGGCTCTTGGTGAGCTCGCCATCGCCGAGGACCTTTACAGGCACATAGTCGTGCTTGATAACGCCTTTTGCCATGAGGCTCTCGGCATCAACGGTTTCGCCGGACTCATAGAGAGCCTCAAGACGAGCAACGTTGACGGGGGCGTACTCAACACGGTTGTGGTTGGTAAAACCAGGGAGCTTGGGCAGGCGCATTGCAAGCGGCTGCTGACCGCCCTCAAAGCCAGCGCCTTTGCCGCCGCCAGCGCGGGAAAGCTGACCCTTGGAGCCACGACCAGCAGTGGTGCCATGACCAGAGCTATTGCCGCGGCCGATGCGCTTACGCGCCTTCTTCGCGCCCTCTGCAGGGCGGAGATCTGTGAGCTGCATTGGGTAACTCCTAGTTCTCTGTAACGTCGACGAGGTGCTTGACCTTGAAGATCATGCCTCGAACAGACGGATTGTCGGGCAGAACCGCGACGTCGTTAATCTTGCGCAGGCCCATGGCCTTGCAGGTAGCCGTCTGATCCTTCTTGACGGAGGCGACGGCGCTGCGTACGAGCTTGACAGTAATGGTCTTTTCAGCCATCGCTTATGCCTCCTTCCCGGCAAATATCTCCTTGACGGAGAGACCGCGACGCTCTGCGGTAGCCTCGGGGCTCTCGAGCTCCTTGAGGCCCTCTGCGGCGGCCTTGATGATGTTCAGTGCGTTGTCAGTGCCTAAAGACTTGGCGATGACATTTTTGATACCCACGGCATCAAAAAGAGGACGGACGGGGCCGCCAGCGATAACGCCGGTACCAGGAACTGCGGGCTTAAGCAAAACATTGCCAGCACCGTAGTGACCTTCGACAGTATGAGGAATAGAGCCCTCATCAGTCAGAGGCACGTGGAACATGTTTTTCTTGGCGTCTTCAACGCCCTTGCTAATAGCCAGAGGCACCTCGGTGGACTTACCCTGTCCGAGGCCTACATTGCCCTTACCATCACCGACAACTACCAGGGCGACGAGAGACATACGCCTACCACCCTTGACGACCTTGGAGACGCGGTGGATGTAGACGACGCGCTCCTGAAGGTCGGAGTCCTGCTGGCGCTTACGATCACGTGGCATTACATTCCTCCTAGAACTTCAGGCCCGCTGCGCGGGCGCCATCTGCGAGAGCCTTGACACGGCCATGATAGATACGGCCGCCGCGGTCAAACTTAACTGCGGTCACGCCTGCGGCGAGCGCACGCTCACCGATAAGCTTGCCAACAAGCTCAGCTGCCTCCTTGTTGGAGCCAATCTTGCCCGTGGCACGGAACTCTGCGGACAGCGTCGAAGCAGAGCAGATGGTCTTTGCATCTGCATCATCAACAACCTGAGCGTAAATATGAGCATTAGTACGGTGGACGGTGAGACGAGGAGCCTCTGCCGTACCGAAAATCTTGGAGCGGACACGGCGCTCACGGCGCTTCAGTCCGGCTCGCTTGGCCTGCTGCTTGTTCATTCCTTCTCCTTTTCCGCGCCACTACCTAACGGGGTAGTGGTCTTGTTATGCAAAGCAAAGCTTACTTAGCAGCCTTGCCGAGCTTCCTGCGGATATGCTCACCTTCGTAGTGAATACCCTTACCCTTGTACGGCTCGGGAGGACGCTTGGCGCGAATCTCAGCGGCAACCTGACCGACCTGCTCCTTGGAAATGCCCTTCACCAGAATGTGGGTGTTGTCGGGGCACTCAAAGCTGATGTTGTCAGGTGCAGGATAAAGCACGGGGTGAGAGTAGCCGAGCGAAAGGTCAAGCGCGCTACCCTTAAGAGCAACACGATAACCAACACCGGTGAGCTCAAGCTTCTTTACAAAGCCCTCGGACACACCAAGCACCATATTTTGCAGAAGCGTACGAGACAGGCCCTGCTGAGCATTGGAGTCTTGAGTCTCATCATTGCGAGTAACCTCAAGGTGTAACGGCATCTCGTCGCTTGCCTCAACTTGTGCAATAGAGACGAGATGAGAGAAATCGCGCTCGAGCTTGCCCTTGGGGCCCTCGACGCTAACGTGGGTACCATCAACTGTCACAGTGACTCCAGCAGGAATCATGACAGGTTGTTTACCAATACGAGACATTGTCTCCTCCTATCGATTCCTAGGGTCTACCAGACGTAGGCGATGACCTCGCCGCCGAGACCCAACTTGCGGGCGTCGCGGTCGCACATCATGCCCTTGGACGTGGAGATGACGGCAATGCCGAGGCCACCCAAAACGCGGGGCAGATCGGCAGCCTTGCTATAAATGCGCAAGCCAAGCTTGGAAACGCGGCGGATACCGCGAATCGTGCGAGTGCGCTTGGGGCCATACTTGAGCACGATATGCAGCGTCTTTTGAGGCTTGGTGTCCTCGATGCTGTATGACTCGATGTAGCCCTCCTCGCACATAACACGGGCGATCTCAGCGAGCACCTTGCTAGAAGGCATGGACACCTCGTCCTTACCTGCATTGCTCGCGTTGCGGATACGTGTCAACATATCTGCGATGGGATCGGTAACCTTCATTGATCCTTCTCCTTTGTTCGTGATGAATCTGCACGTGTGGTTCATCTAACCCCATGGGAAAGATGCCTCCACGACAGTGCCCTGTGTCCTACCAGCTTGCCTTGCGGACGCCAGGAAGCTCGCCTTTGAGCGCCAGCTCGCGGAAGCACACACGGCACAGGCCGAACTTGCGATACACGGAGTGGGGTCGCCCACAACGCTGGCAACGGTCCTGCTTGCGCGTCGAGAACTTCGGCGTGCGGTTCGCCTTGACGATCATCGATGTCTTAGCCACAAATCCTCCTCTACGAAATTCCACCGTTATCCCTCACTTTGGGGATAGCGGCATCGATGCCTAGTTATTACTCAGCCTTAAACGGGAAGTGGAAAGCAGAAAGAAGTGCCTTGGCTTCCTCGTTGTTGGGTGCAGTGGTGACAATGGTGATATCCATGCCACGGGTGTGGTCGATCTTATCGAAGTCAATCTCGGGGAAGATGACCTGCTCAGTGACACCCATGGAGTAGTTACCATGTCCATCAAAAGACTTGGGGGACAGGCCACGGAAGTCACGGATACGAGGGATAGCAATTGCGATGAGACGGTCGAGGAACTCCCACATACGGTCGCCACGCAACGTCACCTTGGCGCCAATGGGCTGACCTGCACGCAAATGGAAGGTAGCAATGGACTTGCGAGCATGGGTAACGAGGGGCTGCTGGCCCGTGATTGCACGAAGGTCAGAAACAGCACCGTCAATTGCCTTGGAATCGGTAGCCGCCTCGCCAACACCCATGTTGACGACAATCTTTTCAATCTTGGGAATCTGCATGACGCTCTTGTAGTTGAACTGCTTGTTAAGCTCGTCACGCACGGTATCAAGATAGTGCTGCTTGAGACGCGGGGTCTCAGAGGCGTTTGCAACAGCTACGCCTTTTGTCTGCTTTGCCATGTAGTGCTCCTTCAAAATCGAACATGGAGGTTTACGTGCGGGGGCCGCCTCGCACCACCTGGGCTGGCACCCAGGAGCCTATGCGTCACTATATCGGGTCGAGACACAATCCTCCCCTAGAGCATAGTCACGCAAATAGTAAGGATAGCCTCTTGGGCAAGAGATTTCCAGTAGAAGTTTTTCCTGCGTGGAGTACACACATTGTTTGCGCATCGATCTCATACTTCTACGTCATTTTTGCCTGAGGGTATCTATCTTGCGCATAAGAAAAGCAGCTGGCGGGAACTGCTTCCCTACCAGCTGCTTGGGGCGCATTTATATGCTTGTTGTCTAATCCTTATTGCCGTTACGCTTGCGCAGAATAAGTGCCGCACCAACCACTACTATGCCGGCTACCGCAATGCCGCCCACAGGCAAAAGCAAATCACCAGTCTGAGGTGAAAGCTTGCGAATGACCTTCTTCGTCACTTTCTTGGTAACCTTCTTGCCAGTATTTGATTTGCCAGGTGTATTGGGCGTATGGGGCTTTTCTGGCTGAGTGGGATCTGCCTTTACCTCCACCGTAAAGCGGATGCTCGTGTCATTGGCAGGCGCCGTTGCGTCCTTGCCGTCTGCCCACTGCTTGCCATCCCAATGGAATTTAAAGGCTTTGGTAGTGCCACTTTCAGAAGTAACCGTTGCCTGCATATCGCCTGCGACAGTGCCTACTACCGTAAGACGAGTGCCATCCTTAACGTCACCATTGACCTTTACGCCAGGAATAATGACCTTCATCCAGCCGTCAGCATCCCCTGCCTGCTGAACCGCTTTCTGCAAGTCAGCATATGTCTTGATGTTGGTGGTATCGAGTTTCATCGTAACCGTAACGGTCTTACCGTCAGGGCTCACCTTGGTTTGAGTAATAGAGAAGTACGGACCAAAGTCCTTAGCAGTGGCCTTAACTACGCTAGGTAGAGTCAAACCATCTGGAATAGTGAACGTAGCCGTAAAGGTGCAGTTAGGCACATCAACGGTAAGTTTAGTGTAATCCGTTACCTGCGGATAAAGCTTCTCGATAGAGCTCATCTGCTCTTGAATGCTCTGCTTGTTGAGCCAGCCAGCATAATCAAGCGTGGCATTGGGCTTGGTGGGATATACCGCCTCATACTCGGTCTCTTCACCAATACGAATATCGCCAGAAAGATCCTGGGTAATGGTGGTAGGAGTCTCAAGCGTCGCCTGAATCGTCTTATCGTCTGTCGCAATACTATCTTTGCCTTCTGCCCATTGCTCAGCTTTCCAGGTAAAGAGGAATCGACGATTCTTGCCGGAGTTCTGCGATGTAGCAAGGGCATCAAAGCTACCTTCAACCGTACCAGTAACGGTCAGTTGTTTGCCCTCTCCCGTGTTAGATTTAACCTCAACGCGAGGAATACTGATCTTCATCCAGCCATTTGCATCGCCCGCAGAGTCAACAGCATGTTCCAGCTGGTCATACGTTGTGATGTTATCGGCCAAGTCCATCTTGGCAACGACGGTGTTGCCTTCGACCTTTACGTCAACAATCTTGAAGCCACCGAAGTTCTCAAGTTTTACATCATCTTTGGTAAGTGCAGGGAGCTTCATCTCATGAGGAACCGTAAACTTCGCTACGAAACCAAACTTGTGAATATCTACATCAATCTTGTTGTGGGCAACATTGGGATAGAGCTGTTCTATGCCCGCCATTTGATCTTTGATTGTCTTGACATTCAACGCGCCCGTCACGTCAACTTTCTTACCAGGAAGTACGCCATAGGTGGAGGTATTGGTGGTGTTGTTGTTAACGAGAATATCGCCAGGGAGCGTGGATGTGGCAGGAAGTGTTGCCGCAACGGTATAGCTAATAGTGTCGTTAGTTGCAGGCTTTGCATCGTTGACAGTCGTGCCCTGACCGGCCTCGTCATTGCCTTTTGCGTTCTGCTTTGCTTTCCAACTAAATACAAACTTCTTGGTTGAACTGTTATGAGTAGCATAAGAAGAGAAGTTACCTGTGAGCTTGCCGTCCATGTGGAAGAGCTTGCCGTCTTGTGTAACTTTATTGCTATCCAGCGTGAAGCCATCAATCATGATTTGAATTTTGGCAGGAGTGACCTGAGGATCACCAGCACGGCGCATCTGCTTGAGAGTGCCCGTCTGTGTATCATTTTTGCCTACTGAGGCAACTGCATCCTGCAGCTCTTTGTAGGTACGAATACCGCTCTTCAAATTAAACTTCACGGTAATAGTATTTCCGGTCTGCGTAACATCGCCCAGAGTAAAGCAGTCGCCCAAACCTGTTGCTACAACCTTGGGGTTGTCGGTGACCTTTACACCATCGGGCACGGTAAAGGTTGCCGTGAAGCTGGATTTCAGCTGGTCGAGCGTAATCTTGTCAGGCTCATTTGCTGCATCAGCAAAGAGCGCTTCTGTATTCTTCATCTGCTCTTGAATGGGCTGCGCATCAATCTGCCCCGTAATAGAGAAGGTCTCTTTGTCGGGACGGATGTATTGCAGCTTTGAACTCGTCTCCTCACTGATAGACCACAGGTCACCATTGAGAGCCAAGTCCTGCTTAATCTCCTTGATTTCAGGATCGGTTTTCCACCTAAGGTAGTAGGTAACATCTTTCGTGAGCGTGGGGTTGTGACCAGAAACCACAAAACCAAAAATCGTAAAATCATCAAATCGATAATTGGTGCCCTTGCCCGATGCACTTTCATTCCAATTGTTATTATCGGCAAGTACCTCATGGGCTTTCGTAGCTTTGGTGTCAGGCTTTAGCTGGTTGTAATCAAATGATCCAAGAATGTCATGCAAGGTCTGACCATACTCAGCACCCTGCTTTACGACGGCAACATCTCCGCCCTTGGCATCCTGCTTTATTTCAAAAACGTCAGGATTCTTCTTAAAGACCGAATCATCAGAGAACGTTCCGCCATTGGCAGAAA
This sequence comes from Olegusella massiliensis, assembly GCF_900078545.1. Classification (GTDB taxonomy): domain Bacteria; phylum Actinomycetota; class Coriobacteriia; order Coriobacteriales; family Atopobiaceae; genus Olegusella; species Olegusella massiliensis. The sequence continues at coordinate 677,620 of NZ_FLLS01000002.1, forward strand.
AAGATACGGTGTACTTCTGAGCATTCCACTTTGCATACAGATCAATCTGTGTCACGCCTTCTTTGAAGCTCAGCTCACTACCCTCGGCAACGTCCTTGCCGCCATTTTCGGCAGTTGACCAGCTTATGAAGTCCTTGCCATCGCGTGCAAACTTATTATTAGCCTTGACTACTTCATCATATGAGAGTGCCTGTGCGCTTGTTGCAGAGTTATCCAGCGTTTGGATATAGCTCTCACCATCACCGTTATGATAAATGACCGCCTTTGCATCCCACTTTGCATAGACCTCAAGGTCGGTCGAAACCTTGTCACTATAGTTAAATGCGTGCTCGGTACCAGCAGAATCCTTATAGAACCAACCAAGGAATTTGACACCGTTCTTATCGCTTGGGGTCCCAGGATGCGTATTGCCCACTACTGCATCGGGCTCGTATCCACGGATGGTAGAAATTTGCTTATCAGCAGCGGTGTTATCAGCAAACGTTGCATCTGCATTATTAAGCTTAAAAGTTATTTTAGCTGCAGGTACCCAAACATGCTTCTGTCCGTCACGAGAGGCCGTAGCCACCGGATAGGTATATGTCGCGCCGTTTATATTGAGAGGATTAAGCGAACTGACGCTAGAGTCTGACAGCGTAAAAAGCGTGAGCCTTTCATTGCCATTTTTAGCACCATTAGTAGGAATCGTTTTTCCCGCATAATAGTTGGGCGCATACTTAACTAAGTGAGAGCCACCCACCACTACATAGCCATCTGCGCCAGCATCGTTAAGACCATTATCGGCATCTGTCTCAGCTGGCGTATTCACAACGGAATTGCCCTTAAAAATAAATTGGCCCTTTTGCACACCAAATTGAGAACCTGAATGAAGCGAGCTTTCAAGCGTTGCATTATCAAATATGGCAGTGCCCTCGTTGATATTAAAACCACCATTTTTATTGTTTGAAGCTACAAACTTGGCACCGTTATCAAAAATAATTTTTGTTCCATACCCTAGGGTAAGGCCCTTACTACGCCAATGCGTGCTGTAATTTTTTACTTCAAGCACCGAACCATTGGTTATATGGTAGTCGCCCAACTCCCAAGCATTAGCCATGTAGATGCCCGTTTGGTAGTTAACACCCGTTCCATCTGTGGACAAGGTGGAGTTGTCGAGCTCGATGGGACCCTTGAAATAAAAGGGCATGCGATACGTTTTAATTACTGAGTTCTTGGCTTTGAAGCCTGACCACTCATATAGCTCCCAGTGATTTCCCTCATAGCGCTGATCGATAGTAGTGTTTTCAATAATGCTATTTGAGCTAGAGCTCCGGAAGCAGCAATTGCTTAAACTCATTTTTACAGAGCCTTGCGAGCTACCTTGAATATTTCCCCGAAACTCAACTGCACAGGTATCGTTTGTCGAGGAAAATACATACGAGCCATCAGTGATAACTGCATTTTTGTCAATCTTTATAGCAATGCCAAATTCCTTCATCGTCAAGGTGGCGCCATGAGAAGTCCTGAGTTTTGAGCCGCCGTTGAGATGAAGGCCAGTTATGCCGCTGTTCGCATTCATTGTGGTGTCAGCTATGACATCAATGGTGACGCCATCGGCAACTTTAATAGTCTTGGTAAGGGTAAAGCTGCCAGCAATATGTACTACGCCTTTCCCACTGGTGAGCGCTGCTTGGGCTTTCTCAATAGTTTTAAAGGGGTGATCACTCGTGCCATCACCAGTATCATCATTGCCGCTATCGCCATTTGCATATGTCTCGCTCAGAGAGGCAGGAATGCGGGCGGGCGCGTGGGCGCCAGCCTTGTCGGCAGGCTTGGCAGGCTCAGCAATCGTGGGGTCAGCGCTTTGCTTGTCTGAGGGGGCCTCATTTTGATCGGCTGCGCTGTCCTTGGATTTTGCCTCGGCTGTAGCCGTAGCATCCTGAGTAGACTCTGCGGTTGCCGCGTTGTCTGCAGGCTGGGAGACGGTAGCTACTTCTTCCTCACCCTCAGGTACGCGCGCTAATGCTGGCGCAGGTACCAAAGACGTGCAAAGTAGCAAGCTCATAAAAAGCGTCGTCACCCGACACAATAAAGAGGTTTGGCTGGTGTGTACGTTTCTAGACATGTTTTGCGCCTCTCTTTGTACCAATATCTCGATACCTTTTGCCTAAGCTCTTCCTGTAAGCTCAAGGTGTACAGTCAGGAGCATTTTGCCACCCAACACGCTTATTTACAAGCAAATTTCACCAATAAACGTGCTAGTCCTGCAATTATAGCGTGAAATGCTCTCAGTTGCAGTGAATTAACATTTGTGAGATGCCAGATGTTGTCAGGGGCGGTACTTCTTTTATGGGTACGCGAGTCTCACTCACACCCGCTCATTTACCAAACGGCAGCAACCTTCACGTTGCAAAAAAGCCCGACCCTCTAAAGGGCCGGGCTAAAACATACGAAACTCTCGCACTGTACGCACAACAGCGCGCAGTGTCAACGCAAGAAAACCTTAGAGCTCAGCTCCGGATTTCTTGGCGTAACGAACCTTCTTGCCATCCTCGGTAAAGCGATAGCCCACGCGAGTTGGCTTGTCAGTACTAGGGTCAATCAAAGCAACGTTGCTTACATCGATAGGCATGGGCTTCTCGATGATGCCGCCTTGCTGATTGAGCTGGTTGGGCTTAGTGTGACGCTTCACAACAGCAACGCCCTCAACGACAACCTTGCCCTCTGCAGGCATGGCGCGCAGGACTTCGCCGCGAGTACCCTTGTCCTTGCCGGACAGGACCTCAACCATATCACCCTTGCGGATGTTCATCTTAGGCATGTCTTGTCCGCCTCCTTACAGCGTCTCGGGTGCGAGCGAGACGATCTTCATGTAGTGCTTCTCGCGCAGCTCACGAGCAACAGGCCCAAAGATACGCGTGCCCTTGGGCTCGCCTTCCTTATCGACAACAACGCAAGCGTTCTGGTCGAAACGGATGTAGCTGCCATCTTTACGACGGGTCTCTTTGACCGTACGCACGACTACGCAGCGTACAACGTCGCCCTTCTTGATTGCACCATTGGGCGTCGCCTCCTGGACGGCGCACATGATGACGTCACCAATGCCTGCATAGCGGCGCTTGGAGCCGCCCAGGACCTTGATGCACTTAACACGCCTAGCGCCACTGTTGTCAGCGACGGTAAGCATGGACTCCATCTGAATCATTGCATTCCTCCGTACTTGCCTCTCTGCAAGCAGTGCCTGCAGAGTTGACACGTGACCTTACGTTACTTGGCGCGCTCCACGATCTCCACTACGCGCCAGCGCTTGGTCCTGGACAGCGGACGGGTCTCCATGACGCGGACGGTGTCGCCAATGCCACACTCGTTCTTCTCATCATGGCAATGGAGCTTCTTGCTGATGGTCATCATCTTGCCGTACTTGGGATGATGCTTACGGTAGGTAATCTGAACTGCGATGGTCTTGTCACCAGAGATCGAGACAACCTCACCGGTGCGAAGCTTTCGCGCGTTCCTGATTTCGGTATCTGCCATATCTTTCTCCGGTCTAGTTCTTGGCAGCGGTGTCCGCTGCAATCTGACGTGCACGCATCTCGGTTTGAACGCGAGCAATATCGCGCTTGACAAGCGTTACGCGAGCCGTATTGTCCAGCTGGCTGGTAGCCATCTGGAAACGGAGATTGAAAAGCTCCGTGCGACCCTCGTCCAGCTTCTGAGCCAGCTCAGCGTCAGAGAGCGCCTGAATATCCTTGTACTTCATAATGGCTACTCCTCCTCGCCAAAGTCGGCGCGGGACACGATCTTGGTCTTGATCGGCAGCTTGTGCTGTGCAAGACGCAGAGCCTCGCGAGCAATCTCCTCGCTCACGCCACCAATCTCGAACATGACACGGCCGGGTTTAACAACAGCTACCCAGTCCTCGGGGTTACCTTTACCCTTACCCATACGAGTCTCAGCGGGCTTCTTGGTAATGGGCTTATCGGGGAAGATGGTAATCCAGACCTTACCGCCACGCTTCATGTAACGGGTCATAGCGACACGAGCGGCCTCAATCTGGCGGTTGGTAATCCAATCGCGCTCAAGAGCCTGGAGACCAAAATCGCCAAAGTAAATCTTGGTATTGCCTTTTGCCTGGCCCTTCATAGAACCACGCTGAACCTTGCGGTGACGAATGCGCTTAGGTGCCAGCATTAGCGACCCCTCCTCTCATTACGACCGCGGCGAGGACGGCTAGAGCCCTCGAGCTCAGGGGTCGGGATGGGCTGACCAGCCAGACGCTCACCCTTGTAAATCCAGACCTTAATGCCGCAGGCACCCATGGTGGTGCGGGCGGTTGCCTGACCAAAACCAATGGTTGCACGAAGGGTGTGCAGAGGCACGCGACCCTCGCGGTACCACTCGCGACGACCCATCTCGGCGCCGTTTAGACGGCCAGAGCACTGAATACGAATACCCTGTGCACCAGATTTGCGAGCGGACTGAACAGCCTTGCGCATTGCACGACGGAAGGCGATACGGCCCTCAAGCTGGTCGGCAATGGACTGAGCGACAAGCTGAGCGTCAAGCTCGGGGCGACGAACCTCGATAACATCAACGTTAACGTTACCCTTGCCAACCTTGGCAATTCCCTCAAGCTGGGTACGCAGAGTGTCAATCTCAGCGCCCTTCTTGCCAATAACGATGCCAGGACGGCCAGTAAAGATGGTGACCTTTACCTTTTCGCCAGCACGCTCAATCTCGACGCGGGAGAGAGCTGCACGTGCAAGTTTCTTCTCGAGGAACTTGCGGATAGCGAGGTCGTTGCCAAGCTTGCTGGCGTAGTCCTTGTCGGCGTACCAGCGGGAGTGCCACTGCTCGGTAATGCCGAGGCGGAAGCCGGTCGGCTGAACCTTCTGACCCATTTCCTACGCCTCCTTCCGAGGTGCGACGGTGACAGTGATATGGCTCGTGCGTTTGTTGATACGAGAAGCGCTGCCCTTTGCACGGGGACGAATACGCTTAAGCGTGGGACCCTCGTCAACGTAGGCATACTTTACGTAGAGATTATTGGCACGCAGGCCATTGTTGTTCTCAGCATTGGCAATCGCAGAGCGCAGAGTCTTTGCGACAGGTTCGGCGGCAGCACGAGAGGTGAAGGCGAGCTGCTCGAGCGCGCGATCAACCTGCTTGCCACGAATCTGATCGACAACCATGCGGACCTTGCGGGGTGCCATGCGGACGTACTTTGCGGTCGCGGAAATCTCGACCACATTGGTATCAGTATTTGCCATGTGTCTCCCCTGCCCTTCTATTTGGCCTTGTGACCACGGAAGGTGCGGGTCGGGCTAAACTCGCCCAGCTTGTGACCAACCATGGACTCGGTGACGTAGACGGGCACGTGCTTGCGACCATCGTGAACAGCGATCGTGTGACCAACCATCTCGGGGAAGATGGTGCTGGAACGCGACCAAGTCTTGATGACGTCTTTCTTGCCGGACTCGTTCATTGCCGCCACGCGAGCGAGGAGGCGAGTCTCTACGAACGGGCCCTTCTTGAGGCTTCTGCTCATTTTGAAAACTCCTACTCTGCGCTACTTGGAACGACGACGACGAATGATGAGGCGGTTACTTGCCTTCTTCGGATCGCGCGTCTTTGCGCCCTTGGAGGGCTTACCCCAAGGCGAGACGGAAGGACGACCAGAGGTGTGGTTTTTGCCCTCGCCGCCGCCATGCGGGTGGTCAACGGGGTTCATGACCGTACCACGGACTGTCGGACGGATGCCTACCCAGCGAGAGCGGCCAGCCTTACCGACAACGATGTTGCTATGCTCTGCGTTGCCAACAGTGCCGATGGTGGCACGGCAGGTAAGCAGAACACGACGCAGCTCAGAAGAGGGCATACGCAGGACGGCATAGCCGTTGTCCTTGCCCATGAGCTGGACGGAAGTACCTGCAGAGCGAGCGATTGCTGCGCCCTTACCAGGCTGGAACTCCACGGCGTGCACGAAGGTGCCGACGGGGATCTCGGACAGCGGCATAGCGTTGCCCGGCTTGATGTCGATATCCTTGGTACCAGAGACAACCTTGTCGCCTACCGAGAGACCCTCGGGTGCGAGGATATAGGTCTTGGCACCATCGACATAGTGAAGCAGTGCAATACGAGCAGAGCGGTTGGGGTCGTACTCAATGGTAGCGACCTTAGCCGGTACGTTGTCCTTGCAGCGCTTAAAATCAATGCGACGATACTTGCGCTTGTTGCCGCCACCCTGATGACGGGTGGTAATGCGGCCATTGTTGTTACGGCCTGCCTTTTTGGGCAGGGGCTCCAAGAGCGACTTTTCGGGGGTGTCGGTGGTGATCTCGGCAAAGTCCGAAATCGTCTGCCAACGCCTACCGGCGCTCGTGGGCTTGAGGTGCCTTACAGCCATTCCCAATTCCCTTCTTCTCCGTTGGCCATCCACCTCGGGATGGAGCCTGAGAGCGGCTCCGGTGAATGACACCGGACATTCTTACTGCAAACTTGTGTCTACAGCCTTACCACGGTGCCGCGCGTATCTATCTCTGGCGGCACAATAACCCACACGCAAAAGTGCGCTGCGTGTGGGTATGGGTACTACTCCTCAGCAGCAGCCTGCTGATTTGCGAAGACCTCAATCTGCTCGCCGGCAGCGAGGGTGACGATGGCCTTCTTCCAGGTACGGGTAGAACCAACCTGGTAGCGAACACGCTTGTTCTTGGACTTGACCCAAGCAGTGTTGACCTTGGTGACATGAACACCGAAGAGCTGCTCAACTGCCTCCGCGATCTCCTCCTTGGGAGCGGTACGAGCCACCTCGAAGGTGTACTTGCCCTGCTCCATCTTGTCGAACGAACGCTCGGTTACGACCGGACGAATGATGACATCATAGGCGGACTTCATTATGCAAGCACCTCCCCAAAGTACTTAGCGGAGTCCTCGCTCATGACGAGGGCTACGTTATCAATGAGGTTGCGCACATTTGCCTCAGAGTTGGCAACAATGGAGACGCCAGGGAGGTTGCGGAACGCGAGGTAAGTATCGACATCGTCGTCATCAACAACGATGGTGACGCGCTTGCCCTCGAGGTTTAAAGCCTTGAGCATAGCAGCAGCATTTTTGGTCTTGGGCTCAAGAGCGAGCTTGTCGACCACGATGAGCTCACCGTCAGCCAGCTTGCCAGAAAGCACAGAACGCATAGCAAGCTTAACCTCCTTGGAGTTAACGCGCAGCTCGTGGAGGTGGGGCGTAGGCCCAAAGATAATGCCACCATGACGGAACTGACCAGCACGAATGCTACCCTGACGTGCGCGGCCTGTACCCTTCTGACGGAAAGGCTTGACGCCGCCGCCAGAAACCTCGTGGCGATTCTTAGTGGAATGAGTGCCCTGACGCAGGCATGCCTCGTAGGCGACGACCGCGCGGTGCACCACCGGGATGTTCGGCTCAATGCCGAAGACGTCAGAAGAGAGCTCGGCCTCGCCAGCCGCTGCACCTTCGACGTTGATCATCTGAATATTGGACATGTGGTACTCCTTAGGCCATGCGGACCTGGACGATGGCGTTCTTGCCGCCGGGAACAGCACCCTTGATGAGCATCAAGTTCTGCTCGGCATCAATGCGGACAAGCTTAAGGTTCTTGACCGTAACGCGCTCGTCACCCATGTGACCAGCCATGTGCAGACCCTTGCGAACACGAGCGGGGTATGCGCACTGACCAATGGAACCCGGACGACGCTGGTTGCGCGAACCGTGAGTCATGGGGCCACGTGAAAAGTTCCAGCGCTTAATGGTGCCCTGGAAGCCCTTGCCCTTGGAAGTGCCGATGACATCGACAGCCTTGACCTCGGTAAAGTCTGCAACGGTGACTTTGTCACCTGTGGTGTGCTCTTCACCCTTCTCAACGCGAACCTCGCGCAGGTAGCGCATAGGCTCGACGCCAGCTGCGGTGAAGTGACCAGCAAGCGGCTTGTTGACGTGCTTTGCGCTGATGTCGCCGAAGCCAATCTGAACGGCGTCATAGCCGTCATTTGCCTTCGTTTTAACCTGCGACACCACGCAGGGCCCGGCCTGGACGACGGTAACGGGAACAACGTTGTCGTTGTCATCCCAAACCTGTGTCATACCGAGCTTGCGGCCAATAATGGTGTTGACCATGCTCTTTCCTTACCCTCGGTGGTCATGGGACCTCGGAGATGAACTCCTGGGACCGCCACATCGCAGGCCCTTCCTGCGCTGCCGTATCCTCCCCAGCGGACCACATCCTGTGTGGAACTGCTTCACTAGATAATCTGCCTTCAGCTGCACTTATTCGGTCAGCACACCAAACGAGTCACATTTGAGACAGCAATCCCCTAGATTCACAGCCTTGTTAGTGTACACTGTGCCGGGCGTCTCCACAATCTTTTTGGAATTATTTTCAGTTGCTCCACAGAACTGTTCTCATTACAAAAGAGCCTGCCTGCGAGCGTAAGCGACATAAAAATTCATTGAAGCATCCAAAACACTAAGTTCTACTGCATATTTACTACAGCTAACTGCACTAGGTATAACGGCATGACTTTGACTACAGATATAATCATGAAGTACCTGTAGTTGCTTGAAATAACTTCATACATAGAAACGGATATACCTATGAGCATAGAGGAAAAAGATCTCGCTACCATCTATTTTGCGGGGGGCTGCTTTTGGGGCGTTGAAGAGTACTTCTCAAGAATCTATGGCGTTATAGATTGTGTGAGTGGGTATGCTAACAGCAGCATCGAACATCCTAGCTATGAACAAGTGTGCTCTGGAGTAACTCATGCTGCAGAAACCGTACGTGTACGCTTTGATCCTGGCGTTGTAAGCCTTGAGACGCTCGTTCAGCAATTTTTTACCATTATTGACCCGACAAGCATCAATCAACAAGGCAGTGACCGCGGTGAACAATATCGTAGTGGCATCTATTATGTCGATGACACCGATGTCAGCACCATTACACGCGCAGTGGATGAAATTTCACATGCCTATCCTCAAGGCATTGTTACCGAGGTCAAGCCTTTAGCCAACTTTTATGAAGCAGAACAGTATCACCAGGACTATCTGCAAAAAAATCCTGGTGGCTACTGCCATATAGACTTCTCGAGTCTCGCATCGCTTCCGCAACAGGCTACACAGACATCGATTGACGCCTCTGCCTACCACAAGCCAAGCGATGCAGAAATTCGTAGCACACTTACTCCTGAGCAGTACTACATAACACAGCAAGAGGGTACTGAAGCTCCCTTTAGCGGTGATTACGATGACAACTTTGAAGCGGGTATCTACGTCGACGTTGTGACGGGTGAACCGCTTTTTTCGAGTACTGCAAAATATAACTCTGGCTGTGGTTGGCCAGCTTTTTGGCAACCCATCGATCCTGCTGTTATTGAAGAAAACGTTGACCTGAGCTATGGCATCGCTCGTACAGAAGTGCGCAGCCGCGTAGGCGCAAGCCATCTAGGACACAAATTTACTGACGGTCCTACAGGACATGGCGGAATACGTTATTGCATTGATAGTGCTGCTTTACGCTTTATTCCCTATGAGCGTATGGATGAGGAAGGCTACGGAGACTTGAAGCGCTATTGCGCTCGCGGCGGTAACAATCGCTAACTACAAGGAGGGGCAATCATGATTATGAGGATGCCCCATCATGTCACAAAGATGGTTCGTTTGTCGAACTAGGGGAAAATCTGACCTGCGGTTTTTATGCTTGCCGACTTCGAAACTCGAACCATTTGATCCCGCTTTCAAAATAGAATCTGCGTTCCCTCTTTGCGTCTTCACTATGTTTTATCTGAATGCTCATCTTCGCTGCGAAAGCTCAGTCCATAAATACAATTTATTAAGCTAAGCGTAAGAACTGCGAAAACTAATTCCATAAAATACAATTTAGTAAGCTAAGCGTCAGAAGGGAGTTGCCATGATTATCACCACAACGCCCAGCATTGAAGGGCATCCTATCAAGGAGTACAAAGGCCTTGTTTTTGGGGAGGTCGTTGCAGGCATCAATTTTGCACGCGATTTTACTGCAGGCATCCGCAATCTTATTGGTGGCCGCGTTACGGGTTATGAAGAAGAACTCATTGAAGCACGTGAAACCGCTCTTGCCGAACTGAATGAGCGCGCCCTTGCAATAGGCGCCAATGCTGTTGTTGGCGTGCGCTATGACTATGAAGCTCTCGGCGAGGGTGGCAGTATGCTCATGGTAACCGTCTCGGGCACAGCAGTGGTAACCGAATAGCTTTGTATGCTTGCCACAGCGCTTTGATGTGGCAAGCATACAAAGCAGCGAGGCCGAGTGGATAACTCAAGGCCTCTATGCAGGCTGAATCCATCCGCGGCTGCGCTCAACTGCACGATGCCAGCCATCGACTAGCCGTTGCGCGTGTGCTGCGTCCATCGCCGGATCAAAACGATGGCCCAAGCTCCATCGTTGCTTGATGTCCTCAAGACCATCCCACACGCCTGTGGCAAGCCCCGCCAAACAAGCAGCGCCCAGTGCCGTTGTCTCAAGGATGCGTGGGCGCAGGGCCTGCTTGCCCAAAATATCAGACTGGAATTGCATGAGAAATGCATCACGAGTAGCCCCTCCATCAACACGGAGCGCGGTCAGCGGCGAGCCTGTATCAGCCTCCATCGCATGCACTAAGTCAGCAACCTGATACGCAATCGCCTCATCAGCTGCACGAATGATATGGTCGGCGGTTGTACCACGCGTAATGCCGACTATTGTGCCGCGCGCATACATATCCCACCATGGCGCCCCAAGACCAGTAAAGGCTGGCACCAAATATACGCCGCCCGTATCAGGCACGTTTGCAGCACGTTTGCTTGTATCGGAGCTGTTGCGAATAAGGCCAAGGCCATCGCGCAGCCATTGAATCAACGACCCGCCCACAAATACCGATCCTTCAAGCGCATAGCTTGTCTTGCCATCAATCTGGCAGGCAATAGTAGAAAGCAGCCCATTTTCGCTGGTTACGACCTTGTCGCCCGTATTCATCAACAAAAAACAGCCGGTACCATAGGTACACTTTGCATCACCTACATCAAAGCAAGCTTGACCAAAGAGCGCCGCCTGCTGGTCGCCAGCCATGCCTGCAACGGGAATACGCTGCCCCATAAAATCGGTGTAACCGTAAATTTCACTGTTGGAACGCACCTCGGGCAGTAGCGCGCGTGGAATATCAAGAGCGCGCAAAATTGTATCGTCCCAGTCAAGGCGATGGATGTCATAAAGCATCGTACGGCTTGCATTGCTCACATCGCTTACGTGTACCGCGCCGCCCGTAAGTTTCCACACCAGCCAAGAATCAATAGTGCCAAAGGCAAGCTCACCGCGTTCGGCGCGCGCCTGAGCACCAGCAACATGATCTAAAATCCAACGGATTTTAGTTGCAGAAAAATAGGCGTCAGGAAGCAGACCCGTTGTGGCACGAATATGCTCTTTCAGGCCTGGCTGGCGCACTAATTCATCAACAATCCCCGCCGTGCGACGACACTGCCAGACAATCGCGTCATAGATGGGTTCTCCAGTCGCGCGATCCCAAATAACGGTTGTCTCACGCTGATTGGTAATACCAACTGCAGCAATACAAGAGGGATCGATGCCCGACACTGCAACGGCTTCGTTCATCGTGCCAATCTGACTTGCCCAGATTTCACGAGGGTCGTGCTCAACCCAACCCTCTTCAGGAAAAAATTGCGTGAACTCACGCTGTGCCACACCAACCACCTGGTGGTTTTGGTCAAAAACAATACTCCTACTGGAGGTTGTTCCTTGATCAAGAGCAATAACATAACGTGATGCGGACATGGCAAACTCCCCTTTTGCTAAGGTTAATGGCACGTGCCTGCAACTTGCAGACAAACACCAAGCAGATAATGCAAGCTCCTACAACGACCGCGTAGCAACAACGTCAACCCCCGTGTCACAAACATTAGCAAGCACAACCTCGCCCATGCGAACCGGTGAAGTCACGCGTAGATTGCGCAGAGCAGCAACAATATCTGCCATGCGCTCTTTGGGAACTTCAGCAGCAGTTTTGACGGGCAAGGTAGGATGAGCAGCGCCGGCAATCGCTACGGTTGTAGTCACAATGCGTACGGGATGCTGCAACTCCTGAGGACCATAAACTGCTCCACGCTTGCAACCATTGCCCGTAACGGCATAGCCATTTTGCTCGTCTACCTGAAGATGACAACCCTGGGGACAACAGGTACAAATGACTTCTGTCATAACTACTCCCCCATTTCTTGGGCTGAAAGTCGCAGCGTAGCGCCCGCATACGCAGCGAGATCAGCAGCGCGAAGTTTAACGTGTTCCATCTCACCAGGAGCCATACGCTGACGACGGAAGGTTTTAATTTCACTATCGCCTGCAGACAGACATATTTGACTGCGACCCATCGGTTTGCGTACGCGAAAAGATACGCTTGTCGTCTGTCCTTCCCTCATACGGATACGCTGCGGCAAAACATATGCGATGCCTTCACCTGGCGTCAGCTCGACCACAGACAGGTTCTCGGTACTATCCGCCCGACTCTGTACGTAAGCTGCAGCTGCAGCACCAGCAAGCTCTGATTCTTGACTGACAAAGTCAACAAGATCATGCACCTGTACGACGTTTCCGCAGGCAAAAATACCTGGTATCTGGGTTTGCATGTCCTCAAAGACGACAGCGCCACGTGTGCGGGAATCAAGTGGAATATTCGCCTGGCGCGTAAGCTCATTTTCAGGAAGCAGACCGACGGACAGCAAAACTGTATCTACATCGAAGGTCTGCTCGGTACCTGCTATGGGTTTGTTGTCGGGACCAACCTTCGCGACCACCACTTGTTCAACACGGTTGTGGCCACGAATATCCACGATGGTATGTGCAAGCAGCAGTGGAATACCAAAATCGTCCAAGCACTGCACAATATTGCGGGACAGACCACCTGAATAAGGCATCAGCTCGACGACCGCTGCGACCTCTGCGCCTTCGAGCGTCATGCGGCGCGCCATAATAAGACCAATATCTCCTGACCCCAAAATGATGGCGCGCTTACCAACCAAATAGCCTTCCATATTGATATACCGCTGGGCAGCTCCTGCGGTATATACACCTGCAGGACGCGTACCAGGGATAGCGATGGCGCCACGAGTACGCTCACGACAACCCATCGCCAGGACAATTGTCTGAGTAGTAAGGACGCGGTAGCCCTCAGCCTGAGAGATCAGATGAACGTGATGGAGAGGCTTTTCTTTTGTGTCCGTAGCGGTCGTAGGCGCAGGCTCAACTGAAAGCGTAGGAGCTGGCTCAACTGAAAGAACCATGGTGTCAAGCGCAACTTCAACACCTGTTGTGGCCACCATATCTTCGTACCGCTCAGCATATTCAGGACCAGTCAGCTGGTCACCAAAACGATGGAGCCCAAAGCCGTTATGAATACATTGATTGAGAATACCGCCCAACTCGCGATCGCGCTCGACAATAAGCACGCGGCGCAGTCCTGCTTGCCAGGCAGCATGTGCAGCCGCAAGACCAGCAGGCCCGCCGCCCACAACGATGAGTTCATAGGGAGTGTGGTGCTGTGTACTTGATGGTGTCTGCATAGCTCTCACTCCCCTCCCTTTGCCAAGGAGTCCAAAACATACGAGCCGTCCTCATCCTGTAGGACCTCCAAGGGACTCATGCCCAGCTCGCGGCAGATGAGTTCCAGGATGCGTGGCCCACAGAAGCCTCCCTGACAACGACCCATGCCCGTACCAGCACGCCGTTTGACACCGTCAATCGTGGTGGCTGGGATTTCTTCGTGAAGCGCATGAATAATTTCTGCCTCGGTTACCGTTTCACAGCGGCAAATAATACGACCATACGCAGAGTCTTGAGCAACGAGTCGCGCGCGCTCGTCAGAGCTCTGTTGAGCAAAACGAATGTGAGCACGGCCATCCTGATAGTCTTGCTTTCTTGCTCCGCGAATATCGCGATGAACAAGCCAGTCACTTGCAACTTCGGCCACCGCAGGCGCACAGCTGAGACCAGGACTTTTCATGCCTGCAAGGTCAAACCAACCAGGAACATCAGGAGCTTCCCCAATGATGAAGTCGCCAGAATCAACATTGGCACGAATGCCTGCAAAGTTGCGAATATTATCTCGAAGATTGACCTTTGGAATGGAAAGCAAGGCCTGCTGCGCAACAAAGTCCTGACCTGATGCCGTACAAGCGGTGTTGTCTGCTTGGTCATCAGGCAGAACCTCAGCATCGGGGCCAACAATTACATTGCCGTGTACGGTAGGTGCTACCAGCACACCTTTGCCGCGCTCATTAGGACATTGGAACACAACATGGCGCACGATGCCTGCTGAGCTATGATCAAGCAAGTAGTACTGGCCACGCGTTGGCGTAATGTGAAAGCGAGGAGCAGCAATAAGGTCGTGGACCTGACCAGCTGCAACACCAGCGGCGTTAATCACGCTGCGCGCGCTGATAACACCTTAGGGCACACTCAGCTCAAACGTCCCCGCCGATGTACGTGTAACGGCGGTCACCTGAGCGCGAAGGCGCAGTTCAACACCATTGCGCACGGCAACTTCTGCCATCGCAAGCGCAAACTCCCACGGATTGACAATAGCAGCAGAAGGTGCCCAAAGAGCCCCGACAACGGCATCAGACAGCTCAGGTTCTAGCTCATGTGCACGTGCGGCATCCACGAGTTCAATATCTGGCACACTATTGGCACAACCGCGCTGGTAGAGCGTCTCAAGGGTGGAGAGATCTGCTTCATTAAATGCAACAACAAGACTGCCGCATTGCTCATAACCAACATCAAGTCGCTTGCAGATATCACGCGCAAGTCTGACACCGCGCACATTTAGCTTACCCATCCAGGTGTCAGGGGCAGGATCATAGCCTGCATGAAGAATAGCGCTATTGGCTTTTGTCGTACCTGCTGCGACGTCGTTTTTTGCTTCCAAAATTACAACGCTTTGGTCGTAGCGCGACAATTCATATGCGCATGCGGCACCAATAACACCGCAGCCAATGATGGCGACATCGTACATGGCTCCCCCTCACAAGCGCTATGCAAAAGCACGATATAGTGCAGCACTATAATCTGCCATGCAAGCCATACCACTTCTCCACCTTTACTTAGAGCCGTCTTAATAGTGCTCCAATCAGTCGTTTTCTTTGTATACTTAATACTACGAGTGAATACACCTTTTCCGAAGGAGGTATCCCGCCAATGGCTGTTCAATTTATACCTCGGGTTAAACTTTTTGCTCCATTTGCAATTGCTTTAGCAATTCATTGCTATGCGCTTGCCACAAACGAGTTTGGTGGCACTTCACTCATCTATAGGACGCTTACGCTTATCTCGTGGAACGGACCTGTATCACTCCTACAGATTAGTGAGCTATTACAGCGTTTAATTTGTGTCTACTTTTCCTTTGTAGTATGGGAAGTGCTCAAAGACGAAAATGGTTTGCATCGCATAATAGCCGCCGTGGTACTACCGTACATCTACGCCTTAATTTGCGTAATACCTGCTGCATACATCGCATTGCCCAGTGTTCCTGTGGTGGTACGGTATGTCGCTATTGTTGCGGGAATAGCGCTGCTACTGCTTCTTGCCTTAACTTATAATCGTGAGGCCACTGACACTGAATTAGCTGTGTAGACACACGCTCTTTCGCTTGTACCTAAGGCATCCTGACCACCCGCCTAGCGGGTGGTTTTTTCTCACGCTGCTCACACATATGCATTGATGGTTAGCTCACCAGGCAGAACATAAGAAAAAGCCCCGCCTCTTTTTGGAAGCGGGGCTTTAGTGTACGAGCAAAATTACAGCTATCTACTTAGAGCTTGATCTCGATATCGACGCCTGCGGGAAGGTCGAGGCGCATAAGCGAATCAACGGTAGACGCGCCAGGATCAACGATATCAATCAGACGCTTGTGGGTAAGCATCTCAAACTGCTCGCGGCTGTCCTTGTCCTTATGCGGCGAACGAATGACAGTGTAGAGATTGCGTTCGGTGGGCAGGGGGATAGGACCTGCAACCTTTGCGCCGGTCTTTTGAGCGGTCTCGACAATAAGCTTGGCGGACTGGTCGACGACCTCGTGATCGTAGCCCTTAAGGCGGATCCTAATCTTCTGGCTTGACACTTTTGGTACCTCCATCGGTGAGCGTTATGCTCGGTCGTTGACTTTAAGAAGCGTTGCCGCCGTTCTTGGCGATAATTTCATCCCTTGTGCTCTTGGGGACGGGCTCGTAACTATCGAACTGCATGGTATAGCTTGCACGACCCTGAGTCTGAGAACGCAGGTCGGTAGCATAGCCAAACATCTCACCTAGAGGCACCTTGGCGCGAATGACCTTGACGTTGCTGCGGTCTTCCATGCCCTCAATCTTGCCGCGACGAGAAGAGAGATTGCCCATGACATCGCCCATGTACTGCTCGGGGGTCTCGACATCGACACGCTCAACGGGCTCAAGCAAAATGGGGTCAGACTGCTGCAAGGCCTTCTTGATAGCCATAGAGCCGGCGATCTTAAAGGCTGCCTCAGAGGAGTCAACCTCATGGTAGGAGCCATCAACGAGGGTAACCTTGATATCCTGAACGGGATAGCCAGCGATTACGCCGCTCTCGAGAGCTTCACGGATGCCCTTGTCAACAGAGGGAATGTATTCCTTGGGGATAGAGCCACCCACAGTTGCGTCGATGAACTCGTAGCCCTTGCCCTCCTCATTGGGCTCCATGTCGATGATGGCATCGCCGTACTGACCACGTCCACCAGACTGACGAACAAACTTACCCTGGACATGCTTGACCTCGTGACCAGCGGTCTCACGGTAGGCAACCTGGGGCTTACCCACGTTGCAGTCAACCTTGAACTCGCGGCGAAGACGGTCAACGATGATCTCAAGGTGCAGCTCACCCATACCAGCAATGATGGTCTGACCAGTCTCATGGTCGGTATGCACCTGGAAGGTCGGGTCTTCCTCAGCTAGCTTTTGCAGGCCAACGCCCATCTTCTCTTGCTCGGCTTTGCTCTTGGGCTCAACGGCAACGTCGATAACGGGCTTTGCAAACTCGATGGACTCAAGCACGATGGGGTGCTTCTCATCACAAAGAGTGTCGCCTGTCGTGGTGTTTTTGAAGCCAACGCATGCAACAATGTCGCCAGCGGAGCACTCTTCGCGGTCAACACGATCGTTTGCGTTCATCTCAAGAATGCGACCCAAGCGCTCGCGACCACCCTTGTTGACGTTGTAGACATAGCTACCAGCATCAGCACGGCCAGAATAGACGCGGAAATAGGTCAACTTACCCACATAGGGATCGGTCATAATCTTAAATGCCAAAGCTGCAAAGGGTTCCTTAAAATCAGCTTTGCGCTGCTCAACCTCGCCAGTTTTGGGGTTAGTACCCTCAGTTGCAGCGATATCAAGCGGGCTAGGCAGGTAGTCAACGACTGCGTCAAGCAGCTCCTGAATGCCCTTATTCTTGTAAGCAGAGCCAACAAAGACGAGGTTTAGATCGTTTGACAGGATACCTTTACGGAGAGCTGCCTTGAGCATATCGACGTCGATATCCTCTTCCATAAGGACTGCTTCCATAAGTTCATCGGAGTAGTTAGAAGCAGCATCAAGCAGCAGTTCGCGCTTCTCATTTGCCAGCTCAACGAACTCCTCAGGAATGGCATCCATAACCTCAGGATAAATCATGCCCTTAGCATCTTCCTTGAAGTCCCATGCCTCCATGGTGACGAGGTCAACGATGCCCCAGAAGTTGGACTCAGAACCCATGGGGATCTGAGCTGCAACGGCATTAGCACCCAGGCGCTCCTTCATCGTATCGATAGCATGGAAGAAGTCAGCACCCACGCGGTCGAACTTATTGATGAAAGCAATACGGGGAACGCCATAGTTGGAAGCTTGACGCCAAACGGTCTCAGACTGAGGTTGAACGCCTGCGACAGCGTCAAAGACGGCAACTGCGCCATCCAAAACACGCAAAGAACGCTCTACCTCGGCGGTAAAGTCAACGTGACCTGGGGTGTCAATAATCTGAATGACGTGATCTTTCCAGAAGCATGTAGTTGCAGCGGAGGTAATGGTTACACCACGCTCCTGCTCCTGCGCCATCCAGTCCATGGTTGCTGCACCCTCGTGGACCTCACCGATCTTGTGGGTTTTGCCCGTGTAATACAGAATACGCTCGGTAGTGGTGGTTTTACCTGCGTCGATGTGCGCCATGATGCCAATGTTGCGCAACTGCTCGAGGCTATATTTGCTTTTAGCCATAAAAGAATGCTCCTCAGTATCTTATCGACGCGGATTAGAAGCGATAGTGCGAGAAGGCACGGTTGGCTTCTGCCATCTTGAAAAGATCCTCGCGACGCTTGACGGAAGCGCCAACGCCATTGGAGGCGTCAATGATCTCGGCAGCCAAGCGCTCGGCCATGGTCTTCTCCTTGCGAGCGCGGCTGAAATTGACCATCCAACGGATAGCAAGGGTGGTTGCGCGACGGGAGTTAACCTCCATAGGCACCTGATAGGTAGCGCCACCCACGCGCTTGGGCTTGACCTCAAGGGTCGGGCGGATGTTGTCCATAGCCTTCTTGAAGACTGCAAGAGCATCCTCGCCAGCTTTCTCCTGGACAAGGTTAAATGCACCATAGACAATGCGCTCAGCAGTGGCCTTCTTGCCATCAAGAAGCACCTTGTTGATTAGCTGAGTAACGAGACGGTTGTTGTAAACGGCGTCAGGCTGGACCTCACGACGAATAGCTGCTGCACGACGCGGCATGTGAATCTCCTAAGCGACGAAACGAATGCTAATAGGTGGCTGGATGCATGATGTAGTCCCAGCCGTGGGCTCAAAACTACTTTGCGCGCTTTGCGCCATAGCGAGAACGAGCCTTCTTGCGGTTCTGAACAGCTGCGCAGTCGTAAGCGCCGCGGACAATCTTGTAACGGACACCAGGAAGGTCACGAACACGGCCGCCACGGATTAACACAATGGAGTGCTCCTGGAGGTTGTGGCCCTCGCCAGGGATGTAAGCTGTGACTTCGATGCCGTTGACAAGACGGACACGAGCCACCTTACGAAGTGCCGAGTTAGGCTTTTTAGGGGTGGTAGTGAAGACACGGGTGCAAACGCCGCGCTTCTGGGGATTATGCTGGAGGGCGGCGTTTTTTGACTTAGCATGCTGCTGTACGCGACCCTGACGGACGAGCTGGTTGATTGTAGACAAAGCTCTCTCCTTCGTACCCAATCGAAATCTACAAGGCTAACGCGGTATGCGTCGCCATTTTTATTCAAGGGCAGGGCAGCACCCCCATCCCTGGATTGACGCAAGGAGTAAATCTACGCTGATATCCCGCTGTTGTCAAAAAGCCACGCATCCGGGCGTATACTTCTTCCATCGAGCTTCCACAAGCTGGGGTTCTGCTTTCCTATCTGTAGGCTCTGCTTTCCTATCTGTAGGCTCTGCTTTCCTATCTGTCCTTCAAGCGGTGTGGTTTTGCTTCTTAAAAAAGGCCCAGTTTTGTTCATGGCAACTTTTTTATTCTCACGAATATCAAACGCCACGCTTTGTTTCACTTTTTTAGCCAAACGCCACGTTCTATTTCACACCCTTTCACCCCAAGTGCCTAACGCCACGTTCTATTTCACTTTTTTAGCCAAAAGCCACGTTTCATTTCACCCGAAAAAAATCTACCTGGGCAAACGTCACACCCTTTGAAACGAAGTGTGGCTTTTGACTTTTTTTCTGAAACGAAACGTGGCTTTTGGCAGGCAGGACCACTCTGCTTGAAATGATTCGTGGCGTTTGACAGGCAGAGCCGCTCCATTTGAAACAGAACGTAGCTTTTGGCAAGCAGAGCGAATTTGGCATGAAGAAAGCCTCCCCTTTCTCGTATCCAAGAAAAGGGAGGCAGGTCGCACAGAACTTCTGGCTTATAAATCTCATCTAGCAGGCAAGCAACTCTGCCTTACTCTTCATCCTCGCGGCGTTCAACCTGAGAGAGAAGATCGTGCAAGGAACCAAGATCCTCGTTGATGACTTCCTCATCACTCTGGTCACCAGTACTGCCGCCAATCAAATCCTCCTGGGAAAGAATACCTGGGGTGGCAGGTGCAGCGGTACCCAACATCACATCAGCATCAGGCGAGAAAACCATGTTAAACAGCTGAGAGAGATCCTCACTGTCAGCTTCGTCCTCATCAGGCTCGAGGATATAAAGAAGGTTGCGGGCCTCAAGACCCTCACGCAGCTCTTCAATAGCCTTGGCACCGATACCATCGATGTGCAGTAGGTCATCCTCATTTTTGCCAATCAAATCCCCAACGGTCTCAATACCCACCTCGGAGAATTTGTTGGTCCAACGCTGCGATACGCCCAGATCATCGTAGAGGTACAGCTTGGCGTCCTCACTAGAAAGCGTGCGGCCGTTCTTGGAGTAGACACCGCCGTAGCCAAAGTCATCGCCAACCCAATCGAGCTGCTTGGGCAGCTTCTCCTCGATACCCTTAAGAGTGTCGGGAGCCCACTCCGGCAGAGTATTAGCCATAGGAGAGGTGGGGCCATCAATCTTTTGGCCATGATAGGTAAGCTCGACAGAGTTGTAAGCAGCAAGACCGGTACCTGCGGGGATGCGCTTGCCAATGATAACGTTGGACTTGAGATCCAGCAGGTGATCGGTTGCGCCTTCAATGGCAACCTCAGTCAAAATACCTGCGGTGCGCGAGAAGGAAGCAGCGGAAAGCCAGCTATCCACGGTACTTGCAACCTTGAGTGTACCCAAAATAACAGGCTCAGCCTCAGGCGCGGTACCACCAGCCAAGGTAATATTGCGCACGCTATCAGCAAACTCATAGCGATCAACGTACTGGCCGAGCAAATACGTAGAGCTACCAGGATTGGTAACGCGGACGCGACGCAACATCTGGCGGGCGATAACCTCGATATGTTTGTCGTTCAAATCTACACCCTGCGAAGTATAGACATCCTTGACCGACTTGACGAAGGTGTGCATCGTCGCCTCAATATCGGTAAGCCCACGAAGCTTGCGGAAGTTAACAAAGCCGCGCGTAATCTGATCACCAGCACGCACAACCACGCCATCTTCCATGCCAGGCATGAAGCGAGCAGAAGCAGGCACGCGCCACTCCTCCAGCACGCGAGTCTCGTCATCAAGATCCAGCAGCTGGATAAGGTATTCGGTCTGCTCGGGCGTAATACGCAGACGACCAGAGTATGGAGCCAAATCTGCCTCGCGGCCCAAAATCTTCTCGTTGACATTGCCAACCACGTCAAACATGCGGGCAACCGTAGGAAGACCCTGCGTAATATCGTCCGCACCAGCAACACCACCAGAGTGAATGGTACGCATGGTCAGCTGAGTACCCGGCTCACCAATGGACTGAGCAGCAATGATGCCAACTGCCGTACCGATGTTGACAGGACGACGAGTAGACAGATCCCAGCCATAGCACTTCTGGCAGACACCATACTTAGACTTGCAGGTAAGCAGGGCACGAAGCTCAACTTTACGCAGGCCAGAGTCATACATGCGCTGGAGCTGAGCGACAGACTCGACATATTCGCCAGCAGCAACAATAACCTCACCCGTATCGGCTGCGACGATGTCATTGAGCGCACAGCGGCCAACAAGGTCGGCGTCGACTGCACTCTCGCCTGGCTTAACGAGGTCATAAGAAACGGCCTCATCAGTACCGCAGTCCTCCTCGCGGACAATGACATCTTGAGCAACGTCAATCAAACGACGAGTCAGGTAACCGGAGTCGGAGGTGTGGGATGCGGTATCTACCAGACCCTTACGTGCGCCATAGGTAGAGATGAAGTACTCCAAGGGCTCCAAGCCCTCACGGAAGTTGGACTTAATAGGCAGGTCGATTGTCTCACCAGACATATCTGCCATCAGGCCGCGCATACCCGCAAGCTGACGCAGCTGCGTCTTGGAGCCTCGAGCACCCGAGTCCGCCATCATGTAGATGGGGTTGTCACCAGAGAAGCCCTCAAGCATCTCGGTACCCAACAGCTCAGTACAAGCAGTCCACGCATTAACAACCTCATTGTGTCGCTCGAGCTCGGTCAAGAAACCGTCCTCATAACGCTCATTAATGGTGTTGACGCGCTCCTGTGTCTCGGCCAAAACATCAGGCTTATCCCCAGGAATAACGGCATCCCAAACGGAAATGGTCAGGCCTGCGCGCGTTGCGTAATGAAAACCAGTAGCCTTGATGGCATCCAAGATTGACTCAACCGCAGCGGTGCTATAGCGATCGCAGCAATCGTTAACCAAAGCAGAGATGTCGCCTTTTACCATCTTGTAGTTCATATAAGGATAATCAGGCGGCAGGCATTGACGATTGAAGACGACACGACCAACTGTTGTCTCAAAGCGCTCAGCATGTTCACTGACGTCATATTCCTCAAAGCTCTTCTTAGAGGTCATAACGCGGAAAATCTCTTTGTCGCCCTCTTCGATATTGGCATCCGCAGCATCAATACGCACCACGATGGGCTTGTGAAGATCCATCTCGGGATTGCCATCATAGGCAGCCAAAACGTCCTCGAAGTTAGCGTAGGCGTGCGGTTGCTCGCCCTCGGGAAGCTCGTCTGAGGTGGTGAGATAGTACACACCAAAAACCATATCCTGAGAAGGAACGGTCAGCACCTTACCCGATGCAGGAGAGCGCAGGTTGTTAGAGGACAACATCAAGACGCGAGCCTCAGCCTGTGCCTGAGTAGACAAAGGTACATGAACAGACATCTGGTCGCCGTCAAAGTCAGCGTTAAAGGGCGCACAGACGAGCGGGTGCAAATGAATTGCTTTGCCCTCAACCAAGACTGGCTCAAAAGCCTGGATGGATAGGCGGTGGAGGGTTGGTGCGCGATTAAGCAGAACAAGGCGGTCTTTAATGACCTCGTCCAGTACGTCCCAAACAATGGACTCGCTGCGATCGATAGCACGCTTTGCACCCTTGATGTTTTCAACACGGTTGAGTTCAACCAAGCGACGCATTACAAAAGGCTTAAACAGCTCGAGCGCCATGGTAGAAGGCAAGCCGCACTGGTGTAGCTTGAGTTGAGGGTCAACAACAATGACCGAACGGCCAGAGTAGTCAACACGCTTACCCAGCAAGTTCTGACGGAAGCGGCCCTGCTTTCCCTTAAGCGCCTCAGCAAGAGATTTGAGGGGACGACCACCACGACCAGAGACGGGACGGCCGCGGCGACCATTATCAAAGAGCGCGTCAACAGACTCCTGAAGCATGCGCTTCTCATTATTGACAATGATGGCAGGAGCATCGAGGTCCAGCAGGCGCTTAAGACGATTGTTGCGATTAATGACTCGACGATACAAATCGTTGAGGTCGGACGCAGCAAAACGACCGCCGTCCAGCTGAACCATAGGACGCAAATCTGGCGGAATAACAGGGATAACGTCGAGAATCATATCTGCAGGATCGTTACCACCCTTGAGGAAGGCATCGACAATCTCCAGACGCTTGACAGCGCGATCCTTCTTTTGCTTTTGAGAATTCTCATCAGCAATGATGGCACGAAGCTCCTCGACCTCAGTATCAAGGTCAACATTGCGCAAAAGCTCGCGAACAGCCTCAGCACCCATTCCACCCTTAAAATAGATGGAATAGTAATGCCTCATCTCAGTAAAGAGTGATTCATCGGAGATGAGCTCACGAGGCTCCAGCTGCATGAACTTGTCATATGCCTCACGACGAAGCTTCTTTTCGTCATCATACTCAGCCTCAAGGTCGGCACATCCAGCCTTGACCTCCTCAGCAGAGAGAGGCTCAACCTCGCTAAACTCATCATCTGATGCTTCACCCTGAGCGATGAGACGAGCGATCTCGTCATCGCGCTCAGCATCAAGCTCTTCAAGATCAGCGGCGAGCTCTTCTTTTAGATCCTCTGCATCAGCCTCACGAGCCTCAGTATCAACCTCGGTAATCACATAGCTGGCAAAGTAGAGAATGTTCTCCAAATCCTTACTCTTGACATCAAGAAGACGGGCCAAGGGGAAGGAAGCAGGGCTCTTGAAATACCAGATATGAGACACAGGAGCTGCAAGCTCGATGTGACCCATGCGCTCGCGACGGACCTTAGAGGTTGTAACCTCTACGCCGCAACGCTCACAGGTAATACCCTTAAAACGAATACCCTTATACTTGCCGCATGCACACTCCCAGTCCTTGACAGGACCAAAAATCTTCTCGCAGAAAAGACCGTCTTTTTCGGGCTTGAGTGTACGGTAATTGATAGTCTCCGGTTTCTTTACCTCACCGTAAGACCAGCTACGCACCTGGTCTGCGGAGGCAAGGGAGATCTTGATCGCGTCGAAATCGGGTGTATCGAAATCTGCCACGTTCGCTACTCCTTATCGTCGATGCTGTTGGAGGCCAAAACAGGCTCCGCGGCGGGAACACCAATGAGATCATCTGTGCTGTTTGCAGAAGCAAAGCTATCCACAACAGACTTGACCTGATCCTCGGCGGAAACCGGGGCACTTGGTGCCTGCTTTTTGTAGGTAATAGGCTCAATGTTGAGAGCCAAAGAGCGGATCTCCTTCACCAGAACCTTGAAAGACTCGGGAATGCCAGAGCTAGGGATGTTTTCGCCCTTGACGATGGATTCGTAAGTCTTGACACGACCATTGGTGTCGTCAGACTTGACGGTCAGAATCTCACGTAGGACATTTGCTGCACCGTAAGCGTACAGTGCCCAAACCTCCATCTCACCAAAGCGCTGACCACCAAACTGGGCTTTACCACCCAAAGGTTGCTGGGTAACCAAGCTGTACGGACCCGTGGAACGAGCGTGGATCTTGTCGTCTACCATGTGGCCGAGCTTGAGGATATAAGAGGTGCCCACCGTAATGGGATTCTTGAACTTCTCACCCGTACGACCATCGTAGAGAGGCATTTTGCCCATATTATTGAGCTGCGGGATAAAGGCCAAATCCTCAGCATCTGCAGCATCCATGTGCTCGCCGTAAACATGCTTGGCCTTATTCATGATGTTGATATTGGAACGATGCTGAGCCTCGGAAACCTCAACGTCGGACGCGCCGTCAAAGACGGGCGTAGAGATGTAGAAGGGACCCTCAACAACCCTATCAGAATCAGCGTTGTCAATATCCCAACCATGAGCTGCAGCCCAACCAAGGTGGCACTCAAGCAACTGGCCAACATTCATACGAGAAGGAACGCCCAAAGGATCCAGCAAAACATCGACAGGCGTACCATCTGCCATGTAAGGCATATCTTCTACCGGCAAGACATTACAGACAACACCCTTGTTGCCGTGACGACCAGAAATCTTGTCGCCCTGTTGAATCTTGCGACGCTGAGCAACGAAGACGCGAACAAGCTCGTTAACTCCAGGCGGGAGGTCATCGCCGGCCTCACGGCTAAAGCGGACCACATCAACAACACGACCATATGCGCCATGGGGCATCTTGAGGGAGGTATCGCGAACATCGTGGGCTTTGGCGCCAAAGATAGCGCGAAGCAAGCGCTCCTCAGCGGTCAGTGCAGTCTCACCCTTGGGGGTAACCTTACCCACCAAAATATCACCAGGACGGACTTCAGCACCAATGCGAATGATGCCATCGTCATCGAGGTTGGCAAGCATGTCTTCAGAAAGGTTAGGAATCTCGCGGGTAATTTCCTCGGGACCGAGCTTGGTATCACGTGCATCAATTTCGTGACGAGAAATGTTAACCGAAGTCAGCAGGTCTTCACGAACAACACGCTCAGAAACAATGATGCCATCCTCGTAGTTATAGCCTTCCCAAGGCATGTAGGCAACGGTGAGGTTAGCGCCCAGCGCCAGCTCACCATGGTCGATAGAAGGACCGTCAGAGAGTGCTTCGCCTGCCTCAATCTGCTGACCCACCTGAACGACAGGACGATGATTGATGCAGGTAGACTGATTGGAACGCTGGAACTTGGGAAGTTCGTAGGTCTCAGGGCTCTGAGCAGTATCAACCACTACATGGGAAGCATCAACCTCAACCACTGTACCGGCATGCTCGGCAACAACCAACTCACCAGAATCTTTAGCAGCACGGCGCTCAAGACCAGTGCCAACAAAAGGAGCAGTGGTGCGCAGCAAAGGCACAGCCTGACGCTGCATGTTTGCGCCCATCAAAGTACGCTTTGCGTCATCGTGCTCCAAGAAGGGGATGAGATTTGCTGCGACTGAAAGCATCTGACGTGGCGAGACGTCCATATAGTCGATTTCCTCAACGGGCACCTGCTCGGGTGCACCGAAGGAACCGTCAAAGTTGCGGGTACGAGCAACTACCGCATCAGGCTCGTAGAGCTCACCGTTGGAGTGCAGCGCAACAAAACGACCGGTCTTGGAATCTGTGGGGACATCAGCAGGAGCAATCTTGTGATTCTCTTCCTCGTCTGCCGTCATCCAGTCAATTTCGTCGGTAACCTTACCATCGACAACGCGACGATACGGAGCCTCGATAAAGCCGTATTCATTGACATGCGCATACAGAGCAAGGGAACCAATCAGGCCAATGTTGGGACCCTCGGGCGTCTCGATGGGGCACATACGAGAATAGTGAGAGTTGTGAACGTCGCGAACAGCAGTCGGCACATTGGTACGACGGCTGGAGCCAGACTTATGGCCTGCAAGACCACCAGGTCCAAGCGCTGAGAGACGACGCTTGTGAGTTAGACCTGACAACGGGTTATTTTGGTCCATAAACTGAGACAGCTGAGAAGAACCGTAGAACTCCTTTATAGCTGCCACGATGGGACGAATATTAATCAACGACTGAGGTGTGATGTCATTGGGATCTTGGCTGGCCATACGCTCACGAATGACACGCTCCATACGGCTCATGCCAATACGGAATTGGTTTTGCACAAGTTCGCCAACAGTGCGCACACGGCGGTTGCCGAAGTGGTCAATATCATCAAGTGTGTGATCTGCTTCACCCGCGTGCAGCGCGAGCAGGTACCTAAGGGCAGTAACGATGTCTTCAGCAGTAATGACACGAGAATCGCCATCAAGACCAAGCTTCTTGTTGATCTTGTAACGACCAACGCGCGCAAGGTCATAGCGCTGGTTGTTGAAGAAGAGGCCATCAATCAGCGAGCGAGCAGACTCAACGGTAGGAGGCTCGCCAGGGCGCTGACGACGATAGATCTCAAGCAGAGCATCATTACGATTGGTAGAAACATCGCGCTCAAGAGTACTGCGGACAACATTAGAATCGCCCAACAGGTTCAAAATCTCATCATCATCCTCCGCGATGCCCAATGCACGCAGGAAGACGGTTGCAGACTGGCGACGCTTGCGGTCGATAGAAACTACCAAGTGACCGTGCTTGTCAATCTCAAACTCCAGCCATGCGCCGCGAGCAGGAATAAACTGCACGTGGTGTACGTCCACACCATTGTCAACCTCATGAGAGAAGTAGACGCCAGGCGAGCGGACAAGCTGGGAGACAACGACACGCTCGGTGCCATTAATGACAAACGTGCCACGCTCGGTCATCAGGGGGAAGTCGCCCATAAAGACGAGCTGCTCTTTAATCTCGCCAGACTCTTTGTTAAGGAAGCGCACATTGACAAAGAGAGGTGCCTGATAGGTAATATCCTTGGCGCGACACTCGGCAATAGTTGCCGGAGCATCACCAAACTGGTGGTCACCAAAGGTGACCTCCATTGTGCCCGCGGAGTTCTCAATCGGAGAGAACTCAAAGAGCGACTCGGCGATACCATCGCCCATGAAACGCTCGAACGACTCCTTCTGAACTGCGATGAGGTTAGGCAGCTCCATAGACGCGGGAATCTTGCTGAAGCTAACCCTGCTACGCTCGGACTGCAGGTGCTGGGAAGACTTTGCGGTAGACACCAGGCGTATCCTCCTTAAAAGAGTAAAAGATGGCACTTTTCGCAATCTAATAAAGTACCGAAGAGTTCCGCTTTCGTCAAGAATTTGCTTGACTTTATTGGATAAAAATACTAGAAGAACGTTTTCGCAGGTCAACTGTGGAGGCGATGTGTCGACAGTTTGCCTATCCTGCCGCGCTTATACGGTGTCGGCAGTTTACCTGCCCTGCCACGCTCATTTTGCCACGCTCATAAACAGATGGAGCATCTCTCGGTTTTCAAAATGTTTTTACCTGGGCTTTTGTTGGCCGCAAGGTCGAGGAACGAACCATCTATATGGTATGTGATCGAAGAATGAACCATCTAGCGCTCGGGCAGCCTGCTCGCGACCCATAAATGACTCGTTACACAAAAAGAGTCCGAGATAAATCTCGGACTCTTTAATCTGTGAAGTCCTAGCGGCTTCAACCACTAGCTTTCACCCGAAAAAGCCATTTGCTAAAAGAACAAATTTACTTCAGGGTGACGGTAGCACCAGACTCCTCGAGCTCCTTCTTGGCAGCCTCAGCGTCGTCCTTGTTGGCGCCCTCGAGCAGGACTGCAGGAGCGGACTCAACCTTCTCCTTTGCCTCCTTCAGGCCAAGGCCGGTGAGCTTGCGGACAACCTTGATGACAGCAATCTTGTTGCTGCCGAAAGCGGTAAGCTCAACGTCAAAGTTGGTCTTCTCCTCCTCAGCGGGAGCAGCAGCGCCAGCTGCAGGAGCAGCAGCAACAGCAACGGGAGCAGCTGCAGAAACGCCAAAGACGTCCTCCAGCTCGTGAACCAGCTCGGAAAGCTCGAGAGCGGGCATCTCCTTTAGGGCCTCAATGATCTCTTCTTTGGTGACAGCCATGTCATTTCTCCTTTTATGTTGGGCACGCAGGTGCCCTAGTTAGCAACAAATGCGCTTTGTGCGCGACGTACAATCATACGAGCTATGCAGCGTTCTTCTGATCGGCGATAGCCTGAAGGACAGTAGCAAGGCCTCTTGCGGGACCTGCGGCGACCTGGGCAATACCGGACAGCGGGCTGCCGATAACGTAAACGAGCTTAGCGATAAGTTCATCACGACCGGGCAGTTCTGCGTAAGCCTTGGCACCCTCAGCATCAAGAGCCTGACCATCAGCAATAGCGCTGATAAACTCGATCTTTCCGAGCTTCTGGGCCTGCTCCTTCAAAGCTTTTGCGGTGTCGACAGGATCCTTATCAAAGAAAACATACGCGCAGGTACCCTGCAGCGACTCGCTGATGTCGGGCTTACCTGCCTCTTCGAGAACAATCCTGACAATGTTGTTCTTGTAGACCTTCATGTGTGCGCCCGCCTCGGTGAGGCTACGACGCAGCTGTTGGGTCTGCTTGACGGACAGTCCGCGATAATCAATGACAAACAGGCCTTGAGAAGCCTCAACATCAGCCTTGATCTTCTCGAACATGTCCTTATTGGACTGAGCTGGCATGAGTTACACCTCCCTTGCACGCAATCGGGCACGCGCCGCCGGTGCTGGCGGGCCCTGCATACGCAAAGACCCCACCTGGCGTGCCAGGCGGGGTCTTAGAAAGTGCATTCTAATGACCACCTCGGCAGGCGGGTCTCCCCTTTAAGCCTTACGGCACCGGCTGTCTCTGGCAGCGGACGTGCTTTTTACCGTTAGTCATTCTTGCACGCAAGACACAACCCGTCAAGTCGGAGGTTTTGCGTGCCGACGAAATGCTGCAAAGGGTCACAATTTCTGCGTGTTTCGAGTGCGCTGCATTAGAGACCACTGCGTTATGAGGCAAGTCATACTAGCAGTTTTACCTAAGGATGACAGATAAAATGACAGAGCCAACGCTGCGCACAGCTGAGGCGCTCTGCTTGACAAAAAAGAGCCCCGCAGCTCTTAGATGAACTGCGGGGTGCTAAAGCTTGCAAATGCGAAGCCGAGACTTAGGCCTCGAGGAAGTCACGCGTAATGGAAGAGTCAATCTTGATGCCAGGGCCCATGGTGGAAGAAACCACAACGGACTTGACATAACGGCCCTTTGCAGAAGAGGGCTTCACGCGCAGCAGCTCGGTGAGGAGAGCGCCGTAGTTCTCTGCAAGTTTGGACGCCTCGAAGGAAACCTTGCCCATTGCAACATGGCAGATGCCATAGCGGTCAGCACGGTACTCAACACGACCAGCCTTAAGCTCGCTCACCATCTTTGCAACGTCCATGGTAACCGTACCCAGCTTGGGGTTGGGCATCAAGCCACGAGGACCAAGTATGCGGCCGAGACGGCCAACTTTGCCCATCATATTGGGAGTAGCGATGACTGCGTCAAAGTCGATATTGCCCTTTTGAATCTCGGCAACAAGATCATCAGCGCCCACGATGTCAGCGCCGGCCTCCTGAGCTTCGCGAGCCTTCTCGCCCTCAGCAAAAACAGCAACGCGGACAGACTTGCCGGTGCCGTTGGGAAGGCTGATAGAGCCGCGAACGTTCTGATCGGCCTTACGGGTATCAACGCCCAGACGAATTGCAATGTCAACACTCTCATCAAACTTTGCACCTGCAAGGTCTTTGACGAGATTCATTGCCTGCATGGGGGTGTACAGCTTGCTCGGATCAAACTTTGCTGCAGCCTCGTTGTATTTCTTACCGTGCTTTGCCATTGTTCCTCCTTGTGGTCAACGGGCGGCATGCCCTCCCACATCAACACTCGCTCACGGCCAATCCGCTTGCGAGAAAAACTACTACGTAAAGCTACTCAGCAATGGTGACGCCCATGGAGCGAGCGGTGCCCGCAACAATCTTTTTTGCAGCGTCAATATCATTGGCATTGAGGTCGGGCATCTTGATTTCAGCAATCTTGGTCAGCTGCTCATCGGTAAGCTGGCCAACCTTGTCGCGCTGGGGCACGGCAGAAGCGCTCTTGAGACCAAGTTCCTTTTTGATAAGGAAGGCTGCAGGAGGAGTCTTGAGAATAAACTCAAAAGTACGATCCTCAAAAACAGTAATCTCAACGGGCACTACGTCGCCCATCTTGTCCTTGGTCTGCGCATTGAATGCCTGGCAGAACTGCATGATGTTAACCTGAGCAGCGCCCAGAGCAGGACCAACGGGAGGTGCAGGATTTGCCTGACCAGCGGGAATCTGAAGCTTAATAAAGTGTGTAACCTTCTTTTTGGGCATTGGATGCCTCCTGTGTAAGTCTCGAACTTGCTATCTGCAAACGGATACCGAGAAGCAATCCTCACCGATGTCGGAACCCGTGTTGAAGCCAAACTACTAATTAATCGAAGCGACCTGATCCATGGTGAGCTCGACGGGTGTCTCGCGGCCAAAGATGGTAAGCATTACCTTAATCTTGCCAGACTCGGGCATAATCTCAGAAACGGTACCGTCAAAATCAGCCAAAGGACCAGAGACGACGTGAATAGACTGTCCTACCTCAATATCAGTGGTCGTAATCTTGGCAGGAGTAGAAGAGTCACTGCGAGGATTGATGCGACGCATAATCTTGTTGTACTCGCTACGACGCAAGGGCGTAGGCTTGCCACCGATGCCAGCAAAACCCGTTACGCCAGGGGTATTGCGGACGACAGCCCAGGTGTTGTCATCAATCTCCATGCGCACAAGGACATAGCCAGGAAAGACCTTCTCGTCCTTGGTGATACGCTCGCCACCTTCCTTGAGCTTGGTAACCTCCTCCATAGGAATCTGAATATCAACAATCTGATCCCTCATGTTGTGGGTATCAATACGGTGTTCAAGGTCAGTTTTGACTTTGTTTTCATAGCCTGAATAGGTGTGAACGACATACCAACGCTTTGCCATGACTACCCCCTCAAGCCTGTAAAGCCAACCAATGTGGAGACAAAGCCCATATCGACAAGCCAGACACAGATACCAAAGATAACTAAGGTGACAATGACGCCAACAGACCAATTGCGCAACTCGTCCTTAGAAGGCCAAGTAACGCGATGCATCTCAGACCTCACGTCAGCAAAGTAGTTGCGAATGCGACCAAAAAAACCGGTCTTTTTTACTTTGGCGGGTTTTGCAACCTTAGAAGATAAAGGTTTGGCAAGATGCTGCTTTGCCTTGGGCTCCTCAGTGCTTGCCGCAGCCTGAGCCTCGGCAACCCTCTCACGCTCTGCGGCACGGGCTTGGCGGGCGCTTCTCTTGTTACGATCCTTGTTCGACATTCGCGAACCTCTTCCGGGCTCTCATAGGTAAAACTTCATCTTTATCATGCAAACCGGCCAGCACCCAAGGGGTGATAGCCGGTGGTATTTCTGGCAGGCCAGGAAGGACTCGAACCCTCGACATACGGTTTTGGAGACCGTCGCTCTACCAACTGAACTACTGGCCTATGTCTGACCCTATTTTAGCGGGTCTCCCTGTGAAGGGTATGCTTGTGGCACCACGGGCAATACTTCTTCATCTCAAGACGATCAGGATTGTTCGACTTGTTCTTCTTGGTGGTGTAGTTGCGACGCTTGCACTCAGTGCAGGCGAGAGTAACCAGTGTACGCATAACTCCTCCTATTACAAAGCCACAAACGTGACTCGTTAGTGACGCGGTTGAAAACATTAGCAGCTTATGCAGCATTTTGTCAAGAAATGATTAGTCTGCTTGCATACATCACAGAATTATCAAAGCTTGAAGGTGTCCAGATACTCTTGCAGAGGGCTGTATGAGGTTCAAGGCAAGCTCTTTTACATAAAAACCTTGAGACTTGGATAAATCTGCTTCCAAAAGGATAAATCTGCTTTCCCACTCTGGCATAAAAAAACCCGGCACCACAGGGATGCCGGGCTGTGACTATCTACAAACGTACTAGTCGATGATGGTGGAGACACGACCGTCGCCGACGGTGTGGCCGCCCTCGCGGATAGCGAACTTGAGGCCGGGCTCCATAGCGATGGGGTGAATCAGGTCAGCCTTGATGGTGACGTGGTCGCCAGGCATAGCCATCTCAACCTTGGTGCCATTGGCGTCGGTGAGCTCCTGAATGTCGCCAGTGACGTCGGTGGTGCGGAAGTAGAACTGAGGACGGTAGCCAGAGAAGAACGGTGTGTGACGGCCACCCTCGTCCTTGGTCAGAACATAAATCTCACCAGTGAATGCGTGGTGAGGAGTAACGCTGCCGGGCTTGCAGAGGACCTGACCGCGCTCGATGTCCTCACGCTTGACACCACGGAGCAGGATACCAACGTTGTCGCCAGCCTCGCAGAAGTCCATGGTCTTACGGAACATCTCGATGCCTGTAGCAACAGACTTCTGGGTCTCCTTGATACCAACAATCTCGACAGGCTCGTTGAGCTTGAGCTCGCCGCGCTCGACACGACCGGTAGCGACGGTACCACGACCAGAAATGGTCATGACGTCCTCGATAGCCATCAGGAAGGGCTTCTCGTTGTCACGGGCGGGCGTGGGGATGTAGGAATCGACTGCATCCATGAGCTCCCAGATGCACTTGTACTCAGGAGCATCGGGATCGGTGCTGGTGGACTCAAGAGCCTTGAGAGCAGAACCACGGACGATGGGCAGGTCGTCTCCGGGGAAGTCATACTCGGAGAGGAGGTCACGGGTCTCCATCTCAACGAGCTCGATAAGCTCGTCGTCGTCGACCATGTCGCACTTGTTCAGGAAGACGATGATGTAAGGAACACCGACCTGACGGGCGAGCAGGATGTGCTCACGAGTCTGAGCCATGGGGCCGTCGGTTGCTGCGATGACGAGGATTGCGCCGTCCATCTGAGCAGCACCAGAAATCATGTTCTTGATGTAGTCAGCGTGGCCAGGGCAGTCAACATGAGCATAGTGACGGCTCTCAGTCTGGTACTCAACGTGAGCAACAGAAATGGTGATACCACGCTCGCGCTCCTCGGGAGCCTTATCGATCTGATCGAAGGCCTCAAACTTAGCCCAGCCCTTGAGGGAGAGGACCTTGGTGATAGCGGCCGTGGTGGTCGTCTTGCCGTGGTCAACGTGACCGATGGTGCCGATGTTTACGTGTGGCTTGCTACGATCGAACTTCTCCTTGGCCATTGCCATCCTCCTTCGGGAAACAGCCTTTTGGCCGCCCTTCTAAAACCTGACCTGCTTATGTCATGCGGTGGGAGAAACCACCGCTTGAACTCTGGTACCGGTGACTGGATTCGAACCAGTGACATCGCGGGTATGAGCCGCGTGCTCTAACCAGCTGAGCTACACCGGCATTTCGACGAAAACGTCGTCCTGCTTGAAAACAGAAATGGAGCCCGCGACCGGATTTGAACCGGTGACCTCTTCGTTACCAACGAAGTGCTCTACCTACTGAGCTACACGGGCACATGGTGGGGATGTCTGGACTCGAACCAGAGAACCCATAGGGAGCGGATTTACAGTCCGCCGCAGTTGCCGCTGTGCCACATCCCCATTCTGTTTTCATTGCCCCCGTGCTTGCACGAATGCATTAATCACGTTAGCGGAAGAAATACTACGGTTCAATGCTTTTCTTGTCAAACAAAAAATATCCATTCCACGGTGCCGGGCGTCTCTATGAGTGGCGATTGGAGTCATGCCAAAGTCGCGACACAGATATACAAGCAGAGCTGATATTGCCTTTAACCTGCAGTTTTATCGTCAAAAGCAGGAGACTCTTCGATGCTGGCTTTCCATGCCGATATTAAGCTTTTCTTTCACAGGCAGTTCACAAAGCATGTTTTCTGCAGGCATAAATCGCCTGCAGAAAAAGCGCGAACAAAAGATGCGTCAGAAACTACTTGCAGCTAAAAAAGCACGGCATCCTCAGTTGGTGTCACTTTTCTGTCACGACGTGCCACTTCAGCATGAAAAAAGGTCAGAGCCCAAGCCCTGACCTTGTATTTTCTGGAGCCAGCAGAGGGAGTCGAACCCCCAACCCACGGTTTACAAAACCGTTGCTCTGCCATTGAGCCATGCTGGCTTGCGTCGCACATTATGCCATAAGCTAACCCAACGCGTTGCTGAGCATGACGAAGAGTCCATATTCCAAGAAAAACTACGCAAGACGTTCAATCTGAGTGCGCTTTGCCAGCTCCATAGCCACCGCAAGCTCAAAATGCCCCGTCTCGGGCGTAAGGCAGTTTGCCGTAGCACAGCCCATCGCAAATCGTAGCTGCTCGGATGGTGCGTCTCCCCGTGCAATAGCAACATCAAACGCACCAATCATCGTATCGCCTGAACCCACTGGATTTACTTGCTCGATAGCAGGCGGAGTACCCCGAAACACGCCCTCGTCAGAGCACATCACTGCTCCGTGAGCACCCAGCGACACGACGACCTCTTCTATTCCTCGTGCATGCAACTCGCGTGCGGCTGCAACCACCTCGTCAAGCGAGCAGGGCTTGTGACCCAAAATAGCTGCAATCTCATCCGTGTTTGGTTTGATTAAGAAGGGCTTCCCTTCAACACCACGCACCAAGTAGTTTCCCGATGTATCCAAAACAGCATGCGCACCCATTTCGCGCACAATACGCACGAGTACGGCATACACGTCATCCAAAATCCCAGCTGGGGCTGAGCCCGAAAATGATATGACTTTGCATTTTGCCGTAATTTCACGAAGCTTCTCTTTTAGGTGTTCAAACTCAGTAGCATGTATCGAACGCCCTGGCTCGAGAAACTCGGTCGAGCGCCTATTAGGCTCAAGAAGATTAATACAGCAACGCGTCTCAGCCTCAACACGAACGAAGTCTTCTTCTACCCCGTCTGCTGCGAGCAACTCACAAAGCAGGCGCCCGTTGTTGCCTCCTACAAAGCCCGTCGCAATAACTTTTTCGCCACAGGTATGCACGGAACGTGCGGCATTGAGGCCTTTTCCGCCTGCCGTATCAATGCACATCGCGACACGCTGCACCTCTCCTACGCGTATAGGCGCCTCGAGGGTATACGCCTTATCAATTGAGGTATTAAGGGTGACCGTTGCGATCATGACACGCTTCTCCTTACTGCATTACGTCTATGTGCATCGCGTATATACACAATCTCGCGCGTATATCACAAAATCTTATTTCTGATGACGAACATTTTTTGAGAATTGATACCAGCTGAGCTGCCATAAAGTATCAAAATTGCAAGCGATCTTTCAATCAAGCCAATAAAACCTACGCTGCCAATAAAAGACGAGGTACATTATTCTCGTTAAACATACCAACTTGCAATGTGGTATCTATAAAAAATACCAGTTTACCTGCATATTTACCGTGAACGGTCAAACAGGACCGTTCACAGTAATGAGCTGGTTCTTTTTTCTAAACCCAGATTGAAGTGAAAGCTCGCTGGTTCTATTTTTGTTTCAGTGGAAATGTGGTGCCTACCAGTTTTCACAGATTTTTCTACATAACTGCCATATTACGGGCACGGATGCTTTATCTGCTTTCCCTCGTTTGTACATAAGACGATGACACAAGAACAAATGAAAGGTGACACCATGGTCGGTTGCATCCTTACAGGACACGGTGAGTTCGCGAGTGGGCTTGGCAGCGCGGTTGAAATGATTGCTGGTCCCCAGGACAACCTAACGGTTGTAACTTTCCGTGAATCTGAGGCGGGTGACTACGCAGATCGTATTGCTGTTGCTATTACAGATTCGGTTGCAAAGTATGGCAACACGGTAGTTTATTGTGACCTTATGGGTGGCACGCCTTTTAACCAAGCAATGCTCATCTCCCAAGAAGTCCCCGGCGTAGAGGTAGTTACTGGTACAAATCTACCCATGCTACTTGAGTGCCTGACATCCATTAGTAACGAGACCACAGCACCAGGGCTCGCTGCGCTTGCGCTTGAGGCTGGTCAAGAAGGCATCGCAAATCCTGTACTTGGTGTTGGTGCGGCTAACGATATGTACGACGCGGAAGAGGAGGGTATCTAATGACTCACAGCTTCTGGCAACAGGTTCTTTCTTCATCCGTCGCCCTTCTGATACTTTTTGCAATCATTACGCTGGTCTACGCCCTTGTGAGCTACAGCAAAGGTCGCAAGCAGCGCAATTACTACAAAGAACTTCACCGTAATCTCAAAGTGGGTCAGCAGGTGGTTTTTGCTGGTGGCTTGATTGGCGTGATAACGCGCATAGGCACCGAAACCTGTGACATTCGTCTCAAATCCGATGCAGAGGTCGAAGTTTCTCGCTTTTCTATTCAGCAAATTGGCGGAGTGAAATAGCTCCGCGCGGGCATACAGCTCATCAAAAGTCTGCAGTAGCGGACGGAAAGGGGCACATAATGGCAGAGCCCAACATCGTATTGGTCCGTATCGATAATCGTCTTATTCATGGGCAGGTTGCTACCCAGTGGACTGGCAGCGTGGGAGCAAATCTCCTCCTTGTTGCCAATGACGAAATTGCTACCAACAAGATGCGCCAAAATCTCATGAACATGGCAGCGCCCGCAGGTGTTGCGACGCGTTATTTCTCTATTCAAAAGACCATCGATGTCATCCATAAGGCTGCACCTCGTCAGCACATCTTCATCATCGTTGAAAATCCTCAGGATGCCCTGCGCCTTGTCAAAGGTGGCGTGCCTATTAAAAAACTCAACATTGGCAATATGCACATGTCCAATGGCAAGCGACAGGTTGCGACCACAATCGCTGTTGATGATGCGGATGTTGCCGCTTTTAAAGAACTTCAAGATGCGGGTGTTGAACTCTGGATTCAGCGTGTCCCCAGCATTCCCGCCGAAAACACCGACAAGCTCTTTAAGTAGGAAAACCTTTCGAACCGTTTTTACACTGAGCCAAACGTTGGCACTTGTGCAGACCTTATTTTGGTCATTCTGCCTGACGAGGGCCCCGGCAGGCATATAGACAAGCACTATAAACTTTTTTAATTTGTTAGCACAGGAAAGGGAGGTAGGGATGGAATATTCAGCTTTGCAAGTCATTCTGGTCTTCATTGTTACGTTCATCGCAGCAATTGACCAGTTCAGCTTCCTCGAGTCGCTGTATCAGCCACTCGTGACTGGCATGGTTATCGGTCTCATCCTTGGCGATCTTCAAACTGGTCTGATTGTTGGTGGCACGTACCAACTGATGACCATCGGCAACATGCCTATCGGTGGCGCACAACCCCCCAACGCAGTTGTCGGCGGCATTATGGCTACCGTTCTTGCCATTTCTCTTCATCTTGAGCCGAACATCGCAGTTGCTACTGCAATTCCGTTCTCCCTGCTCGGCCAGTACGGCGTTACCCTGCTCTTTACTCTTATGTCCCCGTTGATGAGCAAAGCTGACCAATTTGCAGCTGCTGCTGACCCCAAGGGCATCGAGAAGATCAACTACCTTGCAATGGGTTTGCTTGGCCTCATCTTTGGCGTCGTTGTCACCTTATTCTTTATTGGTGGCGCCACAATGGGTCAGGCTGTTGTCGATGCAATTCCCGCTTGGCTTTCCGCTGGTCTCTCTGCAGCTGGTGGCATGATGCGTTTTGTTGGTTTTGCAATCCTGTTGAAGTTTATGATGAACCGCGACATGTGGGGCTTCTACTTCTTGGGCTTTGGCATGGCACTGATTGTCTCGGGTATCCCTACCCTCGCAACCCCCGCCCTGCTCATCCTCGCACTCATCGGCTTTGGTTTTGCTTACTGGGATTACCAGCAGAACACCGAGCTCAAGGGTGCTGCAATCTCTGACGGAGGTGACGAAGATGGCATCTAATGAGGAACTCACTAGCTATAAAAACCTTGAGCAGGCTCCCGATCTTGATCAGAAGACCCTAAACAAGATGGCGTGGCGCTCTTGCTTCCTCCAGGCTTCCTTCAACTACGAGCGTATGCAGTCGGCTGGTTGGTTGTACTCCATCCTTCCTGGTCTCGAGAAGATCCACACGGACAAGGACGATTTGTCCACCTCGATGACTCACAACATGGAGTTCTTTAACATCCACCCCTTCCTTGTCACTTTTGCTATGGGCCTCATCCTATCCATGGAGCAAAAGAAGGTTGACATCCCCACCATTCGTGCGGTCCGCGTTTCTCTTATGGGTCCTCTTGGCGGCATTGGCGACGCTCTTTTCTGGATGACTCTTGTGCCTATTACGGCAGGCATTTGCTCCAATATGGCCATTAGCGGCAACGTCTTTGGTCCCATTCTCTTCCTTATCATCTTTAACTTGGTTCAGTTTGCTCTGCGCTTTGGTCTGATGAACTGGTCCTACAAGATGGGCATGTCTGCGCTCGATAGCCTCATGGCAAATATGCAGGCCTTCACCCGCGCAGCTTCCATCCTCGGTGTCTTTGTCGTTGGCTGCCTTACCGTCACCATGGGCGGCACCCAAATCAAAGCAGTCATCCCCAACGGCAGCACCCAAGCATATGTTGCTCACACTGCAACCGTTGCTAACGATGAGGTCCCAAGCTTTGAGATTATCAAAGCAGGCGATGATGGTGTCACGCTCTCGGGCATGAATGACAAGGATGGCAATCCTCTCTCTGGTACCGATGCAAACGGCAACCCCGCCACTGCAGGCGCCGTTGATCTTGGCAATGGTATGAGCGAGGTTACCTATATGGAGATGGTGGAATCCCCCGTCAACATTGATATTGCAAACATCCTTGACAGTATCTGCCCCAAGCTTATCCCAATGGCAATTGTTATGCTGCTCTATTACTTGTTCTCCAAGAAGAACTTCACGCCTATGAAGGGTATCGTGCTCGTACTCATCCTCGGCATCTTGGGCGCTGGTCCCTTTGGCCTCTGGCCAAGCATTTGGGGCTAGGTTTTCCTAGTACGTCCCTGCAGGACGCACGGACATATCCTGTTCGTGCGTCCTCTTTTTCTTGCACCCCTGTCAAAATATTTTTCCTCATACTCGTACATAGAGCACTTGAAAGGAGGAGAAAGGTGACTATCGTATCTCGCAAACAGCCTCTCTATGACCAATTAGTTGATATCCTCAAAGAGAAGATTGAAAACGATTTGGAGCCTGGCGACCTTCTTCCTTCTGAACGTGAGCTTTCCCTACGTTACGGCCTATCTCGCACAACAGTGCGTCAGGCAATGGGTGAACTTGAGACTCTAGGCTTGGTAAAACGTGTGCACGGACGTGGCACCTTTGTGGCTCATTCCGAAGCTGAGGTAACCAATCTCTCTGCCATGTACAGCTTCACCGATCAAATGCGTCGCGCTGGCCGTCATCCTCAAACCAAAATCTTGGAGTTCAAGCTGGCGGAAGCACCCAAGCAGGTTGCAGAAAAGCTTGGTCTTCGCCTGGGAGAACACATCTACCAGCTCAAGCGTCTAAGGCTGGTTGATGAGACCCCCATGATGCTGGAACGCACCTATCTACCTGCAACACAGTTTATAGGCCTGAACTACGATGAGGTCTCTACAAGGGCTTTGTACGAAGTAATGGAGCAGGAATACCACCAGACAATTCGCCTAGCACAAGAAGACTTTAGTGCAAGTATTGCTCGTTCGGATGCAGCTACCTATCTAGACATTCCTGAGGGGTCGGCGATCTTAAAGCTCGTACGAATCACTTTTAATGAGAAGAACATACCTATTGAATTCACCCGTAGCGTTGCCCGTGCTGATCAATTCAATTACCGCATTACTCATTTCAGAGGCTAAGCAAAAATGCTGTTGAGATTTCTAGGCCATATAAATCTTGGTTTTGCTTGTCCTCTCTCAATCCCTAAGACAGAAAAAATCGTCAGCTTTGCTGGATTAAAGGAAGCGTGATTACATGTACAAAAAATCGATTGATGAGCTCATCGCTCTCGGGGCTGACATCACGACCCAAGAAATTGGGCAGCAGCCCGAACTTTGGGAAGACACGCTCTCTATTTATGACAACAACATTGAGGCTATTACCGAATTTGTTGTGAGAGCAAAGGCCCTCGGTGGAGACCGTCACACCCATGTTATCTTTGCAGGCGCCGGAACTTCTGCGTATGCGGGCGACACCCTGGTCCCTTATCTGCGCCGTCAGGGTGATAACGATGCATTTATCTTCCAAGCATTGCCAACCACCGATATTGTTTCTGCACCTCGCGATTTCCTGCGTCCTGAGGATCCTACCGTACTTGTCTCCTTTGCTCGTAGTGGCAATAGCCCCGAAAGCCTAGCAGCAGTTGAACGTGCAGGCCAGGTTGTTGAGAATATTCTCTACCTCAATATCACTTGCGCACCCGATGGTAAACTTGCCACACAGTTTGCAGAGCGTAGCGATGGTCTAACTCTGCTGATTCCTCGTGCTAACGACCGCGGTTTTGCAATGACTGGTAGCTACAGCTGCATGACTTTACTTGCTGCTCTGATTTTTGATACCTCATCTTATGAAGACAAGGCCGCTTGGATTACGCAGGCTGCCAAGATGGGTCGTGAGGTTATCGAGCGTGAAGATGAAATTTGCAATTGGCTTGAAGGTGACTTTACTCGCATCACCTATCTAGGCTCTGGCGCTCTTGGCGCAATGACTCGTGAAGCACAGCTCAAGATTTTGGAGCTAACCGCTGGAAAAATTGCAACCTCGTTTGATACTTCTATGGGCTATCGTCATGGACCCAAATCCTTTGTTAACGAAAAAACGTTGGTCTTTGACTTTGTAAGCTCCGAACCTTACACCCGTCAGTACGATCTCGATATTCTCAACGAAATTGGCGGTGATGGCATCGCGAAGCACACTGTTGCCATCCAACAGCAAAGCACAGCAAACTATACGGGCGAGTCTTTTGACTTTATAGGCGACCGTCCCCTGCCTGAGCTCTATCTGGTGCTACCCTACATCTTGTTTGCCCAGACCATTGCACTTAACACCTCAATCAAGGTTGGCAATACTCCTGATACGCCTTCTCCTACAGGCACGGTCAACCGTGTTGTGAAAGGTGTGAGCATTCATCCCTTTGAGTCCTAAGCAGCTTGCTTTTGTACCGTTTGCAGACCCGCGTTGCTTCGACTCTCACATCGGAGCCGCGGGTCTTTTACCCTAGTATGGATGTCACTAATTCCCTAGTCTCTGGCGAGACAGAAATGAGGCGTTATGAGTACCTATGCCATTTACGCTGATAAGTTTGTGCTGGCAGGAAGGCTGGTGGGGCCTGGTTATTTGCCCGTGGTTGATGGCAAATTTGGCAACTTTAGCTACGAGAAGCCTGCGTGTGAAATTTTGGACAAGACGGGCAAGTGGATTGCTCCTGGCCTCGTGGATATTCATATCCATGGTTTTTATGGTCATGCAACCACTGATATAGATGCTGATGGTATCAATGAATCCAGTCTTGGTTTAGCAAAGTTTGGTACGACGGCTTGGTGTCCAACAACTTTTACCAACCCCACAGAAACCATCGGCCGCGAGGTGGCTGCCATTGCTGAGGCCAACTGCAAGCGGGATGCCAACTTCTTGGGTGCACGCATTGCGGGTATCTTCCTCGAAGGACCCTTTTTTACTATGAAACACGTAGGTGCGCAAAATCCTGACTATCTTATTGATCCTCAATACGAGATTTTTGCCGATTGGCAAGAAAAAGCTCAGGGCCTTATAGTCCGCAGCGGCCTTGCTCCCGAGCGTGAGGGCTCGGTTGAGTATATCTCCCGTCTGTCTGCCGAGGGTGTCACCTGTGCTATTGGTCATTCTGATGCAACCTACGAACAATGTCTCAAGGCTGTTGACGCGGGCTGCACTACTTTTTTGCATACCTACAACGGAATGCGCGGTCTACACCACCGCGAGCCTGGTGTAGTAGGTGCGGCAATGACAACTCCAGATACTTTTGCTGAGGTCATTGGTGACGGTAAGCATGTGAACCCTGTCTCTATCAAGGTACTGATTGAAACCAAGGGCTGGCAACACACACCTCTTATTACCGACTGCTTGGGTTGTGGAGGCCTGCCAGAAGGTCACTATATGAGCGGCGGCCTACCCGTTGAAATGCGTGATGGCGCCTGCTATCTCACCGAGGGTCATAATGCTGGCAGTTTGGCTGGCAGCGTAGCACGCCTTATTGATGTGGTTAAAAACCTCTACGACTGGAATTTGGTCACGGCGGAACAAGCTATCCGCATGGCCTCTGAGGTTCCCGCTCGTGCAACAGGTATAGATCACAACGTGGGCTTTATCATGCCTGGTCGCAATGCTGATTTTATCGCGCTCAATCCAAACATGACGCTTGATGCCACCTATATCTCCGGCTCACTTGTTCCTGTAGAGTAGACAATGCGCTACCATGCATGGTGAGCTCGGTAGAGTATTACTGATGAAGTGAGGCACCCTCGCGTTCGCAGAATAATTCCCCCCATTCTACGCTCGCGTGCCAAAGCTCCAATGCTTCCGCATTGGAGCTTTTTTATTACGCAAGAGTTAGGTTTTCTTTACAAAGTGAGCGCCCTGTGCTGTTCCTATACAGGAACTACACAGGGCGCTACGCACAGGAGCTTCCAGCTTCCCCAAGCACTATGCCTTGTTGGTGGAGCCGAGGTTGTCCATGTGACTCATAACAACTGCTTTAATGTTTTCCATGCCCAAAGCTGCGGGCTTTTTGGGATCAAAGTTGGCTGGATTGTTTGCCATGTAATCCATATAGCCTTTGGAATAAGCCTGGCGAAGCTCGGTAGCATAGTTCACTTTGCAGATGCCATTTTGAATAGCCTCGGCAACTTGATTGTCAGGTACGCCAGAAGTGCCGTGCAGAACGAGGGGAATTTCCAAACGGCTACGAATGGCCTTGAGCACGCCCTGCTCAATATGAGGAGTGCCGTGATAAACGCCATGAGCAGTTCCCACCCCTACCGCAAGGCTCGTGCAATGGGTGCGTGCCACAAACTCCTCTGCCTCGTCGGGATCAGTATAAGGATTTTCGCCTGCGACCATAGGGCCATCGTCTTCCTTACCGCCGACTTTGCCGAGCTCTGCTTCAACAGGCAAATCAATCGCCTGGGCAATCCTAGTAACAGAAGCAGTCAAAGCGATATTGTCCTCAAAGGGAACATGGCTGCCGTCGATCATAACCGAGGTATAGCCCGCACGAATTGCCTGGGCACAACGATCAAAGCCATCCCCATGATCAAGATGCAGTGCAACGGGAACACTTGCAGCCTCGGCAGCAGTGCGTACCATGGCAACAAAGTAATCAAGACTCGCATACTTCACAGAACCAGGCGTGGTCTGCATGATAACCGGCGAGTGCTTCTCCTGCGCCGCTGCGACAACTGCCATAACAAACTCGAGATTTTCGACATTAAACGCACCAACTGCATAATGACCGGACTGTGCGTCGAGCAGCATTTGCTTGGTATCAACAAACATGGGACACCTTTCTTTTCGAAATGAGCTTGCTTTATACTTTCGTTACCGCAAGACTTGCTTGCTTATAGGTAAAATAAACAAGCAAGAAATACTGCCTGTATTCTAATAACTACGTCTATTTTAAGGGATTTTGGTTTTAATTTTTGACTACATTTATACAGGTATATAGCGTAATTTGACAATATTTGAAATGCTGTGATAGACGTTTGCTTTCCTTTGTATGCCGCGGAATAGTTTTCCGAGGTTTTTTGCCTTAACGTAAGAAAAAGAAAGCTATAAACTTATTTTGAGAAAGAAAAGCGAAAGCACATCTCCTTCATATTTGTAAA
Source organism: Olegusella massiliensis (assembly GCF_900078545.1). Classification (GTDB taxonomy): domain Bacteria; phylum Actinomycetota; class Coriobacteriia; order Coriobacteriales; family Atopobiaceae; genus Olegusella; species Olegusella massiliensis. The sequence goes on from NZ_FLLS01000002.1 coordinate 722,130, forward strand.
AAGGAATGCAAATGGCAGAGCAGCTCACGAAAAATACAACGTCTACGAGCCATTCTTTTGTCGAAGATCGTCGCAGCGAAATCATGAATACCCTCGAGCAAAAAGGGAAAGTCCGTGTTGATCAGCTTGCGGCACTATTCGGTGTCTCGCGCGTGACCATTCGCGGGGATCTTGATGCGCTGAGCCGCGATGGACGGCTCAAACGCACGCATGGAGGAGCAGTTGCCCTTTCAAAAACCGTAACCACTTCAATACAGGAGCAACGCATCAACGTTAATGCCGAAGCAAAACGTCGCATTGCTCTCCGGGCAGCACAGCTGGTACCTAATGGGAGCTCGATTTTGCTGGATTCTGGTACCACTGCAATCGAGCTTGTACGCGCCTTAAATAATCACAAGAATCTGACGGTGGTTACCAATGATCTCAGCGTCGCTGATTTGGTGGACCGCTCCATGCCCGCAGCTGATGTGATTTTTCTTGGTGGGCTGCTGCGCAAAGGACACCGCTATGTCAGCGGTCCTCTTACTTTGCGCTCGCTCGATTCGCTTCGCCCTGATATTGCTTTTGTATGCCCTACTGCCTTTGTTCCCCAGCGTGGGTTTATGACAAACAACCAAGCAATGGCCGCCCTCAAGGAGGCGTTTTGCCACTGTGCAGACAAGACTTATATTTTGATGGACTCCAGCAAACTCGGCGCAACGGGACTACTACGTTTTGGAGATGTCAGTGACGTCGATGCCATCGTTACCGAAGCCGACCCCGCTGGCCTCATTGCTGCTGCAGCTGAAAATGGAGGTGCCCAGCTTATCGTGGCATAGCGCTTGGACACAGCACTCTCACAGACACTCTGGCATGGTGGCCTATGCTGCTGCAAACCCCCAAACAACGGCGACAAGGCGGGTTACTCGCGCCCGAGAAGAGCGTTAAGTTTGGCACGCGTCTGAGGGTCCAAGCGGTCTTCAACAGTCATGCGAGCATGTGTACGCGCGTCGAGCTCACGTGCAACCTCATGATCAACGTGTTCCATTTCTTGCACAAGCAAAGCACTCGAAATCTTGGTAACTGACGATGCATAAGGACCCAGTCCAGCCGTCGAGCGAATTGTCCTGTCGGAAGTCACCAACGCAACATCTCTGCCCGCCCGACGCGCCTGTGAGCAATAGCGCTCAATAACTGAATCAGCACTTTCACCTTGCTCAGAAAATACAATATTGATACCAGCAGCCTTCATTATGGGGCGCTCGGGTGAGAGATTTTGTGCACCGTCATACACAATCACAGCCTCGTAGCTGCCCTGTGCATATGCAGCAACATCGGCAAGCAGAGCTTCGCGTGCACGTTCAAAAGGGTCAGCGTCAATCGAGCCACCACCTGCTGCACGCCCGCTACCACCAGCAGACATGTGTACAGGATAGCCATCCTCATCTATCAAATCTTCGTAACGGGGAGTTGCGCGTAACACGTTATAGCCATCAACAACAAGCAGGGCTTTTCTTGCCACGCTACTCAGCCTCCGAAACCCGGCGAAGCCACTCATAACACATCACAGTTGCTGCCTGCGCTACGTTAAGTGACTCAATATGTCCACGCTGAGGCAGTTTGCAGCCAAAATCACAGTGCTCCATCACGAGACGGGATACACCACTGCCCTCAGATCCCATAACTAACGCAAGACGTCCTCCCATAGGAGCAGACCACACACTATCCTCAGCATGCTCAGTTGCGGCACAGGCCCAAAAGCCCACTTCCTTAAGTTTATCAAGCACTGCTGGCAGATTGGCTACCTGCACTACAGGGATATGCATAACGGCGCCAGCAGAGGTTTTATATGCACCAACACCTACACCAGCTGCGCGCACCTTAGGGATGATGACGCCAGCAGCTCCCACAACTTCGGCAGATCGAACGATAGCACCAAGATTGCCTTGGTCAGTGACATGATCGAGTATGACGACGAGAGCGTCTTTGTCGCCAGCGCGTTCAATCACATCGGACAATGAAGCATAACGATAGGGCGCCACCTGACAAGCAATACCTTGATGTGCACCATGTGAGGACAGCGCATCGAGACGTTCGCGCGGAACTTCCTCAACAGGAATACCTGCAGCAGACAATTGCTTGACAAGACTTTCTAATGACGCATCGCCTGTAGCAACCAACGCCCGCTTTAGAGGAACCCCCGCTTTAAGTGCTTCAGCGCAGGCACGACGGCCCTCGATATAGTCTGTACCTAAGCGATGCTCGCTCGGACGACGAGCAGCTGTATGACGATTGTCGCCATGATGCTCAGGACGTCTACCACTCGCATTGCGCGTATTGACGCGCCTTGAGGCGTTCTGCTTGTCCAAACGAGACGAACCCTGACGAGCGGCTTTTCTTGGCTGCTTATTATTCAAAATCTACACCCCATCTCTAAGCGCATAGCACTAGAGAATCGATTACTTCTTTGTACGAAGACGAGCACCGGCTGACGTGTCTTCAACTACGAGCCCCAGCTCGGCAATGCCATCGCGAATGGCATCGGCGATACCCCAGTTTTTCTGAGTGCGGGCAACTTGGCGAGCAGCCAGCAGTGCTTCTGCCGCCTCAGTCGCAGAATCACCAGCATAGCCCGCCTGCTCACGCGCAAGATCGATAAGACCCGCAGGCAGCTCTTCTTCATTGCGGGAAAGCTCGATACCCAACACCTCAGCAAGCTCGATAATGGCATCGGAAGCCCGCAGTGCCAGTGCAGTCGAAATTTCAGCACCCGCAGCATCAAGATAGCTATTTGCAGCTGTAACCAGCGCAAAGATTGCCGCTAAACCACCAGCAGTGTTAAAGTCATCGTCCATTTGGATGACAAACTCACGGTGAGCCTCATCAATAGCGGCACCAAGGGTGCGATCCTGCTGGGTCAAAGTGCCATCCTGGGGAGCATTCTGTGCTGCCCAGCGTAGATTTTTAACGCACGTCTGTAAACGCTCAAGCGTCCCTACAGCACCGTCCAAGCGCTCAAAAGAAAAGTCCAACGGTGAGCGATAGTGAGTTTGCAACATCAAGAGGCGCACTGCTCCTGCAGGATACTTATCCAAAACTTCCTTGAGCGTATAGAAATTGCCCAAGCTCTTAGACATTTTTTCGCCCTCAACGCGCAACATGCCTGTATGCATCCAAGTATGGGCCAGGGGTTGACCCCAGGCACAATAGGCCTGAGCAGTCTCATTTTCGTGATGCGGAAACACCAGGTCGGCACCGCCGCCGTGGATATCAATGGGAGTACCTAAGTAATGATGAATCATTGCGCAGCACTCGGTGTGCCAGCCTGGGCGACCTTCACCCCAAGGCGATGGCCACGAGGGCTCACCTGGCTTTGCGGCCTTCCATAACGCAAAATCCAAAGGATCACGTTTGTCGGTATTTTCCTCAACACGCGCACCCACCTGCAGCTGATCAATGTTGCGACCAGACACCATACCATAGCGATTGTCACTACGTACAGAAAAGTACACGTCTCCCGATTTGACCACGTAGGCATGACCACCTTCAATCAGAGTTGAAATCATGTCTTGCATGGCAGCAATCTCGCGCGTGGCACGGGGACGAATGTCCGGATCGAGCACGCCTAAACGGTGCATTTGCTCGATAAAGGCGCAGGAATATTCCTCAGCAACCTCAGCAGCAGTGCGGCCCTGCTCATTTGCCCGATTGATAATCTTGTCATCCACATCAGTAAGGTTTTGAGCAAAGGTGACTTCATAGCCTTTGTAGGTGAGATAGCGACGAATCACGTCAAAAGCAAGGAAGGTGCGACCATTGCCAATGTGAATCTGATCGTAGACTGTAGGGCCACAGACGTACATGCGCAGCTTGCCAGGCTCGATGGTCTTGAGTTCTTCTTTACGGTGATTTTGGCTGTTGTAGACGAGCATAAAAACTCCTCGATAGTAGTCGTGTGTGCTGATTTTAACGCGCTTGTACAACGGGCGGATTCAGGACCTATTTTTCGTCAAGCAAAACCACAGCCCACGCAGCAATTCCTTCGCCTCGACCCACAAACCCCAGATGCTCGGTCGTGGTGGCCTTGACGCCCACCTGCTGCAAATTCAGATGCATCGCAGTAGCAAGACGTTCGCGCATCATCTGACGATAGGGTGCCAAGCGCGGTGCTTGGGCAGCAACCGTACAGTCCACGTCCATAATCTGCCAGCCATTGTCGAAAAGCAGAGTACACACGCGTTGGAGCAGCGCAATCGAATCTGCATCTTTATATGCCGGATCGCTATCGGGAAACATCTGTCCGATATCGTTGGCGCCTTCAATGCGAGCAGCACCAAGCAGAGCATCCATCAGGGCATGCGTTACCACATCGGCATCTGAATGTCCCGCAAGCCCACGCTCTGACTCCACGGCAGTGCCGCCTAAAATACAGGGGCGTCCTGCCGCAGCATCAGCAAAAGCATGCACATCAAAGCCATGTCCAATACGCATATATAATCCTTTCAAAGCCAACGCTAAGCCAGCTCAATCTTCTTAAAAGCCACAACCTTCTTGTGACAAGCGTTGCTCAAGGAGCGCTTCTGCCAAGAGAGCATCTTCAGGAAGCGTCACTTTGAGATTGTTCTTTCCGCAGTCTACACACGCAACACGTCCTCCTTGTCGCTCAACAAGGGACGCATCGTCAGTGCCTATAAATCCCTCCTGCGCTGCTAAGCGATATGCCTCAAGCAAGGCCTCCCGGTGAAAAATTTGAGGCGTCTGAGCGCACCAATAAAAACTTCTGTCAGGGGTCGAGATAACTGTTGTTCCTTCCACAAGCTTGAGCGTATCAATTGAAGGGGTGGCAGCAATCGCACCAACAAGCAGAGTATCTTGCTGTAGCCGATCGATGCATGCCTCGAACGCTTCGGATTGCGCAAGTGGTCGCGCCCCATCATGCACGGCGATGAGTCCGCAATGAGTGGGAACACGACTCAAGCCATGGGCCACTGACTCCTGACGAGTTGTCCCACCTTCGACATAGCAAATGGGATGAATCAGAGTAAGCGTATCTTCGATGAGATGCTGGGTCTGTGCAATATATCCTTTGGGCGTCACCACAACAAGTGAGCATACCGAGGCTGCGCGATCGGCCGCTAGGACCGACCAACACAAGATGGGCATGCCAGCAAGCGCTACATATTGCTTGCCCGCAGGGTTGCCAAAGCGCCGACCGAGCCCTCCCGCAACTATAATTGCGCAGGTAGACCTATCAACATCGCCGTCACCTTGGCGCTGCTCCTGCGCAGCGTTTGCGACCTGTGCGTCCTGCTTGCAAAGCTCATCGCAGTAACTCATACACGGTTCCCCTGCATACGCTGCAACGTATCAAGCAAAATATTGGGATTGCGCACACCTAAATCACCAACATGTTCGGGATGCGCTGCAATAGCGTCAATCAAGCGACGCAGTGATCCATACTCATTGACGAGTTTGTCAGCTACACCATCACGCACAACCGAAACATTGCTCAGCGTGCGCAGACCCAAAGATGTCACAGGCGAATCTTCACTACGATCTTCAAAGCCCAAAGCCGCAGCGACTGTCTTTGCCGAACGCATTTCTCCATTGCGCATCTCGTGGAAAGCACGACGTATCGCACGGGCATTTTCCTCGGTAGAATCAGCCGCATAGTCACGAATCATCAGGGTGTACGTCTCGTCCATGTCACCCACAAACTCATCACGCTGCATCGCAATGGTACGTCCCTCCGACCCAAGCTCCGAAATAACACCGCTCAGCTCCTGTGATTCGGTCATCAGCACTTCAAAGAGGTAGAGAACGTCAGTAACATCACGTATCGTAACGTAATCATCAAGCTCGAGGGTTGTCAGGCGAAGCAGACCATGATCAAGCCGCGTACGCGTATTTTGCATCGAGACTAGTAGTTGGTTGACCATGCCCATCAACTCGGAAACAGTGCGCATTTGAGTACCGTGGCCATCAATAAAGAATGTAACCACCTGGCGACGCTGCGACACAGAAATCACTAATGCCTTGGTCAGCAAGCTCATGCGTGCAGCTGTACGGTGACGCATGCCCGTCTCGGATGTTGGTAGAGATGGGTCGGGATTGAGGTGATAATTCGCACGCAAAATCCTTGTGAGATCCTTGTCAATTACGATGGCACCATCCATCTTTGCGAGTTCAAAGAGGCGGTTTGCCGTAAACGAGATATCAAGTTTAAAACCATCATCACCGGCAGCGATAACATTTTCTACGTCACCGATACAGATCAGTGCACCAAGATGAGCAGCAATAATCATGTCAAGCGCATGGCGAAGAGCTGTGCCGGGGGCGGCTTGACGTATTGCTTCATCAAGACGCTCAGCGGTAGTTTTTTCGTTGTCAGTTGGCGCGAGAATGTCCATGCATTACCTCCATATGCGAAGACGAGCTGCGTCGATTCTGTTCATACCCTTACTAGTATAAGACGGTCTGAGGCTCCAAACAGCGGTCTCTTCCTCTTCCCCAGTCTTCTCATGATGGCATGTAGCCGCCACTGTCTTTACTTTCGTCTTGCTGAACCCTATGCGCCCTCAACGTTCTCGTATCAGAAGATACCACCATGCTGCAAGAAAAAGATCATCATACTCAGAGACAAACTCAGGCGTTCTGGTTTTAATGCAATGGATGAGTTGACTGCCAGCTCTATCCCAAGCTGGCGTTGCATTAAATAGAAGCAGAGCGTACGAGAAATATTCATATCTGCACGAGCAGTCTGCTATGTTGATGCGAAGTGCCAAAAGCTACGTTGCGTTTCGTGCCGCTTCAAGGCAGGTGCCAAAAGCCACGTTCTACTTCACTTTTTTAGCCAAAAGCCACGTTTCATTTCACGCGAAAAAATCTACCTGGGCAAACGTCAAGCCCTTTGAAACAGAACGTGGCGTTTGACAAACGGGAGCACGACTTTTGAAATGATCTGTGGCGTTTGGCAAGCAGCTCTTGTCGAAGTAGGACGAGAGCATGTTACGTTCCGCGCGCCGATTTATCTAGATGCTCGGCACAGCAAAAAGGGACCCTGCACAAGCAGGACCCCGTTTTGCTTCATACAAAGGTGGCTATTCAGCCGATCCTTCGAGAGTACCTCCGCTTACAGGGGCGCGACCCGAAGCTCCGCCACCAGCACCAAGGTTCCAACGTTCACGGGCACGTGGCGCATCAAGATGCGTTCTCTCTTCCAGCTGAGGAATCTCACCCTGGCGCTTGGAAAAGACAATCTTTTTTTCACCGTCGACTTCAGCGGTATCGACGCAAATAATGTCACCTGCGCCGTAATTACCCTGTAGTAAAGCCTCAGCCAAAGGATCCTCGATAAGCGTCTGGATTGCACGACGTAAAGGACGGGCACCATAAATCTTGTCCGTGCCCTTAGCTGCTACAAAATCGGCCGCTGCATCACTTAGCTCAATGGACATACCCTGCCCCACCAGACGTCTGCGCAAATCGCCAACCAGCAGCTCAACAATCTGACGTAATTGCTCACTCGTGAGCGATTTGAAGACCACAATTTCGTCAACACGATTGAGGAATTCAGGACGGAAAAGCTTCTTGAGTTCAGCTTCCACACGGCTGCGAATTTCTTTATCTGACAGCCCATCGTCGCCTTGGCTCGTAAAGCCCATAGGAGACGTATGGGCAATCTCACGTGCGCCAATGTTAGAGGTCATGATGATGACCGTATTTGAGAAGTCTACCTGTCGTCCTTGGCCATCGGTGAGATGACCTTCATCAAGGATTTGAAGCAAAATATTAAAGACGTCAGGGTGGGCTTTTTCAATCTCGTCGAAAAGCACAACTGAATATGGACGACGGCGCACAGCTTTGGTAAGCTCACCACCTTCGTCATAGCCCACATATCCAGGAGGAGCGCCAACCAGCTTGGACACAGTGTGCTTCTCCATAAACTCGCTCATATCAAAGGAAATCAGCGCGTCTTCGCTGCCAAAGAGAAACTCTGCGAGCGACTTTGCCAACTCAGTTTTTCCTACACCCGAAGGTCCAAGGAAGATGAAAGAACCACCGGGCCTTCGCGGATCCTTGAGCGGCGAGCGCGAACGACGAATCGCACGGCTTACCGCACTAATTGCCTCGTCCTGACCAATAACGCGTTGATGCAAGGCATCCTCACAACGCAAGAGCTTTGCAGCCTCTGCCTCAGTGAGATTAGATACCGGCACACCCGTGATATCGGATACGACATCGGCGATAGCCTGCTCATCAACTGTGACCACATTGAGAGCTTGCTTTGCACGCCACTCTTCCTCAAGCTGATCGCGCTTGGCAGAAAGACTTTTTTCCTCATCACGCAGGCGGGCGGCCTCCTCGTACTCCTGCGCATCCGCCGCCTCATCTTTTTTTGCGGCAAGCTGCGTTAGCTCTTCATCAACGCGCGCAAGATCGGGCGGCAATGACATCTTGTGAACACGAGTACGGGCACCTGCCTCGTCAATAACATCAATCGCCTTGTCTGGCAAAAAACGATCCTGAATATAACGATTAGATAAGGTTACTGCAGCTTTGAGGGCTTTTTCCGTATAACGCACGTGATGATGTTTTTCATAGCTGCTGCGCAAACCAGAAAGGATCTCTAGCGTATCAGCAATACTGGGTTCGCCAATATAGACAGGCTGGAAGCGACGCTCAAAAGCAGAATCTTTCTCAATATGCTTGCGATATTCTTCCGCAGTAGTTGCGCCAATAACCTGAATTTCACCACGTGACAGAGGGGGTTTCATGATGGAGGCTGCGTCCATCGATCCTTCCGCTGAACCAGCGCCTAGCACTGTGTGAATCTCATCGATAAACAAAATGACATCGTCGGCAGACTCCACCTCAGCAATAACCTTCTTTAGGCGATCTTCAAACTCACCGCGGTACTTTGAGCCTGCAACCATGGCCGCCATATCAAGTGTCCAGATTTGCTTGCCACGCAAAATATCAGGCACATTGCCTGCAGCAACTAGCTGAGCAAGACCTTCAACAACAGCAGTCTTGCCAACACCAGGATCACCCAAAATAAGAGGATTGTTCTTTTGACGACGAGCCAATACCTGCATCACACGCTCGGTCTCGCGATCGCGACCAATCACGGGATCAAGCTTGCCTTCAGCAGCGAGCTTGGTAAGGTTGCGACCAAAACGTTCCAGCAGCGAATCGTCATCGTCCTCATCAGGGCGCTGACCTGCAAACATTTGTCCAAAACTCACAGGAGCAGACTGATGATGCGACTCGCGAGGTTTGTCTTTATTAACGAGTTCTGCCACCGCATTGCGTACCGCGTCAGCCGAAATACCCATACGACCCAAAGCGGTCATCGCAATACCGTCACCCTCGCTCACAATTCCCAGCAAGAGATGTTCGGTTGCGATATACGTTTGTCCATGTGCCATGGTTTCGCGATAGGCATTTTCTAGCACACGCTTTGCCCGTGGTGTAAAGGGGATGTGTCCACCGGAGCCTGGTTGCAAATCCTCGCTAGAAATCTGACGAATAGTTGCTAAAGTTTCCTCATAGGTCACATCGAGTGACGCGAGAGCCTTGGCAGCGACGCCATCGCTTTCTTTAATCAGCGCGAGCAGCAAATGCTCCGTTCCAACATACATTTTGCCCAGACGCTGAGCTTCGTCTTGGGCGAGGCTCATAACTTTCCGAGCTCGATCGGTAAATTTTTCGAACATGCTCACACTGCCCTTCTGCGCCGCCATGTGCAACACAATGCTGCTGTGATGGTAGCGTCAGCTTCTTACTGGTAGTCTGTTCACGTTTACCCACATAAGCAGCTAAGTAAACACTGTGGCGCACTTTGTATCAAAAAGACGGGTGCCATCCCTGACATCCGTCTTTTATTTCACTTCGTAGGAAAGCAGCACAGCACATACAAGCGACTGTACAGCCATACTCTGACTGCTTAGTTAAAGGCCTCACTCGTTGCTACAAGCTCCTGCTCAGCTGCAATAATGCTCGCAAACAGTTCATCGAGCGTCATGCCATTGAGTTCGGCACCATGTGCGATAACATCACGATCACAGCCAGCAGCAAATTTTTTGTTTTTGAATTTCTTCTTAAGGCTCTTAATTTCAAAATCGGTCACAGAACCCGAGGGGCGCATGCGAATACACGCATTGATTAGGCCGCTAAGCTCATCAACTGCATAAAGTACACGTTCCATCTTGAGCTCGGGTGCAGGCAGCTCAGGGTTGATGTCATAGTTGTGGGTCTGGATAGCATGTGCAAGCGCGGGGTTAGCACCCGCTTCGGCAAGCAACTCGGCCGTCTTGACCGTGTGGAGCATATCGTCTTGCCACTTCTCCCAATCAAGGTCGTGGAGCAAGCCTACCTGACCCCAAAAATCAACATTTTCAGGATCGTACTTCTCAGCGTAATAACGCATCAGGGCCTCGACCTGTTGACCATGCAAAATATGATATTCATCTTCGTTGTACTGCTTAAGAAGATCAAACGCCTGCTCGCGCGTAAGACCACTTTCAAGTTTGTCTGCCATGCTTCCCCCTTTTGCTTTGAAACCCTGTAGCTACGTTTTGTGGTAGCTACAGGGTTCTCAGATTTACTTAAGTATAAACGCAAGCGCGGAGCAGACGACACTCCTGCGCTGCATTGTTGCGGCAATTTAACGATTCTCAGGCTTCATGTGTGGGAAGAGAAGCACATCACGAATCGAAGGTTGATTAGTCAAAAGCATAACGGTGCGGTCGATACCAATGCCAATACCACCCGTAGGAGGCATACCGTACTCGAGTGCGCGCACATAGTCGTAATCGTACTCCATGGCTTCATCATCACCTGCGGCCTTTGCAGCCACCTGTGCCTGGAAGCGACCTTCCTGATCAACGGGGTCATTGAGTTCGGAGAAGGCATTGGCATACTCGTGACCAGCAATAACCAACTCAAAACGGTCGGTCAAACGCGGCTCATCATCCTTGCGCTTTGCCAGCGGTGAGACCTCAACGGGATAATCACAGACAAAGGTTGGATTGACAATCTGACTTTCGCAGAGCTCATCATAAAGAGTAAAAATGAGCTTACCAGCACCCCAGCTTGGCTCCCATTCAAGACCATTTTTCTCAAGAAGCTCACGTAGATGCTCAACGGGTGTGTCAATGCTGACCTGCTCACCTACGCGCTCGGAGACAAGTTCGTTCATGGGAGCAGAACGCCACTCACCCGAAAGATCGATGGTGTACTCACCAAAAGGAATTTGCTCACTCTCGTTAACAGCGGCGTTGCCCGCCTTAATGAAGCCCTCCGCAAGGCGCTTCATCCCCTCAAGATCATTGTAGGCGCAATAGGCCTCCATGCTGGTGAACTCGGGGTTATGGGTGAGGTCCATACCTTCATTGCGGAACTGACGGCCCATCTCCCAAACGCGCTCCATACCACCTACAATGAGTCGCTTGAGATGGAGTTCGGTAGCAATACGCAGGTAAACTTCCTGATCCAGCGCATTGAAATGTGTAGTAAAAGGACGAGCGTTAGCGCCACCGAGGGTCTCCTGCAAGATGGGCGTCTCAACCTCGAGGTAGCCCTGCTCCAACATATAACTGCGGAAGGCAGACAGGATGCGCGAGCGCTTGACAAAAACATCTTTTACCTCGGGGTTCATGATGAGGTCTACGTAACGCTGGCGATAACGAACTTCCTTGTCGGTAAGACCGTGGAACTTCTCAGGCAGCGGACGACAAGCCTTAGAAAGAATCGTGATATTGGTCGGCGAGACAGAGAGCTGGCCACGACGAGTACGCACTACGGTGCCGGTCGCCTCAATGACATCGCCCAAGTCGAGCATGTCGAGGATGCCCCACTTATCCTCGCCCAGCACATTAATGCGGCAAAATAGCTGCATTTGACCCGTGCAATCCTCGATCACGATGAAGGAAACTTTACCCTGCCCACGCTTTGCTCGAATGCGACCACCAAGGGTCACCACGTCATCTGTGTCGCCGCCATCTTCAAGATCAACATAACGCTTTTCAAGCTCAGCGGCATGCGCGGTGACATGACTTTGAATGGGATAGGGATTGATACCCTGATCCAGAAGAGTCTGACGTCGTGCGCGACGTTGAGCTCTCTCGTCGTTTACGGATGGGGCAGCTTGTTGGGTGGTGGCGTCCTGCTCTGCCATGTGAGCGTTCCTCTCGTAAAAATAAAGGCCCACCTGCGTAGTGTGTGCAGGTTCAAAGGCCTTAGCTTTAGCTATAACGCAGTATATAACGCGCCACCAGCCCAAGTCCATGAGCTGCCAGCGCGTGAAGATGCGGCGATGTTTTAGCGAGTAATGTTGGTAATGGTGAGGTCACGTGTCTTACCAGAGGGGGTAACGTAGCTAATCTTGTCACCCACAAGATGACCCATACTAGCTGCACCGACAGGGGATTCGTTGGAAATCTTATTCTCAAGGGAGTCAGTCTCGGTGGTGCCAACGATGGTAAAAGCAACCTTTTTGCCCTTGGAATCTTCGAACTCGACTGTGCAGCCCAGCGATACAGACAGCTCACCAGCGCCTATCTCAACCACACGAGCAGTCGAAAGAATCTGACGAATCTCGTTAATACGAGCTGCGTTTTTTGCCTGCTCTTCCTTAGCGGCATCATACTCAGCATTCTCGGAAAGGTCTCCTTGCGCGCGAGCCTCCTTGATTGCCTCAATAATCTCGGTGTTCTTGTCGCCCTCGCGATACTCGAGCTCCTCAACCAACTTATTGCGGCCCTCGGGAGTGAGCGTCATCTCAGTCTTTGCCATGTGCTGCCTTCTATATGTCGAAATGGGTGGTACTAGTTGATATTGTATGATTGCCACGAGAATCAAGCTCAACAGAGCAAAACGCAGCCGCCCGGCCTTGCTCAAGCAGTTGCATCTACACGACGAATAATCGCCGATAGCTTACTCGGTATCTTTGATATCCTTGTCATCGGTCTTTTCGGCATCAGCCTCAGAGCTTTCACCCTCATCCATGCCCTCACGGACATTTTTGACGGTCTTGCCTAGTGCAGAACCAAGCTTCGGAAGATTCTTGGGCCCAAAGATGACCAATGCAATGATGAGAATCACGAGTAGCTCGGGAACGCCCATACCAAGTATCATGTTTAACCTCCGTGGGTGCGACCATCGCGTTTGCGATGTGTTTGCAAGCGTGTAGTATACCGCATATCTTTATATACTCACAATTTCTCTGGGGGTGAATTTGCATGCCGACGCTGCTTTTGGTACTGATTGTGGCTGTGAGTGCGTTAGATATATTCATCCTGTGCCTACCATGGTTACTGAGAAAACGTGGGGTGTGGTTGTGGTGGCACACCAAATTTGGTCCAGCGCTGGTATTTGATTCACAAGATGATGATGGAACAACCGTGCGCCTGCTAAATGTTCGGGGGAAATACCAATCGGTAGCCTATGTAGATCCTGATCTACGCTGGGAGCTCGCTTGTATTTATCACAAGTATTTTGCTGAAATTGTCGATATTGTGGGTCTAACGGGAAACTCCCACACCACTAAATCTATAGATCAGGCGGGAAAAACTACAGATCCTCAGCCTCTTTTAGACGCCAAGGATTGCTCTTCTTCCTGTCTCAGGCATGTGCCTCCCTCAGATTGCTTACGCCAGGCTTCTTCAGAGTTCAAACCAGCTGCTGTAGTTATTGGTGGTGGCGGATACTCTTTTCCTAAATGGTTGGTCGCACATTGCCCCTGTTTGCATACGGTAGTTGTAGAAATTGACCCAGCAATTACCAAGATTGCGCGGAAACATTTTTTTCTTAATGAGCTTCTTGAGGAATTTCCCGATAACGTCCCTGAACTCATTTGTGATGATGGCTGGGCATGGCTGCGAAACTGTCATCGAAGTTTTGACTTAATCGTTAACGACGCCTTTAGCGGAAAACATCCGCTCGGTCCTCTCGGAACGGCTGAAGGCGCACGATTGATACATCAGCATTTGACAAGTCAAGGCGTCTACCTCGCTAACGTTATTGCACCGCTGGAAGGCAAGGGATCTAGACATTTGCAGGATACATGTCACACCTTTTGTGCTGAATTCAAATATGTGTGGCTCATTCCAGAGGACGAGGAAGATCCAAACATCATTGCTAACAATTGCCTCATCGCCAGCAACCACCCTTGGCCCATCTCCCATCGTTACCTCCTGTCTTAGCTAACCCTGTTCTATCTAACAGTTTCAACCCTATCATCTCAATCAGCTTCGGTTCTACCGTCTAGATCCTCTTTTATCTCACTTACTAAGCCACATTCCTGAGTTTTAATGACCCCTATTCGCTCTGACGTGCGATATGCGCCATTTATTGACAAAATAGATTAGAAATTTATGCCTCATTTTCTGTAACACTGCTCTTACCTGCTATTTTGTAAAAGTGTACAGGCACGTCAAAACCCGAGAAAACACCTGCTTTGTATTTTGGTCAATCTACCTGCAAAAACATCACTTACTTAAAACTAGACAATGGCGCATATCGTCATTTAGAGCGAATGAGGGTCTATTTTTGTTCTCTTCGCATACAAGAAGCACCGTTCAGTGAAATTGTTAGGTTTGATTTTTGGCTTGGGTGGGTATGGTCTGCATATAAACTTTCAGTTTGAACACAAAGAGGTTATCTATTGCAGCCGCCACAGCAGCCGCATATTGTTCTCTCGCACACAAGCGCCTTGTGGTACCACCGCCTTGCTGCTGCAGGAATATTTTCTCCGCCTTTTTCGTGCAATTACAAGACTCTTGAATCGGCAAAGGATTGTTTGTCCAAGGTACCTCATTTAGACAAATCTTGGTTCCACATTTCAACAACAGATCTTGCTGCTCGGTCTATCTATATCCAGGAAGATGTCGAAAATTTTTTGTTGGAGCATCCTCACGAAGACCCATGGGCAGCACTGGCAGCTTCTTCCCTACTACCTCATAATTTTCAGCCACTAAAGAACATAGAGCTCCTTTGCAATTCATCGGCTCATCGCCATTGGCGCAATAATGTGGCCGTCCACCGCCACTCTACAGCGCTCCCTAAGGGATCGGTTTTGCGAGCTGGAGTTGGTTTGTACGTAGCGTCCCCAGAGTTTACGATTTTCCAGATGGCGCGCTATCTCAAGGATGTGCATTTATTAGCAGCACTTATTACCGAATTTTCCGGGTCTTACGTCTTGTTACCTCAAGGGCTATTGTGCTGTTCGCGCTATACAGCTGAAGGGAAGACGCCAATACAAAGTGGCCGTTTGATTGGAGATGGCTATGTTGAATGTGCGCCTCTCATCTCAGTAGATAATCTCAAACATCTTCTAAACAAATATCCAGAGCTACCTGGAAGTACACTTGTTGAAAAAGCCCTTAAAGCCAGTGGTAATGGCAGTGAATCTCCTTTTGAAACTGCAGTGAGCGTTGAGTTGCAGCTCATTCGAAGTCGTGGTGGTGCAGGTGCAGGCTCGGCACGATTAAATAAAAAAATACCTTTTAATGAGATAGAACAACAAATGGCAAATGGCCGCAGTCATGCTCGCGCAGATATCTTGTTTGTTCGTCCCGATGGTAAACGAATAGACGTTGAGCCTGGAGGAGTATTCGGACACTCAGGCAAAAAGGCGATGGACTTAGATAGACGTCGGCGTCATGCGCTTGAACATGCAGGCGTAGAAGTTATTGACATCACATGGGATGAATATGCCAACAGAGATGTGTGGGAAACCATTTGTCGACGAATAACGAATCACCTTGGAAAACGTTTTCATGTGCCATCATTATCGATACAAAATAAACAACAACTGGTTCATGATGATTTCTGTAATTGGAATTGCATGCGAATATTCCCACCAGATGCATGGCGAAGATAGCACCTAGCTTAAACTCTGATTCAAATGGGCTGACCACAGGTTGACTGAAACCCCTATTCGCTCTGACGTGCGATGTGCGCCATTTAGCAGCCATTTTTATTTAATATTTGATACAGATTCTCCACGGTATAGTCATCTACCAGCGGTTTTATATACCTCTTAAGGCACGTCAAAACCCGAGAAAACACTTGCTTTGTATTTCAGCCAATCTACCTGCAAAAACATCACGTGCTTAAAATTAGGTAATGGCGCACACCGTCATTTAGAACGAATAGGGGTGGCCGACTGGGCCGGCCACCCCTATTTTGTGAAAAAGGGATTGGGAATTATTTTGTGGCTGAGCTTTCTGCTGTTGCTGAGGGAACTGAGACTGCATCATGAGGTTTTGCGGCATCGGTATCTGCAGGCTCATCGCTAACCGTTGCGTTCTCCCCGTCTTTTGCCTCAACCTCAAATCGCAATTCATCGAGTTGCTTGATATGCACGCGCAGCAAGCCTCTTATCTCAGATTTCTTCAAATTATCCAACTCTTCTTTTGTCTTGAGCGTCGCCACCAAACGCTGAGAGAGCGCATCCGATTTGCTGTCATATGCATTAACCGCACCGACCCTATATGAGACAAAACCTGGACAAATAGCTTCCAGTTCCTGCGTAGTCTGCCTTACCTCATAACTATCTTGCACAATAAACGCTTCACCCGAGTTCTGCGCCATCGTCTCATTGACCGCATGAACCGTCAGAAGCACGCAGGGGATGAGAAAAACTAGCGTTCCAATCGCTACACGCCGACGCAACACTATTGACCTGTGCATTGCTGCTTTGTTCTCTGCAGTACTCACCACTCCGTCCCCATCTAAATCTCGTTTGAGGGGAGTTTTCAACAACATTATTACCACCTGGGCTGACACCGCAATAAATAATGCGTTCAGCAAAAACTCATAAAAGGCACCGGCGAATAGCGTGAACTTTGCCATCGCAATACCATAACCAGAAGCACATAAAGGTGGCATCAGCGCAGTCGCTACTGCCACACCCGAAAGCAATGTACTCGGCTCTTGATCGCGCGAAATTCCAAGTCCACCCGCAAAACCTCCCGCCAAAGCAATCAGCACATCCCAAATATTGGGATGTGAATTAGTCAACAGCTCAGAGGTCTCATTTGAGATAGGAGAAAGTACAAAGTACAAAGTCGACGTAACGAGGCAAATAATCACCTGCACCACAAAGCCAACCAATACCTCACGCAACATGCGCAAATCGGCAGTCGCCACTGCATACGCAAAACCCATAACTGAGCCCATCAGCGGACAGATGAGCATGGCGCCAATAACGGCTTCGGTGGAATCCATATTAAGACCCACCGACGATATCAGCATTGCCACGATGAGCAAGCATAGATGGGGCCCATCAATTCGCGCTCCAGCCTGCACGCGGCGACGAATCACCTGGTAACTAGCTCGCCCATCGCGCACATTTACAAATTCCCGGAGAAGCCGCGTGAGATTTGTCGCAACCACGCCGCCCCCTTTCGTTGATTTTAAAATCGAACAGTCATGCAACAGCCATGTTCAATTGTAGGCATAGTCAAGGAGGTCTAATATCTTTGATGAGTTGGTAACGCAGAGAACTCGCAGAGCGCAAACCCGCAACTGAAAGTATGCCCATGCTCTTTATAAGACGAAACTCTTGGTTTTACCTGGTTCTTATGTGCCTTTTGAGTATCTCAATTGCCAGTATTCTCACCGGATGTGGCACCATGAATAAAACGCGCGATGGCTCAGGGGTTACAAGCGCTAGACCCCAAGCACAGAGCTCCGCAGCACATGGCTCCGTAGCACAGGGCTCCGCAGCACATGCCGCCTCTTCCCCTGCCACTCCGAGCGCCAAAGAGCTCCGTGCAAAGCTCAACATTAGCGAAGACTTCCGCAGCGCGTTTGACCACGGCCCAAAGCCTATCTCCAGCCAACTCTATATCGTGATGCACGACACTGAAACTAACGCTGATGCAGCTGGAGTCGTGAACTCTTGGGAGGCCAGCGGAAAGCTCGTTGCAGCACATTTTGTTGTCAACAAGGACGGCTCTATCATCCAATGCATCCCGCTTGACCGTATTGCACATCATGCGGGTTTTGGCGACACGGGGCACAACGACTATTTTGGCACCACAGACGAAAGTCGCGATGACAAAGCGGGGACCGAGCCCATTGGTTCTTGGGCTTCAGACTATGGTATGAATTCGTATTCAATTGGCATTGAAATGGTGCACGCCAGCACCTATGGCGAAGAATATCCAGAAGCCCAACTTGCGGCTGTTGACCAGCTCATTGCCTATATCGATGCATATTTTGCTGAAGAAGGTCAGACAACACCAAGCAAAATTATCGATCACAAGGCATGGCGGTCGGGCAATTCAGACACCTCATCCGAGTTTGCGACATACCTCAACAATCTCCAGGCAACTCGTACTCACGATGGAGGCACGCGCTAGGGTCGCACTAGATTCACGCAGGCCAATGCAGGTATATGTTAAATCCTAACCCACGTTTTTATTTACCTTTTTGTCGGTTGCGCCTTGGGATACAGCGCGTTGAACTCCTCAAAGTACTTATTTTTGTTAGTTGAGTCATACACTGACTTGAGTATCTCTTTAATTTCATCGTCGTGATCTTTGGAATTGGCACCATAGGAATTCACCTTTGACCACGCGCGGTTGATAACATGAATACGCTGGTACAAATCCTCCGCAAGCGTAGTCATATTCTTATAGTCATCGCTATAGGGCGAGTCGCTCGGCACAGTCATTGCCGCTATATCGTTTTTCAGCTGGAGTAAATCCGACTCAATGGTGGCGGCAGAATTTGCAAGCTCATTACGCGTGTTCATGTCAGACTTGAGATAGTTTTCGTTAAAATCACTCGAGCAATTCCTCACCGCATCATCATATCCACCGATGCTTATATAGATTTCGCTCAGTTTCTTGTAGCAATCCAAAGCGGGCGCCGAAGGCTCGTCGTTGCTTGTATCAGGTTTTATTTCAGACGTCTCAGTTTTTGCATCCTTGGTATCTGTCTTTGGCGCAGCAGGGGCAGCTTTTTCTGAGGGAGGCTGTACCATATTCTCATCGGACTTTTCGCTGGGCCAAAATATAATCGCCACCACAGCGCAGGTAGCAAGCACAAGCACAGCTATGGCCACCGCAGCAATAATTGTGCTTCGGTCACGACGCGGAGACGCAGCTTGGCGGGCAGCCACGGCAGAAACAGGAGCATTAGCTGCCGCAGGTATATATTCGGTCGGCGCATTATCCGCCACCAAAAAAGCTTCATTCATGCTTGTGTTATCTACAAAAAGACCTGAATCATCTAAATCATCCGTCACTTCTTGAGCGGCAAAAGCTTCGCCATTATCCTCAAGTATTTGCTTGGTTTCGTCGCTAGACAAAGGTTGCGTAAGGTCATTGGATGCGGCAGGGCTGGATGCAGAATTGGCGGTATTTTCCGGATTTGCCGTATCCCAAGCATCAAAATCAACAGCTACCCGCACGCCACAGCTAGGACAGAAAATTGCCTCTTTATCAAGCAGAGCGCCACAGTTTGTGCAATACATCATGCCCTCCTCACCTACCACTGGTCTATCCCAGCTTATCGCAATGTAAAACTCATAGCCTATACAAGACTGAGGAGCAGTACTACAAACGTAATTACGCTATTCAACCCTGCCTAAATCTTACGAGAGTTTCTTCTTTCGAAATACCAAGTACCTATTGAGATCTCCGGTACGTCCGTCAGCTGAAAAGCACTCCTGTAGTTCTGCTAAATCAGAAGAAGCATCCACAAGTGCGTCAATTTCTACCGCATCAAAATGATGACAATAGCGCCAGACATCAGAACGCTCCTGCCATCCCAACAAAAAATCGTTAGGTTCTAAATCACTCTGCGTTATGCCTAGTTTATCTAACGCCTCGGCAGTAGTTTCTTGAGCACGACTAGCAAGCTTAGGGTTATTCATAAACTGCCAAAATGAGAGAGCGCAGGTGCCACCTGGGCGCGTAGCTCCAAGCAACTCTCGAATCAGAGTAACTCGAGCGGCATGGGTAGGCACGTGGTGCATAAACCCAAAACAAAGCGACAAATCAACGGCTGGAAAATTTGAATCCCGCAAACCAGACGTATGCTTGTTTATGAGCTCTTCAACAATATCTATTTGTGCAAATTGAACATCCCAAGGAAGCGAAAACGCGCTATGACGTGCAAGGGACACACAGTTATCAACTGCATAGTATGCAACGGAGACATGAGCTTGCGCCGCATCATTACTTTTTGCAGACACACAAGAGGTCTTTAACGTGTGCGCGAGAAAATCCCCAAAACGCAAATTGCCACATGCCACATCCAACACAGATAGCATCGGTGAATCGCAAAAAGATATACCAGCAAGCTCGGTAACTCTTTTCCACCCCTGCCACGGTGCCTGGCGCGTTTGTGAAAATGAAGCAGCTTGAGCCTGGTAAAACTCTGTATTTATGCGGTTCAGCCGTCGCGCAATTTCGATATTCACTGTCACATCCCCGCCCCCAAGTAGAACTAAACTTCCAAACCCACCGTACGATACATGCTAGCGCGAAATTCGCGTTTATCTTGCCTTGCCTATAATTGCATCCTAAACAGACTGAAGTACGGGAGAGACGCATGGAAGAACTCTTGCTGGATATACTTGAACACCTACGCGCGCTGCCAGCAGAGCGCACGGACGATGCGTTAACGCGGTCTGAATTAGATGCTCTTTGGCGCAAACATAACCGCGGAGTGCACAACAACGAAAAACATCTCTCAAAGCGCTTCATCTTGCCTTTTTATCAAAAAATAAAGCAAGAGAATCCTGAGCGCTGGGCGTACTGGAATATTGACAGCGCACTTGAAAAGCGCCTTATTCGTACCATCCAGATGAAGCCTCATCGCACGGGGTCAGGGGTTGCAACCATCACTGTTATTACGCGCCCTCAAACTTGCTCGAGTAATTGCTTATACTGCCCCTGCGACCTACGCATGCCCAAAAGCTATCTTGCCAACGAGCCTGCCTGCCAACGCGCAGAGCATAACTTTTTTGACCCTTATCTGCAGGTTGCCGCTCGTCTACGCGCATTATCGCAAATGGGACATTCCATCGATAAAATCGAGCTCATTGTGCTCGGCGGGACCTGGAGTGACTATCCGCGCGCTTATCAAACTTGGTTTATTCGCGAGCTGTTTCGTGCCCTCAACGATTGGCCTATCGCCAAAGAAACCTTGCGTCAACGCTATGACCACTACCGTAAGTTAGGTCTTGCAAATAGTCCTGCTCAGCTCAGCAAATTTGTAGAGACACAGCAAGTTTTGGTTAATCAAGGCAAGAAAAGTTTTAATGACGCATTCCGTGATTTATATCAAAAAAGTGAGGCTCACCAAAGCGCTTCAAAGTACATGAGCGCACAGATGAATGAGCTTTTTGCCGAGCAGCTACGCAATGAACGGGCACAGCATCGTGTGGTAGGACTTGTTATCGAAACACGTCCTGATACCGTTACCCCGCAAAATCTCACGCTTTTTCGCCAAATGGGCTGCACGAAAATTCAGATGGGCATACAGAGCACCCGACAAGCCATACTGGACGCCAATCAGCGCTATACCAGCTTGGAACAGATTCACCGGGCCTTTAACCTTATTAGGCTTTTTGGTTTCAAAATTCATGCGCATCTGATGGTGAATTTGTTGGGTTCCACGCCAGAATCAGACAAACAGGACTTTCTCGCATTTGCAAATACTCCCACTTTTTTGCCTGACGAAATCAAGCTTTACCCCTGTGCGCTGGTAGAGGGAACACAGCTGGTAGAGCATTTCAAGGACGGTTCGTGGCGTCCATATAGTCGAGACGAGCTTGTTGATGTGCTTGTAAGTGATGTCCTTGCAACACCGCCCTACATTCGCATTTCTCGCATGATTCGTGACATTAGTGCAGATGACATTCTTGTAGGAAATAAGCATACCAACCTACGCCAGATGGTGGAAAACGAGATCCGAAATGCGGGTAGGGCGGGTCTTGTACAAGAGATTCGTTTTAGAGAAATTTCCCTCGACAAGATTAACTTGGCTGAACTCGTGCTGGATGATTTTACCTATGAAACCACCGTTACAAACGAGCACTTTTTACAGTGGGTTACCCCCGAAGGTCGAATTGCAGGTTTTTGCCGTTTGTCTCTTCCTAAGTGGAAACTCCTTTGTGATGGAAATGTCGATGCCCGAGCAGATGAGCTACCTGTCGCACCAGGACAAGCAATGATTCGTGAAGTACACGTCTATGGTCAAGCAGTACGCCTTGGTCAAGCGGATGTTGCTACTCAGCACAAAGGCTTGGGCCGTCAGCTGGTTGAATGCGCATGCGATATTGCCCGCAGCGCAGGGTATGACAGTATCAACGTCATTAGCTCAGTAGGCACCCGCGCCTACTACCGGCGTCTCGGTTTTGAGGATGCAGGGCTCTATCAGCGCCGAAAACTCATAGCAGATTAAAAAAGCATGCTGCGACATTACCTGTGCAATTAGCCTTAAGACATATCACACATCAGGACATCCGGCCATTCTCAACAGAGTAGATATCATCGGCAATCCGCAGGGTGGATGCCCGATGAGAAACGAGCGCTATCGCCTTGCCATCAGACGACTCCTTGAGTGCCTTGAGAACAACTGCTTCATTCAGGCTGTCTAAATTGCTCGTCGGCTCATCAAGAAGAACAAACGGCGCATCATGCAAAAATACCCGTGCAAGCCCAATCCGTTGCCGTTCCCCACCCGACAAGGTACTTCCCAGCTCACCGACCAGTGTGTCATATCCTTCAGGCAACGTCATGATGAACTCATCAAGTGAGGCCTTTCGGCACGCCTCCCGAACCTCTTCGTCCGTTGCGTCAAGCCGTGCGATACGGACATTGTTCATAATCGAGTCATGGAATAGATCCGTATCTTGTGTCATGTAACTCTCCATGGCACGCAAATCCTTGGTATTTATCCTGTTGATGTACTTACCCGAAACGCTTACTGCGCCACCATCTGCTTCCCAAAACCGCATCAGCAATTTGAGTAGCGTGGACTTGCCACTTCCGCTCTTACCGATAATCCCTACGATCTTACCTGGCTCGAAACGCATCGATATGTCCTTAAGTACCTGCGTTCCACCATACGAGAAGGACAGCTTGTCGCAGCGCGCTTCGGTAAACGATGTGGATTCCTCTCCCACAACGTCTACAGTCTCTGGAACCTCATCGAGAATATCCAACACCCTGCTGCCAGCTGCAATCGTACTCTGAAGGGTTGTCCCCAAACCAGCCAATGCTGCAACAGGTCCATAGGAGGAAAGCAGGGCGAGGACAGAAATGACAACACCAGAGAAATCTAAAGCACCTGTGTCATATAGATAAAGAGAACTGATAAGCATGAGCACGTCAAAGATCAAAATTACCGTATAAGAAATAGCCGTATTGCAACCAGTAATCTTACTCAACGTTCCTTGAACTGCTTCCAGTTCATCACTCATCACATCCATCTGCGCTCGGCGTCGTTTACCCTCACCAAATTGAATTGTCTCATCAAGGCCACGGATGCTCTCGAGCACAAACGATGACAGCTCACCAGATTGATGGCGGATGTCATCACAGATAGCGCCACTGATCTTGGAGACAACAGCGGGCACCAGCACTCCAACCGCTAGAAACGCAACAAGTGCCAGTAGTCCCAGCAAAGGATTGAAGCTACCAATGAATAGGCACATTACGGTCTCAGTCAGAATAGCAATACATATCGGCGAGATGGTGTGTGCATAGAAAACCTCTAGGAGCTCCACGTCAGAGGTAATAAGTGAAACAAGGTTACCTTTATCCCTACCCTCAAGTTTTGCTGGACACAGCCTCCTTAATGCCTGAAACACTTTGTCTCGTATGATCGCAAGTAGTGTAAAGGCAATGTAGTGATTCATCTTTTGCTCGATATAACGCAAAACGGCACGAAAAAGCGCCAGTAAGGGCAGAAGCACGAATATCGTGCCAAGGGGAAAGGGTGTTTTGTAACCAAGTGCGGCAAGTAGCGCATAGCCACCAAGCACTGATATAAATTGCACCGCTAAGAACGCAAATGTTCCTGCAATTACGGCGAGGCACATATGACCCGTCAGTGGTCTTACCAGGCCAAGCATCTGTAGGAGAACCCCAACTTTGCTTCTCTTTTTCATTGTGTGGCCTCCAATCCATAGGATTCGAGTTCTAGTTGGGTACGCCAGAGATGTTCATAGACATCGCATGTCTTTATAAGCTTTTCATGAATACCCGAGCCGACAAGATTGCCACCGTCCAGTACGTAAATACAGTCAGCATGTTTGATATTTGCAAGTCGATGAGAAATCATGATGATGGTCTTGGTGTTCCGCATCGCAAAGACGCGTGACAAAACCACCTGCTCGCTTTCGATGTCAATGCTGCTAGTTGCCTCATCAAGTACCAAAACTGGCGCGTCATGCAATATTGCTCGCGCAAGAGCAAGTCTTTGGCGCTGTCCACCGGAAAGGTTCTTTGCTTCCTCAAGAATGAGTGTGTCCAAGCCCTGCTCACCTAAAAGAAATTCCTTGAGTTCGCATTCCTCGAGCACTTGCCACAATTCTGCGTCGGTTGCGGTACGTTTGGCCACAAGAAGATTCTCTCGAACACTACCCTTGAACAACCTGCTGCTATGGCTAATGTACGTTAGGGTGCTCATAAGTGACGGGGTCACCACGTCAGTCACAACTGTGCCCCCAATCGTCACGCTTCCTGTTTGAGGCACTGCTCGCCCCATCAACAGCGCCGCAAGCGTCGACTTTCCGGAGCCGCTCTCACCCACAATGCCGATAAAGCTGTTCTCAGGTGCGCGTAGACTAACCCCATGAAGAACTTCTCGCTCTGTGTTGTAGGAGAAATGTACCTTGTCAAAGACGACGGTATAGTCTTCACCGATTGTCTTTTCCGCCTGCTCGGGCTCGGACAGATCCAGGAAATGAAAGATCTTGTCGCTTGCAGCAAGTCCATTCATCGCCACATGAAAGTAGCTGCCCAACCTGCGCATGGGAAGAAAAAAGTCCGCGGAGAGCAGAATCATAAAGAGGCAGCTTGCCAATCCAATGCTGCCAGCCACGAATGCACGACAGACGACGAGTATTCCAAGTGCAGCACCACCATACGCAAAGAAATCCATGATGATAATGGAGTTCAGCTGCATACTGAGCACTTTCATCGTTACAAAACGAAAGTGTTCGGACTCCTTGTTCATCTCCTGATTTTTACACTCGTCAGCTTGATAGACTTTGAGCGTAGTCATGCCCTGTAAGTTCTCAAGGAAGGTGTTGCCAAGCTGCGTATACTGTCCCCAGTACTTGGCAAGAAGCTTTTTTGCCAGCCTCTGCACCATCACGATGGCTCCAGGAATCAGCGGTACGCACACAAGAAGGACTGTCGCCGCATACCAACTTCCTGCAAAACCAAACAGAAAGAACAGTGTGATTGGTGCGAGAAAGGCATAAAAGAACTGCGGCATGTACCGACCAAAATAGCTCTCCAGCTGGTCAACACCCTCTACGGACTCTTGGACTATCTCTGCAGTGCTCACCTGTTCTGCATAGCGACTGCCCAGCCTCAACAGCTTGTCATAGATAAGGTCACGCAATCTGCGCTTAACTGTCTTTGACGCACGCCAACTTGCCTCTTCGGCAAGCTTGTCTGTAAAGAAACGCACGACAACGGTCACGGTGATAAGTGCAAGGACTCTGGGCAGCGCCGCCATCCCCCACTCGTGTGCGTAAAAGCGCTCAATCGTAACCGCAAAAACAGCAATCATTGCAGCATTGCAAACCAAGGTCACCCACTGAAGCAGTACGTTAGCTACGATGTGTTTTCGACTCTCAGGACAGAGCTCAATCAATCTCTTATCGAACATGCATACCTTTTCCTATGCCAGCTTCAGTAGTTTTCTATACTGGCCTTACTATTAGCACCCACACTAAAAGCGACATCAACATTACAATAGCCAAAATTGCAGCAGCGCATGATACAAATTGCTTTAGACAGGAAGTGAATCAGAATCTATCGTCTGATATTCAGAAAAATTACCTGGGAAGCGTGAAATTACGTACTCAAAAGGTCGCCCATCGTCAAGGTAGCCAACCTGCTCAACTTCAAGAAGGGGTTCGTTTTCCTTCATTCTTAAAATCTCACGCTCTTCCTCAGTGGGCATCACGGCGCGCAATGTTTTATGGAAACTATCAGGCGTCACTTCATAATTGTCAGCAATCCAAGGACGTATGCTAGTCTCCGCCGAAGTCAAACGTATATCACGGAAAATCTCTACCGGATAGTATAAGTACTGCACATCAAGCGGCGAGCCCTGATACAAATGTGAGCGAGAAATATAGAAAGTAAAAGAGTATTCATGTAAGCCAAGCTCGCGAACGATGGTTGAATTAGGCTTGAGTACAGTAAACTCATGCACCTGACATTGAGGTTTCCCAGAGAGACCTTGGCCTAAATCGCGCGAAAGCGAAACCGTATTGAGGGGCTTCTCAAATACGGGTGTAGCAACTTTTTTAACGTAGACACCACTCCCACGCTTACGTGAAACAAGACCTCGCTTCTCAAGCTCATCAGTTGCCTGCTCAATCGTCGTGCGACTAACATGGTATTTCTTAGTCAATTCAACAACCGTAGGGAGCTGATCGAATGGACGAAGCTCTCCACGTTTTATTGATTCTTCAATTTCTTTGACGATTGTGTGGTATTTGGCCACAGGGCAACGCTCCTATCCAACCTCTACAGCTCGTTCATTATATATGAGCGTGGGTTCTGAGTGTTGCCCAGAACCCACACACTTTGCCTTTTCACTATCTAGGAAAAACTTTTACCCAAGCGTCTTTACAATACTAGGTACGCATTTTGCTTGATGCCTAGAAATACCTCCTAGACAACAAAAAAGTCATCGCACAAAGCGATGACCTAAAGTATCCATGGTCGGGTTGACTGGATTTGAACCAGCGACCTCTCGGTCCCGAACCGAGCGCTCTACCAAGCTGAGCCACAACCCGTTTGGCGAAAAGGTATTTTAGCAGACTTCTACCTTGCGCGGGGCAGCAAAGCTGGTCTCATAGGACCACCACCCTCGTTTTTCCGCATCAGCAGCAATTTGCTGTGCCGCCTCATGTGTCCTACAAGGCGCAAAAATACAACTCCCCGACCCTGTCACCAACGCCGTTATAACGCCTTCCTGCGCCAACAGCCACTCTTTTGCCAACGCATCTTCTGGTAAAAGCCGACGCGCCACCGGGTCCAAATTGTTGGCAAGTAGAGCCAACACGCGATTCACATCCCCTGCCCGCAGTGCCATGAGCATACCCTCGAGATCCCCGCGCGCTGGTGGGTCGCGGTCAAAATCCGCATAGGCCTCAACTGTAGACACACCATCTTTAGGCTTCACTAATACCACGGGTTGCGCTGGCAAATCCGCATAGCTCTCTTGCAGCACATCACCTGCACCAGCTAAATACGACGGCTGTGGATTCAAGAAAAACGGTACGTCTGCACCAATACGCCGCGCCACAGACACCACCCGCGGATCATCTACCGCAACACCCCAAAGTGCACAGAGTGCTCGCAGAGTGCCTCCCGCATCAGACGATGATCCACCCAGACCAGCTCGCATAGGAATTTCTCGCCAAACATGGACATCTACCAGCGGCTCCACACCAAGCGCTTCAGCCAGCAAAAGCACTGCTTTTCCAACATTACTTCGCTCGGCAGGCACGCCTACGCCAGGCTCTACAGTCACCGACAAAGTATCTGCCTGACGCACAAACACCTCGTCATACAAAGCAAGCGCCGCCATTACCGAATCCGCGCGGTGATAGCGACGCTCATCTAACTCAGTATGCACACCCAAATGTAAGTTGACCTTGGCGGGCGTAAACACCCTCACGCAACTCTCGCTCGTGCGCGCCAAGTCATCCATAGCTACTCTTCCTCAGGAAACATGTACTCCAAAAAACGCTCGCCAGAAATTGGATCATACAACTCGACCGTTCCTGTTAACACATCAACATACTGATATGACTGGCGAGCAGTACGACCACGGCGCTCTTCAACTTCAATCACAAAAAGTGAAGGGTGCACGTGTAGCAAGATGCCCGTACGCTCAATAATGCGCGAACGGCCCATGTTGGCACGCACGCGCAGACGTTGCCCCTGCAATGTAGCAAGAGCTTCTTTGATATGATCGACCCTGTTTGCAGAAGGGACCTCGTTATCCACCATGCTCCTCCATCAACGAAGACAGACGCCTTCGCATACTTTTAGCTATATACATGCGAATCTATATTTTACCGCGCTTTTAACATGTTCACGAAAAAGATGGACCGTAGACTACTTTTTTTCTACGTCACCACATGAGCTATCCACACCAACCAACATCATCGCCGCGCTATACTCAGCCCGACAGATTTTTATACGAAAGGACAACTATGAATACGCTGCACGCAAAACGCATCGCCGCAGTCAAGCAGAACCTCGCTGCGATGAAGCTTTCCCAAGCACTCATTTGTGACCCACTTTCCATCTGGTATCTCACGGGTTACTATACCGAGCCTTTCGAACGCTTCTTGGCTCTCTATCTGGGCACAGGCGAGCAGAACCAACGTCCTGATACGCTTTTTTGCAACGTACTCTTTCCCGATGCAAGCTCATACTTTGATCACGTTGTAACTTTCTCGGATACCGACAATCCCATCCCTTTAGTTGCTGATACATGCGATTCCACCCAGACGCTCGGTATAGACAAAATACTCACCGCTCGCTGGCTGTTACCACTCATCGATACTCAAGCAGCCGCTGGTTTTTGCCTTGCATCTGAAGCCATCGATGCTGCGCGTTCCCTTAAGGATGCCTCCGAGCAGGATCTCATGCGCGAAGCATCTCGTGTCAACGATGAGGCAATGTCGTGGTTAGCGGCACAGGTGCGCCCCGGTGTCACCGAGCGCCAAATTGCCGATGGTCTACTTAAAGAATATCGACGTCTCGGAGCTGAGGACCACTCGTTTACACCCATCGTGAGCTTCGGTGCAAATGCTGCAGATCCTCACCATGAGCCAGACGATACGTTTTTTCAGACTGGCGATATGGTACTTTTTGATGTGGGATGCAAGCGCAATTGCTACTGCTCAGATATGACACGTGTCTTTTTTACTGCCACGCCCAGCGAGCGCCAATTGCTGATATACAACACTGTGCGCCGCGCAAACGAGGCGGCAGCGGCCGTTGTCAAACCTGGCGTCACCTTTGCCGAAATTGACCTCACAGCACGTAAGGTTATCGAAGACGCTGGCTTTGGCCCCTATTTCACGCATCGTCTGGGCCATCAGATTGGCCTACAGGATCACGAGCCGGGAGACGTTTCTGCATCTCACCACGAGCCAGTCCAAGTGGGCCAATGCTTCTCTATCGAGCCAGGCATTTATATTCCAGGCGAGATTGGTGTTCGCATAGAGGATTTGGTCATTGTCACTGAGGCTGGTTGCGAAGTTATCAACCACTATCCACATGACGTGCAGGTGCTTGCAGTCTAGTTAAGCGCTTCTTTTTTTAAGCACCACAAGCGGATTTTCCAGCGTATCGAACCTGCCTTCTTCGCATTGTTTGCGCAAAGACCCGAAGCGACGCGAAAACCGCCACCAAAAACGTTGCAACCTCAGGTTGCAACGTTTTTCTCTTGCCTCTATCTACCTGGACTTTTTCGAAGAGATGCAGGTAGGTGGGAGATATTGCAACCTGAGGTTGCAACGTTTTTTGACCATGGAAATTTGCGCTTATAGCTGCGAAGCCAGATGATCTAGTGCGCGCCGCCGGTGTGAAATAGCGTTTTTCTCGTCGGCTGTAAGCTCAGCCATAGTTTTGCCTGGCGTATCATCTGGGAAGAAGAGCGGATCATAACCAAAACCGCCGTCACCACGTTCCTCATAACCCACCCAACCAGGACAATCACCGTCTCCTGATAAAATCTGACGGCGTCCATCATCGGCATCTCTCACCAAAACAACCGTTGAGTGAAAATGAGCACGCCTGTTTTCATCGGAAACGTTTGCCAGTTCACGCAGCATCTTTGCATTGTTTGCTGCATCATCACCATGCACACCCGCCCAACGAGCCGAGTAAATACCAGGAGCTCCGCCGAGTGCATCCACACACAAACCCGAATCATCTGCCACAGCATACTCAAGGCCCGTCTCATCTAATGCCGCACGTGCCTTAATCATCGCGTTGTCAAAAAACGTATCTCCATCCTCAATAGGATCGGGAAAATCCCCCAAGTCTCCCAATGCCACAAAGCACATTCCTGGCATCATAGGTGAAAGAATTGCCTCTATCTCGGCCACCTTGTGCGCGTTTCCCGTCGCAACCACCACGGTTTTTGACGAAGGTAGCTCAGAAATACGAATGCATGCCATATTTGCCCTTCCAGATCTAACAGCGCCATAGCGCCGCAAACAACCAACCATTAGTAGGGTTCTGCGCTGGCAGTCCACACAACAATCTGCCTACAAAAAACCCGAGACCACAGAAGCCTCGGGTACACTAAGCATCTGGTGGGCGATGAGGGATTTGAACCCCCGACCTTGTGCGTGTAAAGCACCTGCGCTAGCCACTGCGCCAATCGCCCATAACCCGCGTGTCCGCGAGTGCTCTCGAGAGTGTATCATGAGATGCATGAATACTACAGTGCTAAATATCGCCGAGTTACTAAAAACTCACGGACTCCTAACCGCGGGCACCCAGCTCTTTGACCAAGAAGAGCAGGTTATTACTAGTGCAGACTGCGATTCTCGTGTTGTGAAAGCACATCATCTTTTCATTTGTAAAGGTTTAGCCTTCCGCACAGCATATCTAACATCAGCCCTAAAAAAGGGTGCGGTCGCTTATCTTTGCGACGAAAGTTACGCCTCGAAGCTGGCAGCTATCGCGCCAGGAGTTCCCGTACTTGTCACTACAGACAGCGGCCTTCGTCGCGCAATGGCACTTGTTGCAGCAGAAGCCTGGGGACACCCTGACCGCAATTTGAACATTGTGGGTATCACAGGCACCAAAGGTAAATCAACCACTGCCTACATGTTGCGTTATATCCTTGACGCTGGTGCCGATGGCAAAGGTGAACTGGGGTCGACCGCATCAGTCATTGGCTCTATTGCCACCTATGATGGCGTGGTTAATGAGGAGAGCCACAACACCACGCCCGAGGCCCCTGACCTATGGCGTTACCTGCACAACGCATTAACAACTCAGCACAACCCCATGGTGATGGAGGTTTCAAGCCAAGCACTAAAATATGATCGTGTTGACGGATTGAACCTCAATATTGCCTGCTTCCTCAACATAGGTCGCGATCATATCTCCCCACGTGAGCACCCAAATTTCGAGGACTATTTTTCCAGCAAGCTGCGTATTTTTGAGCATGCAAAAACAGCGGTCGTAGGGTTGGGAACTGATCATTTACCTGAGGTGCTCACTGCTGCTGCACCTTGCACCAAGCTTGTCAGCTTTGGCGTTGCCCACACAGACGCAGCCGCTCCCAGCGCCGCTGGCATCACCGCCGACATTTGGGCTGACCACATTACGTCAAGCGAAGGCACGGTAGATTTCGCTGTGCACACACCTGCCTGGACCGCAATTATGCATCTTGGCATGCCTGGCCTCTTTAATGTCGATAATGCTTTATGCGCAATTGCTGTAGCCCAACTGTTGGGCATCAGCCGCAATCAAATTCGTGCTGGCCTTGCCCGCTGTCGTGTACCGGGTCGTATGGAGCTTTTGGACTCGCCTGACGCACGCCACGTAGCCGCCATTGTTGACTATGCACACAACAAACTCTCCTACCAGCGCTTCTTTGCTTCTGTAAGCAAAGAATTTCCTGGTCGCCGCATTATTGCGGTCTTTGGAGCACCAGGCGGAAAAGCTCAAGAACGCCGCCAGGAATTACCCCTTGAAGCGTCAAAATGGGCAGATGTTCTCATTTATACTGAAGAAGATCCCGCACATGAACGCGTTGAAGATATCAATGCGGCGCTGCTTGCGGCAACTCCAGCCACACAGCATGCCGAGTCGATTCCCAGTCGCCCTGATGCCATCGCCCGCGCAGTCGAGCTTGCTTATGCAGAAAAAACACCTGCCCTGCTTTGCTTGCTCGCTAAAGGAGATGAGACCCGTCAACACGTAGGCGACGAATTTGTGCCCTGCGAGACCGACGAGACTCTTTTTTTACGTGCTATGCATGCACATCTAAGCCAACAATCCTAGTGCTACCGTCCGTTGTGTCCTAAAGGAGAAATGTATGCCAGCTCTGTCTCTGCCGACGTTCCCCTCTACTCCTGCTTTGCTTCCTGATTTTTTGCAAGAGCGCTTTGGACGCATCAAGCACATTTTTAGTGACACAGACGCCACCATGGTTACCCATGGTTCAGCGCTCTGTGACTCAGCAGGCAATCCATCTGTCGCACTACCGCAAGCTCTTGTTGCTTTGCAGCGTATGGGTATTGACGTAATCCCCTGCACTGGTCGCAGCCGCGCCATGATTCGCGAGGTTATACGCATGCTAGGGCTCCCCGGCTGGATTGGTGAGATGGGCGGCATTCTTTGCTTGCATGAAGGCACCACCAGCGATTGGCAGTACTTCACCGCAGACATGACCTTTGATCCTCGCTGCGGGAAAACCCCGCATGAGATCATCTTAGAGACAGGCATTGTTGAGCGCATGCAAAAGCGCTGGTTTGACTCTCTGGAGCTCTACAATGACAACGGTATCGGCTACCAATATCGCGAGGTATCAGTCGCGTTCCGCGGTGCTGTGATGGAAGATGAAGTTCGCCAGATGATGGATGAGACGGGATTGCCTCTCTACCTTGCAGATAATGGTATGGTCACGCGCATTACTGGCGATACCATCTTGCCTACCGTTGCAGGTGAGCGCCTTGAAGACGTGCATACCTACCACATTACACCGCGCGGACTCGACAAAGGTTCAGCTGTCGCGCGCTACATCGAACTGATGGGTTGGAATCCTGAGGAATGTCTTGCCTGCGGTGACTCTCCGGCAGACTGCGAAATGGCAAAACAGGTAGGCACCTTTGTGCTCATGCGCAATGGCATCCATAATCCCAAATCACAGGCCGTGCTTGCAGATGCAACAAACGCTTTTGTATCTGCTCGTCCAGCAACAGACGGTTGGTGTGATATGGCACATCTGCTCGCCGCGCTTCATTCATAGCTCGCGACTTCCTAACCAAGCAGAGCATGCTTTTTGTTGGAGTTTTGCTTCTTTCATTTAAACTTATGAGGTCATTTTCTGCTGGTTGTGCTTAATAAGCTCAACTGCCATAAAATAAAAGCAACGCGTCATAGTGACGCAACCAGTTCACAATTTACGCCAGCTTCGCTGACGACACAAAGAGGGACTATGACCAACAAGCAGCCTTTCGATCAAGAAACGCCAACTTAC
Organism: Olegusella massiliensis; assembly: GCF_900078545.1. Lineage (GTDB taxonomy): Bacteria > Actinomycetota > Coriobacteriia > Coriobacteriales > Atopobiaceae > Olegusella > Olegusella massiliensis. The sequence continues at coordinate 755,574 of NZ_FLLS01000002.1, forward strand.
GAAACGCCAGGCCCTGGCTATCCACCTCCTCCTGATGTGCTTGATAGCCTCAATGACCTAGGCTCAACCGTTATGGGCAAGGTGAACGAGGCAGTCGAAGCTGCCGACTTTGCTGGCCTTTCGGCCTCCGTTTCAAAGTCAATCAAATCTGCAAGTACCTCATTTTCTCAAGCATTGGCAGGTCCTAGCCCCTACATAGTACGTGCACGCGGCAAAAAGACCACCGCTATGGCAAAAATGCTGGGCTTTGGCTACTTAGCGCTTATGAATGGAACGATAACTTTCGCCCAAATCCTTAGTTTGCCAGAGGAGCCCTTCATTTCAACCTTTTGTGCCGTCGCTACTTTTGGTGGCCTTACGTATTTGTTTGGCAAGCTCACAAGAAACGCCCATCGCGACCGTAAGCTCCTTCAATATCTTGAAAGACTTGCGCGCATTGCTAGTACGCGGCAAGCATTGACACTTGAAGAAATTGCCTTCCGAATGGGAAGTTCTCTCGATGAAGTCACAAACATGGTGCAGGCAGGTATTTCTCAGGGCTATATCCCTCATGGCCGTATTCGCCAGTCTCTTGATGGAAAAACCGTTTTATATTTGACCGACTACGCCTTTAAAGAAGCGGGCGGCACTGATTTGCCAAAAACCAAACAAAAGACTTCTGAGCGTATTGCTGCACGTAACAAAACTGCAGCTCCTGCTCCTGAAACTGCTGCTGGGAATGATACGAGTGATGCTACAGAGATTGCAAGCGAGACTCCTATCAATCCAAAAGTGACCGATGCGGTAGCAAAAGGTAAGGATTATATTCAACGCATTCGTTTAGCGAATAACATCATCCAAGAAAAGGAGATGTCGGACAAACTGGATGTGCTTGAAAAAAATGTACGCCGTATTACCGCACGCGTTAATGAGCGTCCCGATACGGTCGACCAGCTCACACAGTTCCTCAACTATTATTTGCCCACTACCGGCAAGCTTGTGGATGCCTATGCCGACCTCGACAAGCATGACGAGCATGGCCCTAATGCTGAGGCTACGCGCAGGGAAATAAAGACGACCCTTGATGTTATTAACGAGTCTTTCAATAAGCTTGCAGATGACCTGTTGCAGGATGCGGCATGGGATTTACAGGGCGACATGCATGTACTGCGTACTATGTTGACCCAAGACGGTCTTGCTGATGACCACGGACCCCGTGCTGATTCACGCCCTCTCTAGGGCTGCGGCAAGACCAAGCAGTTCAAACGGTTCAAGCAACAGAGCAACATATAAAGCTGGGCACTCAAAAGCGCCCAGCTTTGTCTTTCAGTACAAACGTCTATTGCTCTTGTGCCAAGAATCTAGTGTGAAGAAGCCTCAAGGAGCTTTTGTTTGAGCGCGCCTTCAATCTGGGCAAGCTCGGTCTCAGCAGCGATACGCTTCTCGTGACCTTCCTTTTGGATGGCCATAACCTCATCAAGTGTCGACATGAGTTGTTCGTTGGTGTGGCGTAGTGTCTCGAGATCAACGATGCCGCGCTCGGACTCTTTGGCCGCTTCTACGGTAGCGACTTTGAGCTGATCAGCATTATGCTTGAGCAGATCATTGGTCATCTCGGACACGGCACGCTGAGCCTGTGCCGCCTGAGTGGCATGTTGCACACCCAAAGCGATAACCATCTGGTTTTTCCACAAGGGGATGGTGTTGACAATGGTCGATTGAATCTTTTCAGCCATGACAGCGTTTGAGTTTTGCACCAAACGAATCTGCGGGAAGGTCTGCAAAGCCACTTGGCGCGTAAGTTCCAAGTCGTAGACACGCTTCTCAAAACGGTCACACTGCTGCGCCAAATCGCGCGCTGCCTGGGCATCTTCTGCCAAGCCACTTGCCTGCGCCTTTGCCTGCGCTGCGGGCAAATCCTCCGTGCGAACCTTTTCTAGCTTCTGCTTACCTGCAAGTACATACATTGTTAGCTCTTTGAAGTAGATGACATTGTAGTCATACATGTGATCGAGTTGGTCAACATCTTTAAGCAGCTGAATCTGATGCTTTTGCAATTCGTTCGAGATGCGCTCCACATTATTTTCTACGGTGGCATAACGAGCCTTGAGCTCCTGTAACTTGTTGCCTTGCTTTTTAAAAAAGCCTAAGAAACCTTTTTGGTCGGTCTCCTCAGGGTCAAAGCCCTTGAGATCAACGATGAGCTGGGTAATCTCGTTGCCTACACTTCCCAAGTCCTTGGTACGGACGGACTCCAGAGTACGATCAGAGAAGTCGGCCATCTTTTTCTGCGTGCCCACTCCATATTGCAAAATTGCGCCAGATTGAGCAAGGTCAATTTTGCCTGCAAACTCATCGACCTGCTTGCGCTCAGAATCAGACAGCATCGAATCATCGACATTAACGGTTGAAAGCGGTGTCACTGCAGGAGCCGGCTGGCTCAGATCGGTGCCAAACTCAAGCGTAGGCGCACTTGGTTTTGGAATTGTTGTCGAGGGAGCCTGACTCGGCTCATTGCCAAAATCAAGGATGGGGCTTTCGTCCACTGCCATATCGGAACCTTTCTCTGAGAGACTCAAAGCAAAAATCACGTGGATTGTGCTGGATACAGTATGCCCCGTTCGGCAACTTTTTTGCGCCTCAACTTGGTAGATGGGATACATTTTTAACGCTGGTGCCTGCCAGCTTGCCGCAACGCCCCTCGCAACAAAAACCAGCCGCACCCACAACGAATACGGCTGGCACAATTACGCGCAACTTCGTGCATCACACAACATGACGAGTGGCTTAGAACTCCACAGGCTGGTCGTAGTAGACACACTTGAGGAGCTGCTCCATCTCCTCCTGGGATGGCTGACGGGGGTTGGAGCCAGTGCAAGCATCGCCGATTGCGTTTTTGGCAACCTCGGGGAGCTTCTCAAGGAACTCGTTTTCATCGATGATGGAGGTCTCAGCCTTGACGCCACCCTGGCCATAGTTCTTGATGGCCTGGGGGATGTCGAGCTTGTCATTCAGGTCGCGGATGTACTGCACGAGAGCGGCAACGAGCTCTTCGTTGGTCTCACCCTTAAGGTGCAGGATTTCCTTTGCCACAAATGCATAACGCTCAGCAGCACGCTCGTCCTTAGCGTTGAACTGGATAACCTTGCCAAGATACATTGCATTTGCGCAACCATGGATGATGTGGCCACCAGAGAAAGCAGCACCGGTCTTGTGAGCCATGGAGTGAACGATGCCAAGCAGACCAGAGGAGAATGCGATACCTGCGATGCACTGGGCGTCGTGCATGTGCTGACGTGCCTCTTTGTCACCCGTGTAAGAGACGGGCAGCCAGCTGGTGATCTCACGGATACCGTGCAGAGCGTTGCCGTCAGTGTAGCAAGAAGCAACGGTAGAAACGTAGGCCTCAATGCAGTGGGTCAGAGCGTCCATACCGGTGTGTGCACAAAGCTTTGCAGGCATGCTGTAGGTGAGCTCAGGGTCAACAATTGCGACATCGGGGGTAATCTCGAAGTCAGCGATGGGGTACTTAATGCCCTTATGGTAGTCGGTAATGATCGAGAATGCGGTAACCTCGGTCGCGGTACCAGACGTGGAGCTAATTGCACAGAAGCGAGCCTTAGTGCGCAGAGTAGGTAGGCCAAAGATCTTGCACATGTCCTCAAAGGTGCACTCGGGATACTCGTACTTGATCCACATTGCCTTTGCAGCGTCGATGGGGCTACCACCGCCAACAGCGATAATCCAGTCGGGGCCAAACTCGGACATAGCCGCAGCGCCCTTCATCACGGTCTCGACAGAGGGGTCAGACTCAACACCCTCAAAGAAAGCGACCTCAAAGCCAGCCTCTTTAAGGTCGGCCTCGATGTCCTGCAGGAAGCCACCGCGACGCATGGAGCTACCACCAGAGACGATTATTGCCTTAGAACCCTTGAAGTTCTTGACCTCGTGACGAGCGCCCTCGCCAAAGTAAAGGTCGCGGGGATTCGTAAACCTACCCATTGTTGTTCCTCTCCTTTTGGCCGCATGTAACGCGGCAAATATACCTGCAATCCATATCATTTTTGCTACGGATTGTTGTGCGGAAACCCATAAATCCGCATGTACTTATAGTCTAGCCTGTCTCTGATATTTTCAGAATCATTGCATAATTTTGCGCGTTTACAGAAAAATATGCTTTTCTACCGAATACTTCTTGATTTATATAAATGTACAAGGAATAGTAGTCATGTTGACTAGAATTTGCATCTGAGAGGGCGGAAATGTCATTTGATGCCCATGCCGAAGACTACCAGAGATTAAAGCTGCGCTTGGCACAAACACTCGATTCTGCAACTCCTACAGAACTGCAACAAGCATACGACAACTTTGACAAGCAGTTCGTGCAATCGCGAGATACTATTCCCCAAACTGACAATGACCGTGCCTTTAATCTTGTGGCACGCGCAGCAACGTTGATTGACCGTCAGCTCCCTTTTTCGGAAGAACAGCGTGCGCGCGAGATTATCGACCGCGCACACGGCCTGCTTGCCGAAGCGGTGTTACTAGATCCGCACAACGCTGATGCTCGTCGTATGATTGCCGCCTCTGAACAACCAGGATTTGCTGCCTATTACCAGTGGCTTGATGCTGGAGAAGCTCAGGTGCGTGAGCAATGTCACAAGCAGCGTATACACGCTGGGGACAACTTGCCCAAACATTTGCGTGAGCTTGCAGAACACTTGGCGATGCGACCGTATTTCCGCTGGCTCGCAACCATGGCATCCCAGGCGGTCATCTGTGGGCGTAATCGTGAGGCACTAAAGCTTTGTGCTAAAGCACTGGATGCCGACCCGCTCGATATGGGAGACGTGCGCTGCACTGCAGCTATCGCTTTTGCAAAGCTTGAGGATTCTAGAGGCTTTGCTGCACTTGAACAAAGTTTTATCACCACACCCCGTAACGCTGGTGGACCCAACGCGTGGCTCTCCCTTGGTCGAATGGCACTCGCATACAAGCAGTGCGACTTTGAAACAGCTGAATCCAACCTTCAACATGTCATAACTACCTATCCGCATGCAGCAGCAACCTTTATTCGTCAGCATGAATTGCCCGATGGTGTATTTGCACGACTGCCCGTAGCTCCTGGCAGTGAGGATGAGCTGATTGTGGCGCTATCCGAGGCAACCGTACTTCTACAAGAAGGACGCGAGCAGGGCGCACGCGGACCCTTTGGTTTGTGGCTCGCTGAAACAGCCACCGAAATGGCCCCCTCCTGTGAGGCTGCAGAAATTGCCCAAGCGCGACAGCAGGCAGAAGAGCGTTTCCGCATACTGAGCGATCTTGCTCATAACCAAGGCAACTCCAATAAGAACAATTCGAGTGAGGATAATGACAGCTCGCCTACACCCGAAGGAGGCTTGCTGTGAAGACCCATGAAGAACTGATTGCGCGTCTTGCTCAAAGACGCAGTGCCAAGCTTGGAAACCTCTCAAAAAGTGGATTTGAAGAGCTGCTGCGTGCCGTCCAAGCAAAGCCCAAGTCTTTTATAGATGATCCCCGCGATGAAGCATTTTCCGTATTTATCGATGCCCTTGAGCGCTATGAAAAATCTGCTGAGAATGCTGATTTTATTGATGCGGATGATGCGTTCTTTGCTGCGCGCAGCCGTAGGCTCAATCGCCTTATCGCCGACTGTGATCGTGCGCTCGCCCTTGATGAAAACTGCGCAGACGCCTCTTTGTGCAAGCTGCTTGCACAAGACTTAGCGGGTGATGATCTCATCGAGCAGCTCTTCACATTGCGCCAGAATCTAGCGCATAACATAGAGTCCGAACCACTTCTTAGCCCTCATGATGATAGTGAGGATGTCTGGGACGACGTGTTTACGCATGGTATGTTGAGGGTTCAATCGGCCCTTAGTCGTGCGCTTTTTGATACCGCACGCTACCGCATGGCTGAAGATGCCTGTAGACAATTGCTCGATATGGCACCGAGCGATATGCTTGGCGCACGCCATACCTGCGCGCTAATCCTTGCCCGGCTCGAAGATGAGGATGCGTTTGAGGAGCTTGATGTTCACTATGGTCGCCATGGCGATTCATGGTCACATCTTGCCCGCGTGATATTGCTCTTTAAGCTCAATCGAATTTCTGCAGCAAAACGCGCGTTGCTTGGTTACTCAAACCTCGTTGAGGGTGGTGCTTATGCGCTTTTGCGCCCTGTGCTGGTAGATACCTACATTCCTGACCGTCCCGGGCTTCCTGCCTGCAGCTTTTCGGAGGCAACACTAGCCACACACGAAGCAGATCCCATCATTGTAGATACACCAGATTTAGTACCTTGGGCAGAAGAAATCCCGCAGATAAACTCTGCCGCTCGTAATTGGGCTGAGCAAAACGATTTTGACTGGTGAGTATTTACACAAGCAGTGGCGCCCAAACAGGAAGTTTACTACCCCTAAATTTACATTCCCGTGCGTTTTCGCCACTCTTCACGGAACTCCTCAACCTCTTCATCTGTCGTGCGGTGGGTTGGAGTTAATCCTTCTTTGCGGAATTGCTCGCGGATTCTTGCTTGGTTTTCCTTGTTTTGCTCATCTACCATTCGATTAAAACGATAACTCTGGATTGCCCTATATATGAAATAGGGGCTAATTAAAATCACGCCGACGATTCCAAGAATGCCCATCCATGCAAGATACGATACATATGACATAAGAAATCACACCTTTAAAAATCAGTGCTTATTCGTAAAATCATTTTAGTCAATCTACACAAATGGTAAAACTCACATTGAAACTGGTGGGATAAAAAATCTTTTATTCCTGCACTACCAGTAGAGCGATGTGCATGGTATACTCTTTGACCGCGTCCCCATCGTCTAGCGGTTAGGACACCGCCCTTTCAAGGCGGCGACACGAGTTCGAGTCTCGTTGGGGGCACCATTTTTGCATTACTGACCGCCTTCGGGCGGTTTTTTCTTTTAGAGTGTGTTTTAGACTGGTAGGGGCGGTGGGACTCGAACCCACAAGACCAAGGTCGGCGGATTTTAAGTCCGCTGCGTATGCCAATTCCGCCACGCCCCCATATATACAAGAACAACGCATGAGCGAAAGTTGTGTGGCAGATATTATAACAAGCCAAATCACAGAGTGAGTTCCAACTTTGCACAGATTTTTAGTCGAAATGAGTAAAGTTGGGTCTCCAACCCACAACTGTCGTCTCTTTTCGAATAGCTGCGTCCAGCGTCAAGGACATGCCAACGAGCAAATCTGATTCACTTACTGTCAGTGTCTCACAGCCCGTCTGTTTCATAAGCTCGCTTATAGCAACGCTTCCCGCAAGAATAACTGGCGCACGCTTTGCTTGCAGACCAGGAAGCTTTGCTCGCTCCTCTACAGTCAGACCTGCAAGTTTTTCTTCTAAAGCACAAACCTGCTGATAGTCAAGCTCGCTCAAATGTACGCGCGCACTATCGTAGGGTTCCAATTCAAGTGTCATAGCCACGAGCGAAGTTGCCGTACCACCACAGGCAAGCAATTTTTCTGCCTGCAAGTGCAAGCTATGTGCCTCAGCAATTACGGGTGCAAATTGTTCTGCTGCAAACTCATGTGCTGCACGCAAATCCTCCACACAAACCCGCTTTTGCTGGGAAAAATAACGATCGGTCAACCTGCGACAACCCACGTTGGTTGAGCGCACCAGCCCCATATCAAGCCCTGCTGCCGACAACATGCCCCAAGCAAGCTCGGTTGAGCCGCCCCCATTGTCTGCTACCAATAATTTGTGAGCAAAAAAATCCTGTGCAACACCCAAGAAGGTTAGTTGCCCCTCAACTTCACCAGGAATCACTTGGGGAAGAAGACCTAAGGCCTGCAGACGATATAACAGCTCATCAGAGTTTTCCGCATCACGAGCAGCACTCGTAAGTGTGCACACCGCCCACTCTGCCCCAGCCTCTTGAGCTGTCGCAACATAGGCAGCAATACACTCACTTACGCGATTGATAGCTGCAGAATCTAGCCTACCTGTCTTATCCACACCTGCACCAAGGTTGACAATGGTAGATTGCTTGGTGAGCGCAACCACACGCCCCTTGTGCACTCGAGACAAAGCCAGACGCGCTGTCACCGTACCAATATCAATAACTGCCAACAGGCAATCAGCAGCATCCCCATCTGTAGCCATTAGCCTAAATCCTCCCTGTGATACTGGAAGATAAAGTCGAGAAGTTTTTGCTGAAAAGACCCCGTATTGATGGTTTTGGTCTCCTCAGTTGGCTTGCGCGCATCCTGAGAACTTACGGTCTCGTTGCTTTTTTTGCTATCGCCACTGCCATCTAGGCCCTCAACCACAACACCCGTTTCGCCCTGATTGACATAGCCACGTTTACGCGCTTCGTCCTCAATGCCTTCGCTCGTTTGTAGGCGCTCAATATCACCCAACAGCTCACCATTTTTATCTTTGAGCTGAGTGTAGTGTGCTTTGAGATCCTCCTGAGTACGACGAGCCACATAATAATCGCGCAGGGGAGGATATACCGCAAAGACAAGCAAAGCCACGATTGCAAGCGCAATACAACCTTTGATGCGGCCAGGTGTTGCCGTCACAAAACCAACAATACGCGCAGGAATGCTCTGTCTCGCAGACGCATGTTCTCGGCGCTTTTCTTGCCTCAAACTCTGCTCTGCCCTCACGCTACGACGCACAGGCACACGCTTATCGCCCTTGGAGCTCATGTCTGCAACACCCGAATGAGGCGCATCCGTCTTGTGTTTATGAAAAGAAAAAGAAGGCTTAAAACCCGCACCAGAACGTTTGGAGCGTTTTGGCTGAGGCACATTAACAACCTCACCAGGCAAAATACGACGCGGACCCTCGGGCGGAAGCTCATCGAGAGGGCTTGGATTGTTACGTGTAGCAGTTTTTGCAGCCTCAGCCTCACGCTTCACCGCTGTGCGGCGCGCGCGATCACGCTCGTCGGTATTCGAACTGCTATAACGCAATCCGGGTAGCTCAATGTTGCCCTGGCTCATGTCTGCTGCTTCGTTTCTGCATCGTATTTGACCAGCCATCGCGAAATCCGTAACTCGCGATACATTCATTATGCCGCAGCCACACGCTGTATTGTGACAAGGTTGAAAGACTAGACCATTTTTCCAAGCTCACATCAAATCAATAGTACCCACGAGGCACAGCAAAACCATGCTATGCACGCTCTTCTTGTTTGCTCTGCAGCCAAAAATCTTCAAGTTGAGCAGTAGAAAGATCAGAAATATCCTTATCATTGGCCGCTGCAAGTTCTTCCATGCGCGCCCAACGACGACGAAACTTACGATTAGAAGCTGCAAGGGCTGACTCAGCATCAATGCCCTGCCAACGCGCAACGTTTACCAATGCAAAAAGCAAATCACCAAATTCCTCAGCAGCAGCATCACTTCCCTGCTCTTCTGCCTCAAACTCTGCGCGCTCTTCAGCAACCTTATCCCAGACGCCTGCTAAATCATTCCATTCAAAGCCAGCCTTTGCTGCTCGTTTTGAAATCTTTTGAGCTTGCGCAAGTGCCGGCAAGCTCATCGGTACAGAGTCAAGGAGACCTTGCTTATCGTCAGCGTCCCCGGCTGCTGCGCGCTCATCTTGCTTTACGCGATCCCAGATATCGAGTACTTTTCCTGCAGAATCAACCGCACCCAGCGCCGCTGCATCGCCAAAGATATGAGGATGACGACGTATCAATTTTTCGTTGAGCTCACGACACACATCATCAATATCAAAAAGACCACCACGACCACCCGATATACCGCCATCCGCGGCAATCTGTGAGTGAAGCAACACTTGTTCAAGCACATCACCCAGCTCTTCGCGCAGATGAAGCTCATCGTTGTCCTCGATGCATTGCACTGCCTCGTAAGCCTCTTCAATCATGTTGCGCGTAATGGAATGATGCGTTTGTACCTTGTCCCAAGGACAGCCATCGGGCTGGCGCAATCGCCAAATCATGCGCACAAGACGGTCGAATTGTGGATGCATTGTGGGAGCGCCTTCACGTGCAGCAATCTGTTCATCAATAGTTCTTGCAAGACTGGCACTATCATCAGGGATAAGAGATGGCCTTTGCGTACCCTCAATGTTTTGCTTTGTCATAGCTACCTCTCTATACGCGGATGCGACACGTGATGCTATTGCTCATCTTCTTCTACATCATCATTGCCGCCAACCGCTTCAAGTACACCGAGTGCAGCAGGCATGACCTGTTCTTCCGACTTGTGGAAGGGGTAGATGAGTTTGTTCGTCTGGGGATAATACAGTCCGCGACGCTCACGCACACGCAGTGACAGCTCACGGCTCAGCTTGATACCAATATAAGTCAGCCTACTTGCTGCCAAAGAAACCGACGCTACGCCCAAGCGCGATGCGCGGATGCGAATGCGCGCACGGTCAAAAAGATTTTTTGCTGCCAGCGGCATCGCGCCGTAGCGCTCCTCAAGCTCAATTTGCAGCTTATCGACCTCAGCTAATTCTTCAGCGCCTGCCAGCTTGCGGTAGGTCAGTACACGACGATCAACCTCAGGCAAATATTCTTCTGCCAAGAAGTAATCTGCAGGTAAATTGATAGCAACGTCGGGTTGAGCAAGATTCTCTTCGCTCGTCTCGCCTCGTGCTTCAGCAACTGCCTGACTGAGCATCTGTGTAAAGAGATCAAAACCAACGCTCGATAAATTACCATGCTGCTCTGCACCCACAAGCGACCCCGCACCGCGAATCTCCAAGTCACGCATAGCAATTTTCATGCCGCTGCCGAGTTCTTGATACTCATTGATAGCGGTGAGGCGGTCAGTCGCCTCGGGCGTGAGGGGCTGCTCAGGAGGAAACATAAAGTAGGCATACGCCTGAGTATGTCCACGCCCTACACGGCCCTTGAGTTGGTACAACTGTGCCAAGCCTAGGCGCTGTGAGTCTTCGATAATCAAGGTATTGGTATGTGGATTATCAATACCACTTTCGATGATAGTTGTCGCGATAAGAACATCAATGTCATGCGCTTCAAACTCCATCATGACATCTTCAACCTTAGAAGCTGTCATCTTGCCATGCGCCACGCCAATGCGCGCCTCGGGCGCTGCTTCCATCACGCGAGCAACCGCATCGTCAATAGTATGTACGCGGTTTGATACGTAATATACCTGTCCCTTGCGTGCCATTTCCTCACGTATCGCCGCTGATACCACGTCAGGATCATACTCCCCTACACTCACCATAACAGGCAGCCTACCTGGAGGAGGTGTCATGATAAGACTCATATCACGCACGCCACTCATCGCCATTTGCATCGTACGTGGAATGGGCGTAGCCGAAAGCGTGAGTACATCAACTTGCTCTCGCAGGTTTTTGAGCTGCTCTTTGTGTTGGACGCCAAAGCGCTGCTCCTCGTCAATGATAACAAGGCCAAGGTCATGGGGATTAACATCTGCCGATAGCAGACGATGCGTACCGATAAGCACGTTGACTTTGCCCTCTGCAAAGTCTGCTATGGCACGGCGTGTCTTTGCGGGAGTCACAAAGCGCGATAGCACGCACACATTCAGATCAAAGGGAGCAAAGCGAGCAAAGAAGGTCTCATAGTGCTGTTGCGCCAAAATCGTCGTAGGACACAACACCATGACCTGCTTGCCATCTTGACAGCACTTAAATGCAGCTCGCAAAGCAACTTCGGTTTTGCCAAAACCTACATCACCACACAGCAGGCGGTCCATCGGACGATTGCTTTCCATATCCGCTTTGATGTCAATGATGGCAGATCTTTGATCAGCTGTCAGCTCATAGGGAAAATTGGCTTCCATATCAAGCTGCGCTGGCGTATCTGGTGCAAAGGAATAGCCCGCAACTGTTGCGCGACGCGTATAGAGATCCACCAAGTCAAAAGCGAGCTTTTTTGCTGAAGCGCGCGCCTTGTTGGTCGCACGACTCCAGTCAGCGGTATTAAGTCTTGTCAAACGTGGAGATGCGCCGTCGGCACCTACATAGCGTGTCAGACGATCAGCTTGCTCTATAGGCACAAACAACAAATCGCCTGCTGCATATTCCAGGCGGAAGAAGTCCGATGGTGCGCCAAAGTCGCTTCTGCGCTCAATTGCAGCAAAAAGCGCAATACCATGGGTTTCATGCACCACATAGTCCCCTGGCTTAAAGGGAAAGCTCACTTCAGTAGGATCGATATGCCGGCTGCGATGACGTTTGCGTTTGGCTATACGCGAAGTTAAATCAGACACAGAAAGCAGTGCAAGACGAGCCGAAGGCAAGACAACACCCGCAGGCACAGGTGCATCAATAAAATTCACCATACCTGCCTTGAGCGGACGAGCGGACGCATTGGCATCAGGCGACTCTATGGGCACTTGATTTTCGGGGTCAGCGCCAAGCGTTTCGCAAAAAGCAATATGCTCTGCCGAGAAAGTCTGCTTCAACGCTTCACGCGCACGGCGATCGGGCATAGCAAAAAGCACCGTGCTACCGTTGTTGAGCAACTCGCGAACACGACCAAGCAAACGTGTATCTGTACCGGCGATGCCAGGCTGCTTAACTTCAATCTGGGCGGTTACCGTACCTCCCGTACGAAGAATAGACGAGAGCGACAAGCGTTGTTGCTTACCAAAATCTAGATTGCGTGGCGCGGTATAGAGTTCGGAAATATCAATACGCTTGGCATTGGCTGTGGCACTCACCTCTTCATAGCTACGCATGCAATCATCAAATAACGCGCGAGGCTCCGCAAGAACAACCAGCATATCTTTGCTCATATGCTCCAGCGGACTGCTCGTTTTGCCGTAAAGCTGAGGGAGATAACGTTCAAGCGTTGGATCAGCTGCACGTTGCTGAATCAGCTCCACATCAGCAGCAATATCGGTTGAATCTTGTGCAGCGTTATAGAGTGCGCGACTCGCATTGGCAACGGTACGGTCGGTAAGCGCCAACTCGCGGCATGGTACTACCGTCACGCCCTCGAGCTCACCAATGGTTTGCCCTGTTGAGGCCACCATGCGACGCACGCGGTCAATCTCATCACCAAAAAATTCAATACGCACAGGGCTTGTAGCTTGGGCTGGAAACACATCAATCGCATCACCATGCGCATAAAAGAGACCGGGGGTGTCGACTTGTCCTGCTTCTCCCGCATCGGAATAACCCATGCTCACAAGCACGCGCGCGGCATCACTAAACTCGACTTCATCGCCGATATCAAATCGTTTGCTCGCAAAATAATCCGTACCATATGGTGGTACGCGACGAAGTAAGGCATGGGCGCTCGCTACCACAAGGACCTGCTCGCCCACAGAAAGTTTGGCTACTGCTTGGCAGCGCGCACCAATTACTGCTTGATTGGGCTGCTTGTCAGACCAGGGGTAATCCCGCCGATCGGGATAACGCAAAACGCGCTCTTGCCCCAACCAAGCAGCAAGCGAGCGAGCGGCAAGGTCAGCCGCATCCTCACCTGGCACTACAAAAAGACAGGGTCGTGGATTTTGCGCCCATAGTGCAGCCACCATCAAGGGGCGTGCAGACTGCGCAAGCGCAAGCGTCGCGTCTTTACCAGCGCACAACTCCTGCAAGAGAGGTTTTAATTCGGGGGCAGCCAACAGGCGCCGAGCAACACGATTTATTAGCATAAGAACATGGTACCATTCAACGAAGTCAGCGATGGGTGGGGCAACAGAAAGGGATGCTATTTTGAGCGGTAAGCTCACCGATAAGGCACTGGAATTTGCGCGCTACCGAAGCGTACGCAGAATAGTCACCAGCATTGCTGTTGTATGTTCTGCTCTACTTCAGGCATTTGTATTACAAGTATTTATCCGACCTTCGGGCCTTCTGTCCAGTGGCTTTACAGGACTTGCAATTCTCATAGACCGCATTGCTTCCTTGGGCGGTCTTTCCTTTCCAACTTTTGCGGGTATGATTGCGCTCAATATACCCGTGGCACTTGTATGCTGGCGACACATTTCACATCGTTTTGTTATTTTTTCAAGTATACAAGTCGTCCTTGCATCAATGTTTTTGCAATTGCTGCACTTTCAGCCATTGATGAACGAAACCATACTCAATGTTGTTTTTGGCGGCGTGCTATACGGTCTCTCTATCGCGGTTGCCCTGAAAGGTGGCGCATCTACTGGCGGTACTGATTTTATTTCTATGCTTGTGGCCAAACGTACCGGCAAGACCATTTGGTCGTATGTTTTTGCTGGTAATTGCCTTATGTTGGTGGTTTTTGGATGGCTTTTTGGCTGGGAAAACGCTGCGTGGTCCATCATTTTTCAGTATCTCTCAACTCATACAATTTCGGCTTTTTATCATCGCTATGAACGTGTGACGTTACAAATTACCACGCAATTGCCCATGCAGATTCTTACTGCCTACCAATCACGCTATCGCCATGGCGCTTGCGTGGTGAATGGTTACGGTGGTTATTCACATAAAAAGATGTGGATGATTACCACCGTCATTTCCGCCTATGAGCAGGACGAAATCATACACCTCATCCGAACAGTCGATTCGCGTGCCGTCATCAACGTTATGCGCACTGAGACCTTTGTTGGCGGTTTTTATCGTGGTTCAATTGACGAACCCGTACCGACCGCATTGCCTCGCGATGATGGTGAAGTCACCATTGAGGGTTAAGGGCAATCAGGGATTGCGAGTCTCGCTGCCTCACAATCCCCAAATTTTTTGCTTAATGCCACTCTGACAGGCTTATCGTTTATTTCTATAGTGCTGCCTTGGCCTCAGCCTCTTTTATGCAGGCGGAATAATGGTGCCTGCCAATGCAAGGCCCGCATCACTTAATGCCTGCTCAAAGACTTTGGCTGAACGTGTTGCAATTAAGTCAGCTGGAAAATCAATCTCATCTAAAAGCAGAGGAGCCTGCTGCAGACGACCCACGTTATAGGATATATGTGCATCAGTATTGACCGCAATCTGCACGCCCATCTCAGCGCAACGCTCAGCAATCTTGCGGCAATTATCGCGCACATGAGGGTCGTAATACTCAGCAAAGCTATGCTCATTAATTTCAATGACCTTGTGCAAATCGCGTGCCACCGTCAGCAGCTCGTCAACATCAAACGGTACTCCTGAACGGCCGGTATGTCCTAAAATGAAGACTTTGGGATCTTCAAGTGCGTGTACATACATTTCTGTGGTCTCTACGATACTCGCGTTGTTGGTAAAGACTTTGCCATGTACGCTGGCGATAACGTAATCGCACTCCTCAAAGACATATTCCTTAAGTGTTATTGGCTTAATAGGGGTATCAACGATATTTTTGTCATAGGTCGTATCCCAACCAAACAAGTGACCGTCAAGATCAACAATATCTGCCTCACAGCCATGCAACAAACGCACACCATGCCAGTCACGCGGCCAGCAATGAAAATTAGCAAAGTACTGGAAATTGCGCATATTGCGGCTCTCAAACAGCATGTCCGAAAAGTGCTCGCTGATGCCTAGTAGTTCCAAGCCACAATCAGCTGCTGCACGTACATTTTCCTCGACTGTCGAATAGGCATGACGGGAATAAACGGTATGCGTGTGCACATCACAAGCATAGCGTCGCTCCTGCGTAGATAAAGCTGTCATACGTACTCCCCCCTTATCTTGTTTGCATGACAATCGCTGACTTATCTGTCCTGCTCGTAACTTTCCTTGAGCTGCTTCCAAGCGGGCATCGAATTAACAATAGTCTCATAGCTAACGCAATAACCTAAACGCACCCAGCCTTTGCAACCAAAACTGGTGGAAGGCACTGGCAGAAGTTCAAAGGATTTGGCACGCTCAAAGAAGGCTTCATCATCAGGTTCAAGCGCCTGAACCCATAGATAGAAAGCTCCTTGCGGCTCAATAAAGTGATAGCCCAGCTTGGAAAGACCTGAGGTAAGAGCAGCGCAATTCTTTGTATAAGCATCGACATCCGCAGGCAGTTCAACACAATCTGCAAGCACACGTTGGAAAAGCGATGGCGCGCAGACAAAACCCAACTTACGGCCAGCCCCGGCTACTGCAGACACAAGACAATCGTGATCGGGGTTTGATTGAGGCACATACACCCAACCAATACGCTCACCTGGCAGTGATAACGCTTTGGAATAGCTATAGGCCACAATAGTGCGATCATAATAGCCAGGGACCCAAGGCACCATTGCACCGTAAACAATTTCGCGATAGGGCTCATCAGAAATCAGATATATTGTGCTGTCGTACTCCTTCTCTTTGCGCTGGAGTACATCTGCAAGATCGGCAAGATTATTGGCAGAATAAACGGAACCCACAGGGTTATTGGGAGAGTTGATAAGTATTGCTTTGGTACGAGGTGTAATAGCTGCACCAACTGCTTCTGTATCAATTTGGAAGTCTTTTTGGTTTGCAGGAACCTCGATACACGTAGCACCTGCAGTCTCAATCCACACGCGGTATTCGGGAAAATAAGGAGTAATTACGATAACCTCATCACCCGCGTTGACCACGGCATGCAAACTGAGTGTTATTGAGGCTGCAGCACCGCAGGTTAGATAAAGATCATCAGCGTCAACCGTGCATTCGTAGCGACGCGCAAGAAACTCAGCAACTTTTTTTCTCACAGACGGCAGACCATTGCTCGGAGTATAACCATGCAGCTGCATGCTTGGGAGCTCTAGTGCGCGTTCAATCGAGGCTCGTACCTCAATGGGAGCGGGAGCTGACGGATTGCCAAGCGAAAAATCAAAGACTTTTTCGGCGCCAATCTTTGCTTTACGGGCAGCACCATATGCAGCAATTTCACGGATAGAAGATTTGGAGGCACCAAACGAGTAGCTTTGTTGGTTGATAGACATGCAAATCCCTTCTGACGACGCATGTACTACCATTGTAGCCCCTTTACTTTGCACCACCGTCTGCCTTGATTTTGTGCGTAATACCCTCACGAAGCTGGGATTACTTATGTAGACACAAGTGTGCTTTTCACCGCAATAAAACTACCCCCAAAAATCCGCAATGAAAACGCTTGCAGATTTTTAGGGGTAGTTTTTTAGTTCCCTGATACGGCTCTACCTCGTTACACATCAGACCCGAGATTGGGCTCTGCCTCATGTGTATTGTCATCAGACAAAGCGTTGTTTTCAGGTTCGAGAGAATCATTTATGCTGGGTCCAAGATCACAATCAGAGTTTGAAGGGATTGCGGTAGTCGCCTCCTGAGCGGAGTACTCATCCCAAGTCCCTGCCAAAAGCGCATCCAATACGGGACCCTCAACTGTCTCACGCTCCAACAAAACCTCAGCCATTTGATCCATCTGTTTGCGGCGAGCACTTAGCACCGACGTTGCACGATCATGTGCTTCGCGCATGATGCGCTCCACCTCGTCATCAATACGCTTAGCTGTTTCCGCAGAGTAGTCCTGCTTGTCAGCTAAATCGCGACCAAGGAATACCTCATGTTGAGCCTCGCCAAATACCTGAATACCGAGCGAATCGCTCATGCCATAACGCGTTACCATGCTGCGTGCAAGCTTGGTTGCGCGTTCAATATCATTGCTCGCGCCTGTCGTGATGTCATCACAGAACAGTTCCTCAGCGGTACGACCGCCAAGCAGCGTTGCCAAGTCATCCAGCATGGCATTGCGCGTCTGCAGGAAATGGTCTTCCTCAGGAAGCTGCATCGTATAACCCAGCGCCTGACCACGGGGAATAATCGTAATCTTGTGCACAGGATTAGAGTTTTCCAGTACATGACCAACCAGCGCGTGTCCAGACTCATGATAGGCAATGGTTTTACGCTCTTGTTCGGTCATTACGCGCGTACGGCGCTCGGGACCAGCAATAACACGCTCCATAGCTTCCTGAATTTCTGACATACTCACCTGCTCTTTATGTAAACGAGCAGCAAGCAAAGCAGCTTCATTCATCAGGTTGGCCAAATCAGCGCCCGAAAAACCAGGGGTCAGCTTTGCGATGCGTTTGTAATCAACATCTTGAGCTAAGGGCTTATTGGCACCATGTACCCGCAGAATTTTTTCACGGCCAACGACATCGGGTCTGTCCACCGTCACCGTACGATCAAAACGCCCTGGGCGCAATAAAGCGGGATCCAAGACATCGGGGCGATTGGTCGCAGCAATCAAAATAACTGCGGTGTTGTCCTCAAAGCCATCCATTGCCACCAACAGCTGATTTAACGTCTGTTCGCGTTCGTCGTGTCCGCCGCCCAAACCAGCACCGCGCTGACGTCCTACCGCATCAATCTCGTCGATGAATACAATGGCAGGAGCTGCAGCTTTTGCCTGTTTAAATAAGTCGCGTACGCGGCTCGCTCCAACACCCACAAACATCTCAACAAAGTCCGAACCTGAGATGGAAAAGAAAGGTACGCCCGCCTCACCAGCAACTGCCTTGGCAAGCAGGGTCTTGCCTGTTCCTGGAGGTCCCACCAGCAGTACACCGTGAGGAATCTTGGCTCCCATTTTTTGATAGCGCTCTGGTTCCTTGAGGAAGTCACGAACCTCTTTTAGCTCCTCCACAGCCTCATCAATGCCTGCAACATCACTAAACTTCGTCTTGGGCCGTGACTCTTCTGTAGTGAGCGCTTTGGTCTGGCCAAATTGCATTGATTTGCTATTCTGGCTGGCAATTTGCCTCATGAAGTACACAAAAACTAGCACAAGCGCAGCCGTTGGCAACGCTGACACCAAAATCGTCTGAAACAGGGAGCCATCACTTGTATCAACCTTAAACTCCACTTTGGGATGCTTTTCCAGCAGATTGTTTAGGCTGTCAGCACCCACGTAGTAACTCTTAAACTGCCTCAGTTCCTTGGTGTTGCCTTTAGACTTTTTGCTGGAATGATACTTGCCAGACAGGCTACCGTCTTCTGTCTTGTAGGTAACCTCAACTACACGCCCATCCTTGACCGCAGCCACAAACTGACTGGTAGAAAGTGTTTCTTCTTTTGCTGCGGACCTCAGATTATTAAACATGCCAAAAGCAAGATATGCGCAAAAGGCCAACGCAACAATAAGATACGCGGGACTAATGCGACGACCATGGTGTGGGTCAGGCGTCCCATTAAACGGATCTTCTGGAAGGTTTGGCTCACGCGGATCGTCGGGGAAGTGATTTTCGGACACGAATAAATCTCCTTACTAAAACGCACCTGGGACTTTGTAGCAGCGCGTCCCAATGGTAAAGCTAATCGCCATAAACCTCGGGTTTGAGTACACCAATATAAGGAAGGTTACGATAGCGCTCAGCAAAATCGAGGCCATAACCAACAATAAATGAATCGGGCACATGGGTGCCTACATAGGTCGGAGCAACCGCAGGCTTTTTGCCCTCAATATCCTTAACCGCAAAGGTGGCAACACGCACTGATGCTGGATTGCGCGACTGCAACATACGAATCAGGTAGCTCAGCGTCAAACCAGAATCCAAAATATCCTCAACAATAAGGATATCCCGACCTTCAATCTTGGTATCAAGGTCCTTAACAATGCGCACAACGCCAGAGGACTTCACGCCATCGCCGTAACTTGACACAGCCATAAAGTCGACTGACAGCGGACACTCTATTGCACGAATCAAATCGGCGGTAAAAACAACCGCTCCACGCAGCACGGCCACCAACAAGGGGTTTTTGCCCTCATAGTCTTTGGTAATCTCGGCGCCCATGCGGGATACGATAGTACGAATATCATCCTCAGAAAGCAGAACGCTCTCGATATCAGGATGTTGCTCTGCCATGATTTCCTCCTTTGGCATGTGGTACTGCCACACTAAACCTGACTGCTCGGCAGGTCATCTGTTGCAATAATGTCCAATTCTAGCAGCTCACGCGTATGAGACGTGCAACGGACACGCTCATCCGCCCGTATACCCGCAATCCAAACAATCTGCCCTCTTGGACCTGTGCGCAAAATCGGCACGCTCGCTCGATCTGCAGCTGGAATCTTTGCTTCATTGAGCAGGTCAGAAAGCTTTTTTGACTGTCCATGCATTCCCAAAGGACAAAGCACATCCCCCGCGCTTGGAGCATCTACCCAAAGGCGTCCTCCCCGCTCAGGATCGACCCCACAGGCAGCAGCATCTAGCAGCACCGATGCACCAGCCCATTCTTTACCATGCGCACGCGCTAAGGCAACAGGATCCGCACCGCGCGGAACTGTGGCAAGTCGAGCCACCAGCGTACGCCCATCTGACACGTTCAAGATGCCACGCGCATCAGGCGCTGTTTTGATGACATGAGGAGAAGGAACCTCCAGCCAGGCAGCAAGCTCACCAGCCGCCTTAATACGACGCGTTCTCACAAAAAGCAGACCATATTCCACGCGAGCGTCAATGCCTTCTATCACCTGAACAGAGCCACTACCCGCAGCAACCAACTGTAGCAGCGCACTAATATGTCGCGCTTCAACACGTGCGCTTGGCGCTAAACGCACGATAAGCTGCTTGACCACACGGCGCGCAATCACCACTTCAGATGCCGCAAGTCTTCCTGCATCAAGCGCAATCATTCCATCAGCCTGCCTTCGCGTCAGTTCGCGCAACGCTCGTGCAGCCAGCTGGGACAAATATGCATCCTCATCAGACAAAATATCGCAGGTCGCAGCCAAAGTAGTACTCAGGCGCACATTCCGCTCCTTTGCTATAGGCAATAGCTTGTGGCGTACATAGGAACGCAAATAGCGCGTGTCTGCATTAGTCTTATCCTCGCGCCACAAAATCCCTTGCATAGTCAACAGATTGCAAAGCTCATCATGCTCAAAATCCAATAACGGGCGCACAATGCGGTTACGTCTGCGCGGAATAGAAGCAAGCCCTGCAGGGCCCGTTCCGCGCAATGCATTCATAAAGAATGTTTCAGCGCGGTCATCTGCGGTATGGGCCGTTAAAATTCGAGCAGCCGACCGAGGAGTTCCAGCCTTATCCGAAAGCATATTGGCAAGCTCTGCCGCTGCTGCATAACGCAACTCGCGCCCCGCATTTTCTACGTTGCCATCCCCCGCTGCAGCGAGCGCTGCAACATCAGCACGTCGCACCGTACAAGGAATCCCATAACGCAAGGCCAACTCGCAAACAAACTCTTCGTCCTCCTGTGCATCAATACCGCGCAATTGATGATTGACATGCAGCACATGGAGACGTTCCCGCGCAATATGCGCTTTGCCACGTCCATCAGCTATATCAAGTGTAGAGTTTGCCGCCAACACAAGCAGAGCAGTCGAGTCGGCACCGCCCGAGACCATGAGCACCACTGGTGCCTTTAAGTCGCTGAGCTCATCTTTCGGCATAGGTATCCCTTGCACAGCACTCCGCTTTGGGGTGATATCTGCATATCTGCTCGCAACGCTTGGCATCAACTCAACCTTTCTTTGCGTGGAAGTCCTAGTCTACTGAACTCGCCGCACACAAAAAACTCCACGCAAAAGAAAACGGCCCGAGACCAAATCTCGGGCCGTCCAACCACATTCAGTACACAATAAACATTTAGTCAATCGAAACTTTAGTGACGTTGTTTTGCTCGACCTGCTTGGGCACATTAATGGTCAATACGCCCTCGGCAAGCTTGGCACTAATACCTGCGGTAGCTGCGTCCTTAAGATATACCCCACGGGTTGCATGCCATTCGCTCGTTTCCTTGTGCAGATAATTCTTGGTCTTTTGCTCATCAGACTCTACATGGTTTACCGAAACCGAGAGGCGTCCTTCATTGAGCTCGACATCCACCTCGTCCTTCTTTACACCAGGTACATGAGCAGTTACAACGTACGCCTCGCCGGCATCCTCAACGTCCATCTTGAACACGCCATCATCGGAAGTTGTGGGCATCTTAAAGAGCTCATCCCAATCAGCAAACGGCCACATCGATCGAGCGAGTCTGTTGTAATTGTTGTAAGGAATCATGTTCGTCATGACAATCACTCCTTTTTACGTGCGACACAACACTTGCTGTGTCTTTGCTTGTCGTTATTAAGTATTCCCAGAACTGAAGTCTTTATACATCTAGACAAAGGTTTTCTTATCTACACATACGCAACAAATCTAAGTCTCTCTATATAAGATATCAAAATCTATCTTCTGAGAGCTTTATGCGGAGCAAGAATTTTGACTCAGAACTGCGCTAAAATGACGATGAATCAGCAACATCGGAATTCACAGCAAGAAGGGCGCATATGAGCGACCTCAAACAGATTTCCACCAATACATCTACTCCTGCTGGCAAGCAACCGCCCACTCCTGTTGCAGCAAACAGGCAGACCTCTGCACATCCTGCCTATGTCCGCCCCCATAAGCCTCATATCACTCAAGACGCTATCGATGATCTCAGCCAAGACGATGGTTTTAATGGGAATCGCAGCTATACGCACGACTCAAATATCACCGTGAGCGGTGCAACACCTTTTGCAGGCCGTTCTTATCGACGCTCACGCGCTGATATTGGCAAACTCAAGCAGGACTCACATTATGGTCAGTACCTACAAATTCCCAAAGGCAAGCGCTCAATTTTTGTATCACGTGAACAGGCTCGTCGTCGCAATTCAATCATTGCGATGGCCCTCATTGTGCTGGCCTTATTGGCTGTCATTGCCTTTGCCATCAAACTAATTGTGAGCAGCGTCCACTAAGCCAATCCTTCGCTGTCAGTGGTTAAGTAAGCACCCTGAAAGAGATAGGAGTGTAGCGCTCTTTCGACCTGCTAGCGCCATGGATCGCTTTGGAAGAGTGGTTCGGGTTCAGCTGGCCTATCTGAAAAGGGATCATATCCGTCATCATCTTCGTTTTCCGCACGTAGATAGCAAGAATTTTGCTCTTGAGGTAAGGATTCGGTGGCCTGAGAAGCAGGTTTTACAACGGAGTTTGCCATGCGTTTTGATATCGCTTCAGTGTTCGCAGTTTCAGGCTGTATCCCAGCTGATCCAGGTTCTTTTTCGCCTGTCATTTGCCAGTCCTCCTATGTATACATATCGACATAGGCTGCAAAGTCACAAATATTGCCGCCATTACCCGACATGTCATAATCACCATACAGACTCGTGGGTGCATACGTGACAACTACACGCACTTCATCGGAATCTTTCTTAACCTGAGCAATCAACACCGTCCAGGTATAATCGCCCTCGGTACCACTCATACAACTAAATTTACGGCCGTCCTTTTTTGGTAAGTCTTTAGCCTTAGATGGCAGGGTTATCGTATCTTCGGTGCAACTTGCACTAGCACTGCTCAGTCCACATTCAGACATGACTGCATAGATTGCATCACTATCCAAGCTCTTTGCCGAGCTTGGAATCTCCGAAGAGGCATACTCGTAGCGCACGCCACTAAAGTCTGCACCGCCCGAAACGACATCTCCTTTCGAGACATGGTTTTTATTGACGCTACCAGCCTCGCCGTGCCCACCGTCTTTGGAACCAGACGCATCAAGGTTATGGTCAAAAGGATCGGAACACAGTCTCAGATTTGACTGTCCATTGGAATACAGTGCCTGCGCATCACCACGAGCATCTATGTAACCGCCCTTATAAGCAAACCCCTGCATACCTAAAAACTCTGCAACATCACTCGGGCGATGGCGGAAATACTCCGCAAATTGCTTGATGCCTGAGGGATAAGGATAAGACACACTCAGTGTAACCTTGGTATCTTCTTTAATCTCGCTGCCTGCTTTAGGCTCAGTGGCAACAACACTGTGACCGTCTTTGTCTGATTTGACATAGTCTTTCTTATAAGAAATACCCATGTCATCAAGGGCCTTCATGGCCTGCTGTTCGGTTTTACCTACAAGGTCGGGCAGCGTACGTACCGTCGCGACAGTCAACTTAATCTCCTGATCGGAGGTAAAAGTTGTTCCTGCCTTTGGCTCAACCGCCAATACCCTACCTGCTTCTTTTGTAGAGGGTTGACGTAAAACTTTTATGTTGTTTGCACCAGCATCTTTAAGCTTTTGCTGCGCATCTTCCAGCCTCATGTCCACAAGCTCGGGCATCACGCGAGCTTCGCCAACCCAGATAGTCACCTCTGTGCCTTTTGCATGACGCTCGCCCGCAGGGGGCGTCTGCTCTACAACTAAACCAACGCCCGTATCGGTAACTTTTGTTTTTTCGTTTACCTTAAATCCCAAGTCAGCAAGCTGTTTTTTTGCTTTGTCTACTTTTTCATGGCGCACCGAAGGAATGGTATGGCCACCCCAAAGCTCTGCTCCATACGAAACAAAAGCGACAGTTGCAGCCAAAAGAACAGCAAGGAGCGAAAAAGCCACGGCCAAACGCTTGTGAGACTTTGTTCGCTGACGCTTGGCTTCGGCCTCAACCGTAATGTTGTTTACCTCGCGAATATGGGGGCGCACTGTTGTCTCATCATTGCTGTTATTCATTTTGTGCCTTCACAAATCGAGCCGCAGTTCGAATAGCTGCCATTTGACAACTATAACCGAGCTGCGGCTTTATCGCATAGCAGAGCATAACTAGAACAACACAGAACTTAAGATTTTGCGCTATCTCCCAACTTCTGTGCGACCAGTTTATCGCCCTCACCCACATCTATTTGCACGGTATCGCCCTCATGGAGCTCGCCTGCAATAATAAGGTTTGCAACGTTATCAACTACCTGTCGTTGAATCAAACGCTTCAGGGGACGCGCTCCGTAAATCGGATCCAGACCATCAAGAGCGAGCGACCCAACAGCGCGTGGAGTCAGTTGCAGTGTAATGCGCTCGTTGGCCAAACGCTCACGCACATCAGCCAGTTGGATATCAACAATTTTTTCAATATCGTCCAAGCCAAGCGCATGGAACATCACCACGTCGTCAATACGATTGAGGAACTCTGGCCTAAAGGTGGCACGCAAAGCCTCATTAACCTGACGTTGTGTCTCCTTGGGATCAGTAGTCGCATTTGCCTCTGCAATAAACTGGCTGCCCACGTTACTTGTCATGATAATGATGGTGTTTTTAAAGCTCACCACACGACCTTGTCCATCAGTTAGACGCCCATCATCAAGCACCTGCAACAACACATTAAAGACATCGGGATGGGCTTTTTCCATCTCATCGAGCAAGATAACCGAGTATGGCCGACGACGTACTGCTTCGGTAAGCTGTCCACCCTCGTCATATCCCACATATCCAGGAGGAGCACCAATCAAGCGCTGGACTGAGAACTTCTCCATATACTCGGACATGTCGATACGAATAAGCGCGCGCTCATCATCAAAGAGATTTTTTGCAAGCGCCTTTGCTAGCTCGGTTTTACCCACACCTGTCGGCCCAAGGAAGAAGAAACTGCCAATAGGCCTATTAGGATCAGCTAGACCCGCACGGCTACGACGCACTGCCGCGGCAACCGCAGATACTGCTTCATCTTGACCAACAACGCTCTTATGCAGTTCATCTTCTAGATGCTTGAGCTTATCCATCTCGCCTTGCATCATCTTGGATACTGGTACGCCAGTCCAGTTGGAAACCACCTCAGCAATCTCGTCAGTAGTAACTTCCTCTTTAAGCAGACCACCGGATTCTTGCTTGGAGGCAAGTGCTTGCTCTGCTTCTTCGTATTGGGCTTGGAGCTGCGGAATCGTGGAGTAACGCAGTTCGGATGCACGTGCCAAGTCACCCTCACGGGTTACCCGCTCCATCTCGCTGCGCGTAGATTCAATTTGTGCTTTGAGGTCCTGCACGCGGTCAATCGCCACGCGCTCGTTTTGCCAATCTGCTTTGACACTATCAAGTTTCTCACGTGCCTCAGCAATCTCGCGACGCAGGGTTTCCAGACGCTCTTTGGAAGCAGCGTCCTCTTCTTTCATTAACGCCTGTTCCTCGATTTGCATCTGAGTAAGCTGACGTTCCTGTGCATCAATATCTGCCGGCATACTGTCGAGCTCCATACGCAGGCGACTTGCAGCCTCATCTACGAGGTCAATTGCCTTGTCGGGCAGGAAACGCTCTGATATGTAGCGGTTAGACAAATCTGCTGCTGCAACTAAAGCTGCATCGGTAATACGCACACGGTGATGCTGCTCGTAACGCTCTTTGATGCCACGCAAAATCGAGATGGTATCTTCCACAGTTGGCTCGGACACCAACACTGGCTGAAAACGACGTGCTAGCGCTTGGTCCTTCTCGATGTACTTACGATACTCATCAAGTGTGGTTGCCCCGATAGCATGAAGTTCACCACGGGCAAGAGCGGGCTTCAGAATATTGCCCGCATCCATTGAACCTTCGGTCGCACCAGCACCCACAATGGTGTGCAGCTCATCGATAAAGAGAATGACCTTTCCATCACTCTTCTGTACCTCTTTGAGAACAGACTTCAAGCGGTCTTCGAACTCACCACGATATTTTGCACCTGCTACCAGCGCAGACATATCAAGCTCAACAAGATCTTTGTCCTTGAGAGTCGAAGGCACATCGCCCGTAACGATACGTTGGGCCAAACCCTCAACAATGGCGGTTTTACCAACACCAGGCTCACCAATGAGCACAGGGTTGTTCTTGGAGCGGCGGCTCAGCACTTGAATCGTGCGGCGAATCTCCTCAACACGACCAATCACGGGATCAAGTTTGCCCTGACGAGCAAGGTCGGTCACATTGCGTCCAAACTGCTCGAGCGCCTTAAGTTGGGGTTTTGAATCCTGCGAAGTCACTCGCTCATCCCCCCGAAGCTCATCGTACGCAGCCCGTACACGCTTGGCTGTTACTCCTGCTGTCTTGAGCACAGAACCAGCCGCATCCCGGTCATCACAAAGTGCAATGAGTAGGTGCTCAGTTGTTACATAAGAGTCACCCATTTGAGAGGCAAGCTTCTCAGCAGCGTCAAGTACTTTAAGCAGATTATTACCAATACTCATTTGACCGCCAGCACCAGTCACCTTGGGCTGACGTGCGATAGCGTCACTAACCACAGATTCAAGTTGTGTCGGATCAACGCCAATGCGCTCAACAATTGCTCTTAAATTTTGTTCATTGGAGTCCAGTAAAGCCTTCAGCAGATGAATCGACTCCATCTGACCTGCATCTGCATCCGCCGCGATACCCATCGCTGCCTGCAGCGCTTCTTGTGCGCTGACTGCCCATTTATCGATTCTCATATGAGCCTCCCTTTTGCCTTGCACCTGCCTCAGCTGCGACTTTTTTCGAGCTTACGTCAGCTCTTGGCACGTGCTTGAGCACCTCTCTGTTTATCGATGACAGTCTTCCCACTCAGACAGCATCCTAATCATATCTAAGTCTCTTTATATAAGATTTTCTAAACTTAATAATTTAGCTTTATGGATTCCGTCTTGAGCATATTTCTGCTTTTTATAAAATGCGCTACCGTGAAGAGGGAACGTGCAAATGAGCGGCAAGTCCCTTGGCAAGCAAAGCTCTGTGGCTCAGTTTTGACACGGCTGATAAGGAGTAAGCGATGCAGGAAATGATTCGTCTAAAACCGGCACTGGTAAGCAAAATCTGGGGCGGCACACGCCTTGGTAGTCCTGCGGCTGGACAGGACAATTATGGAGAAGCATGGACTCTTTCTGCCCGCGATGATTATCCCAGCATCGTGGACACAGGCAGCGATGCTGGCAAAACCTTGGTCGAACATCTTGTTGCACACCCAAGCGCTGCTGGTAGTAATGCTCATGTTATGGAAGCCTTCCCCACGCTCATCAAATTCATTGATGCCGCAAGCCCTCTGTCAATTCAGGTGCATCCTGATGATTCCTATGCCCATAGTCACGGTATGCCCTATGGCAAAACCGAAATGTGGGTCATTGTTGATGCCGACCCTGGTTCCTTTCTCTACCTAGGTCTTCGTGAGGACATGACCCCGAACGAGTTTGCTGCAGCTATTGCCGATAACAGCATCGAAGAAAAACTCAACCAGGTACCCGTCAAACCAGGTGATGTCTTCTTTATCCGTGCGGGCCTACTCCATGCAATTGGTGGTGGCATTTTGCTTGCGGAAGTGCAGCAAAATTCCGATACCACGTATCGCGTTTATGACTTTGGTCGTGTTGATTCCCACGGCAAGACGCGAGAACTCCATATCGAACAGGCAAAAGAAGTTGCTTTGCTCGAGCAACCCGGCTATTTAGGTGCACCTGTGCACCCCAGTGAAGTTGCTGGAGGTACCCGGCAACTCCTAGGCCAAGGCACGTGCTTTCGCACGGAACGCTGGATTTTAAACGATACAGCAGAGCTTCCCATAACCGATAAAAGCTATGTTGCATTGATGATGCTTAATGGCAACGCTCAGGCCAAGCTGGGTGAGCAGATTGAGCACATAAAGACTGGCGAAACCTGGTTTATACCTGCAGGTAATGCAACTGTGCACGTCACGCCTACAGATGGTGTCTGCACTCTCCTGTATGTATGTGTCCCCTCACAAGAGGCATAGTTCTGCTTGCTGGCGAAAAACTCTAGGCACTAGTATGCGATACCAAGTGTTGTGCTGACATAGTTTTCAAAGGCAGCTACATCGCCGTTATATACATAGCCCGTCATGCCGGCAACTTCTGCACCTGCGCAGTTGTCGGCATTGTCATCAATAAAGAGACAGGTTGTGGGCTCTAATTGATAACGCTCACATAAGGTCGTAAAGATAAGTGGATCAGGCTTCATAATGCGCTCAAACGCCGATACTACAAAGCCATCCATCAGGGGCATACAGGGAATGAGCTCACGAATCTTCCACCAACGAACGCCCGCATTAGACAGTAGAAAGCAGCCATACCCAGCAGCATGCAAGCGTTCTACCTGCTGATTCATAAGCGGTAGAGGCGTATGATGTTCATGCCAGTGCATGCAAGTTTGATGTAGGGGTTCCCACAGTCGCTCGGGCAACTGACGCTGAGCAATCATTTCCATCGTGGCATCACTGATAGTACCCGAATCAAGCAAAGCCCAGCTTGGGTGTAAAAATAGAGCATTACGAATAAGCAGAGCATCCTGATCGTTGTCAACATAGAGATGAGAGTACAGCTCAGGATTAAAATCCATGAGCACGCCTCCCATATCAAAGACAAAGTTTGTGATGCTCACTACCAGTCCTTTCGCTCCCCATCGTCTAGCAAACCACGCATGACTTGTTCGGGGCTACCTCCATCATAGCGAGCGAGTGCTACGATACGCTCTTGCATGCGGAATTCATGTACCTCATCCTCAAGCTCTCGAATACGTGCGCGCATCTCATCGTTTTCATTCGTGAGTGCTTCGGTGCGTTCACGCATGTCGAGGATGCGCACAACGCCCGCCAGATTGATACCCTCATCAGTCAGCTTGCTAATAAGGTTAAGCCGCTCAATATCATGCTGCGAATACAGACGTGTGTTGCCGCGTGAGCGACCAGGATTCACCAAACCCTTTTGTTCGTACACACGGAGGGTCTGGGGGTGCATGCCCGTCAATTCAGCAGCAACGCTAATCATGTAGAGGGGCTTATTTTTGCCGTCACTACGAGACATAGCGCTCAACATCCTTTCGGTATTCACGGTGGTCAGCATCGCGCAAATTCGAAAGTGCTTTGCGCTCATCAGCAGACAAACTTGTCGGAACCTTGATGCGCACGGTCACATAGAGAGCGCCCTTATTATTTTTGCTTTTGACATCAGGTGCACCCATACCACGGAAGCGGAAGGTTTTACCGTCCTGTGTTCCCGCAGGAACCTTAAGACGCACAGTCTCACCTGCCGGAGTGGGAACTTCAACCTGTGCGCCAAGCGCTGCTTCAAAGATAGAAATCGACAGCTCCATGCGCACGTCGGCGCCATCACGCTTCCAAAGCGGATGTTCTGCCACACGCGTTGTCACTACAAGATCGCCACGGGCGCCACCATTGGCGCCAAATTCGCCACGACCGCGATACCGCAATTTCCCGCCATCAACTGCCCCGGCAGGCACTTTAACCGTAAGACTTTGTCGTTCTCCCGTTGAAGGAATGGTATAGCTTACTTTGCGTTGAGTGCCCACAAAAGCTTCTTCTGCGGTCACGCTTACATCTAGCGTAAGGTCACTGCCTTTGGATGGACGATTTTGCGCACGGCCTGCACCCTGTCCATTAAAGATTGAACTAAAGTCAAAGCCGCCAAAAGCGCCATCGCCACCGCGCATGCTGCCAAGAATATCTTCCCAGTTCATGCCGCCGCCATAGCTATAGCTACCTGCAGCGCCCGCACCGCCAAATCCAGCTCCTGGAATACCACCAAAGGTCAAAAGCTGATCATATTCCTTGCGTTTTTGAGGATTGGACAGGGTGGTATATGCCTCGCTGACTTCTTTATATTTAGCCTCATCGCCACCGCGATCAGGATGGTATTTGGCTGCGAGCTTACGGAATGCCTTCTTGATTTCGGCGTCGGAGGCATTTTTGCTCACGCCCAAAACGTCGTAATAATTCTTTTCTGCCATGGCGGAAGCCGCCTCCTTTCATTACATCGTGCTTGCTTGTGCACTGCGCATCTGAAAGATGCCAAATATCGGACACCCGCAAGCAGGTGTCCGACAAAATAAAATCTAAGCCTCACGAGACTCTGCAGCGTCTACATCCACATCAGTCGCCGCATTATCTTCCTTAGCAGAGTCAGGACGTTTAGGGCCACCAAAGGTTACCTGCACCATTGCCTCGCGAATAACCTTGCCACCCATGCGATAGCCGCGTAGATACACTGCAGAAACTGACTCATCGTAGGCCTCTGTATCCTCCACGCGACCCACCGCCTGATGTTCTAACGGATTAAAAGCATCACCTAGAGGGTTAATGACCTCAACACCTGCCTTACCCAAGATGGATACCATCTTGTCGTGGACAGCCTGCACACCAGCAACAAACTGATCAAACTGGTTGTCCTCGGCGTCCTCCTGCGCAGCCTTAGCAGCATGCTCAATAGCACGCTCCATATCGTCTAACACAGGAAGCAGGGAAACCACCAACTTTTCACCTGCACGATCACGCTCGTTAAGTCGCTCCTGAGCAGTGCGACGGCGGAAATTATCCCAGTCTGCCTGAAGTCGCAGCAAGCGTTCAGTGGCATCCGCTGCTTCTTTTTTTGCAGCGTCGATTTCATCTTGGGCGCCATCCAACTTATCCTGCAACTCACTGTGCGCTGCCTCAGCAGCTTTGGCGCGCTCGGCCTCCTTAACGGCAATTTCTTCTTCTGCCGCCTGAGTGCCTGCACGCTTTGCTGCTTCAACGAGAGCCTCTTCGTCCAGCTCGGCCTCGGCGCCCATCTGGTCGTCGTCGACCTCGACTGGAACTTTCACGCCGTTCTCCTTTAGGTCCTGCCCGTTGGGGGCGGGGGCGGAAGTAGTCTCATCGACTACTTCCTCTACCCTCTTTTTTTCCTTCTCGGACATGTTGGCCACCTACTAGTTCTGCTTGTTGTCGTCATCGACAACCTCATAGTCAGCATCAACTACGTCGTCAGCACTTCCACCGTCGGTAGGCGCACCCTGCGCTGTCTGAGCATCAGTTGCGGAGTACACAACCTGAGCCAGATCCTGAGCTGCTGTCTGGAGCTGCTCGCTTGCGGACTTAATTGCATCAATATCAGTACCATCCAAAGCCTTGCGAACAGCGGCGATGCCATCTTCGGCCTTCTGCTTGGTGTCAGCAGGCACCTTATCGCCAAGCTCCTTTAAGGTCTGCTCGGTAGAGTAGGCAAGGGAATCGGCCTGATTGCGTACCTCAATCTCGTCCTTCTTGGCCTTGTCCTCCTCAGCGTGGGACTCTGCATCCTTGACCATGCGGTCAACTTCCTCGTCAGACAGTGCCGTCGAGCCGGAAATGGTGATTTGCTGCTGCTTGCCCGTGCCGCGATCCTTTGCGGTGACCTTGACAATGCCGTTGGCATCGATATCAAAGGTAACCTCAATCTGAGGCACACCACGGCGAGCCATGGGGATACCCGTAAGCTGGAACTTGCCCAAGCTCTTGTTGTCGCGAGCCATCTCGCGCTCGCCCTGCAACACGTTAATCTCAACGGAAGGTTGATTATCTGCTGCGGTGGAGTAGACCTCGGTCTTGCTGGTAGGAATGGTGGTATTGCGATCAATCATCTTGGTCATGATACCGCCCATGGTCTCAACACCCAAAGAAAGCGGGGTAACGTCGAGCAGCAAGATATCGGAAGCACCAGAAGCACCAGAAAGCACGCCACCCTGGACTGCAGCACCATCGGCTACAACCTCGTCAGGGTTAACGGACATGTTGGGCTGCTTGCCTGTCATCTGACGGACAAGCTCCTGAACAGCGGGCATACGAGTAGAGCCACCAACGAGAATAACCTCATTGACCTGAGAGATCTGCAACCCGGCATCCTGAAGCGCCTTGGTAACAGGAGCCTTGCAACGGTCGAGCAGGTCGCGAGTGATCTTTTCAAACTCTGCGCGGGTCAGGGAGTAGTTGAGGTGCTTGGGGCCAGTAGCATCAGCAGTAATAAAGGGGAGATTAATCTCGGCCTGCTGAGCAGAAGAAAGCTCCTTCTTTGCATTCTCAGCTGCATCCTTAAGACGCTGAAGAGCCATGGGGTCATTGCGGAGGTCAATACCGTTATCCTGCTGGAACTTGTCAGCCATCCAGTCAATCACGCGCTGATCCCAGTCATCGCCACCGAGGTGGTTGTCGCCGTTGGTTGCAAGAACCTCAACGACACCGTCGGCAAGGTCGAGCAGGGAAACGTCGAAGGTACCGCCACCTAGGTCAAAGACTAGAATCTTCTGATCGATGTTCTTCTTGTCAAAACCATATGCGAGAGCTGCGGCTGTGGGCTCGTTGACAATGCGCTGCACGTTAAGGCCCGCAATCTTACCTGCATCCTTAGTCGCCTGACGCTGAGCGTCATTGAAGTAGGCGGGGACGGTAATGACAGCGTCGGTGACGGTCTCGCCGAGGGCTTTCTCAGCGTCAGCCTTCATCTTGCCGAGAACCATAGCGGAAACCTGCTCGGGGGTGAAATCCTCACCGTTGATCTCAACAACAGCACGCTGGCCAGCACCAGCTTTAACCTTGTAAGGAACGGTCTTGAGCTCGGAGCCAACCTCGTCATAGCGACGACCCATGAAACGCTTAATGGAAAAGACCGTGTTGGTAGGGTTGGTAACAGCTTGGTTTTTTGCAGCCTTACCGACAATACGGTCTCCGTCGGCACGGAAACCCACGACGGACGGAGTAGTGCGATCGCCCTCGGCGTTCACAATAATAGAAGGCTCGCCACCTTCAAACACTGCCATTGCTGAGTTAGTGGTACCAAGGTCGATGCCAAGAATTTTGCTCATAATACTTCCTTTCCTTCTCTCTCTGCCTAAAGACCGAGAGTTTTAATACATTTTGGTGTCGCCGAGTCGCCGACGCCTTTGCCATACAAGGCAATTGTTCCCGCGTTATCTAATTTTATACATAATCTAAGTCTCTACACATTAGATTTTTTGTATTCATCAATTTAAGAATTCTTAAGCCTCATTTGCTTAAGAAAATATAGCGTTCATTACTCAAAGACAGTCATATTCACGACGCCCCATAATCAAACGACGTCTTACACAAAGGATGCTCGAGTACATGTCTCAAGCGTTCGAAGGACATTCCACTTGCAGGTAAACTACATCTCGCGCAAAGAACGCCCGAAGCCGGGGTAATGGCCTGCAGAAAAAAGGCCGCGCTCAGTTCAAAAGATTGGCTGAGGGATGGGGCTGATTGATGCATACTGAGTAGGACTACTTAAAAGAGAAGGGACACCCACGATGAAGCTTCTCATTGCGTCTGATATTCACGGGGCTGCGGCTTGGTGTAGGAAGTTGATGTCTGCCATTGAACAAGAACAGCCCGACCGTATAGTACTGTTGGGCGACTTGCTTTATCATGGACCACGCAATAACGTGCCCACCGATTATGCTCCGCGCGAGGTTATTGCAATGCTTAACTCCATTGCGACGCAGGTTGTGGCGGTCCGCGGTAATTGCGAGGCCGAGGTCGACCAGATGGTGCTGGATTTTCCCTGTCTTGCTGAAAGTGCTGTGATTTTGGATAGTACCGCCGAGGGTAACTTACATGAGCTATTCCTCACCCACGGCCACATTTGGGGCGCTGGACGAGATAATTCTATCGACCGCCTCCCACCTCTGCCGGCACACACCAGTCTCGTCTATGGCCACACCCACATTAAAGCAAACGAAGCCAGTGCAAAACGTCCCGATCTATGGCTATTTAATCCCGGCAGCATTGGTATCCCCAAAGACGGAAGCCACAGCTATGGTCTCTACG
Source organism: Olegusella massiliensis (assembly GCF_900078545.1). Lineage (GTDB taxonomy): Bacteria > Actinomycetota > Coriobacteriia > Coriobacteriales > Atopobiaceae > Olegusella > Olegusella massiliensis. The sequence goes on from NZ_FLLS01000002.1 coordinate 789,789, forward strand.
CAAATGGACACTTTGAACACCGTATTTTGAACGACTAGTTAAATTCCAGGCCTGCAGCAGGCCCACCCTTCCAAACCTGCAACAGATCCAACCTTCCAAACCTGCGGAAGACCAACCCTTCCACACTTGCAGAAAGTCCAACCTTCCAAAGCTGCAACATCCCCAATCGCGAGACTGAAAAAATAGAGACGCTCAGAGGCCGTTTGAGGCGTCTAAAAATACTTGTGTGATGTTTAGTACCTCAACACAAAAAGCTTTAAAGGTGGCCTAACACCACGGTAGAGAAATTTGACTCAAAAACACCCCTTTTGAACTGCAGTTTTACACGTGCTTATACTCAGCAGGATACAAACGAGACAAAATATTGCATGGCTAAGCAGCGCTTTCTTGGGTCCTGATAAAAGCTGTTTTCATTTTTTAGCCCCAAAAACATCCACACTATTCTTATTTAAGTTTATAAAACTGCAGGTTGAGATATAAATATATAAATAAACACTAGAATAGTGTGGATGTTTTTTTACTCGTTTATCGTGATTAAAGCTATATCCTCTTTGTCACATGCATCTCGTCTGCATATGACTTCCCCACACACTTCCAAAACACGCATTTCACCCTCGCACATCTAGACTTTACACAGTTAAGCCCTCCATACCTAAACACCCTACACTTAAGGAATAGTTAGTTTGTTGGTTGGTTAGTTAATATTTTTGGCCCCGTGGAGTCCTTTTTGTCCACGTTCCTACCAAAAAGAGCTCCTCGGGGATTGTGCGCGATGCACGCGGTGAGCGAATGCACACGATTGACATCGTCCCTATGATTCGCGCCATCTATGCCGTTTGCGACACCCTTGCGCTTCGTAGCACATATGTGGTGTCTTCTACCTGTGCGCCCTACAGCATTTACGTGGTTTACGCTGACCACTTTATTTATTCAATGCGAGCTTCTAACCACTCGCACAATCTAGGTACCATTCACCGTCATTTGCCTTAATATGGAATCGTTCTCAGATAGGATTGTGTGCAAGTATATCGATAAGTCGCCAATGCCCCTAAAGCTCGGCGGCACATGGAAAGGACCCCCGCATGAGTGATGAATCTTGGCGTCCCAAACTCCACCTTGCCCCCTATAAAGGCTCAATCAGCGACCCCAACGGTCTCTGTCAATTTCGCGGAACCTACCATATCTGCTGCCAGAACGCCCCTGAGTATCCTGGCAACTTCGATAGCCCTCATGGCTGGGGACACTACGTCAGCCGCGACCTCATAAACTGGGTCTTCCTCGGCTGCCAAGTCATGCCCGATTGCCCTTCTGACAAAGACGGATCCTATTCTGGTGGCGCATATATCGCCACACCCGCAGATGGTGCCGAGCACGACGGCGAAGTCTGGTACTACTACACTGGCAACGTCCGTCTACCCGAAGGTGATGGCACACTCTCGGGTCGCCTTGCCAACCAAACGCGCATGCGTAGTTACAACGGCATCCACATGGGTCCCAAGGAAGTCATCCTCGACAACTCTGACTACCCTGCCTATTGCTCCAATCACGTTCGCGATCCCAAAGTTTGGAAGCAGAACGACTCCCTTCATATGCTCCTTGGCGCGCGCACGTGCAATGATAGCCGCGGTGCCGTGTTGTGTTATCACTCCGATAATGGCGTACATTGGGAACTCGAAGGCTCTGTCACCAATACCGACAGTGAACCATTTGGCTATATGTGGGAGTGCCCCGACCGCATTACTCTGACCGACACGCAGGGCACGGTTCACGAGTTTCTTGCCACGTGCCCACAGGGCACAGACGAGCTTGGCCTGCCCTACATGCTTCAAAATGTGCACGGCAATGGCTACTTCCCTATTGATGGATCGCTCTTGGATCTGTTACACCAAGACCATGAGCTCATGCGTGCACAGGCACCACACCCTGCTATCGATCAAACCACTTTTGTCGAATGGGACCACGGTTTTGACTACTATGCGTGTCAAAGCTTCATCGATGACAAGAACCGCACACTCCTCATAGGTTGGATGAGTCTCCCTCACGACAAAAATGATGTTCGCCCCTACGACAACCCCACGGATACGTGGCGCGGCTGCCTAACGGTTCCCCGCGAACTCACGCTCAATGCCGAGGGGCACATCCTACAAAATCCTGTTGCTGAAATCGACTCTCTCCGCGGTGAATTTGTCCCCTTTGATGGTGCAAGCGCAACCATCCCCAAAGTTTCCGACCTCGTAATCTCCTCTATTGCAGGCGATGGCACACTCCGCTTTGATGAGGCACTCGAGCTGCGCTTTTCCAACGGCGAAGCGGAGCTCATCTTTACTGACGACACCGTGGGCCAAGGTCGCAAAGTCCGCCGCACCAAGGTTGACGCCCTCCATGACATCCGAGTCATCATGGATACTTCCGTCTTTGAAATCTTTATCAATGGTGGCGAGACTGTTTTTGGCACCCGCTACTTCACCGAAGCAGACAGTGTCCACGTCAGCATGGATTTTCCTGAGGCTCAAGCCTGCTGGTATCCCATGTCTCCCATCAGCATTAATTACGTCGTAGACCGTTAGACATTAAAGTTTAGAGGGCTCACATGCAAAGCATCAACTTTCATACGCAGCGTGGTTGGATAAACGACCCCAACGGTTTCATCTACTACAAGGGTGAGTACCATCTCTTTTACCAATACTTTCCCCATGCAACACAGTGGGGCACCATTTGCTGGGGTCATGCCATTAGCCCCGATCTCGTCAATTGGGAACAAAAAGATATTGCACTCTTTCCTTCAAAGCCTGCTGATCAAAACGGTTGTTTTTCGGGCAGCGCCGTCGAGAGTGGTGGCAAACTACGCCTCTTTTATACTGGTGTGCACTACGATGAGTTTGATCCCGAGAATATCAATAAATGTATTCCTGATTGTTTCACCTCAGCACAACTCACCATTGAGTCATCCGACGGGCAAACCTTCAACAACTTTGATGACAAGCATGTCATCATCCCGCCCATTGATGACCCCGAACTCGGAGACGCCACTCATACGCGTGACCCAAAAGTATGGCAAGGCACGGATGGTTGGTATCTCATACTGGGCAGTAATGTACATCGCAAACAGGGAGAAGTCCTTTTTTACAAGAGTCGCGACCTTATGAACTGGGAGTATGTGGGTCGCACGCTTATGGATCCCCAGCTAGGCTGGATGTGCGAGTGTCCCGACCTCTTTGAGGTTGAGGGTGGCACCGTATTACTTGCATCATTAATGGGCTATGAGGGTGGCAAGGACGACCAAAGCGTTTGCTTTGTTGTTGATTACAACAAAGACGATTGCTCAATTAACTTTACGGGAGAGCGCCGTCTTACCGATTATGGCCATGATTTCTATGCCCCCCAAACCACTACTGATGCTACAGGTCGTCGCGTAATGGTGGGCTGGATGCGCATGCCCGAACCCATCGACAATCAGTGGATTGGCATGTTCACCGCTCCACGTGTCGTCGAGGTTATCGATGGTCACACATACTTCCGCCTGCACCCCAATATCCGTCGTGCACTAACGCAGCGCACCAATGCACCCGCGTGTCACCGCCCCTACCTTTTTGGTACGACCCTGCGCGAAGGCGATCATATCGACATTGGTGGCTTGCGCGTATGGCAAGATAAAAACCGCATTCACGTTGACCGTAGCAAGGTGTATCGCCCACGTGAAAACTTTATGCACATGCACTCCGAAACGCCCGAGGTTGGCCCCGAGAACAAGATTGAGATGCTGTTACATGGCCATATTGTTGAGATATATGTTAACGACGGCGAATATGTCATCAGCAACATGGTCTACGGATTAGGAAATTCGCTGTCAACCAACTCGTCAGCTGACTTCACCATTTTGGGTCTTTAGGATAAGCAAAACAGCTATAGGGAGTCCTATGAAGTTCGAAAACAAAATCATGCTCATCACCTACGCCGATAGTCTCGGTGAAAATCTCCAAGATCTTGAGCATGTGCTTACTCAGTATTTTGACAAGGCTGTTGGCGGGGTGCATATCTTGCCCTTCTTCCCCAGCTCTGCTGACCGTGGTTTTGCGCCTATGCGCTACGACATCGTCGATCCTAAGTTTGGTAGCTGGGATGATGTGCGCCGTATAGGCGAGAGTCGGTATTTGATGTTTGACTTTATGATTAACCACATCTCCCGCCAGTCGCCCTATTTCCAAGACTTTTTGGAGAAGAAAGACGACTCGGAGTTTGCCGATTTCTTCATCCGCTACAAAGACTTTTGGCCAGGAGGAGCCCCTACCCAGGAGCAGATTGATGCCATTTACAAACGCAAGCCTAAAGCTCCAAGCATCGTGGCAGAATTTGCTGACTGCAGCAAAGAGGATGTCTGGTGCACGTTTGGCGAGGAGCAAATTGACATCAACATTCGCTCTGAGCGCGCTCAGCGCTTTTTCCGCGAAACCCTCGTACATATGGCCCAAAATAATGCATCCATCATTCGCTTAGATGCCTTTGCATATGCCGCCAAACAAGCAGGAAGTAACTGCTTTTTTGTTGAGCCTGACACCACTAGACTGCTTCAAAGCATGCAAGAGGTGCTTGACCCATACCAAGTCATGGTGCTGCCTGAAATTCATGAGCACTACAGCATTCAGATGCAAGTTGCCGATAAGGGATACTGGATTTACGACTTTGCTCTACCCGTACTGACTCTGCATGCTCTCTACTCCGGCAAGGGTAACTATCTTGCTAATTGGCTCAAAATGACTCCCAAGCACCAGTTCACCACCCTTGATACCCATGATGGCCTTGGCATTGTTGATGTCAAGGACCTGCTTCCTGACGAGGCAGTTGACTACACCAAAGAAAAGATGTTCTCCGAAGGTGCCAATGTAAAGAAGGTATACAACACCGAGGCGTACAACAATCTTGACATTTATCAGATCAATACCACCTACTATTCGGCGCTGGGTAACGATGATGATGCGTATCTGCTTGCACGCGCAATTCAGTTCTTTGCACGTGGCGTACCCATGGTCTACTACGTAGGTCTCCTTGCAGGTAGTAATGATATCGAGCTACTCGAATCTACCAAGGAAGGTCGCAATATCAATCGCCACTATTACCGCGTCGGTGAGATTGAACATGAGGTAGAGCGCCCTGTTGTACGCAAACTGCTCGAGATGATGGAACTGCGCAATACTCATCCCGCTTTTGATATCGAAGGTGAACTCGAAGTGAGTGCAACGGAGGATAAGCTTTGCATCCGCCGCAGCTCAGGCGATGCTTGGGCTCAACTTACTGCCAACTTGACCACGCACAGCTTTGAGATTTCGCATTCTTAGCAAAGGAGCAGTACATGCTACCCGCAAACTCGCACAATCTCCAAGGTATTGGTGCGGCATTTTACGACCTAGATGGCACTATTTTGGATTTAACCTACATCTCTCAGCGCACCATTGCTGCAATGGAAGCAGTGCATGCGGCAGGTTGTGTCAACGTGATCTCCACGGGTCGTAACTTTCCCATCGTGCCCGATGTGGTTAAACTTCCCTGCATTGACTACTACGTCACCGTCAATGGTGGGCAAATTCTTGATGCGGATGGCAATCACCTGCTAAGCAAAGCAATTCCCCGCACTATGGCACTTGAGCTGACACATTGGCTACATTCCCGCGGTGCGGGCCTCAATGCGCTCACCTCAACAGGAGCTTATTTTGAAAATCGCCTCGTATCCTACATGACCCAAGCGGTACATCGCATCGACAGCGAAAGTACCTTAAGCGATGAGGGTCTTAGCGATGAAATCACAAGCCAGCCCAATCGTTTTACCGTCGAAGACATCGAAGCTCAAATCCTGGCAGTTGATGACAAGACGAACTTTGTCGAAAAAATGGGAGCCTGCTTTGACACAGCAACAGAACTTGCTTGCAATGTGGCCGAGCTCGAGAAGCGCGGTGATTTGCAGATTGCCACGGTAACTCCCACAGAAATTGAGATTACGCTCAAAGGTGTTGAAAAGGGTTCTGGCATCGAATGGATACGCAAGGAGCTTGGCCTCAACAAGTCCCAACTTGTAGCTTTTGGTGACTCGGGCAATGATTTGCCTATGGTGCCTTATGTAGGTACCTTTGTGGCGGTACGCAATGCTTCTGATGAAGTCAAAGCTCAGGCCACGTGTATCGTCGATAGCATGTGGGAAGACGGCGTTGCCAAATGGCTCGAGCACGCGCTTGAAGGCAAGTGGTACGAAGTCTAGCATCACCATACATAACGATAAGAAGGGTGCTGCATATTTCTGCGACACCCTTCTTTTTACGGTTAAATTGAGAGATTAAAGTTCAAAAAGTTTAGCAAGGGTACGCGCGACACCGGACTCATCATTGGTCCACTCGATGACATCAGTCGCCGCTGCCTTTACTGCAGGCACCGCATTTGCCATAGCAAAACTTCTGCCAACAGCCCCAATCATATCCAAATCGTTATAGCCATCACCAAAAGCAACTGCGTCATCAGAAAGCAGGTCAAAATGCTCACACAAACGAGCAACACCTGCTGATTTCGATGCGCGCTTGCTCATGATTTCACAAAGCGTCTCACTAGAGCGAACCACATTGAGATCGGGATAATGCTCGCCCACACTCTGCTCTGCTGCGCAGATATTATCAGGGTCGCCCATCAACAAAAACTTATGGACGCCTGTAGCAGAAAATATCCCCTCGATATCGGTCGATGCACGTGCACAAGCATGTATGAGTTTTTCTTCGTGTTTCACACGAGGATCGTCAGGATTGGCCACAACCCACTCATCAAATCCGTAGGTATTTACGCATATATTCGGTAAGCTCTCCGTAAGATAGGCATAAATCTCCCGTGCTTCGTCTATAGGGATGATTTCACTCGCAAGAGTGCGCCCCATCTCGTCCAACACATACGCCCCTGAATAACACACAATCGGTCCTTCAAAACCCAAGCTCCGTTGAAAAGGACGGAGGCCCTGAGGTGGACGAGCAGACACCAAACACACAGGTACACCCATAGCAACGAGCGCTTGAACAACAGGCGCATCTGCTGCTATGGGCTGATGATCTTTATCTGCGAAAGTACCGTCAACATCAGAAAAAACAATTTTTGGCTTCACGGCTTAGCTCCTTATAGCGCAAACCTTAGCTATCTGGAGCTTACCCAACATTTGCAAAGCCAAAAGCACCCATCTCCCACGCCGAGTACTGGGCCTGTAAAGTTGATGTCACGTATAGGTTTTTAATATCGAGGGGATACCAGCGCGTAGTCATGGTCTTTTCCCCACCATTGATATAAATCTCAATGACCGAGGTATCCACCAAAATACGCAAATCGGTAACACGACCCGCACTGAGGGCAGAAAGTGGTAGACGACGGTTGGTGCGCCAGCGCCCCGACGGACTTTGGAAGTCCAGCTCAAGCATATCCCCATGCAAGAAAAGTTCCAAATCAGAGCCAATAATCACACGACCCTCACCTTGGATAGCTTCAATTAACACATCGGCTGTGCCATTGGGGAAGTATGCAGCTTGTGCACCTGTTACATCAAACATATCGCAAACCGTCTGCGAACCAACATAGCCCGTAGCCCCAGGAGCTGCTTCTGCACTAAATTCCACAGGATCCTCGCGCAGTGCCTCAGTTTCCTTAACAGGCCAAAAGCACACCCGACCTGCTTCATTCAGCGAAAGTTCACGTGGTAGAGTCAGCGTATGCATCCACTCGCGCGTTGGCGTCTCATACTGAAACTCGATGTCTGGCAGGCCAATCCAGCCTACGTAGAGCACGCGCCCCTGTTCATCTTCAAAAATCTGTGGACAATAAAAATCAAAACCATAATCCGTTTCGACAAAATCATTCTCATCAAAGCAGGCATACGGTTCCGTTGCATCCATCTTGTCCGCATCTTGGCTAAGCAAATCAATGACCTTGCCATCCACAGAGAAGTAACCGCAGTTGTGAATGTTTTGATACTTAAAAGGCTGCTTGGGGACACCTTGAGGGCAAACGAAAAGAAACTCGCGATTCCCTAGACGCGCTACATTAGGGCACTCCCACATGTAGCCAAAACCACTTTTGCTATAGGCCGTTGCTGAGCCTTCTAGCTCCCATGTATAACCATCGCTTGAACGATAAAGCAAAACCGCTCCACGGCTGTCCATTGTGCGCGCACCCAGCAACATGTGCAAAAAACCGTCCTGTTCCCACACTTTGGGATCACGCACATGATTGGAACAATAGGCAGGATAGCCCGCGTTGTCGAGCACACAGACCTTCTTGCTAAAATTATTACCGTCCTCAGAAATGACGAGATTCTCGTTGGCTAGACGTCCGGCAAAGTCATAGTCATAATCGCCAGGCTCAAGCACGTTGCCTGTGTAGTAGCACCAAAGCTTACCGTCTTTGACGAGTGCAGAGCCAGAATAGGCACCATTGCGGTCAAGCTCGCAATCGGGGCGAATCACCTCACCATGGAAGGTCCAATTAATGAGATCCGTGCTTGTCCAATGACCCCAACCGTGGCCGACTGCGGGCCACCTTGGTGTGTATTGGTGAAACCAATGATATACACCATTGAGCTGTGACAAGCCATTAGGATCAGTTAAACCGCCTGTAGGAGTTTGCAGATGGAATCTCAAACGCCAATTATGCTTAGGGTTCCAGTTGATATCTACAGCCATGGTGCGCCCTCGATTCGGATATAGCGTATATACAAAAGTGCTGGTACTCCATAGAGCTTAGGTAAGCACCTCAAGCACTTCGGCACGCTCAGGCATCGCAGGGATACCACCACGCTTGCGAACACAAAGTGAAGCTACCGCATTGCCCATACGAGCCATCTTCTTTGCATCGTCGAGCATAACGTCTGCAGGAGTCAAACCACTCTCTAAGAAGGCAGCAAGGAAGCCTCCCCAGAATGAATCCCCCGCTCCTGTGGTGTCCACAGCTTCGGTTTTGAATGGAGGAACCGTAGCTACACCGTCTTTGGTGCATACCAATGCACCTTCAGAACCTAGGGTTACACAGCATACGTCAACATTGCCTGACACAATCTTTTTTGCGGCCTCCGCAGGGTCAGCAATATCGGTTAATAGTTCGCACTCGTTGTCACTCATTTTCATAATGTCCATGTAGGGCAACACAGCACGCATCTGCTCTATAGCAGCAGAAACACCAGGCCAAAGGTTGGCGCGATAATTAGGATCGTAGCTCATCACACAACCAGTAGCCTTGGCAGTCTCCAGCGCTGCAAAGGTGGCAGCACGAGCGGGTTCGTCGGTCAGTGAGAGCGATCCGATATGAAAGATTTTGCTCTCTTCGATAATCTGAGAATGCACCTCTTCTGCAGAAATTTGCGTATCTGCCCCGGGCTTACGCGCAAAGGAAAAAGAGCGGTCTCCTTGCTCATCAAGCGCAACAAAAGCCAGCGTCGTGAAGTAATGAGGGTCCACCAAAAGACCGTGTACATCAATATTGTTGGCTACCATCGTAGCGCGCAAAAACTCGCCATGCATATCGGCGCCAACTTTGCCCAAAAAGGCGGTCTGATGTCCTAGACGCTGTAGTGCTACTAGCACATTTGCAGGAGCGCCGCCAGGATTGCGTTCAAAGAGTTTTTGACCAGCGTCAGAAATACCTGCGTCCGTAAAGTCAATAAGTACTTCACCGAGGGCAGTAACATCAATCATGACGTGCTCCTTTTTTAAGAGTTCTTCATTCCAAGAAGGGGCAGTCGCACGCAGCGACCGCCCCAACAGTTGCTCATTCTTAGCCAAGCACCTTACGTGAGCTCAATAAGCGGGGCACCAGCTTTAACCGTGCCACCGGTATGAGTATTGATCTGTTTGTATTCATCGGTGTTGGTAATAATGACCATGGTCATCGTATCAAGGTTAGCTGCCTTAATAGCGCCAAGGTCAACGTCCATCAGCAGGTCGCCCTTCTTGACTGCTGCACCCACGGTAGTATGCGGCGTAAAGGGAGCACCCTTGAGGTTGACGGTGTCAATGCCAATGTGAATCAAAATTTCTGCACCCTCATCGGAAAGCAGGCCGATTGCATGGCCAGTTTCAGCAAGGACGGTAATGGTGCCAGACACAGGGGCATATATTTTGCCATTGCTAGGAAGTACTGCGGCGCCATCGCCCATTGCCTTGCTAGCAAAAACAGGGTCAGATACCTGGTCGAGAGCGACTGCCTGGCCTGCACAAGGAGTATAAATAACCTCAGCATCGGTGAGAGCAGCGACACCTTGGTTAGACTGGGCAACACTTGCAGCAACTACTGCGGTCTGGTTGGCAGCAGCCTGAGTGGAAGCTATAGCCTGCTCGGGCAGATTTTTGCCCTGCTTCTTTACATCAGCGTCATCAGAGTAGATGGTCCAGGTGATACCAAAGGCAACTGCAAAGGCGGCAGCAAACATGATGATGTAGCCCACGGGATTTGCAATGCAAAGCAGAATACCAAAGATACCCGTAACACCGGTGCCAGCTGCGGAAAGGTTGGTGAAGTAGCAAATCACGCAACCAACTGCAGAACCAACCATGCCTGCGGCAAAAGGCTTGACCTTGGGCAGGTTAACACCGAAGATGGCAGGCTCAGTAATACCAAGCAGGCAGGAGATGCCTGAAGGAATGGCTAACGCCTTGGTCTTGTCAGACCTCGTCTTAAGTGCAACAGCTAGGCAGGCACCGCCCTGTGCGATGTTTGCCGCAGAGGCAAGAGGTAGCCAGTAGGTAACGCCATGCTGGGCAATCATCGAAACGTCAATAGCGGTATACATCTGGTGCAAACCAGTAACAACTGAGGGGCTGTAGATAAGGCCGATAATTGCATTACCAATACCTAAGGGCATAGCGAGCAAAGCCATCAGCAAACCAAGGATTGCATTCTCAAGGTATACAAAGATTGGGCCGATGAAAAGAATGGTGATATAGGCAGCTGCAGCAACAGAGAGCAGTGGTGTCAGGAAGAGGTCAAACATCTCGGGAACAATCTTGTGAAGACGCTTCTCAAAGAAGCAAAGAATCCAGACGCCCACAAGAATGGGGATAACGTGACCCTGATAGCCAACCCAATCGATGTTATAGACGCCAGGGATAACATCAAAGCGAATCATCGAGCCATCAGCGATTGCAGACGACGCGGCATATGCGTTGATGAAGTCACCGCTAATAAGCAAGGCACCCAGTGATGCGCCGAGATAAGGATTGCCACCAAAGACGGTAGCAGCAGAAAAACCGAGAAGAATCTGCAGGTTTGCAAGTGCGCACGCATTAATCAAGCCTGCAATCTTCCAGTACACATTGCCTGAAAGGTCAACGCCTGGGAAGAGGAAGGGAATTGCTCCCATGATTCCCATGAGCATACCAGAGGCGACGATTGCAGGGATGATGGGTACAAATACGTCAGAGAGAACCTTGATGGCCGCCATAAACTTGTTTTGATTCTGGGCAGCAGCCGCCTTCACGTCAGCCTTGCTGGCTGCAGAGATGCCACCTTGGCTGGTAAATTCGTCATAGACTTTATCGACGGTGCCTGTACCAAAGATAATCTGCAGCTGACCAGAAGCCTCAAAGTTACCCTTTGCACCAGGGATATCTTCGAGTTTCTCCTTGTCAATTTTGCCGTTATCGGCAATTACGAGACGCAGACGGGTGGCGCAGTGAGCAGCAGACACGACATTTGACGCGCCTCCTATCGCCTCCAACGTAGCCCTTGCAGCCTCTTTGTAATCCAACGCCATAGTTCCTCCCTTTTCCTTCAACAGAAAACTGTCTTAGGCTTGTGTGAAATCGTTCTCACAACTCCTTACCAGAGTAAACTGATGTCTTCACAAAGTGCACACCATTTGCCGAGCGCGTACGAACGGTAGTATTTTTTCGGCGAATGGTAGGGCGTTCTCGCTTATCTCTTGTCAGAGCAGCAGAACTTACACCGCGACTCCTTGTTGTAAAAATGTTGATGTCTATATGTTGCTAGCATCTAGCTCCCCGGAAAGAAAGGATTACTTTTATAACTAAGATGCAGCTCCTGAGCGTTTTTAAAAGGTGGGACCTATGAACACACATGCGAACGGCATTTTACGCCGATTTTAAGAACCCATCCCTCAATCAGGACGCTGGGTGGAGTCCCCCAGAACAAGCTTGAAACCCATCTTGGTTTCGCGCGGAGCTGCTTCGCCTTGCTCCATTGCCTCAAGCAACATGCGAGCTGCCTCAACGCCGCTCGTGCGATAGTAGTAATGAGCCGTGGTCAAACTGGGGCTCACTACTTTAGCGAGGGTAGAGTCTCCCAGACCGGTCACGCGGATATCGTCTGGCACCCTGTAGCCCTTGTTGCGCAAATAGGTCAGAGCGCCGGCGGCGATCTCGTCGGTTGCACACACAATTGCATCGGTTTCGGGATGGGCTTCCATGATTTTGGTGGCACAGGTATAACCAGACCACGCGTTAAATTTTCCCTGTTCAATCGGCGCTGCTGCCGCATCAAAACCCTGATGTTCAATCGCATCAAGAAAGGCTTTGCGGCGCAAATAGCCTGTCGCATAGTCCCGCTCGGGAACCGCAATATAGGCAGGGTGACTACTTCCTACCGTGCAGCACAAAGTGAGATCGTAGACACTGTTGTAATCATCAAAGTAAATGCAGTTAACGCCTGTAACGCACTGTCCTAACACCACCAAGGGTAATTGGAGATCTTTAAAAAGTTTCTTATGTTCATCAGTAATAACCGTACCAATGAGAATGATGCCGTCGCTTTGACCTTGCTCAATAAAGGACTTGAGATAGGATAGTTCGCTATCCACATCACCATCGGTATTAGCAAGCACAGTACTGTAACCCGAAGCGCTAAGAATAGAGGTAATGCCCGCAACTTCACGTCCAATGGATTCGGAGCTAATCTTGGGAATGATGACATCTACAAAATGCGTCTTGCCCGTGCGTAGAGTACGCGCCTGTCGCGAGGGTACATATCCTGTCTGCTCGATAACACGAGCGATGCGTTCGCGCTTTTCCTCACTAACATAACCATCATTGAGGTAGCGCGATACCGTGGCTCGCGAAACATTTGCCATCTGGGCAATCTCATTGATGGTCATACCCTGCTCCTTAGAACTTCTCGGTATGCTGCACCTGGAGCTCGCGGATTACCTCAGGAATACGCTCAGGCTCATATGGCGTCATCTGATAGACCCAGTTGAGCCAGTTACGGTACAGCAAATTGGCATGAGCGCGCCAAGTAAAGATGGGTTGCTGCTCGGGATCATCGTCAGGAAAGTAGTTCTCGGGCAGACGAATAGGCAATCCTTGATGGAAGTCACGCCAATACTCATCAGCTAGCGTATCACGACCGTACTCAAAGTGACCTGTGACATAAATCTCATGAAAGCTTGGCGAAGCAATAAGAGCAGGGCCCGAGCTAAACCCCTCAGAGAGTACGTGAAGTTCAGGATGCTGAGCCAACTCGCCCACATCGATAGCGGCATGACGAGAGTGTGGCATATGATGCACCTCATCAAAACCATTAGTAAGGAAGCTATATTCATCACAAAGTCGCTGTGGGAACACACCAAAAAGTTTGGCACCTAGCTGGCGCTTGGGAATTTTATAGAGATGATAGAGGCCTGCCAGTGCACCCCAACATAAATAGAGGGTGGAAAAGACGTGCTCCTGACTCCAATCGATGATTTCGCAGAGCTCATCCCAGTAGTCCACTTCTTCGTAGGCCATCTGCTCCACGGGGGCGCCTGTAATAATAAGACCGTCGTAGTTTTTATCCCGAAAAGCATCAAAGGTATCGTAAAACTTGACCAGGTGATCCGCTGAAACGTGTGTGGACTTATGAGTCGACACGCGCATAAAATCACAGTCTACCTGGAGGGGTGTCTTTGAGATGAGGCGAAGAATTTGCGTCTCGGTCTCAATCTTGGTGGGCATAAGATTGAGGATGGCCACCTTAAGCGGACGAATATGCTGAGCGTCTGCAATCTCTTCTTCCAACGCAAAAATATGCTCTTCGTGCAAGGTCTTTTTGGCCGGAAGACCGTCTGGAATATTAATAGGCATGGGTGGTTCCCCTCGCAATGTACAAAATATCAGCAATCATCAGCCCGTACACAACGCACGAGCTGTCACACTGTAACGCAAACGCGTGACTTTTATAAGACGGAACTTCCATTTTGAAGCTTAAAAAAGGCCTTTCTTCAAGCTTCCCAGCAAACCCCGAGTCAAAGTTGTTGCAGCAGTACGAGCAACAGAGACGCCAATACTTGCAATTTGCCGCTGGCGTCGCTCAGCCTCGCGTTCTGCCTTGGCTGCTGCCTTCTCCGCCGCCTTTTTCGCTTCTCGAGCCTCGCGCTCTGCCTCTCGCTGAGCTTCTCGAGCTTGGCGCTCTGCTTCGCGTGCTGCTTCACGCTCTTGTCGCGCCTCTTCTTTTTCTTGTTCACGCGCGGCTTTTGCCTCTTGGGCAGCAGCAAGCTTTTCTTTTTGCGCATCTTCTGCTGCTTGGGCCTCAGCTGCTATTTTGGCGTTAAGCAATTCATAGGCGCTTTCGCGATCAACAGTTGTGCCATACTTCGTGGCAAAAGGTGAATTTGCGGTCAGATAACTATGGTCGGCAGCGGGAGCCGCCGCCATTGAGCACCCTGGCGCAACAATATAGGCACGCTCGACAACCTCAGGAATACCTTTGGCATCCAAAACGCTCAGCAGAGCTTCGCCTGTACCAAGCTCACCGATAGCTTTTGAGGTATCGAATGCTGCGTTTACACGGAAGCTTTCAGCCGCAGCCTTAACCGCTCGTTGCTCGGCAGGAGTGTATGCCCTAAGTGCATGTTGTATACGATTTCCCAGTTGCGCTAGCACTGCCTCAGGAATATCAGCGGGGCTTTGAGTAATCATCCATACGCCTACACCCTTGGAGCGGATGAGCTTAACTACCTGCTCCACTTTTTGAACAAGCGCGCGCGGTGCATCATTAAAAAGCAGATGTGCCTCATCAAAGAAAAAGACCATTTTGGGCAGAGGAGCATCCCCAACCTCGGGGAGACGTTCATAGAGTTCGGAGAGCATCCAAAGTAAGAAGGTCGAATACAGCAATGGGGACTGCACAAGACGCACGGCATCTAAAATGTTGACAAAACCATGCCCGTCAGCATCAGTGCCAATCCAATCAGCAATATCAATAGCTGGTTCACCAAAGAAGCTTGTACCACCCGCATCTTCTAGCTGCAGCAACGCGCGCTGAATAGCACCCACGCTTGCACTGGATACATTTCCGTAGGCAAGTTTGAGCTCGTCTGCATGTTCGCCCACCCAGCCAACCATAGCGCGTAGATCTTTGAGATCAAGCAGGAGTAACCCACGGTCATCAGCCACATGAAAGACAATATTGAGCACGCCTTCCTGCACATCGGTAAGCCCCAGCAAGCGTGAAAGCAAGAGGGGGCCCATCTCGCTGATAGTAGTGCGCACGGGCACGCCCTGCTCACCATAGATATCCCAAAAATGCACGGGGCTTGCGTGAAAATCGGGAGTCGGGACACCCGTTTGTTTAAAGTGCTCAGCAAGCTTATCGCTCATCTGCCCTGCCATCGCCATTCCAGAAACATCACCTTTGATATCAGCCAAAAACACTGAAACACCTGCATCGGAGAGGCTCTGAGCGACTGCTTTGAGAGTTACTGTCTTACCTGTGCCTGTAGCTCCTGTAATGAGGCCATGGCGATTGCACATCTCGGGAAGCAGGTAGACAGGTCGAGTGCCTTGTGCGAGCAAAATTTTGCCTTCGCTGGTATACATAGTGCTTCCTTTCATCTTTCAAACCCGTGCATTCCTTGTGGCCATATGCAGCTCAGATCCGCGTCTCATACAATCTTGTGTGCTACTCGAACCTGCGTGCTGCTCGAACTCGCTCTTCATTCGAACCGATTTATCGCCTAGCGCAATGGCTACTGACGCATATGATTCAACCAAAGCTGCGTTCAAAACTAAGAATATAGTAAAGAGTGTATATCTAGTTGCGCTTTCTCGGTGCAAGAGCACTTGTATGCCTAGATGCAACGGGCTATAAAAAACCCCGCCAGGTAGACGGGGTTGAACATGCTGGCGGAGGGAGAGAGATTCGAACTCTCGGGACGCGAACGCGCCCGACGGTTTTCAAGACCGTTGCATTCAACCGCTCTGCCATCCCTCCAAAGGATGTGCACTATCCTAGCGCAAGAGCTTTTTGCGTGTGCGCGACATCATAGTAGTACTGATAATTGCTGCACAGAGAGCGCATTAGCTACATTAGGAAACATAATAAATTGCGCGTAGCAACGTAGGAGCAAAGATGAGCGAGATCGACGAATACTGGATGCACATTGCACTTGAAGAAGCTGCTGTGGCAGCAAAAGAAGGCGAGGTGCCTATCGGTGCCTGTCTCGTCGCAGATGGCAAGCTCATTTCACGCGCTCACAATCGCCGAGAGACAGATGCAGACCCTGCAGCACATGCAGAATTTCTTGCTATGGAAGAAGCGGCGCATAAACTTGGCTGTTGGCGTCTCACGGGTTGTACCGTCTATGTAACTTTAGAACCTTGTTTTATGTGTGCTGGTCTGATGATTAACGCTCGTATTGACCGTTGCGTCTATGGAGCTGTTGACCCCAAAGGCGGCGCCCTTGGCACGCTATACGATCTGAGTAATGATGCACGTCTCAATCATGCTTTTACTGTAACTGCTGGTATCTGCGCAGAAGAATCGGCACAGATACTCAGAAATTTTTTTCGAGACAGGCGAAAAAAGAACTAAGCTGCATTGCAAAGCTAGCTGCCCAACTTCTGCCATATCCAATTTTTTTTGCATGCATGCGCGGTAAACGCCCATTTTGCGCTAACGGTCTAAAATCGGCGTGTACAATATTTTATGGAAAGCAATTTGCGCCGTCGTGCGCACACATAGAAAGGCCATCGATGAAACCTCGACCTCACAGTCGATGACCCCAGGGTGTCCTTGCTGGTCACATCTTGGGGTGCCACTCGTCGGCAGCCGCAGCTGAGCTTTACTGCCCTAACCAGCCAAGGAGTCCCTTTATGATTTATCTCTCTCAAATGGTAGGAAACCCTGTATACGACCTCGAAGGTGAGCAGATTGGTCGAGTCAACGACCTTGGAATCGCTACGGGTGAGGTGTTTCCTCGCGTTACCAGCCTTGCAATCGTTGGACCAGGCAAAACGCCTTTCATGATTTCCTGGCGCAAGTATGTTGATACCTTTGATGAATCCGAAGTACGTCTGAGGGTTATCAAAACAGATATTCGTTTCTCGTATCTCCAGCCCAATGAGGTTCTTATTGCACGTGATCTCTTGGATAAACAAATTGTAGATACCCGCGGCATGCGTGTTGTTCGCGTCAACGATCTTAAGTTTTCAGATACCAGCTCCTCCCAGCTACGGCTGCTGGGTGCTGAGGTAGGCGTGCGCGGTCTTTTGCGTACCCTCTCCCCTCACCTCGAGACTATAGCCCTTAAACTCGCAAAAACCTTTGGCAAGTCCTTACCCGAGCGTATCATCGCTTGGAACTACATGAACCTGCTTGACCGCGACTTATCGGATGTAAAACTTTCGGTATCTCACAAGACGCTTGACGATATGCATCCCGCCGATATCGCAGACATTATCGAGCGTCTCGATCCACGCTTGCGTGGTCAAGTTTTTGCTCAGCTGGATGATGAGCAGGCCGCCGATGCAATGGCAGAAATTGATGAGGACAAGGCTGCTGAGATTATGGGGGACCTGGACGAACGTTCAGCATCTCGCATGCTATCCGAGATGGACCCTGATGACGCAGCTGAACTTGTAAGCGAACTTGATTACGATAAGGCAGAAAAACTTCTTGCCTTGATGGGCATCAAAGAACAAAAGGCGGTACGTCAGCTGTTGGGATATCGCGAGGATACCGCTGGACGTATCATGACCTCAGAGTTTCTCTCGCTGCCTGAGGATGCAACCGTTGCTGATGCAGTAGAGGCGATGCGCGGACTTGACGAGGACTTTGAAACCATTCGCTATCTTTATGTCGAGGATGAGGAAGGTTTGGTCACAGGCGCCATCTCGCTCAACGATCTCATTGTTGCAACAGAGGGTACTCATCTCAAAGATCTCGCTTCCGATGAGCTCATCACCGCCAACCCCGATGACGACCAGGAAGATGTTGCCGAAGGTATTGCCAAATATAATCTCCTTGCAATGCCTGTGGTGGATGACAAGGGTAAGATGTTAGGTGTTGTCACCGTTGACGATGCACTTGATGTTATGGAAGAGGAGCATGCCGAAGACCTGCAAATTGCTGGTGCTCCGCGTAGCGACACAAGCGACCGTCCGCAAGACCTCTTCATTATGCTTGTACGTAATCTTTGGCTTCCTTTTTGGATTGCAGGTATTGTCGCCTGTATTGCGCTTTTTGGTGAGAGCCTTGGCATGCCTGCTGCGCTTGCATCAACAACCGTCTTGCCCGCAGCGCTTATACTCGCCGACGCTGCAGCGAGCTACGCAACGAATTTCTTTCTTAAGTACAACTCTGATGACGAAGACAGCCCTTCTGTTGTGGGCTTCTTCCTTAAAGGAATCGGAATTGGATTGCTCTTTGGCTTGGTATTAATAATAACGAGCAAGCTTTTGCTGCCTGCACTTCATCTCACTCATGAGTTTGCAATTCTTGGTGATGCCGTTGGCTATAGTTTTGTTGCAGGTGCTGGCACGGTCATAGCATCTTTTGCACTTTCCCTCGTTTGGTTACTGATTTTGCGGCACCGCGATAACAAAAACGAAGAAACTTCGGGGCTCGCACTGAGCGTAGCTGCGCTGAGTGCGGCGCTCATTATGTTCCTTGCCCTCATCAATGTGTGCGGCGTAGGAATTGCGGGGTAGCGTATGACAGAAGCTATCAAGCAAAGAAAAAATTCACAGCACGATCTATCTGGCGAACATAGCGAGTCAAGCTCTAACAGCAATGCAGCAAGCACAAACAAGGCTAGTTTGGCAGCAATTCTTGCTGCCATGGGCCCCGGCATACTTACTTCACTTGCAGGTATGGATGCGGGTGGTATTGCAACTTTTTCGACTGAAGGTGCAAGTTATGGCTTTGGAATGCTTTGGTCGATTCCTATAACCTGTCTGTTGTTAATGGTGGTACAGGAGACCTCAGCACGTATGGCCTGCGTCACTGGCAAGGGTTTTGCAGCTCTGGTGCGTGAACGATTTGGTATCCGCATCTCTGCGGTCGCAATGGCAGCAACCATCATCTCTAATTTCGCCGTTACCCTATCCGAGTTTGCAGGAATTGCCTCGGGAATGCTGCTTTTTGGTGTGCCTCTGCAGTTGTCGGTACCGGTAGCCGCTATCGCTTCTTGGTTGCTTGCAATGTCAGGATCCTACCGTCGTATTGAAAAAATCTTACTAACTATTTCTTGCGTTTTT
Source organism: Olegusella massiliensis (assembly GCF_900078545.1). GTDB lineage: Bacteria > Actinomycetota > Coriobacteriia > Coriobacteriales > Atopobiaceae > Olegusella > Olegusella massiliensis. Next base: position 809,264 of record NZ_FLLS01000002.1, read on the forward strand.
GTAACCTACATCATCGCTGGATCCATTGCCTGTAAGGACTGGGGCGGAGCACTTGTCAGTACCGTCATTCCGCAGATGTCAGGGGATCCCGCCTACATCTCACTATTAGTTGCCAGTATTGGTACTACTATCTCGCCCTATATGATCTTTATGGTCTCAAGCAACGTGGTCGAAAAAAACCTTGATGCGCGCGATATCCCCGGTCAGCGCGCTGATAATGTCTCTGGTGCTCTTGTTTCACAAATCATTGCATGGTTTATTGTGCTCACCACCGCAAGCGTTTTGCCTCTAGGTACGCCCGTTAATGACGCGGCAAGCGCCGCTGCGGCGCTGGTGCCTTTTGCTGGTCGCTATGCCATGATTATGTTTGCGGCTGGCCTTGTGGGGGCGTCATTTTTGGCAGCCTGTGTACTTCCTGGCATTACCGCAAGTGCTGTATGTGAGGCATTTGGCTGGGAGCGTGGAGCCGACCGTAGCTGGGCAGAAGCTCCCGCTTATCGCAGCATCATTACAACAATTACTCTCCTTTCTGCCGGCATTGTTTTGATTCCTGGTGTCAATCTCTTCGGCATCATGATGGCTGCACAGGTTATCAACGGCGTGCTATTGCCTGTTTTGCTTCTTTGCATGGTAAATATTGCAAGCGACCGTCACATTATGGGAAAACATGTCAGTGGCAAGGCATGGACACTCTTGACGTGGTTTACCATTATTACGGTCATAGTTTTGACAGCAATAATGTTTGCGCTGCAAGCGGCAGGTGTGTAGCGTCCCCACAAAGCTGGGACCGTAGGCTTTGTGCGGCAGAAAACTTTGTTTTTCTTTAGGATAGAAGCGCACGCAGCTCTTTGAGAGTCATCTTTATTTAGATGACTTTTTATATTCGTCCGCAAACGAGCCGAACATCGAGCCAAATTTGCCCAGTTGACGACCTACCGCACGAGCGGCTTTATCACTGGATTTCTTATCCGGCTTACGGGTATGAGAAGCCTTTTTTTCCTTAGAGGACTTTTCAGCAACAGCCAGTGAATCTTGCGCCGCACGCTTGGTTTGGCCAATCATCTTGCCTAAGGCATGCGAGCCTTTATCCACCGCCTGAGTTGCTTGTTGCCCTAGACGTTTACCCGCTTCCTGTGCCGCTAGACTTGCGCGAGCTGTCGCCTCACCTGCCTGGGCAGCAAGACCACCGTTAAGTCCTAAATGCGCTGCTTCCTCATCAACAATCATGAAACCTTTTTGATAACCGCAGAGCATCTCAAGAGGGATTTCGACCGACCCTACCAAAGAGCGTGCCGCGCCGCTATCACCTACAAAAAAAGTTTTAACCGCACCGGTGTGCTCATCAAAGGCGATATCGTTGGCATAGCCCAGCTCTCGACCCGTATTGGTCTTAACATCCATGCCTTCCCAGAGAATGCAGTTATCCCAATCAAGACCTAAGCGGCTCCGTGCCTTATCATCAAAACTTTCCATTACTCGCGTGACATAAATACCATCTGCGTAAAACTCACAGGAGTCCAGCGCCAAAAAGACGTCCTCACGTTTAAACATCATTGCCACATCGCGACGTTTAACCAAAAACCCCACCAAGCGCTTGCCACCAGGCGCAAATACCGCCATATGAACCTTGCCCATACGTAAAGGTTTTTTATCGGAGGCGTTTTCGGGCGTCGTCAATTTTCCACGCTCATCGCGAGGAATATAAACCGCTGTGTTATACAGCTTGTTTGCCTGAAGCATGGGGGCTCCGTTCAAAAGTACACATCAAAGTAAATGGAGAAAGGGACACCATCGCTCGATAGTGTCCCTCAGTTATTTATGAAGCAAAACGCAGGCTAAAATCCAGCTGTTTACTCGGCGTCATCCTCTTTGGAATCCTCATCCTCAGAAACTACCTCAACGTGAACGCCCTCGGCAGCAGCCTCAGCCTCAGCAGGCATATCCGCTGCGGCAGCAACCTTGTCCTGAACAGTGTGCATGACATCTTGAACCTGCTCAGAGGTGCTGCTTACGGCACTTGAGAGTGAATCGCGAATCTGGTCCATGCGCTGACGGGCCAAATCGACCTTAGCACGCAGCTCATCTGTCGCAGCTCCTGGATCAGCCTTGGTGCTTGCCATCTTCTCGTTGACAATACGAGCACCGCGCTCATAGGAATCAACAGCGGTATCCCACACGTCATTTACGGCATCGGCTGCCATGGCGCGGCTTTCAGCGCCCGTACGGGGAGCCAGCAATACACCAGCGGCAAAGCCAGCAGCAGCCCCAACGAGGGTTCCGCAGAGAAGACTTGCAACGTTTTTAGCACTCATGGAAGTTCCTCCTGTCAGTAAGCCCCCTCGGGACTTATTCTCAAACTCCAAAATAAGTATACCCACGTTGGAATAAATCAGTAGCCTTAACGTAAAATCCGAGGTTCAGGCATTGAGTCCAGCAGATCATCAGCAGAGGTATTTTTTTGCTCTGCAAGTTCTGCGTCCTCATCTTCCTCTGGCTCAGAATCCTCATCGTCCATCGCTTCGGGATTCGCGTCCTCATCTTCCTCTAGCTCAGGCTCCTCATCATCCATCGCTTCGGGCTCTTCTTCTACAGACTTCGACTCCTCCTCAACAACACTCTCGTCTTCATCTGTCGTATCGAGGCTTTCAACCATAGCAATCAGACCCTGAACAGTCGCCTTAACATCGGGCTTAGGATCTGAACCATCGGTGTATGCCCATTGCAATAACCAAGAAGCACTCACCAAAGCCCCTGCAACCAACACGTCATCTGTACAAACGAGCTCGATGTCCCAAGCACGCGGATCGTCAGGGACTGCAAACGTACGACCTGAGAGCGTGTCTCCTGCAATATCAGTCTGCGCAAGCAGCTCTACTGCTGTGTGCTCCAAAAGATGTGCAAGTTCGGTATTGCCCATCACATCCTTGAAAGTTTTGCTGCTATCACCCAAACATACATGATCAACAATGTGGGGAAGCAGGTAGTACACACGAGCAGTGCCTTCAAGGTCGTCGCTCGTCATCAGGGGGGCATCGTCAGCAAGATGCACACGCGCAGTAAGCTTGCGCGAACCCACCTCGACGCGCGTAATCTCAAAGAACTGTGACATATCGTCTCCTCGCTATTTTTGATAACTCTTCGCTACTGCTTCAGTGCACACCATCTATCTCTGTCGTTATTGTAGTGCTTGGGTTGCCTTCTCATCTGTTGAGCTTGCCATCTTGCCGTCAACGGAAGTGTCTTTTTGTGGAGCTTTCACGCGCAACATCGAGACACGGCGCCCGCGCGTAGATTGCACGCGGAAGACATAGCCTTCCAGCTCGAGTGTCTCGCCAGGATGAGGCAGGCGATCGAATTGCTCGATAACAAAACCTGCAACGGTCTCGTACTCCTCTGAGTCTTCAATAGGCCATCCCAAATCAGCGGCATCCTCAATGGAAAAACGACCATCTACCAGCCATTCATTTTCACTCAACTGCGTTAGATATTTGTTGTCGGGATCAAACTCATCTTCAATCTCACCAACAACTTCTTCCACTATGTCCTCAATAGTAATCACGCCCGCCGTGCCACCATATTCATCCACAACGATGACCATTTGATCGTGACTAGACTGCATTTCAGAAAGAAGCGGGATGATGTCTTTCGTATCGGGCACAAAATTAGCCGAACGAATAAAACCTGAGATGGATTCGTCTTCAGCAGACTCATCAATAATGGGCTCAATAATATCTTTGATGTGCGCAATGCCAACGATACGATCAACTGTGTCGTGATACACGGGAATGCGAGAATAGCCTGTACGGCGCATAACCTTAAGCACTTCGCGCAGGCTCGTAGTATCCTCAAGCGCTGTCATATCTACCCGCGGTACCATAACCTCACGAGCAATGGTGTCACCTAGATCGATTACCTCATGAATCATCGACTTTTCTTCTTCGGTGAGCTCATCGGAGTCGGTGACCATATAGCGAATCTCAGCTTCAGAAACATCAAGACGATCGTCAGCAGATTTGATGCCAAAAGCAGTTGCAAGCCCATTGGCAGAAGCCGAGGTAAACCATACGAGCGGTTTTACCAGCTTGGAAAACCCATTAAGAAAGCCAACCACACTTTTAGAAACCTCTACGGCATTTGCCATTGCCATGCGCTTGGGAACCAACTCACCAACAACAATGGAGAGATAAGAAACCACCAAGGTGATAAGAACGGGTGACAAAACCCTCGCGGTGGATGCCACAAGTCCACGATCTACCAACCAGGCTGCAAAGGGCGTCGACAGATTGGTTGCCGCAAAAGCAGAGCTTGCAAAACCCACCAGTGTAATTGCCACCTGAATAGCAGCCAAAAAATCGCCCGGATCTTCAATGGTTTTAGAAACCTCAGCCGCGCGTGTATCGCCCTCTTCTGCCTCATGGTCAAGCACGGCTTTTTTAGCAGTCGACAAGGCCATCTCTGACATCGAGAAAAACCCATTGACAAGCGTCAAAAGAATGGTGACAAAAATACTAAGCGCAATATCCATATAGGGGGCCTCTAGTTCAAGGGGACGATGTGGTCGGGGTCCTTAAAAATGTGGTTAGCAGGAACAAAGCCGCGCACGCGCGAGAGCGGATAAATACGCGAATGTGCACCAATAACCGTACCAGGATTGAGGACACTATTACATCCCACCTCAACCCAATCACCCAGCATGGCACCAAATTTGCGTAGGCCGGTTGCGATTTGCTCGTCATCCGCCTTGACTACCACGTTGCTGCGATCACTCTTAAGGTTGGAGGTAATGGCGCCTGCACCCATATGAGCATGCCAACCCAAGATGGAATCGCCCACATAGTTGTAATGAGGAACTTCTGCATTATCAAAAATGATGACGTTTTTAAGTTCGGAGGAATTGCCTGCTACAGAACCTTTACCCACAATGGCACTGGTTCTCACAAAAGCGCAGTGGCGCACTTGTGCCTCATGATCGATAATGGTCGGTCCCCCCAGAAAAGCGGAATCGAACACCTTGGCATCACGAGCAACCCATACGTGCTCTGTAATCTGCTCGTATTCACTGCTTGGCAATTTAGAGCCCAACTCAAGAATAAAGTCCTTGATACCTGCAAGAGCCTCCCAAGGACACTTAAACTTTGCCAGATAATCTCCCGCAATACTATGAGACAAATCAAATAGGTCCGAAATGCGAGCTTGCATTTTGGGTTCCTTCCCTTTTCCTTACCACTTACAAAGATCTACAGTGCTCAAAGCTTAAATAACGACTAATCCTCAGGCTTGATAACTTCAAGTCCACCCATATAGGGGCGCAGTGCCTCGGGAATCGTAATGGAGCCATCAGGGTTTTGGTAATTTTCCATAATGGCTGCCATCGTACGACCAACAGCAAGGCCGGAGCCGTTAAGGGTATGAACAAAACGCGTGCCCTTAAATTCCGCCGGATCCTTATAGCGAATGCCAGCGCGGCGAGCTTGGAAATCCCAGCAGTTAGAGCAGCTGGAAATCTCTTTATAGTTGTTGTAGCTCGGTAACCACACTTCAATGTCATAGCATTTACGAGCAGAAAATCCGATATCTCCCGTGCAGAGGGTTACTACGTGATAGGGCAAGCCTAGCAGCTGTAATATTTGCTCTGCTTCCTCGACCATAGATTCCAGCTGGTTCATAGAATCTTCGGGTCGAGCAAATTTGACCATCTCTACCTTGTCAAACTCATGCACACGAATGATGCCACGAGTGTCACGACCAGCAGAGCCCGCTTCTTCACGGAAGCAAGGAGTAAAGGCGGTGTACCACAGGGGTAATTTAGAACCATCCAAGATTTCACCACGGTGAATGTTGGTAAGCATGACCTCGGCCGTAGGAATCAGATACATTCCGCCTGAAACATGAAAAAGATCCTCATCAAATTTGGGTAGCTGACCGGTGCCAAAAAGCGAATCATAGTTGGTCAGAACAGGTGGCCACCACTCTTTAAAGCCTGCCTTTGCATGAGTTTCTAGCATGAAGTTGATTAACGCACGCTCCATGCGGGCGCCCATGCCACCCAGCAAATAAAAGCGCGAGCCAGCAATCTTGACGCCGCGATCAAAATCGATCATACCCAGCTCGGGACCTAAATCCCAGTGAGCTTTGGGGGTGAAGTCAAATTGCCTGGGCTCTCCCCATTTGCGGACCTCAGGATTGTCGGAGTCATCTTTACCATAGGGAACACTGGGGTCTGGAATATTGGGAATAGCAGCAACCAAGTCAAAGAGCTGCTTTTCCACGTCCCCACGATCTTCGTCAAGTTGTGCGATACGATCCTTGTTTGCAGCAACAGCTGCTTTCGCAGCTTCGGCCTCTTCGCGCTTTCCTTCACGCATAAGAAGGCCAATTTCTTTGGAACGAGCGTTGCGTTCGGCCTGTAAGCCTTCAACCTCAGAAATCAGCGAGCGGCGCTGCTCATCCAATTCAAAAAACTTTTCGCGGTCCCAGTGAGCATTCTGTCTATCTGCGCAAGACTTATCTACCGCGTCAGGATTTTCACGAACAAATTTGATGTCGAGCATCGCGTCCCTCTCGTCCTTCTTTTTCTTGCAAACTCAAAAACTGCAAGCTTATATCTCTCGTGCCACGTTACTGCCAACAATCTAGCGATAAAGCCGCACTATGCTGTCGTGGCATATTCTTTCCAAGTATATACTTGTAGGCGTCCAGTACGTCTATGGGCATATATGCTAACAACGACAACATGCGATTTATACGAGTAGATAACAGATTTTGAGCTGTGTTGACATAGGAGGTTATTCCATGGATGCCGTTTCTCAGTTTTTTACTTGGCTCTTTAACGACAAGGCTGGGGTAATCTGTCTGCTTTTGGGTGGCGTGGTGCTTTTCTTCATCATTGCGTGGTTCCTTGAATCTAAAACGCGCAAGCAGTACTTCAACCATGCAAAAAGCAAGGATGACTGGAATCTTTTTGACGGCGATGATGACTCCGAGAGCGGTTGGTCTGCTTTTGACGAGGATAATAAATAAACCTTCTAAATGCGTATATTCATTAATCTCGCAGCTAACAAGCAGGCCGTCTCATCTGAAACGATGTGTGACATTTGACACGCACTGTGCTGCGGAAGCAAGTCGATGCTACGCTGTCCATCAGTTCATTACATAGCAAAAGACCCCTCGAAAAAGGGGTCTTGATTATTCATGGTGCGGGCGAAAGGACTTGAACCTTCATGAGATTGCTCTCATACGGACCTGAACCGTACGCGTCTGCCAATTCCGCCACGCCCGCGTGCGTAGGGATAATACTACGAATACCAGCAGATGGCAAGAAACTATTTAGCGAAACTCCGGTCCTACAAGGGCGGTAATCTCACCTAACACGCTTTCAAAGCTCACACCACGTAGCTCAAAGTCTGGCTGATGGCGAGTCATACGCATGGCATCAACAACAAATTGACCCGCAAACTCAACTGCTGCACGTAAGGACTTATTACACATAATCGCAGCTAACAAGCTTGATGCATAAAGATCTCCCGTGCCATGAATCATAAAGGGCAGCAGCTCGCTCTCGAGCTCTTCGCCCTCAAAATCACGGCCACAAACAAAGTTGTAAATCTTTTTATCGCCACGCACAGCACCCTTTATAACCACATTTTTTGCACCCATCTCAAGCAGAGCGTCTGCCAGGCGGGAAGTGTAGCCAAGAGAAACATCCTGACCCTCATAGTCAATACCCGTTAATATAGACGCTTCCGTCAGGTTGGGAACAAGCAAATCAGCTCCATCAACCAAACTACGAGTGGCCTCGCACATTTCATCGGTATAGGTGGGATATTTCTCTCCTCCATCACCCATCACAGGATCGACAATACGCAAAGCACGAGGATATTCGCTATAAATACGCTGGATGGCGCTCACCTGCTCGGCAGAGCCCAAAAAACCCGAATACACTGCATCTAAATCAACGCCATGAATTTTCCAAGCATCAAGATAACCTTTAAGCATTGGGGTGGTGTCATACCTATAAAACTGAGAAAAACCCGTATGAGCTGAAAAAAGCGAGGTAGGCACTGAACATACATCACAGCCAGCCGCAGATAAAACAGGGATAGCTACCCCAAGTGAACATTTTCCATAACCACACAGGTCGTGGACGGCAGCTATGCGCGGAACGTAGTTTCCAGAACGCTGATACAAAATCAAATCATTTGCGTGTGCCATAAGATGCTTCCTTTCACGTGGACTGATGGACCTACGCTGCAGGACAGAATAACCCAATAGTAGAACCTGTCGCTAGTTTTGATGAGAAAATTTTTACTAACGATCAACGTCAGGGTTTTCGGCAGTAGCCGTATTCTGCTCATCGGTAGAATTGGCCGCACCATCTCCCTGTCCAAGGTGGGCAAAAGGTGTATAGCTCGAGGTAATCTTTTTACGCAGTGCTTCTTGAGTTTTGGAATCCATACCCTCAATCGTGCAGTTATAACGCACGCCGTTTGAGGTGTTTTCTTTGGTCCAGATAAACGTCATAAAAGGATGCGTCTCACCGGTTGGTTTGATAAAGTTAAAAAATTGCGAGGTGAGCAAGTTCCCCTTGTCATCCATATACACATTCACATGATAAATAACGGTATTAATATTGGGGTTCAACAACGCGTTAACCGAAAGTGCTGTAGCTTGAATCTGAGAACTAGAAAAGCAGGTCAAAACATTTTTTGATGTGGTGTCATGCACAGACACTTCAACGCGATGGGTATGCTGATCGGCTTCTTGAACGGTAAAGTCCTCAGGAAACTGCGTAAAGCCATTACCCCACTCAACGCCACCACGAAGTGCAGAGGCAACGGTTACCACGCTGACATCTTGAGAAAGATTGGCGGTATTGACACGCCTTATCACACCACAACTCACCTGCGCCAAAATAACTACCGCAAGCAACGTCATCACAAAACCGATGGCGGTTCTGCGAATACGCAGTTCAACATCAGAACCAGAAGGATCGGCATCTGATAGTGGGTCAATATCTACCCCATGACCTTTTTCGTGACGACGCTTGCGCTCACGAGCAGCACGCTCACGATTGCTATGGCCTGTTTCATCTACCGTTGAAAAAAGCTGCTCTGCCTCTTCATGGCCGAGGGTGCCTTTGGCCGGACGACGCCCCAAAATCGTACGTTGCCTTTGTGCCATAACACCCCCCCACTTCTTTGCCAAGCAAAACTTAGCAGCAATTTACGGAAATAACGACAGTTCAGCTTACTTAGCTTAGACGATGAGCTACCGCATCACAAACAAGGGTAGCAACTACCGTCTTTGCATCCTCAATGCGCCCATCCAGCACGGCATCAATAAGTTCTTGCAAAGGTACAAGATCAACGTTAATAAACTCATCAGCATCGGGGCTTGAGCCACACAGATGCAAACCTGTTGCCATATAGAGATGTATAAGCTCGTCAGCAAAACCACAGGATGTGGCAATAGTCGTCAAAAAGGCAATGTTATCCGCTTCATAGCCGGTCTCTTCCAAAAGCTCACGACGAGCACAATCCAGCGGATCCTCACCAGCATCCAACTTGCCAGCAGGCACCTCAACGGTCACACGATTAAGAGCGACACGATACTGTCTCACGAGGCAAATCCTACCATCATCCGTAAGGGCAACAACAGCAACCGCGCCGGGATGACGCACAACATCGCGAATAGCGTGACGCCCATCGGCAAGAGATACTTCCATGCGGTTGACATCAAAAATGCGCCCATGCCAAGCAACATCCTCTGAAAGAATGTGCTCCTCAAGAGCAGCATCACGTTGATCACTACCACCTAACACTAACTCACGCGCTTCGGGCAAACCAGAGCTATGAGCAGCTCCGCTACGATCGCCGTCATAGGTATATGCCTCGGCTGACTCTAACAAATCAGCAGCTCCATTGGTATTTGTCGTGGTAGCGTTTTTACTATCGTTGTGCTCGCTTGATGAACCCATGTTTAGTCCTTTGTTACGACAAACTTTCGAGAGCATGATGGCCAATATCACTACGGCACTGCTTACCCTCAAAGTGGATAAGATTGGCCGCTTGATAGGCAAGCTTACGTGCAGCGGCTAAGGTTGGTGCCACCGCCGTCACATTGAGCACGCGACCACCAGAAGTATAGGTACGTCCATCCGCACCAAGGCAAGTGCCTGCTTGATATACTGTCACGCCTTCAAGCTGTTCTGCTTCTTCAATGCCTTCTATGAGTTTGCCTTTTTCATAGGATCCAGGATAGCCCGCGCTGGCAAGCACAACGGTCATTGCCCAGTCGTCATTCCAGGAGACCATTGATGCGTCAAGTGTACCTTTGTCGCAGGCGAGAAAAACATCAACCACATCTGCCTGCATGCGCGGCAACACCACTTGAGTCTCGGGGTCGCCAAAACGAGCATTAAACTCCAATACTTTGGGACCTTCGGCGGTAAGCATAAAGCCACCATAGAGACAGCCTGAATAGCAGATCCCATCGCGACGTAGCTGATTGATGACCTTTTGTTCCATTTCGCACATTTGAGCAAGTTGCTCTGCAGTCACGCTTGGCACAGGAGAATAGGCACCCATACCACCTGTATTAGGTCCGAGATCGCCATCGTAGGCGCGCTTGTGATCTTGACTCGTGGCGAGCGGTACCAAGGTTGTACCATCGGTGAGAGCAAGCAAAGAGCATTCGGGGCCTTCGAGCATCTCTTCAACAACAACCGTTGTTCCCGCATCGCCAAACGCCCCATCAAAGCATTCTGCAACACCAGCAAGTGCTTCTTTGGTGCTTTGGGCAACAATAACCCCTTTACCTGCGGCAAGACCATCGGCTTTTACCACGACAGGACCTGCCACCTCACGCACATACGTCTCGCACTCAACACGATTCGTAAAGCTGCGGTACGCCGCAGTTGGCACACCAGCACGTGTCATAACATCTTTAGCAAAGCGCTTGGAGCCTTCCATTTGAGCTGCTTTTTTGCTGGGACCAAAACAAGCAATACCTACAGCTCGCACTGCATCAGCTACACCTGCTACTAACGGTGCTTCAGGTCCAATCACCACCAGACCAATCTCATGCTCCCGAGCAAAACGAGCCACATCCTCGGGACTATCTTGACTGCAATCAGCTAGCTCCGCTTCGACAAGCATGCCCCCGTTTCCTGGTGTCACCCATAATTTGCCCGCACGAGGAGACTCTGCAAGCTTGCGTAGCAAGGCGTGCTCACGACCGCCTGAACCCAACAGTAAAATGTCGATCGTTTTGGCTGCGCTCTCCATATTTTATCCTTTCAAAGGCAAATTCTGGCTTAACTACCTATCGGTCACTATCGCCCAAAAGATCGCTTACTTCCTCGGGCGTAATAAGCGACTGTGGAGCAAATGCAACACCTGCTGCAGAGGCACCCACCATAACCACAGAAGTGGGACGTATGGGTAAAATACCAGCGCTCACATGCTCAAACTCATTGGTATTGAGAGGACGCTGCAACTTGGATAGCGTAGTTGAATCTACTGACTTTGCCTCAAGAAGTGTCAGTGGACCCACCTGCTGAGAGTACGTACTCATCTCGCGGGCAAGAATGCCCGCAAGCAAATCAACGCTTTCACTGCGGCGTTCAACTCTGACAGTACCACCAGGATTAATGGAGGTATAAAGCCAGCCTCCTGACACACGCATGCCCAATGTCTTGAGAGAACGGCGAAGACCGCGAATATCACCTAATATACAAGCGCGATCGAGGTCAATGCCTGGGGGTAAGAGTGTCAAAAGACGTGTTTTGCTTGCCATCTCATCGGCACGTTTAATCGCTTCTTCTGCACTTAACCCTGCATTGCGATCGGCCACGAGGCGCAGTACCACCAAAGCCAACTGTACAGATACTGCTTTAGTATCAAGAACAGTGACTTTGGTATCTACATACTGAGTTGCTGCTTCGATAGCGGAATCATAGGATCCCACCAGCGCCGCTGAGGGCGCTGGTACCACAATCTCTTTAACGCCACGATCGACAAGCTCATCAAAAGTTGCCTCAAAACTATCGCGACCAGGAGCTGTAACGCGTGCGCGAGCACGTGCGGCCAATACGTCTAACGCATCGTCCATCGTCATATTGCGATCAAGCAACTCATCGCCAGACAACGATAGACGCTGCGATACGAGTTCTACTCCCAGTCTCCGACAAAGCTCTGGTGACAGGTCGCAAGAGCTGTCACAAACAATTGCAAAATCAGGCACACTACCCTACTTCCAGTAGCGGTCAATTGACTGATCGCGATCGGGACCGACTGTGATAATCGAAACGCGGACACCAGCAAGCTGCTCGAGAAAATCGATATAGTCCTTTGCTTCCCGGGGCAACTGATAGAAATTACGGACACCAGAAATATCACACTTCCAGCCAGGAAGTTCTTCGTAAACCGGAGTAGCGTGATAAAACACTGATTGGTGTTCGGGGACGGTGGTATAGCGGACACCGTCACACTCATAGGCAACGCACACCTTAATGCTGTCAAGGCAACCCAATACATCAAGCTTGGTAATAGCAAGATCAGTCAGACCGTTGATACGTGCAGCATAGTTCACAACCACTGCATCATACCAGCCACAACGACGTTTGCGACCTGTGGTTACCCCGTATTCATGACCAACTTCGCCCAGTAAATCGCCCGTCTCACCAAAGAGCTCTGTGGGGAAAGGACCAGAACCCACACGGGTAAGGTATGCTTTGGCCACACCGAGAACGCGGTTGATGTTAGTGGGGCCGACGCCAGAACCTGTTACCGCTCCGCCAGCTGTGCAGTTAGAAGAAGTAACAAAGGGATAGGTGCCGTGATCAATATCGAGCATGGTTGCCTGAGCGCCCTCAAAAAGAACGTTCTTACCGGCTTCAAGCTGTTCATTGAGATAAAGCGATGACTCAACGATATAAGGACGAATACGCGATGCCATCGGCAGGTAGGTCTCACAAATTTGGTCTACCGTATAGGTAGGCAGGTCATAGACTTTGGAGAGAATGGGGTTTGTGTAGGCAAGCGCTGCATCAAGCTTTTCGCGGAAAATCTTTTCGTCAAGCATATCTTGGATACGCAAGCCTGTACGGTTCATTTTATCCATGTAGCAAGGACCAACACCACGCTTGGTAGTACCAATGAGGTTCTTGCCTAACTTTTTTTCATGGGCGCCATCAAGATCTTTGTGATAGGGCATAACAATGTGTGCATTACCCGAAATCTTAAGGTCATCACAGCTAATTTCAGATTCAGCCAGCATATCAATCTCAGAGAGCAAAATCTCAGGATCGACAATGCAGCCATTACCAACAATTGGAGTTGTTCCTGGATACATAACGCCTGAGGGCACCTGATGTAAAGCAAGTTTTTTACCATCGGCAATTACTGTATGGCCAGCGTTTGCACCACCGGCATAGCGACAAACTACGTCAAAGTCACCTGCAATAAGATCGGTAACCTTGCCCTTACCCTCATCGCCCCACTGGGTTCCTACGAGCACTGATGCGGGCATATGCCCTCCCTCTTGTTAATGCCGCTGTTTATAGTGCGACGGCTTTCGGACCAACCTCTTTAGTATAAAGCAGGACAGGCCCAACCCCCTTGGAGTGCGCCTGTCTCACAGCAGCTGCAGATACGTGTGTAATACGACTCTTGTTAGTTTCCGCCACCTGCTGGGCGATACACCTCGACAAAGCGTGTTGAATTGGCGAGGAAGGTAAGGTCGACGGTAGTTAAAGGACCAGAACGGTTTTTCGCAATAATAAACTGTGTGACACCCCAGTCCGGACGGTCACTTCGCTCTGCTTCTTCTTGGGAAGTAGAGCGGTCAAGCAAAATAACCACGTCGGCATCCTGCTCGATAGCACCAGATTCACGTAAATCGGAAAGTTGCGGTCGTTTGCCTGTACGTCCTTCGACAGTACGGTTGAGCTGTGACAAAGCGATGACAGGAATGTGTAAGTCCTTTGCCATAACCTTGAGACCTCGGCTCATTTCGGAAACCTCAGTAGCACGACTATCCGCACGCATGCGTCCAGGTGGAGGTGAGACCAGCTGTAAGTAGTCGAGGATTACTATGCCTTTTTCTTTGTCATGCAAAAGGCGGCGCGCTTTGGCGCGAATCTCGGTGACCGTTGTACCTGCCGTATCGTCAATTTGTACATCAAGTTTTGAAAGCTGAGCGGTTGCTTCCAGCAGGGTTGGCCACTGGTTGTCTTGGATTCGCGCACCACGGATATCTGAAAGCGGAATGCCTGCCGTTGCCGAAAGCAAACGTTGAGCAATCTCTATTTTGCTCATCTCGAGTGAGAAAAAAACCACTGATGCACCATTTTTTGCTGCGTTTATGCAGAGATTAAGAGCAAATGACGTCTTACCAACGCCAGGGCGAGCACCAACAACAATCATCTGACCGGCACGCATGCCCTGTAATGCCCCGTCGATATCACGGAAGCCCGTCTTGACACCAATAGCTTCTTCATCAGCCGCAGCCATTTCACCAAGCTGTTCATAAAGCTCGCCCATTATTTGAGAAAGCGTTGCTGAGTTGTCGCGCACATCCTGACCAGTTACATCAAAGATTTGCTTCTCTGCATAATCAACAACATCACGCGAATCTTCAGGCGCATCAAATGCCATTGCCTGAATACGCGCTGAGGCAGAGATAAGACGTCGCAAAGTCGCATCGCGCTTGAGCATCTCAACATGATGTTGCCAACTAGCCAGTGCAAGAGAGTTTGATCCTAATTCCACCAAGTAAGAAGGACCGCCAATTTTTTCGAGTTCACCAGCGCTTTTTAGGTGGTCAGCTAAAGAGATTGGGTCTACTGGCTCACTATGGTCGAACATCTCGGCCATAGAAACAAAGATCTGCTTGTTAGCATGCAGATAAAAATCATCGGGTTCTAGACTAATCAGGCATTCCTGCAATACATTCTCAGAGAGAATCATTGCTGAGAGGACAGAACGTTCTGCAGCGACATCTTGCGGCATCGAAACATCGCCTGGAAGCGCAGTAAGTGAAAAATCACGTTCACTCTTAAGACGGCGTCCCCAAGACTGTGTTTTTTCCTTCTCGGGCACGGTGTTCTCCTCTCAAGTCCCACGTCCGATAAACGCAAGCGCAGTTGTAAATAAATTTACAGCTCAATTGCCTCAATGCCTGAGCAAAGCATAGTACCTCATGCACGTAAGCTTTGCAGAGTCAAAAGTTCGCAAATATTGTTATCGATATGCTGATGTAGAAACTAATTATCCTCAACCTGCAGTTTTGCAAGTTTTCTACGTTTTCAACAATTTTTGGACGTTTCGACGAACGGTGTTTTCAACATGTACAGAACTCATATGGATATGCTCTGAGCACAAATTCAATCCAGCAATTTTGCATATCTCACTCATTTAATTTCCTGTTTTCGCAGGTAGATTCAATTAAATATTCATTTAAATAAAAAATCCCTCCATTCCGCAGAGGGTTGGAGGGATGTATACGAACGTTCGTTGCATGTTGCATCTATATTAATTCTGAGTACTACCTGCAACTTTTGTTGAAACCTGCAGGTATTCCACTACGAACAAATAGACGCACATGATGAACTGGTAAAACTACTCAGCGGCCTCGAGCTCCGCTTCGGTTTCTGCCTCAGTCTCATCAGCTGCCTCTTCAACAGGCTCTTCAGCTGCTGTCTCAGCTTCGGGACCAACCTGAACGATAACCTTGGCATTAATCTCACGATAGAAATTAACCTCGATCTCGTGAGCACCGGCAGTCTTGATAGTGCCGCCGCGACTAATGCGCTTGCGATCGACCTCAACTGCCAGCTGGCTCTTGAGAGCCTCGACAATCTGAGCCGAGGTGACCGAACCAAAGAGCTGACCGTCCTCGCCAATGCGAGCATCAATGACAATCTTCTTGCCATTGAGTTGCTCTTTCAGCGCGTTAGCGTCAGCAACACGCTTCTCCTCGCGCTTCTCAATATTGTGCCTACGCTCTTCAAGCTGCTTAATGTTGCCAGGGGTTGCGGGCTGGGCAATCTTGTTGGGGAACAGGTAGTTCTCCGCATAGCCCTGGGCGACCTCAACGATGTCGCCTTCTCCGCCCTTGCCCCTGAGCTCACCCATAAGGATGACTTTCATGGGACGCTCCTTTTCGTTGAATGCTTCCGTCCGCTTAGCCGCGGTTGCGACCACCACGGTTGGAAACCACGGGCACAGCGTACGGGAGCAGAGCCATTACGCGGGCGCGCTTGATTGCCACCGCGATATCGTGCTGATGCTGCGTGCAAGCGCCAGTAACGCGACGGGGCTTAATCTTGCCACGATCAGTCGTAAATTTGCGGAGAAGCTGCGTGTCCTTATAGTCGATAAAATCGACATTTTCCTTGCAGAACTGGCAGTACTTGCGATGCATGGGGCGCTGCTCTTCGCGGCGCTGCCTCTGCCTCTGCTTTGCCATTAGATACCTCTTTTCAATTCCTAGAACGGTATATCCTCGTCATAAACGTCGCTGGGAGGCGGCGCCTGGACGGGAGTCGTTTGGGGTGTAGCTGCGGGGGCGGCATAACTCGCTTGGTTATACGTCGGCTGAGGAGCCGAGTACTGCGGCGCTGGCTGAGATTGAGCTTGGGGCTGCTGCTGTTGGTAGCCACCCTGCTGCTGAGTATTCTGGCGAGAGGAAAGGAATTCCAACTCGTCTACGATAACCTCCAGCTTGCTGCGACGCTGACCATTGGACTCCCAGGAGCTGTAGCTAAGCCTGCCTTCAATAGCAACCTTCATGCCCTTGTAGAGGTAGTGTGAAAGCGACTGGGCACGATTACCAAACATAACACAGTCGACAAAGTTGGCTTTATCTTCCCACTCGCCTTGTGCATTACGACGGCGGTCGTTGACAGCTACGCCAAAGGTCAAAACCTGCGTGCCACCATTAGTGCTACGCAGCTCAGGATCACGCGTTAAGTTGCCAGTAATAATTACCCTGTTAATGCTCATAGTTCCCACCTCTCTTGCGAGTCTCCTCGTCCTTCCATATGTGGTCGGTACTTAGTCCTTGTCGGGACGACGCACGACCATGTGACGCTTCACGTTGTCGTTAATACGCAGAACTCGATCGAGCTCGGTAATCTGCGTGGGGTCAGCATGGAAATTGATAAGGATGTAATCGCCCTCGGTGAGGCCGTCGATCTCATAGGCAAGCTTGCGCTTACCCCAGTCTTCGACGCTGTCGATCACGCCGCCATCAGTAGTAACAGCCACCTCGATACGCTTCGAGACGCCTGCGCGAATCTCCTCAGTTGCTGTGGGATCGACAAAATACAGTAGTTCATAAGCCTTCATCTCTTCACCTCCTCTGGACATATGGCCTTGGCAAATGAAGGTGCAGCCAAGGCAGGAAAGGCTAAGGAATGATAATATCACAGCTTTAGATGCTTTTATAGGACAATTATGACAAAACGCATCCCACACCTTCCCCACACGCAAAAAAATAAACCCATCAACTTGGATTTAGCTTGGAAGGTCTCTGCCCTATAGCTGCCTTATACTGCTGCTTTCTTTAAATTATGTCTGTTTATCCAGCTAGATCACTATGTTTTGCCGCGGTAAGTGTGGTTGACCCAATCCAGGGGAGATAAAATAATTTTTTAGCTTTTTCACACTCATAAAAGCTTCATAAGCTTTAGCATACAGAGGCACAATACCGTTACGTTATGGGCTTTTATGCCACTACTTTTTCTCTTCAAAAATCTTGTTACTCTCTTGCCAAGTGGGTACATCAAACTGACGCAACCAAAGTCCCGTCGCACACATTTGAATCATCTGAACGAACGAAAGGCCAAGACTGCTAATAAAAGCTGCAATCGCGCAAGGCAGAGCATTTGCGGCAACAAGCCGAAGAAGGTCAGCTGTAGCGTACATAACATAGGAGGCAGTAACATCCTGCAACACATCACTATACGCCAGCATGAGATAACTATCGCTTAGCTGACTTGCAATTAGGATAAAAATTGCCATCCATACAAGAGAAAGTATCAGGCCAACCACCAGTTGAAGCACAATGGAAAGACGAAAAAGACGCCAGGCGCTTTTATGGTCTGCTTTAATTAACGACCAAATCCTTTTGATTTGCCATCCTGCCTTAAAATCGTGATAGATGGTGGCATGTAAGGCTGCAACAGGAATCAAAAAAGGTGCGATAAAACTTAAAAGTAAGCTAAAGGTGCTGGTAACAGCTCCTTCTTTAAGCACTAAGGTAAAGAGCAGATTGAGCACATATACCGCAAGCCCTACCCATAAAGCCCCAATAAAGGCACGCCAGCCTGCAGAAATACACCCACCTATACGGACGTTCCGCTGTTTTGGCGCAGCATCTACTCCCCACGCAATCAAACGAGCCCATTCAACAGCATAGCCATTACAGCCTAAAGGCCCTGCAATAGGGACAAGATTTGCGGCTGCCATTACTAATAAAGGTTTAACCCATCCATGGTCATGGCGAAGTAATGCGAGTGACTTTTTATAGTAGTGTCCATCGTCTAACATTTTCTTCTCCTTGACTCAAAATAAAAAAGTCGGTCGCAGCTGCGGCCGACCTGACTCATCTGGCGGAGAGGGTGAGATTCGAACTCACGTACCCCAAAGGGTAAACGGTTTTCGAGACCGCCGCATTCGGCCACTCTGCCACCTCTCCAGATATAGACGTGGCACCCTCAGGTGCCACGAAGAATACTCTGGCGGAGAGTCAGGGATTTGAACCCTGGAGACGCTTTAGGCGCCTACACGATTTCCAATCGTGCTCCTTCGGCCACTCGGACAACTCTCCAGAAATTGTGCAACGGAAAGTATACAAGAAAGCGTTAGTTTACGCTATCTGTATTTTTTATTTTTGCAGATAGTTTGAGTAACGCACAACAAAGTCTTGAAAAACGTAGGCTTTCTTGTAGCTTTTCTCCATTTGTACTGCTACTTTATGAGCTTGATATCTCACAAGAAAAGCTTTGTTTTCCCTGGTATTTTTGTGACCAAGCCTGATAAAGTTTTTAGGCCAGATGTGAGGGGAGGTCGCAGTGCATAATTTTTTCTTTACACCTTATGGTGGCATGGACATCACAGGGCTACCTTTGCCAACATGGCTGGATCTCTCTGCGGTTATCGTGGGCGCTCTTGCAGGTGTTTTTGCTGCGCGCCAACGCAAGCTTGACCTCGTAGGCTATGTCGGTCTCGCTATGATTTGCGGTCTTGGCGGAGGATTAATCCGTGACACCATCCTCCAAAAGGGTAGCGTCTACATGATGGATTCCCCTTACGCTATCCCTATGGCAGTACTAACTGGATTGATTGGGTTTTTCTTCCCTGGGGCTACCAAGCGTTTTTCTCGCTTTTACGAATGGGTCGATATTGTGTCGGTATCCCTCTTTGCAGTTGCTGGCGCTGACAAGGCAATTATGTTTCACACAAGCGGCGCTGCCGTTATCTTGCTCAGTACTATCACGGCTGTAGGCGGCGGCATGCTACGAGATGTCTTTTTGGGGGAAGTGCCTCAAATTTTCCGCCGCTCTAACCTCTATGCAATCTGCTCGGTTGTAGGAGGAGCACTCTACTACAGCACGGTTTGTATGTTTGGGGTACGCAAACTCTGGGCATTGATTATTTGCGTCTTTGCCATGGTTGCCATGCGTCGTTGGTCTCTCAAATATAACGTTTTATCCCCTGACAGCATCGACCTCAGTCCTCGGGCAAGCAAAGCTATTCGTGTGGTCTATACCGCTGCTAGAAATGAAGGGCGTCGCCGCGGTGAAACCATTATCAAAAAACCCGGCAGCCATAGACAGTGAGCTGGGCTTGTAGTGTCTCAACCCTCCACAGCTGGTTCGAAAGCGCCTCTCCTCATGAATAAGTCAAACAAAATACGGTTTATTTCTTGACCATGCCATGACGAACAGCCCATTTACGACGATCCGTATCGTTGAGAATGCGTTTACGCATACGAATATGCTTGGGCGTCACCTCAACAAGTTCGTCATCCATGATGTACTCCAACGCTTCTTCCAAAGAGAAGGTTTTGGGAGGAGTGAGCTGTACGGAAATATCTGCTGTCGAAGAGCGTTGGTTACCAAGGTTTTTGGTGCGTGCAATATTGACTACCATATCGCCTGGACGGCTGCGCTCCCCCACCAACATGCCTTCATAGCACTCGGTACCCGGCTCAACGAAAAGACTGCCGCGTTCCTGCAAGGTACCCAAAGCATATGCCACAGCTTTTTCGGTCGACATTGAAATCATGGCACCGTTGTCGCGGCTGCCAATGTTACCAGCAAAGGGTCCATACTCGAGGAAGGTATGATAAAAGACCGCATCACCATGGGTGACATTCATAATTTTGTTTTTAAGACCCATAATGCCGCGCGTAGGAATAGTGAACTCTAAATGCGTCTGGGTATTACCAGCCTCCATACTGCTCATCGTGCCGCCGCTGTTGCCAAACACCTCAATAACCTTGCCAGAAAACTCACCGGGGCATTCAACAACCGCCTGCTCAATAGGCTCGAGGCGCTCACCATCAGCAGCCTTTTTAAACAAAACACGCGGACGACCCACCTGAAACTCAAAACCCTCACGACGCATTGACTCCATGAGCACCGAAAGGTGCAGGATACCGCGTCCCGCAACCTCAACACCGGTTTTATCGGGCAACTCCTCAATACGCATGGTGACATTGTTCTCAGCTTCTGTCATCAAGCGTTCTTTAAGCTGACGACCACCAACGATATCGCCATCGCGACCCACTAAAGGTGAGGTAGATGCTTCAAATACAATGGAAAGCGTAGGAGGATCAATTTCAATGGGATCAAGTTCAA
Organism: Olegusella massiliensis; assembly: GCF_900078545.1. Classification (GTDB taxonomy): domain Bacteria; phylum Actinomycetota; class Coriobacteriia; order Coriobacteriales; family Atopobiaceae; genus Olegusella; species Olegusella massiliensis. The sequence continues at coordinate 830,133 of NZ_FLLS01000002.1, forward strand.
CAGGATTTTCGGGGTCGGTATACACATCACCAATATCAGTCGAATCAATACCCACTACAGCAGCGATATCGCCTGCGACAACTTCTTTACATTCTTTGCGGCCAAGGTAATCAAAGGTAAACAACTGCTTGATTTGAGCCATAGCTCGCGAGCCATCATTTTTGACGACAAGTATCTTGTCCCCGTTGTGAATGGTTCCAGCATACACACGACCAATGCCAATACGACCGACATACTCAGAGTGATCGATGGTGACGCATTGCATCGCAAGCGAGCCAGTAGGATCGACGTCGGGTGCAGGTAGAGAATCAACAATCATGTCTAACAACGGCAACATATCATCATTGCCATCATCAGGATCTAGACGAGCAAAGCCATTCACTGCCGAGCAATACACCACGTGCTCCATTGCAAACTCAAGCTGATCATCGCTTGCGCCCAAATCCATCATCAAATCGAGGCACGCATTTAAGGCGTTTTCAGGATTTGCTCCATCACGGTCGATCTTATTGATAACAACCATCACCGCAAGGCCTGCATCAATAGCATGGCGAAGTACGAAGCGTGTCTGCGGCATAGGGCCTTCTGCGGCATCAACAAGCAAGAGAGCTCCATCTGCCATCTTGAGTACACGCTCTACTTCACCGCCAAAGTCAGCGTGCCCTGGAGTATCAATGACATTGATTTTGACGTTTTTATAATCAATAGAAATATTTTTGGCCAATATAGTGATGCCACGTTCGCGCTCCTGATCATTGGAGTCAAGAATTCTCTCTTCTACCTGTTGGTTTTCACGAAATGCACCACTTGCCTTGAGTAGCTGATCGACCAAGGTGGTTTTGCCGTGGTCAACGTGGGCAATAATTGCAATATTACGGATGGATTCTTGAAGCATACGTATCCCATCTATCAAGACGGCCGCAAAACGGCACATAACGTTGGAATGTCGGGCAGGCGCCCAAATAAAAGCTAGAGCAGGGGCTCAACTTCACCAGCAGCAGCAGGCTCGGTCCACTGAAATTTATCGCCTGTTCCCCGCCCTTTTACGTAGCTATAAGCCGAATAACTTTTATAGCCTTTTTCACCAAATTCTAGAAGTAACGCATCCTGATAGCTGCCATCATCAGCTGCAATTGCGCCTTCATAGGCGATAGCATAACGGACGGGCATACCAAGGCCAGCTTCTTTGTCTCCCCTGTGGTGATTGATTTCTTTAACACGCGTATAAGCCTCATCAATCAAAGCTTCTGGGCCGTCGTCGCAAAGTTCATAGCTCGCAGTATTGCCTTGGTCATCTTCTATGACAAGCAGAACGCCCATTTGCGCACTTGTGGCAAGAAGGTCTAACGCATCTCCAAAAAGCTCAGACGAAAGCTGGTCTGTCTCAGCTGAGATGCCATCGCGGCGATTGTTATGGTTAAAACGAGTCATGCACATCTTTTCTTTGAATCTAAAGTTTCTTTGCGATGGTAGCGCACTTGAACAATGTGCGTATGGCTCTAGACAACATGCACTTCTTGACCACAAAAAATCGCCAGATGACTCTGGTAGCTAATCTTTTGACTGAGATTGGTTTTGAAGCACAGTAAGGTGCTGAACAGCTAGCGTGAAAGGAAGCGCGACTTCTACGGTAGATGATGGCTCGTCTATCACTCCAAGTAAGAAAGACAAAAAAGGCCAGAGCCGAAGCTCTGACCTGTTAGTTTTGGTGGAGACAATGGGGTTCGAACCCACGACCTCAGGCTTGCAAAGCCCGCGCTCTCCCAGCTGAGCTATGTCCCCGGCTAATAATCGCCCCAACGGCGACTCGGCTATCATTGGGGCGATTATTGACGAATGTGTGGTGGGCCCGACAAGGTTCGAACTTGTGACCTCCCGGTTATCAGCCGGACGCTCTGACCAACTGAGCTACGGGCCCAACGCAAGAATGTATCCTATTACAGCTACAGGCCTCTGTCAACAAGAATTCACATTTCGCCTGAGATTAATTTTGAATATGAACTATTTTTGAACTTCGTCACATGGGGTACCATAACCGGTCAATAGAAGGGAATTCGCGTGTTAATTCGTATGGACATAAAGGCAATTGTTGTCGGCGGTGGCCCCATCGCTTCGTTGGTAACTCTCACACCACGCAAACCCTCTGAGGGTCTTGCTACCGAGCTACCTATACGTATTGGGGTGGTTGAAGCTACCTCTATCTCTATGGGTATTGCAGCCCACGAAATACGCCCCAAGACTCATGATCTTATGCTTTCGGTACTTGATCGCCTAGAAGCAGAGCTGGTAGGGGTCGCTATTGTTGCTGTTCATGGGACTACTTTCTTTGCAAATCTCATGTTGCGTGACTATAACGGCCAAACTTTTGATGTGGACAGTCGTCCTTCTGATGCAATCGCTTTGGCTGTACGTGCTGGGGTGCCTATCTATGCGGATGATTCGGTGCTTGCTACCGCAACAATGCCTAACTTTGACGCCGTAGAAAAAGAAGAAAAATCTCGAGAGCTTGAAGAATTCCACGATTTTGTTGAAAGTCTCTCTGCTGACGATTTTAATGAATAAATACTTCTTTGCTTAGTAAAAAAGACGCAGAAAAAGGCGTTTTTATCCCTTTGTGGCTGAGCGTTTTAAATTGGATATCTTAAACGTCAATTTTTCAAAGAACCCGCCTGACGTCGCTCGTGCCCGAAAGGCGGGTTCTACCCTATATAGTACAAACAATATGCGCAATAAAAAAGGGTGCCAAATAGACACCCTTAATGTTTATTCTTCGTCGTCAAGAAGATCCTCGTTAAGCTGCTCTTCACCACCAACGTCAACTGGTTCTTCATCGTCAGCATCACGCGCACCAGCCGCTGCTAAATCGAGTGTTGCCTGTCCGACCACCCCTGCGCGAGCTGCCTTTTTCTTATGAGCAACCATGCGGGCTACCGCAGAAATACGATCGCCGTCAGCAAGGTTCATAACCTTAACGCCAGTGGTTGCACGACCCAGTCGAGAAACATCAGTTGCCTTGACGCGAATCATCACGCCGGCCTCTGTCACAATCATCAGTTCATGCTGAGGGCCTACTACGCGACAACCCACAAGGGCGCCCTTCTTTGCATTCATTGAGATGGTAAAGACGCCCTGACCACCACGGTTGTGGAGTGGGTACTCCTTAATCGGCGTGCGTTTACCATAACCCTTCTCGGTGATAACAAAGAGGTCTCCTTGGCCGTTGGAAATTTCCATGCCTAAGACCTTGGCTTCTCCACGCAGCGTAATACCCTTTACACCAGCGCTTGCACGACCAGTAGGACGCACAACCTCCTCATCAAAAACAATGGTCTTGCCCAAATCAGAGGTTAAAATGACCAACTCACCCTTACGAACACGACGGACGCTCACAAGTTCGTCGCCAGCCTTTAGGTTAATAGCAATCAGCCCATCACGTCGACTGTTATCGTAAGCACTCATGGCCGTCTTTTTGACCATGCCTGACTGCGTTGCAAACATCAGATACTCATCAGAGGGAAATGCGCGACAGACCATAACAGCTGACAGGCGTTCGTCCTCAGACAATGTCTTAATAACATTTGCCAAAGCAGAGCCGCGCGACTGACGCGAGCCAATCGGCAGTTCATGCACCTTAAAGCGATACACCTTACCTTTGTTGGTAAAGAACATCACATAATCATGGGTCGAGGCAACAAACAAATCCTCAACGAAGTCGCTTTCTTTGAGCGACAAACCCTGAATACCCTTACCGCCACGCTTTTGACTACGATAGGTTGCTACAGGCAAACGCTTGATATAGCTACCGTGAGTAACGGTCACAACCATATCTTCTTCGGCAATGAGGTCCTCAACATCAAGATCTTGAGCGCCAACCTGAGAAATCTGAGTACGACGCTTATCAGAGAAGCGATCGGAAATCTGACGGAGCTCGTCTTTGATAACGCTCAAAATCTTGTCATGGTGAGCAAGCAAATCTTCAAAGTAGGCAATACGGCTACGGAGCTCCTCAATCTGTGCCACAAGCTCCTCGCGTGCAAGACCGGTCAAACGGCGTAGACGCATTTGAAGAATTGCTTCTGCTTGGATTTCATCAATGCCAAAACGCTCGTGCATACGAGACTTTGCTTCAGTATCGTCATGAGAGCTGCGGATGATATGAACAATTTCATCGATATTATCGACCGCAATAAGCAGACCCTCACGAATATGCAAATCTTTGCGCGCTTTTGCAAGGTCATACTCAGTTCTGCGTGTCACCACATCAACTTGATGGTCAATATAGTGACCAATAATCTGACGCAGGGTCAGTGTGCGAGGTACACCATCTACCAGCGCGATATTGATGACATTGAAGTTTGACTGCAGCTGAGTGCGCTTGTAAAGGTTATTGAGAACAACCTGAGGCACAGCACCGTTTTTGAGATCAAGAACAATACGCATACCCTTGCGGTTGGATTCATCGCGCATATCAGAAATGCCCTCGATGCGCTTTTCGTTCACCTGCTGGGCAATACGCTCCTGAAGTGTGCCCTTATTTACCTGGTAGGGAATCTCAGTTACTACTAGGCGCTGGCGACCGTTTTTTCGTTGCTCAACATGAACCTTGGCGCGCACCGTAATTGTTCCTCGACCAGTTTCATACGCATCATGAATCCCGTCAGTGCCCATGATGGTGCCACCTGTGGGGAAGTCAGGACCTGGCAACACTGTCATAAGCTCTTCCGTGCTTACCTCAGGGTTGTCAATCATCGTGCAGACAGCATTGGTCACCTCTGCAAGATTATGAGGAGGAACGTTGGTTGCCATACCAACAGCAATACCTTGGCTACCGTTTACCAAGAGGTTAGGAAAACGAGCAGGTAAAACCGCAGGCTCTTGCAATGACTCGTCATAGTTTGGCTGAGAGTCAACTGTTTCTTTATCCATGTCGCGCAGCATTTCCATTGCGGCATACGTAAGGCGGCTCTCGGTATAACGCATTGCTGCGGGAGGATCACCATCGATAGAACCAAAGTTACCGTGACCATCTACCAACTGCAGACGCATAGAAAAGTCTTGAGCAAGACGCACCATTGCATCGTAAATGGACAAGTCTCCATGGGGGTGGTATTTGCCCATAACTTCGCCAACAGTCCAAGCGGACTTTTTGTGAGGACGGGAAGGCACAATATGTGCCTCGTTCATCGCATAAAGAATACGACGCTGAACGGGCTTTAAGCCATCTCTTACATCAGGAAGAGCACGAGCAACGATAACTGACATCGAATACTCAAGAAACGATGCTTTCATTTCGGTAGCCATATCAGCGGGTTTGAGTGTACCACCATGAATATCTACCAAAGAAAGACGTGTACCCGCCTCATCAGAGATGGTGGGATCAAGACCTGCTCCTCCACCAAGCGTTGGTGTCACCGGTGGATTGTCTTCGTCATAATCCTCTACGAGATCAACATCCTCATCGTTTTCTTCTGTCTCATCAATATTTTCATCCTCATAAGCATCATCGTTAGTCAAATCGACAAAGTCATCCTCAGGAGGAGTGTTGTGATCATCTGCCATAAAACCTAGGCCTTTCTATCAGACGTGTATGGATGCTTAAGTTCTATCAACGATTCGTGCATTAGATGTCGAGGAACCTGACGTCCTTTGCATGCGTCTGGATAAAGTCCTTACGCTTTTCTACTTGTGTGCCCATAAGATCAGCAACTGCACGCTCGGCTGCCATGCCATCTTCAATAGTTACCTTAAGCAAAATACGGTTTTTGGGATCCATAGTGGTTGTCCAAAGTTGCTCGGGATCCATCTCACCTAAGCCCTTGTAACGCTGAACTGTATATTTGCTCGCGTCCTCAAACTTACTGGCTTCAAGTGCTAATTCCTCATCCGTATAAATATACTTTCCGTGCTTTTTACCCTTAGGTTTTAGCTGGTAGAGAGGCGGCTGAGCAACATAGATATAACCCGCATCAATCATAGGTCGCATAAAGCGATAGAAGAAGGTAAGCAGCAAAATACGAATATGTGCACCGTCAACATCAGCGTCTGTCATGATGACAATCTTGTGGTAACGCGCCTTAGAAACATCAAACTCGGGGGGTACACCTGTACCAATGGCAGTAATCAAAGACTGAATTGTCTCAGAGCTCAGTGCACGATGCTCTTGTACGCGTTCAACGTTCAAAATCTTTCCGCGCAGAGGAAGAACTGCTTGAATGGAGCGATCACGTGCCGATTTGGCAGAGCCTCCTGCAGAGTCACCCTCAACAATGAAAAGTTCTGTCATCTCAGCATCACGCACAGAACAGTCGGCAAGTTTACCGGGAAGACTTGCGCTTTCAAGCAGTCCTTTACGACGTGTTGCTTGCCGTGCCTTTTGAGCAGCCATACGACCTTTAGCCGCCGAACTGGCTTTTTTAAAGATTTCTTTTGCTTGATTTGGATGTTCTTCAAGATAGTCGGTCATGCCTTGAGAGACTACCCTGTTGGTCAGGGTGCGCATGTAAGAACTACCAAGCTTTGCCTTGGTTTGACCTTCAAACTGTGGGTCGGGAAGTTTAACTGAAATAATAGCCGTTAAGCCTTCGCGAAGGTCGTTACCTTGGAGGTTGGGATCTTTATCTTTAAGTAGTTTATGAGAACGAGCATAGTCATTTACTACCTTAGTGAGAGCAGTTCTAAAGCCCTCAAGATGCATACCACCCTCTTCAGTAAAAATGTCATTTGCAAAACTCATCACGTGCTCAGAATAACCTTGATTCCACTGAATTGCAACTTCTACCTCGCCTTTTTGACTAAAGGGGGCATCCGGGTCAGATGTACCCTCGATATAAATAGGAGTTGCACATCTTTCAAGGACTTTTTGCTCGTTATTGAGATATTTAACAAAGTCTACAATGCCGCCGGCATAGCAGAATTCAACAGTACGCGGCGTTAATTCACGCTCATCTATCAAAATAATTTTAAGATTTTTATTTAAAAAAGCCGTTTCTTGGAGACGATCACGCAAGGTGTCAAAATCATACGTTGTCGTCTCAAAAATCATGTCATCGGGCCAAAAAGTAATAGTGGTACCTGTGGCTTTGGACTTAGCTATTTTTTCCATCTTTTTGGTGGTTTTACCACGAGAAAATTCCATCTCAAAGATGCCACCATCGCGCTTAACCTGTGCAACAAGGCGCTTGGAAAGAGCATTGACAACAGATATACCTACACCATGCAAGCCACCGGAAACTTTATAGGCGTTGTTATCAAATTTGCCGCCTGCATGCAAAATAGTCAGAACGACCTCAAGAGTTGGCATACGTTTTTTGGGATGATTGGCGACAGGGATACCACGGCCGTTATCTTCAACCGAAATTGAATTATCGGGATGAATGGTAACTTTAATTTTATTACAAAAACCAGCCATCGCCTCGTCTACAGCGTTATCAACAATCTCCCAGACGAGATGATGAAGGCCAGCTGAACTTGTCGTACCAATATACATACCCGGACGCTTGCGAACAGCTTCAAGACCTTCAAGAATTTTGATGTCTGTTGCTTCGTAGTTGTTAGTGGTATCGTTTTTTTTGCTCGTGGGCACAAGTCCCCCTTCCAGGGTCGAAACATCCCTTTTATTTTACTCCATTACTGTATATTTTCTTTCAGGCTGGAAAGAAAATATACTTATTTCTACTTTTACATAGTTCTTTTAGGCACTCAGATACTCAATACTGCCGTGTAATTATTTTGTAAGGGTAAAATATCATAAATGGGCAATATCTATCCTAAATCTAGCTAACAGCTCACTCATTATGTTCTATTTTTTATCAGGAAGGCAAGCATTGCTTGCTGTACTTGTTCTTTTAACTCAGGAGGAACCTCAGATGTCGCTTCTTCTACATATGCAAGCTCAGAAGAAGTAGGTTTACTAGCTGATTTATCACTATACACACTCTTATTCTCTCGAAAAAATTCAGTTTCCGCCGAAGCTCTTCCTGCTGCTCTTGAAAGACGAAAATCTATATGAGAGACTTCAAATCCCCAATTAGCGAGGCGCGCCAGATAAAGTTCAGTATTAGTTTTGAAATCCGCAAGCAAAACATTTGAGTCAACATATACGACGAGTCTTGGTGTACATCCATGAGCACGGGGTGGGGCTAAAAATACTGCTTTTGTATGAGCACGTTCACGGTCACCGTTTGCTTCATTCCAAGCCTGAGTCGCTCTCTTCAACTGATTTGCACGAGAAAATACACTCGTACCGAGTACTTGCTCAAGGAGATGACTAACTTCGGTAGGTTGAAACTGTGGATCTTCAAGACGAGCATATTCTTCATAGTTGGGGCTCAAAATGAATAACCTCCGCTTGCTCAAGTAACTCGTCGCTAAAATATCCCAGATTCGTCGTCGTTACTACTGTTTGAATATCCTTTTTAACAAAGTTCACCACCGCTAGACGGCGCGTTTCATCGAGTTCACTCATCACATCATCAAGAAGTAAAAGGGGTGTCGATCCGACGATCTCTTTTGCCACTTCCACTTCAGCCATTTTCCACGCAAGTACGACCGAACGTTGTTGACCTTGTGATCCAAAGTTACGTGCTGAGCGTCCACTTATTTCAAACAATACATCATCACGATGAGGACCAATAAGTGTCTGTTGACGCCGAAGATCATCTTCTCGTGATTGTTGAAGCGCACGCGTGAGCTTGTCCACAAGTTCGTTTTTTGTCAACTCTTCCACTTTCACGTCATTATCGTCATTTTGGGAAAGTGAAGAAATATAGTGACAACTGAGTTCTTCTCCATCAGATATTTTTTGGTAGATAGGAATCATTTTCTTACAAAGACGTTGAAACATGCGGAGCCGCGCATAAAGAAGGGATGCACCACCAAGGGCAAGTGAAGCATCCCAAGCTTCTAAAAGCGAAAAATTTGGATATGTATCTTTGAGGAGGCGATTTCTCTGCTCAACTGTACGTTGATAGGCACTCAATAAATTGGCATATCCTACTGCTGCTTGCTTACCGAAATCATCCAATTCATCACGGCGTAATCGAGCAGAGCCTTTGACTAAAGATAAATCGTCAGGATTAAAAAGAATAGACATAAGAGAGCGGGGCATATCTCCTGCTTTACAAGTCTTATTGTTAGTAAAAAAACTCCGCCTATTTCCTTTGACCTGACACACTACATCGATAAGGCGTCCATCTCCTGTAAGCTCTGCAGCAATTTGTGCACTGTCCGTATCTTGTTTAATTAATTGCGCAGGCGTAGGTTTACGAAAAGAATATCCCGCTGTGAGCAGCTGTAAGGCCTCAATAGTGTTGGTTTTTCCTACGGCATTCGGTCCCACAAGAACCGTTACCCCAGGAGAGAAAATAAACTCTTTTTCTTTAAAACTACGCCAGTCTTGCAGTTTTAACCTATGTACCTTGAGTCCCACGCGTATCCCTTAGAGTCTGACAGGCATCAAGAGATAGAGGTAGTTAATAGTGCCATAACTCTTAAAGACACCAGGACGCATGGACCCTTCAAGCTCTAAAGATAAGGCATCATCATCACCTACCGCACTCACGCAATCAGAAATAAAGCGATGATTCAGGGCTATAGCAACATCTTCTCCTTCAGCTTCAATAGGAAGGGTCTCATGAGCTTCACCTTGATCAGGCGTAGATGCAGTCAATTGTAAAATACCTGCGGCAACATCGACGTCAAAGCGCACAGAAGGATTAGTAAGAGCAACAACTGATACCCTTCGAAGAGCTGCATTGAGGCGTTGAGTTGAAAGTTTAAGTTTGGTGGTACAAGACGATGAGATTAACTGTTTATAGTTGGGAAAATTACCCTCAATTCTACGAGAAATAAAGGTAGTATCGCCAAAAATAAAAACTACTTGATTTTCAGTAGTGCCAATCATCAACTTATCAGTCATCGAGGGTAAACTTAATACCTCATGGAAGGTAGCTCCAGGAACGATTGCAGAAAATTTTTCTTCACCTGTTTCGGTGTGAGTATCACAAACCGCCAAACGATATGAGTCAGTAGCTACCAAACGAATAGTGTTGTTATCAACGGTGAGTTGAATACCTTGCAAGATTGCACGAGACGTATCTCTTGAAGCCACACGATAGACTTTGTTAACCATTTGCCCCAAGGTATCACTGGGCAACTCAAGAGACTTTTGAAGTTCAAATTCAGGAAATTCCGGAAAATCTGCAGGCTCAAGCGCATAAAGATTAAAATTTGAACGATTACAACTGATAGTCAAACCATGAGGTGTTGCTTCAAAATTTACCGCTGCATCGGGAAGATTTTTCACAATGCTCGCGAGCATTTTTCCTGAAACAACCGTTTCTCCTGGTTCTTCAACATTAGCCGGAATATTATGACGTATTGAAATAGTAAGATCCGTTGTCTGAAGAGTTAAGGTGCCTTCATCAGCTTTAAGATATATTCCCACAAGTATAGGAAGAGTTGAATTTGTCGCTAAGCCTTTTGAAACTACTGAGAGAGCTACATCTAATGCAGACTGACTAACCGAGAACCTCATGTCAAACCTCCCACACCTGAGTACTTATATATATCTATATAAATAAAAACTAATAGAATTAGTAATGCCTGTAGAAAAGTAGAAAACCTTACAAACTACCAGTACAAAGCTAATTTTTTTAGTTACAAATCCTTACAATCTTTCTTCATCATCAACAAAAAAATACCCTGTAGTAAAAATGAGGGAAATTTTTTACTTCTTCAAACCTTCCTTTAACGTAGTTTTTTACAAACCGCCTTTATGAGCTTTTATGCCTTGTCGCTAATGTCATTTTGAAGTGAGTCAACACGGTCATGGAAAAGGCGATCTTTTGTTTTTATATCTTCAACCCACGCTATGGAGTGTTTAACAGTTGCATGAGTGCGATTGCCAAATTTCTTGCCAATATCTGCAAGCGTGTTGTCTGTCATCTCCCTTGTGAGCCAAATAGCTACATGCCGTGGTTCCATCAACTCTTTATTTCGCTTTGAACCAACTAAATCTTCGTGAGAAATATCGTAATAGTTTTCCACAGCTTTTTGAATGTGACTGACGGTGACAATCTTTTGCCCTGTCGGCCATTTTTGTTGAGAGGCACGAATAACATCTTCACGACTGAGCGCTCCCCCACGACTCTCTTTTTGATGTGCAAGCATAAGAAGCGACTGTACGAAACCTTTAATGAGTCGAATAGAAGTTCCAGCACGATCAGCCATTAAACGACGAAGGTCTTCAGAGATTGTTCCATCCATCCCCTGAATATGTTCTTCAGACGCATCTGAGCGCATACTCTCATAAAACGCGTTAACGAGGTTTAATTTGAGCTCATAATCTGGCACCTGAATAGATACAGTGACACCTGAATCCATACGGCTCGTGTCGCGCTCGTCAAATTTACTTTCACCCATACCTAATTGCGAGGGGCTGCGGTCAGCTGCTAATACAATTTGCTTACCGTGGCTTACCAATGCATTAAAGGTTTCAAAGAAAAATCTAATAGTGCCTGCAGCGGTCTGCATATTTTGAATATCGTCAATAATCAACACATCGACGTCTTGATAACTACGCGCCAAAGCAGATCGAGGGGGCGCAGAAGGATCATTCATTGAAGTGCGATAATCTTCAACAAACTGTGATGCTGAGCGATAAACGCAAAGTCGCGTGGAATCATTAGCAGCAATATAATTTTGGATCGCACGGAGTAAGTGAGTTTTTCCTAAGCCGCTCTTCCCGTAAATAAAAAGAGGGTTATAGCTCTTATTAATGCCATTTGCGACTTGTTTTGCCGCCTCAAATGCCAAAATATTTTCTTCGCCAGCGACAAAACGATCGAAGGTGAGTTTTGAATCAGTTTCAGGTATGTCCTCCGCCAAGAAATTACTTGGTCGTGTTTTTTGATTTGCCATATCCGGAACATATTCGGGTTGGTTTGAGGTGATAAGAATAACAGTAGGTTCCGATTGAGACTCAGAAAGATTAAGAGCAGAACTTTGTTGCGAATTATTGTGACCCAAACGTACAGTGAGTGTTAAAGGTTGAAAAGCAGCAGCACTTAAGCATTCTTCAATTAGTGGTTGTTCACGCTCGATTTTGCGGCGTGCAAAAGAAAGCTCAGTTTCGATGATAAGAGAGTCTTCAGTGAGATCTGCTGGGGTGCAACTGCGTAACATAGCAAGAGTGGCTGCATTCATATCACGCTCTTTAAGGAGCGTAATGACATCAGCCCATAATGCCTCAGCATCAGTCATTTTTTCCTCACTCATGGGTCCCCTGTCTAAAAAATTTGTTGAAAAGTACCGCTAGTATAGGCTAAAAAGGACGGTTAACCCTCAAAATTGTTGAGAAGTCGGTGAGCTGTTGCAGTTAATAGTCGTTTTTGTCCACCTCGCTGTTTATAGGTCAAACCACTTTCATCAAGGGTTTGTAATTCGCGCGACCAGGTAGATACTGAACGACCATAAGCGTTTACCAAATCAGTAGGACCGACGCTTTCATGAGTTTTAAGATATGTCAAGATGAGTTGTCCTCGATCCGAGATACGAGGACGAGGGGATGTACTGTCTGGTGCAACGTCCTGAACATACGCTTGTGTATGGTTAGGATTTATTGGCATTGGTACTTGGCGCGGTTGTGGGCGAGAAAGATCTTCTTTACTGATAGCAGTACCCATAGAGATGGTAACTATAGTGCCACGGCCCATATTATCTTCTATAAGAAGAGAACCACCTTTATCCAAGAGATATTGTTGAACATAAGGCAAGCCGGAACCAACACCACGAATATATTTTTTCATCTCATCAGTAGCTGATGTGGTGCCGTACTCCATAGCCCTTTCTTTTTCTTTAATGCCAGGCCCCTGATCAGAAAAGCGAATGGTATTACCACCAGGCAAAATAGAGATTGCAGGTTCAATGAAGTAAGCATGAATAAGGTTTTCAACAACTTCACGTATAACCATAAACGGGATACTGCCACCTTGTTGATGGGAAAGCTGTGTCACCTCTTTTGTTATCTCTTCAAGATAGACACGTACATCGGCAGGTTCAATAATCACTACACGTGGTGCTGCTGCTGCATCGTCATATACGGCTATTCGTGCAGGAAAATGTACTTCAGAAAAACTCAATACATCTTTTTCTTCAAGGTTTTGCTGGGATGGATTCGCAGAAGACTCCACGTTCTCCACGAATGGGTAGAACGCGTGTGACATATGCTCTCCAATCCTTATAGGTAATAATCAACATTTTTTCTTCCATGGTTGAAAAGTTTCATTCAAGAAAAAATATGAAAGAAAGTTTTCATCAATTAAGAAACTCTGTTGATAACCTCTTGTAATAAAAGTAATAAGTGCTGAAAAATCATATCATTTTGCAGATAAATTTTCACCTTTTAGCACGTATTTGGAACTTTTCTTGCAGGGCATAAAAAAATTTTTCTTGAAAAGAAGTGCGTAATGCAAGGAATACTTGTGGTTTGTTTGACACACGTGCAGGTAGACCCTACAATTTGAAAGCTCATTTAGTTTTGTCGATTTGGCCGCTTGGCCTTGGAAGGAACATCATGAAGCGTACGTATCAGCCCAACAAGCGCAAGCGCGCCAAGACTCATGGTTTTCGTGCTCGTATGGCTACTAAGGGTGGCCGTGCCGTACTTGCTCGTCGTCGTCTCAAGGGACGCAAGAAGCTCACTGTCTAATTACTGATGGATACCATCAAATCCAAGCAGGAATTTAGTACGGTGTTTTCTTCAGGTCGTCGTTATACTGGCAGACTTGTGAGAATTACCGTCTTAAAAGGAGATGAAGGCGACCCATCTAAGGTCGCCTTTGTTGCAGCAAAACGGCTAGGAAACGCTGTTCATCGCAATAGATGTAAACGTGTATTACGAGAAGCAGCAAGGCTTTGTGGCCTGCCTCGCGCAGGTGCTAGAGTAATTCTATTTGCTACTGACGCTACTGCCGATTCTCATCCTGCAGATATATCTCACGAGCTCACGGGTCTACTTCGTAAGTCTGGAATATAGGGGATACCCACAATGAAAAGAGCATTTCTTTTTATCATTGGTTTTTATAGGCGTTTTATCTCTCCCCTTCTTCCAGATGCATGTATATATAGCCCAAGCTGCTCTGAATATGCGATGGTTGCTATTGAACGTTATGGAGTTCTCAAAGGCGGATGGCTTGCACTGCGGCGTATTCTTCGTTGTAACCCCTTTTATAAAGGTGGATTTGATCCTGTGCCCTAAGCGATGCTCGGAGGAAATATGTGGGATTGGTTCGTTAGATTTTTATACCAAATCTTAGACTCACTTGCCGGACTTACTGGTGACTGGGGTATTGCAGTAATCGTCTTAACGGTCATTATTCGTATTATTTTGGTACCACTGATGACCAAATCGACCGCATCTTCTGCAAAGATGCAAGCTCTCCAGCCGCTCATGAAGGATATTCAGGAGCGTTATGCTGATGACCCCGAGCGCCAGGCAAAGGAAATGCAGAAGTTTTATGCCGACAACAAGTTTAATCCGCTTGGAGGCTGCCTTCCTATTCTTTTGCAGATGCCGGTATTTTTTGCTTTATTTACGGTAGCGAGACAGGTACCTAAGACAGCTCACTTCTTAAGTATTTTGCCGTCGCTTTCTGCGTCTGCAGCTTCCACCTTAGCCTCGGGCGGTTCTTCGGCTGCAGCTATCTATATCTTTTTAGTACTACTTTTTGGTGTACTAACACTTGTACCGATGTTGATGAATGCGGGTAATACTCCCGAAGAACAACGCAATCAGATGATCATCATGGGGGTTGGTATGGCACTCATGATGGTATGGGTTGGTTGGGGTCTGCCTGCTGCAGTTATTTTGTACTATGACACATCTGCTATTTGGCAAGTTATCCAGCAGAAACTCGTGATGCAGCGAGTAATGGATCAGGTTAAAGCAGACATGCAAGCAAAACTCGAAGCCCAAGGTATTCAAAATAATATCTCAGTTGTACGCCGCGAATACAAACCCCGTCAACATAAAAAATCTTAGTAATTTCTCGTATATGCGTTTTTATTTTTAAGTATAGATTGCTGTTAATCCAGGTTTTTATCCTGGGTTTTTGCAGGAGGATTCAATGGAAGAAGAACTTGTGCAGAGCTCAGATACTGTTGATCAGTATGCAAGTCTTAAAGAGCATTATGAAAGCGGAAGTGCTCTAACTGAGTCTGATCTAGATACTATTGCCGATATCGCAGTTTCATATGTGCGCAGTCTTCTTTCTTTCTTTGGTGAAGACCATATTGCCATTGATGAATATGAAGGTGCTGAAGGTGAGCTAATTCTAGATGTCAGCGGTGGCGACCTGGCAGTATTGATTGGGCGTCATGGTAGGACGCTTGAAGCCCTACAATCCCTGCTTACCGCATACCTCAGCAATATTTTGCATTTTCATTATCCCGTAGTTGTTGATATCGAGGGCTATAAGTCTCGCCGTCGTGCAAAACTGCAATCTCTTGCTCATAATGCTGCCGCTCGTGCTAAGCGTCAGCATGGACGCGCCTCTCTACCTCCTATGTCTGCGTATGAGCGTCGTATCATACATCTTGCGCTTGTTGCCGATTCTGAGATTGCTACTCATTCTGAAGGTGACGATTTTGATCGCCATGTAGTTGTTACCTATGTAAAAAACGGGATATAAATCCAGTACATACATACAAGTAAAAAAAGACCCTTCTTTTGGAAGGGTCTTTTTTTGTGGCACAATAATTTTATTTACAAACGATTTGATGTTTTGACAATAATCCTTGTTGTACAGATTTTTGTCATGAGATATGAGGTTTCAAATGACAGAGCAGGATATTCAAACGCTTATACAAGAGGCACAACAGTATGAGATAGAGTTGAGTAATGAGGAAGCTAAAAAGCTCCTGAAACATCTTGAGTGCGTTATTGAGAGAAATCAGTTTGTAAATCTCACACGTATAGTGGGCTGGCAGGATGGTATTGATAAGCACATTTTGGATTCTTTAACATCCCTAACCACACTCCAAAAGCTAGGATTAGCTAAAAAATCTCATTGTTTAGATATTGGTACGGGAGCTGGTTTTCCTGGTATTCCTCTTTCTATCTGCACGGAATCCCAGTTTATGCTCATTGATTCCACAGCAAAAAAAATCAAAGAAGTACAACACTTTATTGATAAGCTCGAACTGAATAATTGTTCTGCTCAGGCAATACGTGCTGAGGAATTGGCAAAAATACAGCCACAAAGTTTTAATTTCATTTTAGCCCGGGCAGTATCTCAGCTCAGCACCCTTATTGAATACGCTTCGCCCTTACTTTCTTCATCTGGCTATCTTGTTGTTATGAAAGCGGTACCCTCTGAAGAGGAATGCAAGGCATCACTCTATGCAGCCGATCTATGTGGGATGACGTATGTTTCACGTGAAACACTTGCACTTCCACATAATGCAGGATTTCGTAGTATTTTTATCTATCAAAAGACAGGAAAAGCAAAAATAAAATTACCAAGAAACGTGGGAGTTGCTCAACATCATCCTTTATGTCCAAAAGAATAAAAAGTAAACGTTTCACGTGAAACAATTAAACAAAAAAGTTCAGGTATCTATTACTATAGTGAGAGAAATATGTTTCACGTGAAACAGTATTACTTTAAACGAGCACTAAATACAGATTAAAGGAGGAAAGGTGCCTTTTAAAGATGTAAAAAGAGCTTTTCCTGATAGAGCCGCCAAGGTCCTAGCGATTATCAACCAAAAAGGCGGCGTGGGAAAATCCACAACTGCAGTCAATCTAGCAGCGTCTCTTGGGGAACAAGGAAAAAAAGTATTACTTCTTGACCTAGATCCTCAAGGAAATACCACGAGCGGCTATGGTATTGAAAAAGATGACCTTACAGAAGATATTTATGACGCACTTTTACAAGATTTCCCTATTGAAAAGCTTATACACGATACAGTTGAGCCAAAAGTGTTTCTCATTCCCTCAACAATTCAACTCGCTGGTGCTGAAATCGAACTTGTTTCAGCTATTGCACGTGAATCTATTCTCAAAATGATACTTTCTGAGATAAAAGATGAGTTTGATTACGTGTTTATCGATTGTCCTCCTTCACTTGGTTTGTTAACCATCAATGCATTAGTTGCTTGTGATTCATTACTCATACCTATTCAGTGCGAGTTTTACGCACTTGAGGGTGTTACAAAGCTTCTCGAGTCGATGAAGATGGTAAAAAATCGTCTTAATCCCAATCTCGATGTTTTTGGTGTTGTAATGACGATGTATGACCGCCGAACAACCCTTTCCAATCAGGTAGTTGAAGAGGTACGAAAATATTTCGGGAATAAAGTATTCAAAACCATTATTCCGCGAAACGTTAAGCTTTCCGAAGCCCCTAGTCATGGACTTCCCGTATCTATGTATGCTCATCTGAGCACTGGTTCCCTTGCATATTCAAAATTGGCACGAGAGGTGGTGCGCCGTGGCTAGAAAGTCAGGACTCGGTAGAGGTTTAGAATCACTTATGGGAGAAGCAAATGCAGAAGTTGGTACTATTCCTACAACTGAACTCCCATTAAAAGATATAAAACCCAATAAGAATCAACCAAGAAAGAACTTTGATGAATCTGCATTGCAGGAGCTCGCCGATTCGATTGAAAAAAATGGTATTTTACAGCCGCTTTTAGTACGTAAAAAAGGAACTTACTATGAGATCGTTGCTGGTGAACGCCGTTATCAGGCTGCAAAACGCATCGGTCTTAAAGACCTACCTGTAGTTATCCGCGAAATTAGCGATGATGAGGTATTTAAATTAGCACTCATCGAAAATTTACAGCGCTCTGATTTAAACCCTATGGAAGAAGCGCAGGGATATCGGAAACTTATAGATAAAGATGGATTAACACAAGAAGAATTAGGAAACATCCTTTCTAAATCACGTTCTGCCATTGCTAATACCTTGCGTCTTCTTGATTTACCAAAAGAAGTACAGGACATGATGGCAGAAGGATCGTTAACCGCAGGGCATGCTCGTGCAATTCTTGCAGTTCCTAATGAAGATGGCAGGATTAGGCTTGCTGAAAAAATCATAAAAGATAATTTGACGGTCCGTCAGACAGAAAGACTTGCACCGCTTTTTTCCGGCAATACTGAAGCAAACGTTGTGCATCGCCAACCGACACCCCAATCTTTTAAACGTGCAGCGCGCCAATTACGATTAGCACTTGATATGAGCGTTAAAGTAAAGCGTGTTCGAAATAAAAATAAGATTGAGATAGAGTTTGCCTCCGAGGATGATCTGGCGCGTATTGTAGAACAGCTAAGTCGCAGTGCCATGGTGGGGGAGAATCATGAGGAAAACTAAACTGAGAATTTGGACCCTAGTTATTTTTGGAGCATCTACATTTGCTGCTTATCAGTTGCTCCTAACACCTGAAGCAAAAGAGCAGGCAAAAAAAACAGCGAAAACAGTAGCTGAGAGCCTTGCGGAAATAAAAAACTCAATAGAAGAGCGACAGGGAATTGTCGTCGAGGAATCAGATCCTGAAAATATAAAAAGAACCCAAGCTCAATGGGAAAAGCTCGGGTTCTAAATAACAGAACATATGTTTGTATTAACGGTCTATGGAGTGACTCTCTACAGACCGTTATTTATCGTAATTTTGACGTAGTTGTCCACATGCTGCATCAATATCAGCACCTCTGGAATTACGGATAGTCGCTTCAACACCAACCTTGTTGAGAGCACGAACAAATTCTTGCGCACGAGCCTCGGATACAGGAGCAAAACGAGAACCCTTAACTGCATTGAGTTGAATAATATTGACGTGTGCTAGATTATCGCGACAAAAATCGCAAAGCGCACCTAATTCACCATCGCTATCGTTAATGCCCTTAATAAGAGCGTACTCATAGGTAGGACGGCGACCAGTGCGGTCAACATACTCACCCATAGCATCATAGAGACGCAGAAGTGAGTATCGTTTTACATGAGGCATCAACATGTTGCGCGTACTTTGGACTGCAGAGTGTAGGGAAACAGCCAAGGTAAACTGCTCAGGCTCTTTAGAAAACCTGATAATGTTGGGAATAATTCCGCAGGTAGATACCGTTAAATGACGCGCTCCTATACCAGCACCATCAGGGGAGTTAAGCTTGCGTAAAGCAGCAAGGGTTGCGTCGTAGTTTGCAAACGGTTCACCCTGGCCCATCATAACTACACTGGTGACGCGGCTGCCAAAATCATCGCGAACATGCATAACCTGCTCATAAATCTCAGATGAGCTCAAGGAGCGCGTAAGGCCTGCTGCTCCTGTTGCACAAAAGGCGCAACCCATACCACAGCCCGCCTGTGTAGAAGCACAAACAGTAAGACGGCCGCGAGAAGGCATGCCTACACACTCGACGGAGACTCCGTCGGAAAAACGTAGTAGATATTTACGGCTACCATCACCGGAAAGCTGACGCGCTATCACAGAAACACCGCCAAGAGTGCAACGCTCTTTCAACGCCTCGCGTAAAGTCTTTGGCAGGTTGGTCATTTCATCAAAATCATGAGCGTTTTTCTCCCAAAGCCACTCTTCAATTTGTTTTACTCGAAAAGAAGGTTGACCTAGGTCTGTAAGTAATTTCTGCAACTCACTATGGTCTAAGGAACGAATATTCGTCTTTGTTATGGGGTCTTGCATGTTTTCTTGCCTCACAGCTTCGCTTGGCACCGGTCGCTGGCTTGACAGGAGTATGCTCTAACATTAACTGCCCGTCCGCAGCGCTTGCGTACGATGGCAGTCTAATGCAAGCTGGGTAGCGTGAGGGTATATGAGGAGTTATCTTCATGGATAAGAGAGATGTTTTGGATAGTCGAGTAGCAGTTCTTGCTGGTGGCTGGTCAGACGAACGAGAGATTTCTCTTGATTCGGGTCGTGCTTGTGCACAGGCTTTGCAACAAGCAGGCTTTGCCCGGGTTGAACTGTTGGATGTTGCTGAAGATGGCTTCGTAGAGCGTCTATCACGCGGTGGTTTTGACGTTGCGTTCATTGCTATGCATGGTCATTTTGGCGAGGATGGCTGCATTCAGGGGTTGTTAGAGATTCTTCATATGCCTTATACCTTCTCAGGTGTGCTTGCATCTGCAGTAGGTACCGAGAAAGACATGGCAAAAGACGTATATCGCTCAGCCCATATCCCTTGCCCCGAAGGTGTAGCTCTTGCACATAAGCTCATTCCCACAGAAGAACAACTAAATCAGCTGGTAGAAAAGCTGGGCTTGCCACTTTTTGTCAAACCAGCAGCAAATGGTTCGAGCTACGGCATAACTCGCGTCACAGCCGCCAACCAGCTTGCTGCAGCTATTGAGCTTGCTGGCAAACAAGGCGATCGCGTATTGGTTGAGCAATGCATCGAAGGTATAGAGATTACCGTGCCTGTCATTGGCAATGCTCAAGCTCGTGCGCTGCCTGTAGTCGAAATCGTCACCGGTGCTGAATTTTATGATCTCAAAGTCAAATATGAGCCATCCTCAATGCACCATGTGATTCCTGCTCGTCTTGAAGCTGCTGTCTACGCACGTGCTCAAGAGTTGGCCGTTGCTGCTCATAAAGCGCTCGGTTGTCTAGGTGCGTCGCGTAGTGACTTTATTGTGCGTGCAGATGGCACCCCAGTCATCCTTGAGACCAATACAATTCCTGGTATGACACAGACGAGTCTTCTGCCTGATTCCGCACGTCATGGCGGAATTGAATTTCCGGATTTGTGCCGCTACTTTGTTGAGTTAGCCTTTGAGGCGCACGCAGATATGACAAGCAGAGCGCAAGCGTAAGCAAGATACCAAAACTTGTAATAGAGCTGGAGCATAGAGTGCCACAACCCCACGAAGAGCGTGTGCGAGACCTGTTAATCCCAGGTACCCCTGAGCGTATCGCACAGAAATACCTTAGTCTTGAAACGCGCGCCAAAAAGGCAAGCTTTGGTCTGCTCGAAGAGGATATGGTTGTACTCGATACTGAGACAACAGGGTTGTCTTTTCGTGATTGTGAGCTTATCCAGATTTCTGCCGCACGCATCTCGGGGCGTGAGATAGTAGAGCGCTTTGATACCTTTGTGCATCCCAAAAAGCCCATCCCACCTGAAATTGTTAAGCTTACACATATCACAGCGGCTGATGTTGCTGATGCTCCTCATGCAAAACAAGCAGTAGCAGAGCTCGCGCGCTTTGTTGCGGGGCAGCCTGTGCTGGCACACAATGCCGTTTTTGACCGAACCTTTATCGAGAAGGTTCAAGGCGGCTATCAGGTAAGTAATAACTGGATTGATACGCTTGCGTTATCAAGAATTGCACTGCCACGTCTCAAGTCGCATCGTTTACAAGAAATGGCAAAAATATTTGGTTGTGATGCGGTAACGCATAGGGCAACCGACGATGTTGATGCTCTTTGTGGGCTTTGGCGTATCTTGCTTTTGGCATTATGTGATTTACCAAAAGGCCTCTTAGCGCTTTTTGCAGACATGCATGAAGAGGTGGATTGGCAATACAGACCAATCGTAAGGCACCTAGCCCTTGAGCAGGAACAGTCCTCCTTTCATCTTAAAACTGCACGCATGGATTTGCTTGATAGTGAGTATATGCAGCTACATGAAGATGCAGCAGAGCTGCTCGAGCTGCATCCTCTTAATGAGGGCGAGGTAGAGGCTGCCTTTACTAAAGATGGTATTGTGCCACGGATGTATGACAGCTATGAGCAGCGACCCGAGCAAATAATTATGGCAAAAGAGCTGGCAGCAGCTCTGTCAAGCTCTACTCACCGAGCCATTGAGGCTGGTACAGGTGTAGGTAAGTCCATTGCCTATCTCTTGCCTGAAGCACTTTTTGCACAGCGTAACCATATCAGCATGGGTGTTGCTACCAAAACAAACGCCCTTACCGACCAGCTGATTTCTCACGAACTACCAGCTCTTGCAAAGGCTTTACCCAATGGTTTGAACTACACAAGCCTCAAAGGTTACGAACACTATCCTTGTTTGTTGTGTCTTGAGCGAGCTACAGGAGGTAATTTGCCCGTAGATGCCGTTGTTCAAGCTAACAAATCTACGCAGACAAGCGCTTCAGAGATGCTGACAGCGCTTGCAGTGACCTATAGCTACTCTTGTCAATCTCCTGAAGGAGACCTGGACTCTCTTGGTATACGCTGGCGTCTTGTTCCACGGCAAATGCTTACAACGAGCTCATCGCGTTGTTTGCGCAATCGCTGTCCATACTACCCCCACGAGTGTTTTGTTTTTGGCGCTCGGCGTCGTGCTGCGGCGGCAGATATCGTGGTAACTAATCATTCGTTGTTGTTGCGTGACGTAGAGGCAGAAGGGCATATTTTACCTCCTATTCGCCACTGGGTTATTGATGAGGCACACGGTTTTGTAGATGAAGCCCGTAAGCAATGGGCAAAGGAAGCCTCTTACGAGGAGATACGTACTTCGTTTGAATTGTTGGGCAGCTCACGTACAGGGGTTATCAAAGCCTTATTGGCCAAGGCGGGACAAATCGAAGACCCCGCTTTGTCTATTCGCCTGCTTACAAAACTGTCAGCCATCGCAGCTCGTTGTGCAGTAACGATATCGGCACTTTTTGAGGCAGTCGGCGCGCTGAGCCGTTCGGGAAATTCTACCGAAAGTATGTATGAGCGCACAAACGTTTGGATTGATGAAAAACTCCGCGCGGGTAAGCTTTGGAAAGAGATTGATGCGACAGGCACTATAGCCATCGACACGCTTGACGAATGCACGCGTGCAGCAAAAGCAACTGTAGATGCACTAATAGCATCCGACGCTAAGGCAGGAGCTGAACTTGCTGAGGCAGTGCGCTTTATTCCCGAGTTGTTTGAAACGCTCAAGCTCATTTTGGCGGGGACAGATACCAGCTATGTCTATTCTGCCGATCTGCCTAGTCGTAAGCGTGATGCAGGAACCGAGCGTCTACGTGCAGAAAAACTTGATATCGGTGCAGATTTAGCAACGAGATGGCTACCCGAGATGAGCTCCGTGAGCTTTACTTCTGCAACAATGACCATCGGCTCTTCTTTTGAGCATTTTGATTGTTCAGTAGGGCTCGATTGTATTCCCAAAACCGCTCATCACAATGTCCAAATGCACTCAAGCTTTGATTTTGATCGCAACATGGCTGTTGTGGTAGCACAAGACATGCCCGCACCAAACGATCTCGGCTATATCGACCGTCTTTGTGATTTGCTTTTTGATGTCCACATAGCCATGCGTGGTTCGACACTTACCCTTTTTACCAATCGTCGCGATATGGAGGCTGTTTTTGACAAACTCAAACCCCGTTTGGCGTCTGAGGGTTTGGATTTGCGCTGCCAAGAGCGAGGAACTTCAGCCAGGCTTTTACGGGATAACTTCCTTGCCAATAAGCAGCAATCATTACTTGCCCTCAGGTCCTTTTGGGAGGGGTTTGATGCGGCGGGAGACACTTTGCGTTGTGTCGTTATCCCTAAATTACCTTTTGCCAATCCACGCGACCCATTAGTGCAAGAGCGTGACCTTCGAGAAGAACGCAGTTGGTGGCGACACTCTCTTCCCGAAGCAGTGTTGACCGTCAAGCAAGCGGCAGGACGACTTATACGTACAAAGAGTGATACAGGAGTGCTGGTATTAGCGGACTCGCGCCTTGTGAGTAAGCGTTATGGCAAGCAATTTATAAACTCTTTGCCTTCTCATAACGTGCAACAGCTTTCGACTGACAATGTGGGACGCTTTATTAAAACATGGTGCAAAACTCATGAGGACAACTGAGAGTTTGCTTGCGCAAGCAGTTCTTTAGCACAATGTCTCATCGCAGCGTTGAGCTGGGCATTATCTGTCTTAACCTGCTTTTTGCAGGCAAGAAGCCTTCGGGGAAGCCAATTTGAATTTTTATACCAAGGAATACTTGCTCTTATTCGCGATCCACGACGAGACTTAATCTTGAGTCCTGGCCAGGTAAACAGGTTGAGACAGGTCTGGTCGGTAAAGACGAGTTCAACCTGTTGAGGTGTAGTTGTAGGAATAAATTTTTTGTTCCAGCTGCCTTCAGTAGTGACCGGCATACTCATTCGGTCAACTCTAAACGAGCGTTGAGCTGCTCTATCTAAGTCAAACGCATCAAGGTACCAACGTTGTTGGTTATAACGCAAGGCAAGCGGGCCAACGCGGCGCGTATTATCTGTGATGGTAGAACCATGTACTGCTCGGTAGTTAAATTCCAAGGCAACCTGAGCAACGATGGCCTCAGAAATAGCGTCAAGACGCTCAGATAGATCATCTTTCAGGTAGATTGTTGTAGGAGCGCTGCTTGTTTGGGTAATCGCTTGAGGGTAGAAAGCCTCAGTAATTTCTTTACGTATAAAATCTTGCTCACTAAGCCCAATAAGTTCAAAAGCAGCATCTAACGCGTGTGCCTCATGCTGAGTGAGACGTAAAGGACGGCCATGGACCGCACCAGACAGAGGACTAAAAAGCTCAACTTCTCCTGCTTTGGTGCTGACAAGGGGAAGTATCGTTTGAGAGTTCTCTCCACCAGCCAACATGAGCAGTTTAAAAAGCCCCTGAACTTGTGCAATTGATAGCCCCAAGCGTGAAGCAACTACTTGAGCATTGAGACTGTCGCCATGGTTTTTTAGCGCTCCTGCAAGCGCTACCAGTGAGCGAGTTTGTTCCAAGGCTCCTTGGTGTTGTACAGAAGCCATTATGCGAGCGCCTCCTCAAGTAGTGCTTTCCAACAGGATACGAGTTCGGAGGGCTGTTGAGGGATAAGGCCCTCGGCTATACTCCAGCGCGCTGCTGCCTCAAGGTCAGCTGCATCTATCGTCCAGACAAGGCCTCGTTCAGTGGAGGTGTATGTTCCGTAGTTTTGAGCAGCGTGCAATGCCTCTTCTCCCGCACCAGGCCCAAGGAGCAGCTGGACCTCAAAGCTTTTGTTGCCAATTTGAAAGGGGAGTTTGCGCCATTTGACTATATTAAAGTCGCGAGGGATGTCATACGTTTTACTACGTAGCTCACGAACCTTTAAAAAACGATCATCCCGGAAGGTATGTGGTTGTGCTTCGGTTGGTGTTAAGTCTTCATCGAGGTCAGCGGCTACAAAATAGACATGACCCCGCAAGCCAAATTCGCCATAAATTGCAAGAAGACGTTCAGTTTTTTCACCTAAAGCTGATACATAGCTCACCTGAACTGGATGACGTTGAGTTGCGGCATGCAAAAGTATATTGAGCTGCTTGTTTTGCTTGGCAGCAGTAAAAGAAAAACGAGCTACAGAAAATTTCGAATAATCCGAGTCTATCTTTGCTAACGCATACCGGAGATCGTTGCTTTGAGGAAACTCTGAATCATCAGTGAGCTGTGACAACGTTAAATCCAGAGCCAATAGTTCATCCGGATACAAGCTGACTTCTGTTGCAAATGAAGTTTCATCTGCAACCCACCAACCCTTTTTAGCCTCGTGGAGCAGTAGCCCACATGCAAGCAGACGCTCGCGATCCCTATGAAACTGTCGTCTAAAACTTTCAGTCGAAAGTGTTGGGTAATACTCTTTTTGCACATAAGCGGAGCTGAGAGGGGACGTCGCATTGGAAAAAGCAAGAACAAGCGAGAGCAGGCGCCGTGCCAGCTCCTCATCCGCACTTAGTTCATACGAGACGTTTTGCTCGTCCTGCTTTTGACTATCATCAACTTTCTTCATAGGTATGCCTCCTCTCATATAAGCACCCTACCATGAGTGGAAAAGCAAATTTGGTAGAGACGTAAGAAAAGCCACTTGTTGTTTCTTTAGGACATTTATTCCCATAGCTTACATTTATCAAATGCGAGGGGAGGTTTTCCTGCGTAAGACGTATAATTTAGGAATCAGTGTCTATTCGTCACCCACAAAGGATGAGCAGTATGTCAACTTCGCGCGATTATCTGGAGTATCTAAACCAAAAGGTCGATATCGCCCCAGTAAACAGTGAAGAAGAATATCAGGCTGCGAGTACCATTGAGTCGTTGATGCAAAGCCACGGCCTTGAGACACGTATGCAGGATTTTGTGGCGCCTGGTCTCGGAAAACTGCCATACCGCATCGTGGGTATCTTGCTGTTTGTCGGTGTCTTTTTGTCGGGCTTGTTGGGTACGCCAGCAATGGTTGCGGGTATCCTTTTAACACTCGCTACGTTTGTCCTGCTTGCCCTGCATCATGCAGGTGTAGTTGACTTACTGGGTGGCTTGGGTAGAAAGATTCAAAGTCAAAACGTCATTGGTATCCACCGTGCTACAGGTCCGCTGGTGGTCAAAGGCAATCGCCCCATTGTGATTGTTGCCCACTACGATACGCCTCGTGAGAATCTGCTGTGCAATGAGCCCTTTGCGCGTTGGCAGCCCTTACTGCGCAAGTATTCTCCTCAAGCAAGTTGTCTTGCGGTGTTTTTTAGCGTTGTGCAATCCTTTGCTTTTATTCCTTCTGCCGCACGTCACATTATGTGGGTCGTTGCAATTATATGTGCGTTGCCCCTGTTGATGATTGGCGTTGCCGATTTGCAGCAGCGCTTTGCTCCTTGTACAGAAGGCAGCAATGATAACAAGTCCGGTGTGGCCGCCCTTCTTGGCGTGATGTCTATGGTGCATCCTGGCGATGATGAGGCAACAGGTTATGGCGAGCAGCGCGAGCGTCGCGATCGCGATGCTGCTGAGCGCGCACGAATTGCAGAGAGGGAGGCTGCTGCCGCAGAAGAAGCTGCCCGCAAGGCAGCTGAAGAAGAGGCACAGCGCTTGCAAGCAGAGGCTGAGCTTACAGACGCTGAAGAAACGCCTACCGATGAAGAACGTACAACCGCCGCTCAAGAAGAAGCAGTCCAAGACACCGCTGGTGTCGCTGACGAAGATGCTGAATACGATGACGACTACGATGAAGACGAGTATCTCGATGCTGAACCCGTAGAGGGTGAGGAGCTCGAAGACGAACCTGAATATGTCGATGAGCTTGAAGAGCAGGAACCTGAAGAAGAGCCTGTGGATGTTGAGACGGAAACCGATGAAGATGACGAAAAGTTATCCATGGAGACTTCAGAAGAACCTGCAGCTGCAAACCCCGCGGCTCCTATTGAGCATCTCTATGAAGAACCGATTTCAGCTGCTCGAGTTGTGACCCGCGAAGCAAAGGGCGAAGAAGTTCTTGGAGTCCGCCACGGTCAAGAGACTCTCGAAGCATTGCACATTCTTCCTGAGGGTTGCGAGATTATTTATAAGCTGTCCGAGGTGGCAGAGACTAACAACGATGAGGATATGCAGGAGAATGAAGCTACCTCTGACGCACAGTCTTATCAAGATGCAGAAGAGCCCTACGAAGAATCAGAATTTGATACTGAAGAATATGACGAAGAGTATGACGACGAAGAAGACGAGGGGTATCTTGTGCCCGATGAGGTCCAGCCGCAAGGTGTGGCCGCTCGCATTCAGGGATTCTTTGCGCATATAAAGGATAGTATTTCTGCGCACAAAGCTGTTGAACCCGAGCAATATGAAGAAGACTTGGGCTACGAAGATGCTTCTATAGATGAGCAAGGCGAGATTCAGGATAGTAATGTGGCTGCTGAGGATGAGTACGCCGAAGATGCCTACCCCGATGAAGATCTTGGATCAGAGGAAGATTTTGATTCAAGCAATTATGACTATGCTGATGCCGAACAACCTGAACCTGCGACTCGCCAGCGTGAAGAGAACGATGACGAATATCAATATCTTGACGCCATTATCGAGGAAGAAATTCCCGAAGACGAAGGCATTATGGAAGAAGCAGCGTCTGAACAAGCTGCTGAGGCTTCCGATGACGTTGTTGACGCGAGCGACGAAGTCGAGGAAAGAGCTACCGACGAGACAAGTGCTGCAGTTATAGAGGACTCAAGCGCTGCAGTTGCAGATGAGGCAATCGACGAAGTTACAGACGAGAAAGTCGACGATGCCACAGATGAGGCAAGCGATGAAAATGCTGCTGAGGAAGAGCCTAAAGAGGCCTCTATGACCACTCGCGTGATGCCACGTATCCAGGAAGATGTTGATGGTACTCTGCCGTTTGTTCCTTTAGGTCAACTGGCAGATGGCCAAGAAGTTGATGAGCACGCTGACACTAAAGATTCGTCGGGTTTGGACACCTTAGCTCCGGACGTGACAGTTATTTCTTCCAGGCTGCCTGACGAACATGCCGAACCCGCAACCCTCGATGATCCCGACTGGGGTAAGTCTAATTTCAGACCACCCGTAAGCAGCGTTGCCCGACGCGCTATACTTTTTGATTTGCCTGATCCTTTAGGGGATGAGGACGAAGTCGATCCTTTAAGTGATGAGCTTGAATCAACCGCAAAGACATCTCGTCGTCGTATGAGTGAGGCTGGTCAGCAGGCTCGCGCAGCGATAGATGCTGCTGTTCAACGTACAAGCGAAGCGCATGTAGACGCGCAGGAGCAGGACGTCGTACCTCAATCACTAACGACCCTGCACACTCCAGCTCCTCAGGATGAGAAGCCTAAAAACAAGCGTCGACGTGGCCTATTCCACCGCACCAAGAAAACCGAAGAGGAGCCTGAATCTTTGGGTGACTGGCTAGGCGTTGGTGATGATTACGATGCTAAAAAGGATGGTCGCGCCATCGGTAGCTGGGAAAACTTTGATGATGACGAGGGCGGCAAACCTCACCCCAACAATAGTTGGAAGGGTGGCGCCACAAGGCGTGACGGCAAACGTGCCAACGAAGATGATGTGCGGGTACAAGAAGAGCTCCGCGATAGCATTTTGGCTATGGGTGATGACGAACTGCTTGCCCATGACATCTGGTTTGTGGCACTAGGTGGCTCGTATGCAGACCATGCGGGTATGAAAGCTTTCCTTGCAGAAAATCGTCGCAATGCGCGTGGTTCCTTTGTAATAAATCTCTCTTGCGTTGGTGATGGAGAGTTGACACTGTTGACTGAAGAGGGTCAGGCAAATTCTCGCAAAGCCGACCGTCGTCTTACTCGTCTCATAGGTCAGATCGCCGATGATCTTCACATTGAGCTTGGTCGCAGCAGGCACAATTGGGAGGATACTGACGCCACACCTGCCATGCGTGCGAGAATGCGTGCCGCAACCATTTGTGGTCTTACCCCTGATGGTATTTTGGCGCTTTCTCAGGTGCCCGACGATGATCCTGATGAGGTGGATCCCGCACAAGTCAATTCGGTTGCCGAACTTGTCGCAGAAGTTATTCGCAGATCATAGCGCTGCGCAGCTGTGAGTGTTTAACTTCTCTATTGTTAGTACGCTTTGACCTCCAAGCTCTTTGTTTGAGAGCTTGGAGGTTTATTAATAGCACCAAACAATAGGCTGTGCGCTCGACCAGCGTGTCCCACCCCTAGATGTATGGCAGACCTACAAGGATCCCCACCACGCAAGCTCGATTTATAAAAAGGTAGGCGAACTGTATTACGCCTGTGTTTTTGTAGGCTTGCCTTTTTTCTTCCACACTCGATAGCAATAAACATAGCTATTCTCCTTTTGTTGGAAAGATGACTCTACACCCTCCAACTTGGATTTAGCTTGGATGATAGCTGCCTTTAACTGCACAAACGCTGGATAATTGCTGGTGGTAGTCTGCAAACATCCAGTATCTCATCCCTGCAATTGGCGTGGCAATCACGTGCGTTTGGCCGAAAACTTACGCGAGCTCCTCTCCTTGTGATAAAATTTCCACGCAATGCGGGCATCGCCAAGTGGTAAGGCAATGGCTTCCCAAGCCATCATCCGCGGGTTCGAATCCCGTTGCCCGCTCCATACATGTTATCGGGCCCTTCGGGGCTTGTTTTGTGTCTACGGTAGTTCGGTAAGGCGTCTAAGTTTTGAGGCACACGAGTAATGGGAAAAGAACCATCGGAACGAAAGGTTAAGAGGGGAGAAGGAGATGCCTGATATCCCTATGACCTCGCAAGAGTGCAGGCGAGCAATCGAGGGTCTTTCGCAGCAAATTGAAAACTATGCAAAGCTTTTGGTTCGTGTAGGCTGTGCGATTAGGCCAGGCCAAGAGTTTGTGGTTTCTACTCCTGTTGAGTGTGCTGACTTTGCTCGTCGTGTAGTTAAAGCGGGTTATGAGGCCGGCGCTGGTCACGTTACAGTGATTTGGGCTGATGATGTGATTGCGCGTATGGAGTACGAAAACGTCGATATCTCCTGGTTTGAGCGTACACCAAGCTGGAAACGCGAGCAGCTCAATAGTCTTGCTGAAGCGGGCGCAGCATTTCTTTTTCTTGAAGGCTCCGATCCTGCAATACTAGCAGGTATAGATCCTGCGAAACCAGCTGCTGCGCACCGTTCACGCAACCTCGAATGCAAAGCATTCCGCGATGGTATGGACTTTGGGCGCAACGTGTGGTGTATCGCGGGTGTACCTGTTGCGGCATGGGCAAAGAAAGTCTTTCCTGGGGTTTCTGCTGAAGAGGCAGTCTATCATCTGTGGGTAGCAATTCTATCCGTTGCTCGCTCCGATGGCAGTGACCCTCAGGGTGCTTGGGAAACGCACAACGCCACCTTTGAAAAGAACAAGCGTCTGCTTAACGCCGCAAAATACGACCGGCTGCGTTATCGTTCTTCAAACGGAACCAATTTAATTGTGGGCCTGAATCCAAATGGGATTTGGGAGGGCGGTGCAGGTCGCACCAAGGACGGTACGGTTTTCTTTCCTAATATTCCTACCGAGGAAGTCTTTACGACGCCTGATCGCATGCGTGTTGATGGTATCGTCTACTCTGCCTTGCCACTGGTTCATGCGGGCCAAATTGTGCGTGATTTCTGGTTGCGTTTTGAGGCCGGTCGTGTTGTTGAGTTTGATGCTGCTGAAGGCAGAGAGGTGCTTGAGCACATCATCAAAACGGATGAAAATGCCTGCCGACTAGGGGAGTGCGCATTAATTTCTAAGAGCACGCCCATCAGGCAGTCAGGCCTGCTTTTCTATGACACGCTTTACGATGAGAATGCTAGCTGTCACCTTGCGCTGGGTATGGGCTTCCCCGAGTGTATTGAAGGTGGTCTTGAAATGGACAAAGAACAACTTCTCGCTGCAGGGGTAAATCAAAGTGCAACTCACGTAGACTTTATGATTGGCTCTGACGACATGGATATTTGGGGCGTGAGTAAAGATGGCTCTGAAACCCCCATTTTTGTTTATGGTCAATGGTCTTGGGAAAGTTAGAGTTACCACAACACCACGGAGGTGCGTCATGCGTGCTTATGAAAGGCTATTAAAATACGTAAGCTACTCAACTGGATCTAATCCTGAAGCAACCGAAGTACCAAGCAACCCCGACGAGTTTATTTTTGCTCGTGATTTAGCTGCCGAGATGGAAACTTTGGGTTTTGTGGATGTTCATGTCGATGAGCACTGTTACATACGAGGCACCATCCCTGCAAATATTGAGAATTACGATGGCCCCGTCCTTGGCCTCATTGCTCATATCGATGTATCGAGCGCAGCTGCTTATACCGATATTAAACCTCAGGTGATTCACTATACCGGCGGCGATCTCGTACAAGATGCGGAAAAAGGCTATGTGGTAAGTCGCGATGACTACCCCTTTTTAACTCGCTATGAAGGGATGGATATTGTAACCTCCGATGGCACTACCTTACTTGGCGCTGACGATAAAGCAGGCGTGTCGGAGATTATGACTCTGGCCGAACAGTTACAGGCTGATCCTGCCATTAAGCACGGCACTATTGAGGTGTGCTTTACTCCCGATGAAGAAATCGGTCGAGGTAGTGATTTCTTTGATATTGACGGATTTAATGCTGATGTGGCTTATACCGTTGATGGAGAAGCGTTTGGTGAGGTGCAGGGCGAGACCTTCAATGCATTGAGCGCGACTGTGCGTATCAATGGCTTTAGCATCCATCCTGGGTCAGCAAAAAACATGATGAAGAATGCTTGCCGTATTGCCTGCGAGTTTGATGGTCTGATTCCTGACAGTGAAACCCCTGAGCATACCGAGGGCTACGAGGGCTTCTATCACCTGATCGAAATGAAGGGCGATGTTGAGCGGATGGATTTGGACTACATCATCCGTGATCATGACTTTGCTTTAGCACAAAGTCGCGCCGAGCATATGCATAGAATCGCTGAGTTCCTCAACAGTAAGTATGGCGACGGCACCGTTGAGGTCGATATTGAAGAATCCTACAGAAATATGATTGAAATTATCAACGAACATCCCCGCCTCCTAGAACTACCTATTGAGATTTTGAAGGAAATGGACGTTGAGGCAGATACCAGCCCTATTCGCGGTGGTACTGATGGCGCAACTCTTTCCTTTAAGGGCTTGCCGTGTCCCAACATCGGCGTTGGTGGCCACAACTTCCATGGGCGCAAAGAGTTTGCGGTTGTTCAGTCAATGGACTCTGTTGTTGAATTGCTTATCCGCTTGGTTCAAGCAATTGCCAAGGAACCCAAGACTTTGTAGTAGGTTTACACGAAAAAAATTCATATCAAGCTAGTTGTTCGTATCATAAAAGTCTTCGGCGTGGTAAAATCGCCACGCGTGACAAAACGCAAGGGTCGTTAGCTCAGTTGGTAGAGCAGGGGACTTTTAATCCCAAGGTCGTGGGTTCGATTCCCACACGACCCACCAGAAAGTACAAGGTCAGGGTTTCGACTCTGACCTTTTTCTTTAGCGAAGTGACATAGAGTGACAAAAAAGTGACACATAGCAGTAGAGAGGGAAAATGTGTGGTCCCCTCCAGACGCACTGCCTCATCAATGGCGAGCGGGTGAAAACTACTCAAAAGTGAACTAGGCCTTTAGTCATTTCCCCCGTAAAAGGCTGACTACTCATCATCTGCTCCTGAAAAATTTCTCACTCGATCGGTGCAACGAAAATGTCGAATAAACATCCACACTATTATTGATGTATCTGGTATTTCACCAGTTGGTAAAATAAATTAGTAAATTATATAGTTAATAGTGTGTATGTTTTTACGATCAAAAACAAAAAATAAATTTCTCAAGACAGCTACTCGTGCAGGTCAGAGGTGTAAGAATTAAAGCATTTTTTAATCCTGTAAGTAGAAGCACTCATAAACCTGCAGATAAAAGGGGTGTTATAAAGTCAGATTTCTCTATCGTGGAGATAGGGCATTTTTTCGTATTTCGGTATTTAGGTACGAGATGTCGCAGCGGGTGCTTTGTGCCCCTCAAACGCGCTCTGAGCGCTTGGTTTTGTGCGGGAGCATCGCCGTATACGTGAGATATGTGTCGCCATCATATTCATGCTGGGCTTTGCATATAGGATGTGCCGCTTTGTCTCGACTTTCCGTTTGCTGCGCTAGAATTAATACGCGGAACACCTCGGTGAAAGGATGCACATGATTGGTCGCTATACTCGCCCTGAGATGGGGGACATCTTTGAGCTTGAGAACAAGTATGCCATCTGGCAAGAAATCGAAGTGTTGGCCTGCGAAGCTCAGGCTGAGCTGGGGGAGACGGGTATTACACCCGAAGAGGCTGCCTATATCCGCGCTCATGCAAAATTTAATCGCGAAGAAGTAGATGCAATTGAGGCTGTTACCAACCACGATGTCATTGCATTTTTAACCAATATGGGATCCTATATTGATAGAGATGTTCCCAACGGCGAGCCAAAGCCAAGTCGTTGGGTTCACTTTGGAATGACGAGCTCCGATCTTGGTGATACTGCGCTTTGTTATCAGCTAACCCAAGCCACTGACCTGCTCATTGAAGATGTGCGTCAGCTGGGTGAGATTTGCCGTCGCCGCGCTTTTGAAGAGCGAAACACTCTTTGCGCTGGGCGCACTCATGGCATCCATGCCGAACCAATGACGTTTGGTATGAAGTTTGGTAGCTGGGCGTGGGAACTTTATCGCGATTTACAGCGCTTGCAAGACGCGCGCGCCAATGTTGCCTTTGGTGCAATTAGCGGCGCTGTGGGTACATATTCTTCCATTGATCCTTTCGTAGAGCAGTATGTCTGTGAGCATCTTGGTCTTACTGCAGACCCTCTATCCACTCAGGTGGTTAGCCGCGACCACCATGCATATCTTGCTGGTGTTCTTGCGACTACCGCAGCTACTTGCGAGCGTATTGCTACTGAGGTTCGAAATCTTCAAAAAACCGATACGCTGGAAGCAGAAGAGCCTTTCCGCAAGGGACAAAAAGGTAGCTCAGCAATGCCACACAAACGCAATCCTATTACGGTTGAGAAGGTGTGCGGTCTTAGTCGCGTTGTCAAAGCAAATGCTCAAGTCGCTTTTGATAATGTGGCACTTTGGCACGAACGCGATATATCACATAGTTCTGCTGAACGTGTCGCAATGGCGGACTCTTTTATTGCGCTTGACCATATGTTTCAGTGCCTCATTCGCATCATCGATGGCTTGATTTTGTATCCAGAGCAAATGAAGGCAAATCTCAACAAAACACGCGGACTCATCTATTCTTCCAAAGTTCTGCTTGCTTTGGTGGAGACGGGTATTACGCGCGAAGCTGCCTATGCGATCGTTCAGCGTAATGCTATGGATACCTGGCATGATGTACAGCAGGTGCGCCATGGCCCTAGTTTTCGTGAACGCCTTGCGGCTGATTCTGAGTGCACACTGAGCGCAGAGCAGCTTGATGCCATCTTTGATCCAAGAGCATTTCTTAAGCGCTCTGACATCCTATTTGACCGTCTGGAAGATTTGAGCTTTTAGTTTTTTTGGTAAAAGGGGAGAGACATGCCTTTCAAAAAATGGCCCGGCATTACCCGCCGCGGCCTATTTAAAGCAACTGCGGTTACAGGCGTGACCGCAGGAGCCATAAGCATTCTTGCTGGCTGTTCTCATCCCGGCGATGAGGATGCCGAAGCTCCTGTCATCGTAGATAAAAATAAAGCTCACTATGTTATCAATCCTGAAACGAATGAAAGCGTCTATTCTGTTACTGACCTGCCTATTAGCGAGGATAAAACCTATAACCTACCTCTTGGTAGCGTGCTGCGTCCAGGCGATGGCGATTGGCTTGCGATGACTTCGGTGGGCACTACGTCAAAGCCCGCAATTTTAGGTGCAGCCCTCAGTGTATCTGCAGGCACTGTGTCCAACGTAGTCACCTCTACCGTAACAGACGATACGCCAAGTATTGCAATTTTTGATGTGCGCTGTTCTGATTCGACGTATGCCTGGGTCGAGATGGATTTGCTTACCAAGTCCTGGGCGCTCTATGCGGCACCTTTTTCTAACGGAGAGCTTACCGGTAAGAGTACAACCTTATGGAAGGTAAACTCAAACTGGGACCCTCCTCGTATGGCGGTCGTTGGGGATAAGGTTATTTGGCAGGTTATGCCGTCCAAGACTGGCAAAAAAACAACAGAGAATTCTCGCTGCTACTTATGGAAGCTCGGCTCATCAGAAGCCCGCGTGGTGGTTGAGTCCCCTGGCCGTTTTGCAACAGGCCCTGAGGTTTCAGGCAATACCGTTACCATGTCGCCGCGTGTGCATGCATCCAAGGGAGTTTTTTATGGCATCACGGCATATTCCCTCGAAGACAATCTCAAAACTGTCGTAGATCAGCTAGTTCTCCCCCAAAGCGTAAATCCTATGTTTGCGGTACGTATAGGCGAGAAATTCGTTTTCTCCATTGAGGCAAGCTATGCTGCAGGCGGTCTTCTTGCATCAATGGGTACCTATATTGGTTCAAGCGATGGATCTTTTGTCGTATTGCCACGCGAGCCTGCTGCGGAGGTTGCGGGAAAAGATGGCCTCTACATTGTGAAGAGTCGTTCTTCTTACTTTGTTATTGATACGGAGAAAGAGCGCTACTCAACACTATCAGCAGCGGATCGCACGGTAGACTACGGTGATTTTCCTGCCCGCGATGGAGAGTGTAAGACCTTCGTAAGTTTCGCGACGGTCAAAGATGCCACAACAGGGTATCCCGCTTCGGTGGCAGTGCGGACTTTTCAGCTTTAAATTCAGTTAGCTTAAGCTATCGCTTAGAAAAATTTGTAGGATTATCACGAGGTGTGTCTTTCCAGGGATGCTGAGGCGTGCTAAGATATGTGGTAATTATGTGGGTGTTTTGCGAAGATTGGTGCCTGGGACGTGTTTACATCAACCAAGGCTTAACAAATTGAAACTGAGGGGAGCAACATGGCAGCTGACGAAAAGAGGATTCTACTCGTTGAGGACGAGAAAACCATTCGTGACGCTGTTGCGGCATACCTTGAGCGCGAAGGCTATGCTGTACGCGGTGTGGGCGATGGTCAAAGTGCCCTTGAGGAATTTGAGAAGCATTCCTTTGATTTGATTGTGCTCGACTTGATGTTGCCCAAACTTTCAGGCGAACGTGTTTGCCGTACCGTCCGTGAGACCTCCAATGTGCCCATCATTATGTTGACGGCAAAAGGTGAGGTAGAGGACCGTATTATTGGTCTTGAGCTCGGCGCGGATGACTATCTGATTAAGCCCTTCTCACCGCGTGAGCTCGTTGCTCGCGTGCGTGCCTTATTGCGCCGTGCGCATGCCGAAAATGAGCCTGCGCTTGAGGTGCTTGACTTTGGAGATTTGATTATTGATATCACGGGCCACAAGGTGCTTATTGAAAATCAAGAGGTGGACCTGACGGCCTCTGAGTTTAAGTTGCTCACCACGCTTGCTCGCTTCCCTGGACGTGTATATACGCGTATGGAATTAGTCGAGAAGGTTCTAGGTTACGATTTCGAGGGTTACGAGCGCACCATCGATTCTCATGTCAAGAACCTTCGTGCCAAGTTGGGTGACGACCCTCGTCATCCTCGTTGGCTCTATACCGTTCATGGTGTTGGCTATAGGTTCGAAGCGCCAAGCAAGCCTAGTGACGAGGCGGCGAACTAAGCTTTGTCAGACCTCTTTGACGTAGGCAGAGGTAATGAAAGCAGGTCCCACGATGATTCACGTCATGGGACCTACAATACAATGCGCCCCGAACCACAATCGCGTCCTTCGGGGTCATTTCAACTACGTACTGCAGTACTCTTCGCTGTTACTGCCATCATGACGGCGGTTGTGCTTTCTATGGTGCTTGCCTATGTATGGGAGGATCAGTTCCAAGGTTACGCACGTAGTAATATGGAGCGCATTGTGCGTTCTACAGCAGATACGCTTGGTGCTCACTATGATCAAGTGGGTGGCTGGAGTGCCGATTCAGAGAGCTTTATCAAAACCATCGTTGGTGAATACGGACAGATTGGCATTTTGGTACAAGATTCTACAGGGCGTAAAATTTATGACAGCGTCGACAAAAGCAACAGCAAAATAAAGAATGAAAAAGTCACCAAATCTTTGAGCACTGTGACTGCAAAAGTAAAAGCCAGCAGCGGTCGCGAGGTGGGCACTGTTCATATGTGGGCAAGAGACTCAAGCTCTTTGCTTACCGAGACCGATGCACGATTTCGTACGGATTCCTATAACGCAATTGTTTGGGCAGCACTGATTGCTGTGGGAATTGCCTTGGTTATGGGTGTGTTTTTCTCACGTTCGCTCGTGCGACCGATTAACCGCATTACTTCGACAGCACGCCAAATTCGCAACGGCGATCTTACTGCACGTACTAAGCTTTCAGGGGACGACGAGATTGGCCGCCTCGGTGAAACTTTTGATGAGATGGCAACAGGTCTCGAGCGTGACATCAAGCACGAGCGTCGTCTTACGGGAGATGTTGCCCACGAGCTGCGTACGCCTTTGATGGCAATTCAGGCTACGGTGGAGGCGATGCAAGACGGTGTGTTGCCTGCTGATGAAGAACATTTACAGACGGTGGATGATGAGGTGTGCCGGCTGTCTCGACTAGTTGATGCTATGCTGCATCTTTCGCGTCTTGAAAACGGCAAAACACGATTCCATCCTAAACATACTGATATTGTTTATCTGGTACGTAGTTTGATATCGATGCAGGAGCGTCTCTTTGCTGGTAAAGGCCTGCGTCTTGCTTTTGACGACAAGACAGCACACCACGAGCTTTATGCCGATGTAGATCCTGATGGTATCCGCGAGGCGATTACCAACCTTATGTCCAATGCTATGCGCTATACGCCTGAGGGCGGTTGGGTGCTGGTGACAGTGGAATCCGACCGCGATGACGTGCTGATTTCTGTGCGTGATACCGGTATTGGTATTGCTAAAGAAGAGATACCTAAGATCTTCTCACGCTTTTGGCGTTCAGCCGCGGGACGTGAGCGCGCCTCAGGAGGCCTTGGTGTTGGGCTTGCTATCACCAAAGGCATCATTGACCTACACAACGGCACTATTTCTGTAAAATCCGAGCTGGGGCATGGCACCACCTTTACCATGCGTATTCCCACTGATCAGTCTCGCCATGGTCGCAAGCAGGATTCTACTGAGGAATAGGAACACTTCACTAAGAAATAGGAAAGCTGCAAAAAAAGCTGCGTTGCAAGCTGTTTGCAGAGTAAGAGTGCATACAAAAAAGCAGGTCAGACGTATTGCCTGACCTGCTGTATATGCTGGTGACCCCGGGCGGATTCGAACCGTCGACACCAGGTTTAGGAAACCTGTGCTCTATCCCCTGAGCTACGGGGCCGTGCGTAAGGGTCATTTTATCACCTGTTGGCAAGCAATACCGCCACGGCTTTGACCCAAATGAGAACTACTTCGTGCCTTTATCCTTTTTGTCACGCGTCGACTTCTTGGGAGCATCCTCATCAAGGTGTGTCGCAGCATACTGCAAAATACGCTTGTCTGACATACGCGCAACTTCAGCATCGGCGGCATTGCGCATGGGACGTACAGAGCGCCAGTCAAAGACAAAACCAGCAATAATCAGCGCATAAGCAGCTACCAGCGTAATTACGCTTAATGTGGCACCAAAGCTACTTTTTTCGGCAGGGAAGAAGCGACCCAACACTAAAGACAGTACCGTCATGCCCATGCCGCCACCAAGCAAGACCCACCAAATATGCTGACTACGCTTATAAGAAGCGTGGCCATTCAAAATGGATCGAGCGACGCGCGTGCGAGCGTCAGCGATGTTGCGCTGACGGCGACGTTCAGCCTTTTGTTCTTCTTTGGTCATTTCAGACTGAGCTTTCCCCGTCTTGCCGAGTTTGTAATCTTCAGAAGATACAACACGGACAGCGGCGGCAGCCTCGCGACTGGGCTTCGCACGAGCAGCAGAACTCTTGTATTGACCAAAACTGCTTTTCTTTGCCGCGGAATTGTCTTCTTGTTGATCTGCTGTTGTGTCGGTTGCGCTCTTAGCGAAGGGATTGCCATTGAGTGCGGCTTCTTCGCGCGCGCCAGCTAACGTATCACGCAGTGACATGAGTCTCCTTCATGGGGATAAAACTTTCTCCAGTAATAATTTGGTATGCCTCTTGATAACGCTTGGAGGTACCCTCAATCACCTTGGCGGGGAGGTGAGGAGGCTCACCAGTCATATCCCAGTTGGCACGCAGCCAATCACGGACGTATTGCTTGTCATAGCTTGGTTGAACGCTACCAGCAGCATAACCCTCAGCAGGCCAGAAGCGACTGGAGTCAGGGGTAAGGCATTCATCAATTAAGGTCAGCTCGCCATCAACCAAACCAAACTCAAACTTGGTATCAGCAATAATGATGCCACGCGTTGAAGCATATTCGGCAGCAGCACGATACAGTTCCAATGAAGCATCGCGAAGTTGGGCTGCCATGCTTTCGCCGACAATTTCTGCACAGCGCTCAAATGAGATATTTTCATCATGGTCGCCGATAGCTGCCTTGGTCGAGGGTGTAAAGATGGGCTCGGGCAGCTGAGAAGCTTCGACAAGACCTTCGGGTAGCTTGATACCGCAAACCGTGCAGTCCTGATCGTAGGTCTTTTTACCGGATCCTGTGAGATAGCCG
This sequence comes from Olegusella massiliensis, assembly GCF_900078545.1. Taxonomy (GTDB): domain Bacteria; phylum Actinomycetota; class Coriobacteriia; order Coriobacteriales; family Atopobiaceae; genus Olegusella; species Olegusella massiliensis. Next base: position 870,052 of record NZ_FLLS01000002.1, read on the forward strand.
CGCACAATGCACTCAATAGGCAAAGGCTGCGCTTTACGAACAAGCATAGAGCGTCCAGCGAGATAATCCGTATATCCTGCATATTCATCGGGCAGGGCAGCAGGATCAATTGAAACCATGTGATTGGGAATCAAATCCTGGAAACGCTTAAACCAAAATGCCGAAATGCGGGTAAGAATTTCACCTTTGTAAGGAATCTCGTCAGGCAAAATAAAGTCATAAGCGCTGATGCGGTCACTTGCGACCATAAGCAACGTATCACCGCAATCATAGATGTCACGCACTTTACCTTGGGAGTCAGGGCGCATATCCATCGATTCCATGTGAAAATCTCCTTAATACTCAAGCGTAAATCATCGTCATTTACGCACCGCATATCGTACAAACGCGCTGATTATACGAGAAATGAGCGCAGAGTTTGTGAGTCTTTTATCTAGTGTTAAGAGTTATCACCTTGAGCGGATCCAGTCGAAACAGTAATGGTAATAGTGGAGCCCACAGAGGCGCTACGGCCACCGCCTGGACTCTGTGAGATAACCTTACCCTTCTCCACGCTTGAGCTAGATGCGGTCTCTACACTGACCTCAAAACCCACATCGCCCAGAGCGCTCTGAGCTTCTTCTTGAGTAAAGCCTACGACAGATGGAACATCAATAGAAGAAGGACCAGAGGAGACGGTGATGACAATCGTGGAGCCTTTATCGGCCTTTTCCGTGGCAGACTGACGGAACACAACGCCTTTGGCAACCTCGTCAGAAGCCTCCTTGCGGACATCCACCTTAAAGCCAGCATTGCTTAAAGTCGCAGTTGCATCGTCTTGACCCATACCAGTGACGTCAGGGACTTTGACCGATTCAACACCCAAAGAAAGCTGGTAGGTAACACTGTCGCCAGCTTTTGCTGCAGTGCCTGGTTTGGGATCTTGAGAGACAACTTTGCCCGCTTCTACATCGGGGGAGTATACACCGTCGCCAGCCTTTGAAACGAGCCCCCTACTCAGCAGAGCATCCTCGGCTTCTTTGGCTGTCATATTGGTGAGATCGGGAACAGAGACATCTTCAGCTGGCTTTTCGCCCTTAGAGATAGTGATATTAATTTCGGTATCTTTGGCAAATTGCTTGTTTGCGGCAGGATCTTGGCTCATGACACAACCAGACTCTACCGTGTCGCTGTAGCCCTCACGAACCTCACCCACTTTAAACCAATTTGTGGACTCGATGGCCTCAATGGCATCTTCGCGTGAGAGGTTTGAGAGGTTGGGTACCGCCTTGGTGCCACCGCCAGCAAAGATCGTGGTCCAAAGAATCGCAATAACGGTAATAACAAGCGCAATAGCCCCCAGTACACCAAGAATAGTGCGACGACCCTTTCGGCGCTCTTCAGTTTCTTGCCGTTCGCGTGCGAGCTCGGTAGCTGAAGTCTGGCGTGCACGTGCAGATGTGGTGCGTACAGGTGTTACACGTTGGGTGGCAGTAGTAGATGGGGCGCCAATTTGTGCAGTAGCTGTAGTGAGTGGTAATACGGCGGTTGCATTGTTGACTTCCTGAAGCCTACCCGCGAGATAGTCGTGCAACACGCGCACCAACTCGTCGGCGCTCTGGAAACGCGCATCAGGGTTTTTTTGCATGCATTTGAGAATAATGCCCTCAAGCGAAGGGTCAATCGCAGGATTGCGTTGGCTTGGCGGCTGCGGAGTTTCATTGACCTGCTTGAGTGCAACAGATATTGCATCATCTCCATCAAAGGGCACGCTACCTGTTGCAGCTTCGTACATAACGACACCAAGTGAGTAGATATCCGTGGTGGGACCCAAAGGCTTGCCCTGAGTTTGTTCCGGAGATACGTAGTGAGCTGTACCTAGAACAGAATTATCAGTTGTCAGATGGCTGTTTTTTGCACGCGCAATGCCAAAGTCCATGACCTTGATATTGCCGTCAGGCTGCACCATGATATTTTGCGGCTTAATGTCGCGATGAATGATGTCATGACGATGGGCTACGGAGAGAGCCTGTGCAATCTGTGAGCCAATCTGAGCAACTTTCTTGCCATCAAGCGCACCATGTCTCCGGATGCCGCTCTTGAGGTCGGTACCGCGTAAATACTCCATCACGATGTAATAGGTATCGTTATCTTTACCCCAGTCGTAGACCGAGACGATATAGGGACTCTGCAAAGCCGCCGCCGCCTGAGCTTCCTGCTTAAAGCGAGCAGCAAAAGATGGGTCGTTAGCATACTGCGGCAGCATTGTCTTGATAGCGACCGTACGGCCTAACACACGGTCGAGACCGCGGTAGACAACCGCCATTCCACCTGCCCCGACCTTATCTTGAACTTCATATCGTCCGCCGAGTGTCCTACCTGGCATTTGCAGCTCCTATCTTGCTCGCAGCACGCTTACTGCGCTCTTACATAATCTCATAAGCTTCGCTCTTTGGGCGCGAAGCTACGCTACTCACACAGATCAACTAGCACCTGCCGCCTGTACATTGAGACAAGCGGCGAGTACTTCTCCTGCCACAGTAGTGGCAACGCCGTGAACAGAATTATCATCGACCTGCTCAATGACTACCGAAATAGCCACAGTAGGATTTTTATAAGGAGCAAAACCGATAAACAGTGAGTTAGACCATTTGCCATTATTAGTTTCGGCGGTACCTGTTTTGCCGGTTACTTGGACTCCACGGATGGCAGCGCCGCCGCCCGTACCTGATTCAACTACGCTGAGCATTGCTTCTTTGAGCTGGTCTGCGGTAGAAGCAGAAAAGACCTTACCTAGGGAAACTGGTTTAGTCTCAGAGGTAGTCGTACCCTCATGAGAAACAATGTGGTCAATAACATAGGGTTGCATGGCTTCGCCACCATTTGCAACCGCTGCCGCAAGCACCGCGTTTTGCATCACAGTGGTATAGGGACCATTGTTGCCCTTATGTTGTCCCACAGGTTGGCCTGCTGCCGCCCAAGCGGTTTCCCATTCGGACATCTCGTCGGCCGCAGGCATTGTAGAGGGCAGAGTTGAGAAGTCCTGACCAATAGAGCTGCCATAGCCAGCTGCTTGAGCATAAGAAATGAGATTTTTGGCCCCAACTTGACTACCTATCTGTGCAAAGACGGTGTTGGCAGAGTTTGCAAACGCATCCTTGGCGCTGAGAGATTCCCAGGAATTGTTTTCAAAGTTAGTGACCGCAGCTCCGCCAAAATCCATTGAAGCGGGAGCGGGATAGGAGGTTTCAAGCGTTGTGCGCTTGAGGTCAAGAGCGGCTCCTAGAGTGAGCGTTTTGAAAGTGGATCCTGGTGCATAGAGTGCGCGAGTGGTCCTGTCAACAAGGGGCGAGTTCTTATCGTCGGCTACGATATAGCCGCTTTGATCATAAGAATAGGTGGGTGAAGAGGCCTTTGCTAATACAGCACCTGTTGAAGGGTCGAGAACAGTAATAGCTCCCACATATCCTTCGAGTGCACGTTCAGCAGCACGCTGCATTTGTGAATTAAGGGTAAGCACAACAGACGAGCCCGCGTTGGGTACTCCTGCTAGCGAAAGCAGAGCGTTATGCAGATTAGAAAAGTCTGCGTCACCCTTGAGCGCATCATTTGCTGCGAGTTCGACTCCGGTAATCTCTCCGGTAGAAACAAAGCCAACGGTATGTACCGCTAAAGAACCCTGGGGATGGTTGCGCTGATAGCTACCATCAGCTTGCAAGACCGACTCTGCGAGCGTGACCTCATCGGAAGTCACAATTGAGCCACGTTGGACACGACGAGCTTTGAGTGCGGTATGGGTGTTGTATTGGTCGTGCTGTAGGGTTTCGGCATGAATGACCTGCACATAAGTGAGGTTTGCAATGAGCGCGGCAAACATGAGGGAAAACACGGAGACAATCACAGTAAGTCGCTTACCCAGAGCAACACGGCCAAGTACGCCAGATTCAGGTGTGAGCATGCTATAGCGTCCACGGGCGTGTGCACCATGCACTACTGAAGAAGCAGTGCGCGCACCGCTGAGGGCAGGATTTTGGGTGGTATTAAATTTAATTGAGTCAGAAGTTTCTACCTGGACGCCATGTCCTGTACCTTCATCACCCGCACGTAGCAAAAGACCAATAATGATAAAGCTTGCCAGTAAAGAGCTGCCACCCTGACTCATAAAAGGCAAGGTGACACCTGTAAGCGGCAACATTTTGGTGACACCGCCCACAATAACAAAGGCCTGAACGGCAATAGCGGCGGTCAGTCCTGCTGCGGTAAATGCGGAGACATCAGAACGTGCACGTGCCGCAGTAGCAAGGCCACGCACCGCTAGGAGCAAATAACAAATCAGTACAGCGGAGGCGCCCAGAAGCCCCAGCTCTTCTCCGATAGCAGCAAAAATAAAGTCAGATTGAACAAAAGTAACAGTCTGGGCTGCCAGACCCTTACCAATGCCTGTACCTGCCATGCCACCGTCTGCCAACGAGTAGAGCGATTGCAAAATTTGCATACCGCTACCCCAGCGATCTTGGGTGGGGTCAAGCCACATATGTACACGAGTTTGTACGTGACCAAAAAACTTAAAGCAAAAAACGCCACCAATAGCGAGTAACAAAAAGAAAAAAATGACATAGCTTGGACGTCCTGTGCAAACAAAAAGCATGAGCACAAAGAAACTAAAGAAAAGCAAAGCGCTGCCTAGATCACGTTCAAAGACCACTACCAAAAGCGAAATGCCCCACATGACCAACATAGGCGCCAGCATGCGCGGGCGGGGGAGAGCAAGGGGTCCGATATGGCGCATGGAAGCAGAGAGCATTTCTCGATTTTCTGCGAGATACGCGGCAAGGAATAAGATAATGAGAATTTTTGCAAGCTCACCTGGTTGGAAAGAGAGAGGCCCCAAACGTAGCCAGAGGCGTGAGCCGTTGATTTCAGTACCAAAAATCATTGGAATAAGGAGCAGCACAATACCTGCAATACCTAGGGTAAATTTGTATTCTGCCAGCTGGTCGAGGCTGGGTACAAAATAGAGTGTGGCTACCATTGCAGCAACCGAGACAAAGAGCCATATGACTTGGCTGTTTGTCTGTCCTCCCGTGAGACGTGATACAAAGGTAATACCAATGCCTGAGAGCACAAATACCAAAGGTAAAATTACAGGATCTGCTGCAGGGGCAAGCCTGCGAACAGCAAGATGTGCGCCGGTAAAAGCAACAAGAAGACCTAGCGGTACAGCAAACGCTGAGATACTCAAAGCAACCTTGTCAGAGACCAAATACATGGCATAAAGCAGGCCTACCGGTACGGCAGCAAGTAGCAGTAAGAGCAACTCTGTATTGCGTCTACCGTTGATTTGTTGTTCCCGCATCCTTATTCACCTGCCCCAGAAGTATTTGTGTTGCTTTCTTTATTTTCCTCACCCAGAGGCACCGCGGGATTGTTGGGAGAAATGCCCTCTTGTTCGACTTTCTCCTTGGTTTTCGCCGTTTGGTCAAGAGTTTTTGTGGTGCTTTCCATATAAGCATTTATCTTCGCGTAGGCATCTTTGTAGCTTTCTGCTGCAACGCCCTCATGCTCTAAGCGAGTGCGCGTTGCTTCATCAGTAATTTCGGAGGTCTGTACATCTGATGTTTCCACCCATTCATTAAGGGGAAGGCCAAAAACGCGGTCATTCCAACCTCGGTAAATAGCAATGCGTCCGTTATGATCTTTGAGAAAGTAAGACGAACGGATTATCAAAGTCATTGACGCCAACATCAACAGTACGAAGCCAAGAATACAAGCGGTTACCCGTAAGATATGGCGTTTCTTTTTTGTCCAGCGCTCCTCTTCCAAACCATCATCTTCGATATCTACTACCAAAACAGTAACGTTGTCATGACCACCCGCAGAAAGTGCTTCGGCAACCAAGCTATCTGCGGCAGACTGAGGGGTGGTACAGGATACGGCAATTGATTCAATTTTTGAATCTTCAATCATGGATGAGAGACCATCAGAACACAAAATTAGACGATCTCCGGTAGAAACATTGATGGTGAAGTGGTCGGCATACATTTCGGGGTCAGAACCCAAAGCGCGTGTGATAACCGAGCGCGAGGGGTGAACCCGTGCCTCGTCAGCGGTAATCTCACCCGCATCGACTAACTCCTCCACGTAGGAGTGATCATGTGTGAGACGTACGAGTGTACCCGCATGCAAAAGATAGAGGCGCGAATCTCCCACATGCGCGATTGCCATTTTGTCGCCAATAATAATGACAGAAGTGCAGGTAGAACCCATGCCGGGTTTACCTTTACCCTCTTTAGTACCGTTGATAACAGCAAGATTTGCTGCTTCAACGGCAGCACCTAAGTACACATCATCCGCTTCATGAGGAGCTTGTTCAGCAAGCGTCTGAGCAGCAATAGAACTAGCTACTTCACCCGCAGCATGTCCGCCCATACCATCACAAACAGCAAACAATGGTGCACGAACAAGAAAAGAATCCTCGTTATGCTCACGTACGAGACCCACGTCAGATCGTACACCCCAAGACAGACGCGTGGTCGAGCCGGTGGTAGTTTGAGAATCTTCCCGTGAATCCAGGCAAAGCATATCGTGCCCTGGACTCGTCACCGGAGCTTTTTTCTCTTGGGCGCTCCGATGGAGTGAGGGTCGCTTTACCGAATTTTTTAGCATGGATAGATTCATATGGACATCTCGCTAGCGTCGGCTAATACGCATGATGGCATCGCCTACCTGTACCTCATCTTCGTCCCTCAGCGTCACTGGCTGGTCGATGGGGTGTCCATTTACAAGAGTGCCATTGGTTGATTGCAAATCCTCAAGCACCAAGGCAGGGCCCTGAAGGGTATAGCGTGCATGCGTAGCTGAAACAAAGGGTTCATCAATAACGATATCGGATGAAGGTGAGCGTCCCATTACGACTGGTCCTAAGATATCCACACGAAGGCCGCGTAGATTGGAAGGCCCTTTCTCAACACTCACGGTCCAAATCGCAGCATCCTTGCGCTGTCCGCGCACAAGACCAATACCTGTCTTCATTGTGGTAAAGAGGAACAGGTAAAGGAAAGCGACAAGCAAAAGTCTACCGACGAAAAGGACAAGATCAATCATCTTTAGTTCTCCCGAAACTCGAGATTCATCAAGCCAACGGTAATAAGGTCACCGTCGTGCAGAGCGCATTCTGTAATGTCTACATCATTTACCAGCGTGCCGTTGGTAGAGTGTAAATCTTTAATACGCCAGCCGCGACCATCCCAAGAAATCTGGGCATGGCGGCGAGAAACGTTGGGATCACGCAACACCACAGCGCCTTCACTACGTTCACGACCAATGATGGCGCTGGGAGCAGAGGCAATATAGCTACGTCCCGATTGATGGTCAATGAGCGTGCAGGTGTAGTTCTGCTCGGATTGAGAAACTGGTGCAGTTGCGGGTGTTGCTGCGGGAGCGGGTTGTGCCTGAGGACGCCTTTGAGTCACTGGTATAGACACGGGCCGTGCTGTGGGTGCAGGGCTGGGGGCTAGTGCATCGGCGTACTGACTATCGACATAGTCTGTAGGGATAACACCTAAGCCAATGGAGTCGTCAGTCAAAGGAGATCCTGATATGGGGATTGCTACAGGGTCAGGCACAGGAATAGCGCGCATATGCTCGGAGGCAATGCCAGGCACACGAGAGACGAGCGGCGAAGCAGGCTCTGCTGCAGGCTCAGGCTCGGATAGCGCAACCGGTACAGGAGCAGCAACGGGAGTAGGTATTACTACTGGAGCAGGTTTAACTGCGGGAGCCGGCGTAATGGCATCATCTTCGTGCGTCTGAGGCTCAGGAACAGCCATCGGAGCCTCTACGGGCTGCTTGAGAATAGCGCGCTTTTGGCGCTTTTTGCTACGAGGAATCTCGACAGCCGATGCAGCCGCAGAAGCAGCTCCACCTAAGGTAGAAGCACCAGAAAGAAAAGCCTCTTCCTCAATACGTAAACGATTGAGCGTGCGTACATCAACGTTTTCTGCAAAGACGGCAAACCTACCGCTGCGTAGGGAGGGATCAACCATAAATCGAGCAAGTGGCTTACCAACAAATACATAATTGTGCCGCTTGCCTTCCTGTTCGACCAAATCAGACAGCTCCGCGGTGAACTGAGGATACAAAGCTCGCATTGTTGCATCGTCGGCAGAGGATACAAGGATGGTATAGAGAGCAGGGGCAGTATTGACCCCGTCAACTACGAAAGTCTCTGCTTCCATCTCACGGGCAGCACGGCGGGCGAGCTTGCGAAGAGATATAGGAGCTGTAAAGCCCTGAGGAGCAGCGCCAAAAATACTGTTCATGCGCTGCTCGAAAGTTTTGAAGACGTTCATCTGGACTCCTCGTCCTCGAAATGTCGTGACTCTTGCAAAGCACTGATAAGAGACACAAATATAGTTAAGAGTACCGCAACACCTACCGTTTCCCACGTGGGGGCCGGCCATATGCCGCCATTCTCCATTCGAGCCGCTACAAGCTGGGAAAAACATACTATGCCACAGCAGCTAATTTGGCCAATTATAAAGCGCGTTCGAGAGGCTTCGGGACGTCCGATAATACTTGCAAGACAGGCTGCAAGTATGCAGCCGCCAAGACGAATGAGTGAGGGGAAAGAAATGAGCAGCGGTAGCTTTGTGCTGGCTTTTGCAAGTTGAAAACCTACAGGTATTAATAGGAGTTTGAGCTGAGTGAGCAGCCAAGCAAAACCAGCACTAATAGCTGCCCTGGGGACATCTGAGTTACAACCTGCAACTGCAGCAGCAGCAGCGTTTTGGCCTAAAGCAGGAGCGACGAGTAGTGCAAGCGACGCTGTCTGAGTATGGATTTGCTTGAACCACAGCGTGCCAAAACAGGCAATGATTGCGACGGCTAATAAAATAGACGGCCCGTTGCCTGCAGGCAAAAGAGCAAGCGCAAAGAGCAGGGGTATAAGGAGCCCTGCAAGTGGAGTCCAGCATGCTACTGCAGCAGCTACCGCCAAAACTCCTGGCACTATAGGAACGCTTTGAGTGAGGGGGATATGAGGTAGAAGCTCAGCGGTAAGCAGCGACGCTGCGATTGCCGTGAGTCCACGTACGACTGCCGATGCCAACCAAGGAAACCGCACTGCTAGTGGAATGCGTTCACCTTCCCACTCGTCATCATCTAGCCCGTCTTCCTGAGAGGTAAGAGAGGAGATAGATGCAGCACCTTCCTCAGGATCACCTAGGCCAAAGGCCATATCGTCGGCTACCTGATCGGCGTTTGTGGGACGAAGGGCGGGGTCTGCATCAAGACAGGCCATAATGGTCTGCTCGGTAATTCCCGCAAGGGTAGGATCTTTTTTGGAGAGACGGGGACGAATGCCGCGGCGAATGGCAAGAGCAGATTGCTCAGCAGTATCCGCGGCAAAAGGATTGGTGCCGGTAAGTGCCTGCACCAAGACAACTACCATCGAAAAAATATCAGCTCGTTCATCGACCGTACCACCCTCAATCTGCTCGGGTGGCATATAGCCTACGGTTCCACCGCGCGCATCTGCAAAACCTGCGGCAGAAGAAAGAGCGGCCATACCAAAGTCACAAAGTTTAATTTTGCCTTCGTGAGTCAGCATGATATTAGACGGTTTTATGTCGAGGTGAAGCACCCCCGCGTGATGCGCAAACGCCAGCGCTGCACCAAGTTCTTGTGCAAGGTAAGCCACTTCATCATGGGTGAGTGTGCCGCCCTCAACGCGGGAAAGCAACTCGGATAAAGTCATACCATCAACGTATTCCATAACGAGATAAGCAATTTGATTTTCAACTGCGAAATCATGTACCGCAACGATGCCGGGATGTTCGAGGCGGCTTGCAGTACGCGCTTCAGAAAGTGCTTCTTCTATGGTGGCATCAGCCTGCGCAATTGTGGCATCAGGAATTTGAGCGGTCTGATTGATGAGCGGTGCCAAACGCATTCGCTTGATTGCCACGCGACGTTGCAGGCGAGTATCCCAACAGGCAAGAACCGTGCCAAAACCACCAGTACCACAGCTACCCATCACACGATAGCGGCGCAAGATCATGGTCTCGGGCATATCGTTTTGTTCGACAACTTTTTGAGCTGCTGGATAACGTACATGTGTATGGGCATCAGCTATAGGCACGTTCGCGCAGTCCTTTCTATGTTTGAGCTTCATTTGAATAAGGCGCGTGTATGTGTCATGAGTATACTGTAAGGCGTAAATGACCATGAAAGGAGACCAGTTCACATGACTCAGACAGAAAAGCCTCTGGTGGGCATCATTATGGGTTCGAAATCTGATATGGCCGTAATGGAGGGCTGCACCAAGCAGCTTGAAGAGCTCGGAGTACCTTATGAGCTCATTATTGCTTCGGCGCACCGTACCCCTGCAAAAGTGCATGAATGGGCATCTACCGCAGCTGATCGTGGTATTCGTGTCATCATTGCAGCAGCTGGTAAAGCTGCTCATCTTGGTGGTGTTGTTGCAGCATATACGCCGCTACCCGTGGTTGGCGTACCGATGAAGACGTCTGATCTGGGCGGCATGGACTCCTTGCTGTCTATGGTACAGATGCCAACTGGTGTACCTGTGGCTTGTGTGGCAATCGGTGGAGCCAAAAATGCTGCTATCTATGCAACGCAAATCCTTGGTGCCGCTATGCCTGAATGGCGTGAAAAAATAGCGGCATTCAAGACAGCGATGGCAGAGGCATAGCGTGGCGCGTCATATGGGCAGCTCGTCTTCTGCCAGCAACAAAACAGTGCATATGGCTGCGTCGGTGGAGGAGCCATTGAGTAACCACGCGGTAAATCCCCTGCCTTCTCATGCAGGCGGTGTAAATGGTTTACCTTCACAAAAGCCAAACCGCGGATCTAAAGGTCGGCGCATTTTCTCAACCCTGTTGCTTGCGGTGGGTATTGTCTTGCTGCTGGTAGCGGGTGGCATGTTTGCTGTGCAGCAATGGGGCTACTACCAACAAGATAAGGTGAACAGCGATCTTGCTGCGCACGTCAAGATTGATGATGCGCCCAGTCAGGGTTCCGAGGTGGAAAAATGTCCCGTGACGGTAGACTGGGCCGCTCTCAAGAAGGTTAACGATGAGGTTGTCGGCTGGCTTTATGTGCCCGGCACCACCATCAATTATCCCATCTATCAGCACTCTGATAACGAGTATTACTTACACAATAATGCCGAGGGTACCTGGACTGTTGGCGGCCAGCTCTTTATGGATTATGAAAACACCAAGCCAGGTCTTGTGGACAATCAAAGTCTGATTTATGGCCATCACCTGCTTAACGGCACTATGTTTGAGCAAATTGCAGCCCTTGATGACCAAAAGAAGTTTGATGAGATGGGCACCATTTGGTATGTCACCGAGCAAGGCGCACATCGTTTGAAGCCCGTCTTTATGTATGACACGGCGCGTGAAGATATGGATGCGCGTACGACTAATTTTGCCAGCGCTGATGAGCTGCATAAGTTTTTAGCAAAGCGTCTTGATAAGGCGTTGACGCGTCGTGCTGATGCAGACAAGATTGTCTCCAAGGTAGATCATGTGATGACTTTATCTACCTGCATCTATTACTCCAAGTACGAAAAGGGACAAGGCCGCGGCTTGCTGGTGTGTGCTCCTGTAGAAGAAATCGATGCAGCGCTTGCTGCAACGAAATAAGGACTAGCAAACTAAGGCAGACGGTCACAGTTTCCAAACGGAAGGGTCTCGACATGAGCGATGAGAAGCACATCACCTACGCAGATGCCGGAGTCGATGTCGATGAGGGAGCGCGGGCGGTTGAGCTTATAAAACCTGCAGTTGCAGCGACCATGCGCCCCGAAGTGATTGGCGGGCTTGGCGGATTTGGCTCATTGTTTTCTATGGCAGGTTTTAAGGATATGCAAGACCCTGTGCTGGTTTCTGGTACCGATGGTGTGGGTACCAAACTTGCTATTGCGCAGTTGCTAGGGCGCCATAATACGGTGGGCCAAGATTTGGTTGCAATGTGCGCTGATGACGTGGTGGTTGCTGGTGCTGAGCCACTTTTCTTCCTAGATTATGTCAGCGTAGGCAAGCTGAGTGCCGAGTCCATGGCTGAGGTTGTAGGTGGAATTGCTGAGGGATGCCGTTTAGCAGGTTGCGCCCTAGTGGGTGGCGAGATGGCCGAGCATCCCGGTGTTATGGATCCTGATGACTACGATCTTGCTGGGTTTGTTGTGGGTGTGGTCGATCGCCCCCACATGCTTGGTCCCGACCGCGTAAAAGAAGGCGATGTTATTATCGGTTTGCCTTCCAGCGGTATTCACTCAAATGGCTATTCTTTGGTGCGCAAGGTTGTTATCGAAGGCAAGACAGTCGATGAGCTGAATACGCCGCTTGATGAGTTGGGTGGCAGGAGTTTAGCTGATGTTGTGATGGAGCCTACAACCATTTATGCAGGTTCTCTTACACGCATTCTTAAGGCAGGCGCGCCCATACATGCTATGGCCCATATTACCGGTGGAGGCATTACCGAAAACCTTAATCGCGCTCTGCCCAGCAATATCGATGCCTTAGTTGATCGCGGAGCTGATTACGGTTGCAGTTGGGAAGAGATGGGCGAAGGTCCCGCTTGGAACGTCCCTGCTGTTATTGATTATGTAGTCCGTGAAGCAGGACTTACTCCTGATGAAGCCTACAAAACGTTCAACATGGGTGTAGGAATGTCACTCATTTGCGACCCCAATGATGTGGATGAGCTTTGTGAGGCATTGGTTTGTGAGGGCTTTGAGTCTTTTGTGATGGGTGAGTGCATTGCTGGTACGGGAAAGGTTGCTTACCGATGACCATCAAAATTGGCGTTCTTATTAGTGGCTCGGGCACCAATCTGCAAGCAATTATTGACCGCATCGCAGCAGGTGCACTCGATGCGGAAATTGTGCTTGTGGTGTCTTCTCGCCCCTCTGCATTGGGTCTCAAACGCGCTGAGGCTGCAGGTATCCAAACGCTTACCCTTAGTAAGGATATCTATGCTGAACCCATTGTTGCAGATGAGGTGATTGCTTCTAGCCTTAAAAAAGCAGGAGCAGAGTATGTGGTCATGGCGGGTTATATGCGCAGGGTACATGGCCCCATTCTGGCATCGTTTCCCAATCGCGTTATCAATTTGCACCCAGCGCTGCTCCCCAGCTTTCCTGGCGCACATGCAATTCAAGATGCTTATGAGCGCGGGGTAAAAGTTACAGGCGTAACCGTACATTTTGCTAATGAGGATTACGATGCTGGTCCTATCATTGCTCAGCACGCGCTTGCCATAGAGGAAAGTTGGGGCGTCGATGAACTTGAAGAGCATATTCACGAGATTGAGCACGAGCTTTATCCCGATGTGCTGCAGATGATTGCCGAAGATCGCATAAGAGTACGTTCTAACCTAACGGTGGAGGTTGCTGCTGCAAACTAGATGCGTTTGTGTCGCTAACGTTTGCGTTGGCGACACAACATTGATGGCATCGTGCGACGTGGCAAAACACTTCAGAATCAATGCTCGATTGCTGAAGCTTTGAGAGACGGCGCTTCGCTAGTTGCTTTCATAGGTCTTTAGTTCCATCAATACGTCCGTATGAGGTAGATAAGTGATATCAGCCGATATATTGTCTTGGGGTTTCCACTTTTCTTTTTCTGTATCGTAGGTGTGAGAATCAATCTCGAACACCTTGATATCATTGCTTGCCGTGTAGCCTTGCACTTTGTACAAGATGGCATATTCATGATTAATGTCCTTTTCAAAGGTCACATAATCAAGATTCAAAGAGGCAGGATGAGCTATATACGGTAAATCAAGGACTGGAGCTTTTAATAAGAAAAAACCCCCCGCGCAAGCAATCACGAGGCAGATCCACCAAATGACGGTGTGTTGCCATTTTTCCTTATAAAAATAGCCAAAAGCCAGTAATACGCCGACTATTACAACGACAAAAAATCGCCAACTAATATCAGAGACATATCCGATTATGCCCTCATGAAAATAGCCAATACCAGCAGGAACAATGATAAATACTAAGCTTGCCATAAAGAGAATAAATAATATAAAAATACTGCCATAGGCAATTCTTCTTCTGAGGGGCATAGTTCCTTTATTGATTGCCATTGTCTCCATCGCACTTCCACCTCTTGATACAAAATTTTATATCCATACCTTTGACAAGAGATAAGCCTCAATCGGCTTCTCATTCAATTGAGTAACAAACAGCGAAGAGTACAATTTTGTATCCCTCAATATGAATTTTATTTACGAGTCTATTGTTTTCTAGCAGCGCTCATTCATCAATGCGGCAATTGCGGAGCTATCCTTGCCCTTACAGTGTTTTACCAACAGCTGTTTGAACCCTTACACACCCTTTTCAGGGATTGCCAGAAATCCGGCGCTGCGTGAAGTAAAATAGTAGCTTGTTGAGATATGCCTGCCGCTCCGTCACGGAATCGGCGAAGTCACGGAAAGTGGCGAGGACTGCGCGCCCGCCCCCATCTGCGTCGAGCGTCACCACATGGGGAAGTTGGGAAAGCTCCGCCCTCTTCGGGTTGATGATTGTTACGCGAGAACCATGGTCATCGGGCCCGACAAGAAGGGCTTGGAGAAGGAGTGCGATGATGCCTGTGGTCTTCCCACTCCTTGTCTTGCCTGCGACCAGCATGGACCCGGACGTCGAGAGATCGATGGAAGCACCCTTTTTGACGACGAGGATATGAGGTCTACCGGAGCGAAGTTCTTCCACGCTATCGCAATACAAGCTCCGGTCGATAGTCACGTCCTCAACGGTGAATGTTACAGAGTTGAACGCAACGTCGATGTCCGTCTGTGTAACGGCAAAGCTCCCGAAGCGTTTGGAGAGGCTTGCGCTGATGCTCGAAGAAATACTCGAGATATCTTTGACCCGCGCGGCAGCAATTCCGATAACAATCTCATATGATCCTTGCCCCGTCCCTCTGCAGTGAACGGGGGGGGGTAAAAGCTCCCCATCCTTTAGATGAAGCGGATTACCCATTGAGTAGTCAAAGAGACCCCTGCGCACCATGATTTGGATTCGCTGGGCATCGGTCAGCCTCCAGCGGATGACAGGCGCGAGCACAGCAGCCAAGAGCGCAGGCGTCAAAAGAACGTCCCCAACACCGTGAAATTTCCTCAGAGAACAGCAAAAATCTCAAAACTCGACAAGTCGCTCGGATCCGGCATCTCTATTGCCATGAGCGACAAATGATTATTTGCTGGACTATGCTTCTGCACTATTCGAGAAGGAAGTAAGTGAGAATTCACATATTTTCAAGTTCGGGGACCTTGTGCAGCTCGAAGATTCCGAGAGGGTGCCGCTGAATAGCCGAGATCGTGCTGCAAGACAGGGACCGTACCCTTACTACGGAGCCACGGGCATCATGGACCATGTAGATGATTACCTGTTTGATGGCATTCACATACTACTGGGAGAAGATGGTACGGTAATCACAGGCGACGGCTTGCCAATTCTGCAATATGTTTGGGGTAAGTGCTGGGTGAACAATCACGCACATATACTCAGCCCTAAAGCCGATTACTCATTGGAGATGTTGTATCTGGCGCTGCGAAAGACTAACATTACGCACATCGTAACCGGCGCGGTACAGATGAAGATAAGTCAAAAGAATCTTAACAAGTTGGAGCTAGTGCTGCCATCGCCCGATGCAATACCGTTGGTGGACGCCATATTCGAGGCATACAGAAACAGTGTTGAGGAGTCGGCGCATTTGTCCACACTTCGAGACAATCTGCTACCAAAGCTTATGTCAGGTGAGATTGATGTCTCGGAGGTGGAACTGCCCTAAGCCGCCGCTAAATAATCATTTACCGGAACGTAGGCCTGCACTTCAGAATTGTTTCCATCGAACCAGGAGGAAAGGAGCCCCCGATGGAAGCGATGATCAATATGGTCCTAGCTCAGATGCAGCCGGTTCTAGACTATCTGCAGTTAAAGCAATTAAAAACAGTGCTCGAAAGCACTCTGTACAGTCATGCCGAAAGCAGCGTGCCCAGCAACTCGAGTCTGCTCGGTCTCTTCCTTACCGCCAAGGAAGTCGAGGGGTGCTCTCCGAGAACAATCGCGTACTACGAAAGCACCCTCAAGCACATGGACAGCTCAATCGGGCAGCCATATACTCAAATCTGTAGCGACGATCTGCGCAAATACCTTAGTGACTACGAATCGAATCGTAGCGCGGGCAAGGTGACCATCGATAACATTCGACGCATCATGTCTAGCTTCTTTTCGTGGCTTGAAGACGAGGATTACATCGTTAAGAGTCCCGTCCGACGAATCCGCAGGGTCAAAACGGCAACGACGGCAAAAGAGATTCTAAGTGATGAAGACCTGGAGACCCTTAGGGACAACTGCTCGTTCCTGCGTGACCTCGCCATCGTCGACATGCTCGCATCAACCGGCATGCGTGTTGGAGAGCTGGTCGGCCTCAATATCTCAGACGTTAATCTGCAAGAACGGGAATGCGTGGTCACCGGCAAGGGCAACAAGCAGCGCCCTGTCTACTTCGACGCGCGGACCAAGTTGCATCTAACGGAATACCTACGCTCCAGGAATGACGACAGCCCCGCCCTTTTTGTGGCCCTGAGGGGAGGCGGGCAACGGATGAGTATCGGCGGCGTGGAGTCGCGCCTACGGAGTCTCGGCAAGCAATCGAGAATCGATAGGGTATATCCACACAAGTTCCGGAGAACGCTCGCAACGCACGCCATCGACAAGGGCATGCCTATCGAGCAGGTGCAAAAGCTCCTCGGCCATGCGAGAATAGACACCACCATGCACTACGCCATGGTGAATCAAAGCAACGTGAAGGCCTCGCATAGGAAGTATCTGGAATGATTAAGCGAGAACTCGGCAGTGTCTGCTCCCGTCTTAGCAGCGGGAAATCGATTTGCGCTGAGAATATAAACCCGATTGGGTCCTACCCGGTTATTGGCGGTAATGGACTCCGCGGATATACCGACAGCTACAACTTCGATGGAGAATGCGCAGTCATAGGACGCCAGGGCGCAGCCTGCGGAAACGTGAGGTATCACTCGGGCAAAGCATATATGACTGAACATGCAGTCGTCGTTTGCGCAAACGACGACAACGACACCCGCTACCTTTCCTACCTCCTTTCAATCCAAAATCTTGGGCGTCTGTCTGCGCAATCCGCCCAACCTGGCATTTCGGTAAAAACCCTTTCCAAACAGGAAGTCTGCCTGCCGCCTCTCGACGAACAGAAGCGAGTCTCCCAGCTACTTGGAACTATTGACTCAAAAATCAACGCCAACACTAAACTAAATGATTATTTAGCTGAGCTCCTCGACGCATTGTTCATGGATATGCTCAACAATGTCGACGCAAGCTGGGAACAACTCTCGCTCTTAGATATCGCAAGCTATAAAAACGGCCTCGCGATGCAGAAGTTCCGCCCTGCTCCGGACGACCCCGGCTTGCCTGTGCTCAAAATCAAGGAACTTGGACAGGGAGTTTGCACGCCGGATTCCGAACGCTGCACGAGTACGATAGACGAGAGCGTCAGAATTCATGACGGCAATCTCGTCTTCTCGTGGTCAGGAACGCTCTTACTAGATTTTTGGGCAGGAGGCAACGCCGGACTCAACCAGCATCTATTCAAGGTCGCCTCGGATAGGTATCCGAGCTGGCTCTACTATCTTTGGACAAAGCACCATATGGACAGATTTATCATGCTGGCAAAAGATCGCGCCACGACCATGGGACACATCAAACGCAGCGCGCTGGCAGAATCCGAAGTCCTCATTCCACCTGCAGAACAGCTAGAAGTTCTTACGCAGAAAATGCAGCCCATCGTTGACGAGCTAATCGTAAACAAAGTTCAGTCGCACAAGCTGGCAGACCTTCGCGACACCCTACTCCCTAGACTCATGTCGGGTGAAATTGACGTCTCAAGCGTCAAGCTTCCTACGCCGCCAAATAATCATTTAGGCGACTGTTAATGGCAATTTTTGAATCAAGATTTAACCCGATACTAGCAATTGCCCGCTGGAAGGACAGGTCTTCCGGATATGTAACCATAATTTCGTCTTGAAGCCGATTGCGATTCATCTCCGTTTGGCCCGTTGACCCTTCGGCCATCTGCTCAATCATAGCCTGTTTAGATTTGAGGAAGTAACCCAGATAATATGGATCGATTCCTTCACTTGCTCTTAGGGTTATCACGTGTCCATCGGTTGTGCAGAGTTGGCCGGGCTGTTCTACAACCTGTGCAACGCGGCCAGCGCTCCCAACACCAGTCGCGTTGATGAGTATGTCTCCTTGCTGAACAAGTTTTTCATTTTTAACGTGTTTAGCTGCTCCATCATGCAAACGCGCTTGCCCATAGTCAACGGTTTGATTGCGAACGCATCGCTGGCCGAGGACGACCATACTTCCACGCTGCTCGCTCTCAACATATTTCGGGATAATACCTTTCCCGATATAAGAGACGAGGCTCCTTAGAGATGCTGACAACCATCTAGAGCTCATATCCGATTGCCCCCAGATTCTTCTTGATCTGCTCCTGCAGTCGGTTGGACTCTTCGAAGCACTTGGCGATCTCACCGGTCAGCTGTGCCATCTTCTCCTCGAAGGGTTCGCCGTCGTCCTCGGCATCGGGAATACCAACGTAGCGACCGGGCGTGATGATGTAGTCCTGCTCCTTGATGTCCTCGACGGAGGCAATAGCGGAGAAGCCCTTCTCCTCTTCGAGTGTTCCCTCGCGAAACGCGTCGAACGCCCCGGCGACCTTGGCGATGTCCTCCTTGGTAAACTCGCGGAGCTTGCGTGACACCATGGTGCCCATGTTGCGGGCATCGATGAACAGGGTCTTTCCGGGCTGGGCTTTCTTCTTGGTGATGATCCATAGACTCACCGGGATACCCGTACTGTAGAAGAGCTTGTCGGGCATGGCGATGATGCCCTCGATCAGGTCTGCCTCGATGAGTCGTGCTCTGATCTCGCCCTCGTTGTTTGTCTGGCTGGAGAGCGAACCGTTGGCGAGCACCATGCCCATGCGGCCTGCGTGGTTGAGGTGGTGCACCATGTGCTGGACCCAGGCGAAGTTCGCGTTGCCCTCGGGCGGAACGCCATACTCCCAGCGCGGGTCCTCCTTGAGCTTGTCGCCTCCCCAGTCAGAGAGGTTGAAGGGCGGGTTGGCGAGGATGAAGTCGAACTTCTCCGTGCGGTGCAGGTCGTTGAAGAACGTGTCGGCGTTCCGCTTGCCCAGGTCCGCGTCGATGCCCCTGATGGCGAGGTTCATGGTCGCCATCTTCCACGTGGTGGGGTTGCTCTCCTGGCCGTAGATCGACAGGTCGTCGATGTTGCCCTGATGGCGCTTCACGAATTCCGCCGACTGAACGAACATGCCGCCCGAGCCGCAGCAGGGATCGTAGACGCGCCCATGGTAGGGCTCGATGACCTCGACGAGCGTCCTGACAATGCAGGCGGGCGTGTAGAACTCGCCCGCGTTCTTGCCCTCCGCCTCCGCGAACTTGGAGAGGCAGTACTCGTAGGTGCGTCCCAGGATGTCGCGCGTGTCGCCCTTCTCCGCCATCTGCACGTTGGTAAAGAGGTCCACGACCTCGCCCAGGCGGCGCTTGTCCAGCTCCTGGCGGGCGAAGTTCTTGGGGAGGATGTTCTTGAGCTTGTCGTTCTCCGCCTCGATCTGGCGCATGGCCTCGTCGATGACCTTGCCCACCTCGGGGGTGTGCGCAGCAGCAGCAATGGTCTTCCAGCGGGCGTTCTCCGGCACAAAGAAGATATTCTCCGCCGTATACTCATCGCGATCCTCCTCGAAGCCCTCTCCCTCGTCGACAAGCTCCTGGTGGCGTTGGTCGAACTTGTCGGAGATGTACTTGAGAAAGATGAGCCCAAGCACGACGTTCTTGTACTCGGAGGCATCGATGTTGCCGCGTAGCTTGTCAGCAGCGCTCCAAATCTGCTGCTCGAAGCCGATCTCGGCGGTGTTGTCCTTCTTCTTGCGTGCCATTTTCGGCTCCTATTCGTAGATCTTCGTGTCGGCCCAGAGCTCGCACTGCTCCATGACCGTCTCCATGGCGTCGTCGACGCCCTCGGGCGGGTACTTGTACTTGCGTAGGAGGCGCTTGATCGCGCGGCGCATGCCCGCCCGGGCACTCTCCTTCTTCTGCCAATCTATCGTGGCACTCCTCTGCAGGGTCTCGGTGAGCTCCCGCGTGATGGACACGAGCTGGTCGTTGTCGTAGAAATCCTTGACCGCCTCGGGCTTGGTTATGGCATCGTAAAAAGCCATCTCCTCGTCGTTCAGCCCGAGCTTCTCGGCGTCGGTCCTGTCCCTCATCATGTCCTTGGCCATCTTGACGAGCTCCTCGATGACTTCGGCGTTGGTGAGCATGCCATTGAGGTAGGAGTTGAGCGTGCCCTGGAGCATGTCGCTGAACTTTTGCGCCTTGACTACGCTCGTGCGCTGGTAGGCCCGCACACGCTCCTTGATGAGACGTTTTAGGCTCTCGACGGCGACGTTCTTCTCCTTCATATTGGCGACCTCGGTGAGGAACGCCTCATCGAAGAGGGAGATTTCGACGTCCTGGCTGTCGAAGAGGTTGAGGACCCCGTCCGCATGGACGGTCTGTTGCAGGATCTCGGTCACCTGCTTGTTGAACTCCGCGTAGGTCATGCCTCCCGAACCCCCGGATTTGCGCCCCGTGAGCCTAAGCACCTGGACGCGCAGGACCGAGAGGTATGCCGCCTCGTGCTGGTCCTCGTGCGAGACCAGGCTCTTGCACAGGCTGAGGGCCTGGTTCATGAGCTGGCATTGCTTGAGGAACTCCTCTGCGTCGTCATGCCGCTTGGGTTCGAGCAACCAGTCGACGCCCTCCGCGATCGCGCTCGCGAGCTCGGCCTTCTTGTCTGTGAAGATAAGCTTGCGGTAGTCGAAGCCATACATGAGGTCGCGGCACACGTCGAGCTTCTCCAGGAACTTGGGGTATGCCGTCGCGGCGACGTCCATGTTGCCGTAGTTTGACTGGTCGCGGTTGCTATAGTCCTTCATGGCCTGTTTGAGGGCACGGGCGATGCCGATGTAATCGACGACCAGGCCGCCCTCCTTATCCCGGCAGACGCGGTTCACACGAGCTATGGCCTGCATGAGGTTGTAGCCCTTCATGGGCTTAAAGACGTACATGGTGGACAGGCTCGGCACGTCGAAGCCCGTGAGCCACATGTCCACGACGATGGCGATCTTGAGCGGGTCGTCATCGTTCTTGAAGCGCTGCTCCATGTCCTTCTTGTGCTTGGAGCCGCCGCAAACCTCGAACCACTCCTCGGGGTCCTGGTTGGACATCGTCATCACGACGCCGACTTTGTCCTTCCAACTGGGGCGCAGCTCCATGATTTGCTTGTAAATCTTCATCGCGATGGGACGGCTGTACGCCACGATGAGCGCCTTGCCCGCAAGTACGTCGGCGCGGTTCTCCTCGTAGTGCTCGACGATGTCCCTGCACAGAGCGTCGATGGTCTCCGGAGTATCAAAGATGGCGTCCAGCCCGCCCAGGTCGCGCTTGGACTTTTGCACGGTTGCCTCGTCGGCCTGATCGGCGAACTCACGGTACGCGTCATCGATGCGCCCGAGCGCGTTCTCGTCGAGGCGGAGCGCCATCACGCGACTCTCGTAGTAAACGGGCTTCGTCGACTCATCCTCGACCGACTGTGTCATGTCATAGACGTCGATGTAGTCACCGAATATCTCCCTGGTGTTACGGTCCTCCAGCGCGATGGGCGTACCGGTGAAACCGATGTAGGAGGCATTGGGCAGCGCCTTGCGCACCACGCGGGCCGCGCCCACGCTGACCTTGCCGGAGGCGTCCATCCTCTCGGTGAGGCCGTACTGGCCGCGATGGGCCTCGTCGACCATAACGACGACGTTGCTGCGGTCGCACAGGGGCTCATCGCCGTCGGTGAACTTCTGCATGGTGGTAAAGATGATGCCGTTCGCCTCGCGCCCCTCAAGCAGGTCCTTGAGGTCCTTGCGGCTCTCCGCCTGGACCGGTGTCTGGCGGAGGAACGCGGAGCAGCGCCCGAACTGGCCGTAGAGCTGGTCGTCTAGGTCGTTGCGGTCCGTGATGACCACGATGGTCGGACTGTCGAGCCTGCTCTGGAGCAGGTGTGCGAAGAAGACCATGGAGAGGGACTTGCCGGAACCCTGTGTGTGCCAGAACACGCCAATCTTACCGTCGCCCTCTACGGCCTTTGCAGCCCGCACGATGGCCTTGCGTACGCCGAAGTACTGGTGGTAGGCGGCGAGGATCTTGACGATCCTGTCGTTGGAGTCGTTGAAGCACACGAAGTTGCGGACGATGTCGAGCAGCCGCTCCTTGGGAAGCATGCCGTCGAGCATCGTCTTCCACGTCGCGGCCTTGGTCTCGGAGTAATCCCCGTCCACGGATTTCCAGGCCACGAAGCGGTCCTCGTCCGCCGTGATGGTGCCCACCCGCGTCTCGGACATGTCGCTCATGACGCAGAAGACGTTGGGGACGAACATGCTGGGAATCTGGCGCATGTACTGACGGAGCTGCTTGTAGGCGTCAGAGGCATCCGTCTCTTCGCGAGAGGGTGACTTGAGTTCGAACATGACAAGCGGCATGCCGTTGACGAACACGATGACATCAGGACGCTTCTCGGAGTACTCGACGAACGTCCACTGGTTTACGACATGGAAGTCGTTGTTGCCGGGATCGTCGAAGTCGAGCAGACGAACGATTTCGTCCCGGTCCTGCTCGCCGTCGAAGTAGCGCACCTCGACGCCCGACTGGAGGTAATCGTTGAAGGTCTCGTTGCGCTGTTCCAAGGTGTCACCCTCGACGTTCGAAATCTTGAGGATGGCCTCATCGATTGCAGCGGAGGGGAGCCCCTTGTTGATTCGCGCCAGAGCGTCGGGCAATGCGTCGGGAAGGAACACATCGCGGTAGTCATCTGAGGAGCGGCGGACGTCCGGCCCATAAAGATGGTCGTATCCGAGGTTGTCGACGAGATGCTCGACGATAACCTGCTCGAACCAGTCTTCATTGATTCGCGATGAATCGTACTCTATATAAGCGTGCTTCATGCTGATACCTTAGGTAGCTTTGCCATGTCGTTAACGACGACTAACAGGCGTTATTCTACCATCAGCAATTTTTGGTGAACTGGATGGAGTCCCTTCGACTGAAGATGGGCCGAATGGTCGATGGGTTACCGTAGAAGATGGGAACTCTTTAGCTGCGCTGTTTGATAAAGAGAGGGGCCGAGAATTCCATCTTGGCCCCTCTATCGTTTGCGAAGCTCCCCGAGGTGTAAAACTGGAGTACGGAATGTCTCGAGATGTCAATAAGCCTTCATTTGTCAGGCGCTCTAGCTCTCGTGGCAGATGTTGCCATGATAAGCAAAGATTTAGAAGGTGTCCCCATATATAACTACGAGCCAGGACACCTTTCGTGTTCTGGTCCAGCTTTTCGACATCGGCAGTTCTTCTTTAGATAAAGATTGAGAGCGCTGTCCTTAACTACCTAGCTTGCGAACGTGTTATTTGAGCTCCCACTCAATCGTTACCGTATCGCCCACATCGATATCATCGGCTTCAATATCGATATCATACGATCTGCCAGCTGGGGGAGCACAAGATTCTGCCATGAACTCAAGAGGGCGAGAAACAACTTGTAGCTCTCCCCATGAATAATCAATGCGTTCAATTTCTCCCAGCGCTACCCCCGCAGACTCGGCCAAAATCTTTGCTTTTGCTCTGGAATCCTCCACGGCTTTCTTGAGAAGCTCGTTTTTAACATCTTCCGGATTGGAGACGGTGTACTGGATGGTAAATTCTACTTCCACAGGACAGCATGACAGTTCATACAGTGTGCGACCGAGTTGCTGATTGTCATTTGGGAATTTAATTTCGGTCTCATGCTCAAACTTATAACCTACAAATCTACTTTTATAATTATCGTTCTCATCCAGGTAGCGTTCATATTCGGATTGAATTGAAAAGTGTGTCGTTTTGAGATCTGTTCCTGAAAGACCAGATTTTTCCAAGGCCTTCCTCAGCAACTTTGTCTGGTGTGCAGATTTTTTTATCGTTTTTGCATAATCAGAATAAACTCCATCAGCCTCGATGAGCAGGCAAATGATATCTGGTTTAACGGAAAGATTGCCTTTTCCCGTGACTTTGATAATTCTTCCCATCGCCGCTCCTTCTTTTGACTGATTCAGTGCTTATTTTCCACCTTAGACATCAAAGCGACCGTTTCTACATGGATTGAGTGAACGGGTAGTATGTCTACACTTTTTTGAGTGAACAGCATGGATATTGGGCGCACCTTTTAACGATAGGAAAAGCTATCGTTAAAAGGTTTAAGACTCACTTGGCAGTGCGTTACATTACAATTGTTCCAGTTGCGTAGACTGATCTCTTCTTACATAAATAACTGCAAGTATTTGGACTTCTTTTTTATTCTCATCAACCCAAAAGTAAATGTAATAATTTTTTACGCGTATTTTTCTAAAACCAAGCTCACCCCATGGCTGCTCATCTATACACTTCACACGATAAGGCATTGTCTGTAAAGACATCATTTCCGTCTTCAACAGCTCGAGCATTCTTTTAGCTACTATCGGCTCCTTTAACTCAGTGGCAATATATTCTCGAATAAGTGCAAGATGCCCTTTCGCCTGACGAGTAACTTTTATCTTATACTCACCCATTAAAGACCTCGGTCAAGCTCTTCAAAAACATCATCTATCGGATAACTATCACCACGAACCGCCTGATCATAACCTTTAGCCATCAACGCGTTAAACGTTTTCTCATCCATATCATCTTGTGCCGGAAGCGACTTCGGAATAGTAAGCGAAAACGGAATACCCTTATTAAGAATGATTTGACGATAAAACATGTCAATAGCAGTAGCCCTAGGAATTCCAATAGTTTCCAGAATCTTCTCCGCCTGCTGCTTAATATTTGCTTGTATTCTCACATTCACATTCGCTGTTTTAGTAACTGCCATATCAATCAACCTCCATATTCATACCATACATAATTGTGTCGCATATTGCAATACAATTTACATGAATAGGATTCTCCGACTGATATATACACTTATAGTAAATATGGCGAGGAAAAGAAATGGTATGGATCCTCTGTTGACTGCGCTAATTTTGCTTCGCAGATTCTATACGCCGGTGGCATATCAATGGGCCCAATATTGATCAAAATAAGGGGTGGTGGTGGAAATCGAAAGGAAATCGCTTTATATCATGGATGAATGCCAATGTTTTCAAGAGCTACATGGTGTCTAGCTATAGCGCAAAGTACTGGAATAGTCTCGTGTCTAATGTCCGTAGCGGAGATTTCATTGCTGTAGACTTCACAAGTGATGGCACTATAAATCATGTGGGCTTCGTCCACACCAAGAGTGGTGGAAAGTTACGGTTTGTCCAGCATACCAGAAGCTACCTTAATTGGGATGGTGGATGGCTGGACTCAAATAGAAAAGGAACTACTATCGTGTACGCCGTTAAAGGGAATAGGTTACAGCTAGTACCTCTACTAGCTGTGCTGGTAGGCCTAGTAATACTAGTTTATCGCTTCTGGTGGAACACCTCTGCTCTGTATGCTCCGTTTTGCGCTCTTATGGCGTGTGGGGTTGTTGCTGCGTTGATCCAGTTATTGGTTGCCATGATAACTACTTCTCAGCGCAGCAGAAAGATTATAGCTATCGTGGATACGACAGTGATTATAATAACGCTGTTGACCATCGTCTTTGGCGAGTATATATGCTGCGATGTGCTGAAATTGCCTGTTATTAGCTATGCTTGGAGCCCTGGAACGCAGATTAACACCGTTGCTACAATCTTGGCCGGTGCCGTGGTGACACTACTAGTGTTCTGGGAACAATGCAAGACAAGGCGGCAGTAAAACCATATAAAAATCTACAGCTTTCAACACAAGCGAAGCGTGTTATCCATCCTGTGCACCCGACCCTACACCGTCGACATGTTTCCTCAAACAGTCAAAACACGCTCAAAAATAGCGAAAACCCAGCTTAAAACAGCCGTTCCTTAAACCTTTTAACGATAGTCCTCGCTAAGCTCCGTTACACAAGGGCAAACTTGCACCCACCTAATCAGCCTTTGACATCAACACAACACTCTCGACATGCTTGGTGTGAGGGAACATATCGACAGCGGTTAACTGATCGAGACGATATCCAAGCTCACGAAGTATGCGCAGGTCCCGTAGCTGTGTCTGAGGATTGCAGGAAATGTAGACGATACGCTTAGGCTGTGCCTGGGAAAGCGCGGTGAGAAACTCCACAGTAGACCCTGCGCGTGGTGGATCTAGCAAGGCAATGTCAAAATTATTTTGTTGAGGCTTACGTGTAGTGAGCCAATTCGTTGCATCTGCTGCATAAAAGTGGCAGTTATTTTCTAGGAGATTAGCCTCAGCATTGCGTTTAGCGCAGCCGATTGCCTCGCGCACTGTTTCTATGCCAGTGATTTTGATGTCTACCTTATGCGCGCGTGCCTGAGCTGCTGCACAAATACCAATAGTGCCTGTGCCGCAGTATGCATCGAGTGCCTGCGCCCCCTCCTCAAGCTGTGCCGCATCAATCGCCAATTGATATAAAACCTCGGTTTGTGCCGGATTGGTTTGGTAAAAGCTCATAGGACCAATTTCAAAACGACAGCCGAGTAGCTCGTCATGCATAACACCACTGCCCCACAGCACGTGATTTTCTCGGCCGAGCATTGCGTTGGTGTGGCGCGTGTTGACGTTTTGAACGCACGAGGTTACTTCGGGGCACATACGTTTTAATTCATCGGTAAAGCGACTAAGCCTGCGAACTTCTCGTCCGTTGGTGACAATGGTAAGCAGTACGTCTTTGCTCTTCCAGCCCATGCGAACAATGGCATGGCGGAGGACTCCCTGCCCCGTATCTTCGTTGTAGGCAGGAATGCGCAGGCGTGTTGCTACGTGGGCAACTTCTTGCAAAATATGACGTGCACGAGGATCTTCGACAAGACAAGTATCGCAGGAAACAATACGGTGGGTTCCTGCTGCATAAAATCCCGAGCGGAGGCGTCCTTTGGCTGCTGGTGCAAAAGGAGTCGCTGCCTTATGTCTGTAGGCAAGAGGTTCTCCACGTACACCGACAATGGGTGAGATTTCGGTCTTGTCTTGTTTGGTAAGGTCGGCGAAAAGCCGCTCAATCCACTCCTGCTTGCGGCGCAGTTGCACAGGATAGGGGACCGCGAGCCATTCGCAGCCTCCGCACGAGCGAGCTATTGGACAGGTGTATGTCTTGTATCCCATGCTCATCAGTGTAGAGTACCTGCCCGCAATATTTAAGCTCAATGCGCAGCACAGAAAAAAAGTTGTTCGTCATCACGAGTGAGCGAGTGCGCACCGTTCATAAAAGCACGGCTCCGGCCACAGGAAATGTCATGGCTTCGAACACAAAGCTACCTCAGGCGAGATTGCGCCAGAGCTGTCATTGGGGACAAAAAGATGCTGTTGGTGACATTGATCAACACAGACAGATAAATGCTCGCGACCATAAAGCATATAAAAGGATTTTTATTCGTATAGTCGCGCATTATCTGTCTTGATGCTTGCTTGGCGTTCTTGCGCGGCGCGCTCACGGGACGGAGGCCACGATGGTTGTTGCGGTCTACGATCCACATAGAGACGCATGCAGGCAGATTGTAGATCTGTTGGCAGAGATAGGGCGCGCGAGCAACTCAGGTATTTTAGCGAGGGTCATGCCAAGTACGAAGGTGCTGTTGCAGATTGCGTGTGACTCATTGATGCCACCAGATTTGGTGTTGATTGATAGAGATTTGCCGAATGAGAGTGGAATTGAGTTAACAGAAACTCTGCGGCAAAAAGGCTACCGTGGACCAATATGCATCACCGCATCAGATGCGGATTCAGTCTTTGATGCACTGGATGCTGGCGCTACAAATTATCTGGTTAAAGGAAGCAACGATTTTGCAGAGCGTCTTGGTAAAGCAGTGCATACTACACGGGTATGCATGCTTGACGATCTGCAAGGATGCAGTATTCGACTGAGGGGGAGCGAAGGCGCTCATCCAGTACCACTATCTCAAGTGAGATATTTTTCGGTTGATCGTCACACAATTTGTGGTCACTGGGGACAGATGGTTGAGAGTTTAGAATACCGTTCGACACTCGACGATGTTCAGGAGCAGTTTGCAAATTTAGGCTTTGTGCGTTGCCACCGCGGCTATGTGGTCAACACAAGCTATATTGCGGATGCCCGCCAGCACGAGTTGACATTGTTGAGCGGCGAGCAGCTCCCCGTGGGTCGTCGCTATCGTACAGCCTTGGAGCGCCTCAAAACATTTCCACGCGCACGCTTTGGTTGAGCCGATGTGCCCATGACAGCTTGACATCTTTCGCTAGGGATTTTGGCACGCTTATAACTCGCGATTTTTCAGCTTTAGATTTTGGTTCTAGAGAGAAAGGTGATGAGGTGCGTGCGCTCGTAGCTGATAAAGATAACGTAATGCGCAGACGAACGGTGCAGATGCTGCGCGCAATTTCTGCGGAGCAGATGTTAGGCGTGCGTGTTGTTGTGGTGAGCGGTTCCGAGGCTCTGTATCAAGCAGTATTTAAACGAGGTCCAGCAGATATTCTCTTTTTGGATACCAATTTGCCGTTAGGTGGAGGTATTAAGATAAGCAAAGATCTGCGTCGTTTAGGGTATCAAGGGTTTATTGTTGTCAGTTCATGCGATGCTGAGGAAGAATATCTAGCTTATTTGGCGGGTGCATCTACCTTTCTGTACAAACTTGATCCAAACTATCTCGTGCGTTTGGGAATGTGTTTGCGCGCTGCAGCGCAGGTAAAATTGCAACTTCAGCGTGAATACCTACATACGCACTCGGGCACGGAGCACTTTGTTCTTGCCATTCGGGAGATTCGCTACTTCTCGGTTGAAAGTCATTATGTGACCTGCTATTGGGGACCCGAACTGCATACAACGAGCTATTCTAGTTCGCTCAGACAAATTCAGTGTGATCTAGCTGAACATAACTTTGTGCGCTGCCATCGAAACTATCTCATTAACTGCGATTTTGTAGAAAAGATTGATAAGCAAAGCGTGACGTTACAAGGTGGGATTTGCTTGCCTGTGAGTCGTCGATACGTAAAAGAACTGCGCTTTGCTTGCCAAGAACTGGCTGGGTTAAACCATGTCTTTCTATAAAAGAGGAGTTAGCAAATGATGATTTTTGCTGAGTTGTCCTTTTAGCGGGAGGCTGCGCTTGCATTATGGCAGGACTCTGGATTTCTTTGCACAAAAGATAAAAAACTTACGTCTGCCGCGTTGCTGCAGCACTTGCCCGAGGAGTTGTTTATACGAGTCCATGCGTAGGTTATTGTGTGCCCAATGGCGCTTTTGCGCCCTTTCTTCGCCATTACTTCAATAGAAGGAGGAACCATGGGCACAGATTCAGGAAAGGTCAGGAATGTAGTCCTTGTGGGCCAAGGCGGCGTGGGAAAGACCATGCTGGCCGAGGCTATGCTTCACTTGACGGGAAAGACGAGCCGTCTTGGCGGACATGCTGGTACCAAACCCACGCTGGATTACGACACCGAAGAAGGTTCGCGTGGTTTTTCGATTTCCACGACGATTGCCCCGGTCGAGTGGAATGGCATGCGGATCAATGTCCTCGATGCCCCTTGCTATCCCGACTTTGTTGGTGATGCATACACGGCGATGAGCGCTTGCGAAACCGCTGTTTTTGTCGTGGATGCAGCCTCTGGAGCTGGTGCAATTACTACTCGTCTGTGGTTTGCTGCTGAAGAGCTGAGTCTTGCCCGTGCGTTGTTTATTAATCGTCTGGATCGTGCAGAAACCGATTTTGATACGGCTCTTGAAGAGCTTCGTGAGCATTTTGGCAACAACCTTGCTGCGGTAACCCTTCCCATGGGTACGGGCAATGACTTTGCTGGCATTATTGACGTTATTCGCATGGAAGCGCGTCATCTTGAGAATGGCAAGCCTGTTACAAGCGAGATTCCAGCTGAGTATCTCGAAGAGGCTCAGAAGGCTCATGAAACCTTGACGGATTTGGTCGTTGAGGCTGATGACGAACTGATGATGAAGTACCTCGAGGGTGAACCCATCACTACTGAGGAAATTGAGGGGCTGCTTGATAAGGCATTGCGTGAGCGCATATTTGTTCCCGTCTTTGCGGGCTCTTGTGTCCGCGAAGAGGGCATCATTTCCTTTATGAATGCTGCTGTCAGCTGGTTTCCTGCAATGGCTGACTTTGGTCGCGTGCCTCTTGTTAATGGTGAGGAACTTGATATTTCACCTGATGATGACCGCCCTGTTGCCTTTGTGTTTAAGAGTCTCA
This sequence comes from Olegusella massiliensis, assembly GCF_900078545.1. GTDB lineage: Bacteria > Actinomycetota > Coriobacteriia > Coriobacteriales > Atopobiaceae > Olegusella > Olegusella massiliensis. The sequence goes on from NZ_FLLS01000002.1 coordinate 900,470, forward strand.
ATGATCCGCAAAATGGTCGTCTTTCTTTCCTCAAAGTGTTGGCGGGTACACTTACGCCGGGTCTTGAACTCAACAACGCGCGTACACGCAAGAGTGAGCGCTTAGGCCACCTTTATCTCATGACTGGCAAGGAGACGACCGATGTTAAGTCTGTGGCTGCAGGCGACATCTGTGTTGTGCCCAAGCTGGATGCCATGACTGGCGATACTCTTTCTGCAACAGGCAAAGTTGAAGCTGCGTCGTTCCGCTTCCCCAACTCGCTGTATCGCATTGCTATCGAGCCTGATGCTCGCGGCAATGAGGGCAAGCTCTTTGCCTTCCTCGAAAAGAGTGCTGATGCAGATCCTACGTTGCGTGTCGACCGTGATGAGGAGACTGGCCAAACCGTTATCTCTGCTATAGGTGAGGCGCAGGTCAGCGTGCTGCTTGGTCGTCTGGAGGAACGTGCAGGCGTTACGGCTCATACAGTCAAGCTGCGTATCCCATATCGCGAGACTATTCGTCGCATTGCTTCTGCTCAGGGTCGTCATAAGAAGCAGACCGGTGGCGCAGGTCAGTTTGGCGATTGCTGGTTGCGCGTTGAGCCCAATCCTGGTGCTGGCTATGAGTTTGTCGACGAGGTTGTTGGCGGGCATATTCCGCGTGGTTTTATCCCCGCTATCGACAAGGGCATTCAGGAGACCCTGCGTGACGGTGTTCTTGCAGGGTATCCAATGATTGATGTTAAGGTTGCCGTGTATGATGGCTCGTATCACCCCGTCGACTCTAACGAGATGGCCTTTAAGACTGCCGCACGCATTGGTTTCCAAAAGGCCATTGAGCAGGCGGAACCTGTCATTCTTGAGCCCATGGCACATCTAACCATTACCGTTCCCGAGAGCTATGCTGGCTCTATTATGGGTGATGTATCGGCTAGCCGTGGCCGGGTTGAAGGCATGGAGGCGGGCTCTGGCAATCAGCTGGGCTCCACTATCGTGGAGGCGACGGTGCCCTATGCCGAGGTAACCGACTATGCGACGCGTTTGCGTTCACTGTCTCGCGGTACCGGTGAGTTTGAGATGGAAATTACCAGCTATGAGCAGGTGCCTCACGATGTCCAGGAGCGTTTAGCTCAGGAATATCGTGATCGTCGAGCTGAAGGTCGCTAGTTCGTAGCGAAGATATCAATCTTGGCATGTGAAATGAAGAGGGGTTGCGCTGGCAGCTCCTCTTTTGCGTAGCGGGCTTAAAAATACATTGAGAAGAACATATGTACTATTTCTTGTAATAATGTGATACATTTGTTCTATATTTTGACTAGGGAGGACGCTATGCTAAGGGAAAAAAGTCAATGTATCCATAAGATTGATATGGGTGGCGGCGAGTATCGCGAGCTTGGCTATACGCAAAGCGAAGACGGGATAGAAATATATGAAACTTCCTGGGGTCCAGATACACAGGCGCTTTTTGGCGATCCTTCTCATACACAAAAACTTATTTTGAAACGCTCCAGTTTGAAAGTGTGTACAGAATTTGAAGAACAGAATTTTTTAACTAGATTCCTTTTTGCTGGTGAGCTAGGGGATATTGAGTGGCTCTCCGAAGTGCAAGATCGTCTTGATAGGGCGGAGCTTCCCTATGTTTATATGGCGTTTGCTCACGATGGACAGCTTTATCGGCCATTTTGTGAAGCCTAATTTATAGTGAGCGCTTTTCTTGCTTAGACCTTGAGGGTTAAGCGATGATTTTTTCCAATGGGTTACGAGTGATATTGATTGCAAGTTTTTCTTGACATCATTTGAATGGGATGTCATAGTACTTCTTGCACGCGGCGTTACCTCAGCTGGATAGAGGGTCTGACTACGAATCAGAACGTCACAGGTTCGAATCCTGTACGCCGCACCAGCGAATATTACAGGCACCTTCGGGTGCCTGTTTTGCTATAGATGGTTTTTTCTCTCCTGCGCAGCAAATATTTCGATAGATGGTTCGTTTCTCGAACTGCTTACCGAAAGATGGTTCGTTTCTCGAGCAGTTTGCTGAAAGATGGTTCGTTTGTCGGACGAGCGTAAATTCTGACCTGGTCTTTTGTGACGTGCGACTTCGAAAGTCGAACCATCTGTGATTTGTATCCCACCTGCGTTTCAAATAGCGGAACTCATGCGCTCAAAAGTGGCTTTATGCGCCTTATACGCAATTCCTACACATTTAAATTACATAAAATAAGACCCCTACCAGCGGAAACGTTGATAGGGGTCAGTAATGTTCTGGCGGAGAGCTGGGGATTTGAACCCCAGATAGGGTTAAGCCCTATACACGCTTAGCAGGCGTGCGCCTTCAGCCACTCGGCCAGCTCTCCATGTGCTAGAGCATGTTACCGCATTTTTGGCTTTTGCATAGTGTGACAATGCGCAAATTATCGATAAATGCCTAAGCTCTGCAGGACTTCATCATTTATGACAATATCGCTACGATGGTTTCGAAGCGTATCCCAATCAAAATATTGACATAAATCCGCAGGTAAGGCCTCAATTCCTGGTGGTGCAAGTCCAACGAGCGCTGCTAAGCCACCTATCAAACGCGCGGAGCTCACTCCTTTTGCACGTAAAAATCCCACATCTAAATCTTGTTCACGTTTTGAAAGGCGTCGTCCATCAGAAGCAATCAACAGGGGAACATGTGCATAGCGAGGAACGGGCAGTTCCAAAAGCTTTGCAAGATACGTTTGCCGCGCTACCGAGCCCAGCAAATCTCGACCACGCACAACCAAATTAACCCCTGCAGCCGCATCATCTACAACAACCGCCAGTTGGTAGGCAAAAACCTCATCACTTCGGCGAATAAGAAAATCACCACAGTCTTGTGCAAGGTGTTCCTCTTGATGGCCCCAGATCAAATCATCAAAACCGACCAGCTCTTTTGGATTACCTAACTCAGGTACGCGCAATCGATACGCAGGTCTTTTGATGTGAGACTTGTCCGCAATTTCAGCAGGGGAGAGATTGCGGCAGGTTCCCTGATAGATGTAGGTGCCATCAGACGTGTGGGGAGCTTTTGCGGCGTGTAGCTCTGCTCGACTGCAAAAGCAGGGATAGACAAGCTTGCGACTTTTGAGTAACTCAAGAGCGCTTTCATAAATTTGCTTGCGCTCGCTTTGATAAGTGGGACCTTCATCCCAGTCTAGGCCCAACCAGTGCAAATCATCCATTAACAGTCTTGCAAGCTTAGGCTGCTGTGCGCGCGGGTCAAGATCCTCAATGCGCAACACCATTTTGCCACCAGCACTACGCACAGCAAGCCATCCAAGTAAGGCAGAAAACACATTACCCAAATGCATGCGTCCCGAAGGGGTTGGCGCAAACCTCCCTACAAGTTTGGATGGCATAGCTGCTGTTGCGTCAATAGTGTCTGCGCTTTCTGTTGTGGGAGCAAATTTGAGGTTTTGATGAGAAGAAAAGCCTGTCATTTTTCACCTTAGTCTTAATTGAACAAAACATTTTTGCATAGACTAGGCTGTAGGTGCATGAAATATTTCTGTAACATTTATTACAATGCATGATTATCTATATATATCCATTCACTAATTCAGCGTTATGCCCAACCACCATTAGGATTGCAAAATATACCGTTTAGAGAATGCGATATTATCGCCACATATCTTTATGGATTGCGCGCTAATATTGCGCAGTCTGTTAAAGTCTGCAGCAATTATTGCTGTTGTCTACACGCGCTAGAAGGAGAGAACATGAGCGAGAAGTATGGTAAGCCCAACCGCGTTGTTATCGCCCTTGGCGGCAACGCTCTCGGCGATACCCCCGAAGAGCAGATTCGTCGAGTTCGCGAGGCTGCTCCCACCCTGCTTAAGGTTATTGAGCAGGGCAATGAGATCATCATTACCCACGGCAACGGTCCTCAGGTTGGCATGATTCAGAAGGCATTCACCTTTGCAAATCAGACTGACCCCAAGATCCCAACCATGGATCTGCCTGAATGCGGTGCTATGTCTCAGGGCTACATTGGATATCACCTGCAGCAGGCTATTGGTGCTTCCATGCACAAGGCTTACAAGCGCTGGCATGTTGCTTCCGTCGTGACCCAGATTGAGGTCGATCCCGACGACCCCGCGTTCCAAAACCCCACCAAGCCCATTGGCGCTTTCCTTACCAAAGAGCAGGCAGATGCCGAGAAGGCAGCTCACCCCGATATGGTCTTTGTTGAGGACTCTGGCCGTGGCTATCGTCGTGTGGTCGCATCTCCTGAGCCCAAGAAAATTGTTGAGTACGAGAGCATTTTAAATCTGCTTGACAATGGCTTCATTGTCATTGCTTGCGGTGGCGGCGGCATCCCTGTTGTCCGCGACTACAGTGACAAGGGCGCCTACAAGGGACAGGCTGCTGTTATCGATAAGGATATGGGCGGCGAGCTCCTCGGCGAGGATTGCTCTGCTGACGTCCTTGTGTTGCTGACCGCTGTTGATCACGTTGCCATTAACTTTGGTAAACCCGATCAGAAGGATCTCACCGACATTACGGTTGAAGAGGCCAAGAAGTATGTCGAGGAGGGTCAGTTTGGCAAGGGTTCCATGGAGCCCAAAGTCAAGGCTGGCATCAAGTTTGCAGAGAGCCGCCCGGGCCGCGTCTGCATCATTGGCTCCCTCGAGAAGGCATCTGAGGCAATGGCTGGTCTTTCCGGCACGCGCATCCACGCATAAGTTTGCGCTCTCATACCTCTCCACGCCCCGCCGCCTCCCCCGCGGCGGGGCTTTTTGTAGCTACGGTGAAGGCGGTGGAGATGTACAGCACTTAAAACGAGAGACTTTCGTCCTCAAAGTTGTAGCCATACAAGAAGTACCCGTCTGATTGCAGGGCGGTAGGCGAGTCATTATGTCGCTCAGCCAAACGCGTAAGCCCTAGATGGTCGTAGAAGCTCCAGTCGCAATCGGTATCAGTGACAAGATGGGCACTCTGTGCTCCCGCCGCGCGCAAGTAGTCAAGCGCTCCGGTAAAAAGCTTCTTGCCAAGACCAAGTCCACGCGCTGCAGGATTTACTACAAGCAAGAGCACGCTGTCATCCTCTTTGAGTTGCGCTTGAGCAAGCATCTGGCGATATGCGTCAATCTCGCATTGATAGCCTTCCTCATCGGGAATGGCCGCCAACACTTCACCGTATTGCTGGTTGACCAGCGCTCGTGCTCTATCCCAATTTGCCTGTTGAGTGGCACTTGGCAGACCATGGCGAGCAAATGTAAAGCCGAGCAGCTCTTCATTGCGCCATGCGCTCACTGCAAATGTTGCTCGTACGAGGTAAAAACAGATTTCATCGCCCGAGAGGGCTGCAGCAATTTTTGGCTCTACGCCACGGTACCAGGTGAATCTCATAAGATTCCACGCCGCATCAAAGTCATGCTCTACATCAAAAGCGCGAATGACGACGTCTTGTTGTGTGTCCATGAATAATCCTCTTGAGAAACTCGTTCTTATCACATCATGCTCTCATCTTAGCTGAGAGCAAAGAGGCTGCCAAAAATACAATCCATCCCTGGCTCTGAGATCTCTTTACCTTCACCTGTCATGGTGTCCAAGCATTATTTTGGCTCTTAGAAAGCCAAGCGATTGTATTCGGTGTATCTTTATTTTGTCGCTGTCAGCACCAAAACTGGGGAGGGTCTATGTCAGAACGTCCCATCAAAAGGGCGCTTGTATCAGTAACCGATAAAACGGGCGTGGTTGAGTTTGTCAAAACGCTTGCCGACGAGTTTGGCGTTGAGGTCATCTCCACGGGAGGTACTGCAAAAGCGCTGGTGGATGGCGGTGTAAAGGTTACCGCCATCGATGACTATACGGGCTTTCCTGAGATGATGGGAGGTCGTGTCAAAACACTGCATCCACGTGTTCATGGTGGCCTGCTCTGCCGCAGAGACGATGAGCAACACATGGCAGATGCCAAAGCCAATGGCATCGAAATGATCGATATGGTTGTCGTTAACCTCTATGAGTTTGAGAAAACCGTTGCCAAACCCGACGTTACCTTTGCAGATGCCATCGAACACATTGATATCGGCGGCCCTTCCATGCTGCGCTCTGCCGCAAAAAATAATGACTTTGTGACGGTGGTGTCTGACCCTGCCGATTACAATCGAATTCTTGATGAGATGCGTGCACATGATGGCGCTACTACACTTGAAACCCGCCGTCAGCTGGCTCTCAAGGTTTTTCAGACGACCTCGCGTTACGATAGTGCCATATCAGAATATCTCGCAAGCCAAGTATCGAGCGACAACAAAGTTGCGAGTTTTGATAGCTCAATTGAGTTTGATTTTCCGCAGACATTGACGGTGACCGCCACCAAACAACAAAGCTTGCGCTATGGCGAGAACCCGCAGCAGTCCGCAGCGGTTTATCATCTGCCTGACGCCCCAGCCCACTCCCTCGGTATGGCTCGTCAGATTCAGGGCAAAGAGCTGAGCTACAACAACTTCTTGGATACTGATGCTGCCTGGGCTGCTGTGCGTGAGTTTGAGGATCCTGCTGTTATCATTCTCAAACACCAAAACCCCTGTGGTTCTGCTGTAGCAGCTGATGTAACTACAGCTTACGATCGTGCCTTTGCCTGTGACCCCAAGAGCGCCTTTGGCGGAATTATTGCGGTCAATCGTGAGGTTCCTCTATCGCTGGTTGAGCATTTTGCCGATGTGAACAAGCAGTTCGTCGAGGTGCTGATTGCTCCTAGCTACAGTCCCGAAGCCCTTGAGCGTCTGTCAAAGCGTAAAAACCTCCGTGTGCTTGAGACGGGCGGTGTTGATGCGGGTGTCTCTCTGGAGATGCGTACGATTGACGGCGCTTTGCTTGTCCAAGAAACTGACCGTGTTGATGAGGATCCTGCGACCTTCGAGGTGCCTACCAAGCGCAAGCCAACTGATGCCGAATGGGATGATTTACTTTTTGCTTGGAAGGTGTGTAAGACCGTTAAGTCCAACGCAATTCTTGTTGCCAAAGATCGTGCGGGTATTGGTATGGGTCCGGGCCAACCCAACCGATCTGATTCGGCGCTGATGGCATGCGAGCGTGCTGAGGCAGCTTGTGAGCGCATGGGTGTTGCTCCTGAAAATCTCGTGGCCGCCTCTGATGCGTTTTTCCCCTTTAGAGACAGTGTTGACTTGCTTGCTCAACATGGGGTGACGGCGATTATTCAGCCAGGTGGCTCCATTCGTGACGACGAGTCCATCGCTGCTTGTGATGAGTATGGCATCACGATGGTCTTTACGGGCAGACGCCACTTTAGGCACTAAGCTTTACCAAGAAACGCAGGGCGGAGCTGTGATGTGTGGCTTCGCCCTTTTGCATGACAAGAAATACGCTGCAAGAGGCATGACCTTAGCTGCGGGATATTCGCTGCAAGAGATGCTGTTTGAGATGTAGGAGCTAAATATGGCATTTGAGTTAGGAACACCTTCACTGATTTGCCGTTGGCGCTTGGCAAATGGAGGCCTGCCACTCGAAAATCGTCATCTACGCGCCTTTTCCCAACGCGGCGTTGATCCTGCCTTGGTTTCTTGGGCAAAACAGCACATTGAATGGACCTTGGCTGATGGAGCCGCAGGCAATCTCGATGGGGTGCTCATGGTAGTAGTTGACGAAGAGGGTCAGGCTGCGATGAGTGTGGGGCCTTACAAAGCCCTGGGTGACACCAGCATCAATGCTTTGCTCCAGCGTGCGATGCAGGCTCAGACAGAGGCTTCACGTACAGGTGTTGCACCTGAGACTCTCTGGGCGGTAACAGCAGGGCAGATTACCTCCTATCTTGATCCAGCCGAGAAGCTTGCGGGTGCCAGCTCTTTGGTAAGCGACCTCATGGTGGCTCACCACCTGCAGTTTACGTATGAAGCACAAATTTCTGATGCCCAAGCCCTTGCCGCAGCTGACGAGGTATTTTTGGTGTCCGATGAGCACGGTGTTGTTGCTGCCGCCGGGAAACTTGGAAAGTATGCCAAGCAAATGGCGGCAGACTATCAAAAATTGCTGGCAAGCTTTAGTTAACTTTTTTCGCGATTCAGATTTCCTTCGCAAAGGCTGCATATTGTTTGAGCGGATTTTTGCTGAATGCAAGCAGACACGCTGGGAACTTTTTAATTCCTACTAAATATAGGGCATTTAACAGGCAAAATATTCTCATGTAAAGCGCGGTTTAGGCTTTAGCTGAGGTGCAAAATGGTTTATTACATTATTATGTATATATACAGCGCACATATATAGTGCAGGCAACTCAGGCACGTAAGAGTAGAAGCGTTTCTTGTGCGTCCTGTATATGTAGACACTACGACGGATATCGTAGTGTATGGGGGATTAGGCCGGGCGAATAAATAGTTCGTTCGGATAGTACTAGGAGAGGAGTACCATGGCTCGATCTTTTAAGTCTATGGACGGTAATGAGGCGGCGGCGTGGGCGTCGTATGCCTTTACGGAGGTAGCGGGCATCTACCCGATTACCCCGTCTAGCCCTATGGCCGACCATGTCGACCAGTGGGCAGCACAGGGTCTCAAAAACATCTTTGGCTCCCCAGTCAAGGTTATCGAGATGGAATCTGAGTCCGGCGCTTCTGGCACCGTTCACGGTTCTTTGGGCACCGGCGCACTGACGACTACCTATACGGCATCGCAGGGCCTGTTGCTGATGCTTCCAAACATGTACAAGATTGCTGCCGAGCGTCTGCCGTGCGTTTTCCATGTCTCTGCTCGTCAGGTTGCAACGCATGCCCTGAACATCTTTGGCGATCATTCGGACGTTATGTCTACACGTCAGACTGGTTTTGCTCTGCTCGCCGAGAGTAACGTCCAACAGGTTATGGACCTCGCTCCTGTAGCTCACCTTGCAGCCATCAAGGGTGGTCTGCCATTCCTAAACTTCTTTGACGGTTTCCGTACCAGTCATGAGATTCAGAAGGTTGCTACTTGGGACTTCGCTGAGCTTGCGGATATGGTAGATATGGATGCTGTTCAGGCATTCCGCGATCACGCTCTGAACCCCGAGCACCCCACCGCACGTGGTAGCCACGAGAATGGCGATATCTACTTCCAACATCGCGAGGCAATTAACGGTGCCTATGATGCACTGCCTGCCATCGTTGAAGACTATATGAAGCAGATCAACGCCAAGCTCGGCACAGATTACGGCCTGTTTAATTACTACGGTGCCGAGGATGCTGACCGTGTTGTTGTCTGCATGGCCTCTTTCTGCGATACGCTCAAGGAAGTCATCGATTATCTCAATGCGCACGGCGAGAAAGTTGGCTTGGTTGAGGTCCATCTCTTCCGTCCCTTCTCCATCAGCCACTTCACCAGCGTTCTTCCCAAGACAGTCAAAAAGATTGCTGTTCTTGACCGTACCAAGGAGCCCGGCTCCATCGGTGAGCCTCTTTATGAGGATGTTGTTACCGCTTTGTATGAGGCTGGCATGGCTAATCTCACGGTTGTTGGCGGCCGCTATGGCCTTGGCTCCAAGGATGAGCCTCCTGCGGCAGCCTTCTCCGTCTTTGAAGAGCTCAAGAAGGATCAACCTGCACGTGAGTTCACCATTGGCATTGTTGACGATGTCACCAACCTGTCTCTTCCCATGGATCCCTACGCTCCCAATACCTCAGCAAAAGGCACTATCGAGTGCAAGTTCTGGGGCCTTGGCGGCGACGGCACTGTTGGTGCAAACAAGAACTCCATCAAGATTATTGGTGACCACACCGATAAATATGTTCAGGCTTACTTCCAGTATGACTCCAAGAAGACCGGCGGCGTTACCCTTAGCCACCTGCGCTTTGGTGACAACCCCATTCGTTCGCCCTACTACGTTACCAAGGCAGACTTTGTTGCTTGCCACAATCCCAGCTATATTGACAAGGGCTTCAAGATGGTCCAGGACGTCAAGCCTGGCGGTACCTTCCTGATTAACTCTCAGTGGGCCCCTGAAGATTTGGGCAAGCATCTTGATGCAGCAGCAAAGCGCTACATTGCCGAGAACAACATTCAGGTTTATCTGATTGACGCTATTGACCTTGCCGCGAAGGTTGGCATGGGCAAGCGCACCAACACGACGCTACAATCTGCCTTCTTTGCACTGGCTAAGGTTCTTCCCGCCGAGGATGCCCTCCAGTATATGAAGGACGCTGCTACAAAGTCTTACTCCAAGAAGGGTCAAGCTATCGTCGATTCCAACCACAAAGCAATCGATGCTGGTGCTACCGCCTTTGTGAAGTTTGATGTTCCTGCAGATTGGGCCAACGCCACCGATGACGCGCCTGAGGCTCAGCTGACTGGTCGTGACGCAATCGTCGCTCAGGTCAAGGCTATTACTACGCCAGTTAACCTCATGGATGGTGACAGCCTGCCTGTTTCTGCATTTATGCCCTACGCAGATGGTACGTGGCAGACTGGTGCTTCTCAGTATGAGAAGCGTGGCACAGCAGTTATCGTGCCTCACTGGGACGAGACCAAGTGCATCCAGTGCAACCAGTGCGGCTTTGTATGCCCCCATGCAACCATTCGTCCGTTTGCGCTTAACGCCGAAGAAGTTGCAGCTGCACCCGAGACCATGCGTATGGCTGATGCCAAGGGCAAAGGTATGGATGGCTTGAAGTTTGCCATCACCGTGTCTCCGCTTGACTGCATGGGCTGCACCAACTGCGCTAAGATTTGCCCGGTTGATGCTCTTACGATGGTGCCCCAGGCTGACGAGGCTGTTGAGCAGGCAAGCTTTGACTACGGCGTGGCACATGTTGCTGAGAAGCCCGAGCTCTTTGCAGATAACGTAAAGGGTAGTCAGTTCCACAGGCCTCTCCTTGAGTTCTCTGGCTCTTGCGCAGGCTGCGCTGAGACTTCTTACGCACGTCTTATTACCCAGCTCTACGGCGATCACATGTTCATCTCTAACGCTACTGGCTGCTCTTCCATTTGGGGTAACCCCGGCGGCGTATCTCCATATACCGTTAACGGTCAGGGTCATGGTCCTGCTTGGAATAACTCCTTGTTTGAGGACAATGCAGAGCACGGCCTTGGTATGTATCTCGGTTATCAGGCAATCCAGCAGGAGCTTGTAAACGATGCTGAGGCAATTATTGCTTCTGATGCTTCCGAAGGACTCAAGGCGGCTGCTCAGCTCTGGTTGGATAGTCGAGGCGATTATGAGACCAGCAGGTCTGCTGCTCGCGAGCTACTTGCCTTGCTTGAGAATGTGGATACCCCCGAGGCAAAGCGTATTATTGCCAACAAGCAGTACCTCACCAAGAAGAGCTTCTGGATCTTTGGCGGCGACGGTTGGGCCTATGACATTGGCTTTGGTGGCCTGGACCACGTTCTTGCTTCTGGCAACAACGTTAATGTCTTCGTCTTTGATACCGAGATTTACTCCAACACAGGCGGTCAGATTTCTAAGGCCTCCAACTTGGGCCAGCTTGGTCAGTTTGCCGCAGCCGGCAAGGAACTTAAGAAGAAGAGCTTGGCTGAGATTGAGATGACCTACGGCTATGTCTATGTTGCACAGGTTGCCATGAGCGCCAACCCCATGCAGCTCCTCAAGGTTCTCAAAGAGGCCGAGGCTTATGATGGCCCGTCCCTCATCATTGGCTACTGCCCATGCGAGCTCCACTCCATCAAGAAGGGTGGTATGCAGCACTGCCAAGAGGAGATGAAGCGCGCGGTCGAGTGTGGTTACTGGAACCTCTTCCGTTACAACCCCGCGGCTCCCGAGGGCAAGAAGTTCTCTCTTGACTCTAAGGCTCCTAAGGGTGGTTATCAGGAGTTCCTGCAGAATGAGGCTCGCTATGCAGGTCTGATGCGTTCGTTCCCCGAGCGCGCTGAAGAGCTCTTTGAGGACAACGAGAAGGCGGCCATGGCTCGCTATGATCACCTGCTTAAGCTCAAGGAGGTCTACTCCGAGGTGTAAAACTTCGCTGTAGCATCAGCTACGTTTGAGAGCCCCTCCCAGTCGGAGGGGCTCTTTTTTGTCTTGCTTACACAAGTGGATATATGCGCTACGGTGCCGGGAGCTGCCATGGGGCAGCAGGAGACTTCAGTAGTGTGTGCAGAATCGCTCGTATATACTCTACCTACCGATTAACGGGCTCTGTGGATATATAAAATGCAAATAACTCGTACTATGAGAATAGTGTCGGTGGGCGGAGAGGGGAACCATGGCAGGTTTTTTGAGCTTTAAATTTACGCGTGAAGAGCGCAATTGGGTCGGCTATGACGTGGGTAACTCAGCGCTCGTCATGCTTAATACCTCTGTTGTACCCATCTACTTCAATAGCCTCCTCAAGGGTGGGGACTCCGATCGCCTCGTAGTCCTTTGGGGTCTGGCCCAAACCATTGCTTCGCTGGTAGTAGCTATCCTGATGCCTCTACTTGGCTCGCTTGCCGATCGTCGTGATATGAAAATAAAGTTTTTCTTGGGCTTCTTTCTCACGGGTTTGGTGGGCTGTCTTGCCCTTGCAGTGCCTATGGGAGCAACGCCATTTCTTGTGGTGTTTGTCATTTGTACCATTGGATTGAATTCGTCCATGACTTTTTATGATGCAATGCTCACGGACGTTACTACCGACGAACGCATGGATAATGTCAGTTCTGCAGGGTTTGCTTGGGGCTATATCGGTTCTTGCGTGCCTTTCATTCTTTCGCTGGTTTTGATTTTTGCTGGTCCAAGTACAGGTTTGGTTGATACGGCGACCGCTACTCGTCTGAGCTTTATTATTACAGCTGCTTGGTGGTTGGCCTTTACCATTCCTCTGCTTAAGAGCTACAAGCAGATTCACTGGCGTGAGGCGCGCGAGACAGGGGTAACAGCAACTTTCCATGAGCTTGGTGTCACCATGCGCGAGATTGGTCAAAACAAAATTATCCTTACCTATATGCTGGCGTTTTTCTTTTATATTGACGGTGTACATACGGTGATTGCCATGGCCACGAGCTATGGCACAGCGCTTGGTATCGACTCAACTCAGCTAGTACTTGCACTGCTTATTACTCAATTTGTTGCTTTTCCCTCGGCAATTGCCTATGGCATGCTGGCGGGGAAGTATGGCACGCTTAAAATGATCCGTATTGCTGTCTTGGCGTACTGCGGCATTGTGCTTTTTGCGGCATTCTTCCTCAAGACTGCGCTTGAGTTCTGGATTCTCGCAATTACGGTCGGTCTTTTTCAGGGCGGCGTGCAAGCCTTGTCGCGCAGCTACTTTGGCAAGATCATCCCCAAGAAGAAATCCAACGAGTACTATGGCTTTTTCGATATCTTTGGCCGCTACGCGAGTGTTATGGGTACCGCTATTGTTGCTGGTGTGACTGCTGCAACAGGCAGTTCATCCATTGGCGTGCTCTCGATTGGTTTGCTGTTGGTAGTGGGGTGGCTCATGCTCAGGAAGCTTCCCAGCGAGTAAGGATTCATAAGACCCATCAGAGCTGCAACCTCAGCTTTATGTCGTGCGTAAGAGGCGATTCATACTCTAGAATAGGAGTAGTGATGAACCATACGGCTGAACAGAGGTTGTAGTCCTTGAACCCGGTCATTGTCATTCCCTCATATTGGACAGATGCCGATTGGCTGCCCGCAATGGGCGAAATTGGTAGCTATGATCATGCGACACATGTGACGAAACCCATGCCTGAACTTGAGCTTTGTCTTTCCAGCCTTGAGCAAGTGCGTGGTGTGTTGCGTGTGGTGGTTTTGCTTGTGGCCGATAGGCGTTGCGAGGAAGCGGCGCGCGCACGTGTGGAGAGCATTTGCCGTGCACATACCCGCTTGAATTTGTTGATTGTGGGCAATGCGGAAGCGCGCAGCATTCGCAAAGCGGTGGAACATATCGCACCGCGCATGCGCTCAGATTGCTTGTCGTTGCGCGGCTATGGTGCTATTCGCAATATGGGGTTGGCCGTAGCTGCAGTTTTGGGGCACGACACGGTTGTCTTTTTGGATGACGACGAAGTTGTTCTTGACGAGAATTTTTTGTTGGATGCGGTTTATGGGCTTGGCAATGCCAATAGGCAGGGCTTGCCAATTTTGGCAAAGACGGGCTATTACCTCACCAAAGATGGGTCCCCTTATGCAGATGAGGGTCGTACGCGTTGGTGTGATAAATACTGGGGTATGCATCGCGAGTTTAACCAGTGGATGCGTGACGCGCTCTCGGGTACCCGTATTTCTCGTTCAAATACCGTTTACGGTGGCTGCTTCTCTGTTGCTGCAGAAGCTTTTACAAAGGTTGCTTTTGATCCCATGATTACCCGCGGAGAAGGCCTTGATTACCTGCTGAACCTGAGGATGTATGGAATGGACGTATGGTTTGATTCGCAATGGTGCGTGCGCCATTTGCCGCCCCCCATTCCTTCTCATGCAGCCCTTTTTTTGCAGGATGTCTATCGTTGGTGTTATGAGGTTGCCAAACTCAAGCGCACTAATGCCACGATAGGCATGCGACAAATCCGCCCCGCTTCACTTATGCCGTATCCCGCGCCATGGCTTACCGAAGATGAGCTTTATAGCCGTATTGCCCATACGTCTTTGCGCCGCGCGATTACGTGCCGAGAACATCTGTCGTATTTTTTTATATGGCGCAGGGGTCTCAAACAAGCACAAGAGTGGGCACAAAACATATCAGGGCGTTACTTAGAGTTTCAGACGTATTGGCCACGAGTAATGTCCATGCTCTGGGACGATCATCTTATCGCTCGAAAAATTCTGCAGTCAGGTACCGTACAGTCATTACATCAGAAAATCTCAGACGATACGATGGCAAGCGCTCCGTTGACCTCTCGGGATTTGCTTCCCAATATTGAAGAGGAGCAGAGATGAGCGAAGCTCAAAATAACAAAATAGACTCGTTGCATAGCTCTGAATGGTCAGGTATTTCTAGTTGGTTTAGACGCAATCAAGATACTGTGGTGCACGGTACCTTTATTGCGGCGGCTGTCTTTTTGGTTATCTTGCTTGCGTGGGGTATCACCGCGGCAAATTTTGCTGCCACGATGATTGCGGGCGGCGGCTTGGCAGTGGCAATTGTGTTGGTGGGTACCTCGACAGCGATGCCAGATAATCTACGCTCTGAAGCCACTGAGCGCACCTTGCGTCTGGCATCCAAGACGCTCAACTATATGAGCGGTGGCCTGACAGCTGAAAATTGTGAACGCGTCTGTCGTATTTTGCTGCCCGAGACGCAAGCAAATGCAATTTCTATGACTGATACGCGTACTACTTTGGCATATATCGGAGAGGAGCGCGTAGATTTTCCCCTTGATATTCCCGTCTCTGGACCCACACAAGAAGTACTTGAGAGTGGGCATATGCAGACCTATGCTGATATTGATAAAGCTGAATGGGATGCCTCAGATTCTCCCCAAAAGCCCCAAGGTATATTGCCCCACCCCATTGGGGTTATTGTGCCTTTGATTGTGGCAAATCGCACGGTAGGTACTCTTAAGTTCTACTTCCGTCACGGTCTCGATGTTGATCGTACGCAGCTTGCCATTGCGCGTGGTTTTTCGGAATTACTCTCGATTCAGCTCTACAGCTATGAGGTAGACCGTCAAGCAGAACTTACCGCTCGTGCGGAGATTAAAGCATTACAGGCGCAGATTAACCCGCATTTCCTCTTTAATACGCTCAATACCATCGCATCGTTTACGCGTGTTGATCCCACCAAGGCACGTAATTTACTGCGTGAGTTTTCGTCTTTTTATCGGTATACGCTGGATAGCTCTCGCTCTCTCATTCCACTTTCGCTGGAGTTGGAACAAATACGACGCTACCTCAAGATTGAAAAAGCGCGTTTTGGTGCAGATCGTATTATCGAGACAGAACATATAGAAGCAGGTTGCGAAGCTATTCGTATTCCAGGCTTTCTCATTCAGCCCATTGTAGAAAATTCTGTCCGTCACGCTATGCGTGATGAAGGCCCATTGCATATTGATGTGCAGGTGGTGCGGGATGGCGATGACGTGATGATTGCCGTTGCAGACGATGGCTTGGGGATGGGCTCAGAGGTGGCTGAGCGCCTGTTGGATACTTCTGACAAAACGGTCACTATTGCCTCTGGCACCCATGGCCGAGGTGCTGGCGTTGCTCTTTCCAATGTTGCTGAGCGCATAGAGCGCTTCTTTGGTGTGGGTTCTGGAGTTGAGATTATGAGTCGAGAAGGTGAAGGTACGGTTGTCACTTTGAGATTGGTTAACGCTGCGCCTCATGATGATGAGAATGTGAGTGATGAGGGTAATGCCTTAGCTGACCTCATTTAGTGTGAGCTATCCCAGAGTAATTCGAACAAAAAATGTTCAAAAGTGACGTTTGGACGTTGTTGACGTACTATATAAAGACTCATGCACAGCTATGGCGCACAAGTTCGCACGGTTTTTAGCATTGGGCTTTACGCTGCGTCCAGCTATGCCAAATATAGAGAGGATGATTGCATGCTGAGCGCTTTGATTGTGGACGACGAAGCCCCTGCTCGTTTTGAGCTGCGTTCCCTGCTAGAAGAGACGGGCAAGATGGGCACCATCTCTGAGGTGTCGAGCGCATGCGAAGCTGTGGCCAGTCTGGTCAAGAGTCGCGAGCATGGGGGAGAGAATATCGACGTACTTTTTCTAGATATCTCAATGCCCAAGACTACGGGCATGCAGCTTGCTGACGCATTGCATAAGCTCAAAAATCCACCCGCAATTGTCTTTGTAACAGCATACAGCGAGTATGCTGTTGAGGCTTTTGGCGTTGACGCCGTTGATTACCTTATGAAGCCCGTTGAGATGGATCGTTTGCGGCAAGCCATTGCCAAGGTCGAGGCTCGTCTTAAGACTGCGGTGGTGCAACCTGCAAATAGCATCAATACCGAACGTATCCCTGTGGAAAAGGGCGGTCATAAGGTCTTAGTGCCCGTCAATCAGATTCGCTACGTTGAGGCCAAAGACGATTACTCCTGTATTTATACTGACACTGATCGCTATCTGTCGACAATCTCGCTAGCTAAGCTCGAGCAGCGCTTGACTCCCCACGGCTTTTATCGTGTGCATCGTGGCTACATCGTTAACCTCGATTTTGTACAGGATTTTGTCACTATATCGGGCGGCGTTGTTCAACTGGGTCTCAAGGACGTGGGGGACAAGAAGATTCCCGTGTCGCGCCGTCGTGTAGTTGCTGTTAAAAGGATGCTCGGCCTTTAAGCCGAAGTGGGGGAGCGCATAATGCACTATGCCATCATCTCCGATACCCACGGATGGCTTTCAGAGGAGCTGCTCAAGCAACTTCAAGGGGCTGATGTTATTGTTCATGCGGGAGATATCTGCTCTCCTTCTGACTATCGCACGCTCTTAAATATTGCACCCGTGCACCTGTGTTTGGGCAACAACGATTGGGATAATTATGGGCCGCGCGTGCAGAAGCAGGTGCATTTTGAGTCTGAGGGTTTCCGCTGGCAGCTTTGCCATTATGAATATCGCTTGGACTTAGACAGTTGCGATATTGCTGTCTGCGGGCACACCCATCGCCCCTTCATTGAGCGCGATCAGGCAACAGGCACATTGCTTATCAATCCAGGCAGTCCCACTTGGCCGCGCAACGGTTTTCCTTCTATGGTGCGCTTGACAATCACCCATGGCAAAATCACTGAGGCACGCATTATTAAACTCAGCAAGGAAGATTCATGATTAAGCTTGCACTCTCAGATATTGATGACACGCTTGTTCACTATGGCAGCGGAGCTACGGTAGAGGCAGTTGAAGCGATTCATGCTATGCAAGATGCAGGTCTGCATTTTGCTACGGCAACAGGTCGTGTCCCCTCGTCAATTCCCAGTCTGTTGCGTGGAGATCAGAGAGCAAGCGCAACGACCGTTTGCTGTAATGGTCAGATTGTTTTGCTTGACGGCGAAGTCATTGCTCGCGAGATTTTGCCGCATGACGCGTTGGTGCGTGTGACTGAGATTTTACGTGATGAGTTTGGCGCAGTATTGACTTTGTATGAAGAGGACGACGTGAGCTATGGCGTTGGCATCTCTGGTGAGGAACGTGCTGATTGCAGCGACATTTTTTGGCCGGAGACAGGTGTGCGTCCAGTAGTGCCTGACTATGAAATTGTTAAGGCCAATGTACATGTAAAGGGTACACGTGAGCGCATGGCATGCATTAAGGAAATATTGGTTTCTGAGGTACCTGAGCTGGACTTTGTCTATCCAAACCCCACGGCTCCCCTTATTGATATCTTGCCCCATGGCAAAAACAAGGCAACAGGAGCTGACGTTTTGCGCAAAGCTTTGGGCCTAGAGTGGGACGAGGTTTGTGCCTTTGGCGATGCAGAAAATGACCTCACGCTGCTTAATGCCGTACCACACTCGGTTGCCATGGCAAATGCCATGCCCGAAGTTGCTCGGATGGCTCGCTGGCACATTGGCTCATCTGCCGAAGATGCGGTCGCAGGCGCCTTGCGTGATATTGCACAAGCGTCAAAAACGGGATCCATGCCCAGCTTTATGAGCGAGGAGTAAGTCATGCTAAAGCCAGAGCGCCAAAATGCGATTGTCACCCTTGTGACCAAGATGGATTTTGCCTCGGTAAAGCAGATTTCGGAACAACTCGATGTGTCCGAGATGACCATCCGTCGCGATCTTGAGGAACTTGCTGAGGTTGGGCGCTTAACGCGCGTACATGGTGGCGCGCGTAGTATCGCAGGCCCTCATGGTACCGTAGCTCGTCGCGAATATACCACCAGTGAAAAGCATCGGCAGTACGCTATTGAAAAAGAACAAATTGCTCAAACAGCCGCTCGTCTCGTCCAAGATGGGGACACCGTTTTTTTGGGTGCTGGTACTACCTGTGAGGCGCTTGCGCGTGCCCTTGCTAATGTCCACCTGCGTGTTATTACCAATAGTATTCAGGTTTTTAGTGCGCTTAACGAATGCAATGCGCTCGACGTCATTCTTATTGGGGGAGAGTATCGTCCCAATACAGGTGCCTTTGTTGGGGGCATTTCCGAACGCTCTATTGAAGCTATTGGCATTAGCAAGGCGTTTGTGGGGACCAATGGTGTGCATGATGGACTGATTTTTTGTTCAAATTCTCTTGAAGGCAGTCTTTTTCGTATGGCGCTCAATCGTGCTGACGCTCGTTATGTAGTGACCGATTCAAGCAAGATGGGCAAACGAGATTTTTACGGTTTCTACGATGTGGTGAACCTTGATGGTATTGTGACCGATGCTGCAATCACAGAAAAACAAATAAAAGCCCTTTCAGAACTCACCGAAGTCATCTTCTAAAAAATGGGTGCGGCAGTGTTTGATTGGTCTTTTTGAGTTTAAAAGCACTGCTGTGCAACTGCCAATCAGCGGTATCAGAGCTGATTATTTTGTCTGAAAGCTTTTTGTTTGATTGCGTTCATGCTTTTTTGTTGAGAAAAGATTAACGCGCACGTCAGCATATCTGTCGGCTTTTAACGAGCTGATTTTGTACGTCCATAGTTCGCATTTATATGTTAATATGATGCAAAACAAACAAAAGTTAACAAAACAAACAAAACCGTTCACCGGCATAATACGACCGTTTACGATAATTCACAAAATATAATGGCAGTTAAACGTACATTTATACCGGGGGAAGTTCCAATGATAAAAAATGTGCGTGAGAGGAGAATTGCATGCTAGGCAAGGAAGTCATTATGAAAGAGCTTGCCGAAGTGGATCTTGAAGCATCCACGCCCTTTGAAGTTTTTGAGATTATGGGCAAGCGTTTCCTTGAAAAGGGCTATGTCAACGAAACCTATCTTCCATCTATTACTGAGCGTGAAAATAACTACCCTACCGCACTGCCTGTAGAACCCTATCCCATTGCGATTCCCCACACCGAGGGCGAGGCGATTGTCAAACCCTTCATTGCTCCCGTTCGTTTAAAAACCCCAATCCCTTGGGGTGATATGTCTGATCCCGATAACAAACTAGATGTGAAGCTCGCGTTTATGCTCGGTTTTAATGAGCCCGGTGCTCACATTATTTTGCTACAGATTTTGATGCACAATTTCCAGCGTCAAGATTGGGTTGATGCTCTGCTCAAGGCTCCCACGGCCGACGCTTTTTATGATGCGGTCATGGATATGGAATGGGTCTACGACGAGTAAGAGCTGCAAAAAGCAAGGGAAGTCCAAATTGAAAGGGGATTAGTTATGCCAGTACCTATTATCGTTGCGTGTGGTAGTGGAGTTGCCACTTCTCAGACTGTTGCCTCCAAGGTGAACCGCATGCTAAAAAAAGACAATATTGATGCTCAGGTGACTGCTGTTGACCTTAAGTCTGTCGAGCGTCACCTCAAGGACGCAGCAGCCTATATCACGATTGTTCGCGAGAAGAACAAGACCTATGGTGTACCCGTTATCGATGGCATCGCTTTTCTTACTGGCATTAACCAGCAGAAGGAGTACGAGAAGCTGCTGGGCTATATCAAGGATTACCAGAACGCTGCTAAGTAGCGCTTTCTGGTGATTTAGTGCTACGCCAGCTTTCCACTCTTCCCCATCTGGGGGGAAGCTTGGTGGGGAAGAGTGCGGAGTTGGTGGCGGGTTTTGCAAGTGTAGTTTCACGCGAACGAAGAGAGGGTGCCTAATGGACATTAGTACTGCTTCGACATGGATTCAAGGCTTCTTGAGTTCTGTCCCGTCGTACGTATTTGTACCTGCACTCATGATTATCATGGGTCTTATCGTCAAGATGAAGCCGTCTGAGGCTATAAGCTCTGGCTTGTTGTTGGGCGTTGCCTTTACGGGTATGTCCATGCTCATTTCTTATATGACGGGCATCATGGGTCCCATTGGTGAGGCCATGTTGGGTCGCTTGGGTATCAATTTACCCATCGTTGACGGCGGCTGGACAACCATGTCTGCCATCTCATGGACCTGGCCGTATGCCGTTTTGATGTTCCCTTTGATGATTGTTGTCAACATCATCATGCTGACCATCAATCAGACCGATACGTTTAACGCTGACCTCTGGAATGTCTGGGGCAAGATCTTTACCGCTGTCGGCGTTGTTGCTGTCACTGGATCTGTGCCCATCGCTTTTGTTGTTGCTGCTATCCAAATCATCTTTGAGCTCAAGATTGCCGACGTGTTCAAAGATCAGATTTATGAAATGAGCGGCATCCCTGGTGTTACCACTACTCACAGAATGGTATTTACTGCTGCATGGCTGTACCCTATCGATAAGCTTCTTCGCAAGATTCCTGCACTGAACACCAAGATGGATGCTGCCGCACTGCATGATAAAATTGGTATCTTCGCAGAGAACCATGTCCTTGGTTTTATCCTTGGCTGCTTCTTTGGTCTGCTTGCTGGCTATGATCCGGGCAAGCTTCTTGGCACTGGTGTTGAGTGCGCCATGTGCTTGACACTCTTCCCTGTTATCTCCAAGTACTTCATGGAGGCTCTCTCCCCCATTTCCGAGGCCGTTTCCGATTACATGAACGCTCGCTTTGAAGGCCGTCAGCTGGTTGTTGGTCTCGACTGGCCGTTCCTTGGTGGCGCCAATGAGATTTGGATTGCCGCTATGTGGGGCATTCCTGTAACCACCATCTGGGCATTCCTGCTTGCTGGTCATGGCAATGAGATTCTGCCCTTTGCAGGTATCGTCAACGTATCTCTTGCAGTTCCTGCATGGATGGTTACCCGTGGCAACGTACCTCGTATGTGCATCCTCTTTGTCATCGCTGTTCCTGTATATTTGTTCGTCGGTACGGCATTTGCTCCCTTCATGACCGATCTTGCAAACAGCACGGGCCTCAAGCTAGGTCTTTCTGCTGGCCAGATGATTTCGAACTCTGGTATGGATGCTCCTTTGCAGACCTATGCCTTTGCAGAGTTCCTTGACTGTCTCAAGGGTAACTTCCTGCCTTTGATTTGCTTAGTCATCTGGATTCTGGGCTTTATGTATACGGTCCATGACATCAAGAAGGGCGGCAACGCTGCTCCTGAGACCACCTCTGAAGAATAGCTTGTTTGGGCGGTAACACCAGCCACCCATCTGGTATCGCCGCCGCTCGTGGTCTTCCCAGCACGGACGGCGGCTTTTTAGTTAGGCTCTGTCTAGTTTTAGTTTCACCAAATAGAAAGGATCCAATAATGCTTGAGGATCTTAAGCTTCGTGTTATGAATGTTGCAAAGAGGGCTCAGCGCGATGGTCTGTGCAAGCACAAGTCCGGGAACTTCTCTGCACTTGACAAAGAAACCGGTCTCGTTGTCATTACCCCAACCAGCGTTGACCGTGAGGACCTTGTTGTCCCTGATATGATTGTTATGGACTTTGATGCGAATGTTGTCGAGAATCAGACCGGTTTGCGTCCGACCTCAGAGTCCTTGATGCATCTGAAGATTTATCAGGAGCGCAAAGACGTTGTCGCTTTGGCACATACACATTCGATGTATGCCACAACCCTTGCCGTGCTCAACAAGCCCATCCCTGCGGTTGTCTATGAGGTGGCTACTCTCAATTGCTCCAAGGCTCGTATTCCTGTGGCTCCTTATGGTCGCCCCGGCACCCCTGCCCTTGCCGATAATGTGGTTGAAGCCATCCATGAGTCTGACGTTTTTTTGATGCAAGGTCATGGTTGTGCTGCTGTAGATGAGACCAGCGTGGAGGAAGCCTACCTCAAGGTCTGCTATATCGAAGAGCTGGCTGAGCTCTACTACCACGCTCTTGTTGCTG
The DNA here is from genome assembly GCF_900078545.1 of Olegusella massiliensis. GTDB lineage: Bacteria > Actinomycetota > Coriobacteriia > Coriobacteriales > Atopobiaceae > Olegusella > Olegusella massiliensis. The sequence continues at coordinate 923,151 of NZ_FLLS01000002.1, forward strand.
GTCAGGGTGTCGAGCCTTACAGCTTCCCTCCGGAAGAGCTTCAGAGCTGGGAGTACCCCAAAGAGATTAAGTTTCCCAACGCTAAATAGATAAAACTTCCAACATGGCAGATGCTACGTGCATCTGCCATGTCTTGGTGTTGCAATTAAGGGTGGCTGTGCCGATGGGGATGTGATTTTGCTAGCGGTGCTATAGCGCCATGTTAAGAAGAGTTTGGAATCACTATATGAGCAGGGGTAAGCAGGTGCAAAAGAGCAAAAAAATCCTTCAGACAAAGGACAGTGCGTTAAACTCTGTCGAACAGGATGTTATTGCTGCTATTGACGCTGCAAGTCCTGCGGCACGCCGTGAGTCAACGAAGGCGGATGCACAGACTGAGACACCCGAGGAGAAACCTACTCACAAAAGCGTTTGGGAAAAGACCGAAGACGGCGATTTAATCGTCTCGGAAAATCCTCTCACACATGCCAATAAAACCAATGAGCGCGATGAGCGTCGTCGCCAGAAAAAACGCATTGAGCGCCTGCGCAAAAAGTATGGCCTTGAACGTATGACTGAACGCAAGGAGCCCTTACCCATTTCGCTTGGCATGCGCATATGGACTATCGCTGAGGCGCTCGCGTTCAGCGCAGTATGGATTTTTGCTTTTAATCTGCTCTATGACCGACTAGGCGACATCATGGCAGCTGTTGGTCTTGCGGTGCTTTTCTTTGGCATATTGTTTGCTATGCATGTGACCCGTGGGCTGTTGGAGTCGCGTCGTCGTTATAGCGTAAAACCTTCGGCCTCGACAATTCACTATTACATGCAAATGCTGCATTACGACGTGAGATGGTGGGGTCTTATCACGTTTGGTGTGTATGCGGCCATGTGGTTTGTCGAGCGTTTAGTGCCTATTAGTGGCACCGCAATGGATGTGGTCTATATCGCGTGTGCTGCTTATCTGGGTTATATCTGGACTATCAAGTACAAAGGTAGTGAGTTTGTGCCCTTTACCTATATGGAGACTATTTTTTGCCTGATTGCCATGCTCTCTAATTACCTCGTGTTTTTTGTCATGCGCTAGGTTGCCACTGCGCAAAAGAAGGGATGAGCTATGAAAAAGATCATCAACGCACCTGAGAACTATACCGACGACATGTTGCGTGGTATCTACGCAGCTCATCCCGAGGTTACGTATGCCGAGGATGACCTGCGCTGCTACTGCATTGCCAAGCCCAAGCCCAACAAAGTTGCCATCATCACAGGCGGGGGTACAGGACATCTACCCCTTTTCTTGGGCTATGTAGGCGAAGGACTTATCGACGGCTGCGGTGTTGGCGGCGTCTTCCAGTCCCCTTCGGGTGAGCAGATCTACAACATTGCTAAGCAGGTTGAGACAGGTGCTGGCGTGCTGTTCCTTTATGGTAACTACACGGGCGACATCATGAACTTTGACATGGCAGCCGAGATGCTTGATATGGATGATATTGAGACTCGTTCTATTGTCGGTGCCGATGACGTCAATTCCAACGCAAATCCTGAGGCACGTCGCGGTGTTGCAGGCATCTACTTTATGTATAAAGCCGCTGGTGCCAAGGCAGACCAGGGTGGCAGTTTGGATGAGGTTCTTGCAGCTGCAAAGAAGGCCGGCGACAATGTCAGGACAGTTGGTTTTGCTCTGGCTCCTTGTATTGTGCCTGAAGTTGGCAAGTCTAACTTCACGCTTGGGGACAAGGAGATGGCCTTTGGTATGGGCATTCACGGTGAGCCCGGCGTTTGGAATGGCCCCATCAAGACTGCTGATGAACTAGCAGAAGAGTCGCTTGACCTTATCCTCAAGGATATGCCTGTGGCAGAGGGTGAAGAAGTTGCCGTACTTATCAACGGTCTGGGCGCTACCTCTGGCGAGGAACTCTATATTCTCTTTGATTCGGTCCATCGCCATCTTGATGCCAAGGGTATTAAGGTCTACAAGGCTATTGTCGGCGAATATGCGACCTCAATGGAAATGATGGGTGCCTCTATCTCAATCTGCAAGATGGACAACGAGCTCAAGGGCTATGTTGACTACCCCGTGAATACCCCCTTCATCTGCCAGAAGTAAGAAGTGCCTGGGACAAGTAGGTTCTGCCTGTCCCTTGTAATACGCAAGGAAGGAATCTGTATGGACAAGATGGGCGTAGAAGACGTTATTGAGATGTTTGAGAGCGTGGCGGCTATTTTTGCTGAGAAAAAAGAAGAGCTCTGCGAGATGGATGCCGCTATGGGCGATGGTGATTTAGGTCTGACGATGAATAAGGGTTACGCGGCGCTGCCGGGTTTGCTGCGCGACAACTCTGCTGAGGGCGATATTGGCAAGATGCTCGCAAAAGCTGGCATGAAGATGTCCTCTGTTGTTCCGTCAACAATGGGCACTTTGATGAGTTCAGGCATCATGGGCGCGGGCAAGGCGCTCAAGGGTAAGACCGAGCTTGAACCTGCTGACCTTATAACCTTCTATCGTGCTTTTGCTGATGCCTTGGCAAAACGTGGCAAGACTCAGTTGGGCGACCGCACTATTCTTGATGCGCTGGATGCAGGCGCAGTGAAAGCTGCAGAGGTAGATCCTGCAGAAGGCTTTTTGGCTGTTGCCACTGCCGCAGTTGAGGGTGCCAAAGCGGGTGTTGAGGCTACCAAAGATATGATTCCTAAGTATGGTAAGGCTGCAGTTTTTGCTGCTAAGGCCAAAGGTATTGCGGACCAGGGCGCGGTAGCTGGTTGCTACCTTGATACAGCCATCTTGAACTACTTCCAGGCTAAAAGCGCTTAGCCTATCCCTTTTCGGTAGGCGTGATGGATCTTTTGGCTGTCACGTACGTTTTTCTCGTTCTTAAAGGAGGTCCCATGCTATACAACGACCCTAAAACCTTTCGCGAGGATATGCTCAAGGGCTATGAAACGGCCTACCCTGAATATATTGTTCAGGTGCCAGGTGGCGTAGCTCGCGCTACTGAAATGCCTGACGATAAAGTTGCTATTATCAATGGCGGCGGCTCGGGTCACTATCCCGCATTTTGCGGTATTGTTGGCGATGGATTTATGGATGCAACCGTGGTGGGTAATGTTTTTACGTCACCTTCCACCGATGATGTTTTGCAGGTAGCAAAATCTGTCGAGCACGGTACCGGTATCTTTATCCTTGGTGGTAACTACGCTGGTGACAAGATGAATTTCAATCTTGCGCGCGACGCCTTGCGTGAGGAGGGAATCGACGCGCGCACCTTCTTCATTACCGATGACGTCGCTGCTGCAAAGCCCGAAGAATGGGAAAAGAGGCGTGGCAACGTCGGTACTTTTACCGTATTCAAATCCGTGGGTGCTGCTGCAGCTGAGGGCAAAGGCCTTGATGAGCTTGAGCGCGTAGCAAAGCTCTCCAATGATCGCGTGCGTACGATGAGCATAGGTTTCCGCGGCTGCACGTTGCCGGGCGAGAGTGCACCTTTGTTCAATGTGCCCGCAGGTAAAATGGAAATAGGCCAGGGCATTCATGGCGAGCCTGGTGTTGGTGAAGCAGGCCTTGCCTCTGCAGCTGAGGTGGCAGAACTGCTAGTCGATCGCGTCTTGGCAGAGGCTCCAGCAGATGACAACAAGCGTATTGCCGTTATTCTTGATGGTCTCGGATCCACCAAGTATGAAGAGCTCTTTGTGGTGTGGGGCACCGTGCGTGAGCTGCTTGAAGAACGCGGATATACCCTAGTTGAACCCTTGGTAGGCGAGTTTGTTACCAGTCTTGATATGGAGGGCATCGCGCTTTCTGTTGAATTCTTAACCGATGAGTTGGAGCGCTACTGGAAAGCCCCTGCATCCACTCCCGCATTCCGCAAGGGTGCAAGCGAAGGGCTTTCTGGTGCTCGTCGTGAGTATGTTGCAGTAGTCAACGCAAGCAAGAGTTACGCTGCGGGTTCCGAAGCTTCTCGCGCCGCTGCGTCCTATATTGTTGATGCGTTTAACCGCGTGAAAGCAGCGATTGCTGAGGCTGAGCCTGAACTTGCAAAGATTGATGGCGTAGCAGGTGATGGCGATCACGGTCGTGGCATGGTAAAAGGAACAACTTTTGCTGCTGAGGCAGCAACTGAGGCGTATGACGCAGGTGCCGCTGCAGGCTCTGTGCTTATCGAAGCAGGTAAGGCTTGGGCATCTAAGGCTGGAGGCACCTCGGGTGTGCTGTGGGGAGAAGCCCTCGAAGCTGCTGGCAAAGTTGTGGGAGACAACGCAGACAGCTACGATGCCACGATTGCGGCAGCTGCAACCAAAGCTGCATATGAGCGTATGCTTGAGCTTGGTGGCGCACATCGTGGTGACAAAACCATGCTAGACACCCTTATTCCTTTTGCTGAGGCACTTGAGGCTGCAGCACAAGATGGATCTTCTCTTGCTGATGCGTGGGCAAAGGCATCTGAGGTTGCCGATCAGGCTGCCAAGGATACGGCACAGCTTGTCCCCAAGGTTGGTCGCGCGCGTCCTGCGGCGGAGCGTAGTTTAGGCACACCCGATGCAGGAGCCGTGTCAATGGCTTTGGTTATTCGCACGGTGATGTAGTGAGGAGATAGCGTACGAGTAGACTCTACATAATCTAGAATGCTGTGCGACGTGAGCATCTTTCTTGTTTGTGTTCTCTAGCAAACGAGGATGAGAAAAAATAAGAGGGATGTTTTGGGCTGACTCCGAAAAAACAGGAGTCAGCCCTTCTCTATATAAAGGGTCAAGTAAAAAAGAGGGGTTTATACTTTGGTTTATAGTAAGCAGTGATTCCATAAAGATAATGAGAGACGAGAGCGCCCACATGCAAAAACGCCAACTGGACATAGTATGGGGAGCTCTCATGGCAGAAACTCTACTTGCTGTCCGGTTATGGCAGGGAGAGGGCCTAGGATATCCTGGCATATTTGTGTGCCTAGCAATGGGCATTATGGTAGGCGCAGTGTTTTATAACAAAATCGCGCATACAGACTTTTTTACCGTGGCTCATGGAGGTGTGGTTTTACTTATCGTTGGGTATGTCGTAACGACATATACCGTGCTGCTTTTTGCAATATATTCTACGGGCTTTATAGAGCCTCCCTTTATGGGTGAGCTGTATTGGATATGGGAACTGCTGCCCCAAGCACTCGTCATGACTTCTGGCGCACTTTGCATGTTGAGCTATGCTGCACGCGCCCAAACTTATGCTGATAAGGCAATTCAAGAAGAGGACCTGACGGTTCGTCATGGATTCCCTTTACTTCTTCTAGCAGGATTTTGTCAGTCGTCCTCGCAAATTTTTCCAGAACATCTATCACTTGGATATAACCTAATTTCTGCAGTTGTCGCGCTTGTTGCAGTGCTTGTGCTCCTTTATTGTGGCAGCCCACAGGCAGATAATGCGGCAGCTAGTCCCTCTGCAGAGAACTTGGGGAGCGAGGGTGACGCAGCGCAGATACAAACAGCTGGTGCGGAGGGGATGTCTACAAAAAAAGAAATTATTGCAAAGGCGCATGCTCTAGAACAAGGTTTTTTACGGGCAGACAAGTTGGCAACACAACGCGCCGTCTATATGGGGCTTTTTGCATGCGGACTCTTTATATGGAATGTAATGACGCGAGTCGTGAGCATGTATATGGTAGGCATCATTGCCTGTGCACTTCTCGTTCTTCTTTTGATACTGCTTGTGCTATCACTTTGGGGCTTAGTAAAAGACCCCACAAGTCCCGTTGAAGATGACCAGCTGGAAGAAAGGCTTATTGCAGTCAGGTCACTGTGCGTTGAAGCAGGCCTCAGCGATCGCGAAACGGCGGTAGTTGAGTTGATGCTCACAGGAAGGACATCCGCAGACTCTGCTAAGGATTTAGGTATTAGTGCTTCAACGGTGCGCACCTATCTTCGACGTTCCTACAAAAAGCTTGGCGTTGTTGATGGCCAGGAGCTCATGTCGCAACTTAATTGGGCAGATGATAGTACAAGCGCTCGTAGTGAGGACGAGACTCAGGCTAATGAGAACCACAGTTTTCAAAACATTGATTCGCTGTCAGATGTTTCTCAAAGTGATTGGGGGCTGTCTGGGCAACTGGAATGGAGGAAGCAGCTAAGTTTGCCAAGTTGGCTACATCTCCCGAGGAGCCTTGAGCTTTGCGGACCTATTTCACTTATTTATTTACTTTTATTACCCATAGGTGCCACAAATCAACTCTGGGGTTCAGGTCGCCATATCGTACTTGGCGTTGCTCTTGCTTTTGTTGTATGCGGCGCTCTGCGTTTGTATGCAGAGTTTCATCAGACAGAAGAAAAAGATGAAGAGGACGATGTAGCCTTTAGTGGTATAGAAAAATTTTTATTAGTTGTAGGCATCGTTTTTATGGTTGGCATATGTGTAAAGTACACCCAAACTTATATACGCGTAAAGGATGACGGCTTTTTGGACTTTGCTGCCCTAGGGTATCTACTCACGTATCTCAGTCTCACTTCATGTATTTTTTTATGTATCAGAGCAGCAATTCACACAAGCCGGGCATGTGAATTTATACAGGCTATTGCTGCTGCAGCGGGGATGATGGCCTTCTCGTTATTTGGAGACATTACTTGGCTTATTGCGATTGCTGTGTCAGTTGCTTTTACGGCTTTATTTGTAGTCGATACTACGTGGATAGTGAGTGATGGAAATACATATGGGCTAAAAGAGGAGCGCTCCCAACGGGCATCTCAGCTACAAACTGGCGTGATACGCGTAGCTGCTATAGGTGCTGCCGAGCGAATATCGCTCTGCCTACTCGCCGGTGTACTTGGCTTCGTTTTTGAGGAGTCGTGGAGAATTCACACGCTGCTGTGCGCGCTCCCTGCGTTTGTTCCCTTTATTGCAACGCTTATATTCTTGTCGGGATTTATACTGATAAAACACCGTATAGCACGCCTTTTCATTCCTGCAAGTATCGTCTGTGTGAGTGGGATACTGCTGATAGCGCAGCAAAGCATTTGGAATATATGCCCCTATATCATTTTTACTTGGTGTCCCATGGTGGTTGCGGCCGTATTCGTGCACTATCCGTGGCTGTCCTCCATTCTAGAAGAGCTATCTCCAGCAAATGGACTATCGTCTGCGCTGCATATCGCATCGGTCTGCCTTGTTTGTTTTGGTGTTGGAGCAGTTTTTGGCTCAATTGCAGTTGATAAGTATGCAACCTTATTGATAGCAAATTCATACTACTTTGAGTGGCTGGGTGGCCCCACCATCCTAAAGCAGATTTTTTTGTTTTGCTCGGGCATGGGATCGGTGCTGGCGTGCGCCGCAGCCATCTTCTGCTACGTACAGATATCTGGCAGGATTTCGAGCTATGAGCTGAGCGATAAGCTGCCTCAGTCGCTGGACGAGCGGATCCTTTATCTTTTTGCATCTCGAGGACTCAGTGAAATTCAAGCCCAGTCACTACTTGGCGTAATTCGTGGACGCACGACAAGAGAAATTGCCTCTCATCTGGGATATTCCTCTTCTAGTATTAGCGCGGCGCGTTCAAGTGGCTACAAAATTCTTGGTATCTCAAGTAGAGATAAGCTTGTTGACTTTGTTTCACATGGTTTAGGCATGTAAACAGCCCATTCTTCCAACTCTGGTACCCCTGTTGACTAGCGCTACACGTGCTATCGCACAACAATCTGCTTAGTACAGGCACCCGGAGACTTTGAAGAGTTGTTTGAGGGAGAGTCATTGTGGCAAGGATAGCTCAAATCACAAAAAGTGAGAAACGTGCCTTAAAGTTGCTTGTAGCGTTTACCATAGGATCCGTGTTGATATATGGAGCTTGGCTTACCTATCAGTATGCACTTTTAAGACAAGATCACCAAGAGGCCAAGGAATTTGAACAGAGTGAAAATAAACGTATGCATGGAGCGATGCATACAACAATTACCCTTGACTCCAAAAAAGATCGAAAAGAGACATCATCAGGTTATTCATATGGGGTGTGGTATTCATGGTCTGGAACGATGCAAGTTACGGTTGATAAGTATGAATTGTTTGATTCTCCAAAAGATGCAGGTCTTGCCGCTGGAGAGTACGATGAAATATCGCCTGAGGACAAAACATATGGATTTGCACTTATTACCTTTAGAGTAAAAAATATCGATGCGAAGCCTTTGTATAGCGACGATGGTACATTTCATATCAGTACCTTTAATTACAATTTGGGATCGGAAGTAGCCTACTTTAATAACTCAGCTTATACACTTGAACAGCCAGAATACCTTCACTTTAGATTAGATCCAGGTGAAGAAAAGACAATGGTTTTAGGGTTTTATCTGGACACCGATCCTTCAGATCAGGCAGCTGAACTTTCCATCGGCTCTGGCGGATCAGATATGTACCACCACATCTCCCTGAGCACAGAGAAAGATGACAAGTAATGATTTGGAGTGGCTGGGTGGTCCCTCCATCTTAAGACACGCTATTTTACGTGGTTGAGGTTTGTAGTCAGCCCGTTCTTCCAACTCTGGTACCCCTGTTGACTAGCGCTACACGTGCTATCGCACAACAATCTGCTTTAGTACAGGCACCCGGAGACTTTGAAAGAGAGGAAGAAGCATGCAACAAGGTAGAAAGCGCTGTTGTCTGAAATGGGCTGTGGCAGTAGCGGTATTACTCATGTGCGTTCCAGTTAGTCCCGCGTTCGCACATCCAATCAATGAAGCAACAAGTGATTCTCTTATAGCTCCTTCTGGTTCGAAGAGTCCAATGAGGGCTAACACGAATGATACGAAATATAATTTCGTATTTACCCTGTGGGATAAAACTGAGGGAACTCCTGGTCGTCGTAAAGAGGATACCACCCCAACATACGTAAATATAGCAACATTAAATATTGGTAATGGCAAGGCAAATATGTATGTAGATGGTGGCAAAAGCCAAACGGGATCATGGAAAAACATGACCGTTGGTGGCTATGCACCAGTCCAGGGTACGGGTAAGTGGTGCATTCACAACAATGTGAAAGAAAAAGGATATAGCTTTGCCAGATTGACCTCTTGGCTCAAGGAAGGCACGGGAGGACGCATATCAGGGTGGTGGAGTCCCGATAGTATGTACTCATATCCTTCTATGAATTAACTAGTAATTCAGCAATAAGGGCATGAATTAAGTTTCCGGGTGTATTTATTTGCTTTAGGAGAGTTGTAATGGCAAGGGTTGCTCAGATTACAAAAGGTGAGAAGCGTGCCTTAAAGTTACTTGTACTGCTTGCTATAGGATCTGTTTTGGTATACGGAGCATGGCTTACCTACCAATATGTGCTTGCGATGCAGTCTCAACAAGTGATTAAAGAGTTCAAGCAGAAAAATGAAAAGCATATGCACGGAGCGATGCATACAGCATTGATGTTAGATTCCACAAAGCACTCAATTGTCACTCCAGACGGTTTGTCTTTTGGTGTGGATTACGACTGGTCGGGCGTCATGCAGATAACAGTTGATAAGTACGAAGTGTTTGATTCTCCAAAAGATGCAGGTCTTACAGTTGGAGAGTACGATGAAATTCCGAGCAAGTTTAAGACATACGGATTTGCACTTATCACCTTTAGGCTAAAAAATATCGATGCGAAGTCTCTTGAGGGTAGTAATGACGGCACATTTAATATAGACACATTTCACTACAATTTGTCATCTGGCGCCTCTTATTTTAATAGTTCTGCTTATCCGCAAAGCAATCAATACTATTACCGCTACAAGTTAGATCCAGGTGAAGAAAAGACAGTAGTCCTAGGGTTTTATCTGGACTCCGATCCTTCGGACCAGTCTCCCGAGCTCTCTATTGGTAATGGGTCGCATATGCACTACCACATTCCTCTAAGCACAGAAAAGGATGACAAGCAATGATTCGCTTGCTAAAAATGGAGTTATCACGCGCTTTTCGCAATAGACTATACTATGCCGTTCTTGCGGTAGGCATTGTCTTGGCTCTGTTAAGTGCGGCTTATGGTATTCAAACGCATTTTGAGATGCTCCCAAAAGAGCTCTCTCCAACTAGTTGGGGACCAACGGGCTGGGATAGCTGCTATGTCTTTTGGATGTCAGTACATGATGTAGTTCCATTTGAAGGTTTGTTTTATCAGTTGGTGCTCCTGCTGGCAGCAATTCCTTATGCCTGCTCAATGCGTCAAGAACTTGAATTTGGGTACGCAAACCAAGTATTCTCGCGCGTATGTCGCGGAAAATATTTTGTTGCAAAGTATATTGCTACCTTTATTTCGGGCGGTCTTGTTGCCCTCATTCCGTCTACGGTTAATCTGGTGACACTTGCTTGCTTTGTGCCAGCATATCTTCCCTCAATTGAAAATGTTCTCAATATTGGTGTATATACCTCAGCTCTTTGGTCAGAGGTTTTCTATACGAATCCGCTGCTTTATTGTGTACTTTATTCGGCCCTTGCATTTTTTGTGTGTGGCTTGTGGGCTGTTTCAGTGCTCGGCTTGTCTCTTCTTATTCGCAATCGTGTCGCGCTCATTTCAGGCACATATCTCGCAGCCATTCTTTCCGATTTTATTTCCGATCGCTTTCATCTTATAGTTGGTGACGTACTTTATCCCGAGTTTGGATTGCCGCAACTTATTCGGGCAATGGAAGAAACAATAGGTACGCATAGCCTTATTGTAATTGGTATTTGGATGCTGGTCCTACTCGTTTTATCGATTATTCCGCCCATGGCGAGACTGGGGGGAGACGTATTATGAGCAGGTTTTTTAAATTCTTTATGCTAGATATTAGGGAGGGTTGGCGCCGCTCGTTTGCATGGTGGTTAGTTGCAGCAGGGGTTTTTCTTATTCTTCCGGTTGCATTTTATTTAAGCACACTAAATCTACGAGCAGAAGGCATAGCAGCTCAATTTACCTTAGGAGATTACTATTTTAATCTTACTGCGGGTGGGCTTGCCTACGATCCGACAAGCTCAACACCATTTACGCTGCCTATCAGCTGGTTTGCCCCCATTCTCTTATTAGCATACATCACCTTGTGGTATCCCTATCATGATTTGATGGGTTCAGGTAAAACAATGATGATTGCAAGTGGTTCGCGTTGGTCGTGGTGGCTTGCAAAGTGTGCGTGGATAATCGTATACGTTTGCATTTATTGTCTCATCGGATTCATATTGACAACAGGTTTCGCACTTATTGTTGGCTGCAATCATTCTTTTATTGCGACAGATACATCAGCTTTATTACTTAGATTTGTGAGCGTAATCAATTTCGATGTTACCAGCTACCATATTTTATCTTTTTTACGAATTGTACCTTTAGTGCTCTGTGCACTCTGCATGCTGCAACTTGCCATCTCGCTGCTTTTCCGTCCGCTGTGGGGCTATGTAGTAACGATTAGCATTCTTTTTGTGTCAGCCTTTTCGGGAAATCATTTTTTGCTGGGCAATTCTTTGATGGCAATTCGGAGCACTGTATATGTTGCAGATGGCGTATCACCCCTATGGAGCACCTGCCTTGGATTGATAGTGATAGTGGCCTCTGTGGTTATAGGGGGCCATTTCCTTACAAAGACAGACATCCTCGAGAAAGAAGCTTGATATGTCAGTAGAAATTAAAGAATTGAATAAATCAATTCGTGGTATAGACATCCTTAAAGACATTACTATGAGCTTTCCTTCTGGATATGTAACAGGACTTTCTGGAGTCAATGGCTCAGGCAAAACCATGCTTATGCGAGCAGTGGCAGGACTTATACGCCCCAACTCAGGAACGATAGATATTGATGGAAAACGCCTCTGGCGTGATATATCCTTTCCTCCAAGCGTGGGTGTACTTATTGAAAACCCAGCATTTCTCAATGACCGCACAGGTCTAGAAAACCTACGTATCCTCGCCTCTATTAAGGACTTGCTACAAGAAGACGATCTGCGATGCGTTATTAAAGAGGTGGGTCTTGACCCAGATGATAAGCGTAAGTTTCGCAAATACTCCTTGGGTATGAAACAGCGCCTAGGTATTGCTGCCGCAATAATGGAGCGCCCAGATCTCCTCTTGTTAGATGAGCCTACCAATGCGCTAGATTCTGATGGTGTGGCTATGTTCAAACGCATAGTCGCCCGTGAACGTGAGCGTGGTGCAAGCTGTGTCATCTCTTGTCACGATGCATCAATACTGCGTGAGCTCTCCGATCAAATCTACTACCTTGCAGAAGGCCATATTGATGGCTATGAAAAGCTTGAGTCTGCATCTGATTTAGAGAAAGATGCCCACCATGCATAAGAAAAAACACTATCTCATCGTTGCTGTAACACTTATAGCCTGCGCTTTGATAGGCATACGTATCTGGTGGGTTAATGCCACACGTATTGAGACTCCAGAGCAAACGTTTTCGATGAATGAAGAAGTAAAACTAAACGGAGCCTTTATTGATGATATTAGTGAGGATACGAAAGACTATTCTCTCACCGTAAAAAGTGCTCAAATAATGTCAGCAAATGAATATCTCAAACGCTACGCACGCGATGGCGTGACAAGTGTTGAAGGTGGAGACGTACCCAATACAAGAGTTGTACTTGAGGTGGAGTTTAAAAATTCTGGGAAAAAAGATGGTGGTGGCTTTAATTGTGTTTCTGCATGGGTAATAGGGAAACCTAATAAAAATACCTTTTATCGTACTGATTCTGAGCTTTGGGAGCACAGAGAAACTAAACTGGCGGGTACCATGTATGTGGGAGTTGGCATAAAAGGTGGCACTACATATACAACGTATTTACCTTTTTATATTCTTGATGATTCACCAGAGTTTTTTAAGCCGAATCCAGCAACAGGCTCAGAGTATGCAGTAATTAAAGAAAAGGAATTTTACTATCTTTTGGCAACAAAACCCCAGCGCATGGTTGTTGATATACATGTCTAGGTAAATATTAAGAAGCGCTATATCACCCTTTTTCTGTATCTAAAAGGAGACGGCATAAACTTAGTAAATCGCTTGTCGTGTCACTTTATATGCTCAAAGCCAATCCACCTTGGAGTGAATTGGCTTTTTGTTTGTACTGCCTAATGACTGAATTGGATATCTGCACGAACCCTTAGAGGCTGGCCTCAATTTGGCTGATAAGGGAAGACTTTGGCATGGAACCAACAAACTGCTGGACCACCTCGCCACCCTTAAAGAGAATTAGTGTGGGGATAGAGACAATGCCGAACTGCTGAGCAAGCGCAGGCTCTTCGTCAACGTTGCACTTATACACATTGAGTTTATCGGCCATCTCGTCGGAAACCTGCTCGACAACAGGACCCATTGCGCGGCAGGGGCCACACCAAGATGCCCAAAAGTCTACAAGGACGGGTTTGTCGCTGGACTTAATATCGTTAAAGTTGCTAGTAGTGAGCTGCTTGCTTGCCATGATTAGTTCCTCTCGTGAAAGCGCCGCATACCATACGGGATGCGCCAGTTTTAAGCGCACTTATTTCCTTGCTTTGACGTATACCCAATTTCTTACGTTGCTATCGCTCATGTAGAATTGTCTGTGAAGAATACGGAGGAAAGGCGGCGGACGTTCGTGGTTGTCAGTCAATCGAACCGACGTAAGGCATATCTTGCCAAGACGCAAGCGGAACTTGCATCGCTTGCAGAGCGTGGCGTGGTGATGAGCGGCAATGCTTTTTCATCGTTATTGCTGGTGAAAGGTGACCTATCACCTGAGGAACGTGCGGGTGGCGATCTGCTAGCGGGCGCCGATGGCAGGGCGTTGCGACAGGCGTTTGCGGCGCTGGGTTATGCGCCCGAAAATTGGACTGCGCTATCTGTGCTGCGCGCAGATGGCAGTGTTATGCAGCTAGAGCTTTTTTGTGAGGCAGTGGCGGCGCTGGGGCCTACAACGCTGGTCGTGCTTGATGAAGTTGCAGCAGATGTTGTGCGTTCTGCTTATGTGAATCAGCTGGTAGAAGTTGAAGAGTTGGACGCGGCGCTGCTCAAGGCTGGCCTTGTTGTGCGCGTGTTGGGCATGCGGGTGTTAAACCTAGGCGATTTTGCGAAGTCGCTGGAAGATCCACAACGCAAACAGTGGGCGTGGGCCTGCCTTAAGCGCATTCCGCCATTGGGCGAACCATATTAGGCATGGCGTCATGTGGCATAACGCTGCTGGCCGTAACACCACTGGGCATAGCGTCACGCGGCACAACGCCACGCGGGCGTGAATGCGACTTTTCTAAGCTAGTTCATTGGGGTAGCCCCGACTCAACCGAATTGCTTCAGTGTTTGAATCTTAAACTCTGTTGCATAATTCTGTTTGCATAAGATTCTCCGACAACTGGGATGCTCAGGTCACAAATTGGCTAATACGGTGGTAGGCTATGCATAGGTAGCACTGTATACCGTAGGCAGATCCTGCGGCAGGAAAAAGGAGTAGCTATGGCAGCAATTTCCGCACCTATCGATGCGACCCAAACTCCCGCATGGCAAGCACTTCAGAAACATTACGACAAGATGGTTGCTGATGGTTTTAACCTAAAGCGAGCTTTTTCCGAGGACCCTGATCGCGTTCAAAAACTCTCCTTTGATACTTCGGATTTGCATTTTGATCTGTCAAAAAACCTCATCGACGATACAACGGTATCGCTGTTAGCTGATCTTGGTCGTGCGGTGGATTTGGAAGCCCGTCGCGATGCCATGTATGCTGGCGAAAAAATTAATACTACCGAGAATCGTGCAGTGCTCCATACGGCCTTGAGGCGTCCCGCCGCCGATAAAGGCAAGGTGATGGTGGACGGACAAGACTGCGTTGCTGACGTGCATGAGGTGCTGGACCGCATGTATGCCTTTGCTGATCGGGTACGTTCGGGTGAGTGGCGCGGTGTGAGTGGTAAAACCATCAAGCATGTACTCTCGATTGGCATCGGCGGCTCTGATTTGGGCCCCGTCATGGTGTATGAAGCCTTGAAGCCTTATGTGACCGCAGGTATTGATTGCCGCTATGTCTCAAATATCGATCCCAACGATATTGCAGAAAAGACTCGCGGTCTTGATCCTGAAACAACGCTGGTCATCATTGTATCCAAGACTTTTACTACGCTGGAGACGCTGACTAATGCGCGTGAAGCAAAAACCTGGCTGCTCAAGACCTTGCAGGAGGCGGGCGCTATTGATGGATCAGATGAGCAAGCGGCTGATGCAATTCGGAAGCATTTTGTTGCGGTGTCGACCAATCTTGAGCTAGTTGAAAACTTTGGCATTGATCCTGAGAATGCCTTTGGTTTTTGGAGTTGGGTCGGCGGTCGTTATTCGGTTGGTTCTGCAGTGGGCCTGTCGCTGATTGTTGCTTTGGGACCCGATATCTGGCGTCAGTTCCTTGAAGGTTTTAACGAACTGGATGTCTATTTCCAGGAGACGCCGCTTGAGAACAATGTTGTGGCACTGATGGGTTTGCTGAATGTTTGGTATAACAATTTCTGGGGAACTACCAGCCATGCCGTGTTGCCATATTGCCAGTATTTACATCGTTTCCCTGCGTATCTGCAGCAGCTTACGATGGAGTCCAATGGTAAGGCAACACGCTGGGACGGCACACCGGTGACGTGTGCAACAGGCGAGATTTTTTGGGGTGAGCCTGGCACCAATGGCCAGCACGCCTTCTACCAGCTGATACACCAAGGAACTCGCAAGATTCCTGCGGACTTTATTGCTTTTGCCAATACGGCCCATCCTGTTGTTGACGGCGACCAAGATGTACACGAGCTTTTCTTGGGCAATTTCCTTGCGCAGACAAAGGCGTTAGCCTTTGGCAAGACTGCAGATGAGGTGCGTGCTGAGGGAACGGCCGAATGGATGGTGCCTGCGCGTGTATTTGAGGGTAATCGCCCGACAACCTCTATTTTTGGTGAGGCGTTGACTCCACATGCTCTTGGTGAGTTGATTGCGCTTTATGAGCATATTACCTTTGTTGAGGGTACGGTATGGGGTCTTGACTCCTATGACCAGTGGGGCGTTGAGCTGGGCAAGCAGCTTGCAAAGCAGATTACCCCCGCTTTCCAGGACGATGAGGCGTTAGCGACTCAGGATGCAAGCACACAAAGTTTGATTGCTTATTATCGCGCCCATAGAAAGTAAGCGCTTTATTAACCTGCCGTGAAATAGCCCCAGCTTGAGCTGGGGCTATTTTTTATCCTAGGGCCTCTATGTAGGGCGGCGTCTGCTTGGTTTAAAAGGCCGCGTGTCTAGAACCTACTAGGCTCAAACGTTCGAGTAGTTTCGTGCGCACCTCACGCAACTCACGAGTATCAGCGGTCTTGAAGAGCTTGGCGGTGTTGTTCGTAAATTTTTGTGCTTGACGTTCGAGTGCCCACACTACTTGGTCCATACGTTGTGCGCTGAGGAAATCGTTACTCAAGACGGGGATGACTTTGATGCCCAGCGCTTGTATATCTCGTGAGCGTCTGCGATCTGCTGCTTGATGACTGATTTCTCTTTTGCGCCAGCGATCAATTTGATCGGTGGCTATGCCAGCCTGCAGCGGGTCGAAGTGAAATCCACTACTTTCATATTCCAAGTCACAGAGCCATTGTGGATAGTACAGATCGGGGTGAAAATTATTTCGACCTACATAGAGGCGCGCATCATCGGGGATTGAAATTTTTGGATTAAGGACGGGCCGCGGGAGGCCGTATCCGCCAAGCTCTTCAGGAAGTGTCAGTGTGAGGGTAAGCGCGGTTTCCATTGGTGAGGCGGAATTATCCGTACAGTAGGTAAGGGCAGCCTCGAGTTTGTGGCGGTATCTGCGCATATTTGTCGCTTTGATAAAAGCCGCTATGCGTGCACACGTTGTAGCAGGATAGTCACAAGTAACAAAACTTTGCTCTGCGCGGAGAGAGCCATCGCGTTCTGGATGCAGAGAATAACGCCCGCACAATTCCATTATTACAAGTGCAAGCTCAACAATATCTAGCTGAGAGGTCAACTGCATAATGCTTAGCTCGGGACTCGAAATCGCGAGACTTGGATCAATGGGAAATATTGCTTGCGTAGGTAGCCTGCGCGACAGTGTAATCGTTCGAGACTTTGTACGCTGATAGCGTTGATTTTGGTTGAAGACTCCCAGCTCCAAAGGATGTTCCGCATCGATAGCACATCTATCAATAAATCGGCTGAGATCCGTCTTTGCAAGAGGACTGACAGTCTCAAAGTCAAAGCCACTATCTTCAAGAGTAGACCCAGACAGGGTGGCTAACTCAGAATTTGAGCTTAGTTGTTCGACGCAGAGCGTTGAATGAAATGTAGCTAAAGACTTTGTGCTGAGAACGTCTGCGCCCGCAGGAAATGAAAGCTGTATCTGTGGCAGGTCAACGAGTGGCTCTTTGATAGCATTCCCCCGATTTGAGTGGCTGCGGATAACCCGAGTGAGGAGTAACGCCGATTGGCCAACGACAATTTCCAATTTTGTCCCCTAAGTCAAAAAAACATCCACACTATTCAGCATGTAATTAAAAAATATATCCGATAACCTGCGGTTTCTAGATATATATCTATAATAGTGTGGATGTTTTTTGTTGTCATTTTAGAAAATTGAAAATATTGTTACCTGTAAACCCCCACATAGAATGGGGCGAATTGTTGGCTCATTACTCCACCGAAGGAAAATCTGCCTCGCAAAAATGCAGGTAAAGATAGGTGTTTTTGAGCAAAATTTCACACCCCCTATGTATGAGCCAGAATTGCTGACGAGCGTCATTTCCATACCGAGGTCATATTACCTATGCGTATGGTTTGAGGTGCCTTAAAAGAGCTTAGAATCGTTCATAAATAATTTAAATTAGTTACCAAATTAAATTGAAAGTATCAAAAACTATCTTTGGGTGAAATACTGTCGCGCAAGAAGGGAATGTTTACTTAGACAAACTAATTTCAATAACTAAATGGATGACAGAACTATCATCCATTTAGTTGCAGGTAATTTGAATCGCTATTGCATGTGAAGGGGCGGCATGCTGTTATTAGATAAAACACTTTTAAGACTGTCTAAAGGACTCTGGGGTTGGATAGTCGCCATTGTTGTAGTTCGTTTTGCACAACTTATCGGCGTTACTCTGTTTGCGGAGGTTATCGGTGCTTTTCTAGGCAATTTGGCAAGCCCTCAGCCTGATACTACCAGGCTTGCAGCCGCGGCGGCCGCCGCGGCTGCTGCTTCGTTACTCACCTTAGTTGCACGTCTTGCACAGGGGGAGCTGCAGTATCGCACCACCGCCTTTGCCCGCGTTCATCTGCGTGAAGTCATTTTTGACAAGGTTCTTGCTCTGGATGTAGGCGGTATCGAAAAAATTGGTCCGGTATCAGCCATCACCTCATCGGTGGATGCTGTTGAGCAGATGCAAACCTATTATTCACTCTATCTGCCTTCGCTGATTTTTTCGGGGATTGCTCCTATCTATTTATTTTTCCATTTAGCGCCCCTGTCGTTGTCTATAGCGGTATTGCTGTTAGTAGTATCTGTAGTGCTCTTGCCGCTCAACAACTTGTTCCGCCATCAAATAGAAGCTCTGCGCCGTCGCTATTGGATTTCGGTTGAAGATATGACAGCGTACTTTCTTGATTCGTTGCGGGGACTGACGAGTATCAAGCTTTTTGGTCGTGACGCAGATCGCAGCCAGACTCTACAATCCAAGGCAAGTCGCTTGAGCACGGATATCAATGAATTCATGCGTATCAACTTTAGCTCACACTTTGTCAATGAAGCGCTTATATATTTGGCTATAACCATTGCACTTGTTATCGTATGTTTCGACTTGGCAGCAGCTAGGATGACTGTGGGTGCTGGCCTCACCATTCTTTTGCTGGCTTATGGTTATTTTGCATCAATACGTCAGCTCATGGATGCAACCCACGACGCACTCACCGCAGTATCGGCTGCTACAAAGGTCGAAGATATCTTTGCGGTTGATACTTCCCGAGCTTACAATCCTCATGCGCCTACCGATCCCGAGACATATGACGGTATCCGCTTGGAGAATGTGAGTTTCAGCTATCCCGACTCTAAGAATCGCATGGCTCTACATAATGTTTCGCTTCGAGTGCCTCGCGGCAAGACAATTGCGCTGGTAGGCCTTTCAGGCTGTGGTAAATCAACGGTCGCAGCACTTCTTGCGCGCTTTATAGATCCCACAGTTGGCGCTCTTTATATCGAGGGGCAAAACTATCTTAGCCTTACCCCCGAGGAGTTGCGTTATCGCGTAGCAATGGTTCCTCAGACCGTCAGTCTCTTTACGGGCACCATCCGTGAAAATCTTCAGATTGCCGCTCCGCATGCAAACGATGAAAAGCTTTATGAGGCGTTGAACGAAGCTGCTTTGGGCGATTGGGTGCGTAGTCTGCCCGACGGATTAGATACCGAAGTAGGTGATGCGGGATCGCGCCTTTCGGGTGGTCAACGTCAAAAAATGGGCATCGCCCGCGTGCTTTTGTCGCAGGCAAAATATCTCATCTTTGATGAGTCAACCTCCTCGGTTGACGAAGAGAGTGAGCGGGAGATTTGGCACTGCATCCATCAGTTGTCACGTAACCGTACCTTGGTGATTATCTCTCATCGTCTTTCAACCATTCGTTGGGCAGATTGTATTTATGTTCTTGAACAAGGCTGCATTACAGCACAGGGTACACATGACGAGCTGATGCAGCATAAGGGTCTTTACCAGCAACTTGTCGCTGAGCAAGCAAAACTTGAAGGAGCTGCAGCATGAGTAAAAAGAAAAGCTACAGCTATGCATATCCACTTCCTGTACTCGTAATTCGCCTGTTGCGTATAGGCAAGCCAATCGCTTTCTATCTTGTGGTGTCGGCGTTTGCGTCACTTGTGGGCAATCTGGCGCGCCTGGGTGTTATGGGCTTTGGTGTTGCTGCAATTTTGAATGTAAGCCAGATGTTGGCTGGTGATTGGCGCGTTTATCTTGCGGGGGTAATTTTTAGCGGCAGTCTTATTGCGCTTTGTCGCTACCTTGAGGGGTGTTATTCGCATGTAGGCGCTTATAACTTGTTGGCACAGCTGCGTGTCCATCTATTTGAAGAAATTGACCGCCTGGCACCTACCATTTTGATTGAACGCAGCCAAGGCGAGTTGCTGTCTATTGCAGTAACTGATGTTGAAACTCTCGAGTTCTTTTTTGCGCATACGATAGGTCCACTGTTTACGGTGGTGCTTGTGCCTCTCGCCGCACTTTTGGTGGCGGCGCGCGTACATCTTTTGTATGTTGCGGTACTCCTGCCGATTTTTGTGTTGACGAGTGTTTTGATTCCGTTGCTAGCCTTACGTGTGGGCAGAGGCATTGGTCTGCGCTATCGTGCTGCTCTCGCCCAACTCAAATCATTGGTACTTGAAAGCGTGTATGGCATACAAGACATTCAAATATTTAGTGCGGGGCAGCAGCGCAAACGTCAGGTTCTAGCGGCAAATGAGCAGGTTAATAGTTCTGCGCATGGGTTGGCTCTTCATCAGCAGGCAGTATCCGCACTTCCTGACTTCTTTGTTTACCTCGCGCGTATTTTGGTAGTTGCTGTAGCAGCACGTCTTGCAGCGGCAGGTGTGGGAAGTCCCGCCGGAGCGATTATTGTCTCTTTCGTTGCAACAGCATCGTTTTCGTCGACGTTCTCCTTGACTTTTGTGGTGACGCACCTGCTTGAAGCATTTGCTGCGGCAGATCGGATTTTTCGCATTGAAGATTGCGCTGCAGCAATTGCAGATACGGGACGCAGGGATTGCGGATCAATCCAGTCTATCGAGTTTGAGAATGTGAGTTTTAGCTATCCTGGCGCGCATGCCTCCGTACTGGATGGCGCCAATCTGCATATCAATGCGGGAGAACGTATTGGTATTGCGGGACCAAGTGGCGCAGGTAAATCAACAAGTTTTCGCCTGTTGCTGCGTTTTTATGACCCCAATCGGGGACACATTCGGATTAATGGCGTTGATGCACGAGAGATTTCTCTAAACGTTTTGCGCCAACGTATAGCCTTGCTCGAACAGGATACGTACCTTTTTGATTGTTCCGTCGCAGATAATATTGCATTTGCGCAGCCAACAGCAACATTTGAGGAGGTGAGGCGTGCTGCAAAACGAGCAGGCATTGCCGATCTTATCGAGAGTCTGCCTGAAGCTTATGACACGCAAATGGGTCAGATGGGAGCGCGTCTTTCGGGTGGAGAGCGCCAGCGTATAGGTATTGCGCGTGTGCTGCTAGCTGACCCTGATGTCATTGTTATGGATGAGCCAACAAGTGCGCTTGATGTGTTGCATGAGCGCGAGCTCCTGCATACGTTGCAAACGGTGTATGCCGACAAGACCATCATTATGGTTTCTCATAGGCCTTCGACATTATCATCATGCGACCGCGTTTATCAGCTTGAAGATCGCAAATTCATCAAGCAGGTATCTGATGAGACGGCCGCTCCAAGAGCGCTCTAAGCTTGATACTGTTCCAGCCAGACAGCTACACCCTGTTCGTCAAAAGAAGGACAAATCTCATCAGCATCCTTGAGAATTTTGGGTGTGGAGTTAGCCATTGCGACAAAGGTACCGACACGACCAATCATTGAGTAATCGTTGCCGCTATCACCAAATGCGACAGAACGCGAAATGTCGAGTTTCAGCTCCTGACACAGTTGCTCAAGTGCGCTTCCCTTGTTGACACCAGCGCGGGTAAGCTCATATTCAATAGGACCCATCCGTGCGATGTCGAGCTGGCCAAGCGCGTGTAAGCGCTGGCCAGCCTCTTCAGCCAGTGCGGTGGTCTCAAAGCTGCATTCCATCTTAAAGACCGCGTCGGGATGCTTCGCCATGGCTTCATGAATGGAGTCCACAGGTTTCATACCTGTCATCGTATTTATGATGTCTTCTTCGCTAGTGGCATCGCCTAGGCCATCCGATCCTTTACGCGCCATATAAGTAATTGCACGGAGCTCGCGGTAAGTCTCGCTCTCATAAAAGATAAACCACGCAGGATTAAGGTCATCAAGGGTAGAAAAAACATCATTTACCAGCTCACGAGGCATTTCATTTTTAAAAAGAATGCTCTGGTCGCTCTGGCGGCGCACAACAGACCCATTAAGTGTTACCAGCCAATCGACCCAATCCCATACCAGCAAGTCGTGGAGCATATGCAGGGGACGACCGCTCACCACACAGACCTGAGCTCCATGGTCATGGGCGTATTTAAGTGCTGCTTGAACACGTGGATGCATTTTGCCCGAAATCGTATCAATGGTGGTGCCATCAAGGTCAAAGGCAACAAGTGAGAAGGGATAATTTTGCATGTGTGTCTGTTGCAGCACAGGCATTCCTTTCGATGGAAATTGACAGTAATTTACTCAGCTTCGAGTGGCTGGAACTGATAGCTTACGCAGTTAACATAACCTCTGTTGGTGATGCGCAGCACGGGCACACACGCCAGCGACATAATGCCCATAGTCATAAAGGGCGAAGGCATGGTGCATCCCATTGCGCGCCATGCCTCTTCCACCTGAGCAACTTTCTCAGCGATAAGCTCGATGCGCTGGTCGGAAAGCAGACCAAAGACAGGCAGTTCAACTAACGCGAGTATCTTGCCATCCTGAACGGCGACTTCGCCACCGCCGCACTCGATGAGAGTGCGTGCAGCCAGGGCCATATCAGCGTCGTTATCACCAGCAACCAGCAGGTTATGAGCATCATGCGCGACGGTCTGTGCGAGGGCGCCATGAATACCAAAACCATGCAAGAAGCCCGCTGCATGTGAGCCAGTGGCGTGATGGCGCTCAAAGACACAGACCTTAATCAAATCGTTTGCGGGGTCGCTGAGCAGTTCGCCGTCCTTGGCGAGGACTTCCATAACCAGATTATCTGTGACTGTAGAGCCAGGAGTAGAGCCAATGACATGCACCTTGACGGGACCATCGGCCTTATCAGTGGGAATACGGAAACTTTCCGAAGTGATTTCCATACCGAGATTCATGGTATGCGTATACTCCCGCGGCCAGTCGTAGGGCTCAAAGTCAAAGAGGGGCTTACCATCCTCAGCAACTAACTCACCATCAATAAAGACCTGATGGACGTTGAATTCATCAAGGCTATCGCACAGTACAATATCGGCGCATTTCCCGGGGATGATCGCCCCTAAATCATGGTCAAGATGAAAGCATGTTGCCGTGTTAATGGTTGCCATCTGTATAGCCTCGATAGGATTGATGCCGCAATTTACGGCAAGGCGCAGCAAGCGATCTACGTGCCCATCCTCAACAATGGTGCGTGGTTGATTGTCATCGGAGCACAGCGTACAGAATCTACTATCAATCTGATGATGTGTCAGCGCGGGAGCTAGACGTTTCATGTTTTGCCAAGCAGAACCCTGGCGCAATTGCACATACATGCCCAAGCGCAGCTTTGCGACTACATCTTCGGGACGATAGGACTCATGATCCGCCGTGATACCGGCGGCGATGTAGGCGTTGAGATCACGGTCATGCTCGGGCACCGTGTAATGGCCCGTAACGGTGCGCCCTGCTTTGAGCGTTTCGGCAACCTCGTCAAGAGCGTTGTCTTGGCAGGAAAGAATACCAGGATAGTTCATCATCTCGCCAAGAGCTACGGTGTCATCGCGTTGCATTTCTTGGGCGATATCAATGGCGCCAACCTTAGCTCCTGTATCTTCAAAACCCGGCACTGCTGGTACGCAACTTGGTGTGGTAACCATCGCTTTAAGCGGTGTGCGTTTAGCATCGGCTTCAGCAGCATGTACTGCTGCAAGACCCGCGACGTTGGCGATTTCGTGCGGATCCCACATGATGGCTGTGGTGCCATGGGGAACAACCGCACGTGCATACTCGGAAGGCGAGCACATGGAGGATTCAATGTGGATGTGTGAGTCGATAAGGCCGGGCAAAGCATAGTAGCCCGTAGCATCTACAACTTTGGTATGAGGTCCAATACAATGCTCGGCGGTCTTTCCCTCCAAACCCAGATAAGCCACACGGCCAGCGACAACGGCAATGTCTGCATCTTTTAGCAGTTCGCGGGTGGTAGTAGAAACTAAAGTTGCATGACGGATGACCAAATCCGCGGCTTGCTCACCGCGTGCAACGCGGATGAGGTCACGCTGACACTCCCATTGGGACTTTTTGCAATACGCATTGAACATGGCGACTCCAATCCATGGGTTTTGCTTTTAACATAATACCCCGCAGTCAGACAAAACAATTCCCACTGGTGGGATAATGAGAAATGACGGACAAATGTCAAAGTAAGCTGAGGGAGGTTGCAGCTATGGGACGTGAGTTAAGAATCGCGACTATCGGTACCAGTGCGATTTGTGAGAGGTTTCTTGATGCGGTAGCAAAAACTGAAGGTGTTTGCCTGGCAGGATGCTATTCGCGCACGCTTGACCGAGCAAAAGATTTTTCACAAAAGCATGGCGCGGAGTTAGCGTTTGACGATCTTGCTGAATTGGCTAGTTCACCTGATGTGGATGCAGTGTATATCGCAAGCCCCAATGCGCTACATGGACCTCAGGCAAAACAACTCATTGCAGGTGGCAAGCATGTGCTGGTAGAGAAGGCTTTTGCATCGAATGCTGCTGAAGCGGTGGAGGTGTTTGCTGCTGCAAAAGCCGCAGGGCTTATTGCGATGGAAGCAATGCGCAATCTTTATGACCCGGGTTTTGCCAAGATTGAACAGAATTTAGACCGCTTGGGAACTATTCGCCAAGCAACCTTCCGCTTTTCCAAAATTACTTCTCGCATGGCGCGCTTGCTTGCTGGTGAGCGTGTCAGTCAGTTTGATCCCTTACTTTCCGAGGGTGCCCTGATGGATATTGGCATCTATACCATGGAGCCCGCGATAGCGATTTTTGGCCAACCCAAGCGTGTGCTGGCTGCCGGAATTTGTATGTCAGTTCCTGGAGAGCCTCTTGATAGTGCTTATGGAAAGATTGATCTAGCAGGAGAGGTGCTGCTTGACTACGGAGACAAGGTAGTGAATCTTTCTTATGGAAAGGTGACGGACGATCTTATCCCGTCTCAAATTCAAGGGGAAACAGCCACTTTGACCATAGGAGCGCTGCCCAACTGCTCACAGCTAAAGCTCGTGACGCATGTAGATGCAGGTATGGCATATGGCACGGTAGGCGGTGCGGAAGAAGAGCTCCCCGTTGTGATACCCGAAAACGATATGGTGTATGAGCTGTCCTTCTTCCGTGATGCGGTGGCAGGGAAGGCTGAAGCACTTAAACGTGTTCATCAATTCCAGCAGGTGACCTGTGATGCGCTCACCACGATGGACGAAGCACGCAGACAGCTTGGCGTGCGTTTTCCTGCAGACAAATAGATAGAGAGTGCCCCTGTATATGCTTGTGGCTTTCGTCAGTACGTCTCTCAGTAAGTCACAAGCTTTATGAGTATTTGTGGCAGTGCGGTAGCCGAGCTAGGCAACAAAGCTTGGCTACCGCTATACTTTGGCCTGCAAGTGAGTTGGGTGGGTTCGGGCGACGCACTGTTCCGAACCTGGTCAGGGCCGGAAGGCAGCAGCCATAAGGAGCCTCGGGCGGGCGCCCGTTCCCACCGAGCGCACTTGCAGTCGCCCCGAGACTTTCTGAAAGCCCCGGGGTGTCATCATAAATAACGACGTTAGGAACACATGGGTATTGTCAACTTTTTTGTCGACCTTCTCCGCGACCCCCGCAGTGCCATCGCAAGCTGGATTGCGATGGGGCCTGTTGCCGCATATGGCTTTATCTTCTTGATCATTTTCGTTGAAACAGGGGTTGTGTTCTTTCCTTTTCTGCCGGGTGATTCTCTCCTTTTTGCATCAGGCTTTTTTGCAGCAACAGGCGACTTTAATATCTATCTGTTGCTGGGGATTGCGTGGTGCGCTGCAATTTTGGGCGATCAATGCAACTTTTTGATTGGCCACTTCCTTGGCAGGCGCATTATTGATTCGGGCAAAGTAAAGGCTATGACGCCTGAGCGCATAGAGAAGTCCGAGGCGTTTCTGGATAAGTGGGGTCGTCTTGCCATTTTTCTCGGGCGTTTCTTTCCCTTTATTCGTACGTTTGTGCCCTTCCTTGCTGGCGTGGGTGGCATGAAGTGGCATCACTTTGTGCTCTTTAATATCCTTGGTGGAATTACGTGGTCAACGCTTTTCCTACTTCTAGGCTATTTCTTTGGTGGTATCCCTGCCGTGCAAGCGCACTTTGAGCTGGTGGTTGTTGGCATTGTCTTAGTCTCAGTTATTCCAACAGTCGTTGGTCTGATTCGTAGCCGTCTCAATAGATAAGCCAAAGAATGACAGATGAAGAGATGCTTTTTCGCAGACGGCAATTGGGATACAAACCACAGATGGTTCGAGTTTCGAGGTAGGCAATCGTAAGACCGCAGGTTAAATTTTCCTCTAGTTCGAGAAACGAACCATCTTTTGAAATGAGTCATCTTTCGACAAACAAAGCATTTATCGAGAAGCGAACCTTTTTTTGAAATGTTTGCGGTGCGAGACTCTACGACAAAAGCATGCGGTCGTTTGCGAGCTCGCCTCCTGAGACTTCTTCAAATTTTTGAAGCAGATCTTGTACATGTAACTGCTGTTTTTCTTCGTCTCGGACGTCGAAAATGACATGACCCTCATGCATCATAATAAGACGGTTGCCCAAGCGAATGGCATCGTTCATATTGTGCGTAACCATGAGCGTAGTCAGTTTGTACTCTCCTACGAGTTTCTTAGTTAAATCCAATACTTTTGAAGCAGTCTTAGGGTCAAGAGCAGCGGTGTGCTCGTCTAAAAGTAACAGCTTTGGCTTTTTGAGTACTGCCATCAACAGGGTAAGCGCTTGACGTTGTCCACCAGAGAGTAGTCCCACCTTGGAGGTCATGCGCCCTTCAAGACCAAGGTCTAGCTGGGCCAGACGCTCATGGTAAAGAGCGTGTTCTTTTTTGCTGATACCCCATCTGAGCCCACGGCTTGCTCCACGTCGTGCCGCAAGAGAAAGATTCTCAATGATTTGCATGTCAGCGGCAGTGCCTCGCATAGGATCTTGAAAAACGCGGCCGAGATTGACCGCGCGTTTGTGTTCGCGTAGTCGACTGATATCCTGTCCGTCCAAGATGACCTGGCCGCCATCGAGGGGAAAGACGCCTGCAATACTATTGAGTAGGGTGGACTTGCCAGCTCCGTTGCCGCCTATGACTGTGACAAAGTCGCCAGGATTGAGGTGGAGATTTACATTAATGAGTGCTGGCTTCTCGTTAACGGTACCTTTGTTGAAGGTCTTACTGACGTTTTTAAGTACGAGCATTAGCACTCACCTCCTTTGGCATAAATGCGGTGCTGTTGATTGCGCTCCAAGACCACGGGTACGACTAGCGCAAGTGCAACAATAGCTGCAGATAGCAGTTTCATATCATTGGCGTCCATGCCCATCTGCAACACAATTGCACGAATGAGGAAATACACGACAGAACCTATAACGGCTGACGTGAGACGGCTGCCAAAGGCCTGTAATTTATTGGGGATGAGACGCCCAAGCACTTCGCCAATGACAATAGCGGCAAGACCAATAACGATGGCGCCTGTTCCCATGCCAATGTCAGCATACTTTTGGCTTTGACAAATGAGTGCGCCCGACAGACCCACAAAACCGTTGGAAAGCATAAGGGCAAAAAGCTTAGTGATACGTACATCTATGCCCAATGCGCGGCACATATCTTCGTTTTGGCCAGTAGCACGCATCGCCGAACCAATTTCAGTACCAAAAAACCAGTAGAGAAATACGATTGATAAAACAGCAACAACAATTCCCACAACAAGCGTTGCATTATCGCGCGAAATATGCAAAAGGGATGCGGTACGAGTAAAAACAGTGTCGACGTTTAAGAGTGGCGTGTTTGATTTGCCCATGACACGTAAATTGACAGACCAAAGCGCAATCTGAGTCAGAATTCCCGCCAAAATCGCTGGAATATCAAAGAGGGTGTGGAGCAGTCCGGTAACTGCTCCTGCGGCAACGCCTGCGAGCATACCCAGTAGTACTGCGACAAGCGGGTCGAGGCCCATCCCAACTGAACAAACTGCTGCAACACAGCCTCCCAATGCAAAGCTGCCGTCAACGGTGAGGTCTGCGATATCGAGCATTTTGTAAGTGATGAAGACTCCGAGTACCATCACACCCCAGAGGATACTCTGAGATATTGCTCCCGAAAGCGCTAATAGCATGTACTTCTCCCCAACATAGTCTTTTGCCGCCAGCTCAAAGCCCGCGCCGCGTTTGTTGACAATCGTGAGTGGGCAATCTTAAGAGTATCCATTATAAGAAAAGTGTGGTCCTAGGCATCCAATTTTGAGAGATCAATGCCGAGAGCTTCAGCAATCTCTTTGTTAGTTGTCAAGGTGCACTCGGAAACATCGAGATGTTCGATAGGCATCTCGGCGGGGCTTGCTTCTCCGTTGAGAATTTTGACAGCCATCTCGCCGGCTTTGTAACCCAATTTCTCGTAATCAATGCCGTAGGTGGCCAGGCCGCCGTTTTCCACCATCCCGCTTGCACCACAAATAATGGGGAGTTTGTGCTCGGTTGCAACCATAGAAACGGTTTGCATGCCTGATGCGATGGTGTTATCTGTGGGCGCGTAGATAACGTCTACCACACCAATCATTGATTCAACAACCTGTTGAATCTCATTAGAGCTTGAGACTGTGTAGTCTTCGGCATCTAAATTGCGTGTGCGAGCAGCATCGTGAGCCATTTTGGCTTGTACGCTCGAGTTGGACTCTGCAGTGCAGTAAAGAATTCCTACCTTCTTGGCATCGGGCAGGAGTTTTTGCAGCAGATCAAATTGTTTATCAACGGGTGTGAGATCAGAGGTGCCTGTGACATTTCCTCCCGGAGCATCATTGTCAGCCACGAGCCCCGAGGCAGCGTAGTCGGTAATGGCAGTGCCGACGATGGGAATATCTGTTGTGGCACCTGCTGCAGCCTGGCAAGCAGGCGTTGCTATGGCAAGAATGAGATCGTTGCCTTCGTTGACTAACTTTGAGGCGATAGTTTGGCAGGCAGATTGGTCATTTTGAGCATTTTGCTGGTCAATGGTGTAGTTGATACCCGAATCATCGAGCGCTTTGACAAAGCCCTTGTTTGCAGCGTCAAGTGCCGCATGCTCAGTTAGTTGTAATACGCCAATCTTGAATTTTCCATCGCCAGAGGAAGAACCGCCCGAGCTAGTCTTAGAACAAGCAGAAAGTCCAAAGGCAGCTAATCCCATGCCCCCCAATATGCTCAATGCACGACGACGTGTGATAGTATTTGACATGGCGCTCCTCCTCATAAGCTCCGCCACACAGTGTCGTATAGCGGTAATTTGTTTTTGTGTCACTTCTTGGGACAAGGGTACTAATACTATCATCGCTGTATGTATCCTGTTGGGTGTCTTGCAACAACAATTGATTACAGAGTCGTAACCGGTAGGATAAAGAAATGAATAAAATCCTTTTCATCTGCCATGGCAATATTTGTAGGTCAACAATGGCAGAGAGCGTAATGAAAGATTTAGTGTGTAAGGCAGGGCGACAACATGAGTTTGTCATTGACTCTGCCGCGACCAGTCGTGACGAAATTGGCAACCCCGTGCATCACGGTACCGTGCGCAAGTTGCATAAAGAAGGAGTGCCTGTCTGCGAGCATTATGCACGGCAGTTCCACGCCTCCGAGTATGGTAACTGGGATTTGATTGTTTACATGGATGATGAGAATCTTGGTGGCTTGCAGCGTATTTGCAGGGAAGACCCTGAGGGCAAGTTTGTCAAATTACTTTCCTTTGTGGACGGAAATCCGGGACAAAATGCCGCTAACATTGCAGATCCCTGGTATACCGGAGATTTTGATGCCACTTGGCGCGATGTGCTTTCTGGCTGCAAAGCATTGCTCGCGTATTTAGGATAGGCAAAGCTAGTCAGTTTTTTCGTCAGTTTTGTTAAGCGGACTTGGTAAAGACTTATCTTGTAGTGCGCCTGTTTGCAAGTCTTCAATACGTGCTTCGGTCTGTGCTTTCCATTCCGCGAGAGTTTCTTTGGTTTTTTTACCAGCTTCGGTGAGTGCATCGTTGACCGCTTTGGCAACAGGTGCCAAGACCTTGGCGGTCTGCTCGGCTGATTCCTCCGCCGCACCGCGCACGGCGCCTCCCATGGAATCCCACAAGAAACTGTTAATGATATTTTTACTATTTTCATCGAGCGACTTAAGCGAATCGGTGATTGCTCGGATTGCCGCAGGACTTTGCTCCACGATATCTGTGAGGTCATGAATATCATGGGAGATAAATGCCTGATAGAGCTCGTCAGTGAGATTCTTGCGTTCCTGCAAATCAAGGCTGGCGAGCAGTTCATTGAAGGCTCGTCCTATATGAGCGCTGGCATGGTGTTCTGCGTCTCCTCGTACCAATTTATCGCGCATAACCTGCCAGTTAATCGCGCTGTGCTCCATAACGCCTTGCGCGCTTGATTTGACGAGAACAGGCTCTACTGGATGTGATAAAAGCCCTGCTACGAGGCTGTATTCGGGCGTAAAGAGATGTGTGCGCTCGCGCAGGCGCTCAAAGGTTGAGAGTGGAAGTATAGCGTCGTCAAACCCTGGGGAGTCGTTGCACCAAAGTTCAATAATACGTTCATCGAGCTCTGGCGCCATAGCAACTGCATAGGCAGCCAGATTGCCGCCCTTTGAGTGCCCTCCAACTCGTAAGGGGCCATCTGTCAGGCTTGCGATGCGGCGGAGATAGGCGAGTGCATCTTTTTGTGCAGGGACGATGCTGTAGCTGATATCACAGTCCTCGATCCATCCCACCAAGCTGTCATCGGTGCCGCGAAACGAGACGTAGCTGCTGCCATCGGATAGACAAAGCGTCAACGCAGCAAATTGCTCACGCGCCTCTTCGTCAAAGTGTGTCTCGTAGCAACCAAGCTTTGCCTTGGCAAAGCGCCGGCCCGACTTGACCATGTATCCCAATAATTCATTCGTGCGGCTCGAAATAAGTGGTCCGTTGCTGGGCAATTCCTTTTGCGTAGAAAACCTATGCCACACCTCAGAGGTATCAAAGAACTCACCAGCAGGAAGTATGTTATCGAGCTTTAGATAAGACAGATGGGCGAGTATGATATTGTCCACTTCATTGAAAGGAACGTGGTCAAAATCGAAGTTACCAAACCAATCTAAGTAGTCAAACATATCTGCCATGAGCACCTCTCCTTTATTGGTATTTTTTATAGTACCAAAGAGGAGTTCACGGCTAGACTACTCTTACAAAGAGATTGTTATATACATGCATGGTGACGATAATTTGGACCCTATGAATAACGAAAAACTTTTTACTCAAACAAGCCCGACTCGTTTGTTTTTTATGGCGGCACTTCCTGGTGCTGTAAGCATGGCAGCCTCTTCGCTCTATAACGTGAGCGAAGGTCTTTTTGTCGGGCGCTTTCTTGGTAGCACGGCGTTTGCAGCGGTCAATCTTGCACTACCGCTTGTCATTATCAATTATGCAATTGCAGATTTGCTGGGTGTGGGCTCATCGGTGCCCATCTCAATTGCGCTGGGTCGTGGTGATGAGGATGAGGCTAACAATATTTTTTCAAGCACCATAGTGTTAATCCTTGCAGCAGGTTTGTTGACCGGATCTCTGCTTTTCTTGGGGGCGCCGTCTCTTTTTAGGGCAATGGGAGCTGAGGGGGAGCTACTTGATAATGCAGTAAAGTTCTTGCGAGTTAGTGCGATGTGGTCGCCCATCACAACCATTGCGTATGCGGTAGACAACTATTTGCGCATCTGTGGGCGCATCCGTCGCTCAACGAGTGCCAATATTTTGATGAGCAGTTTAGGTATTGCTCTGATGATTTTGTTTTTAGGTGTTTGGCATCTGGATGTAGCAGCTGCTGCACATGCGTTTTGCTTAGCTACTTTTATAGCCGTATGCGTGGCATTTTGGCCATTTTTTAAGGGTGAGTTGCAACTGCATTTTGTGCAACCTCAGTTTAGTTGGACCCTCATTCGCCGGGTGGTGGGCGATGGAACGCCAACGTTTCTTAGTAATATTGCGGGCCAAACAACTGCGCTGATACTGAATTTTTTCCTTCTTAAATTGGGAGGTCCTACTGCGGTTACTATCTACGGCATGGTGATGTATTTTGATGGCATGGTGTTTCCTCTCGTTTATGGCATGCTCGATTCCTTGCAGCCAGCAGTTGGTTTTAATTGGGGCCGCCATGATGTACATCGTGTCAAGCAGATTGAGCTGCGCTGTTTTGCGGCGGCGGCAGTGGTGTGCATTGTCGCACTTGTCTTGCTTTGGATTTATCCTGACGAAATTGTTCATATCTTTATAACGACTGCTCGTGGTGACAATCTGGCAGAGGCTATTCGGGCACTGCGACTATTCTCACTGGGCTATCTTGTGCGTTGGCTGGTGATGGGTACCTATAGCATGTTGGTGGCGCTTAGCCAGCCGCGTTTGGCTTCGATTTTGTCGTTATGCAACGCCTTCATTTTCCCCGTTACGCTGGTCTTTTTGTTGTATCCCTTGGGACTTTTGGGTATGTGGCTCAACTATGTTTGTGCTGAGTGGCTCGGTGCGATTTTGTCGCTTGCAGCGCTGTATTACTTTCGTCGAGAGTTGCGTGGCGGCAAAATTGAGATAGGTAGATAAGCAAAGCAGAGCGGAAGTTTGGTAGCTGATATGGAATTTGCACAATGGGTTGCGGAGTTGTCCGTGCGGACAAATAGGTCACTTGCAGGCTCACGCGTTTTTGTGACTGGGGACGCTCTGACAGATGATCTGCGCGCAGCGTTTCAGAGTTGGGGATTGTTGCCAATTTTTCAACGTGAGCAAGCTGATTTTATCTGGAATGAGTTGCCCCAAAAGAAAGAGCTTACTGGTGCCGAAGCCATGGCACGCGCTGCAAAATACATGCCTGTTACCCGTGCGCTTATAGATCGTCTTGTGGCCAAGCAAAGCTTAGAGGGGCTGCGTATTGCAGTTTGTCTGGTACTCGAGCCCAAGACAAGTGTGCTGTTGCAAGAGCTTAAGCGTGCGGGCGCTGAGGTAGGGGTGTGTGCGCCTGCCGCAGAAGTTGACCAACGCGTGGCTGATGAGCTCGCCAGACGTGATGTGATAGTTGAGGCATGTGCTACCTGGACGCCCGAGCAAGATCACGCAGCTGCGCTGCGTTTGCTTGATCGTCTGCGACCTAATTTGATTGTGGATGATGGGGGTAGTTTTGCGCGGCTATGCAAGCTAGAGCGTCCAGCGTTATCTAGGCAGCTCATAGGTGTGGCAGAGGAGACAACCTCGGGCGTTCGTGCATTTGCAGCCATGGAAGCAGCGCGGGAGCTGTCCTGGCCTGTGGTTGCGGTTAACGACTCGCGCCTTAAGACCTGCTTTGATAATCGGCATGGTACAGGTGAAACCTGTGTGACAAGCATGCAGGCTCTGCTTGGATGGAACTGTTTTTCCAGGGCCGAGGTAGTGGTTATTGGCTATGGCCCTGTGGGGGAAGGGTTTGCACGGCGTATTTGTACGCTGGGGGCGGACGTCTGCATCGTGGATGGTGATCCCGCAGCTGCTTTGCGGGCACGTTTTGATGGCTTTAATGTTGCCGATATTGCAGAAGCATTTGCAGGTGCTGATATGGTTGTGTCTGCAACGGGTGTTCGCCATACCGTATCGATGGAGGAGATGAAGCTGCTACGAGATAAAACGATCCTCGCAGTGATAGGCGGCATTGCTCATGAGCTTGCCCTAGACGATCTGCCCGCCGATGCACTAGGCGATGCAGACACAAATGCCATTTGTGAGCTGCAAGTTCCCGATGGCCCAACACTCCGCCTGCTTGCCCATGGTGATGGGGTAAATTACACCGCCGGTGGAGGCAATCCGATTGAGGTGATGGACCTGAGTTTGGCTGTGCAAGTGGCAGCGATAGCATATCTCGCAAAACATAAGGGAGAGCTTCCTGCCAAGCTGTTACGTCTTGGCAAGGATGATGAGAACCTTATAGCTCAGCTTGCGCTTGCTGTCCGAGGGGCTTCTGCACGACAAGTGGGGCAAAAGAGTGATACCGTGCCTGATTGGAAACTTACACGCTTTTCGGATGCCTAGCCTAAATGTCTGAAGCGCTATTGTGTAAGCAAATTGTGTGACCAAATTTGCCGCCAAGGAGGCAAGCATGCAGAGCCAACAAGTTATTGTGTATTCAGCTCCCCTGGTTGTACCTATATCGATGCCGGTTATCGTCGATGGTGCTGTAGCGGTACGTGGGGAGCGAGTTTTGCATGTGGGCACACGCTCTTGGGTGCTTGAGGTGCTGCACGAAGAACTGGATGCACAGGCTCAGCAAGGGATGCTTGAGCGGCATTTTGATGGCATGTTATTGCCTGGTCTTGTAAATGCTCATACGCATTTGCAGTACACGGGTATGTCTTCGGTGGGGCAAAAGATTTATGACAGTTTTCGCGCATGGGAGCTGGCTTTTGATGAGGTTTACGATGCGCCCGAAGAGAAGCCTTGGAAACATTGGGCATACGATGGTGCGCGTCAGCTCCTCGAATCGGGTGCAACGTCGGCAGCCGATGTGGTGTCTGATATCCAAGCAGTTGGTGCGCTTGGTAGTCACGGCATGCACGGTATTGCGTATTGGGAAGTTATGGATTGGGAAAATGAGGCTTGGTCGCGCGAGGGTGCACGCACGCTCATTAGTCAACTGGCAGAAGCTGGACGTAACCGAGATATTCGTTTGGGCATCAGCCCTCATGCACCCTATTCCTTAGGTTCAGGACCCCTGCTTGACTTGCCTGATATCGCACGTGGCCTTGGCATGCGCTTACATATTCATTTGGGAGAAACTCCTGTTGAGGGTGGAGCTTTTCCCTCAAGGCTCTCAAATCTTACCTCGCATGCATGGAGTGATAAAAACTGGGACGGTTACCTCGCGCTCCATGCGGCTGGGTTTGAGGCAAGTGCAATCCAGTTTGTTGATCAGCTGGGGGTGCTAGGACCAGATGTGCATATTGCGCATGGGGTATATGCATCGCGTGAGGATAGACGTATTTTGCGGCAACGTGGTGTCAGTGTTGCTTTGTGTCCACGCTCTAATCGTGTGACCTGCACCATGCGTGATGCGCCTGTTGCTCGCTATCTTGAAGAAGGCAATCCTATTGCAATTGGCACTGACTCCTTGTCGAGCTGTCCTTCCTTAGATGTTATGGATGATGCAGCTGAGGTCTATAGGCTTGCAGTTGAGCAGGGCTACGATCGCGATGATTTGTCACACCGCATTATTCGTGCGCTGACCTTGGGAGGGGCCGAGTCGATGGGGCTTAATTGTGGTCCCGATCGTGTTGGTCAGATTAATCCTGGCGCCCTTGCCGACCTCGCGTTCTTTGATATACCCATTGATGTCAGCACGCCTATGGGCGTTGAAGAAACGCTTGATTATTTTGTCCTCAAAGGTGCGGGTAGCTGTCGTGCAACGCTATTGTCTGGCAAGCTTGTCCACAATCGCGTCTGGTAGTAGGAAGCATTGCTTTTTGTAAAAGAAAAGCAGGTAAGCCTAAGGGCTTACCTGCTTTTGTATGGCTTATCCTCAAGCTTTTACACGTCGGAATCGTTGAGGTAGTGTTCTTGCTCGGGTGTAAGCACATCGATGTTCTTACCCATAAAGGAGAGTTTTTTACGAGCAGTCTCCAAGTCAACGTCTGTGGGAACATCCATGAGCAGCTCATCAAACTCACCTTGATGTTCAACCAGATATTTTGCAGAAAGCGCTTGAATGGCAAAGGACATATCCATAATTTCTGCGGGGTGTCCATCACCGCAAGCAAGATTGACCAAGCGACCCTCACCAAGAACATAAATCCAGACACCATTAGGCAGTTTGTAACCCATGATGTTTTCACGCATACGCTTGGATTCTACGGCAAGCTTGTGCAGGCCCTCCATGTCAACCTCGACATCAAAGTGCCCAGCATTGCACAGGATGGCACCCTCATGCATCAGAAGGAAATCTTCTTCGTCGATGACCTTGTTGCAGCCGGTAACCGTGATAAAGAAGTCACCTAAAGGTGCGGCCTCTGCCATAGGCATCACATCAAAACCGTCCATCACCGCTTCAATTGCCTTGACAGGATCGATTTCGGTAACGATGACACGAGCTCCTAGACCTTTGGCGCGCATGGCAACACCCTTGCCACACCAGCCATAGCCTGCAACAACAGCGGTTTTGCCAGCAACAACAAGATTGGTAGTGCGGTCAATGCCATCCCACACCGACTGGCCTGTGCCATAGCGATTGTCAAAGAAGTGCTTCATCATGGCATTATTAACGCGCACCATAGGGAAGCGTAGCTTGCCCTCGCGATTCATAGCTTCTAGGCGGATGATTCCCGTTGTCGTTTCCTCGCAGCCACCAATGACATGAGGAATAAGTTTTTGCAGCTCTGGATCGGTATGCATGAGATAAACCAAATCGCCACCATCATCGATGATGAGATCGGGACCAGCGGCGAGTACGGCGTGAGTACCAGTAGTATATTCTTCGGATGTTGCGCCATGGATGGCATGAACCTCAAGACCCTCATGTACTAATGCGGCAGCGACATCATCTTGGGTAGAGAGTGGATTGGAGCCCGTAACATACATTTCTGCTCCGCCAGCCGCGAGTACAAGGCAGAGATAGGCTGTCTTTGCTTCAAGATGAATGGACAGGGCAATTTTTTTGCCTGCAAATGGCTTGGTCTGCTCGAATTCTTCTTTCAGCATGGTAAGCAGAGGGCAATTGCGTCTTACCCAATCAATCTTGAGCAATCCAGAATCAGCAAGCTTAATGTCCCTGATAACACTTTTGTTGGCTGGCATACCTATCCTCCGTTACATAGTGCGCTGCTTTTGCACATTCTTACAAAATTGATCTATCTAGAGGTTGAGACGATGACAAATACGCGTGATTTCTGCACGCACTCGCTCTTCGTCAATAGTAAGTAATTCTCCGTGATCCATGACAAATTTACCATCAATCATGACGCTTTCTACCTCAGAACCGTTTGCCGAATAGGCGAGTGCAGCAGGAAGGTTAGTGGCAGGAATCATAGAGGGCAGATCGAGCCGCAACAATGCCAGGTCTGCTTTACGGCCGACAGTGATTTCGCCGCAGTTCAGCCTGAGTGCGCGGGCGCCATTGCTCGTTGCTGCGCGCAAGGTATCTGCTGCGGTGACGCAGGTGGAACTGTTATGGGTTCCCTTGTGTATCAAAGCAAATAGCCCCATTTCACGAAACATATTCTGTGCATTGTTGGAAGCAGGACCATCGGTGCCCAGGCATACATTTACCCCTGCTGCCATGAGTTCGGGCACTGGTGCAAAGCCATTGCCAAGTTTCATATTTGAAGCGGGATTGCTGACAACACTGACGTGCTTTTTTGCAAGAAGTCTGCGGTCGGAGGGGCTGACACGAATGCAGTGTGCCGCGATGCAGGGTACATCAAAAATGCCCGTGCCATCGACATATTCAACAGGCGAACAGCCATATTTTTCTTGGATGTTTTCAGTCTCAGTTTGGGATTCGGCAACGTGGATATGGATACCCATTTGAGATTTTTGGGCCACCTCGGCAAGCATACGCAGGTAATCAGGACCACAAGAATAAGGAGCGTGGGGCCCCAACAAAAAGGAAAGTCTGTCGCAATCACGCCAATCCTTGCGTTCGCGGAGGGCTTCTGCCAAGCGACTATCATCAAGATTGTATTCGTTGCCTACAAGACCTCGGCAGATGACGGCGCGCATACCAGTTTCGCTAACAGCGCGCGCAGTCTGATTAATATGCATCTGCATGTCATTAAAGCAGGTAGTGCCCGTACGAATCATTTCTGCTTGACTTAAAAGCGATGCCCAGTAGGCATCGTTGGGTTCCATACGGTCTTCGATGGGCTGCACACCACCAAAGAGCCAATCGAAAAAAGGTAGGTCATCAGCTACGTTGCGCATCGGCGACATGTAGCTATGTGTATGCGCATTGATGAGACCGGGGATTATGAGACGATCGTGCGCGTCGATGGTAGTCTCTGCTATAAATCCAGCGGGCGCCTCATCGATGCCTACGATTAGCCCATCGTTGATATAAAGCGATTTTTGCTCCACGCAAAAGCCAGATTCTTTGCCCTTGTCAAGCAAAACTAGGCCATTTTGAATTTCAAATCCCACAAGCAATCCTTTCGCAATTGAGCTGTTTTTAGTATAGCGAGGTGCTGAATGGGTGGTGGTGTTGCTTGGCTGGAGTGGACAGGTAGTGATGGGGAAGCTTTGGTGCTGCTTGGCAGGCATGACCTCATTACAGTGACAGAAAGGAATGTTACGTTTTTTGCCACTCATTTCTTGACTTAGCTCGCATACCAAGCGACAGATTGCTAGGATATTAGTGCTAGAGCTTTCGTAGGATGGCAGCTTTTGCTGCCATAACATACTCGTAGTTGTTGCGAGCGCGTTGAGGAGGGACTACGCAAATGGCGAATCTTGATAGGCGTAACTTTTTGAAGGCATCAGTTATTACTGCTGGTGCAGGAAGCGCTATGGTTTTGGCCGCATGCTCAAATAAGACACCTCAGAATAGTGGCAGCGCTGCGGGTAGTGCTGCGGGTTCGGCGAGCAATGATGCTGCAAAGGCGGAGAAGGCTGC
Source organism: Olegusella massiliensis (assembly GCF_900078545.1). Taxonomy (GTDB): domain Bacteria; phylum Actinomycetota; class Coriobacteriia; order Coriobacteriales; family Atopobiaceae; genus Olegusella; species Olegusella massiliensis. Next base: position 961,813 of record NZ_FLLS01000002.1, read on the forward strand.
TGCTTTTAAGGCTTCTTATCCTGTTGCTACCACTACCGATGAGGCAAAGGCACTTGCCACTCACGAGGCGGGTAAGCTGACTATTGCCACGGGTGAGCCTGCTTGGCCTCCCTATGTCATGGATGATGCCCCCGAGACGGGCGAGGGTTTTGAGGCTGCTGTTGCCTATGCCGTTGCAGCTCAGCTTGGCTTTGCTTATGACGATGTCGTTTGGGTGCGCACGAGCTTTGATAATGCAATTACTCCTGGCGATAAAGACTGGGATGTCAACATCCAGCAATTTGGCATTACTGAAGAGCGTAAGGCTGCCGTAGACTTCTCTAGCCCTTATTTCACCCCGACCCAATCGGTGGTTGTGGATGCTGCTAAGGATCACGACAAATTTGCAAAAGCAACTTCGTTGTCTGAGCTTAAGGATGCTTCCATTGGTATGGATGCTTCTTCTACAGCTCTAGCTTGGACACAGGAGAAGATTGGTAATAATGTCCAACCTTTGGGCGATACTGTCGACTCTGCTTCTCAGCTCAACTTACACCAGATTGACGGCGTTGTGACGGATACCCCCACAGCTGTTTACATGGCAAATCCTGATAACGGCGAGCTTGATAATGCCAAGCTTATTGGTCAGATTCCTGGTTCGAAAGCAGAGCCTCTTGCCTTTATTCTGCCCAAGGGTTCCAAGCTTACCGCTCCTGTTACGGCCGCTGTTGATGCCCTGACCAAAGACGGCAAGATTGAAGAACTTACCAAGCAGTGGATGGCAGAGTACACCACTGAGATCCCTACGCTTTCTGAGTAATACTCATATTTCGACGGCAGGCGGACTATTCTTCCGTCCTGCCGTTGTTATTACGGCTCATTAACCCAGCCGCTCATTCTTTGCACAGGACAAGAAAACCACCCGCTCTTGTGGGGGATTGTGATTTATGGAAAAGGTGGACAGGATGTCAGACGACAAACCACTCGATACTGAAGTAAGCAGCATCGAGCAGGAGCGTGAGGCGTTCCGACGTCACCAGAGTATGCGTTCTGTAGTGGTGAGTTTGCTGAGCACAGTTGCTTTTGTTGTGGCTGTGGGTATGATTCTCAACGCATCTCCCGGTTGGCCGCGTGTGCGCGAGATGTTTTTCTCACCCGAATATTTTGCCGATTCGTTCCCCAAGGTGCTTGATGGCTTGTGGCTCAATATGCGTGTGCTGGTTTATGCTCTTGCCGGCACAGCAGTGCTTGGTACCTTGTTGGCGGTTGTGCGCATTTCCAAATCGCCTGTTCTGTTCCCTTTGCGCGTGCTTGTGCGTGCCTATACAACGATTATGCGTGGCATTCCTATGCTGGTGGTGCTGTATCTAATCGGTTTTGGTATTCCTGGCCTCGGACTTTTTGGGCGCATGCACTCAGCGATACTGGGTACTGTTGCAGTTATTTTGAGTTACTCCGCCTATATCGCCGAGGTATTACGCGCAGGCTTTGAAGATGTACACCCATCACAGCGTGCCTCTGCTCGCTCATTGGGGTTGACTTCGGGTCAAACGGTACGTCTTGTTATCATCCCGCAAGCATTACGCAAGATTGCGCCCGCCCTGATGAATGACTTTATCTCTATGCAAAAAGATGTGGGCTTGATTTCGACCTTGGGTGCGGTTGATGCAGTTCGTGCAGCACAGATTGCGGTATCACGTTCGTTTAACTACACGCCTTATGTGGTTGCAAGCTTGCTTTTTATCCTCATGAGCATACCGTTCATTATTCTTAACGACTGGTACACCGCCCGCCTGCGCAAGCGTGAGCAGACGTCTGGCATGGTATAGGGGAGCTTTCGTGGCAGATTTGATTGCTAGTGAAGACTATAGCAGGCAGGAACAGCGCGTAGTTGGTGAGCCAGTCCTGCGCATTGACGGTGTGGTCAAACGCTTTGGTGACAATGTTGTGCTCAACCATATTTCTTTTGATGTACGCAAACACGAGACAGTGGCAGTGTTAGGGCCTTCGGGCTCAGGCAAGTCAACCTTGATGAAGTGTGTCAACCTTCTCGAGCAGGTCAATGATGGGCAAATTTGGCTGGGAGATACCGACATTACCAATCCGCGCATAGATCAAGATAAGACCCGCGCACGCATAGGTGTGGTCTTCCAGCAATTCAATCTCTTCCCACACATGCGCGTTATTGACAATGTCACTCTGGCTGCCCGTAAAGTGTTTGGTTGGAATCGTGCACGTGCCGAGGACCGCGCGATGGAACTGCTCAAGCGCATTGGCATGGATGTCAAGTCTCGCGAATTTCCTGATCGTCTTTCTGGTGGTCAACAACAGCGTGTAGCCATTGCACGTGCGCTCATGATGGAGCCTGAACTACTGCTACTAGACGAGATCACCTCTGCTCTTGACCCGTTGCTCGTCGGCGAAGTGCTCGAAATGGTCGAGGAGCTCAAAAATCAAGGTGCTACGATTTTGATGGCAACACATGAGATGGGCTTTGCTCATCGCGCGGCTGATCGTATCGTGTTGCTTCGCCGTGGCAAGGTGGCCGAAAACGGTACACCTCACGACGTTATGGATAATCCAAGCGACCCTGAAACCCGTGCATTTTTCCATTCGTATCGTGATTGGAATTAAACGGTTGTGACCGCTCTAGGCACTAAGATATTCTGCTTATAAATTTTTCGTTTGGCTCTGGCTACTCTGTAGTCTAGGTCGGTGGGTATACTTAGTATTCACCCAACCTGTACGGAGGAAGCATGGAGTCGCTCTATCGCAAATATCGTCCCCAGACATTTGAAGATGTTGTTGGACAACAGCATGTGGTTGCTACGTTAGAACATGCAATTGTTGAAGGCCGTGCCAGCCATGCTTATTTGTTTTGTGGGCCGCGTGGCACAGGCAAGACGACCATGGCACGCTTGCTGGCAAAAGCTTTGTTGTGTGAGCGTGGGGCGGGTCAGTTGCCTGATGGTACTTGTGAGCAATGCCAGCTTATTGCAGCGGGAGAGCATCCTGATGTCTATGAGCTTGATGCGGCTTCACGCACAGGCGTTGATAATGTGCGCGAAGAGATTATCAACAACGTCAGCTTTGCTCCTGTGGGTGGGCGTCACAAGGTTTATATCATCGACGAGGTTCATATGCTGACGACAGCAGCCTTCAATGCGCTGCTCAAGACTCTTGAAGAACCTCCAGCACATGTGACTTTTGTGCTCTGTACTACCGATCCGCAAAAGGTGCCCGCAACGATTTTATCGCGTGTGCAACGCTTCGATTTTCGTTCGATAAGCAATGCGGAGCTGCAGCAGCGGCTTGCGTATGTTTGTGAGCAGGAGAGTTTTAGCTACGAGCCCGCTGCACTGGAATTGGTTGCCCGTCATGCGCGCGGTGGCATGCGTGATGCGCTCTCCTCGCTGGAACAGCTATCGGTTTTTGGTGCGGGTTCAGTGACTGTTGAGCTGGCATCGGGTTTGTTGGGTGAAGTTAGTTCCGCAACACTTGCGGGCATAACAAAGGCACTTGCGGCACGTGATGTTGTTCAACTTTTTTCTGAAGTTGCCACTTTGGTTGATGAAGGCCAAGATTTGCTTCAGTTTACCCGTGAGTGGGCTGCGCACTTACGTGATGTGTATGTGATTGCAGCTGTTGGTCCCCGAGCAGAGATTGTGTATTCCAGCCAAGAAGAACTTGGAGAGCTGAGTGAAGAGGCAGCCGCTTTTGGGTCTGCAGATCGCATCTCTCGAATTTTGGGAATTTTGAGTGAAACGATGGGGGAGATGCGTACCGCACGCAACCCGCGCTTGACGCTTGAATTGGCTTTTACGCGTTGTGCCCGTCCCGGAAGTGATTTGACGCTTGAGTCTTTGGCAGAGCGCATTGCTGTGCTTGAGGCGCGAGCGTGCGATGGGGCTGCCTTGCCTGTAGCAAAGCCCGCAGCGGAAGCTAGGCCCAAGTCGCGCCCTGTTGCCGTGCCGAAGCCTAATCCGCGCCCTGTTGCTGCACCCAAGCCTACGCCTACGCCGCATCCTGTTGCTGCACCCAAGCCAGAACCAGCATCTGCAGCTGTTTCACACCCTACTGCGCCTGCACTACATCCTCTTACGCCGCAGACAGCACCAGTTCAGTCGCAGCAGTCCGCATCCTCCGCTTACACGGCTCATACGGCGGCATCAGCTGCTGCCATGACAAGCAGCGGAGACTGGAATCAAGTCATTGCTCAGCTTCAACAGGCAGCGCCTTCAAGCGCTGCTTTGCTTCGCAACTCTAGTGTTAAGTCTGATGATGGCAGTACGTTGGTTGTTGCTTTGCATGATGCTTCGTCTTTTGCAGCTAAGATGCTCTCTCGACCTGAAGTTGCTAAAACGGTGAACGACGCTGTGGCTGTGCAGTTTGGTCGCAGACAGGTAGTGTACGAAACTGCTGCCAGTGTTAGCTCTGCCACATCGGCTGTTTCCGCAATGGATGCGCCAGCGTCTCGCCCCGTATCTTCTCCCTCTGCTCCTCAGCCTCAATCACAGGCCGCTCCTATGCCCACGCCCGCCGCAGTAGTTTCGCCCTTGCCGCAGTCAGCCCCGGCACAGCCTGCGGCCGCTACAGCGCAAGTAGAGCCTGTGCAAGCCGAGGTACCCGTATCGCAAAAGGTGCCCGCGCAAGCTGAGGCGCCCGCACCGGCATCAACCATCGCTTCGCCTCCTACCCCGAACCCAACGCCAACATCAGCTGCTGTGCCTGTGACACATCCTGCCTCGACAGTTGCGCCACAGCCATCCCCTGCGAAGCCTTTGGATACCTCACAGCCTGACTTTGACCCCTCTGATGCAGCAAGTGTCATGAACATGCTGGTTGGTATCTTTGGTGATGGAGTCAAAGATCGCAGCGATCAAAATTAGCTCAATGTGTCCAAGATCTGCTTGACGTTTATTTGACAGTTTGCTCGATTGAGAAAGCAGAAGCTTATGCGGAGGCAGAGGTTTATGTGACTGTGCGGAAATGGCTTACGACAGCTCTACTTTTGTGGTTGTCCCATCCTTAGCAGAGACGGTTAGCGTAGAGTCATTTAGCTCAGCAGATACCAGTGAGCCCTTGCCGCCGACTGGCTTTTTATCTGCAGTAACAGGCACAGGTTCTGTATTGACACCACGCATGTATGCAAGGACATCCCAGCCAGCTTTGGTATTCTCAGGAATGATTAACGAACCATCAAAGAAATAAAGACCTATTGGTTGACCACTCAGCGTACACAGGGTTTGTTCTGCATCCGCGCCTTTTGCAAGATACGTTAAGGCATAGCTGCCATCAGTCTGCTCGCGCAGAGCATATGCAGCACCGTCATGCTTGAGGGTCTCACCAACAGCTGCCTGCGTCTGCTGGACGTTCTTCTTTGCGGCAGGGTTTGGTGCAAAAGCAGCACGCAGCAAGACGACAGCTAACAAAATTACGATTGCCGCTAGGACTCCTAGCAGGATATAGAGTTTGTGATCGCCATGAGTTTTGGTCTGATGAGACTTTACCTTGGGACGAGCAGAACGTGATAAGCGACGCTTGCTTGAAAGAGATGCTTGCGTCTGTGCTTGACGAGCCAACTCAGCATTGTCGCGATTGGTAATGCGCGCCCCTTGCCCTTTTTCCAAAAGTGAAAATGAACCAGTCTGAGCGGGGTCTACGCCGATGGGACGCGGAGAGTCATCATCAAGCGGTGAGGGAATCCGCGTGTTGGCGGGTTTTGTGCTGGGCGCAACGCCAGTCATGTGGCGGCGTAATCCTCTACGAGAAGAGTTTGCGGCCGCTCCAGAGCGCTGAGCGTTATTCCCGTGCTGTGCATGGTTTGCTGCCATCGTCTGTCCTCTCAGCCACATCTACAGACTGTTCTGTGATTTTACCGCTCATTTCATGTAATGAACCTAAAGAATACGGCGCGCCTCAATGGCTCGGCCAAGCGTCACCTCATCGGCGTATTCTAGATCGCCGCCAACAGGCAATCCGCTCGCAAGGCGCGAAGTTGTGATGCCCAGTTGGGAAATGATACGAGCAAGGTAAGTAGCGGTGGTCTCGCCTTCAACATTGGGATTGGTAGCAAGGATAACCTCGGTCACGGTACCGTCAGCAAGACGCGCGAGCAACTCGCGTACATGAAGTTGGTCCGGACCAATTTTATCCATCGGTGAAATAACGCCGCCGAGCACATGATATAGACCGTGATAGGCCCCCGTTCGTTCGATAGCGCTAATATCGCGCGGCTCGGATACAACGCAAATTGCCGAGCAATCGCGACTGGTGTCCGCACAAATTTCACAACGATCTTCAGTGGCATAGTTGAAGCAAATCGGACAAAAATGCACTTGGCGCTTAAGATCCAAAATTGCACGAGCCAAGCGGGATGCTTCCTCAGTATCCGCCTCAAGCAAATAGTATGCAATTCGTTGTGCCGACTTTGGCCCAATGCCCGGCAGACGCCCCAGCTCGTCAAGGAGGCGCTGCAGAGTATGTCTGTTGCTGGTATTTTCCAAGGTCTACATCAGCCCTGGAATATTGAATCCACCAGTAGCAGCGGAGACTTGCTGGCTCGCCGCTGCCTGAGCAGATTCAATCACATCGTTAACTGCGGTGAGAATCATGTCCTGCAGTAGATCAACATCTTCGGGATCGAGTGCCTGTGGCTCGATAGTGACTGAAGTAACCTTCATATCAGCAGTGGCAGTCATTTTGACCATACCGCCACCTGTTGAAGAAGAGACTTCGATGTCGCCGAGCTTTGCCTGAGCTGCTTCGAGCTGCTCCTGCATCTTGCGGGCCTGCTTCATCATCTGCTGCATATTCATCTGGGGCATGAAAAAATCCTCTCGTTTAGTCACCAAATTTGCACAAGTACCATCAAAATGCACGCTTAGAGTACTACTGTAACCACAAATAAGTCCCTAGATACAAATTTTTAAAAAAACGCTAGACAAATGCCATTGCTTCTGTGTACAATGCTTCCGCACGTGATTCCTGGGGTATTAGCTCAGCTGGTTAGAGCGCCGGCCTGTCACGTCGGAGGTCGCGGGTTCGAGCCCCGCATATCCCGCCAGGAAATTTCCAGACCCTACTTTGGTGGGGTCTTTTTTTGTAGCGAGCTGATGTGCCTTGCTTTCTGGCATATACATCTAAGATGAGCCATCTCCCTATTGTGTCGTCCCCTGTCTGCCAAGCGCCACACATCATTTCAGAAAAAATATCTTTTCTTATATGCTTATAAGATAACAAAGGAGGCTTAAAGGCCAGTCTGTGCCCGATGTTCCCTAAACGCGCTAAATTCTTTAAGCCTTAAGACAGGAGCAGATAAAAATGCCCAAATCACCCACCGATGGACCTTCTTTATCTTTAAATACCTTGCAAGAAGCCTCTCATATGTGTCGCGCGTTAGATGGTGCTGATAAGTGCGGTGTACGTTGGGCTTTGGCGAGAGACGCTATCTCTCTGACAGACGTGCCACAGTTTGACGTAGCGAATCTTTCTGAATTTCGCGTAAAGGTACTCGCTAAAGGGCATGAGCTTTATCGTGACCTGCCCTGGCGGCGCACACATGACCCCTATGCAATCTGGCTCAGTGAGGTAATGCTGCAGCAGACACAGGTAGCGCGCGTAGATGGTCGCTGGCAAAAGTGGCTTAATCGCTTTCCTAACGTAACGGCTCTTGCTGCAGCGTCCGTTGCCGACGTGCTTGAAGAATGGCAAGGGATGGGCTACAACCGTCGGGCACTTTCGTTACAAAAAGCCGCTCAGATGATTGTGCATCAAGGTGGAGAATTTCCTTGTGAACTAAAAGACCTGCTTGCCTTGCCAGGGGTGGGACCTGCCACTGCGGCAGGCATTCGAGCTTTTGCATGGGGGCTTCCTGGCATATATCTTGAAACAAACGTGCGGACAGTATTTCTTCACGAACTCTTTCCTCATGAGCTTGATGTGCCCGACAAGAAAATCACCCCTCTTGTTGAGCAGACCTGTCCTCCTGAAAGTACTGATGAGTTTGATAACCCTCGTAGCTGGTATTATGCCTTGCTTGATTACGGTGCATTTCTTAAAGCAAATCTTCCCAATCCTTCCCGTAGGTCACGTTCGCATGTCAAGCAATCTCGTTTTGAAGGCTCGCATCGTCAGAAAAGAGCGACTCTCATAAGGCTACTTTTGAAGGCACGTGGCGGAAATGATGCGGATGTTACGTTACTTACAAAAGAGCTCTCGAAACTTGAGGAGAAAGCGGGTAGACTCTCTTTAGATGTGGCCGAAGTCACGAGTCTGTTGCAAGAGCTTGAAGGGGAGGGCTTTTGTTATCTAGACGAGGGGCGCTGGCATGTCTAGCAGTTGAGTTGTCTAATGAGAGGAGAGGCCCATATGGCAATCGATTTTGAGAACTCCCAGACCAAGAAGAACCTTGAGGCTGCTTTTGCAGGTGAGTCTCAGGCACACACCAAGTATGAGTACTATGCCAGCAAGGCAAAGAAGGAAGGTTACGTTCAGATCTCCAATATCTTTGCTGAGACTTCTGGTAACGAGAAGGAGCATGCAAAGCTCTGGTTTAAGTATCTTCATGATGGTGATGTGCCTGATACTCTGACCAACCTGAATGATGCAGCTAATGGCGAGAACTATGAGTGGACCGATATGTATGTCGGTTTTGCTGCTACTGCCAAGGAAGAGGGCTTTGCTGAAATCGCAGCAAAGTTTGCTTTGGTTGGTGCGGTGGAGAAGGCTCATGAGGAGCGCTATCGCAAACTCGCCGAGCACATTGAGAAGGGTGATGTCTTCACTCGTCCTGGTGTCAAGGTTTGGAAGTGTCTCAACTGTGGCCACCTGCATGTCGGTGCTGAGGCCCCCGCGGTCTGCCCCGTCTGCAATCACCCACAGGCATACTTCGAGGAGCAGGTTGTCAACTACTAAGCAGTAGAAAGCAGTAGACTGTGCTCTGCTTGACACCATAGCACTCGAACTGATAAGCCCACTTCATTTTGAAGTGGGCTTTTGCATGAGAAGAGCATTTATTACACGGGAATGCAATGCATTTTTGGCAAGTGACTGAGCAAGTGTTAGTGAAAGTACTTGCTAATGCCGCTCATAAAATTTATAAGTATTGGGCGTTTATAAATAGGTCACCAAAAACATCCATAGCGATCTTAAAAATAGTTCATAACGATGAGCAGAATTTAGTATTTATACAAATAGCGATATACCATTAGCCGACTCTGCTTACTCATTCTTAAGTTCATTTCTCATTATTAAACTCGTTTGAGTTTTAGCTATTGTCTCTAGGAGGAGAAATGAATCAGAGAAGAACGCTCGCCATTCTTGATGCACGCGCTGCACATAGCGCGTGGTCAAAGCACAAGATGCTCTTTGGCATCGTTGCAGCTCTTGTTACCGCTATGTTGGCCCATCCTGTTGCAGCACATGCCACTGAGCTGCAGACTCTCAAGGAGCCCGAAGCCATTGTTGCTACGGTTGCCACCGACGCTCACGAGACGAGTGCCAAGGAAGCCGAACAAGCCACCGCGCTTGCGGAGACACCTGTCGTAGCCAACGATACCACTGTGGCGCCGAGCGAAGCTTCTGAGCTCCCTGCCGCAGAAGCCCCCAAAGTTGAAGAGCAGGCTAGTGAAACCGAAAAGTCACCAGAGGCTGAGGTGAGCAATGCCGCTACGGCAGATTCCAAGGTTGATGATAAAGCTGAGCAGCCCGCGACTCTTAAAAAGCAGCCCCAGGCTCCCACTGAACCCGCAAAGCCTGAATCTGTAATCGACAAGGCTTCCAAGCATGCCGCCGACAAGCTTGGTACCAAGATCATCTTTGATTTTAATGGTGATGGCAAGACGGATGCCGAAGACTGGAAAGCCTATCTCAAGTGGATGAGCGAATTCAAGCCTTTTGACTTTGACCTTAATACAGGCGATTTGGGCGATTCTCATAACGGTGGCATTCAGATTACCGGTGCTACTCAGATTATTGCAAATGGCTCCAATAAGTCTCGTACGCTGAGCTCTATCAATACCAACCTAGACGTTACCAAGATTACTCGCTACTACCTCAACAACGTTAAACAGGCTACGTCAATCAAAAATCAGAGCCCCTTTGGCACCTGCTGGTCTTTTGCCTCTATCTCGGCTCTTGAGAGTGCTATTTTGAAGGCGCAGGCAGGTGACAAGGCAACTGTAGTCAATCCCCATGACCACCTGAAGCCTATTCTTTCCAAGATTGACGACAAGGGCGTTGACTACTCCGAGCTTTACCTTGCTTGGATGGCATTTTCGCTGCAGGAGGCAGGCTCACAGAAGGGTGAGGGCGAGACCGATATCCTTCCCATTGATGAAGAGTGGGACCGCTTGCAGGCTGGTGGCTGGGCAACCATGGCCGAGACCCTCTTTACTGCTTGGCAGGCCATTGCAACTGAAAAAGAAGTGCCCTACTGGCCTAAGGGTGTTCCTGTTACCTTTGAAAACTTCTTAAAGATTGCGCGCATGGGACCAAAGTGGAAGCCCAACCCCAAGTCCATTAACAATACGGTTCGTGTCAAGGGCGTCTACTACTTGCCCGACCCCAACATTCTTGAGATGGACAAGAAAGACCATCTTGTTTGGAAGGGTTACAACAAGAATGCCAATAAGATTATCAAAGAAGCTCTTATTAAATATGGCGCTGTTCAGATTGGCTATGGTGCCGACACGGCACAGCCAGGTGCGCATCCCACGAGCAACTACTTCAATGCTAATACGTGGGCGCAGTATTGCGACGCAACCAACATTGAGATTACTCATGCAGTGACTATTGTTGGTTGGGATGATGACTTTGATCCTGCTAACTTCCAGGCAGATAGCAACAACATCAAAGGTCTTAAGAAAGGCGCTTGGCTCGTAAAGAACAGTTGGGGTTCTGGAGATTGGTATACCAAGAATTTTGGACTTGATCCTAACTCCCTCTACAACAATCGCCGCGTGCGTAAGTGGGGCATTATCGATCCTGAGACCGGTCTGCACACAGGCTACTTCTGGCTTTCCTACTACGACCACTCTATCAACACGCCATCGGTTTATGAGGTTGAGCTTGCTGATAAGAATGGCAAGTTCCAGCATGACCATAACTATCACTACGATACCGCTATCAACCAGTCGCAGGCACCTTTTGTGTTCCGCACTAAGGACTCTGGTACCTGGGTCTCCAACGTCTTTAAGGCAAAGGGCAAAGAAATCCTCAAGGCGGTTACAGTTCATACGTCGACTGCCAACTCAAAGGTCAAGATTCGTATTTACCTCGTGAATGCCAATGACCTGAAGGACAACAACCCCACCAATGATCGCAAGCCGGTACTTGAGATGGATTACAAGGCAATTCTTGCAGGTACTCACACTGTTGAATTGAATAAGTACATTCAGCTGAAGCCTGGTCAACTTTTTGCAATTGTTGAGAATATTGTCAGCCCTGAGGACAATTCATCTTTGATTAACCTTGAGACTGGTATGGCGCCAGCGGCACAGTATCCTTATCCTGCGGGAGCAAAAGCTACAGGTGAAGAGTCCAAGGGTCGCGCGATGGGTTACATCTGGACTCATATTGTTGCCAATCCAGGCGAGACATTCATCAAGATGGCGACCAAACAGGGCTATCTTTGGATGACCCCTCAGGAGCTTTCTGAGTGCTACATGGGCGGCAATGTCTTTGAGTTTGGCAACGCCCTCATCAAAGCGTTGACCTCTGATGGCACGCTGCCTGTTCCTGCTCAGCCCGAAAAAGTCAAGCCGATTGTGGCTCATACGGAAGATGCCAATGGCAAGCATATTCGTCATGCCTTAGCTTCGCGTACCTCCGCATTGCCGCAAACTGGTGATGCTGCAAATGGCGTACCTTTTGCATTGCTCGCTCTCGGTAGCGCTCTTGCTGCTGCAGGCGTTCTGGTGAAGAAGGACTCCGAAGCATAAAAATTAAGTAGCACTTTTTGCTGAAGCAGAGCGGCGGCGTTGAACCGTATGTAGAAGTGCGAGAAATGCTTTTGCGCTGCTTGTAGGAGTTGAGGAGGCGTTTGCCACCACCTAACAGTCTTTAGGCTGTTAGGTGGTGGTACTGTCTTGGTATCGGGTGCAGCAGCCCGGGATGTGAGATGGTAATGGTGCAGTTTGGGTAGAGTGTTAGCGCCTCTTGTGTTTAAGATAGCGATCGGGCTGGCCTGCGCTGGGGCAAAGATCGGCGAGAGGACACGCATCGCAGCGCGCTCCGCGGGCACTGCAGATTTCGCGGCCTAGGCGTATCCAAGTTTCATTTACCCCATGCCAGAGGCTTTTTTGAATAAGTTCAAGTAGATCTTTCTCAGCGGCAGCAGGCGTTGGCGCCTTGGTAAAACCGAGCCTTGTTGCAATACGATATACATGCGTATCCACTGCAATGCCTTCGACAATGCCAAAAGCCTTGTTAAGCACGATATTTGCTGTCTTTCGCCCTACACCTGGTAGACGTGTGAGTTCCTCCATGCTTTTTGGAACTTCTCCACCGTATTCAGAGATGAGTACTTGTGACAATTCAATCGCATGTTGTGCCTTAGTACGATAAAAACCTAGAGAGTGGATTACATCTTCCACCTGGTAAAGCTCTGCTTGGGCAAGTTCGGCAGGTCCTGGCCAACGCGCAAAGAGCTCAGGGGTTACCTTATTGACGGCAACATCAGTGGTCTGCGCAGACAGCATGACGGCCACCAACAGGGTAAACGGTGACGTATAGTCCAGCGCGCTTTCCATATGGCCATAGCGTTCCTCCATGCGAACGCAAGTCTCCTCAGCGCGTGCCTGCTTTGATTGCTTTGATTCGCGTGGCATTTCTTCCCCTTGTAATACGTAGCCAAAATAACCGCTTGCCGCTTATAGATTGTATCCACCTACCGCACATCCGATAGCATGCCCCATTTTGTTCTATCCAAGACTACTATGGAAGGGGTATGGAACCGTTCCCTCACCAGAGGGGATCAGACGCTAGCCAATGAAAAGCGGCGACTGTTGGAGGTAAGGAATGGGCACCACAGACACAATATATAGACTGAGCAATGATGACATTTATCTGCTGGCCGAAGGCGCTTGGTATCGCAGTTATCAAAAGTTAGGCGCGCATCCCGCAACAGTTGATGGTGTCGCTGGGTACTTCTTTGCTGTGTGGGTGCCTGACGTGCACTCTGTGCATGTTATTGGTGAGTTTAATGGCTGGGACCCCACAGCCAATCCGCTGGAAGTTACGCCCTACGGTGGCGTTTGGGAAGCTTTTGTTCCTGGTGTGCAAGAAGGCCAACTTTATAAGTATCTCATTGAAACTCAGTCGGGAGATCTGCTTTATAAAGCAGATCCCTATGCCTTCTCAGCTGAAATGATCCCTGGTACTGCCTCAAAGACTGCCGATATCGAGGGTTATGTCTGGGGCGACAAAAGCTGGATGGACAAACGCAAAAAGACCAATCAGATGAAGGCTCCTCTCAACATTTTTGAGGCACATCTTGGCAGTTGGAAGCGCCATGATGACGGCTTGGCTGGCAATGGTGACCCCGACTCTGATGACCATGCAGGTACCTACCTTACCTACGAAGATCTTTCGGTTGAGCTCGTTGAGTACGTTAAAAAGATGGGGTATTCCCACATCGAAATTCTGCCCGTGATGGAGCATCCCTTTGATGGCTCTTGGGGTTATCAGATAACGGGCTACTATGCGCCAACCTCGCGCTATGGTACACCCAAGCAGTTCAAGCATTTTGTTGATAGCTGTCACAAAGCTGGCATTGGTGTCATTTTGGACTGGGTTCCCGGCGGTTTTTGCCGTGATGAACATGGTCTAGTGCACTTTAATGGTCACAAGCTTTATGAAAAAGAAGAGCATCCCAATTGGGGTACCTTTAAGTTTGATTTTGCTCGAGGTGAAGTACACTCCTTCCTTATCTCCAATCTTCTGTATTGGATTGATGAGTATCATGCCGATGGTATCCGCATGGACGGCGTTACTTCCATGCTCTACCTCAACTTTGGCATTGATGATCCGCGTCTCAAAAAGTTCAATGAGAAGGGTACCGAGGAAGACTTGGTCTCGATTGAGTTCATCAAGGGCTGCAATGCCACCATTGGCAAATACTGTCCCGATGTGCTGATGATTGCCGAAGAGTCGACCGCATGGCCACTGGTGACCTATCCACCCGAGGATGGTGGCTTGGGCTTCCATCTTAAGTGGGATATGGGCTGGATGAACGATACGCTGCATTATATGCAGTCTGACTTCCCGTATCGCCCGTCCAATCATGGCCTTTTGACTTTCTCGATAATGTATGCATTCAACGAGAACTTCGTGTTGCCACTGTCTCATGACGAGGTTGTACACGGTAAGTGCTCACTGATTACACGCATGCCCGGTGATTACTGGCGCCAATTTGCCGGTATGCGCTCGTTGGCTTTTTATCAGATGACGCATCCTGGTGCCAAGCTTAACTTTATGGGTAATGAGATTGCCCAGTTCATTGAGTGGCGCTACTACGAGGGTATTCAGTATTTCTTGACAGAGCAGTACGAGGCACATGCTCATCAGCAGCATTTTGTGGCCAAACTCAATGATTTTTATAATTCTTACCCAGCGCTTTGGCAGCGTGCGTATACCCACGATGGTTTTGAGTGGATTAACCCTGATAATGCCGAGCAGTCCATCATCTCTTACATCCGTCATGGTGATAAGCCCAAAGATGATCTCTTCATCCTCATCAATTTTGATCCCGCTACGTATGAGGAATATCGCGTGGGTCTGCCATATGCAGGCAAGTGGAAAGAAGTGTTTAACACCGATGCCGAAGAATTTGGAGGCTCTGGTGTCACTAATTCGGGTTTTGTGTATGAGACAGTTGAAAAACCCTGTGATGGCCGCGATTATTGTGTGACGTTGCGTGTTCCTCCCATTGGCGGCTTGATTCTTGCTTATGAGGGGCCTCTTCCCTCAAAGAAGACCCGCGCAAAGGCACATACGAAGAAGGCATCAAACAAGACAACTAAGAGGGCTGCGGCAAAGGCAACCACAAAACCCGCCGCAAAGTCCGCCGCAAAGTCTGCAGCCCAGCCTGCAACAAAGTCAGCAGGTAAGCCGGCCGCAAAGCCCGCTACAAAGTCCGCCGATAAAGCGATGGTGCAGCCCAAGGCTGCCACAACATCTCTGACCACGCGTCCATCAGCAGCAAAGGCGATCGCAAAAAAGACGGTGGAAAGCAAAACTTCGATAACAAAAACAACTGCCAAACGCACAACGCGTCAGAGTAAGGCAAAATAGAATACACACTCGCAGTTTTTGGGATGCGAGTGTGTACCTCGTTTGGCAGTACCGTAGGAAGGCATATATGCAAATCGCAAATAAGCAGGTAGACATTGAAAACCTTAGCTTAGAGGCTTTCAATACTAAGGAGAATTTCAAGGCATACTACAAAGATTCTATCAGGAGTGCCTTTGGTCGTGAGTTTGAGGATTGTACACCGTATGAGCGTTATTACGCCCTTGCAACCCTCGTTGCTGGTCTTGCGCGCAAGGTAGAGGTCAAAAATTATGACAAGAACAAAAAGAAGGTCTACTACTTCTCGCTAGAGTTTTTGTTGGGACCTCTGCTGGATAACTATCTGCTCAATATTGGTGCTCGTGACGTTGTCGAAGACGGCTTGGCTGATTTGGGGACTTCTCTCGATGAACTCGAAAAGCAGGAGCCTGATCCTGGTTTGGGCAATGGTGGTTTGGGCCGTCTTGCCGCTTGTTTTTTGGATTCCATGGCAACGGAAGGCATTGCCGGCTATGGCAATGGCATGCGATATCGTTACGGTTTGTTCCGTCAGGAGATTGAGGGCGGTCGTCAGGTTGAAAAGACTGACAACTGGCTTGAAGGTGGCTATCCTTGGGAGACTCGTAAGGTTGGTAGTGCAGTAGATGTACAGTTTGGTGGCCAGGTAGTTCGCCACGAGAGCGATGGCGAGTACTGGTTTACCCAAGAAGGCGGCGAGATTGTTCGTGCCGTACCTTATGATCTGCCCATTATTGGTTATGGTGGCAACACCGTTAACCATCTGCGCATTTGGAAGGCAGAGCCCAGCTCTGAAGACTTTGACCTTGATGCGTTTAATGCTGGTGATTATGCGCGTGCAAACAAGTTCCGTTCGGATGTCGAAGCTATTTCGATGATTTTGTATCCCAACGATGCGGGTGAGCATGGCCGCCTGTTACGCCTTAAACAGGAGTACCTCTTTGTTTGTGCTGGTCTACAGGCTATTCTTCGCACATACAAGAAGGAGCATGGTGAGGATTGGGAGCATTTGGGTGACTACGTGAGCATCCATACTAACGATACTCACCCTGCCATGTGTGGTTCTGAGCTTATGCGTCAGCTTGTCGATATCCACCATGTAGACTTTGATTTGGCATATAAGATTTGCACTCAGACCATTAGCTATACCAATCATACGGTTATGCCTGAGGCGCTGGAGAAGTGGCCCATCAATACCTTTAGGGCTCTGCTTCCCCGCGTGTATATGTTTATCGAAGAGATTGATCGTCGTTATCGTGAGAGCTTCCCTCAAGATGCTCCTAACTGGCGTGATCAGCTCCAGGCAACAGCAATCCTGTGGGATGGTCAAGTGCGCATGGCCAATCTTTCTGTGATTTTCTCCCACTCGGTCAATGGCGTTTCAGCACTTCACACTTCTATTTTGGAAGAGTCGGTGCTTAAGGACTTCTATGCTTTGACACCTCAGAAGTTCAACAACAAAACCAATGGAGTAAGTCCTCGTCGCTTTCTTGCAAATGCCAATCCTAGTTATGCAAAGCTGATTAGTGATGCAATTGGTACTGGCTGGCTTAAGGATGCCGACGAGCTTAAAAAGCTTGAGGCGTTTGAGAATGACTCCAACTTCCTTGAGGGCTTCCGCGCCTCCAAAAAGACCAACAAAGAGCGCTTGGCCGCTTATGTCAAAAAGACTACGGGTGTAATTCTGGATACCTCCACGATTTTTGATGTGCAGGTTAAGCGTTTTCATGCCTACAAGCGCCAGCTGCTCAATGTCTTTAAAGTAGTTGACCTCTACAATCGCCTGCTGGCTGATCCCAGTTTTGATATCCAGCCAACTACCTTTATTTTTGCGGGTAAGGCTGCCCAGAGCTACGACTTTGCCAAGGAAGTTATTCGTCTTATCAACTCTGTTGCCGATGTTATCAACTCTGACGAGCGTGTTAACAAAAAGATGACCGTGGCCTTTGTGCCTAATTTTGCTGTTTCCAATGCTCAGTATATTTACTCTGCAGCAGACATCTCCGAGCAGATTTCTGTTGCGGGCGCCGAGGCTTCTGGTACTTCTAACATGAAGCTGATGATGAATGGTGCTATTACCTTGGGCACCTATGACGGTTCTAATATCGAGATTACTGAGCTTGTCGGCGAAGAAAATATCAAGATTTTTGGTCTGCGTGCACACGAGGTAGATGCTTTGCGCGCTAGTGGTAGCTACTATGCGTGGGATATGTACAATGCCGACCGCGCTCGTTTGGGTCGCATTATTGACCAGCTGACGGATGGTACTTTCGCACGTCTTTCAGGCAACTTTGAGAGTGTTCGAGATGCCTTGATGGTCAACAACGATCAAGATCTTGTTTTGAAGGATTTCTACTCCTATGTTCAGGCATGGGAGGAGCTAACCGCGCTTTATCCCAATCAGCAACGTTGGGATCGCATTTCGGTTCACAACACTGCTGAGTCTGGATTTTTCTCCTCTGATCGTACGATTAGAGAGTATGCGCGCGATATTTGGCACGTCTAGCACGGTCGCTGGGCGGCGGTACCGTCGCCTGGCTTTGGTGGGGATTTCGCTGCCCATTGGGGGCGGCGCCAAATATGTGATGTCCCCCTGGGGGAGACGGACGAAAGGGGAAGTGAGCCATGAGCAAGACCGAATGCATCGCGATGCTGCTCGCGGGCGGACGGGGAAGCAGGTTAGGCGTGCTGACAAGCAAAATCGCCAAACCAGCCGTCTCGTTCGGAGCGAAGTATCGCATCATCGACTTTGTACTTTCCAACTGCGCAAATTCTGGCATCAATACAGTTGGTGTTCTCACGCAGTATCGTCCTTACCTGCTGCACTCCTATGTAGGTAACGGCAGTGCGTGGGATCTCGACACCATTGATGGCGGTGGTATTTCCATCTTGCCACCCCACGAGACTCAGGCGGGTTCCAATTGGTATGCGGGTACTGCCGATGCCATCACGCAAAACATTGGCTTTATCGAGCAGAACGATCCTGAGTACGTGCTCATTCTCTCGGGCGACCAGCTCTATAGCATGGATTACCAAAAGATGCTCGACAATCACAAACGCCATAATGCAGATCTTACAGTGGCAGTTATGCCTGTGCCTTGGGAGGATGCGTCTCGTTTTGGCATTATGACGCAGGATGATGATGAGAGGATTCTTGAGTTCAACGAGAAGCCTGCCAATCCCACGAGCAATCTTGCCTCCATGGGCATTTATATCTTTAACGCCAAGCTCTTAGTAGATACCCTCAAAGCCGATGCTGAAAACCCTGATTCGCATCATGACTTTGGTGGAGACATCATTCCTGGTCTGCTGCACTCGGGCCATCGTCTCTATACCTATCAATACAATGGCTTCTGGCGTGATGTGGGTACTATTGCCAGCTTCCACGAGACCAGCATGGAGCTTTTGGGCAGGAATCCCGAATTTGACCTGTATGCAAAAGATACGCACGTCCTTTCGAATTCCTCCACTATGCCGCCCGCTTACATTGGGCCAGATGCCGTAGTTGATGATTGCTTGACTGCCGGTGGTGTTCGTATTCTTGGCACCGCCAAGCACTCCATTGTGTCTTTGGGCAGCACCATTGGTGATGGTGCAGTGGTTGAGGACTCCGTCCTTCTTCCGGGCGCTACCGTTAAGGCTGGCGCACATGTTGTTCGCGCAATTATGGGTGAAAACTCCACGGTCGCCGAAGGCGCAGTTCTAGGCACCGCAGATACAGCGGCCGATTACGCCGTCATCGGTGATGATGTCGTTGTCGAGAAGGAAGGGGAGTAATGATGCACAAGACCATCGGACTCATTACTGCTAACTACTCCGTCAAGGATCCTGATGTCCTGATAGAGAGTCGTCCAGTAGCGTCGCTGCCTTTCTTGGGCCGCTTCCGCCTGATTGACTTTGCCCTGTCCAACATGATTAATGCCAAAATTAACTCTGTTGGCATTGTGATGCCATACAATTATCGCTCGCTGACCGACCACGTTGGCGCTGGCAAAGACTGGGGTTTGTCCCGCAAAAAGGGCGGCCTATTTGTGTTGCCTGGCTCTGCTTTTGGTAGCACCCGCCATGGCTCGCGCTTTCTTGTGCGCGATCTTATCTACAACAAGGCATTCTTTAATCGCTCTGAAGCTGAATATGTGGTGTTAAGCAGTGCAAATTTTGTCTGCAACATCGATATTCAGGAGTTGATTGAAGCTCATATTGAATCTGGCGCTGATATTACCGTTTTGACTCAGACTGCTCGACATAATCATTCTGACGTGATGAGTTTTATTACCGAAGATGGTCGTGTTAAAAGCATCAAGCACGGTTGCTCTGAGGGCAATACTGCTTTCCTCGACTGCTGTGTCGTTTCTCGCGACAAGCTTTCTGAGATTATCAACTGGTACTCCTCCACTGATTACCTCGATCTTTTTGAGGCAATTCAGGGCGAGTATGATCGCGTTGATGTGCATGTTCACGAGTTTAATGGTTACTGTGCCCCCGTCTTTACTACCGAGGCATACTTCAAGGCCAATATGGACATGCTTAAGCCCACGGTTACTGACGAGCTCTTTGATCCCAAGCGTCCCATCCGTACCAAGGCTCACGACAATGCTCCTGCCAAGTTTGAGTCAGGCTCTAAGGTTACCAACTCGCGCCTTTCGGGTAGCGACCGTATTTATGGCACAGTTGCTGACTCTATCTTGGGCCGTAGCGTTGTTGTTGAGAGTGGTGCTGTGGTGCGTCATTCGGTCATCATGCAAAACTGCATCATTAAGAGTGGCGCGGTTATCGAAAATGCTATCGTGGACCGCAACAATATTATTCCCGCAGGTACTGAGCTGCGTGGTACCGTTGATAACCTCTTCATTATGAAGAAGGCAAACGAGTAAGGACTGGCAATGGCAAAAAGGGTAAGACGTAAGATTAGAGTTCTTCTAGCTGCATCCGAAGCCTTGCCCTTTGCCAAGACTGGCGGCTTGGGCGACGTAGCAGGTTCATTGCCACGTGCGCTCAAGCACGCTGGTGCCAAGGTAGCTGTTATTCTTCCTAAATACGGCACTATCCCTGAGCAGTATCGCAATCAAATGCGTCACATTATTGATTTTTATGTGCCGCTTGCTTGGCGCAATGTGTATTGCGGTGTCGAGAAACTCACCTACCAAGGTATTGATTTTTACTTCATTGATAATGAGGACTACTTTAGGCGTGACGCACTTTATGGCTATTTTGATGATGGCGAGCGTTATGCGTTTTTCTCCAAGGCAATTTGTGAGGCTATAACTCAGCTCCCAGAGCTTGCTTGTGATGTTCTACATTGCAACGATTGGCAAACTGCGCTGGTTTCCGTCTTTTTGCGTGAGTTCTATCAGGGCGTTGAGGCATGTCGCACTATCAAAACTATCTTTACGGTGCATAACGTCATGTTTCAAGGGCAGCTTTCGGATAGATTGCTGTCAGAGGTACTGGGATTGGATAGCATTCCTGCGGCAGCGCATCAATTGCGCTCGGATGAGCGCTCCATCAATTACATGAAGGCCGCACTGCTCTACAGCGATACGATTTCTACAGTAAGTCCTACCTATGCTCGTGAGCTGCAAATGCCCTTCTATGGCTGCGGCTTGGATGGCATTTTCCGTGAGCGTAGTTGGTGTCTGCATGGCGTGCTTAATGGCATTGACATAGAGGAATGGAATCCTGCTCAAGACAAGACTATCCCTCAGGCATTCACTACAGATGACCTCTCGGGCAAGGCGGCATGTAAGACTGCCCTTCAAGAGGAGCTGGGCTTGCGTGTTGATGCTGAGCTACCACTTATTGTGATGGTTGGTCGTCTGACCAACCAAAAAGGCTTGGGTTTGGTGCGTTATGCGATGGAACGGCTGATGAACAATGGTGTTCAGATGGCCATCCTTGGCACAGGTGATGCAGATCAAGAAGAAGCATTCCGCTATTTTGATACAACCTACGGTGACATGCTTTGTGCGCGTATTGCCTTTGATGGTGCACTGGCTCATCGCATGTACGCTGCTGGCGATATGCTCTTGATGCCGTCTGAGTTTGAACCCTGTGGTCTTGCTCAAATGATTGCTATGCGCTATGGCACACTTCCTGTGGTGCGCAGAACTGGAGGTTTGGCAGATAGCGTTGCTTCTTATAATCCCGAAACTGGTGAAGGCACAGGCTTTAGCTTTGCCAATATGAATGCAGATGAGATGGCAGACTGTGTGTTATCTGCTTGTGAGGTCTTTAGGACCAATCAACCCGCATGGCAGTCGCTTATGGTTCAGGCAATGCAGGCAGACTTCAGCTGGAATAGAGCCGCTGAAGATTACCTGAGCATGTATTATGACCTCCATCCAGAAATTATTCGATACAATAGCTAACGTCAAGGACAGGGAAGCTTGCAGTACAGCTGATTTTGGCCGTGCCTCAAGCAAAAATATACGTGCGTCCTTTTTCGTCCTGGCATGATGCTGTGCATCTGCTAGGACGTGTTTGTTGTGTATGGATAGATGTAGAAGAACGGGGATTGGTCACTCGTGAGAGCTTGTCATAACACTTCGGAGCGTCATTACCGCACTCCTTTGGGTGCGCTTCCCATGGGCGACACGGCAGCACTTGCCATTGATGTTTGGGACGAACCAGAGGCAACTGCCGAATTGCGTCTATGGACCGACGATGGGGGAGAGACCATTATTGCAATGGAAGGTTCCATCGAAGGTGACCATATTCATTTTACGGCTGAGCTCGCATCTGAGCGCCCAAGTATTGTGTGGTACTCGTTTCGTATTTATGCAGCTGACGGTAGCGTTTGGCGTTATGGCGCTGCTCCCAATCGTGCGGTAGGTGAAGGTGCGTTTGCATATGGCGAGCCCCCTTCATTTCAGCTAACGGTTTATGAACGCAGGCGACGTATTTTGCCTGAGTGGTTCAAACAGGCAGTGGTGTACCAGATTTTTCCCGATAGCTTTGCACGTGGCAGTGATTGGAAAGAACGTAGCAAGGTTTTAGATCAGCCACGGCACGGAGCTCAGAGGCGGCTCGTTGATTGGGGGATAACCCCTCGCTATGAGCGCAATGATGATGACTCGATTGCTACCTGGGATTTTTATGGCGGCACGCTTGAGGGCATCCGAGAAAAGCTTGACTATCTAGAGGGTTTGGGAATTACCTGCATTTATCTCAACCCAATTTTTGAGGCAACATCATCTCATCGCTACGACACAGCTAACTATCTCAAGATCGATTCGGTGTTAGGTGATGAGAAATCCTTTACAAAGCTCTGTGAAGACGCGGCATCCCATGGCATTTCTATCATCTTGGATGGTGTTTTTAACCATACGGGTGATGACTCGCTTTACTTTAATCGTTATGGCAACTACCCCGATTTAGGCGCTTGGCAGTCTGAGGATTCTCCGTATCGTGGTTGGTATAAGTTTGATGAGAATGGCGAATACAGCAGTTGGTGGGGTATTGCCAATATGCCTGATCTTGAGGAGACCAATCCTGAGTATCATGAACTTATCTGTGGTGATGAGGGCGTAGTGCGACATTGGTTGCGTGCAGGTGCGCGTGGCTGGCGTTTGGATGTTGCCGATGAGCTGCCCGATGACTTTATTGCTGACATTAAGCGAGCAGCACTTGCTGAGCGTGACGATGCGGTTTTGATTGGCGAAGTGTGGGAGGATGCCACAACTAAGCGCGCCTATGGAGAGCTGCGTCAGTACTTCTGGGGCGACGAGCTAGAT
The DNA here is from genome assembly GCF_900078545.1 of Olegusella massiliensis. Classification (GTDB taxonomy): domain Bacteria; phylum Actinomycetota; class Coriobacteriia; order Coriobacteriales; family Atopobiaceae; genus Olegusella; species Olegusella massiliensis. Next base: position 984,834 of record NZ_FLLS01000002.1, read on the forward strand.
GGCACGATGAACTACCCGTGGCGTCATACGCTGTTGCATTATATATTGGGTAGGGCAAGCGCTGACGAGCTTGCTGTTGTTCTCGAAACTTTACGTGAGAATTACCCACGTGAATCCTTCTATACGGCGCTGAATATCTTGGGTAGTCACGATCGTGTGCGTCTGCTGACTATCCTAGGTGGCACTCCCAAGCCCAACGCTCTCAGTGAGGACCAAAAAGCATCTTTTTGTCTGAATAAAGATCATCGCAATCTCGCGATAAGCAGACTTTGGGTGGCCGCCCTGATGCAAATGACCCTACCCGGTGTACCTTGTATCTATTACGGCGATGAAGCGGGTTGTGAGGGTTATGCCGATCCGTACAACCGCGCGAGTTTTCCTTGGGGCCACGAGGACCTTGATTGCCAGACGATTTATCGCAATGCTATCGCCTTGCGCAAATCTATGCCGGTAATGATCGATGGTGATTTTGAACCTTTTGCAGAAGGTGACGACGTACTGGGTTACTGGCGTTGGGATGATAATGAAACAGTCTGCGTGCTAGTTAACCGCAGCCTTGAAAGTTCGCATAAAGTGAGCGTTGAGATGCGCGGAGAGACTGTTTCTGATGTCATTAGCGGTGATGACCCTGAGGTGTGCGATGGCAAAGTGTCTATCTCTCTCTGGCCTTTGGGTACTGCAGTACTTTATTTCCGCTCAAAGAAACGTCTGCAAAAGCCTATGCCTTTGGGGATGGGTCTCATCTCGCATATCACTTCAATTCCCAATGATAAACATCCTGGTCAGCCTGGTACGCTTGGCGCTCCCGCAAAACATCTTGTTGACTGGATGGCGCGTACGGGACAGCGCTACTGGCAAATGTTGCCAGTCAATCCAACTGATCGCTTTGGTTCACCTTATGCGGGACTTTCAGCCTTCTCGGGTAATCCGCGTCTGCTCGAGGGTGGTGCTCGTGCTGCTGCAAAACCCTTTAGCGATAGCGAAAGACTTGCTGAATATCACCGTTTTTGCGAGGAAAATGAAGCTTGGCTTTTGCCCGCTGCAACGTTTGCAGCCATCAAGGAGCTTGTAGGCGAAAAGGTACCTTGGCAGAAGTGGCCTAAAAAATACCACAGCTGGTCACGTGCATTGGTTAAGTGTTCTGAGCTGAAGGCAGGTATTGCTCGTGCATGTCGTCAGCAGTTTGAGTTCCAGCGCCAATGGGATGAATTGCATGAGTATGCTCGCAAACGTGGCATTTTTCTGATTGGTGATATGCCCATTTATGTGTCGGCAGATTCTGCAGATGTGTGGAGCGAGCCTGAGATCTTTGATCTTGACGCCCACGGTTATCCAGCTGTCTGCGCCGGTGCGCCGCCCGATAGCTTTTCTGAAGATGGGCAGTATTGGGGCAACCCCACCTATAACTGGGATGAGTTGCGTCGCCGTGGGTACTCGTGGTGGATGCGCCGCTTTCAAAGAATGATTTCGCTTTATGACTATGTGCGCCTCGATCATTTCCTAGGCTTCTCATCGTTTTATTGCATTCCTCGCGGAGCTTCTGCAAAGAAAGGCCAATGGCGTTTTGGTCCGGGTATTGAGCTCTTCCAATGTGCCCACCGTCATTTTGGAGACCTACCCTTTATTGCGGAAGATTTGGGAGCTGTCACCCCTGCCGTGCGTGCCCTGCTTGCCGAGTCAGGCTTTGCAGGTATGGATGTTGTGCAGTTTGTAGATGGTGATGTACGCAGTGCTTATCGTGCATGTGCAGGCAAAATTACGTATGCGTCTACTCACGACACTTCAACCTTGCTTGGCTGGTGCAAAGAGAGTTTTGGCAACGATGACGCAGAGGATGTAGCCAAGCAGATTACGAGCCAGCTTCTGAACTCTGATGCTGATGTTGTTATGCTTTCTCTGCAAGACGTGATTGGTCTTGATGATAAAGCACGCATGAATAAGCCAGGCGTTGCTGAAGGTAACTGGTCTTGGCAGGCGACAGCCAAACAAATGGCTTTGGCAACTGAGTATACTCGTCAGATTGCATTGGAATCTGGCCGCTTTGCTTTTTAGCTCACACTGTTGACTGTTTGGTTTGTGCTTAAAAAATGGCTATCGGTATTTTTACGATAGCCATTCTTTCTTGCCAAAAGACGAGTTGTTATGATGCGTTTCTCATTTAAAAATTTATATCTAGTAAAAAGATATGATGTGGCGGGCTGCCAGCTCTTGGTGCACTATAGCGTAATCGTTAGCTCGACGGGGCAATGATCACTGCCGTAGATATTACTGAGGATGCGAGAGTCTACAATGCGGTCGGCAACACGATCACTGACAAGGAAGTAGTCAATACGCCAGCCTACGTTGCGTTCGCGCGCACGCATGCGGTAGCTCCACCAGCTGTAGGCATCCGTCTGCTCAGGATAGAGGCTGCGGAAACTGTCGGTAAAGCCAGCGTCCAGTAGCTGTCCAAAGCCCGCACGTTCCTCATCGGAAAAACCTGCGTTCATATGATTAGTATCGGGGTTTTTTAGGTCGATTTCCTCATGAGCAACATTAAAGTCACCGCAGGTTACTACAGGTTTTTCCTGAGCAAGACGAGCGAGAAATTCACGATAATCCTTGTCCCATACCATGCGTTCGTCTAAGCGAAGCAGGCCATTTTTTGAGTTGGGTGTATACACATTAACAAACCAGTAATTCTCAAACTCAAGAGCACAAACGCGGCCCTCATTGTCGGCAAACTCACAGCCAATTTTGCGAATTACTTGCCGTGGTTCTTCTTGGCTAAAGACAGCTGTGCCAGAGTAACCCTTGCGTTCTGCATAATTCCACGTTTGATAATAGCCAGGAAAATCTATCTTGATCTGGCCTTCCTGTAACTTTGTCTCCTGCAAAGCAAAGACATCAGCAGATGCCTGTTCAAAAATTTCAGGAAAACTCGGTTCTTTTTTCATAACGGCGCGCAGGCCATTAACGTTCCAAGATACGAGCTTAAGCTCGCGGGGAGTATCGCTCATGTACTATCCCATCTGCAAACTAAAGGCGGACTATACAACGACTTGATTAAGTGTAGCCTACCCAAAAATTAAGGCGATATCGTGTACATTTGATTTTATTGGTGGATACTCATCGCCTTAAGGACGAGCGATTAACTTTTGAGTACCTAGTCTTCATTGGACATGTTGGCTAACTGGTCCAAAATGCCCTCCATTCGCGAATTAGTTCGCTAGGAGATTTTAGTGAAGGTGGTAGGGGTGCTAGAGTGGATGGACAGGAGCTCTAACAAAAGCAGCGCATGAATGAAGCTGGAGTGTAGCTATCATGGGTCAAATTATTCGCGATCCTCAAGAGGCAGCACATGAACTCAAGCACCGTATAAGCAAAGCTCGGAACGTAGTTTTCTTTGGTGGTGCGGGAGTTTCGACGGCAAGTGGTATCCCAGATTTTAGAAGTCCAAATGGGCTCTACCGCCAAAAGCTTGATTACTCACCCGAAGAGATGCTCGAACATAGTTTCTTCATTGAGCATACGCAGGAGTTCTATGACTTTTATCGCACGCGCATGATTGCGCTTGACGCACGTCCCAATCAAGCCCATCTCAAACTTGCCGAGCTTGAGCGCGAGGGCAAGCTCGCAGCGGTGGTGACGCAAAATATTGACGGCCTGCACCAGGCGGCAGGTTCTCATCAGGTCTATGAGCTGCACGGTTCGGTTCATCGAAATATTTGTCAGCACTGTGGCAAGACGTATTCAGCTGAATGGATAGTGGCAAGCAAAGGCGCACCTCATTGTGAATATTGTGGCGGACTCATTAAGCCTGATGTAGTGCTTTACGGTGAGCCTCTTAACCAGGAAGTGCTTTATGGGGCAGCAACGGCTATCGCTGAGGCTGACATGCTTATTGTCGGCGGCACATCCCTCGTGGTATATCCTGCCGCAGGTCTCGTACAATACTTCCAAGGAAATGATCTTGCGATAGTCAATATGCAATCAACTCCTCAGGATGCAATGGCGGATCTAGTTTGTGTATGTGATATTGCAAAGGCTTTTGATTTTTGATCGCATCAGTGAGCTGTGCCCTATAGCGGGCTTGAGTGGAGGATTTATGGCTCGAGAGGACTTTGCCATTTTGCGTTGTGGACATCATGAACTCTCGCTGGCACGTCCACGTATCATGGGCATGCTTGAGGTGGGCCCTCGTGGTTTGGCGGCGGAGGAAGCAATTGCGCTTGGTAAGGCGATGCTTGATGAAGGTGCCGACCTTCTTGATGTGAGCTTTGCGCCAGCGCCAGAAGAGCTTCCTGCTACTGATTCTGCTGCAGCTCGTGCGCGTCGTGCGGCAATTGATATCGAGGGCGAGGCGGTAGTGCCCGTGGTGCGCGGACTTGTCGACACAGGTGCAATTGTATGTATTACCACCCGTCATCCACAGGTTGCAAAAATGTGTATTCGTCTCGGTGCAGAAGTGCTCGACGATCCTGAAGGCTTTACCAACGCCGAGATGGTTGAGGTTGCAGCCGAGAGTGATTGTGCTTGTGTGGTACTTTGCGATAGTGAGTTCCGCGTGAACGCCTCTCGTCGTTCAGTCGTACTTGACCAGACTCATACACCTTTGCGTCCTGTAGCATCCAACCGTCGTTTTACTTTGCCTGAAGAAGCGCCCATTATGCGTGAAATCATGGGCTTTTTAGGTGATCAGGCGCGCACGTTGTTGCGTGCTGGCGTTTCGCGTGATCGTATTTGTTTTGATCCTGGCTTAGGACAAAACAAAACTCCTGATGAAGATGTTGTAGTGCAGCGTAATGCAAAAAAGCTCATGTCATTGGGCTATCCATTGCTTCAGTCAGTATCTGAGGGAGATTTTTCTACTTCAGTTGCGGGATCTCAAGCAGACAAAGCGGCAGCTATGGGCTTTTGTATCTGGGGCATTCAGGCTGGAACGCGCATTTTACGCGTGCATGATGTGGCCCAGATGGCGGAGGCGGTTAATGCATATTGGGCAATGGCAAAGCCGGATGCACGTCAAGGCTTTGTCTCTTTGGGTTCAAATGTAGGTGACCGTATAGGCTATCTGTCTCAAGCGGTACAGCTTATTGATAAAATTCCGATGACCTGTGTTGTTGCCGTGAGTTCTGCTTATGAGACTGAACCCGCATATGGCATTGCAACGCCTGTTGCAAATGCGGTGGCCGAGATTCGTACCGAGTTGCATCCCCTAGTGCTGTTGGACCATCTGACAGAGATTGAAAATAAGTTGGGACGTATTCGTGATCCTAAAACGTTGGGTCACGGTCCGCGTACGATTGATTGCGATCTTGTGTGGGTTGAAGGCGAGACACATGCAGGAGAACGCTTGACGTTGCCGCATGCACATTTGGGTGAGCGTGATTATGTATTGGTGCCTATGGAAGATTTAATGCATGATCCCGTACGTTTTTTGACACATGCAGGTGTTGAGGTAGCAGAACCCGAGCAGCGCATCGGCCGCGTCACTTCCGAGCTTGGACCCCTCGACTGGAAATAAGCAGCACCGCGAGCGTGCGGCGCTTTGCTTGACAAGAAAAGCCCAGCAGTTGAGTCATTGCTGGGCTTTATATGATTGCGCGCAGGGTCTTAGATGCGATTTGCGCGTTTTTCTGCACGGTGAAGCCAAATTTGTCTAATACCACGAATAGTAATATCAGGATCGATTACATCAAAAATATCAGTTGCTTCGGCCACAACGGAAGAAAGCCCTCCTGTACCTACGATGGTACAGCGCGGCATGGTTGCACCGTCATGTGTTTGTGACCATTCAGCGCAAAGTTCTGCTTGTATGCGCCTCACCATACCTTCCGCCTGGACTGCTGCACCAATAACAATGCCTGACTGCACAGCAGTTTCGGTGCTGTTGCCGAGGGCATGGGCAGGAGCAATAAGCGGTACATTTGACAATTTTGCTGCACGCTCAAAAAGTGCAGCTGCCGAGAGCTGCAGACCTGGCATGATGACTCCGCCTCGGAAGCGACCATGAGCGTCAACCACATCGATATTAGTTGCGGTGCCAAAGTCAACCACAATGACGGGTGCACCATAGCGCGCCTTTGCGGCCACCGCATTTGCAATGCGATCGGCTCCGGCTTGACTAGGGTCGGGGAGGGCAACTTCAATCCCGCAATCGCGCGAAGCGTCTATCACTAGAGGAGTAGTCCCCGAAATCTCTTTTGCCAAGCGAATCCACGACTGAGTAAGCGTAGGCACGACCCCTGCGATTGCTATGTCGTTGATGTCTTGGAGCTTGTAGCCCAGCATATGAAAGTAACCATAGAGGCGAGCATGGAGGGAGTCGGCAGTATCTGTGCGCAAGGTTGCCATGCGCCACTGCCGAAGCAAGGTCTCATTGTCGGCGATTAAACCGAGGGTTGTTTGAGTATTTCCTATGTCAACTGCGAGAAACATGTGAGTCTCCTGGACTTTGCTTGGCGTTTTTGCTTCACACGTGTTATTATCGCAAAGCTTGTCACAAACGGTAGGTTATGTTTAGATAAGCGCACACCACTTGCCTGGTCGGAAACCAGGCCTACGTTAGGAGCTGTCATGAAGCAAGGAATCCATCCCGAGTACGTGGAGTGCACGGTACGTTGCACCTGCGGCAATACCTGGAAGACTCGCGCTACCAAAAGCGAGATGACCGTCGACCTCTGCGATAAATGTCACCCGTTCTACACCGGTCAGCAGAAGCTTGTTGACACCGGCGGACGCGTCCAGCGCTTCTCTGACAAGTTCGGTGGTGCTGCTGCACAGCAGCTTAAGCGTATGCAGGAAGCCAAGACTGCAAAGGCTGCACAGGCTGCCGAAGCTGCCGCTGCCGCAAAGGCTGCCAAGGAGGCAAAGGCTGCTGAGAAGGCCAAGCGTGCTGCAGAGTATGCCAAAAAAGCTGAGGCTGAGGCTGCCAAGAAGGCTGCCGCCGCTGCCAAAGAGGCAGAGTCTGCTACCGTTGCTGCTGAGGAGCCTGCAGCTAACTAAGGACCTGCTTTACAGATGTACGAATGACCCGCTAGCGCTGAGGGAACTGCGCCAGCGGGTTTTTTAAGTTGCTGAAAGCCATCCGAGCCTTTTAGCTTTGCGGGATGCGATTTGTAGATTCGTTTGCCGCAGCAGACCTTTAGTCTGCACCGTCTTTGCTCAGTGAATAGCTATCGGCAAATTCGCCTTTGACGGTGTAGGGGATGACCAAGAAGTTTTGCTCGTTTTCATAATGGGTTGCTAGTGTTGCGCTTGCTGCGTCTGGAGTTTTGCTTCCACCAAAAACCAGTGTCAGCTCGATGGTACCCTCAGCGGATTTAGGTGCTGTGTACTTTACTACCAAAGCCCCGCTTGCATTTGTTTCAAGCGTACTGGTAAACGAAATGTTCTCAACGCGAGCATCGCCTTCGCTTGAATCTGTGTCCTTTGACACAGCCCCGTGACGGTGTACAAGTCCAGAAAATGTTCCTGTTAACTGAGTAGTGCCATCACTGTTAGTCTGCGTACTACCAATAGTGATTTTGAGCGGCGAAGAGTTTGCGCCATAGCAGCCGTGGCCGTCATTTTTCTGGGATTGATAGCTGCCTGTCCACGTACCTACAAGCGGGGCGTAGTTGGTCTTTCGTGCATCTGCATCTGGTGTGCAGGATTTGATGTCCCACTGACCTGTTTTTGATGAGAGATGAAACTTGATGGTGAGCTTGCACTTGCGTTCGGAAAAACTGTCCTTGTTGGAAAAAGCCAGCACAATTGTGGCGTTGTTAGTCTTGGGGTCGAATTCTTCTTGGAATAGCGTGCAGTCCGCATCGCGATAGAGAGAATAAAGCGAGTCTTGCTCTGTAGAAGAAGTGTTTGTCTGGTTAGATTTCTCGTTTGTTTTGGCAGCTTTACGTTCGGCAATATCTGCGCGCTGTAAAAAAACGCGTGCTTGTGTAAGTACTTTATTCGTATCGGGACCTTTGCTAGCAGACCAGCTCACCTCTTGGATGATGAGATCTCCGGTTGCAGACCACTTGCCGTGGCTGTGATGGTCGTAGAGAAGGCTAACTTTCTCGCGCGCAGCAATTCCATCGCCTGCGTAAATGACAGCACCTGTCGCATTGCAGTGATCTTCATTGCGGATGACCTCGCTATAGTCTACAGAATCGAGGGTGAGTGTCGCATCACGGCCGAAATCGCCAGGGTCATAGGCAGGCGCTTCGGACAGGTTGGCAATGTCGCTGCTCACCTGATTGAGCGATGGCTTGTCAGTCGCACGGATTGATGAAATGGTAATCATTGACAGAAGAATGACTGTAGCTATCCCCAGCACTATGAGGCCACGTAGATGAGCTTGCAGCCAAGGATGACTCTTTAGTCTCGATTTTGGTGAGGCAATTGGATCTGGCCCTGAGCTCTGTTCTGGCACCTTATTGAAAAGATCGCGATTTTGAAGGCGTGTGGCGGTAACTTCAGTCTTTTCAAGGTTATCTGATGTGGCGCTGTGCTCCTCAGTGTTTGCTGCAGAAGAAGGCAGACTTGTATCGTTATGAAGTCCGTCTTTGCTCATCATGTATCCCTAAAGTTGCGTTGTGCTGTTTGCCGTTGTAACCAAAGCTTTTACCCATTATGGAGCTTACTGTGCATCTGCGCTACTGAAAGTGAGTATCGAGCGGGGTGCGGGTGGTGCAAAGATGTGAAAAAAAGGTCATTTCATGGTGGATTGAATTGCAGGGCAAAAGGGTATTTCTTATCACGAAGATGCGGTACTCATCTTTTAAAGCTAAAAATTTGCTAGCGTAGTGCTGTCTCAAAACAAGCAAAACGAAGGAGTTATCCATGAAGTTTCAGGATATGCCCTATGAGCGTCCCGATTTGGCAAAGATCAAAGCAGATATCAGTGCATTGACAGAACGCTTTGCCAATGCGAGTAGCTTTGAGGAAGCAGAGAAAGTCTTTCTAGAAAAAGATCAACTCGCCGGTCACATTTTGACCTTACAGACCCTTGTTGAGATTCGCCACTCAATCAACACGCTTGACGAGTTTTACGATAAAGAGCAGCAGTTCTGGAATGATGCATCCCCTGAGATTGAGGAAGCTGATGATGCTTGGAGTGCAGCTCTTCTTGCCTCGTCCTTCCGTCCTGAGTTTGAGGCAAAGTATGGCACGCTCATTTTTGATAAAGCTGAGCAGGATCGCCGCTGTTTTTCTCCCGCAATAATGGATGAGATGAAGCGCGAAAACGCCTTGGTTCAAGCATATGAAAAGCTTATCGCCTCTGCTCAGATTGAGTTTGAGGGTGGCATGTACACGCTTTCTCAGCTTGCTCCCCAAAAGCACGACAAAGACGACGCTCGTCGTCTTGCTGCCTGGAAAGCCGAAGGCTCATGGTACAAAGACAACCAATCTGAGCTGGATCGCATCTACGATGAACTGGTACATGTCCGTGATGCTATGGGCAAAAAACTTGGCTATGACAATTACCTTCCTTTAGGCTACGACCGTATGGAGCGTCTGAGTTACAAGCGCGAAGATGTCGAACGTTTCCGCAAGGCTGTTCGTACCTATGTGGTGCCTGTGGCAAATAGAGTTTTTCTTGAGCAAGCAAAGCGTATCGGTCGCCCATATCCCCTCTCCTTTGCAGATGAGGGCCTGACTTTCCGTTCAGGAAATCCTCTGCCTGAAGGCACGCCCGATGACATCGTGGCGGCTGCGCGCAGCTTCTACAGTGAGCTGAGTCCCGAGACCAAGGAATTCTTTGAGACTATGCTCAACGGTCAGCTCATGGATTTGCTTTCCACTAAGGGAAAAGCTGCCGGTGGCTATATGACTGAAATTCCTGACCACAAAGTTCCGTTCATCTTTGCCAACTTCAACGGCACTCAAGGGGATGTTGACGTGATGACCCATGAGGCGGGTCATGCTTTTAGTTATTACATGAATACTCAGCGTGTACCCGGCTTGCTTGCAATGCCGAGTTCAGAAGCTTGTGAGGTTCACTCTATGAGTATGGAGTTCCTCGCGTGGCCTTGGATTGAGGGCTTTTTTGGCAAGGATGCTCGTAAATATCGCTATGCGCATTTGGCGGGTGCCCTTACCTTTATCCCTTATGGCACGATGGTCGACCACTTCCAACATCTGATGTACGAGCAGCCCGAGCTGACCCCTGCCGAACGCCATGCTACGTGGCGTCGCCTGCTGGCAATCTACATGCCCTGGGTATCCGTTGATGGCGACATTCCTTTCTATGGCGACGGTATGGGTTGGCAACGTCAGATACACATTTATGAATGGCCGCTGTATTACATCGATTATTGCTTGGCACAAACTGTGGCGCTTGAGATTTGGGAGCTCTCCCAGGAGGACTTTGCCAACGCTTGGAAACATTACATGGCCTACACGCGTCAAGGTGGCACCAAAGCATTTACGGATCTTGTTGCTGGAGCCGAGCTTGTCTCGCCCTTTGATGAAGCATGTTTGCGCAGTGTTTGCGAGCACGCGAGCAAATGGCTTGACTCTTATGATTTGACGGGCATCGAGTAGCTAACAAAATAGATAGGTTTTAAGGTGGCAGGGCTTCAACGTTTAGCCTTGCCACCTCGGTGGTATCATTTGTGAGTTGAGAAATATGCGCAGCATTGACTGCGTGAGTAAAGCGTTGAGGAGCCATCATGCGGGACAAGCTCGAAAAACTCATTGCAGCCTATCTTGAGCTGGAAAAGAAACTCATGGATCCTGAGGTTGTGTCGGATCCTAAAGAATATGCGCGTCTTGCCAAGGAGCACTCAAACCAGTCTGATCTGGTGGAAAAGGCACGGGAGTACTTAACAGCGCTTGATGATATCGATGCGGCAAAGGAAATGCTGCGCGAGACCTCAGATGCTGAGGATAAAGAAATGCTTCAAGCAGATATTTCTGACAATGAAGCAAAGCTTCCCGGTCTTGAGGATGAGATTAAAATCATGCTCATTCCAGGCGACCCCAACGACGAGAAAGACACCATCGTTGAAATTCGCGCGGGCGTAGGTGGCGATGAGGCAAGTATTTTTGCGGGTGACCTTTTTGCTATGTACCAGCGTTTTGCTGCTTCTAGAGGGTGGAAAATTGAAGTTTTGAGCTCCAATGAGGGCACGGCTGGCGGTTTCAAAACTATTGAATTTAAGGTTATGGGAGACAAGGTTTACTCCGTAATGAAGTACGAGAGTGGTGTCCATCGCGTACAGCGTGTTCCCAAAACTGAGAGTCAGGGTCGCATCCAGACGTCGACAGCAACCGTTGCCGTATTGCCCGAAGCAGACGAGATTGATGTTCAGATTGCACCCGAGGATATTCGTATTGATACCTATTGCTCGTCGGGTCCTGGCGGCCAGGGCGTTAATACGACCTATTCGGCTGTACGCATTACGCACTTGCCTACCAATACCGTTGTTACTTCACAAGACCAGCGTTCGCAGATTCAAAACCGCGAAGCTTGTATGCAGATGCTGCGTGCACGTCTGTATGAGATGGAACTTGAAAAGCAACAGGCAGAGGCGGGCGCCAGCCGCTTGGCGCAGATTGGCCACGGCAATCGATCTGAAAAGATTCGTACCTACAACCAACCTCAGGATCGTGTGACGGACCATCGCATAGGTTTTAATGGCACGTACAATGGTGTGTTGTTGGGTGATACGTTGCCTTCGGTGATTGAGGCTCTTGCCGCCGCTGACCGAGCGGAGAAGCTCACACAGGCTGTCTAAACTAGCATTTGTCTGACGCCTCTGGCTTGAATGGAGCTAGAGGTGTTTTTTTGTTTATGCCTATGTACTGGGTGCGTGTACGGCAAGTCTGCAGGAGGTGCTTATGACCCACGAAGATATCAAGCTGCAATCAGCTGATGGGCAAACGACTTGTATAGGTGATATATGGCTGCCCAAAGATGTGCCCTGCGGTATCGTGCAGATTGTGCATGGGATGGTTGAGCATTTTCGCTGTTATGACAAGGTTGCCGAAGCACTGACGTCTGTGGGTTATGTCGTTTGTGGCATCGACCAGCTAGGGCATGGTCGAACAACGCCTCATACAGCTCAACGCGGTATATATGACCCCAAGCATGGTGCGGATTATCTCATCGAAGATCAGCATGCGCTCAGGCAGCTCGTCTCTAATCGTTTTCCCAAGCTACCTTATGTGATGCTGGGACATTCGATGGGTTCTTTTGTGGTGCGCTGCTATATAGCTCGCTATGGTGAGGGACTTGCTGGTGCCATTATCATGGGCACCGCATGGATGGCAAACGTTGCCGCTCCAAAGATTATTACCTCAATTATTGCGCGCTTTCATGGTTGGGGTTATCGCTCTGCTTTTGTAGACAGTATGGGCACAGGAAGTTATAACAAGAGTTTTGAGGGTACGGGTGCCAACACAGGCTATGAGTGGCTTAGCTCAGATCCTGCGCGTCCGATTAGCTATGCGGCTGATCCAGATTGTGGCTGGATGTTTTCGGTTTCGGGCTATTATGTCATTGCTCAGCTTCTTGAGGAAGCAGAGCGCCCCGAGGCTTTGATGCGCATCCCACACGAACTACCCGTGCTGATTTTATCGGGCGAGCAAGATCCCGTAGGTGAAAACGGTAAAGGTCCGCGCAGCTGTGCTATGGCTTTGCGCAAAGCCGGCCTTCTGGATGTGACAGTCAAGCTTTATCCTAACGCTCGCCACGAATTGCATAATGAGCGTTGCCGCCAAGATGTGCGAGCTGATGTGGTGAAATTTCTTGAAAGGGTCTGTGTGCCTGCTGGAGGAGAGCAATGACAAAAAACGAGTGGACCTGTAAGGCCATACTCGATTGGACAAGTGAGTATCTAGAGCGTAAAGGAGATGAGCACCCCCGCCTCTCTGCGGAGTGGCTGCTTTCTGGTGTATTGGGACTTTCTCGCATTGAACTTTATACCAACTTTGATAGACCACTTGATAGCTTGGAGCTTGCTGCAATGCACGCCGCTATTGAGCGTCGTGTAGCTGGAGAACCGCTGCAGTATGTCACGGGAGAGACTGCCTTTCGACATATCGTAGTCAATTGTAAAAGCGGTGTGTTGATTCCGCGCCCTGAGACGGAATTACTTGTTGAAGAGGTGCTGAACCATTTATCAGCTCAGCTCAATCAATACCCTGCGCTGGTATTGGAGGTAGGCTGTGGCACTGGCTGCGTTGCTTGTTCACTTGCTCACGAGCGAGCTAAGACACACGTAATCACGACAGACGTATCGCCTGATGCAGTAGCACTCGCACGCCTCAATCGCGATAAGTTGGGACTGACATCTCTGGTGGACGTTTTGGAGTGCGATCTTGCTTCTAAAGTAGATCCAAGACTTATGGGACATTTTGATGCACTTGTTTCCAATCCGCCCTATATCCCAAGTGAGGTGGTAGAAGAGCTACCTTATGAGGTATCAGGCTTTGAACCGCATCTCGCGTTGGATGGGGGTGCAGATGGTCTGGATGTGTATCGTCGCCTCCTAGAACTTGCAGGGCAGGCGTTGCTTCCCGGAGGTCTATTTGCGGTAGAGCTTTTTGAAACAACTCTTGAAGAGGCAGCAGGTTTAGCACATGCGCAGGGCATTTGGCAGTCGATTGAGGTGCATGAGGACTACACACATCGTCCGCGTTTTTTGCTTGCGGTGCGTGCATAGTAAAAGAATGCAGATAGTTTGTCTGTTGCAGGGAGAATACTATGGGTGCAATGATTGAGGTCGACCAACAATGTCCATCTGCAGAAGTGCTTACACGCGTCTGTGACGTTTTGTTACATGAGGGTGTGCTGGTAATGCCAACGGATTCGGTATATGGCATTGGCTGTCTTGCGGCGCCTGGCAACCCTGCGCGTGCGAGAGTTTTTAAAATCAAAGAGCGTCCAGCGGATATGACTCTGCCCTGGCTTGTTTCGGACGCATCTGAACTCGAACGTTTGGGTGTTGATATTCCTGCTTGGGCTACTGCATTGGCACAAGAGTTTTGGCCAGGTGCGCTTACCCTTGTTGTTAACGCGTCTGTGCAGGTGCCAAGCGAATACCAGCGTGCGGATAGCGGCACCATCGCTCTGCGTGTTCCCGACTCTATGTTGGTACGTGAACTTGCACGTCGCGTTGGTCCACTAGCGGTTACTTCAGCTAACACCCACGGAGTAGATGCAGCTGTCTCTGGTAGATCAGTTGAGGAGCGCATTGTTACATTAGCGGATTTGACTCTGGACTCAGGCCCCGCTCCACTAGCCATCGCGTCTACAATTGTTGATTGTACGGGGACGGAGCCAACTATTTTGCGCGAAGGAGCTATTCCTGCGATAGATATTATGCGGATTGCTTTAGGCGCAAGCTCTGCTTAATTGCAAAAAGGTCGAATGTGGAATAGACGGGGAGAGGAACTGCGTATGAACTTTAGATATCTGAGTCAGGCGGACCCTGAAGTTGCAGCTATTATCACCGACGAGCTTGGACGGCAGCGTGAATCTATTGAGCTGATTGCTTCTGAAAATCTTGTTTCGCTGCCGGTAATGGAAGCTGTGGGTTCTGTTCTTACCAATAAGTATGCAGAGGGCTACCCTGGACATCGTTTTTATGGTGGTTGCTGGGCCGTTGATAAGGTAGAGGAACTGGCACGCGAGCGCGCATGTCAGCTCTTTGGCTGCAAATTTGCAAATGTGCAGCCGCATTCGGGGGCTCAAGCAAACTACGCAGCCGAAGCTGCGCTTATGCAGCCGGGCGATACCTTTATGGGTATGAATCTTTCTGAAGGCGGTCACCTGACTCATGGCTCGTCTGCCAATTTTTCGGGCAAACTCTATCGTAATGTGTCTTATGGAGTAAGCTCCACCGACGGACGTATTGATTACGACCAGGTAGAAAACCTTGCTAAGGAATGCAAGCCAAAGCTCATTATTGCGGGCGCCTCAGCATATCCACGCGTTATTGACTTTGAACGCTTTGCTGAAATTGCATATGCGGTTGGGGCATATCTGATGGTGGATATGGCACATATCGCAGGTCTTGTGGCTGCGGGCCGACACCCGAGCCCCTTCCCCTACGCCGATGTAGTTACTACAACGACGCACAAGACCTTGCGCGGTACGCGCGGTGGGATGATTCTTACCAATGATGAGGAGCTGTACAAAAAGATAAACTCGGCGGTGTTTCCTGGGACACAGGGTGGACCGTTGATGCATGTTATTGCGGGCAAAGCAGTTGCTTTGGGCGAGGCACTCAAACCTGAGTTTGCAGCCTATATTGATCAGGTACTTCTTAATTGCCAAGCCTTAGGACAAGGCATGGTTGATCGTGGACTTGCGCTTGTATCAGGTGGCTCTGATAATCATTTGCAGCTGGTAGATTTGACTCCCTTAGGTGAAGTTACTGGTCGTGATGCTGAGCTTGTACTTGAAAAGGTGGGTATTACGGCAAACAAAAATACTATTCCAGGTGAGAAGCGTAGCCCCTTTAAAACATCTGGCCTGCGTGTTGGGTCGCCCGCAATTACCACACGTGGTTTTACCGAGCAAGAATGTTATCGCGTAGGAGAGATGATTGGCGAAGTATTAGCTGCACTTGAAGATGAAACGCTGGCGACTCATATAGCGGCTGAAGTTCAAGCCTTGCTTGCTGCTCACCCACTGTATCCCGAATTGGCTTAGATTGACTGTGGTCTTGCGCTGTAGTTATGGCGCACAGTTTATGAGACAAACATGAGAGAGGATATGTTTATGCGCGTTGCAATTGCTTCTGATCATGCAGGTTTTCTGCAGAAAAAGCCCGTCATTGAGTTCATTCAGGGTATGGGTCATGAGGTGCTGGATTTTGGACCCGATAGTGATGGCAGGGTAGATTATCCTGACTATGCCGATAAAGTTGCCCGTAAGGTTGCTTCTGGTAAAGCAGAATACGGTGTTTTGATTTGCGGCACTGGTTTGGGTATGGCAATTGCTGCCGATAAGGTTGCGGGGATTCGTGCGGTGTCCGTGCGGGATACAACCTTTGCACGTCTTGCTCGTGAGCACAATGATGCAAATATCGTCTGCCTGTCTGGTCGCTTTGTGAGCCTGATGGATAACTGTGCCATCGTTGAGACATTCTTAACGACAAAACATGCTGGCGGTCGCCATACAGATCGCGTTGCCAAAATTATGCGTGAGGATGACGCTGCTTTCCTCGGGGTGGAGTAGCAGTACTCTTGGGCGTTGCTTTTTGACATTAAGTTTTTAGTTAGCTCTTTATTCTGCCTAGGAGTGGAAGGATGTGCCATGGCTATTTCTATCTGCCATTTCTATCGAACGAACAATTTATAGGCTGTTCTGCGCTAGAATTTGGGAGGTATTAGGGGACTGCAACAGCATATCAGATGCGTTGTAGTTCACGCGAAAGAAAGGATCGCCCATGGCAATCGAGTTTGACGAGAGCCGTCTTACCATCATTGATCACCCCCTCGTACAGCATAAATTGCATATTTTGCGCGACAAGAACACCCCTACGAAGCAGTTCCGTGAGCTTGTGAGCGAACTTGCAATTTTTGAGGGTTATGAGGCTATGCGCGATCTCCCGCTAGAGGACGTTGAGGTTGAGACTCCGCTTGAAACTGCCGTATGCAAGCGTCTTTCGGGTAAAAAGGTTGCTATTATTCCCATCTTGCGCGCAGGCCTTGGCATGGTTGATGGCATCCTCTCTCTTGTTCCTTCTGCTCGCGTTGGCCATGTGGGCATGTATCGCGACCCTGAAACCCATGAACCGCATCAGTACTACTGCAAGTTCCCTCAGGATATCGAGAATCGTACCTGCCTGATTGTTGATCCCATGCTTGCAACTGGAGGCTCGCTTACCGCAGCTATTCAGTTCCTACGTGAGGCGGGAGTCAAAGATATTCGCGCTTTGACCCTCGTATCGGCTCCAGAGGGTGTCAAGACAGTTCTCGACTTTGATCCTGAGGTTCGCCTGTATACCTGTGCTCTTGATCGCCAGCTTAACGATGCTGCCTACATTCTTCCTGGCTTAGGTGATGCGGGCGACCGCATTTATGGAACCAAGTAAATAGAGCAACAAACCCTACTGGTCTTTTTTAGGTGATTTAGGTTTGAGAAAGCGCAGGATGCCACCGCGGCCATCCTGCGCTTTGTCGGCCTCAGATATATGCACATACTTGTCACAAATAGCTTTAGTGCGCAGATATTCACGGCCGCGCGGGTCGGTGACGGGCACTAGTTCTTCGGGGCTATCGGCAAAATAATGATCGGGGCCCTCATCTATGTGGGGGTTTGCCAAAATATAGCCACGCATGCAGGTTCCACGCCAGCGACCAGTGCGCTCGTTGCGTTCGAATTTGCCAAACTCGCAGTCTGTGCAATGCAGCATAAGAAGTCCTGTTCTCGGATAGCCTATTACTATCTGCGTCCAATCTTGATGATATGCTAAGCGAGAAATTCAAAAAAGGGCCTCAGACTTATGTGTTGAAGGCGTAAGTTCGTACATAGTTCAGAGGGCGTACAATTTAAAAGGACTATACTGGCGCTCCCGCATGACTGCACATCATAGGTAGTTCAAAGGGAGTACAATTTATGCGAACCATACTGCCGTCTGCTTTGATTTGCGGTAAGGAATAGCGCCTTGGAGACATGGAGTACAGTAGTTGTAGGTGCTATATGTGGCATAGTGGGAGCTCTCCCACAGGTGTATTTGTTTGAGTGTGCCATACGACGGCGTGGGAAAGTGAGTATTGCTTTAGGACTTCTGAGTGTTATTGTGTCACTTTGTGTATTTGAACTTGCTCTTTTTGTCGTGTGGGTGGTGGCGCCAAAGCAAGAGCTGAGTTTTGGGATTGCGTTAGTAGCTGCGTATCTCAGTCTTTGGACTGTTGGAGCAGTACGTGCCTGGCAAGATGCCCAAAAAGGCTGAGGACCGGGTTGGGGAAAGGACTTGCTGTGGGAGTCTTTGATAAGCTGCCAGCGGTTGTGGATGAGCTCGTAAAGGGCTTTAATTCCACACCAGCTTTTGGCAACCTAGGCTTTGGAATTACTCAGTATTCGTTCTGGTTGTACCTCTCCTGCATTTTTCTGCTTGTTCTTATGGTGGTCTTTACTAAGGCACAGGCAAAATCAATTGCTCCTAAAGGCAAGTTTGTCAATGGCATGGAGTTTCTCATTGAGTTTGTACGCGATGATCTCTGCATCGGCATGCTTGGTCGCGACAAGTGGCGCAAGCACTTCCCCTATCTTGCGACACTGTTTTTCTTTGTTTTGGTCAATGATGTAGTGGGTATTGTGCCTGGTATGCACCCTGGTACGGGTACCATCGGCACCACGGCCGCTCTTGCTCTCGTCTCTTTTATCTACTTTATCTGGATGGGCGTTAATGCCAAAGGTGGTTGGGGTTATATCAAGAGCCTTGCACCAGAAGGTTTGCCGCTGCCTTTAGCTCTTCTTGTCTGGGTTATCGAGATTTTCTCTACGCTCTTGCGCCCCATCACTTTGGCTATTCGTCTTTTTTGCAATATGTACGCAGGGCACATTGTTATGGGTACCTTTGCCGTTTTGGCATCAATGTTTTTCCAGCCCCTGCTGGTCGCATTTAACCCTGCCAATGCGGCAGGTGTCTTTGCTTCGATTGCATGGGTATTCGTTCTCATCATCATCTACCTTGTAGAGATGCTAGTTGCAGCAATTCAGGCATATGTTTTTACGCTTTTGACTGCCGTATACATTAGCTCTGCTGAGGAGGGCGACTAGTTACCATTTTTACCGTATATCACGGTATAAATTGGCCTTGTGCGGGTATAAGACCCGCTTGGCATAACGTGTAAGAAATAGCACGCACGTCTTTTAAGCAAGTCATAAGGAGGAACCGTGGGAGTTATTGGTTACAGCCTCGGCGTTATTGGTGCTGGCCTGGGCATTGGTTTGGCAGCATTTGGCGCTACAAGTGCAATGGCGCGTCAGCCTGAGGTACAGGGCCGCCTGTTCACCGTATTTATTCTCGCGTCCGCATTTGTCGAGGCCCTAGCTCTGATCGGCTTCGTTGTTACCCTGATTGCTAAATAAGCAGCGGGTGACAAAGACGTTTTGGACGGAGGCTAGCAATATGGACAACAAGACGCCGAAGGGTGTGCGCAAGCTTGCTGCACTGGGCTTCGCCGCAATTTCAGCGGCTTCTCTTTCAGGTTGCAGCATGCCAGAAAGCGCGAGCATTCTAATCCCCAAGCCTGCGGAATTTATTCCCGCACTGATTGCCTTCCTAGTCATTTGGTTTTTGTTGGCAAAGTATGCTTGGCCCACAATCATCAAGACCCTAGATGATCGCCAGGCAAAGATTCAAGAAGACTTGGATGCTGCTGAGCGTACGCGTGCTGAGGTCGAGAAGGAAAAGCACGAATATGCTACCCGTGTCGATCAGGCGCAGCGTGAAGCAGGAGAAATTGTTGCTGAGGCAAAGAAGGACGCAGAGTCTGTGCGTTCTGAAGTGCTTGCTAAGGCGCAAAAAGAAGCTTCGGGCATTATCGCAAAGTCGCATGAAGCTCTTGAAGGTGAGCGTCGTAAGGCCATGATTGAGCTCTCGGGCTCCGTTGTAGACCTTTCTGTCGAAATCGCAGGCAAGATTATCGGCAATGACCTCTCCGAAGATCAGCAGCGCGCCCTTGCTGAGAAGTATCTTGCAGAAGTGGGAAAGACCAATGACAAAGAGTAGCGACGACAGGCAGAAGGTTGAGGCTTACGCTCGCGCGCTGATTGAAGCAGGTCGTGCTGAGGGTCGCCCCAACGCTGACCTCGTGCAGTGGCTGCATGCAGGTAAGTTCTCACCTGAGGTTCTCGAGGCACTGGGAGCCATGCACCATGCTGGTGACCTAGAGCTTATCGATGCTGTCTCCAAGCAATACAAAGAGATTATCGATAATGAGGACGACACCGTAAATGTTACGGTAACCACAGCGGTTCCGTTAGATGAGGAGCTGCGCCGCAAGGTTAAGACAAAGGTCGAAGCAGATCTTGGTTGTCCCATTTACCTTGTCGAGCGAGTAGAGCCCGAGATTTTGGGCGGAATTATTATCGAGCAGCGTGGCAAGCGTTTTGATGCTTCGGTGCGAGCACAGCTCACCAGCATTCGCAGGCAGCTCTCAACTACCTTTATTGGAGTTGATGACAATGACAAATAGCATTAGCTCCAGCGAGGTCATGAATGCATTGCGTGACAGGCTGGCACAAATTGGTACAACGGTAGATCTTAATGAGGCATCCATTGTTACGTCGGTAGGAGATGGTATTGCTCGTATCGACGGACTTAAGACGGCTATGGCAGGTGAGTTGCTGGAATTTACCAGCTCTCGTACTGCGCACTCAGTCTATGGTCTTGCTCAAAATCTTGACACCGATTCTGTTGGTGCGGTTTTGTTTGGCGAGGTAGACACCATCAGAGAGGGCGATGAGTGCCATACGACCGGTCGCGTTATGGATATTCCTGTTGGTCACGCCATGCTTGGCCGTGTTGTTAATCCTTTGGGCCAGCCTATCGATGGTCAAGGCCCCATTAACACGTCGCACCGCCGTCCTATTGAATTTAAGGCTCCCGGCATCATGGAGCGTCAGCCAGTGTGCGAGCCAGTACAGACTGGCCTCATAGCAATTGATGCAATGGTGCCTATCGGTCGTGGTCAGCGTGAGCTTATCATTGGCGACCGCAAGACGGGCAAGACTGCTATCGCTATTGACGCTATCGTCAACCAGCGCGACACCGATATGATTTGTATCTATGTTGCGATTGGTCAAAAGGCATCTACGGTCGCAGCTATTCGCGAAGAGTTAGCTCAACGTGGTGTTCTTGGCAAGACTATCATTGTTGCTGCTACCGCTGCTGACTCCGCCCCCATGCAATACATCGCTCCTATGGCAGGCGCTGCTATTGGCGAGTACTTTATGTACAACGACAAAAAAGGCAATCCTGCAGATGCAGAGCACCCCGGTGGACACGTTTTGATTGTCTATGATGACCTATCAAAGCAGGCGGTGGCATACCGTCAGATGTCCCTCACGCTACATCGTCCGCCTGGACGCGAGGCGTATCCTGGCGACATTTTCTACCTGCATTCTCGCTTGCTTGAGCGTGCAGTCAAGATGAGTGATGCCAATGGCGGTGGCTCAATGACCGCTCTTCCCATCATCGAAACTCAAGAGGGAGACGTTTCTGCTTATATTCCGACGAATGTAATTTCAATTACTGATGGTCAAATTTATCTGCAGTCAAGTCTTTTCTTCCAAGGACAACGTCCCGCAGTTGATGTGGGCATTTCGGTTTCGCGCGTGGGTGGCGCTGCTCAGCTGGCTGCTATGAAGCAGGTGGCAGGTACGTTGCGTTTGGATTTGGCTAGTTACCGCGAAAAGCAGGCCTTTGCGCAGTTTGGCTCCGACCTTGATGCTACGACGCGCTACCAGCTCAACCACGGTGCTCATATGATGGAGCTGCTCAAGCAAAAGCGCTTTGCGGCACTTCCGGTAGCCGATCAGGTTATCTCGATTTTTGCTGCCAAGGAAAACTTCCTTGATGATATTGACCTTGAGAATGTGGTGCTCTTCCGTGACGAGCTGGCCAAGTATATGAATGAGCGTCACGGGAAGCTGCGTCGCAATATCGTTAAGAGCAAAATCAGCGACAAGCAGGCAGAGCGCCTTAAGATGCACATTGCGCATTTTAAAGAGCAGTTCCTCGCTAAGCATCCCAACCAAGAGGAGATTGACGTCGAAAGTTTCTCTGAGGATGCACAAGATTCTGATGACATTCGGAAGACAACCGAGGCATAAAGGCAGACATGGCGAATCTTCGTGACATATCGCATCGCATGGCCTCTATCAGGAGCACTATGCAGATTACGCGCACAATGGAGATGATCTCCACGGCGCGTATTCAGCGTGCTTTGCAAAGAGCTGAGGATGCAGCACCATACAAGGACGCAATTACCAACATTCTTGCCAATGTGGCTGCGGCAAGTTCTCTGTCTGAATTTCCGCTGCTTATACAGCATCAACAGGAAAAGAGTGTACTCTTTATCCTCATTGCTTCAGATCGTGGTCTTGCTGGTGGTTTTAATATTGTGCCTCAGCGCGAGGTAGAGCGTGATATGCAAAAGCTTGCTGCCCAAGGTAAACAAGTAAGTGTTATTACCTGTGGTCGTAAACCTACCGAGTACTTTAGCTATCGCAAGACAATGCCTGCTCTTTCTTTTGTAGGAATTTCTGCCGATCCTACTCGTGATGAAGCAGAGCGTATTGCTTCGTATGTAATCGATTCGTATACCTCAGGTAGGGTTGACCGCGTAGTTATTAAGTATTGGCATGCCAAAAACCGCATGGAGCAGCAACTGGTCACCGAGCAGTTGCTACCTCTCTCACGTGAAAAGCTCATGATGCCAAACAAACCGCGTAATCCTGAAGCAATGGGGGAGGTAGCGCTTGAACGCTTCCCTACTTTTAGTTTTGAACCTTCGGCTTCAGAAGTTTTGGGTTACCTCATTCCTTCCTATATCCGAACGGTAATTTACCATGCACTTCTCGATTCGGCTGCGGCGGAGCACGGCGCTCGCCGTCGCGCCATGCAGTCGGCCACTGATAACGCCCGGGAAGTTTTGAGTGGCCTCGAGAGGACCTACAACCGCGTACGCCAGAGTTCGATTACCACGGAACTCAACGAAATTATCGGTGGCGCAGCCGCATTGGAGGAAAGTAACTAATGTCTATGGAAACTACGAGAGAGCGTAGCGCTCTTGAGGACGCTGCGATTCAGCAGATGTCTCGTACCGCTGGTACAGGCACCATTGTTCGTATCGTTGGCCCTGTCGTAGACGTACAGTTTGGCAATCGTATGCCAAGCATTTATACGGCATTAACGGTCGAAGCTGATACGCCAATGGGTCATATTTCGACTATTCTCGAGGTTGAATCACAACTCCCCAACCGCGTAGTGCGTACCGTTGCAATGTCTTCTACCGACGGGTTGCAACGTGGTGTCAAGGTTAAGGCTACAGGCCATCCCATGATGATGCCTGTTGGCCCATCAACTCTGGGCCGGGTGTGGAATGTCATGGGTCAGCCTGTTGATGGCAAACCTATACCTGATGATGTTGAGTATTATCCCATTCACCATCCCGCACCAGCTTTTGACGAGCTGACTACGCAAACTGAGATTTTTGAGACAGGTATCAAGGCGATTGACCTGCTTGAGCCCTATGTTCGCGGCGGCAAGACCGGCCTTCTAGGTGGCGCAGGTGTTGGTAAGACCGTTTTGATTCAGGAGCTCATTAACAACCTTGCACAAGAGCATGGTGGCACCTCAGTCTTTACAGGTGTTGGCGAGCGTACTCGTGAGGGTACTGACCTCTATCTCGAGATGAAGGAATCTGGCGTTTTGGAGAAGACCTGCTTGGTCTATGGTCAGATGAACGAGCCGCCTGGAGCACGCTTGCGTGTTGGTCTGGCTGGTCTAACTACCGCTGAGTATTTCCGCGATAAGGGCCAGGACGTGTTGCTTTTTATTGACAACATCTTCCGTTTTTCCCAGGCAGGCTCTGAGGTTTCCGCGCTGCTTGGTCGTATGCCCTCTGCTGTTGGTTACCAGCCTACGCTGGCTACCGAGATGGGCGATTTGCAAGAGCGCATTACCTCGACACAACAAGGTTCTATTACCTCTGTTCAGGCAGTCTATGTTCCTGCAGACGACTTGACCGACCCCGCCCCTGCAACAACCTTTACCCACCTAGATGCCACGACGGTTCTTTCACGTTCCATTGCATCTTTGGGCATCTATCCTGCGGTTGATCCTCTGGCAAGCTCTAGCTCGGCACTGGATGCCAGCATTGTTGGCGAGGAACACTATCGTGTTGCTGTAGCTGTGCAGGAGATTTTGCAGGAGTACTCTGACCTGCAGGACATCATTGCTATTTTGGGTATGGATGAACTTTCCGAAGAACAGCAGCTCGTTGTTGCTCGTGCGCGCAAAATTCAGCAATTCTTGTCTCAGTCCTTCCATGTTGCTGAAAAATTCACGGGCAATGCAGGTGTGTACTGCAGCATTGAAGAAACTGTTCGCTCTTTTGCAGAAATCGTTGATGGCAAGTGTGATGATCTGCCCGAGCAGGTTTTCCGCTATGCGAGCTCAATTGATGACGTGCGTGCTCGTGCCGCCAAGATGGCAGAAAACTCTGTAGCAGGAAAGTAGGACGTCTATGTCTTCTATTACCTGCCAGTTTGTCCGTCCAGACAAGCTGCTCTTTGAAGGACATGCCAAACATTTAACCCTCCTCACTCCTTCGGGTGAGGTGGGTGTCTGGCCTGGGCATGCCGCTGAAATTTGCGCTCTTGGTGACGGCGTAGTACGCCTGCACCCCGTTGACGAAGAGGGCGGCGGCCAGGTGAACGTTATTATTTCAGGTGGCTATGCCGAAATTAGCAATGATATGGTTATTATCTTGGCTGATCACGCGCGTCGCTCGGACGATATTGATCCCAAAGTTGTGCGACAAACGCGCCAAAAAGCTTTTGATGCAAAAGAGCAACTTGCTGCAGATGACCACAGCAATGCGTATTATGACGAAAAGATTAAGTGGTGCAACCTGCTGCTGAAGCACGCCGCCTCCTCTGATGCGACTGCTACAGTAGAGGAGTAGCAGGCGACGAAAGAGGGCCTCATGGAAGCAATACAAGTCGAGGGCGGACATCCCCTTAGTGGTGAAATTATCGTTGAGGGTGCAAAAAATTCCACTCTAAAGCTTATGGCGGCTACCATTTTGGCCCCTGGCGTAACAACACTTACCAATGTGCCCAATATTGCTGATGTGCATGTGATGGGCAAGGTACTCAAGCGCCTTGGCGCTGAGATTGAAGTTGCAGATGAGCATACGCTTCGTATTGATACTTCAGGTGTTGACAAGTGGGAGACACCTTATCAATTAGTAGTTCAGATGCGAGCCTCAACAGCAGTACTTGGTCCTTTGTTGGGTCGTTTTGGCAAGGCGATTGTTGCCATGCCTGGAGGCTGCAACATTGGTGCTCGCAAAATTGATATGCACATTCTTGGTCTTGAGGCGTTGGGTGTGAGTTTTGATATCGATCATGGCAATATCCATGCTTCGACGCCTAATGGCTTGGTTGGTTCGACGGTGACCTTGGATTTTGCCAGTGTTGGTGCTACCGAAAACCTCATGATGGCATCAGTGCATGCGTGTGGAACAACCGTTATTGACAATGCTGCTCGCGAACCTGAGATTGTTGATCTAGCTAATCTTCTTAATGAAATGGGTGCTCATATCAAGGGCGCAGGTACTCCTGTCATTGAGATTACAGGCACCAAAGAAACTCTTCATCCAGTGGAGCACCGTACTGTTGGTGATCGTATTGAAGCCGGCACCTTTATTGGTATGGGTGGGCTAGCTGGCGGTCCTTTGACCGTGCGCGGCTTTGACCCTCGCCATCTTGATCTTGTTCTGCGCAAATATGAGCTTATGGGTCTTGATATTGAGCGCCTTTCTGATGGTGTTGTCGTACGCAAAAATGGTTCTATTAAGCCAACGGATATTCAGACTCTACCTTTCCCAGGCTTTCCAACCGATATGCAAGCGCAGACTATGTGCTTGTTGGCACTTGCTCAGGGCAGTAGTGTGGTAACCGAGAATGTCTTTGAGAATCGCTTTATGTTTGCCAGCGAGTTGCAGCGTATGGGTGCTGATATTGTTATCAAGGGTCATCATGCTATTGTGCATGGAGTTTCGGGTTTCTCGGGAGCCGAGGTAAAGGCCCCTGATCTTCGCGGTGGTGCCGCACTTGTTATGGCAGGTCTTGTTGCTGACGGGTACACCACGGTTACTGATGTGCATCATATCGATCGAGGGTATGAAGGCTTTGTTCCCAAGCTTACTTCGGTTGGTGCTGTCGTTCGCCGTATTGACTTGCCCGATCCCAGTTTTGATAGCGAGTAACCTCTATCTGCTTGACCGTTCACGGGTATTGTGATGTTTGACAAACCGCTTCAGTGGGTAAAGTTAGCCTCAACTGATGTCAAACGAAGGGTTTTTATATATGACTACAAAGTCAGGTAAAGTCAACACTCACGGTGCTGATAGCCTTTCTATGTCGAGCGAGGATTATCTCGAATCTATCTATAGGCTGAGTCAGACAAGCGATAAGCCCGACTCAAGTGTGCACTCGGTAGATGTTGCCGACCAGTTGAATGTCTCCAAGGCGAGCGTCAACAAAGCGCTGACCGCCTTGAGAGAAGCTGGCATGGTCGAGCAGGTGCGCTATGGTCGTATCGAGCTGACGCCTCAAGGCCGCGAGTATGGTCGTGATATCTGGCGTCGTCACCTCACGTTGCGCGCTTTCCTCGAGCAAGAGTTGGGTGTCGACCACGAGACAGCAAACGCTGAAGCTTGTCTTATGGAACATGATCTTTCTGCGGACACTATGAATCGCTGGGTTAGCTATCTAGAGGAGCAGGGTGTCTCGCTTAATATCGAGTTATAACGTGTAAACATACTCTCGCGTTCTGCTTTAATGAATAAAGAAATCTGCTAGAAAATGCAGCACAAACGAAAGGAATTGCTCATGAAGGCCGTAATCCCTGCCGCAGGTCTTGGCACCCGCTTTCTTCCGGCCACCAAGGCGCTGCCCAAGGAGCTTCTTCCCGTACTCGATAAACCTGTTATTCAGTATGTGGTAGAAGAGGCATTGGCACCTTCTGCAGTTGATGGTGTTGTAATTGTTAACTCTCATGAAAAGCCTCAGATAAACGAATACTTTTCGGTGGATAAGCATTTTGAGGAGTATCTTGAGGCGCATGGTAAAAGTAAAGAAGCAGAGCTTGTTCATGAAGCAGGTGCTCTGCCGGTAAGCTTTGTGTATCAAGATGATCCGCGTGGTCTTGGTCATGCGGTACTTTGTGCTGCTCCAGAGACAGCGGATGAGTCGTTCTTTGTTCTGCTTGGTGACTATTTTGTGCCCGAAAAGCAGATGTGCGTACGTATGCAAGAAGTATCTGAGGCTCACGGCGGCGCCTCAGTCATTGCGGTGGCGCCCGTGCCTGCCGATCAAGTGAGCCGCTATGGCATTATCGCTGGCGAACGTGTTGAGAGTCTTTCTGGTCTTGAAGATGCAGCCGATGAGGAGCCTGGTGCTGTTTGGAAAGTGAGTGGTCTCGTAGAAAAACCTAGCCTAGAAGATGCTCCTTCCCATCTCTTTATTGTTGGTCGCTATCTATTGTCTGCCCGAGTGATGGAACTTTTGCGTACTCAGGGCCCTGGTGCTGGTGGCGAGATTCAACTGACCGATGCCATGGCACGTCTTCTTGAAGAAGAAGAAATGTACGCTGTTGTAGTGGATCCCAACGACGGATGTGATACGGGTACTCCCGCCGCTTGGGCAGCCACTAACGCTCGTATGGCGCTTGCTAATCCCGCGTTCCGTGATGCCTTCATTGAGGGTCTCGGCGGAGCTAGAATCTAAGGGGCAGAAGTTATGCCCGTCATTAGGTTTGCTCCCTCCGGTTGGCAGGGGCGCTTTGACGGAGACTTTAGCGAAGCCAATGTCACGCGTATTGCTGGAGCTATTGGTGCAATTTGGTCTCAGCGCTATGGTGATGCTCGTGTGTATGTGGGCTACGACAGGCGCTACCACGCCGAATCATTTGCATTGCTTATAGGCAAAACGCTTGCGGCTTTTGGTCTACAGCCGCAGGTGTCACTTGGTGCCTGCCCTTTGCCAGCAGTTGAATGGGCTGCGGCAAACGATAGTCATGCTGCGGGTGCGCTCATGGTTACGGCTTCTGAGAGTCCGTGTGAGTATGGTGGCATTATTGCGCGTGGTAAAGACGGCGGTCCTGTAACCTCTGCATTTGCGCATGAGGTTGAGAGATGTGTGTTGGCAAATCCTCTTCCCACCTATGGTGAGGTCGAACGAGCCAATCTAGTAAAACCTTATCTCGATAATCTTTTGTCCTACTTTGATGCCGATCTGATCCGCTCGGCGCAGTTAAGGATAGTGCTTGATCCCATGTATGGTGCGGTGTCTGGGGTTTTGTACAATGCGCTTGAGACGATGGGCTGTTCGGTTACCGAAATTCATGGGGACCGACGTGAAGATTTTGATGGCTTGCACCCCAAGCCTGTAGAGCCTTGGGTAGATGAGTGTGAGCAGTTGGTCATTTGCCAGCACGCGGACGTGGGTCTTGTGCTTGATGGTGATGGCGATCGTGCCGCGCTTATTGATGAAAAGGGAAGACTGGTTGTTGCACACAATCTTGCTCCCTTAATTCTGGGCTATCTCGTCGAACATTACGGATTACGTGGCCGTGTGGTTACCACGTTGGCGAGTTCTATGCGTATTGTTTCACAAGCAAAACGCCTTGGTTTAGAAGTGACTCAGGTGCCCGTAGGCTTTGATCGCCTCTATGCTGAAGTACGCCAGGGTGATGTTGTAATGGCTGCAGAGGAATAC
Source organism: Olegusella massiliensis (assembly GCF_900078545.1). Classification (GTDB taxonomy): domain Bacteria; phylum Actinomycetota; class Coriobacteriia; order Coriobacteriales; family Atopobiaceae; genus Olegusella; species Olegusella massiliensis. The sequence goes on from NZ_FLLS01000002.1 coordinate 1,013,278, forward strand.
GGTGGCATCTGCGTACCAATACATCTGTATGAGCGAGATGGACTTTTGAGTTGCCTTTTGGTGTTGGAGCTCTTAGCACAAGAAGGGCGTCCGTTGTCCGAACTTGTAGACGAACTTTCAGAGCGCTTGGGTTCAATGTCATATATACGGCGTGATTTACGCCTGGATTCTGCTGCATCCCAAACGCTGCGCAATCTGCTTCCGGGACTCAATCCGCCGACTCTGGCGGGAATGGAGCCTGTATCAATCAATCATGCCGAAGGGTTGCGCGTGCAATTCAAAAACGGCTCGTGGGCGATGTTACGCCCATCTCGATCGGGCTCTCACGTGCGCATTTATGCCGAAGCGGCAAATGCTGAAGCCCGCGATGCGCTTATTGAAGCTATGTCGCAGCTTGCAAAGCATCCTCACATATGGAGAAACCATGGATAGTCACCTACAACCCTCGCAAAGTAGAGCCGGGGTGCGTATAGTGATTCCTCGCGTTGCAACACACAAGCAACGCAGCGAACCTTGAAAACCGGATACTGCGATTGATGAAATCGATGAGAGACAGACGAAATGAAAGTCATTTCGGAGAGTGTGTACCACAATTTCGTATAACACAAACCGATCAATTTCATTGAATCCGAGATCAGCGTGATTTCGGGGACGGACCGACTCAAACAGTAGATTCGCTACTTATATAAGTAGCTTTTTGAACGGAGAGTTCGATCCTGGCTCAGGATGAACGCTGGCGGCACGCTTAACACATGCAAGTCGAACGATTAAAGCACCTTCGGGTGTGTATAGAGTGGCGAACGGCTGAGTAACACGTGGGCAACCTGCCCTTCAGTTCGGAATAGCTACGGGAAACCGTGGGTAATACCGGATGATCCACCTCCCTCGCATGAAGGAGGTGGCAAAGATTTATCGCTGAAGGATGGGCCCGCGGCCTGTTAGCTTGTTGGTGAGGTAACGGCTCACCAAGGCAGTAATGGGTAGCCGGGTTGAGAGACCGACCGGCCAGATTGGGACTGAGACACGGCCCAGACTCCTACGGGAGGCAGCAGTGGGGAATCTTGCGCAATGGGCGAAAGCCTGACGCAGCGATGCCGCGTGCGGGATGAAGGCCTTCGGGTCGTAAACCGCTTTCAGCAGGGACGAGGCCGCAAGGTGACGGTACCTGCAGAAGAAGCCCCGGCTAACTACGTGCCAGCAGCCGCGGTAATACGTAGGGGGCGAGCGTTATCCGGATTCATTGGGCGTAAAGCGCGCGTAGGCGGCCTGTTAGGTCAAGAGTTAAATCCGGGGGCTCAACCCCCGTCCGCTCCTGATACCGGCAGGCTTGAGTCTGGTAGGGGAAGGCGGAATTCCAAGTGTAGCGGTGGAATGCGCAGATATTTGGAAGAACACCGGTGGCGAAGGCGGCCTTCTGGGCCACGACTGACGCTGAGGCGCGAAAGCTAGGGGAGCAAACAGGATTAGATACCCTGGTAGTCCTAGCCGTAAACGATGGACACTAGGTGTGGGGGGAACATCCCTCCGTGCCGCAGCTAACGCATTAAGTGTCCCGCCTGGGGAGTACGGCCGCAAGGCTAAAACTCAAAGGAATTGACGGGGGCCCGCACAAGCAGCGGAGCATGTGGCTTAATTCGAAGCAACGCGAAGAACCTTACCAGGGCTTGACATATAGGTGAAGCGGTGGAAACACCGTAGCCGAAAGGAGCCTATACAGGTGGTGCATGGCTGTCGTCAGCTCGTGTCGTGAGATGTTGGGTTAAGTCCCGCAACGAGCGCAACCCCCGTCGTATGTTGCCAGCGGTTCGGCCGGGCACCCATACGAGACCGCCGGCGTCAAGCCGGAGGAAGGTGGGGACGACGTCAAGTCATCATGCCCCTTATGTCCTGGGCTGCACACGTGCTACAATGGCCGGCACAATGGGCTGCCAAGTCGCAAGACCGAGCGAATCCCTAAAGCCGGCCCCAGTTCGGATTGGAGGCTGCAACCCGCCTCCATGAAGTCGGAGTTGCTAGTAATCGCGGATCAGCACGCCGCGGTGAATGCGTTCCCGGGCCTTGTACACACCGCCCGTCACACCACCCGAGTCGTCTGCACCCGAAGTCGCCGGCCCAACCTTTTGGAGGGAGGCGCCGAAGGTGTGGAGGGTAAGGGGGGTGAAGTCGTAACAAGGTAGCCGTACGGGAACGTGCGGCTGGATCACCTCCTTTCTAGGGAGATACGCTTTCTAGGAAGCATCATTTACTTTGTACTTCTATGGGCGGCCCGTCCTTAATCAGTTTGTTTCTCATTGCACCATCTCGGTGCGCAGTGTCCGGTCTCGAGGGTTCGCCCTCGCCGTACCTTGAGAGCCGCATAGCGTGATGTAGATTGAAATCTACATTCTCCTTAATTTAATAAGATCGCATCAAGAAGATGTGCAAATCATCGTTATGTGATACCAACCATCGAAAGAAGATGGTAAGAGCACACGGTGGATGCCTTGGCACAGGAAGCCGATGAAGGACGTGACAAGCTGCGATAAGCTGCGGCTAGGGGCACATTCCCTTTGACCCGCAGATTTCCGAATGGGCAAACCCACGTGGGGTAATTCCCACGTACCTCGCGCCGAACACATACGCGCGAAGGAGGCAACCCGGGGAACTGAAACATCTAAGTACCCGGAGGAAGAGAAATCAAACGAGATTCCCCTAGTAGTGGCGAGCGAACGGGGACCTAGGCCAAACCGATGGTTGCTTTTGCGCCGTCGGGGTTGTGGGGCCGGTGTTGTGCAGTCAAAAATTCTTTAAGAAGTGGAATGGTGTGGGAAAGCCAACGAGACAGGGTTAAAGTCCCGTACACGAATCTTTAAGAACTGCCATCCGGTTCCCGAGTACTGCCGGACACGTGAAACCCGGTGGGAAGCTGGGGGGACCACCCTCCAAGCCTAAATACTCTCCTGTGACCGATAGTGAACCAGTACCGTGAGGGAAAGGTGAAAAGCACCCCGGGAGGGGAGTGAAATAGTACCTGAAACCGTGTGCTTACAAGCAGTCGGAGCGGAATTTATTCCGTGACGGCGTGCCTTTTGTAGAATGAGCCAGCGAGTTACGGTATGCGGCGAGGTTAAGCCAGTAAGCGAGCCGCAGCGAAAGCGAGTCTGAATAGGGCGCCCATAGTCACATGCCGTAGACGCGAAGCCAGGTGAGCTATCCATGAGCAGGCTGAAACGGGGGTAAGACCCCGCGGAGGGCCGAACCCACTTAGGTTGAAAACTGAGGGGATGACTTGTGGATAGGAGTGAAAGGCCTATCAAACCTGGAGATATCTCGTTCTCCCCGAAATAGCTTTAGGGCTAGCCTCGGATGTTTACCTGCGGAGGTAGAGCACTGAATGGACACGGGGGCCTCACCGCCTACCAACTCCAATCAAACTCCGAATGCCGCCGGTCTATAGTCCGGGAGTCAGAACATGTGGGCTAAGCTGTGTGTTCGAAAGGGAAACAGCCCAGACCGCCCGCTAAGGTCCCTAAATCCATGCTAAGTGGCAAAGGATGTGCGTTTGCTCAGACAACCAGGATGTTGGCTTAGAAGCAGCCATTCATTTAAAGAGTGCGTAATAGCTCACTGGTCGAGTGGACATGCGCCGACAATATACGGGGCTAAGCATGGTACCGAAGCGGCGGACTGATTTATCAGTGGTAGGGGAGCTTTCCGTCTGGAGTGAAGCTGTAGGGTAACCTGCGGTGGACCGGCCGGAAGTGAGAATGCTGGCATGAGTAACGAGAGCGGCGTGAAAAACGCCGCCGCCGTAAACCCAAGGTTTCCTGGGCAAGGCTAATCCTCCCAGGGTCAGTCGGGAGCTAAGGCGAGGCCGGAAGGCGTAGTCGATGCACAGCAGGTTGATATTCCTGCACCTCCGAAGCAATGTTTGAGCAATGGGGTGACGGAGAAGGGTAGCTCAGCGGGGTTCTGGACGTCCCCGTGAGAACACGTAGGCTGACAGATTGTAAAATGCGTCTGTCATATAGGCTGAGGTGTTGGACGAAGCAATTGAGTGAAGTGAGTGAGCCCATACTTCCGAGAAAAACCTCTAGTTAGTTGCTAGGAGCCCGTACCGCAAACCGACACAGGTGGGTGGGTAGAACATACCAAGGCGATCGGGAGAACTATGGTTAAGGAACTCGGCAAAATTACCCCGTAACTTCGGGAGAAGGGGTGACCGCTCGGTGATAGGACTTGCTCCTTGAGCCCAAGCGGCCCACAGTAAAGAGGTCCAAGCGACTGTTTATCAAAAACACAGGACTCTGCTGAAGTCGTAAGACGACGTATAGGGTCTGACGCCTGCCCGGTGCCGGAAGGTCACGAGGAGCTGTTAGCGCAAGCGAAGCGGCGAATCTAAGCCCCGGTAAACGGCGGCCGTAACTATAACGGTCCTAAGGTAGCGAAATTCCTTGTCGGGTAAGTTCCGACCTGCACGAAAGGCGTAACGATTTGGACACTGTCTCAACCATAGACCCGGTGAAATTGCACTAGTCGTGAAGATGCGACTTACCCGCGGAAGGACGGAAAGACCCCGTGAACCTTTACTGCAGCTTGACATTGGCTGCCGGTGCGTCGCGTAGAGGATAGGTGGGAGACTTTGAAGCAGGGACGCCAGTTTCTGTGGAGTCACCCTTGGAATACCACCCCCGACGTATTGGCATTCTAACCCGTGGCCGTGATCCGGCATGGGGACCGTGTCAGGTGGGTAGTTTGACTGGGGCGGTCGCCTCCTAAAGAGTAACGGAGGCGCACGTAAGGTCTGCTCAGGATGGTCGGCAACCACCCTTTTGAGTGCAAGAGCATAAGCAGGCTTAACTGCGAGGCCTACAAGCCGAGCAGATGGGAAACCAGGTTCTAGTGATCCGGCTGCTTAGAGTGGAATTGCAGTCGCTCAACGGATAAAAGGTACTCCGGGGATAACAGGCTGATCTTCCCCAAGAGTCCACATCGACGGGAAGGTTTGGCACCTCGATGTCGGCTCATCGCATCCTGGGGCTGGAGCAGGTCCCAAGGGTATGGCCGTTCGCCATTTAAAGCGGTACGCGAGCTGGGTTCAGAACGTCGTGAGACAGTTCGGTCCCTATCCTCCGTGGGCGTAGGAAAATTGAGGGAGGCTGCCCCTAGTACGAGAGGACCGGGGTGGACGGACCTCCGGTGTACGGGTTGTTGACCAACAGCATTGCCCGGTAGCTGAGTCCGGTTAGGATAACCGCTGAAAGCATCTAAGCGGGAAGCCTGTCCCAAGATGAGTTTTCCTTTTGGTAAGACCCCTCGTAGACCACGAGGTGATAGGCAGCAGGTGTAAGACGTGCAAGCGTTTGAGCTGAGCTGTACTAATCGGTCGAGCTCTTCTTTTATTATTTGTGTTGGGCACATCTTCTTATGCATCTTGTTAATGGAGAATCACGCTGTGCGGCCCTGAGGGCACGGCTGAGGTCGTACCTGATGGAACGCCTCTAGTTGGTCAGCGACCATAGCAGGGGAGGCACACCTGGTCCCATTCCGAACCCAGAAGTTAAGCCCCCGAGCGCCGATGGTACTGCGGAGTAGTCCGTGGGAGAGCAGGTCATCGCTGACCAACTAGGGGCGCTTTGTTTTGCGCAGAGAAAGGACTTCCTTTTGTGGAAGTCCTTTTTTGTTATGTGGATATCTTCTTGCACAGTAAGTCTCAAAGAGGGCTGTGGGGTTAGGACGAAGGATTAACAGGAGACTGCTTTTGCAGTATCCAAATATGAATACTTTTTGTGGAAAGAAAATTCTTTGTAAACGCGCAGAGATTGTGTAGGCATTCAGTTGCTCGATGTGCTTTTTTGCAAAAGAACGCGTTAGTTGCCGTCTGCTCTTTAAAAATGACCGTTTACCTGCATATATTTGCCTAGTCGGACTTTATCACGTAAAATATAACATCCAAGGAATCACAATCTATCTCTCTATCCTGGTCTCCATATATGGAGAAACCATGGATAGTCACCTACAACCCTCGCAAAGTAGAGCCGGGGTGCGTATAGTGATTCCTCGCGTTGCAACACACAAGCAACGCAGCGAACCTTGAAAACCGGATACTGCGATTGATGAAATCGATGAGAGACAGACGAAATGAAAGTCATTTCGGAGAGTGTGTACCACAATTTCGTATAACACAAACCGATCAATTTCATTGAATCCGAGATCAGCGTGATTTCGGGGACGGACCGACTCAAACAGTAGATTCGCTACTTATATAAGTAGCTTTTTGAACGGAGAGTTCGATCCTGGCTCAGGATGAACGCTGGCGGCACGCTTAACACATGCAAGTCGAACGATTAAAGCACCTTCGGGTGTGTATAGAGTGGCGAACGGCTGAGTAACACGTGGGCAACCTGCCCTTCAGTTCGGAATAGCTACGGGAAACCGTGGGTAATACCGGATGATCCACCTCCCTCGCATGAAGGAGGTGGCAAAGATTTATCGCTGAAGGATGGGCCCGCGGCCTGTTAGCTTGTTGGTGAGGTAACGGCTCACCAAGGCAGTAATGGGTAGCCGGGTTGAGAGACCGACCGGCCAGATTGGGACTGAGACACGGCCCAGACTCCTACGGGAGGCAGCAGTGGGGAATCTTGCGCAATGGGCGAAAGCCTGACGCAGCGATGCCGCGTGCGGGATGAAGGCCTTCGGGTCGTAAACCGCTTTCAGCAGGGACGAGGCCGCAAGGTGACGGTACCTGCAGAAGAAGCCCCGGCTAACTACGTGCCAGCAGCCGCGGTAATACGTAGGGGGCGAGCGTTATCCGGATTCATTGGGCGTAAAGCGCGCGTAGGCGGCCTGTTAGGTCAAGAGTTAAATCCGGGGGCTCAACCCCCGTCCGCTCCTGATACCGGCAGGCTTGAGTCTGGTAGGGGAAGGCGGAATTCCAAGTGTAGCGGTGGAATGCGCAGATATTTGGAAGAACACCGGTGGCGAAGGCGGCCTTCTGGGCCACGACTGACGCTGAGGCGCGAAAGCTAGGGGAGCAAACAGGATTAGATACCCTGGTAGTCCTAGCCGTAAACGATGGACACTAGGTGTGGGGGGAACATCCCTCCGTGCCGCAGCTAACGCATTAAGTGTCCCGCCTGGGGAGTACGGCCGCAAGGCTAAAACTCAAAGGAATTGACGGGGGCCCGCACAAGCAGCGGAGCATGTGGCTTAATTCGAAGCAACGCGAAGAACCTTACCAGGGCTTGACATATAGGTGAAGCGGTGGAAACACCGTAGCCGAAAGGAGCCTATACAGGTGGTGCATGGCTGTCGTCAGCTCGTGTCGTGAGATGTTGGGTTAAGTCCCGCAACGAGCGCAACCCCCGTCGTATGTTGCCAGCGGTTCGGCCGGGCACCCATACGAGACCGCCGGCGTCAAGCCGGAGGAAGGTGGGGACGACGTCAAGTCATCATGCCCCTTATGTCCTGGGCTGCACACGTGCTACAATGGCCGGCACAATGGGCTGCCAAGTCGCAAGACCGAGCGAATCCCTAAAGCCGGCCCCAGTTCGGATTGGAGGCTGCAACCCGCCTCCATGAAGTCGGAGTTGCTAGTAATCGCGGATCAGCACGCCGCGGTGAATGCGTTCCCGGGCCTTGTACACACCGCCCGTCACACCACCCGAGTCGTCTGCACCCGAAGTCGCCGGCCCAACCTTTTGGAGGGAGGCGCCGAAGGTGTGGAGGGTAAGGGGGGTGAAGTCGTAACAAGGTAGCCGTACGGGAACGTGCGGCTGGATCACCTCCTTTCTAGGGAGATACGCTTTCTAGGAAGCATCATTTACTTTGTACTTCTATGGGCGGCCCGTCCTTAATCAGTTTGTTTCTCATTGCACCATCTCGGTGCGCAGTGTCCGGTCTCGAGGGTTCGCCCTCGCCGTACCTTGAGAGCCGCATAGCGTGATGTAGATTGAAATCTACATTCTCCTTAATTTAATAAGATCGCATCAAGAAGATGTGCAAATCATCGTTATGTGATACCAACCATCGAAAGAAGATGGTAAGAGCACACGGTGGATGCCTTGGCACAGGAAGCCGATGAAGGACGTGACAAGCTGCGATAAGCTGCGGCTAGGGGCACATTCCCTTTGACCCGCAGATTTCCGAATGGGCAAACCCACGTGGGGTAATTCCCACGTACCTCGCGCCGAACACATACGCGCGAAGGAGGCAACCCGGGGAACTGAAACATCTAAGTACCCGGAGGAAGAGAAATCAAACGAGATTCCCCTAGTAGTGGCGAGCGAACGGGGACCTAGGCCAAACCGATGGTTGCTTTTGCGCCGTCGGGGTTGTGGGGCCGGTGTTGTGCAGTCAAAAATTCTTTAAGAAGTGGAATGGTGTGGGAAAGCCAACGAGACAGGGTTAAAGTCCCGTACACGAATCTTTAAGAACTGCCATCCGGTTCCCGAGTACTGCCGGACACGTGAAACCCGGTGGGAAGCTGGGGGGACCACCCTCCAAGCCTAAATACTCTCCTGTGACCGATAGTGAACCAGTACCGTGAGGGAAAGGTGAAAAGCACCCCGGGAGGGGAGTGAAATAGTACCTGAAACCGTGTGCTTACAAGCAGTCGGAGCGGAATTTATTCCGTGACGGCGTGCCTTTTGTAGAATGAGCCAGCGAGTTACGGTATGCGGCGAGGTTAAGCCAGTAAGCGAGCCGCAGCGAAAGCGAGTCTGAATAGGGCGCCCATAGTCACATGCCGTAGACGCGAAGCCAGGTGAGCTATCCATGAGCAGGCTGAAACGGGGGTAAGACCCCGCGGAGGGCCGAACCCACTTAGGTTGAAAACTGAGGGGATGACTTGTGGATAGGAGTGAAAGGCCTATCAAACCTGGAGATATCTCGTTCTCCCCGAAATAGCTTTAGGGCTAGCCTCGGATGTTTACCTGCGGAGGTAGAGCACTGAATGGACACGGGGGCCTCACCGCCTACCAACTCCAATCAAACTCCGAATGCCGCCGGTCTATAGTCCGGGAGTCAGAACATGTGGGCTAAGCTGTGTGTTCGAAAGGGAAACAGCCCAGACCGCCCGCTAAGGTCCCTAAATCCATGCTAAGTGGCAAAGGATGTGCGTTTGCTCAGACAACCAGGATGTTGGCTTAGAAGCAGCCATTCATTTAAAGAGTGCGTAATAGCTCACTGGTCGAGTGGACATGCGCCGACAATATACGGGGCTAAGCATGGTACCGAAGCGGCGGACTGATTTATCAGTGGTAGGGGAGCTTTCCGTCTGGAGTGAAGCTGTAGGGTAACCTGCGGTGGACCGGCCGGAAGTGAGAATGCTGGCATGAGTAACGAGAGCGGCGTGAAAAACGCCGCCGCCGTAAACCCAAGGTTTCCTGGGCAAGGCTAATCCTCCCAGGGTCAGTCGGGAGCTAAGGCGAGGCCGGAAGGCGTAGTCGATGCACAGCAGGTTGATATTCCTGCACCTCCGAAGCAATGTTTGAGCAATGGGGTGACGGAGAAGGGTAGCTCAGCGGGGTTCTGGACGTCCCCGTGAGAACACGTAGGCTGACAGATTGTAAAATGCGTCTGTCATATAGGCTGAGGTGTTGGACGAAGCAATTGAGTGAAGTGAGTGAGCCCATACTTCCGAGAAAAACCTCTAGTTAGTTGCTAGGAGCCCGTACCGCAAACCGACACAGGTGGGTGGGTAGAACATACCAAGGCGATCGGGAGAACTATGGTTAAGGAACTCGGCAAAATTACCCCGTAACTTCGGGAGAAGGGGTGACCGCTCGGTGATAGGACTTGCTCCTTGAGCCCAAGCGGCCCACAGTAAAGAGGTCCAAGCGACTGTTTATCAAAAACACAGGACTCTGCTGAAGTCGTAAGACGACGTATAGGGTCTGACGCCTGCCCGGTGCCGGAAGGTCACGAGGAGCTGTTAGCGCAAGCGAAGCGGCGAATCTAAGCCCCGGTAAACGGCGGCCGTAACTATAACGGTCCTAAGGTAGCGAAATTCCTTGTCGGGTAAGTTCCGACCTGCACGAAAGGCGTAACGATTTGGACACTGTCTCAACCATAGACCCGGTGAAATTGCACTAGTCGTGAAGATGCGACTTACCCGCGGAAGGACGGAAAGACCCCGTGAACCTTTACTGCAGCTTGACATTGGCTGCCGGTGCGTCGCGTAGAGGATAGGTGGGAGACTTTGAAGCAGGGACGCCAGTTTCTGTGGAGTCACCCTTGGAATACCACCCCCGACGTATTGGCATTCTAACCCGTGGCCGTGATCCGGCATGGGGACCGTGTCAGGTGGGTAGTTTGACTGGGGCGGTCGCCTCCTAAAGAGTAACGGAGGCGCACGTAAGGTCTGCTCAGGATGGTCGGCAACCACCCTTTTGAGTGCAAGAGCATAAGCAGGCTTAACTGCGAGGCCTACAAGCCGAGCAGATGGGAAACCAGGTTCTAGTGATCCGGCTGCTTAGAGTGGAATTGCAGTCGCTCAACGGATAAAAGGTACTCCGGGGATAACAGGCTGATCTTCCCCAAGAGTCCACATCGACGGGAAGGTTTGGCACCTCGATGTCGGCTCATCGCATCCTGGGGCTGGAGCAGGTCCCAAGGGTATGGCCGTTCGCCATTTAAAGCGGTACGCGAGCTGGGTTCAGAACGTCGTGAGACAGTTCGGTCCCTATCCTCCGTGGGCGTAGGAAAATTGAGGGAGGCTGCCCCTAGTACGAGAGGACCGGGGTGGACGGACCTCCGGTGTACGGGTTGTTGACCAACAGCATTGCCCGGTAGCTGAGTCCGGTTAGGATAACCGCTGAAAGCATCTAAGCGGGAAGCCTGTCCCAAGATGAGTTTTCCTTTTGGTAAGACCCCTCGTAGACCACGAGGTGATAGGCAGCAGGTGTAAGACGTGCAAGCGTTTGAGCTGAGCTGTACTAATCGGTCGAGCTCTTCTTTTATTATTTGTGTTGGGCACATCTTCTTATGCATCTTGTTAATGGAGAATCACGCTGTGCGGCCCTGAGGGCACGGCTGAGGTCGTACCTGATGGAACGCCTCTAGTTGGTCAGCGACCATAGCAGGGGAGGCACACCTGGTCCCATTCCGAACCCAGAAGTTAAGCCCCCGAGCGCCGATGGTACTGCGGAGTAGTCCGTGGGAGAGCAGGTCATCGCTGACCAACTAGGGGCGCTTTGTTTTGCGCAGAGAAAGGACTTCCTTTTGTGGAAGTCCTTTTTTGTTATGTGGATATCTTCTTGCACAGTAAGTCTCAAAGAGGGCTGTGGGGTTAGGATTGTTTGCTATATGCTTGGCGCAAATTTGGCAGCAGACTGATACAAGCTTGGCAGGATTGTGGATATCCCTTGAACTTTTGCATCTTATGCATTTAAAGTGACCTCTTATGCAGTGCGAGAATTTGGCAAGCAACTTCTTCAGGAACAATCAAACTTCCGGATCTGATTGTTTGGTAGAAGGAGAAGCCTATGGATGCACATGGTGTTAGCTCGAGTCTTGCTGTGGCTGAGGACGTTGTTGAGCCTGCGGAGGGTAGCCCTCTCTTGCCTCCCATGGCCCCACCAGAGCTATGCCGATGCGATATCGTACTTGTAGTGGGTGAGCCGGGACTTATGAAAACTCTGCTTGCAAAGCGTCTGCTTCAGAGTCGATCTTTAGATGCTCCGCAACCATTACTCACCTTTCTCAAGGCCAATTCTCATGAACTTGCCAAGAGACTTGAGGATACGCTCTGCAAGGCCAGAGCCGTGGCCCGCAAGCAGAAAGATCAGCTGGTCTGCGTACTTTTTGATGATTTTCCTGCCCTTGACGAAGAGACAATTGATAAGGCTACAGAGCTTATACGAGCTGCTGCGGTAGAGGGCGTCACCATACTGATAACACTTTGTCCAGAAGCGGAGCAGCTCTGTGAGGAGCTTCCAGAGGCGTATGTGCTTGCTGGTCGTGAATTGCTTTATCGCATGCCGCTACAACCCAGTGATTTAGCGCGGCGAGCTTGGAGTATGACCAATGGCATCCCATTGCTGGCACGCGCTCTTACACATGAGGTAGATCCGCATGCTCCACGTTATCTCGAATCGCTTCAACGTGTCGTAATCATGTCCTTGCGCAACGGCATACCTCTATCAGAGCTGAGAATTCGCTATGCGATGATGCTGCTTGGTTCAGGTAACTTTGAGCAGCTGCGTCAAATACTTCCAACGACTGATGATGAAACTCTTGCATGGATGCAGGCGGAAGCCTTTTTCTTTCAAGTCAATGTTTATACAGGTTCATTTTGTTGTGCGGGAATTGACGATATTTCGCTTTTCCGGCTTTGTTTTCCGAGTCTAAGACAATATGCAGGACTTTATGCTGATATCGTTGAGCAGGCCTTTAGCGTGTTGTGTCGAAGTCATAACTTTGTCCGTGCTGGAATTTGCGGCGCTTTGCTTCCCACAACAGATAGCCGCAGTAAGCTGCTGATGCCATGGGGAGTTGAACTTTGTGCAGCAGGAGCGTTGGGTATTATCAAAGACTGTCTTGCGGCAGCCCGGCAACTTTTTATGAAAGAGGAAGTAGGCTACCTAGAGAGCGCTGCTGCATATGCTTTGATTGAACAAAAGCAGATGGTAGCTCGCCAAGCCTTTGCGGCAGTAGTAGACCAACAAAAAACAAGGGGAGCAAAACTACAGTTTCGTGGTAATTCAGCGCTGCTGTTACGTATGCTTGCGCAGGGTCGTAGCCTTGCTATGGGAGATAAGCTTGTAGGCATACATGACAAAGCAGCAAAAGTATATCCAGAGTTGTTGTTGCATCTAGAGCTGAGGCAGCTCCTTTTTGAGGGGCAGTTTCATCGAGTTCTTGAGCGCTTTACCGAAGAGTCGCCGTGGTCACATGGCAAGAGTCTTGCTGAACTGTTGCTAATCAATGATTTGGTGCTTGCGACTGCGTTTGGCGGTGAGACCGTAGGAGACGAGCTCAACGCGCTGCTTGTCAAGGCAGAACAGGCACTAATTCATAGCAGATCCCAACGCTTGATGGACTACCAACTTGCGGTAAGCGAGCTGGTGGCGATTGCGGGCGGCTCTTGTAGCTCAGGTTTTTTAGAGCGTGCGGCAGCACGAGCGGAAAGTATGGGCGACCGCATGTTACGAGCGGTTTTTTCTCTGGCATTGGCACTTAGTGAGTTGAGAAATGGCAATCTATCAAGCGCACATGTAAGAGCGCAGCGCGCGGTTGATTTGGCAGCGCCCTGTGAGTTTGACTATATAGATAGCTGCGCGCGACTGGTTGAGGCTGTTATTGCGGCGCTCGCAGGAGATGCGGGACCACTGCGTCGCATGGCAGAAACGAAAAAAGAGAAAAGCATTCCTCAAGATCTCGCAAGACTATTACTTTCGTTTGGTGCTGACGTTATAGCGGATGGCAATTTTCACATTGAGTCTGCTCGTCCAGAGAATAAAAAGACACAGCGGATTGAGTTCCAGGTGCTTAGTTGGCACAAATTGCAAAACGATGCGTTGTGGCTCGTCGGTTGGCTGATTAACGATTGTGCAGAGATTTCCCAACTTTGTAGACTCAAGATGCCGAAGCACTGGATTGCGGCACTGCTGCCACACTCAGCGTCTACTCAAAAAATGACTTCCGTTACAACTGCCCGTCATAGTAGTTCTCCTGCCCAGACAGATAGTCCCCACCTATCACAGCACTCGCACGCTACTGAGCAGCCACACTATCACGTCGTTATCAATCTATTGGGTGGGCTCTCGGTAAGCGTTGATGGTCATCCCATTGAGATGCGAAAATTTAATCGGCGTCAGTCAAAGGTGTTGCTTGCTTTACTTGCGGCAAAAGAGAATCACCGTATGCGTCGTGTAGAACTGGCAAATCAAATTTGGCCTGACGCAACTTTAGAGCTGGGCATGCAAAGGCTTTACGAGGCGATATCTGGCGCGCGCAAGGCAATGGAGTCGCGTTATCGCGGTTTTGAACCCTTTTTGACAAATAAGGCGGATGGCACCGTAGCACTTAACCCTGAAGTAGTTGTTTGTGACGTTGATTGCTTTGTAGAAGCAGTGCATAGTTGTGCGGTCAATGATGGGATTGCAGATGAAGTAATCAATGCAGCCTGCGAGGTACGTGACCTTTATCTAGGCGATATGGATGTGACGACCATAAATCCTGAGCCATGGATTAGCTTGCGAGCAGAAAATCTTCGTTCAATGTTTGTTGCCGCAATGGTTACCGGTTCTCGCACAGCACTTCTCCAGGGAAAAGTGCAACTTGCCATACAGTTTGCGCGTAGCGCTGTCTCGGTGCAGTGTAACCGTGAAGATGTGGTTACGGTGCTTATTGAAGCTCTTGTGGCAGCGGGTCGTCCGGGAGATGCGCGCGATGCTTATCTGCGTTTCTGCAGCAGGGTTGTTGGCTCAAAAGGACTGCCACCTTCTCGTGAACTCAGGCGACTTGTTGCCGATCTTATACCAGAGCCTAAGCAGTCCTCCCACAGTCATATTGCGCGTGAAGATGTCATAGGAGCATGATGTGAAACACAAAATAGCCAAATTAGCGTCAAAAGAACGAAGAAATTGCGTGATGTAAACGCTTATTTGATGGGAACGCGCGTTGTGGCTCGCATAGACGTCCAAGACGCGATACCTTAGTGCTCGTTTGAGAAATTGGATGACCCTAGGGTCTCGGGCTTACGAAAGGCGCGTATGCCAAACTTCTTCTCCAGTCTCCTCAGTCGCGGAGCCAATAAGCAGCTTCGCGAGCTCGAGAAAATCGCTGCACTCGTGAATGACCGCGAGTCAACATACCAAGCCATGGACGACTCTGAACTCAAGTCCCAAACAACCCTCTTTAAGGAGCGTATTGAGCAGGGCGAGAGTCTCGATGATTTGCTCCCTGATGCCTTTGCAGTTGTGCGTGAGGCGTCTAAACGTTCGATGGGCATGCGTCACTTCGATGTGCAAATCATCGGTGGCATTGCCCTGCATCGAGGCATGATTGCCGAAATGAAGACGGGTGAGGGCAAGACGCTTGTCTCTACACTGGCAGGCTACCTTAATGCGCTCTCAGGCAATGGTGTCCACATCGTTACCGTTAACGACTACCTAGCAAAGCGAGACTCCGAATGGATGGGTCGCGTGTATCGTTATCTAGGCATGAATGTGGGCTTGCTGCAAAATGGTATGTTACCCGCACTCAAGAAGCCTGCGTATAACGCTGATGTCACGTATGGTACCAACTCTGAGTTTGGCTTTGACTACCTACGTGACAATATGGTAATGCGTGCTGACCAGCGAGCCCAACGTGGTCATCATTTTGCCATTGTCGACGAGGTTGACTCCATTCTCATTGATGAGGCGCGCACGCCTCTTATTATCTCGGGCGCAGGTACCAAGTCAGCCAATACCTATAAGGATTTTGCTCGCGCTGTTCGCGGCTTGATTCGTGGTGAAGAAACACCAGCTGATCCGCTGACAGGTGAAAAACCCGAGCCTACGGGCGATTATGTCATGGATGAAGCAAAGCGCACTATTACGGTGACCGATCGTGGCCTCAAAAAGGTTGAACGTGCGCTGGGTATTGATGATATTTATGCTGATATGTCTGGCCAGCTGGTCAATCATTTGCAGCAGGCGCTCAAGGCGCAGTATATGTTCCATCGCGATAAGGACTATGTCGTGATGGATGGTGAGGTCAAGATTGTTGACGAATTCACGGGCCGTATCATGGAAGGCCGTCGTTGGTCTGAAGGCTTGCACCAGGCAGTTGAGGCCAAGGAAGGCGTAGCTGTCCGCGAGGAAAACCAAACCATCGCAACCATTACCCTGCAGAACTATTTCCGCCTGTACGAGAAGCTCTCGGGCATGACAGGTACAGCTGTCACAGAAGATACTGAGTTTCGAGAGATTTACAAGCTGCCCGTTCAGGCTATTCCACCCAACAAACCCGTCATCCGTAACGATCACGATGATTTGATTTATCAGACCGTTGATGCAAAGTTTGATGCGGTGGCCGATGAGGTTGAGGGGCGACATGCTTATGGTCAACCTTGTCTGGTGGGTACAGTTTCCATCGAGAGTTCCGAGCGTTTGTCTCGCACGTTGAGTAAGCGCGGTATTCGTCATGAGGTTCTAAACGCTAAATTCCATGAGCGCGAGGCACAGATTGTTGCCCAGGCTGGTCGCGAAGGTGCTGTCACCATTGCTACTAACATGGCAGGTCGCGGTACAGACATTTTGCTTGGCGGCAACTCTGAAGAGATGGCTAAGGAATCTCTGCGTGAGCAGGGTATTGATCCTGAAGAAGTGAGCGACGAGCAGCTTGCCGCGGCTACTGCAGAAGCAAAGAAGATTTGCGAGATTGAGCGCGAACACGTACTTGCTGTAGGCGGGCTTTGTGTTATCGGTACGGAGCGTCACGAGAGTCGTCGTATTGACAACCAGCTCCGTGGCCGTGCTGGTCGTCAGGGAGATCCCGGTGAGACACAGTTTTACCTTTCGCTTGAAGATGATCTTATGCGTCTCTTTGGTGGTAACCGCATGGATCAGATTTCTGCTTTGATGACCAAAGCGGACTTGCCTCCCAGCACACCCATTCAACACCGTATGGTATCCAAGGCGGTTGAGGGCGCCCAGCGTAAGGTTGAGGAAGTCAATTATGCGATGCGTAAAAACGTCCTTGATTATGATGACGTTATGAACAAGCAGCGCCAAGTCATCTACGAGGAGCGCAACAAGATTTTAGATGGCAAGGACTTGGTTGCTCATGTCAATGAGGTTACTGAGAGCACCGTCAATAGGGTGGTAGCAGAGTTTTGTCCTGCTGATGCTGAGCCTGAGACCTGGGACCTTGATGGTCTGCGCTCTTGGATTGAACAATTAACAGGTCGTGAGGATACGCCGGTCACTGACGGTGAGTTTGACATTGATGAGCTTGAGGAAAAAGTGCGCGCTTTTGTGAGCGACTGCTACCAGCGCAAAGCAGATACCTTGGGAGATGAGGTGCTCCAAGCGCTCTCTATGCAAGTTATGTTGCGCGTAATTGATACTCGCTGGATGGGCTATTTGCAGGACATGGATTATCTGAGGACTGGCATTGGCCTGCGTGGTTATGGTCAGCGTGATCCTTTGGTGGAATATAAAAGCGAAGCCTACGCCGCCTTTACCGATTTGGTGAACACGATGTATGAGGACTTCCTTCGTACTATCCTGCGCCTACAGATTCGCTTGGCTCCCACCCAACCCGCCGTACAGCCTGCAGCCGAAGAACCTGAGACCTTGCGTGGAGCACACTTCTCTGGTCCTTCTGAGGTAGATGGAGACAATGGCAGCCCAACAATGCACCGTGCTCGTCACTCTTCGGAAAATCCGCATGCAGATGCAAAGCCTGCTACCTATCGTAAAAGCGATGATCCCTATGCAGGTGTTGGTCGCAATGAGCCCTGTCCCTGCGGCTCTGGTAAAAAATTCAAGAATTGCCACGGCAAGAACCGCTGACACAGATTGTTGACTTTGTTGCAAGCCGGGCGTGGCGTTAACTCTGACGTCAAGCTCGGCTTGTTTGTCGCTGCAGATGTTGGGGGAGGGGCAAAATGATAGATGCAGGCATGCTAAAAGAACTCAAAAAGCGTCTGGATGATATTGAGGGCTATCTGCATATAGATGAAAGACGTAAGCTCATTGCCAAGCTTGAAGAGCAGAGCGCAGTTCCTGGTTTTTGGGATGATGCAGACGCTGCTCGTCAGATTATGGAGCGTCTAACGCAGGCCAAGTCAGATGTTTCTGCTTTGCAAGAGGCCCGAAGCCAATTTGATGATGCTGAAGCAGCGCTTGAATTGGGTAGCGAGTTGGAGGATGAAGAGACTCTTGCCGAAGCCGAACAACTTGCAGTCGACCTAGCTCATCAACTCGATGAGCTAGAGCTTGCTAGTTGGTTTAATGATGAGAGAGATCATGGTGACGCTATCGTCTCTATTACCCCTGGTCAAGGCGGCCTTGAGGCGCAAGACTGGTGTCAGATGCTGTTGCATATGTACCTACGCTACGGTGAACGCAGAGGTTGGAAAATTACGGTCAACGATGCCCCTTCTGCCGACGTGATAGGTATCGATCATGCGACTTTTACCGTAAGCGGACACAATGCGTACGGGATGCTACGTGCAGAGCATGGGGTACACCGTTTGGTGCGCATCTCACCAACTGATGCAAAGAAGCGTCGTCAGACCACCTTTGCAGGTGTTGAGGTACTGCCTGTTTTGCCTGAGGATATTGAGTTTGAAATTGATCCCAATGATCTTCGCATTGATGTGTATCATTCTTCAGGTCCTGGTGGTCAGGGAGTCAATACGACCGACTCGGCTGTACGTATTACTCACCTTCCTACAGGAACAGTAGTTACCTGCCAAAACGAACGTAGTCAGATTCAAAATAAGGCAACTGCGATGGGCATTCTTCGCAGCCGTCTCTATGAGCTTGAACAAGCTAAGCGTGCAGCCGAACTTGATGAGTTACGTGGTCCCAAACGTGACATTTCTTTTGGAAATCAGATTCGCAATTATGTCTTATATCCCTTCCAGTTGGTAAAAGACCCACGCACAGGAGTAGAGACAGGCAACGTCGATGCAGTATTGGAAGATGGTGATTTGGATCGCTTTGTTGTGGGCTACCACAGATGGGCGGTTGGGGGAGGCGAAACCTCATGAGCAGAGTAATAACACGGACTCCTGTGCCTATAGCAAAACTGCTAAAGGATGCAGCTTATATCTTTGTGGGATCGCTGATATATGCCATTGGCGTTGACTGTTTTGAAGTACCTAATGGTCTTGCTGCGGGCGGTCTTACAGGTTTGGCCACAATTTTTTATGCGATTGCCAAGGATTATGGCATTCACTTTCCCGTTGGTATTCAAACCATTGCAATGAATGTGTTACTTCTTACCTATGTGGAACTTCGCACGCATGACCGTAGCTATGTAGCTCGCTCGATTGCAGGTATTTTAATCTCAGGCATTCTTACGGACGCACTAGCGCCCATTTTACCCAACCTTGCGGCAGATGATTTGCTGCTTGCTTCACTTTGGGGCGGCGTGCTTGTAGGTGCCGGTATTGGCATTGTTTTTCTTTCGGGAGGAAATACCGGAGGCACAGATATTATTGTGCAGATGATTGCCAAACGTACCGGTTCGCCAATTGGCACGGTTGCCATTGTGGTTGATGGTGCCATTATTTTGGCATCAATCCCCGTTTTTTCGCTCAGTAATGCATTGTATGCAACGATTGCGTTGTATATTTCTGGTCAGCTGATGGACATGGTGGTCGATGGCCCACGTACTGAGCGGGCAGCTTATGTTATCTCTGAATACCACGATCGTATTGCCAATGAAATTATGTACAATCTTGGTCGTGGTTGCACTGAGTTGCAAGCGCGTGGTGTATGGAGTGGTGCGAGTCGCCCGGTACTTTTGTGTGTTCTTGGTCGAAGTGAGACCATGCGTCTTAAAGATATTGTGGCGCGCATTGATCCAGATGCGATTATTATCATCTCCGAAGTGCATGAAGCATTTGGGCAGGGATTTGGCCGCATAGGGAATTAAGCCTTTCCCTTGCAGAAGCTGCGGGCCAAGGTGCCTTCGTTGAAGATACTATTGTGGTGCTTTGTATTCATCGTCAGAAACACAGGCGATGGTAGTACATTTTGTTTAGCTTTGTTTATGCAAGATTCCTGTGAAAGGGGACCGCAATGAAGTTTTTCATCGATACCGCTGACCTAGACGAGATTCGCGAGGCAGAAAGCTGGGGCGTCCTGTCTGGTGTTACCACCAACCCGAGTCTGTATGCAAAGACCGGTGGCAAGCTTGCTGATTTTAATGATCACATGGTCAAAATTTGCGAGATTTGCAAGGGCCTGCCTGTTTCGGCCGAGTCTCAGGCAAAGACTACAGAAGACATGATCCGCGAGGGTCGCGAGCTTTCTGCGTTGGCTCCCAACATTGTAGTTAAGCTCCCCATCTGTGAGGAGTCTCTTCCTGCAACTCACGTGCTCGCCGCTGAAGGCGTTCGCATCAACATGACATTGGTGTTCTCACCCACACAGGCTCTGCTTGCTGCTGCTGCTGGTGCTCGCTACATTTCGCCTTTTGTTGGCCGTTTTGATGATATTGCTGAGGATGGCATCGAGCAGTTGGCCAACGTGGTACAGGTGCTCAACAACTACGATTGGTCTGGCAAAAACGTCGACAATCAAGTTGAGATCATCACTGCTTCTGTTCGTACCCCCAACCACATTACCCAGGCAGCTCTTCTTGGTGCCGACATCGCTACAGTGCCCTTTGGTGCCTTGAAGAAGGCCATCAAGCATCCTTTGACCGATCAGGGTCGCGCTAGCTTTGACAAGGATTGGCAGAAGGTTCTGGATGCCCAGTAGAATTTGTACGCGCTTCTCTTACGAAGGGATGTGTCCTGACATGGGCAATATCGAACTCAAGAGACGTGCAAACGAGATTCGAAAAGGTATCCTGACAAGTGTTCATGCCGCAAAGTCAGGTCATCCCGGCGGATCTTTGTCTGCGACCGAGATTTTCACGTACCTCTACTTTGAAGAAATGCATGTTGACCCTGCAAATCCTGCAGATCCAACGCGTGATCGTTTGGTGCTGTCCAAAGGACACTGTGCACCAGGCCTCTATGCCACGTTGGCAGAGAAGGGCTTTTTCCCCAAGGAGTGGCTGTTGACGCTGCGTCATGTTGACTCTCGCCTACAAGGCCATCCCAATATGAATGACACGCCAGGCGTTGATATGTCAACAGGTTCGCTGGGGCAAGGCATCTCTGCTGCTGTAGGTATGGCTCTGTCCGCTCAAATGTTTGGCGATACCAATCGCGTGTATGCGCTGTTGGGTGACGGCGAAATTGAGGAAGGTCAGGTGTGGGAGGCTGCAATGCTTGCAGGCAACCACAAGCTTGATAACCTCTGCGTTATTGTTGATAACAACAATTTGCAGATAGACGGGCCTATCACTGAGGTCAACCCAGCTTATCCTATTGATGAGAAGTTCCGTGCATTCAACTTCCATGTAATTAATGTCGCTGATGGCAGTGACTTTGATCAGCTACGAGCTGCCTTCACCGAGGCTCGTGAGACTCAGGGTATGCCTACCGCAATTATTTGCAAGACTGTCAAAGGCAAAGGCGTCTCCTTTATGGAAGACCAAGTGGGCTGGCATGGCAAGGCTCCCAATGATGAGCAGTACGCCGAGGCTATGGCTGAGCTAACGAAGGTAGGTGAGGAACTGTGAGCGATGTACAAAAAATTGCCACCCGCGCAAGTTATGGCGCAGCTCTCGTAGAGCTTGGCAACGAACATGACGACCTTGTAGTTCTTGATGCTGACCTCGCGGCGGCCACTCAGACGGGGAAGTTCAAGGCAGCGCATCCCGAACGTTTTATAGATGTAGGTATCGCTGAGGCCAACCTCATTGGTGTTGCTGCAGGCATCGCGACAACGGGACGCGTGCCTTTTGCAAGCACCTTTGCAATGTTTGCAGCTGGTCGTGCTTTTGAACAGATTCGTAACTCTGTGGGATACCCTCATCTCAATGTAAAAATTGGTGCTACACATGCAGGTATTTCTGTTGGTGAAGACGGTGCCTCCCATCAATGTAATGAGGATATTGCCCTCATGCGTACCATTCCTGGGATGACAGTTGTATGCCCCGCCGATGATGTTGAGGCTCGTGCCTTGGTTAAGGCCGCCTATGAGTTTGTGGGTCCCATGTATATGCGCTTCGGGCGTCTCGCGGCTCCTGTGATTCACGATGAGGCGACGTATAAGTTTGAATTGGGCCGCGGAATTGTTGAGCGCAAAGGTGCAGATGTTACCATTGTGGCTACGGGATTGATGGTAGGCGAAGCTTTACAGGCGGCAGAGGAACTTGCCAAAGCAGGTATTGATGCTGAGGTTATTAACATTCACACTATCAAGCCGCTTGATGAGGAGCTCATCGTTTCGTCTGCAAACAAAACACGCAAGGTTGTTACGGTAGAAGAGCATTCAATTATTGGCGGTTTGGGCAGTGCGGTATGCGATGCTTTAGCAGAGAAGTACCCTGTGCCTGTCCGTAAAATTGGCATGAACGACACCTTTGGTGAGTCTGGTCCTGCTGTGGAACTGCTTGTCAAATATGGTCTGAGTGCTCAGAATATCGTTTCCCAAGTTACTGATTTTCTGAAATAGCTTTGTATCAAAGGTGATACAACAATCTCCTTCGCATATAACGTGCGGAGGAGATTTTTTGTTGCGCTATGTCTGGGTATCCTGCAAGGCATTTTTTGCAAAGCATTGCTTATAAACAAGCCAATCGCTAAGGGCTGGCGCTGCAAAACAAGATATCGTTCCACAAAACATAAGGGCTGGCATCACAAAACAAGATAGATGCTTCAAGCCTCGATGGCGTATTTCTTAGATGGTTCATTCTTCGCAGTCAGATGCCGTAAAAGAGCAGGTCATTTTTTCCTTGAGTTCGAAGGATGAACCATCTGAAGAAAAGAGGCCGAAACATGAACCATCGAGGGAAGAGCTGTGTCCATGAAGCAGCGTGGGAAACTTTCTTGAAAATAAAGGAGGGTAAAGGCGCGTAAAGCGGACCATTGCGATGGTATAAAAAGCAAAACTACCAAAAAGCTATGTCGCATCCATATGGACAGATTACTGCTTGCATGAATTACATGCATTTTTGGTACTATATATCAGTCTATCCATGTCGCGAACAAAACAAAGGAGATCTCGTGGCTCAACACTTTCGCAGCTCAGAGCGACAGGGGATGGCGGACCGAGATGTGACAGTTAACGACGAGAAGGTCGTGGCTGAAGTCGCGGACCAGACTCTCGTCGAAGAGGTCGCACCAGCCCCTGAGGCCGCTCCCATAATGGATTCTGTTGTTATTGCTGACACTGATGCCGTTGCAAGCACGGTGTCTGATGAAGAGGTGTCGGCAGCATTCGATTCTCTCTCATCTGTATCGCCTCTTGTGGCAGAGCCTGAAGCTCCTGCCTACGATATGCCTGAGGCTACATCGGCAGCAGCGCCCGTCACAGTTCCTCAAGTCCCAGTTATTTCGACTGTCGACACTCCTGCTGCACCCGCTTATAGCGATGCCTTCATGGATTCGCCGGCGGTGCCAAGGAATGGTACGCCTACCATCTCGATGCGTGGCGTAACAGTGGTCTACCCTGCTCAGCCTAATAAACCCGCCCTCGAAGACGTGAGTGTGGATATCTATCCTGGTGAGTTTGTCTTTATTGTTGGACATTCGGGTTCAGGTAAGTCCACCTTCATCCGCCTTTTAACTCGTGAGCTTCGCGCTACCCAGGGGCAGGTTTTGGTTGCAGGCCAAGACCTTACTAAGATGCGCAACAGCAAGGTACCCTACCTGCGCCGTCAGCTGGGCTGCGTCTTCCAGGACTTTAAACTTTTGCCTGACAAGACTACCTACGAAAATGTTGCTTTTGCTCTTGAGTGCATTGGCAAGCCCAAGTCTGTCATTAAGGCTCAGGTGCCTGAGGTACTCCGACTCGTGGGTCTTGGCGAAAAGATGGACAATTATCCCGACCAGCTTTCTGGTGGCGAGCAGCAGCGTGTGGCTGTTGCCCGGGCTATGGTTAATCGTCCGCCGCTTTTGGTCTGCGATGAGCCCACGGGTAATCTTGACCCCGCAATTTCGTTAGGCATCATGAAATTACTTGACCGCATTAACCGTGCTGGCACCACTGTCGTAATGGCCACGCATGACCGCGAGATGGTCGACTCTATGCGCAAGCGCGTTATCACGCTTGAGGCAGGCCATGTCGTCCGTGACCAGGAGAGGGGAGGCTACGGTTACTATGTCTAACTTCGGCTATTCCATACGTGAAGCGATTAAACATTTCCGCCGCAATTTTGGTACCTGCTTAGGCGCCACCATTACCATCTTTCTATCCCTTTTTGTTATCGGCGCTTTTGTGTTGGGCAGTGCCCTTCTTACCGGTCTCGTTGGTAGCGTTGAGGATCGCGTGACCATTCAGGCCTTCCTGTCTGATGATGCCGTCAACAAAAACCTTGATGAGGTCAAAGCCTTACAAGCAAAGATTGAAGGCTGGAAAGACGTTGAGCCTCCTGTTGTCTACAAAGACAAGGAGACCGCGCTCAAGGAGTATCGTGAGACCATGAGCAATCGCAACGCTGAAGAAGCGGTTGCCGCCTTAGATGGAATTAACCCTGTACCTGCATCCCTTGTTATCAAGTTGGATGACCCTGAGAAAGTCAAAAAAGTTGCTGACCACTTGGCGGCTGATTCTGATTTTGCCAAGCTATGTGATGATGCTAAAAATCCTTCCGCTTCTGTCTTGTATGGTCGTGAGACAGTTGAGCGCCTCTTTAGCGTAACGCGTTATATCCGCATAGCAACTATTGGACTGGTTGTTCTGCTTACCTTTGTCGCCTTTGTCTTTATTAACAACACCATTCGTTTGGCTATCTCTGCACGTCGTCGTGAGATTGGCATCGAGCGTTTGGTTGGCGCTTCTAATAGTTTTATTCGTGGACCTTTTGTTGCTGAAGCAGCACTGGAAGCCTGTCTAGGTGCCGCCTTTGCCATTGTTGCTTTGCACTTTGGCAAGGCAGCTCTGCTCCCTCGCCTGTCTGCAGCCATGTCCTTCCTCTCTTTCAAAATTGCCCCAAGGATAGTACTGAGCACCTATGGAGCACTGTTGATTATGGGCGTGCTGCTGGGTTTGCTAGGTTCTGCAATTGCTATGAGGCGCTATCTTAGGGTTTAGTAGTCGGTTGTGATGTGTTGTTGAGCATCACATAGTTCAGAAGAGGGGCATATGTCCCGCAAGAGAATTCATAAAGGCCATCGTCGTAACTCCGGCGGTGGCCTTCACCGTCCTCATCAAACGATTCAGGGGACATTGCATGTGCAACGCAAAGGCGTTGCTACCGTGGATACTGCCGGGGGCAGTTTTGGTGTTGCTCGTGGCGGTATTCACGAAGCGATGGATGGAGATGAGGTCCACGTACTGTTAGTGCAGCGCGGCAGACACGAGCGTCTAGCGGTGGTCTGCGATGTTATTACGCGTGCTCACAGTGAGTTTGTAGGCCTTTATGAGCTGGCAGATCCATTAGGAGTGATAACTCCTTTGGATGGCCGTCTGGCACGGGATTTTTTTGTATTGCCCGAAGATAGTTCTGCTCAGCGTCTAGGCGTTAAGCCAGGCGATGTAGTGCGCGCACGCATTTTGGAATACCCTAGCCGCCGCTCGGCAGGTGTGGTGACGATTGATGAACGTCTCGGGACGAGTTCAGAACTCGATTTGGATATCGAGGCATTGATTGCTTCTTATGGCTTGCCAGAACCTTTTTCTGAAGCAGTGCTTAGTGAGGCTCAGGCCTTGAGCTTTGATGCTGAAAAGCTTTTGACAAAGGACACGCTGCGGTGCGATTTGCGCCACTTGCTGGCGGTGACAATTGATCCTAGCGATGCTCGTGACTTTGATGATGCTGTTGGTGCTCGCATGTTGGATGATGGTGGTTTTGAGCTTGAGGTGCATATTGCTGATGTGAGCCATTTTGTCCCTTGGGGATCTTCAATTGATCTTGAAGCGCGAAGTCGCACGTGTTCGACGTATTTGGCTGATCGCGTCATTCCCATGTTGCCCGAAAAACTCTGCAATGACCTGTGTTCGCTGATGCCTGAGACTGATCGTCTCAGCATGAGTGTATTGATGCAGCTCAACGCCCGAGGCGAGACCATATCTTGCAAGGCAATGCCTGCTGTTATTCATTCATCAGCACGTTTGGATTACGACAGAGTTGATCAATTGTTGACAGGAGAAATTGCGGCAACAGACCTACCTTGTGCAGAAAAGTTACAGCAGCTCGTGTCAGAAATGCTGCACACACTCAACCACATTGCGATGCTCAGGCGCAAGATGCGCCAATGTCGAGGTTCGATTGATTTTGAGACAAGCGAATCTAAGGTTTTGCTTGATAAAGAGGGACATGCGATTGGTGTTAAAGTGCGTCGGCGTACTGCTGCAACAAGTCTTATTGAGGAAGCCATGCTTGCAGCTAATGAGGCTGTGGCACAAATGCTTGTACAAGCCCAGATTCCTGCGGCGTTTCGCGTACATGAGGCGCCAACGAGTGAGGATCTCAAGGCGACATTGCCAGTCTTGCGCGAACTAGGGGTGCTCAACGCGGAGGATGAGCCTGCGCTGGTGGCGGGTAGCCCACATGCTATTCAGGCAGTACTTGACGCTGCGAAAGATCAGCCTTCGGCTCCGCTTGTGTCGGCTCTACTTTTGCGCGCTCAAAAAAGAGCAGTTTATAGGCCAGAAAATCTCGGTCACTATGCATTAGGTGCGGATGCATATTGTCACTTTACTTCGCCTATTAGACGCTATCCCGACTTGGTGGTGCATCGAGCGCTCAAGGCTTTGCTTGCTAAGCAAAGGGAAAGTAAGGAGCAGCACCAAATTGCTCAGGTATTGCCCCAAATTTGTCGGAACTGCTCTGACCGTGAACGTATCGCAGATGCAGCAGGAAAGATGTCACAAAAGATAAAGATGGCAGAGTACTATTCTGACCACATTGGCGAAGCTTTCTCAGGAGTCATTATGGGCGTTGAACGCTACGGACTCTTTGTGACGCTTGACGATACCTTGGCGGAAGGCCTGTTGCCCGTGCGAGTACTGGGGGCAGAATGGCATCTTTTTGATGATGCGCACATGACACTGCGAGGAGAGGCAAGTGGCCGTGTGTGGCGCGTGGGACAACGCGTGGCCGTGCGCGTTGTGCACACCAATTCTGCTCGTGGGCAGATAGATTTTGCCTTGGCAAGTGATACCCGCTGAAACACTGCGAGCCCAGTCGGGTAGACTATCCTCACATGATGAGAGGAACAAGATGAATGCACCTACTACATTAGAAGAAGAACTTCTGCGAGCGGAAGGCTTGCTTGTCCAAGGTGAGGCTGAGGCTGCTCATACGCTGTTGGTACGCATGGCTGAAGATGCGGAAGGCTATGTTGACGCCAATTGTGTGACAACCGATGAACTGCAATGGTTTAGCTTTCCGTCGCTGTTTGAGCGCTTGGCATATCGTCGTGTTGAAGAAGATCCGCGCGAGTTGCGTGATGTGGGTGAGCCATTGGAGCGTTTGTATGGCGACTTGGGGCTTGCTGAGGTGCATCTTGGTGACTACGAAGCGGCAATGCGCGCGCTCACTCAGGCGGTGCGATGGAACCCTATGGGTTGTGAGCACAGGCTTAACCTTGCAGATTTATACCGTTTAGCAGGGAATATGCAGGAGTATTTGGCACTGACATACTCGGTATTTGAGCGCGCATCCGATGTGCAGCATCTTTGCCGGGCGTTTTTGAATTTTGCAAATTGGTTTGCCGAGACGGATAAGCCCCAGACTGCGGCGGCTGCACTAAGGGTGGCGCGTCGCCTGGACGCACAGGATGGCTCGCTTGCCGCAGCGCTGGAACAAGCGCAGGGCACTGATCGTGACCCCGATACCTTAAGTGATGCTGAGGCGCGCAAGCTTTTGAGTGAAGAGGGATTGCCCGATGGCGCAAATGCAGAGATTGCTATTTGCTTGCTGATGTGTGCAACAGATGCGGCGGATGCTGGCCAGCGTGGGCTTGCAACGCAGCTGACTCTACGTGCTCGCGACCTGGTGGGTGAAGATGCGGCGATGACCTTGCTACAGCTTATCCGTGCGGATAATACAGCGGATGAGGTTTAGCAGTATGGCTCAAAAGACAAACAAGCGTAATATAAAACTTATCTCGCGCAATCGTTCTGCTCGACATGAGTATGAGATTGAAGAAACCTGGGAAGTAGGTATTGAGCTTACGGGCACCGAAGTGCGCAGTTTGAGAGAGCGCGCTTGTCAGATTTCAGACTCCTACTGTATTGTCCGCAATGGGCAGCTGTGGTTGGTGGGTGTGCATATCCACCCCTTTTCACATGGTACGGTATGGAATGTTGACCCCGATCGACGCAGGCGCCTGCTTATGCACAAGCGTCAGATAAATTATCTTGATGAAAAGCTGCGTATTCGCGGCATGGCTATTGTGCCGCTGCAGCTTTATTTTGACGAGCATAACCGCGCAAAACTTCAAATTGGTCTTGCTCGTGGCAAAAAACTCTATGACAAGCGTCATGATTTGGCTCAGCGCCAGTCCGAGCGCGAGATGCAGCGCGCACTGAAGGAACGTAGTCGGTATTAGAGAACATGGCAAATACGACATAGATACAAGTAAATATACAGGTATTGCCGCCTTTTTGTTGGCGGCATTTTTTAGACCACTTACCGAGTTGGATGTGTATATGAAGAGAGGTTATCTATACTTCAACTCATCATGACAACCTAACAACATGATGTTTATAAGATACGAAATTGACACTTGGAGACACAAACAATGGATAAGGGAAAAGTGTCTACCAAACGGGTACTGAGGAACGGCACGGTAGTGGTTAACTCTACCCGGCCTCAATCTTACGTTCCAAAGTATTACACGGTTAAAGAGTGTATCTCCAAAAATATAGCTGCTAATAAATATAGGTCAGGCGATGCAATACCTAGTGAGCACGACTTAATGGAGTACTTTGGAGTTAGTCGCATTACGATTCGTCGCGCAATCGATGACCTTGTCAACGAGGGTCTTCTCTATCGCGTTCAAGGTAAAGGTACATATGTTAGCGGCGCGGGATTTAGCGAAGATTTACTTTCGCTTATGAGTTGTACTCAAGATATTCAAAACTTAGGAATGACCCCCACCAGGAAAGTAATATCAAGTTCAATTGTTGAGCCAGACGCTGAGCGGCGTACAGTGCTAAATCTTGGTGATGGCGAAGCTGTATTTCGACTTGAACGTATTTACTATGCGGATGATTTGCCCGTAAATCATACGACCACATATCTGCCGAGTCGTCTTTTTCCTGAAATTGAGCAAATTGACTTTTCACAAAACTCTCTTTATGAAGTGCTTCGCAAGCGATATGAAGTGCAATTGGTTGAAGCGTTTAGAACAGTACAAGCAGTTAGAGCAAATAATGACATTGCGCGATACCTGCAAATCTCAAAAGCTTCACCCGTGCTTTTCTTTAGCTGTGTAACTACGGGAGAAGTTCGTGGTCGAAAGATTCCAATTGAAACTTTTGACTGTCATTATCGCAGCGACAAATTCAAGTTTTATATCAGACAAGCTGCTGGTAATTAGACAGATTTTTTGGCAGGAGGACATCAAGAAAGATGTCTAGTTTTAAACGGTACAAGAAGCAACGAAAGGAAGAGAGAGATGAGAAGCACTAATGTTAGCAGGCGTTCTTTCCTAGGCGGATCCGTTGCATTGATTGGTCTTGGTCTTGCGGGCTGCGGCTCAAAAGGTAATTCCAAGACAGAATCTGGTTCAGCAGCTAAAGCTGGTGACAAGAAAGTAGCTATTGTATGTGATGCAGCAGGAAAGACTGACAACGGCTTTAACCAGCAAGCCATTGAGGCTGCTCAATCAATCTGTGATGAGAATGGCTGGGAGCTCAATGTTATTGAGCCCACCAATGGACTCCCCGCAGCTCTTGAGACGTTAGGTGAAGAGGGATACAACCTCGTCTTTAATATGCAATATGATTTTGAAGCCCTCATTAATGGCACTGGTGGTGCAAGCCCCTTGGCGGAGCAGTATCCAGATACCACCTGGGTAGTATTTAACGACAATCCTAATGTTGATAAAGAAGGCAAGCTTATTCATAAAAATGTGATTTCTGTTCTCTTTAATATGAATGAGAATTCTTATCTTGCCGGTGCTCTTGCAGTTTTAGTTAATGAGAACGCAGAAAAAATCTTTGCAGGCGGTGATTACAAGTTTACCGCTCCAGACAAGACACGTGCAATGGGCTTCATTGGCGGCACCGAATCTAATGGTATTACGGTATTCTCCTATGGCTTTATTCAGGGCATGCAGCATGAGGCGGAGAAACTTGGTGTGAAATATGACTATTACACCAAGTATGATGCTGGTTTTACAGATACTGCCGCTGGTTCAACGACAGCAGGTACCTACTATGACAACGGCGCAAATATTGTATTTGTTGCTGCAGGCGGCGTGGGCACAGGTGTAACCTCCAAGGCAAAAGAGGTTGGCAAGTTAGCTATAGAAGTTGATGCCAATAAGGATGAGGATCAGCCTGGTTATATTCTCACGTCTGTGTTGAAGTCAACCAATGTACCCGCCCAGGCGCTCTGCGAGGCGCTCGGTAATGGCAGTATTGCTGAGGTAGAGCGTGTGCAATATTACAACCTTGAATCTGGTGCAGTTGATTTGACTGATTTTGCAACGATTGAAAAGTCGATTACTTCTGATGAGGGCAAGACAAAGTGGGAAGAAGCAAAGCAGGAGATTGCAACTTTAAAGAAGCAAATTATTGATGGCGACATTAAGGTTGTAAACGCTCAAGAAGGCGAAACATTTGATCCTGCTACTTGTCCCAACGTGAATATTAAGTAGCTTGCTACATATAAGAGGGGATGGTTGCATTATTTGCATCCCCTCTTATTTCATGCGTTTTTATGTCTATGTGTTCCACCTCAACCATACGGAGATGTATGGCAGATGAATATTATCCAAACAATCGGCTTAACAAAGAAGTTTGGTGACTTTGTTGCCAATGATCACATTGACCTCTCAATCAAAGAGGGGGAAATCCGCTGCATTGTCGGCGAAAACGGTGCAGGCAAATCAACATTGATGAATATGCTCTATGGGATGTTGCGTCCTACGAGCGGCACACTTCTGCTCCGCGGTAAAGAAGTTCAGATTGACAGTCCTACCGATGCGATTAACCTAGGCCTTGGCATGGTGCACCAACACTTTAAGCTTGTACCTAGTCTTACGGTCTATGAGAATATTCTGCTAGGAGCCGAGATTAAGAAATCGGCAAATTCCCCGCTGATTGATACACGTAAAGAAATTGAAGTTGTACGCGCATTGATTGACGATTATGACTTTGAGCTGAATCCTGAGGATAAGGTTGAAGACATTTCCGTTGGCGAACGTCAGCGGGTAGAGATTCTCAAAATGTTATATCGCAATGTCGATATCCTTATTTTGGATGAGCCAACGGCGGTGCTTACCCCTCAAGAAGTTGACGGACTCTTTGAGAATCTTCGCAAACTACGCTCTCAAGGCAAAACTATCATCGTCATTACGCACAAGTTGCGTGAGGTCATGGCGTTGTCCGACAACGTTACCGTTATCAAAGCTGGAAAAGTTGTTGGCCAGCTTAAGACAAGCGAGACAAATGAAGTGGAACTTGCCCAACTAATGGTGGGTCGCAAGGTGGCCCATGCAGTTAATGATGGCTCGGTCCAAGCACCCTCTGACAACATTATGTATTACGTTGAAAATCTACGCACGATTGATGGGTATGGCAACGAAGTTCTCTTTGGAGTTTCATTTGAGGTTCATAAAGGAGAGATTCTTGGCATTGCAGGTGTTGAGGGCAATGGTCAATCAGAACTAGTAAGCCTTTTATCGGGGACGATGGAGGCTACAGCAGGAAAAGTATTTCTTAAAGGTAACGATATCACCAATTGGTGGCCTGATCAGCTTCGCCATGTTGGGATAGGTATTATTCCGGAAGATCGAGGTCTAGAGGGTCTATGTGGAACAATGAGCATTGCTGATAACGCGATAGCAGGCTATCACGATCGATCCGAAGTTTGTCATCATGGCTTTTTGGATAGCAGAGCAATTAAGACAAAGCGTGATCGTCTTCTTGAAGCCTTTGCTGTCCGTACGGGTGATGTTAACGGTGATGTAGGCGCTCTTTCTGGTGGAAATGCGCAAAAACTCATTGTTGCTCGTGAACTCGAAAGCAATCCACATTTCCTTATTGCCTGTCAGCCTACGCGTGGTGTTGATATTGGATCAGAAGAATTTATCCATGCTAAATTGCTTGATTTTCGTAATGCCGGCCAGTCAGTGCTGTTGGTGTCCAGTGAGCTTTCTGAGGTGCTAGGCCTTTCAGACAGAGTACTCGTTATGTATCGCGGAAAAATCGCAGGTGAAGTGGATCCTAAAAAGGTTACGAGTCGAGAGGTGGGCCTGCTGATGGCGGGAATCTCGGCCGAGGAGCAAAAATCAGAAAGAAAGGAGGTAGGCGATGAAGAGAACCAATCGTAATAATCTAAAAAAAGCCGTTTTAAACTCAGTTCTTCCTGTTCTGCTTGCTCTTATAATCGGCGCAATTATTATTGCCTGCATTGGTGAAGACCCTTTGGCTACGTATACCCTTCTTTTTGAGAAATCTTTACTGACGCCAAAAGGCTTTATGAACACCTTGCACTACGCGATGCCATTAGTGCTGACGGGCTTGGCAATCGCAGTGACATTCAAGGCAAATATATACAACATGGCAGTTGAAGGCTCGTGTGTTCTTGGCGGATTCTTTGCGGGTATCGTGGGAGCGAGTCTCTCTGCACAGATGGATGTTCTCTCTATGCAGGCCATCTGCCTTCTTACGGGCATACTTTTTGGTGTCCTCTTTGCGCTGCTTCCAGCTGTGCTTAAAGCAGTTTTTCACGTAGATGAGATGGTAGTTACCTTGATGCTTAACTACGCTCTCCAGAAGATTTTGGAGTACTTAGCAACTGGTGTATTTCGCGATACTGCCTCAGGCTATGTATGTACTCCTACAATCCATACAAATGCAATGTTCAACCGAATAGGCAATTTTCGCATTACACCCTTTGTATTTATAGCCTTGGTCGCCTTTATCATTATCTATTTGATAATGAAGCACAGTAAGTTAGGCTACGAAATTACCGCAATGGGGAAGAGTGCGACTTTCTCTGAAGCTATGGGTATGCGCACCACCCGCAAAATAATTATTTTAATGATAATCTCTGGGGCACTTTCAGGTCTTGCGGGTGCTGGCTGGATGATGAGCGAAAAATTCAAGTATACCTTGGACTTTTCAGGTAATCCTGGCCTTGGCTGGGATGGCATGTTGGTATCTCTGCTTGGTGGGCACTCACCTATCGGAATTCTGGTGGCGGCTATTCTTTATGCAGCGCTTAAAACTGGAGCAGATAGCATCAATATTTACTCCACCGTTCCGAAAGAGATAGTTTCAGTTATTCAAGGTCTGATTATTCTTTTCTTAGCTATCAAGTTTGTTGATGAGCGTTTTGGAGTAAGCGGCAAAATCTCGCAAGCAATACACACATATAAAGCTCGCCACAAGAAAACTACGTCTGATCAAATTTCAGTTCAAGAGGAGGTCTAGTATGCAGCTCCTCGGTAACATTCTGTACGACACTATTTACCATAGTGCTCCAATTATTTTGTGCGTTATCGGAGGTGTATTTGCCTTTAAAGCAAATGTGCTCAATATTGCGCTCGAAGGAATGATGGGTATTGGCGCATTTTTTTCAGTATATGTGACATTTATTACAGGCAATTTATTATTGGGATTTATTGCTGGGGTAATTGTAGCGTTGGTTTTTGGCGTGATGTTTTCGTTGTTTGGAGTGACTTTCAAGGGCAATGTTATTGTTGTCGGCCTTGCACTTAATTTGTTAGCAACAGCAATTGCAAGTTTCATTTTGGTGCAAATGGGTGAGTCAAACCTCACGCTTTCACATTTTAGTGTGGCAGATCTTCAGATTCATATCCCCTATATCGAATCTATACCACTTCTAGGCTCTCTTCTCTCAGGACATCCCTTCCTAACGTATGTTGCTTTTATTGGTGTTTGGCTGACATGGATGCTGATGTATCGTACAAAATTTGGCACCTATGTACGTGTGGTCGGTGAAAATGAAGATGCGGCAAAGAGTCTCGGCCTTAAGACAGATTTGTACAAGTGGTGTGCTGTGCTTATTGGGGCGCTTTGCTGTGGTCTCGCGGGCGTTAATCTCTCTACCGAGCGTTTGGGTCTTTATACAAATGGTATGACTGCGGCGCGAGGATTTATTGCAATTGCCGCTATTTATTGTGGCCGAGGCGATCCCTTTATCTCCTCTATTTATGCTGTTCTCTTTGGATTAGCCCGTTCCCTAGCAATTAATTTCGCTGTTTTTGCGGGTCCTATAGCAGGTCTCTTTGATGTTATTCCCTACATCGTGATGGTGGTCGCGCTCTTTGTGGCTTCCGTTAGTCAGCGCCGCCACGTCAAGGTTAGGGGGTTTGCAAATGGCTAGTAAAACAACATCTGCGGCAATCGATGCAAAAAATCATGACCAGACTGCTCTTTTGATTGTAGATATGCTGCGTGACTTTACTAACCCTGCAGGGCTGGTTTATTACCCACAAAATAGGGAAGTGCTTCCCCGTATCGCGGAGGTTCTAAAGAAATTTCACGATAGTAAGAGGTTGGTAATTTTTCTAAGGCATTTTACTCGTGCAAATAAGCCCGATGCTAAATCTTCATCTATGCGCCCGAATTCTATTGAGGGAAGTTGGGGTGACGAAATCGATGACATGCTTAGGGTGGATCCTGAGTGTGATTACATCATCAATAAAAGACGATACAGCGGTTTTTTTGGAACTGATTTGGATTTGGTCTTGCGTGAACACGACATAAAAAACCTGGTCATTGTAGGTACCAAGACAAATTGCTGTATCCGGGCTACGGTTACCGATGCGTTCAACCTTAACTACGAACCAATAGTTGTAAGGGAATGCGTAGCAACTAATTCCCAGATAGTAAATGAGGTAAACCTGCAAGATATCGATAAATACCTAGGTAGCGTCATTACTCAAGAGGAGCTATTTGAAAAGCTGGAGAGGGGGGAACTGTAATGACAGGTGATAGTTTGCCAATAGCCACTGAAGTACTAACGAGTGGTTATGTGAGCATGGATCATATGGTAAGAGTAAAGACACCTGTGCGCGTTGGATACACTTCCCTCATTTCTAACGCGAGCTGCAACACCATAAATTACGGCGGATGCTCGGTAAATATTGCCTATGCTTTAGCGCAGCTCAGTGTTGCAGCGGCGCCTGTGTTGCGTGTTGGTAATGATTGGGAGAACAATGGTTTTAGGGCTTTTCTTGAGAAGGGAAATGTCCGTACATATGCGATTGAAGTTATACCTAGTGAAATTACCTCCCTTTCATACATGGTGGAAGATCCGGAAGGCCAACATATCTGTCTCTTTTATCCGGGCTCAATGGATGCTTGCTATGCCCACAAGCTGCCTGAAAAGCTTTTTGAGGGAGTTAGCTTAGCTGTTATTACAGTCGGCTCTCGGCCTGATAATGAAGAATTCTTTCATCAGTGTAAGACGCATAAGGTGCCAGTGGCGTTTGGCATGAAATGTGACTTTGATGCCTTCCCGCAGAGCTTTCTTCTCCAATTACTCAGGGGGAGTCAAGTGATTTTCTCCAATGAAGGCGAGCGCGATTATCTAGTAGATCAGTTTGCTTTAGGGAGCATCGAAGAGCTTTTTGAATATGAGGCAAAAGTCATTGTGACTACAAAAGGAGCGAATGGCTCTTGCTATGCTGCAAAACTTCCTGATGGGACAATCGAGCACGGCAGCTTGGGCTGTTGTCCCGTAGACGAAATTGTGGATGCTACAGGTAGTGGCGATGCGTATATGTCGGGATTTATCTATGGCTACCTGCGTGGTTATGACCTCAAGGATTGCTGTGCTTTAGGGGCGACCCTTTCAGCATTCGTACTTGAAAAAGAGGGCTGCTGCGCAGGAGTGCCTGATGAGATGGAGCTGCTTGAACGCTTTACGGCTTTCCGTAAATCAATGTCGTTCGATGAAGGCAACAATAGATAAAAGAGGTTTCACTATGGGAACACTGTATATGGGCGGAGATTCTAGTACGATTGCCCCTACCGTTATTTTTTCAGGCGATCCTTGGCGTGTTGAAGTTGTCAAAGATTATCTTGATAGACCTAAGAAAGTTGCTTTTAATCGTGAATTTAATACTTATACCGGCAGTTATAAAGACGTGCCGGTAACGGTGACTTCAACTGGTATGGGGGCTCCTACGGCAGCGGTTGCGGTGGAAGAGATGTACGCATCTGGCATGCGCGTAGCCATCCGTATGGGGACCGTCATGTCGCTGGATGATGATATGCTGGGCGAATTTTTTGTACCCGTAGCTGCTATGAGGCGTGAAGCGACAAGCGATACCTATGTGGATAAATCGTTTCCTGCCGTTGCTGACTTTGATCTTATCAACGTGATGAATGAAGTGGTACATGACTATGGTCATCGCAGCAGCAATGGGATTTCATGCTCCATGGATGGCTTTTATACCCAGATGCATGATTCAAAATTTTCGCGTGAGTTTGGCCGCGATATAAGCAAGATCTTTCACGAGCTTCATAACTTGCATGTGGGCGGGGTCGATATGGAAACATCCTGCATGCTTACGGTTTGTCGTCTCATGGGCGTAAAAGCTTGTTCCCTTACCGTGGCAACAGTTCTTGAAAATCTTAAAGCTGCACTCCAAGGGAAGGCACGCACCGATGCAGAAGATCTGCTGTGTCGTGTTGCTCTAGAGGGCGCTTACCGCTATAACCAGCGCTTTGGCGCATAGAAGAAAGGATGTCTTATGAGTAAAACGCTATTTCCGTTAAACGGAAAAACCGCTATCGGAATGGTTCATTGCCTAGCTCTTCCTGGTGCTGCAAATTTTGATGGCAATATGGACAAAGTGGTCACGCAGGCAATTGAGGATGCACGCACTCTTGAGCGCGCTGGTGCAGATGCAGTTATTGTTGAAAATATGAATGATTTGCCTTTGCCAGCAGAGCTTAACAAGGTTGAGGTTGCTGCACTTGCAGCTGTCACTTCTTTGGTTTGCCACTCAGTGTCTATCCCCGTAGGAGTTGATGCTGCTTTCTCCGACGGCGAAGCTGCAGTTGCGGTTGCCGTAAGCGCTGGGGCACAGTTTGTGCGCTGCCCAGTCTTTGTTGATACGGTAGTCAACTTTTGCGGAACGATTGGTCCGTCTGCCCAAATTGTTATGCAGACGAAGGCCCGCCTGCATGCTGAGGATATTTTTGTTTTGGCAGATATCCAAGTTAAGCACTCACGCATGCTGTTGCCAGAGACCTCTATCGAGGAGTCTGCAGCTAATGCGGTTGCCTGTGGAGCCGATGGCATTATTGTTACGGGTTTGACGACGGGTATGGCGACTCCTATGGAGCTTGTCACGCGAGTAAAAAATGTAGTACAGGTTCCTGTTTTTGTGGGATCCGGCGTTACTGCCAAGTCTATTGCTGATCAATTGTCTATCGCAGACGGTGCCATTATCGGTACAAATACTAAACCTGGCGGAGTGTTATCGGCACCCGTTGACTACGACCTTGCACACGAGCTTTTTTCAAGCCGCTAAAACAAAGTTGTTTTTGTAAGCAGTGATATAGCACTGTAAGAACGGAGAGAAGAATATGATGCGTCCCATGAAGCTTGCAGGAAGTGAGCTTATGTTTGGCAAAGGAAGCCTCGAATACATCAAGACTTCCGTATATTGCAAGCGAGCAATCATTGTCATTGGTGGTAAGAGTGTTGAAAAAAACGGCACTCTTGCAAAAGTGGAAGAGTATTTTCACGCTAATGGTGCTCAAACTACGGTCTTTGAAGGTGTTGAGCCAGATCCCCACTTTGCGACTGTTAAAGCTGGCGCAAATGTAATGACTGAATGGCAGCCAGATCTAATTTGTGCGTTGGGAGGTGGTTCAGTAATGGATGCCGCAAAGACGATGTGGGTCATGTACGAGCATCCAGAACTTGATACGCTTGATAAAATATTGAGTACCAAGCCGTTGCCTAAACTGCGTGCAAAAGCACGCTTTATGTGCATCCCTTCTACTAGTGGAACTGCAAGTGAAGTCTCCCGTTCAGTGGTAATTTCCGATGATGAAACAGGTCATAAGCACGGCCTTGGTGATATGGAAATGATGCCAGATATCGCAATTGTTGATCCTCTGGTTTCCTGCTCAATGCCTGCACATGTTACTGCGGAAACGGGTATGGATGCGCTGACTCATGCAATCGAGGCGCTCGTTTCTAATCGTGCCAATTATGTGTCCAATATTCTGGCGATAGCTGCTGCAAAAGATATCGTTACCTGGCTTCCTAAAGCCTATGCCGATGGCAATAATATGGAAGCTCGCGAAATGATGGCAAATGCTTCTATGACGGCAGGGCTTGCTTTTACTAATGTCTCTCTTGGCATTGATCATTCGATGGCACAGACCATTGCAGGGTTTTTCCCCATGGCTCATGGTCGTATTTGCGCAATCCTGCTCCCTTATACCATTGAATGGAACAGCCAAGATTTAAGAGCAAAGCAAATCTATACCGATTTTGGCGCATTAATCGGTACTGATAATCTTGCGCAGTATGTGCGCGAGCTGAATATAGCAGTGGGCATTCCCCATTGCATTCGTGAAATTGTGCCTGATAAGGATGCCTTTATGGCAGTTCTTGATGATATGGCACGTCTATCGCTTGCTGATGGTTGCACTAAGACCAACCCCATTATTCCAACGGTTCCTCAATTTGCCGAGCTTATAGAAAAGGCCTACCTTGGCTAGAGAAGAGAAAAAGATGAAATTGATTTGTTATTTCTCGGGCGGATATCCTGATTTTAAGAGTGCCAATCGACTGGCTCACGCATATGCTGATGCGGGTGTGGATACCCTAGAGATTGATTTTCCTTCTTCCAATCCCTTTGTAGATGCTCCGTATATTCAGCAACGTATGAAAAAAGCTCTTGAGCATTGTAACGATCTAGATAAGTATCTTGAAGCCGTTGCCCAAATTAAGAGTGAATTGCCAAGTAAAGCCATTTTGCTGACTATTTATGAAAGCAGCATTGTAGAAATTGGCATCGAAAAATTCTGTGCTTTCTGCCGTGAGAATGATTTGCTTGATGTTATCGTGACAGGTCTTACAGGCGATGACGTAAAAGATGCTCTGATTGCAGGCGGTGTACATGTTAGCTGCTACGTTCCCTTTGATCTGCCAGAGACTGATGTAGAGTTAGCACTTTCATCAAATGGCTTTTGCTATCTTCAGGCAGTTCCCACGCAAGCGCAGATCAATGCAAAACACCCCGATCTTGCGTCTTGTATCAACTATCTTAGGAACCGGGGCTTAAAGAATCCAATATATTGCGGTGTGGGTGTGCATAGTCCAAAAGAAGCAAAAATGGTACGTGACGCTGGTGCAGACGGTGTGTTTGTGGGAAGTGCGGTATTAAAACTGACTGACGATTTGCCAGCAATGACTGAGTTGATTGGAAAATTTAAGGCAGTTTGTTAATTACATCTACCTAGCCATTTCTGTTGTGAGATGCAGCGCGTACTGAAGGAACGTAGTCGGTATTAGAGGGCGAAAACATTTTCTATCTGTGTTTAAAATTTCTCATACGTGGTATCCTACCTGCAAGCGCAAGGTGCGCAAACCGTCGAGAGAGGAGCCATTATGGCTGACGAGAAGACCTACACGTTCCGCTGCACTGTTTGTGGCTATGAAGTTACCGTCGACACTCCCGAGCTGCCTGATGACTATGTCTGCCCCGTCTGCGGCGTCGGTGCTGATATGTTCGAGCTGGTTGAGGATTAGTACTTCTTACAATGTGTATGGTAGAGGCGGCCCTGCGGGGTCGCCTTTTTAATACGGGTGCTTATGAGTTTGACGGCGGTGTGACGCATGACAACAGATAGACTTGAAGCTTTTTCTGATGGCTGTATTGCAATTTTTATTACGATTACCCTGCTGACATTTCGACTGCCAGAAGGAGATACGTATGCCAATCTCTTGGTACAAGTTCCTGCTTTTTTCTGTTATGCAATAAGCTTTATCGTGATTGGTATCTATTGGGGCAACCACCATCATCTGATTCATACCATTGAAAAAGTTTCTGAAAAAATCATGTGGGCAAATATGGCATGGCTTTTTGCGCTGAGTCTGGTGAGCTTTGCGACGGGCTGGGTGGCACTCTATATGCTTGCTCCGCATACAGTATCTTTTTTTGGTGTCATTTTGCTGGCATGCAATCGGACCTATGTGTATCTTGAACACTGTGTAGTTGAGTGCGAACGTGAAGAGGCAAAGCAGCGCGGTGCACGGTATAGCCTTGACGACAGGCTAGGCGAGCGCATCAAGGAGCGCGTATCGATGTGTTTCTATGCAAGTGGCGCTGTGATAGCGTTTTGGCTGCCTTGGGTTGCCGTGCTTTTTTACTTTGTGGTCAACGTTATCTGGTTTGTACCCGATCGTCGCATTGTCCACATTATGGAATAAACTTTTGCAGCGCTTTGATGTGTGCTTGATAAGAGCGTTTTGTATATAAATGTGATGGCGACTTCTTTTTTTCCTATAGGTGGTTCAGTAGGCACTCTTTTACCCGTAAGCAGCTCACCATGCTCCTATACGGCAATCATGATTTTCTCTGTTCGTCGTGGGCTTACATTGCAGCTGATGCTACAACGTAAGACGGACGGCACCTACTGCAATAGGTCAAGCCATCTCCAAATCACTTTTGTAGAGTGAAGAGAGCGGCCGTTCCTATTTAGTTAGGGGCGGCGTTTTCTTTGGGCAATCACATCGCCGCATTTTCCACTTTTTGCTTCATCACGCCATTCGGCTTTAAGCTGCGATGCCAGTGGGCGCCTTGTGGTTAGTGCTTAGTCCTTGAGCGCCAGGATGGCAGCGAACGCATCGACCTTAAGCCAAGGAACGATAACGAGCGCTAATACTCTTTTATTAGTGACGACAATCAACCGCAGCAAAATTGAGCGCAACTAAGAATACTTTGGCAGGTGTATAAGCGATCGATTCTGATCTGACTGCTCAAGACTCTTATCTTCAGCAGGCTTGCTAATAACTCTTTTTTTCTATGAGGATTATCCCGATGCCTGCGCCAACCAAAACAATAGGGGCAAGTCTGACAAAAGCCCATTCAAAGCTATGGATAATGGTTCCTATCACAGCAGTCTCAGGATTGCTATAGTCCCATTCCAAATACGATCCGTCTATTCCTAATAGAACTGCAAAGATGATGACAATTGCAACGCATAGTAGAATCAAAAACCATCGAAGGTGCTTTCTCCTAGCCTCTTTCTGTTGTGCTAGTTGAAAGTTAATGACCTCAAGCTTTTCTGATATGACCTTTAGTTCGTCAGTTTCAGTTACCGTTACGTTCTCGCCAAGCAGTGTGCTTGTGGGGACTTCGAATACATCTGATATGGAAATAAGCATTTCAGAATCAGGGACCGATAGGCCTCGTTCCCATTTTGAAACCGTTTGCCGCACCACGTTCAGCTTGATAGCAAGGTCGTCCTGCGAAAGTCCCTTAGATTTTCTCAGCGCTTTGATATTTTCGTTTAGCATTATTAAAAACCTCCTTCCGTACTCACGATAGACGCTCTTTGCGTTGCTGCAAGCAACGCAAATTAACATGTCATATTGCCTTGCTTATGTATCGAATAGCGCAGACGGTTCGTGTTTCGGTGTCAATCAGCAAGGATGGTTCGTTCTTCGAGTTGTCACAAATTCTGACCTGCGGTTTTATGGATGGGCATGCCAAAGTTTGAACCATCAACAGTTGGAGGAGTCGAAGCTTGAACCATCTGTTATATAGTTGCTTAACACATGTATTTACCTGCGGATGTTTGTCAATTCCCGATAGTAATGGCTTAATAAAATAAGACCCCTACCAGCGGAAACGCCGATAGGAGCCTGAAACGTCATGGTGGAGGCGCGGAGAATCGAACTCCGGTCCAAAGCAACTCCCTGACAGGTGTCTCCAGGTTCAGCCAGCGATTTAATCTTGGATGCTGTACACACGCTGACCAGCGCGCAGTATCCCAGTCGGTTCAGTCTTTGCTTGCGGCATACCGACTACGTCCGCAAGCGCATCTCCCTAGATGACGTCACACCGGGGGCGGGAGTGTTCCCCGGATAGACGCGCCAGGCTTAATTAAGCGGCGAGAGCCATGGAAGGCTCAAAAGAAAGAACGTTGTCGTCAATTCAATTTTGACTGTACCCCTGTTTTACGTGGCGAGGAGACCACGACCTGCTGCCCATCTCAGAATTACCCTGTCGAAACCAGTCGCCCCCAAAAAATAAGCCGCTGGCATGCAGTTACACACCAGCGCTGGCACGCCGTGGCGCACCAGTCAAAAAGGGGCACAGGGCCACCATGCGAATTTCAAAGTACCATCGCAGCATAACGCTTTGACGTAGTTTATTCTACCCAAGTAAGCATATATGTAGACAGGAGCCAAGATGAGCATACAAAATCGCATCGCTTTGGTGCTTGAAGGCGGTGGCTACCGAGGCATCTTTACGGCAGGCGTACTCGATGTGTTGATGGAGCGAGGGCTGGGCGATGAGTATGCCAGTGTTTGGGGTACCTCTGCTGGTGCTATGAATGCTGTTAACGTAAAGAGTCGCCAGATTGGGCGCACTATGCGCATCATGCTCGCCTTTCGGGATGATCGCCGCTTTATGTCCTTTATGTCTTTAGCCAAGACAGGTGATTTAGCAAGCGGTGAGTTTATCTACGACGAAGTCCAAAACAAACTCGACCCCTGCGATTATGAAGAATTTTTTGATAATCCTCTGGAGCTTTATGCAATAGCAACTGATGTCGTGTTTGGTACGGCTGCCTACCTACCTGTGCGTAGCAAAGAAGATTTTTTGGCGGTGCGTGCTTCTGCATCACTGCCCGTAGTTTCTCGTATGGTTGAGTTTGGCGGGCATCGCTATCTTGATGGCGGTACTGGCGATTCGGTTGCCTTTGAAGCAGCGCTTGGACTTGAAAGCGCAGCCGG
Organism: Olegusella massiliensis; assembly: GCF_900078545.1. GTDB lineage: Bacteria > Actinomycetota > Coriobacteriia > Coriobacteriales > Atopobiaceae > Olegusella > Olegusella massiliensis. The sequence goes on from NZ_FLLS01000002.1 coordinate 1,056,133, forward strand.
CTCACTTCCCGAAGGATATGTACCAGCAGACCGAGCGCTTGTCGTGCTTACCCGCGACCGCACGTATCAAAAAGCTGCCTCATCTCAACGTCTTGCTCTTCGCTCACATCTTTATGACAATTACCCCTACTATCTTGAGGCGCTTCGTACACGTTATATCCGCTATAACGAGCAGCGTAAACGTTTGTGGCAACTTGAGGAAGAGGGAAAAATCCTCGTTATCGCTCCTGATAAGCCTGTAGAAGTTTCTGTCAATGAACATGATGGAGCGCCCTTGCTCGACCTCTATCTTCAGGGTCGTCGTCAGACGCAGGCGCGTCTTGCTGAAATTGACAAGTTTCTACATCCTGCCGAAAAATAAAAAATTTATAAAAATGAATAAGTAAAAAGCTGGCTTAATCAACCTAGTATTTTGCTAGGTAATATAAAATCGGTATTCAATAATAGTACCAGTTGATGAGGTGGTATCCCGCTCAGGGCAGATTATGACCGTCTGCCGAAATTCAATGGCCGCATCATCAAGGTTGTTTGCATTATTAAACAAATGCGTGCGCAAAAAGCGCTCGTTCAGTCATCGACGATAGTTGTCGGGTAACCTCATTCGAAAGGGGTATGCATGTCAGCCATCTCTCGTAGGCAGTTTATTGGTACGTCCGGTGCGGTAGCAGCTATGCTCGGTCTCGCAGCATGCGGTGGTCAGTCTGCTCCTTCCAGTTCTGGTAGTGGAGCTGGACCTGCTGGCAAAGGCGGCGGCACCATCACTGCTGGTTCTGGCTATGCAGGCAACAACTTCCACCCTGGTACGACTTCCTCTGCATTTTGCATGGGTGTCAACATCAATGTGATGGAAGGTCTATACGGTTTCGACTTCCATGACTTCTCGGTCTACAACCAGCTTGCAGCTGATGACCCCGTCAAGGTTGACGACACTACGTATGAAATTACTCTGCGCGACGGTGCAAAGTTCTCCGACGGCACCGACGTCAAGGCAGAAGATGTTGTCTCCTCCTTTAAGCGTGCAAGCGCTGAGGGCAATATCTATCAGTCTTTCCTGACTCCCTTCTCTGCGCTGGAGGCAAAAGACGACAAGACCGTCACCGTGAAACTTGCGTATCCGTTTGGTCTTATCAAGCAGCGCCTCGCTGTCTTTGGCGTCATCCCCACATCCATGAGCGATGATGACGCTACAGCAAAGCCGATTTGCACGGGTCCTTGGAAGTTTGACGAGATCAGTGCTGATGGTCTTACCGTTACCTTGGTTCCTAACGAGCATTACAACGGCAAGTTCCCCGCAAAGGATGAGAAGCTTACCTACACGTCTATGGTCGACGACACCGCTCGTGTAACTGCGGCAATGGACGGCACGACAATGGTGATGGAGAATGTCCCTGCTGACTCCATCGATCAGCTTACCGGTGCCGGTCTTAAGGTTGACTCCATCCAGGGCTTCTCTCTGCCCTTCTTGGCATTTGACTGCGCTAAGGATCCTTGGAAGAACAATGTTGCTCGCCAGGCCATCTTCTACGCTCTCAATGTCCCCAAGATGATTGAGAATGTTCTGCTCAATCAGGCAACTGCAGCTAGCTGCTACATCCCCGAGACGTTTGCCAACTACAACAAGGCAGCAAATGTCTACACCTATGACCCCGAGAAAGCAAAGAAGCTTTTGGCTGACGCGGGTGTCACCCCTGGCGCTATTACCCTGAACACCACCGACCACGGCTGGATTGTCTCTATGGCAGCGCAGGTCAAAGAAGACCTTGATGCTCTTGGCTTTAAGACCACCATCAATACCCAGCAGTCTTCGGCCATCTATGCTGACCTTGTGAGCACAGAGGGTTGGGGCGACTTACTGTTGGCTCCTGGCGATCCCTCTTGCTTTGGTAATGACCCCGACCTGCTTATGTGCTGGTTCTACGCTGACGGCGCCTTTACCAAGACCCGTACGTTCTGGCAGATGGGCAACCCCGATCAGTTCAAGGAGGTCAACGACCTCATGGACAAGGCACGTCAGGAAGTCGATGCGGACGCTCAGCAGAAGCTTTGGAACGAGTGCTTCGATAAGATTTCCGAATACGTACCTCTGTATCCCCTTCTGCACCGTAAGGTTTCCACTGCTTATAGTGCCGAAAAGATTGCCGATTTTGCTGGCATCCCCATTCCTGGCATGGATTTCCTCGGTGCAGCTACCACCGGAGCATAAGCTTTCGGCGTATATGCGCTGACAAAGAAAGGGTGCCAGTCTCTATGGCTGGTACCCTTTTTCGCAAGAACCTTTGAGGTTTTTGCATCCTCCCGCGGGGGAGACGGGAGTGGACGCGGACAGAAAGGGGCCTCATGAACAACCTCCTGCGTCTTATTGGTAGACGTCTTATTGCATTTCCCATAATGATTATTGGTGTGTCATTCCTCGTGTTTTTCCTTATGTCATTCTCGCCGGTAGATGAGGCATATGCGGCCCTGGGAGAGAGTGCCACCATAGAACAGGTGCAGGCATACCACAAGCAGTATGGACTTGATGATCCGTTGCCAGTACGTTATGGCCGCTACATGAACAATTTTTTCCATGGCGACTTGGGCACATATGGTGTCAATAGGGCGTCGGTTGCTGATCGTATTGCCTTGGCTTTGCCCGTTACTTTGCAGCTTACGTTTATTGGTTTGCTTATTGGCGCAATTGTCTCGTTCATCCTAGGTGTGATTGCAGCGCTCTACAGAGATAAGTGGCCTGATCAACTGTTGCGCGTTTTTTCGATTGCAGCATTGGCTACACCCTCGTTTTGGTTGGGCGTTATGCTTATTTTGATGTTCCTCGGCAAGCTACCTGTTTCTGGTCCCTTGCCACCTTTTGGTACGGCGGGCTATTGGGGGCGCATGTTGCTTCCTGCTATTGCACTAGCAACCCCGCTTACTGGTCAGATGATTCGTATTGTGCGTACTTCTATGGTTGAGGAGCTTGATCGCGATTACGTGCGTACTGCACGCGCGGCAGGTATTCCCTATGCCACCATCGTTAGTCGCAATGTTTTGCGCAATGCTTTGATTACTCCAGTTACTACCTTGGGTATGAAGATTGGTTATCTCATGGGTGGTGCTGTTGTTATTGAGGTTGTATTCAACCTGCCGGGAATGGGCATGACACTACTCGCAGGTGTTCAGGGAAACATTCCTACGCTGGTACAAGGCGTCACTACCGTGGTCGCTATCGCCTTTATCGTTATCAACATTGTGGTTGATATGCTCTACCTGCTAATCAACCCGCGCATTAGGTCGGTGTAGCCATGAGTAGAAAAGAACAGACAGAAAAGTTGGAGGCGTTGGCCGGTCGCAAGCCGCGACTTGGTGGCTGGAAACGTCTTGCTACTCCTTCGAAAGTTGCTTTGATTCTCCTTGCGGTGGTTGCAGTCATTTCTATCCTGGCGAGCGTGCTTGCACCACACCATCCAACGGAGATCTTCTCTGCGCGAACTGCTCCTAATGCTCAGTTCTTTTTTGGTACTGATGACAAGGGACGAGATGTACTATCCCGCCTTATGTATGGTGGCCGCTACTCGCTTGTTATTGGCTTTGGCTCGGTAGTCTTTGCTCTTGTACTGGGCTCAATCCTTGGTGCCCTTGCCGCAGTTACCCGCAAATGGATTTCTGAAGTCATCATGCGTATCTTGGACATTATTATGTCCATTCCGGGCATCGCCCTTGCCGCTGTTTTGGTCTCAGTGTTGGGCAATAGCGTGCCAGCAATTATTGCGTCTATCGGCTTGATGTATACACCACAGATTGCGCGTATTGTGCGAGCAAATATCATTTCTGAATATGGCGAAGACTATGTACGAGCAGTTGTGGTGTCGGGTGCTCGCGCACCTTGGATTTTGTGGAAGCATGTCCTGCGCAATTGCATCGCTCCCATCATGGTATTTACAGTGACATTGGTTGCAGACGCTATTGTTTTTGAGGCATCTCTTACCTTTATTGGTGCGGGCATTGTTGAGCCGACTCCTACTTGGGGCAATATTTTGTCTAATGCTCGTGGAGGCGTTTTGGCAGGTCGTTGGTGGCAGGCACTCTATCCCGGCCTAGCAATTATGTTGACCTCTCTTGCACTTAATATTCTGGCTGAGGGTATCACTGACGCAATCGTTGCAGCTCCTACGGCTAATGTTGAGGCAAATAACGATTCCACTCGTGAAGAAGATCGTATTCTTGCCAATCCCGTCTCTGCTTACAAGGCTCAGGCTCCCGCCCTTGCTGCCGCACTTACTGCATTGCGTGAGGTAGAACTTCAACGCGCTGATCGTCATAAACCTGACTATGATGTGAAGCCTTTGCTTGAGGTCAAAGACCTTTGTATTCGCTTCCCACGCCATGGTGATGTCGATGTAGTTGACCATGTCAGTTATTCCGTTCGTCCTGGTCAGACCATGGGCTTGGTGGGTGAATCTGGATGTGGCAAATCCATCACGGCTCTTACGGTGATGGGCTTGCTTGATCCACGTGCGACGGTCTCAGGTGAGGTTCTTTATGATGGTCGTAACCTGTTGGATCTTAATGACAAGGAACGCGAAGCTCTGCGTGGCAACGAAATTGCCATGGTGCCACAAGACGCCTTATCTTCGCTCAATCCGTCAATGCTCATTCGAGCTCAGATGAAGCAGCTCACCGATCGTGGTGGCACGCGCTCGGCTGAAGAGCTTCTTGAGCTTGTTGGTCTTGATCCCAAACGTACACTTGAAAGCTATCCGCATGAATTGTCCGGTGGTCAGTGCCAGCGCGTGCTTATCGCTATGGCTCTGACGCGTGACCCACGTTTGGTAATTTGTGATGAGCCTACAACGGCGCTCGATGTTACCGTGCAAAAGCAGGTCATCAAGCTTTTGAACGAGCTACGCGAGAAGCTTGGCTTTGCCATGCTCTTTGTCAGTCACGACTTGGCCTTGGTGGCCGAGGTTGCTAACGATATCACGGTTATGTATGCCGGTCAGGTTGTCGAGCAGGCTCCCACGAGCGAACTGCTTGCAAATCCGATTCACGAATACACCCGTGGTTTGCTTGGCTCGGTGCTTTCTATCGAGGCTGCAAGCGGTAGGTTGCATCAGGTGCCAGGAACGGTGCCTTCGCCCAAGGACTTCCCCATAGGTGATCGCTTTGCTCCGCGCTCAAGCCATCCTGAGGTTGGTTTGGACATTCGACCTATTCTCAAGACTGAGGTGGGTCACCCCAACCACGTGTACAACGAAATTCCCGATGAAGACATGATTGCTGCTGGTCTTGTACCACATGCACAGCAGGTCAAGGGAGGTGTTAAGTAATGAGCGAAACCATTCAGAACACTGCGCCTGATGGCACGGTAGATGGTGTGACCCCTATCATCTTTCTTGATGACATCAAGGTGACGTTCCGTACGCGTACAGGACCCATCTTGCATCCCAATTTGGTGCAAGCAGTTAAAGGTGTCACGCTGCGCTTAATGCCAGGACGGACAATTGGCATTGTTGGTGAGTCCGGCTGTGGCAAGTCCACGACTGCCAACGTTATGTGTGGTCTACAGACGCCTACGGAGGGGAAGGTTTGGTTTAAGGGTGTAGACGTGACAAGACGCTCCGCTGAGGATCGTATGAAGATTGGTCGCGTTATTTCGGTTGTTTTCCAAAATCCAGCCACTGCGCTCAACGCCCGCATGACTGTGCACGACCAGCTCATGGATCCTTTGCTGGTGCATCATATTGGCAGCACTCCCGAGCAAGAAAAGCGTGTGCGTGAATTGTTGGATATGGTCGGTTTGCCTTCAAGTAGCCTTCAGGCTTTGCCAGGTCAGCTCTCAGGTGGTCAACGTCAGCGTGTAGCTATTGCTCGTGCGCTTTCACTGGGGCCAGACGCAATCATTGCCGATGAGCCTACCTCTGCACTGGACGTATCGGTACGCGCACAGATCTTGAACCTCTTGACTGACCTAAAGCGCGATTTGGGTCTCGCAATGGTCTTTATCTCTCACGATATTTCTTCGGTGCACTATGTCTCCGATGATATTGCCGTGATGAACAGGGGCAAGATTGTCGAATTTGGACCTTCGGACGAGGTGTTCCTTAATCCGTCAGATGGTTACACAAGGACCCTTCTTGCCGCTGCGCCTTCGTTGCTCCATCCCAAATTAGGAAGATAAATATTTGACTGACTATGACGCGGTGTCTCATACGAGATGCCGCGTCTTCGCTCGCCCGTCTCGTATATCTGGAGGTGGCTTGTGCCTGTAACTGCATCTCAACTCGCAGAACTCAAAAAAATACACGGCGCTACGGTACCGCCGCTTGACTTTAATGAGTTTTGGGCGGAGAGAATGGCTGAGGCTGATGCTATACCGTTGCGTTATGACATCTCGCCTGCAGATGAGGTACCTCAGTATGATTGCTGCCAGTTCTTTGATGTGTGGTTTTATGGGATGGGCGGGGCGCGACTCTATGCAAAGTATGTCTTGCCCGTGACAGATGCATCGGCGCCTTTGGTATTGCAGTTTCATGGCTATCCAGGAGCTACACGTAGTTGGTTTGAGCAGGCTTCTTTTGCGGGTTTGGGGTATGCGGTGCTTGCTCTGGATAACCCTGGGCAGGGCGGCAAAAGCGAAGATATCGGTGGATATAAAGGCACAACAGTTTCAGGGCATCTCATCGCAGGTCTTGATGGAGATATGAAAGACAGCTACTACGTGCGTCTTTACCAAAATGTGCGCATACTTTGTCGGATTGTGCGGCAGCTACCGTGCATCGATTGCGCCCGTGTCTTTGTAAATGGCGCCTCCCAAGGTGGCGGGATGGGCATTGCTTGCTGTGCGCTAAATTCCGACTTTATTGTGCGTGCTTCAATTTTATATCCCTTCCTGTCGGATTTTCGTCGCGTATTTGAGCTTGGCCAAGATGAACTTGCTTATGAGGGACTGCGTTATTACTCACGGTGGTTTGATCCAGATGGCACACGACAAGACGAGATCTTTGGCAAACTTGCTTATATCGATACGCTGAGCTTTGCTCATTTAGTGCGCTCGGAAGTGCTGTTTGGGTCTGGTCTTTCCGATGCGGTCTGTCCTCTGCCTACGCAGTATGCCGTCTACAATGCGCTCAACTGCCCGAAGGTTCACGTGACGTTTCCATCGTTTGGACATGAGGAAATCCAAGCGTACGATGATTTGATTAATGATTTCTATCAGTTGGGTCTTGTCGGCATAGGAGGAGGTGCAAACGCATAATGAGCACTCCTCGCGATTTTGAAGAGTACTGGCGTGCGCGGGCAAGTCGAGTTTTGCTTGACCAAGACGTGCGGCGTCAACCCGCAGACGTTATAAAAAGCAGCTCAAAGCTTAGATGTGAGTATCTGAGCTATCGTGCAAGCGATGGAGCAGAGCTACACGCACGCTATCTTCAGCCAAAACAGCTGTCGCAAGGACCTTGTGTGGTGGTTTTCCACGATGTGGGCCGGCCTCAGCGAGGTTGGTTTTACCTCTCTCGTTTTGTGTCACTGGGGTATTCAGTATTTGCGCCAGAGATGCGCCCATGGTCAGGCGATGTTACGCGCGGCTGGCAAAATGGCCCTGATGCTTTGGAGTTGGCCCAGATTATCGAAGACGCGCTCACTGCTGTGGGTATTGCGGCAACTCAGACATTTTGCGCTCGCACAGGACTCGTGCTTTGGGGCGAAGGCTGGGGCGGAGCGCTTGCTTTAGACTCTGCTGCTTTAAGCTCGAAAATTTTGACTCCAGCAACGCTGCTTGCCTGCGCAGCACTCAACCCTTCTGCGGCAAACTGGCGTCAGCTGTGGGAAAGCGACGCTGATGGAGATTTGACGGTAGGATTACGGCGATATTTTCGCGAAGTTGATCCAAGGGGTATCACTGCGGAAGCACTGTTTAACACCCTGAGTTATGTAGATACGCGTTCATTTGCATCGCTTGTGACAACGCAGACATTGGTGGGGCGTTGCCTGATGGATACAGAGGCATTGCCATCTGCTACAAAGGAAGTGGTGTCTGCTCTTGCGGGAAATGTGACCTGCGTGGATTATCCAAAATATGCCCATGAGCGTGTCAATGACTTTGAAAATAAACTTTTAGCTTTTATGCATCTGTAGACTTAAATACGTAAAGAAGAAGTACTTCCAACATGGGAAAGGAAAAACAATGTCGGATTTCAAAATTCGTGGCGTTATACCTCCTGTAGTTGTTCCCGATACCGACGACCGTCAGCTTGATGTTGAGTCTTTCGAGCGTAGTATCAATCGCATGATTGATGCTGGTGTCGATGGCTTGTTCTTCTTGGGCTCATCAGGCGAGGCGGCTCTTGCTACTGATGAGCGCCGCGATGAAATTGCGCGTGAAGCTATGCGTATTGTCAACCATCGTGTTCCTGTTTTGCTTGGCATTATTGATACCGAGACCGAGCGCGTAATCGACCAAGGCAAGCGTGCACAAAAGCTGGGCGTAGATGCTCTCGTGGCGACAGCGCCGTTTTATGCCTTGGGTGGGCAAGCTGAAAATGAGGCACATTTCCGCATCTTGCATGAAGCGCTTGAGTTGCCGATTTTTGCTTATGACATCCCCGTGTGCGTACACACCAAGCTTGACTGGAAGATGCTTATTCGCTTGGGTGAGGATGGTGTGCTTGCTGGCGTCAAGGACTCCTCTGGCGATGACATTTCCTTCCGCTATCTCTGCCAAGAAAATGAGAAGGTGGGACACCCCCTGTCTCTGTTGACAGGTCATGAAATCGTAGTTGATGGCGCTTATCTTTCTGGTGCTGATGGCTCGGTGCCCGGCCTTGCTAACGTAGAGCCTTCGGGCTACGTCCGTATGTGGAAAGCAGCTGAGGCAGGAGATTGGTCAACAGCTAAGGCAGAGCAGGACAGGCTAAACGAAATTAGCCACATTTTTGATGTCACTTCAGGTGTGCAGGGCTTTGCGGCAGGCGTTGGCGCTTTTAAGACTGCGCTGCAGCTCATGGGTATTTTTGCGACCAATCAAATGCTTCGTCCCGTCAAGCGGCTTGAGGGTGCCAATGTTGAGGCTATTCGTACGGTACTGGTGAATAACGGCCTGCTCTAAGGAGGTTGACATATGGCAAAAGAGACTGCAGTTGTAGGCGTTGATATTGGCGGTACCAAGATTGCGTGTGGGATTGTACTGCTAAGTGAGGACTCAGTTCGTGTTGAGGCAGTCGAAAAAGTTCCCACTGAGGCCAAATGCGGTGGCAAACACGTTTTGGCTACCGTTATCGAGCAGGTCAAAGCTGCTCAAGCGCGGGCTCGTGAGCTGGGCGTCACGCCTGTTGGTGTGGGTATTTCCAGTGCTGGCGTGGTTAATCCTCGCAACGGTGACATTACCTTTGCAAATGATCTTATGCCTGGGTGGGGTGGTACGCATCTAGGAGCAGAAGTGAGTGCTCGCTCAGGTCTGCCTTGCCGCGTCTTGAATGATGTCCATGCCCATGCTTTAGGTGAGGCGCGTCGCGGTGGTGGGCGTGGAATGTCGAGCTGTCTGGTGGTAGCCGTTGGCACTGGTATTGGTGGTGCCTATGTCGAGCGCGGCACCATCATGCTTGGCGCTCACGATGAAGCAGGGCACATCGGGCATGTCGCCTGTATTGCAGCCGCGGGTGTTCCTTGTTCTTGTGGAGCAACGGGTCATCTTGAGCCTATTGCTGCAGGTCCGGGCATTATCGAGGAATTTGTTCGTCTTGGTGGCAGTCATACTCAGGCAAATGGCAGTCCCATGGATGGTGCTGAAATTGACCGGCTGGCTGCTGAAGGAGATAGTGCTGCTAAGAGAGCAGAAGAGCGCGCTGGCAGGGCTTTAGGTGAGGTGCTTGGCAGCATGTGCAATATGCTTGACCCCGCCTGCGTCATATTGTCTGGTTCGGTAGCACAGTGTGGCCCCGACTGGTCTGATGCCATGCATCAGGCATTTCTGGGACAAGCAATGCCACCTGTCCAAAAGACAGCGATTGTCAGTGGCGAGCTTGGGGGAGAGGCTCCGATTATCGGTGCGGCAGAAAACTTCTTGCACTCAGGCTATGCAGAGATTAGTGAGTAGGAGGAAGCTTCATGGCAGTGCCACAGCTCATCCAAAATCTGAAAGGCAAGCTCATTGTGAGCGTTCAGGCTTATCCTGGCGAGCCCTTGCGACATCCCGAAACTATGGCTCAGATGGCGCGCGCCTGTGAGCTCGGAGGAGCTGCAGCTATTCGCTGTCAGGGATTGTCTGATATTGCTGCCATCAAGGGTCGAGTGGATGTTCCCGTTATTGGTCTTTGGAAAGAAGGCCATGAGGGTGTCTATATCACGCCAACCCTGCGCCATGCTATCGCTTGCGTCAATGCAGGTGCCGACATAGTTGCAATCGATGCGACGGATCGTCCTCGCCCTGATGGCCGAAGCTTTGAACAGACCGTTGTTGATTTGCGCGCGCAGTGCGAGACACTGGTGATGGCTGACTGCATGACAATTGAAGATATTCGACATGCGGTTGCTGTTGGTTGTGACGTGATTTCGACAACCCTTTCGCATAACAAAGCTGCCATCAATACCACGATGTCAGAAGGTCCTGATTTGCCAATTTTGCGTCAAGCGGTTGAAGAATTCCCTAGCATACCTGTGATTTGTGAGGGGCATGTACATACACCAGCCGATGCTGCTGCTGCTATGAGTGCAGGAGCTTGGGCGGTTGTGGTGGGTACGGGCATTACTCATCCCACCTCTCTTACCAAGTGGTTTTGCGCGGCAATTGATGAATAGGGTGCAATCCAGTATTGTTGCGAAAGCTGTGGGTGGACGAGTGTTTTGTTCGGCTTAAAAATTGTGTTTTTGCGAAAGGAGATGCCATATGCGCATCATCGAGGCAAGAGATTATGAGGATATGAGCCGCAAGGCTGCAGCCATTATGGGTGCACAGGTTTTGCTCAAGCCCAACTGCGCTTTGGGTTTGGCTACAGGTACCACTCCTATTGGTGCATACAATCAGCTTATTGATTGGTACAAGCAAGGTTATTTGGATTTCTCTCGGGTGAGCACGTACAACCTTGATGAGTATCGTGGCTTGTCTCACGATGACCCTCAAAGCTACCACTATTTTATGTACGAGCATCTCTTCTCACATATCAATATTGATATTGAGGCCACTCATGTGCCCGACGGCTCCAATCCCAATGCCGAAGAGGCATGCTCAGGCTATGATGCGCTGGTTGAAGCTGCTGGATATGTCGATCTTCAACTACTAGGCATTGGCAATAACGGCCATATTGGCTTTAATGAGCCCGCCTCCGCCTTTGCTGCTGGTACCCAATGCGTAGATCTTACTGAGTCAACCATTGAGGCAAATAGCCGTCTTTTTGATCATATCGAAGACGTGCCTCGCCAGGCATATACCATGGGTATTGGTACCATCATGCATGCTCGCCGTGTTCTGTTGATTGCAAGCGGCCCCAAGAAGGCTCAGGCAATCTATGATACTGTTCGTGGCCCTGTGACGCCTGAAGTGCCCGCTTCTGTTTTACAGCTGCACCCTGACTGCACGATTGTTGCTGATAGTGAAGCGCTGGCTTTGCTTACGTAAGATAATTACGAACACAGATGGTTTTGTCCTTCTCTGTTGTAGTTGGATAGTTTGTAGCTTTAACCCCTGCCAGTTTATCTGGTAGGGGTTTGCTTGTATAAGTTGTGTATGAAAAAAAGCGCTGCACATGGGTGTTTTTTCGCGCTATACTTGAGAACGCTTCTTTGCAGAGCCCCGTAACCTCTGAGAAGAAAAAGCAAGCGTCTGTTCGTCCAGGAGCTGACGCATTTTAGTAGGTAAGTGGAGGAGTCAAGTGAACAAGTCGACTCATTACGCCAACAAGGGCGAGATTGAGCGCAAGTGGTTGCTCATCGACGCTGATGGCGCAACGCTTGGTCGCCTCGCAACAGTGGCGGCTATGGCGCTTCGTGGTAAGAACAAGCCACAGTACACCCCTAATGCTGACACGGGTGACTTTGTTGTCGTTATCAACGCTGACAAGGTTGTTTTGTCTGGCAACAAGGCAGATGCAAAGCGCTACTGGCGCTATTCTGGCTGGCTAGGCGGAATGCATTTTGAGTCTTTTAAGGAAGCTATGGCAAAGCACCCTGAGCGTGTTGTTGAGCACGCTGTCAAGGGCATGCTTCCCAAGACCAGATTGGGTCGTCAGCAGGGCATGAAGCTCAAGGTGTATGCTGGCCCCGAGCATCCTCACACCGCTCAGAATCCCACGCAGATTGATTGGAGGGCCTAGCCATGGCAGATACTGTTGTCTACACTGGCACTGGCCGTCGTAAGGAGGCCACCGCACGCGTGCGTCTCGTACCCGGCACTGGCAAGGTCGTGGTCAATGGCCGCGATGCCCTCAACTACTTTGGTCGTCAGCAGCTTGTTGACAATGCACTGGCACCTTTCCGTGTGACTGACACCCTTGATCACTTTGATGTTTTTGCCAATTGTGATGGTGGCGGCATCAATGGTCAGTCTGGTGCAATCCGTTTGGGCATTGCTCGCGCCCTGCTTTCTGCTGGTGAGTACCGTGCTGACCTCAAGAAGGCTGGCTTCCTCACCCGTGATGCACGTGCTGTCGAGCGCAAGAAGTACGGTCTGAAGAAGGCACGCAAGCGTCCTCAGTTCTCCAAGCGCTAAGCCTTCTGCGTTGTATTTGTACCTATTTGGGTTGTGCCCTTTCCGCCCGCTGGGAAACCAGCGGGTTTTTTGTGTCGCGACTTTGTGTGCGGCAGCGCGTGTCAAACGCCATATGTCGTTTCAGTCAACACAGTCCTGCTTGCCAAAAGTCACGGATCGTTTCAACTAGCGCGGCCTCTGCTTGCCAAAAGCCACATTCTGTTTCAATCAACACGGTTTTGTTTGCCAAACGCCACGTTCTGTTTCAGAAAAAATGTCAAAAGCCACACTCTGTTTCAAAGGGCCTGACGTTTGCTCAGGTAGATTTTTTTCGCGTGAAATGAAACGTGGCTTTTGGCAAAAAAAGTGAAATAGAACGTGGCGTTTGGCATCGGGCATGCAACAGAACGTGGCTTCTGTTGCATGGCATGCTGCAAGATGAGTTGATACTGGATTTGAGAAGGAGATGTGCGAATAGAGCGACGGAGTGATGGCAAATCTGAGAAGGAAGTGAGTTTATGCTCAGTCAGATTTGCTTGGGCGAGAGACCGACCTAGCGACGTTAGCTTGGATTTGAACGAAGCGTGGGAACGCCATAGCGGGAGAGTTGGGTTAAAATCTCAGGATCCGAAGCGTTTGTGATAATTGCCGAGAAGTCAGTGATGGAAGCAAAACGGAATACGCCAGGACGGTGAAACTTCTCTTCTTCTACCAGCAAAAAGCGATAGGAGGCGTTATGAATGACACGCTCTTTCATCTCGCCTGTGTCGATGGAGTTGGAAGTTACAGCTCCTTGCGTGAGGTTTATGCCACTTGCTCCGATAAATGCCTTTGCCATCAGCAAGGGCTCCAACAAACTTTGGGTAGCAGAACTCATTGAACCTGCAACTTGCACATTGAGATAGCCACCCGTGCCTAACACCGTAACATGAGGCAAGAAAGACAAGCGCCGCTGTACTTCAATCATATTGGTGGTAACAATGACGCGTTTGTCGCCTTCGGCAATTAAATCTGCCAGCAACAGGTTTGTTCGTGACACATCCAAAAAGATGGAGTCACCATTGTTGATTTCAAGATATGCACGTCGTGCAACTGCTTCACGAGCAGGATGCGCTGTAGTGTCAACTTCTTGTTCGACAGAAATGGGGCCTAAGGTGGGTTCGGAGATGTTCCAAGGCCAAGGGTGAGGCTGAGTAGTGGGATGGGCAGTAGATTCGAAACCTCGAATAGGATCCTGACCACTACGGCGGACAGTAGCGGGGGAGGGGCTCGTAGCCCTGCGAGCTCCACCGTAATAGCGCTCAATACGACCTTCACGAGAGAGGGCTTGTAAATCCTTGCGGATGCTATCGACACTCACATCAAAGCGACGCGCAAGGTTTTCAACACTAGCTGAACCCTCGATCTCAAGGATGGCAACGATCCGCGCCCAGCGCTCCTGACGAAACAAGTCCGCACCCCCTCTCTCTCGGCTGATAGACTTGTGGAAAATCTACCTCACGATACCTCCAAAACGGTAGACCTTTTTTAAACTCATCATAAATATGTAGAAAATATGTACAAAATGAGAATAAATAGGAATGTGTACGTTTTTCGAACAAAACAGGAAAAACATGAATAGAATGTGCACGTAATGAGAAGCATCTATGAACTTTCCAAGAGCTTACGCGCCAATAGAAAGGTCTTATGTTGCTTCTAGTGTTGAGAGCCGATTTTTGAGGGAGGTAACACTATGAGCGCTATGTCTGAAATGCTTAAAAGAGAAAACGTACAAATTGTTTCTTCTTGTGCAGATTGGCAAGATGCTATTCATGTGGCCGTCCAACCGTTGGTAGACGGTGGTTTTGTTACACCTGCCTATATTGACGGCATCATCGAAAACACAAACAAGTTTGGTCCGTACTTTGTGCTTGCTCCGGATTTGGCTCTGCTGCATGCCCGTCCCGAGCAGGGTGTAATCAAGCAGCAGCTTGCGGTAACTATTGCGCGCCAGGGTGTTGAATTCAAGCCCGGCGAGCCTGTTCGTGTCATCGTTACACTGGCTGCAACAGATCCCGATTCGCACATTGATGTAATGCGCGTCTTGGCAACGATGTTTGCCGATCCTGCAAATATCGAAAAAGTGGCAACCGCTGCTGATGCCGATGAGGTCTACAGAATTTTTGTTGAGGCATCTGCCGCCTAATACGTTGCTTTGCGGCCTGGCCGCCAAAGGACGTTTGTAATATGAGCGGAACCATGTAAGGCACATTGCAACTGGAGGAGGAAAAATGGCAGTACTAGACTTTATTGTCAACATTCTGTCGACGCCGGCTATTCTAGTCGGTCTGCTTGCATTTGTGGGTCTATGCCTGCAGCGCAAGCCTATTGAGGACATTGTCAAAGGCACCATTAAAACCATTGTTGGTTTCTTGGTGCTGTCCGCAGGTGCATCTTTCCTGCAGACCGGCTCTTTGCTCGCCTTTGGTGAGCTTTTTAACTACGCCTTTAATATGCAGGGCGTTGTTCCTAACAACGAGGCAGTTGTCGCTGACGCTCTTCAGAACTTTGGTACCAGCTCCGCTATCATCATGGCTTTGGGTATGGCGCTCAACATTGTTCTGGCTCGCTTCTCCCGTATGCCTTATATCTTCCTGACGGGCCATCACACTCTGTACATGGCATGCATGATTGCTGTCATTCTTGGTGGTGCTGGTCACCTTGAGGGCGCTTCTCTCTACATTGCTGGTGGTTGCCTGCTGGGTCTCATCATGGTTCTGTCTCCTGCTTATTGCCAGGTTACCTTCCGCAAGGTCACTGGTACCGATAGTGTTGCTTTGGGTCACTTTGGTGGCATCGGTTATTGGTTTGCAGGTGTCATTGGTAAGCTTTTTGCTAATGACCCCAATCGCAAGAGCACCGAGGAGATTAACTTCCCCAAGCGTCTTGTCTTCCTGCGTGATACCACTGTTTCCATTTCCATCACGATGATGGTCTTCTTCCTGATTGTTGTTGGCGTTGCTGTTGCCAAGGGTCTGCTGAACATTGTTCCTGCTGGTACCGATGCAACTGCAGCGGCTGAGCTGCTTGCTCCTTATGGTCTTACTGTTGGCAACCTTGGCGCGCTGCTTAACATTGGCACCGAGACCAAGACCAACTGGATTGTCTGGGCTCTTACCTCTGGCATGAGCTTTGCTGGTGGCGTCTACATCATCCTGTCCGGCGTCCGCCTGATCATTGGCGAGATTGTGCCTGCTTTCAAGGGTATCGCTGACAAGCTCGTTCCTGGCGCAAAGCCCGCTCTGGACTGCCCCGTTGCCTTCACCTATGCTCCCAATGCTGTTATCATCGGCTTCTTGAGCTCCTTCATCGGGGGTATCGTTGGTCTGCTGATTCTTAACGGTATCAACACAGCCATTCCAGTTGCCCTTATCCTTCCTGGTGTCGTACCTCACTTCTTCTGCGGCGCAACTGCTGGCGTCTTTGGTAATGCTGAAGGTGGTCTCAAAGGCTGCATCGCTGGCTCCTTTGCACACGGCTTGCTTATTACCTTCCTGCCCATGATTTGCATGCCTGTCTTTAGCGCTCTGGGCTATGTTGGCAGCACATTCTCTGATGCTGACTTCTCCTGGATGGGTATCGTCTTTGGTAACACCGTCAACTTTGCACAGAATGGTCTGCTTGTTGCAATTTGTGTCATCGTGTACCTGCTGCCGATCATCTACAACTTCGTCGCTCCCAAGAAGCAGGCCTAATGCCTCAATTCTTGTCTAAGTGATGAGATAGCAAAACGTGGAGCCGGAGCACACCTGTCTCCGGCTCCTTTGCTAGAAGTACCGTTTATCGGCGTTGTAATTTGTTCTGTATTACTGCGAGAAAAAGTGGATAGACTAGATACAAACACGCCGCTAAAACGATTGT
Source organism: Olegusella massiliensis (assembly GCF_900078545.1). GTDB lineage: Bacteria > Actinomycetota > Coriobacteriia > Coriobacteriales > Atopobiaceae > Olegusella > Olegusella massiliensis. The sequence goes on from NZ_FLLS01000002.1 coordinate 1,072,688, forward strand.
CTGCGGCCCAACCAAAAGGAGATCACTATGGCTATTCGTAAAATTATGTGCGCCTGTGGTTCTGGTCTTGGCTCCAGCCTCATTGTTCACATGAACACTGAGGAAGTTGTCAAGAAGCTTGGTCACAGCGAGATTGAGGTTGACCATACAACCATTTCTGATATCAATCCCACAGCTGCTGACCTCTTTGTGGTTGGTGCTGACCTTGGCGACTTCATTGCGAGCATCCCCGATGATCGTAAAGTTGTTCTAAGCAATATTCTCGATAAGGCTGAACTTGAAGAAAAGCTCAAGGCAAAGCTGGGTTAGATTCCTATCTAATCGCCCTGTGTAGCCTTGGCTCACAGGGCCTTTTTTGTTTTGAAGGTTTCATAATTTATTGGAGGTAACGTGAAAGAAGAAGAGCTCAAGGAGGCAACGCTACTGGCAGCGCGTGTGCGTCGCGATGTACTTGCCATGTTGCAGCACCGCGGATATGGTCACGTTGGCGGCTCCTTATCCTTGGTTGAGCTGATGGCCGATTTGTACACCAAGCAGCTAAAACACGACCCTGCAAACCCCAAGTGGGAAGAGCGCGATCGCATTGTCTTGTCCAAGGGCCATGCAGGCCCCGTTATGTATTCTGTGTTAGCAGAGCGAGGCTTTTTCCCTAAATCGTGGCTCATGACTCTTAACGACCCTGGAACTAATCTGCCATCTCACACTGACCGCCTAAAAACACCAGGTGTTGATGCAACGACCGGCTCACTCGGTCAGGGCACTTCCGAAGCAGCAGGCATTGCGCAGGCACTTGCGCTTAAAGGATCTGATGCGTACACCTATCTCATCGTAGGCGACGGTGAGCTCAATGAGGGCCAGTGCTGGGAGGCATTCCAGTTCATTGCAGCAAAGAAGCTTTCCAACTGTATCGTCTTTATCGATAGCAACAAAAAGCAACTTGATGGCACTATTGACGAGGTTCTTTACGGCTTTGATTACGTAGAGAAGATGAAAGCCTTTGGCTTTGAGACCCAAAAGGTCAACGGTCAAGATATTGCCGCAATTGATGCTGCTATTGAGGCTGCAAAGCAGAACAAATCATCTGCTAACGCTATCGTTTTGGATACGGTTAAGGGTGCAGGTGTCAAGTACTTTGAGAACGCCGTATCTAATCACTCTATGAAGTGGAATAACGACGAAATCAACCAGGCAACCGATGAAGCTATTGCTGATCTTGATGCAAAAATTGAAGGGAGTGAGGCATAAATGTTCACACTTTCCGAAACGCTTGGCAGCAAGGGCGCCTCATATCGTGATGCCATCTGCGATAGCATCATCGACCTTATGAACACTAACGACAAAGTTATTATGCTTGAGGCCGACCTTGGTGGGGCCTCTGGTACGAACAAGATTTTGAAAGCACACCCCAAACAATATGTGCAAGTAGGTATTGCTGAAGCTGACATGATGGGTATTGCGGCTGGTATGAGTTCTGAGGGATTTATTCCCTTTACTCATACTTTTGGGCCTTTTGCGACGCGTCGCGCCTTTGATCAGATTTTCCTATCTGGTGGTTATGCGGCCAATACTATCAATATCTGGGGTTCTGACCCTGGCTTTACAGTGGGCGCAAACGGTGGCACGCATACAACTTGGGAAGATGTTGCAATTATGCGTACATTGCCAGGTTCTGTTATCTGTGATGCAGCTGATGCAGTGCAGGCCGACTGGATTGTGCGAGAGTTTGCCAAGATGGACGGTATTCATTATCTGCGCACAGGGCGCAAGGATGCTCCTTCCATTTATGCTGATGGCTCAACTTTTGAAATGGGCAAAGGCAACATAGTGCGCGAGGGTTCCGATGTACTGATTATCAGCGCGGGCCAGCTGGTTGCCGATGCTCTCAAGGCAGCAGATCTGCTTGCCGAGAAGGGCGTCTCTGCAGAGGTTATCGATATGTTCTGCATCAAGCCTCTCGATGTTGAGCTTGTCTTGGCTGAGGCGGCTGGCAAGCGTGCAGTGGTAACTTTTGAAAATCACAGCATCGTCGGTGGTTTGGGCGAGGCTGTTGCCGCTACCCTCATGGAAGGCGGCATTGCGGTGCCGTTTAAACGTCATGGCGTCAATGAGCGCTTTGGTCAGGTAGGTACGCCCGAGTTTTTGCAGGCGGAGTTCAAGCTCACTGCTGCCGATCTTGTGGAGACGGTTGAGGGTCTGCTTGTGTAAGTAAGCCTGCACGTTGCGCTTGTCTTGCTTGTCTTACTTATTGTGTTTACTAAGAGCACTATGAGTTAAGAGTTGCGTGTTATGACAGGACCGATGGTTGCCACTGTGGCACTATCGGTCTTTTTTCGTGCAATAGCTACGCAGGTCATTGCACTCAACTCACATGTTGTTAATAGCCGCACTCTTCAGTAGAAAGGGACGCTTCCGGGATTTGTATGGGAGATACATAAGCAATTTAGCTATGCGTACTTTCTATATATCGTCTTTTGCTGATGCTGGTAGAATTATGCAGAATATGGCACTTTTGGAAGAAGGAATGCATGTGCGGTATTGTTGGCTTTACCGGCAAAAATCAAGCACAGCAGTTTTTGCTTGATGGTCTGCAGGCCTTAGAATATCGAGGCTACGACTCCGCTGGCCTGTCTATTTTGTCTTCTGATGGCGAGCTGCATGCGGTGAAATGTTCCGGCCGTGTAGCAACTCTTGCTGAACGCTGCCAAACAGCAAATTTGGTAGGTACCCAAGGCATTGCTCATACGCGGTGGGCGACACATGGCGCACCGACCGATCGTAATGCGCATCCTCATACTGATTGTACGGGGCGCATTGCCATTGTGCACAACGGCATCATCGAAAACTATCTCAGTTTGCGCAGCTATCTGATGCAGCATGGCCATGAAATCAAGAGCGAGACGGACTCTGAAGTAGTGGCGCATTTAGTGGAAGATGCGTGGAATGGACCCGCACGTGGCAATTTGCTTGCCGCGGTTCGCAATGCGGTATCGCGCCTTGAGGGCTCATGGGCGCTTGCAGTTGAGTGTGCCGATGTGCCAGGTGAGCTCGTTGTAGCACGCAAGGGTTCGCCGCTGGTAGTTGCGTCGACACCTGAAGGTGCCTATGCTGCTTCTGACGTTATGCCACTTGCAGGCGTTGCTTCTGAAGTTATCAATCTTGAAGATGGTCAGTTTGCTCGCCTTTGCGCTAATGGCAACGTTGAGGTGTTTGAGGCAGACGGCACACCTTGCGCATATCCTCAGACTCTGCAGGTTGATTGGGATGCTTCTGCAGCAACACTGGGAGGCTACCCTGACTTTATGGCAAAAGAAATTGCCGAGCAGCCCGAGGCGCTGGAGCGCTTGCTCGCGGGTCGTTTGGGCAAGCATGGCATTGAGCTGGACGAGCTTTCCATGACAAAAGAAGAACTCGCGGCAATCGATCGCGTATATTTGGTTGCGTGCGGAACTTCTTACCACGTCTGTCTTATTGCCCGTGAGCTGATTGAGCGCTGGGCGCATATTCCTACGTTTTGTGAATATGCTTCCGAACTTAACTACAAAGATCCACTGGTTACCGACCATACGCTTTGCGTTATTGTGACCCAGTCGGGCGAAACGGCAGATACGCTGACTGCAGCTCGTCGTATGAAAGCTTTGGGCTGTAAGGTCTTTGCAATTACCAACGTGCTCGGCTCAACTGCTGCGCGAGAGTCCGACGGCACAATGTATGTGCAAGCAGGACCTGAGGTTTGTGTTGCATCGACCAAAGCTTATACGGCACAGATGGTTGCTGCATGTCTCTTGACGCTGCGACTTGCCTTTGCCAAGGGCGCCATGACCACAGAAGAAATTTCTCGACGCTATCATGATCTTGAGGCACTGCCCAATCTCATCCGTGAGGTTTTGAAGCGCAGCTGGCAAGACAAGCGCGTGGCACAGGTTTTTCGCAAGGCGCATTCAGCACTATTTTTGGGTCGTGGCGTCAATGCAACGACAGCATTTGAAGGTGCTCTCAAGCTCAAGGAAATTAGCTATTTGCACGCTGAGGCCTATCCTGCTGGAGAGATGAAGCACGGTCCGATTGCTCTGCTTGAGCCAGGCTTTCCCGTGGTTGCAATTGTGCCAGCAGACCATGTGCATGATAAGACGGTTTCGAACATTCAGGAAGTTCATGCTCGCGGTGCACACTGTATCGCAGTGGCCACCGATGGTGATGTTGATGTAGCACGTCAATGTGAGCATACTCTTTGGATTCCGCCTGTTCCCGAAGAAGAATTGGTGCCTATTGTGGCCATCGTGCACTTGCAGATGCTTGCACGTTTTGTTGCGATGGAACGCGGTTGTGATGTGGATAAACCTCGTAACCTCGCAAAGTCTGTGACAGTGGAGTAGGACTATGGCAACAGCTGGCATCGGCGTTAACATTTTGAATATAGAGCGTGTTGAGCGCACTTTGGCTCGCCGCCCGTCGATGGCCCGTCGGGTATTTACTGACGATGAGCGTCGCTATTGCGAGTCTCGCCCTCGTCCTGCAGCTCACTATGCCGCGCGTTTTGCTGCTCGCGGAGCTGTCGCGACTGCCTTGGGAGCAGGTCCCAAGGATGGTATTTGGATGAGAAATGTAACCATCGAGCGCGATGAAGATGGCAAGAGCCATGCAGTTCTTGCTGGTCGTGCACTTGAGCTGGCACAAAAGGCGGGTGTGAGCGAAATTGCCCTTTCCCTGTCTTTGACACACGAAGTGGCAGTTGCCAATGCGGTTGCGGTGACCGAAGATTTGCGTCCGCGCCTTGAAGAAAAGCCTGACCCTGCTGAGGAGTTACGTGCAACTTTTCGTCGTGCTCGGACGGTAATTGATGAATTAGAGCGTATCCAAGAAAACCCCACGAAGGAGTGATGACATGCAGCCAGTGCTTAATGTCGAAGATGTTAGAAGGGTTGAGGAGGCGCTCACCAAGGCAGGCGTGAGCGTGTCAGAGCTTATGCACCGCGCAGGCGCTGCGTTGGCCCATGAAGTACTGCGTATGGAAGACATCCATGAAGTTGCCGTCCTTGCAGGCTTGGGTAACAACGGTGGTGATGGTTGGGTAGCAGCAGATGAACTCAAGCGTCGTGGACTCAGCGTAACGGTGGTTTCGCCTGCAGAGATTGAGGACATTCACAGCGATCTTGCTCGCGTGTGTGCTCAAGCAGCCCACAAAGCAGGCGTTGGCGTGATGGTTGCTCCTCCGCGCGATCAACTGGATGCTCTGCTTGCGCGTGTCGATGTTGTGATTGATGCCATGTTGGGTACAGGTTTTCAAGGCAGCGCTCGTCCGCCTTTTAATGTATGGATTGATGCCGTGAATGCGTCGGGCGCACGCGTGGTTTCCGCTGATGTGCCAAGTGGGCTTTCTGCCCAGCGTGGTGTGGCCTCTGGTCCCTGCGTAGCCGCCGATATAACCGTGACAATGCTTGTGCTCAAACCTGGTTTGCTAGCTGATGATGGTCGCGATGCCTGTGGGTCTATTGTTGTAGCTCCTTTGGCCGAGCAGACCGAAAGACTTGTCCGTGAAGCAGATCCGGTAGCATGGCGCCCCGATCTTGATGACTATTTAGATGTGATGGTGCCGCAGTCTTCAGCGGTTGATAAGTTTAGTCGTGGCTCCGTGTTGGTGGTTGGCGGTTCCACTCGCTATCCAGGCGCTCCGATGATGGCTGCTCTTGCCGCTGCACGCGCGGGTGCTGGTTATGTAACGCTTGCGGTACCTGCAGCTATTGCCGGCCTTGTGCAAGCACACATGATGGAAATTCCGGTAATCGCATTTCCTGCTGATGGCGATGGTTGTTTTTCGACACGCGCTCATGATCTTATTGAGTCTCTGGCAAAAAAGTGCGATGTGACGCTTGTAGGACCTGGCATGCGTGTGAGTGGTTCAACGGTTTCTATCATTTCGTCTTTACTTACCGTTGATAAACCATTGGTTATTGATGCTGATGGCCTTAATTGTCTTGCTCGTCTTACTTCAAACCGATTGGATGAATTCCCCGAGCTGATTCGTCGTAAGGCGCCATTGGTTTTGACGCCGCATCGTCGTGAGCTTGGCAGATTGGTAGGACTATCTGATACGCCACCTGATTCACTCACGGCAACTCTTGAGGCTGCCCGTCGCATTGCTTGGGCCGATGGCGGCTCTGAGCTCTGTATAGTGGCAAAAGGCAGCGCGACCGCTTGCGTGAGCCCAGAGTCTGCTCTGCTTCCCAAACCTGGACCTGCGGCGTTAGCGACCGCTGGTTCGGGTGATGTACTGGGCGGTATTATTGCAGCGCAGTTAGCGACCACCAAGATTGGCACAGAGGGGCTGCCCTTACTTTCTGCCTTGGCCTGCGAGATTCATGGCCAGGCAGGGGCCATTGCAGCTGGGCGTTTTGGCTCGCGTGGTGTAATGGCAACAGACGTTATTGATGCAATTGGACTTGCGGCAGATGCCATCGAGGAGCAGGTAGCGCTTCTGGATGTGCCTACTGCAACGGAGTAGGAGGCTGCAGCATGGTGCAAACAAAGTATCCTTCTGACCGTTGGGCATGGGTGGAGATTGATCTTGGTGCAATCAAGAGAAATACACGGGCATTTCGATCGATGATTGAGCCAGGCACCAAGCTGATGTGTGTGGTTAAGGCAAATGGTTATGGCCATGGTGCAGTTGCTTGTGCCAAAGCTATGCGTTCTGGTGGAGCAGATCAGTTTGCGGTGGCAACCGTTGCTGAAGGTGTGGAACTGCGTAAAGCTGGAGCAACACGCCCTATTTTGATACTTAATCAACCTCCAGTTGATGCGGTCCCAGCGCTTGTGGAATACGACATTATGCCATCGGTATATGGGACAGAGTTTGCTTTGGCATACGGCGAGTGCGCTGCTGCTGCCAACAAGGTGGGCAAATATCATCTTGCAGTTGATACGGGAATGACACGTATTGGGGTAATGCCTGACGAGGTACGCGAATTTCGCCATGCGATTGACTTTCATCGAGGCCTTGAGTGTGCGGGTACCTTTACACATTTTGCAACAGCTGAAGTGCCGGGGAGCTGGGATTTTGAGTTGCAGGCTAACCGTTTTTCTGAGGCTATTGCTGAGTTGCGCGCATCGGGTGTGAATCCCGGTCTGGTACATTGCGACAATACACCAGGTACGGTATTGCATCCGCGTCAGCATTTTGACATGTGCCGCGTGGGCATAGGTTTGTATGGTTTACAAGCCTCTGATACCACTGCAGCACGTATGGATTTGGAACCTGCAATGAGCGTGCGTGCTCGCGTAACGCGTGCGATTAACCCCTCTGTAGGAGCAGGTGTTGGCTATGGGATGACTTGGCGTGTTCCTCGTGGAAATGTGCAGGTTGCAACAGTACCCTTGGGCTATGCAGACGGACTTGCTCGTACACTATCTAACCGTATTGACGTGCTGTGCAAGGGACGTCGTTTCCAGCAGGTAGGCAATATCTGCATGGATCAGTTTATGTTTGCGGTAGAGGTTAATACTGCTCGCAGTTATCAACCTATCGAGCCAGTACAAGAAGGCGATGTGGTAACCATTGTGGGCCGCGATGGTGACGATGAAATTACGCTTGATGATATGGCTGCAGTACGTGGAACTATCAATTATGAAGTTGCTTGTAACTTTGGGTTAAGACTTGAGAAGGTTTATGTCTAGAGCGCGCAAAATTCGTCCGAGTCTATTTTCGGAAGAAGGCAAAATGGGGGTTATGCATATCCCTGGTCATCAAGATCAAAAGCCAGGCGAGGTTTCTCTTGCAGAAATTCGTGCGGTATTGGGTGACTGTCACCTATGTCCTTTAGGAGAGACTCGCAATCAGCTGGTTTTTGGTGTGGGCAACCCTCATGCACGAGTGATGTTTGTAGGTGAAGCTCCGGGCAAAAATGAGGATCTCAAAGGGGAACCTTTTGTTGGTGCAGCTGGTCACAACCTTGATGCACTGTTGGGCCTTGCAGGGCTTCGACGTGAGGACATCTATATTGCCAACGTGCTTAAATGTCGTCCTCCCGGAAATCGTAATCCCCAACCCTCAGAGATTGAGCATTGCTCACCTTTTTTGCGTGAGCAAATTCGCAGTATATGGCCTGATGTTATCGTGTGCTTGGGCAACTTTGCGGCGCACTTTGTGTTACATACCGATGCAGGTATCATGAGCCTGCGTGGGAAATTTTATCAAGCGGGGCATTTTGCGGTGCTGCCCGTCTTTCATCCCGCCGCTGCTTTATATCACCGTGAATGGCAGCAATTTTTGGATGATGACTTCCGTATGTTGGGAGCCTGGCTGGCAGAGCATCCGGCAGGAGGCATAAGGTGAGTAAGCAGCCGATGGAAGAGGGCCTGTGTATAAAAACGCAGTCCACAGAAGAAACTATTGAGTTTGGTCGTACGCTTGGCGCGCAGTTGGCACCTGGTGATGTGCTGATTTTGACAGGAGATCTTGGCGCCGGTAAGACTCAGCTTACTAAAGGCATTGCGGATGCCTTGGGCGTTGAAGATGATGTGACAAGCCCCACCTTTACCATCGAGATGGTCTATGAAGGCAAGGATATGCCGCTGTATCACTTTGACTTGTATCGTTTAGATGATTCTGATCAGCTAGAAGATACTGGTTTGTTTGATGTGCTTGGTGGCGACGGTGTTTGTGTCATAGAGTGGGGCGAGCAGTTTGCAGATGAGATTGGTGATGAGCGTCTAGATATTTATCTTAGTCGCCTAGATGATGAGGTAGAAGCAGGTCAAGAGCCTCCCCGCAAGCTTTGTCTTGTTCCGCGCTGCCCGCGCGCTACTTCGCTTCTTAGCTGCCTCGCCTAGTTTCTAAATTAGTTGCCCGTGCCGTGGCTCTGCTTCTCTATAGTGGGCACTTTGGTGGTATAAGGTGTTACTTTATATGAGAATTAGCTTTGTTTAACTCCGTTGCAACCTCAGGTTGCAACGGAGAGCAACTACCTGCGCATTTATTGGTTTATGCAGGTAGATGGGGGTGTGGAAAAAACGTTGCAACCTGAGGTTGCAACGTTTGCTGCTGTAAGCGCAGGCAGGGAAAAATCTCGGGACATGCTAGGCGAGAAAGATAAGAGCGAAGAGACCGAAGCCAGAGGTATGTAATGAGGGTGAAGAGGGGTGTTGAGCAGCGAGGAGGGCTAAACTAAGGAATTTGGGATTGGCAGCGAGGTGGCCCCGTCCAAGGGGTCTTTAGCAAATAGCTTGATGAGATGAGTAGCGGATGAATGGCACTAACGATATGAATGCAAAGCAGGCCGAGCAGAACGTTCAGTTGGGGAAGCTGGTGCTTGCTCTTGATACCTCTACGGATATGCTGGCATGTGCAGTGGGTCGTATACAAGGCTCACAGGTTGAGCTACTCGCCTCTTCCGATCACCTATGTCGTCGCAAAGCCAATGTTGAGCTTGTGACAAGCTGTGAAGAAACGCTTGCACAAGCAGAACTTTCCATGGAAGACTTGGATGCAGTGCTCGTTGGCCGTGGTCCCGGCTCTTTTACTGGTGTCCGCATTGGCATTGCTACAGGTAAAGGTATTGCTTGTGGAGCAAACCTACCTCTGTATGGCGCATCTGCCTTGGATTCTGTCGCTTGGTCGATGTGGAAGCAGGGCACGCGCGGCAAAATAGCTGTGGCGGCTGATGCCATGCGCGGTGAAGTGTATCCGGGTATTTATGTGCTTGATGAGGCTGGTGCACATCGCACATTTGAAACCGAAACGGTGATGAAAGCGGCTGCCTGCGCGCAGGCGTGGGGCGCCCGTAAAGACCGAGATGAGTTACTGGTGGTTGGCGGTGGCCTTGTGAAACACCGTGCTGCCTTTGAATTAGCTGGCATGACGCATTTTGCCGCAGAGCAAAACTGGCTACCCACAGGCGAAGGCTTGCTTATGGCAGCTGCATCTGCTGATGGACGCAGTCGAGCAGGAAACGGAGATCCCGCACTCGTACTCCCTGTTTATACCCGCTTATCTGATGCGGAGGAAAGCGAGCGCCAGCGCTTGGGCCTTACTCTTCCCGCCTCGGTAAAGCTTACGGGAGTCGATGATGCACTTGCGTCCATTCATCTACAGCTTCGTCCCATGTCAGTTAACGATCTTGATGCGGTAGTTCGGCTTGAGCAAGATGTTTTCCAAGGTGCAGCCCATACGCCCTGGACGCGTGCAATGTTTTTTGAAGAGCTCTCCCAGCCCAGTCGTAGTTGGTGGGTAGCTCACGATCGCGGTCAGGTGATTGGTTTTGCAGGTGGTATGCTTGCGGGAGATGATCTTGAGCTACTAGATGTTGTAGTAGAGCAGAGCCGTCGTAGGCAAGGCATTGCAACACGTTTGATTTCTCGCGTGGCCTACGATGGACAAATGCTTGGTGCTCACTATCTATCCCTTGAGGTCGACTCCAAGAACACTGCAGGTCAGGCTACCTATGCGGCGCTCGGTATGAGTGAGGAAGGTAGGCGTTCTGCTTACTATGGCAAAGGTCACGATGCGTTGATTTTGCGTGCTGCTCTGCCGCTAGCTCTAGATGAGAAGCTTGTTGGTACTCGTCCCGAGCCCAAGCCGTCCCTACGTGAATGGCCAGTTCATGTTGCTTCACGCGCTACAGAGGCTCAGGCGCGCATCAAAGCGGCAGCTCCGCTTATCTTGTCTATTGAGTCTTCCTGTGATGAGACTGCTATGGCAATCATCAACGGTAAAGGCGAAATTCTCGCCAATGTTGTGGCAACTCAAATTGACTTCCATGCTCGTTTTGGCGGGGTTGTCCCCGAGATTGCCAGTCGCAAACATACCGAGGCAATTGTAGGTGTCTACGAAGAAACGCTCGCGCAAGCAGGTGCATTGCTGGGCGTTGGAACGCTGCTACCCTCAGACCTTACGGCTGTCGGCGTTACTGCGGGTCCTGGACTTGTTGGGGCGCTTGTCGTGGGCGTCGCTTTTGCAAAGGGTCTGTGCATTGGCGCTCATGTGCCCTTGCTGGCGGCACATCATCTCGAAGGCCATCTTTTTGCTAACCTCTTTGAGACGCCTGATCTTCAGCCACCTTTTGTGGCCAGCTTGGTTTCTGGTGGCAATACCATGTTGGTACATGTGCGCGATTGGGGAGATTACGAGATTTTAGGTACCACCATTGATGATGCGGTGGGTGAAGCATTTGACAAGGTGGCAAAAGCACTCGGTCTTGGTTATCCCGGTGGTCCTGTGATTTCGCGCCTGTCTGCCCAGGGCAACCCCAAGGCGATTCACTTCCCCCGTGCGATGATGCATAGCCATGATTTCCGCTTCTCTCTTTCGGGGCTTAAAACCTCTGTCATTACCTATATCGAAGGTGAAAATAAGGCTGGTCGTCCTGTCAACTTGCCAGATCTTGCTGCAAGTTTTGAAGCAGCGGTTATTGATGTGCAAGTTGCAAAAGCAACAGAAGCAGTGCGTCAGACGGGTGTCAAAGAGTTCTGTGTTGGTGGCGGTGTTGCTGCAAATCCTGGACTGCGCGCGGCTTACAAAAAAGCCTTTGGCAAGATGGGAGTTCGTGTCACCGTGCCACCAATGGTGGTTTGCGGTGATAACGGCGCTATGATTGCGGCTGTTGCGCTGCGCAATTGGCGTGCAGGCCTGATGGCTCCTCTTACTTTGGACGCAGATCCAAATGCAAAGATTGATGCATGGACAAGCCCAGAGCCTCCAGTTATTGCGAGCACTTGGCCTCCGCGCAACAAATGAGAGAAGTAGTCGCCATAAACAGGAATGGTCGCCATAAATACGCAGAGCGGAAAGTAACAGAATTTATCGCGAAAGTTTCATATACGTGTGAGATGACGACTGCGCAAGTGCTAGGCATCTGGTAGAATCAGCCGAGTCACTGGGGTATCGTCCAATGGCAGGACAACGGTTTTTGGTGCCGTGAATGGGGGTTCGAATCCCTCTGCCCCAGCCACTTTTTATTGCGCTTGTGTATGCGCAGCAAAATCTTGTATCAAAAGCTAATTCTTTTATTCTTGTGGTCGCATTTTGCAGGAATGTTTTGCCGCCCACATGGTAGTCTCTACGCTATAGTAATTTAAAAGAGAAGTTAGCTTGTTCAACTTCGCTTTAAGGATCTGCAAACCCCATACGGGAGGGTCTTGGCATGCCAACAACCGCGATTGTACTCGCCGCTGGCGAGGGAACGCGAATGAAGTCTGCCCATTCCAAAGTTGCCCACAAGCTCCTCGACAGACCCCTGGTCTGGTGGTCTGTGCGTGTGGCGCGTCAAGCTGGAGCTGATCGCATCGTGGTCGTTGTGGGAAGTCACAGCCAAGAAGTACGCGATTGTCTCGATGGTGAAGATGTGATTTTTGTCGAGCAAGCAGAACGTCTCGGCACTGGTCACGCTGTCCGCTGTGTACGTGATGCGCTTGGTAGCTTTGATGGTCCGGTCGTAGTTTTATCTGGTGATTCTCCGCTGTTGCGCACTGAAACCATCGTTTCTCTTATTGAACGCACAAAATCGGAGCATAACGCTTGTACGGTACTTACGATGACGCCTCCTGACCCTACGGGGTATGGACGTATTGTCTTTGATGAGACTGGCAAAGTTCAGGCAATTATTGAGCATAAAGATTGCACCCCTGAGCAGCGCCAGAGTTTGTCTGAATGCAACTCAAGCATTTACTGCTTCTGTGGAGGCAGGCTTACGGTCAACATTGACAAAATTGGCAACCATAATGTCCAGCATGAGTATTACCTCACAGACATGGTGGGTATTTATGTGGATATGGGTGAGCCCGTTGCCTCTGTGCATGTTGATGATTACGCTGAGCTGCTGGGCGTGAACAGTCGCGTACAGTTGGCTGAGGCAAATAAAGCCATGCAGTTGCGCATCAACCATGCACTGATGGCCGAAGGTGTTTCGATGCTTGATCCTGCGCTTGTCTGGGTGGGCCCTGAAGTGAGTATTGGACGTGACACCACTTTGATGCCTCTTACGATGCTCTGGGGTACTACGCAGATTGGCAAAGATTGTCTTATTGGTCCTCATACGCGCCTTACAGACGTGCAGGTAGGTGATGGTTATATTCTTGAGGATTTAGTTGCCAAAGAAATTAACATTGAGGATGAACTTGATGCTGCACAGCCTTCCTAAGCACATGTTTTACTTTTAGCTATCCAGGTGTATAGACACCTTGATAAGCAGTTTGTTTGCTGTATTGTTCAAATATTACAAAGAGTCGTAGTGCCAGCCACGCAGTCCCATCAAGGAGGACAAGTACATGTACGAAGATCTATGCGCCCCTATGTTTGCAACCAAGGAAATAAAGCTTTTTACCTGCAGCGGCAACAAGGAGCTCTCGCAGGAGATTGCCGACATCTTGCACCTTGAGGTTTCTGGTCTCAAGCTCGAAAAGTTTGCCAATGGCGAGATATATGCTCGTTTTGATGAGTCTGTTCGTGGTGACGAGGTTTTTCTTATCCAATCTATTGCAGGTAAAAATGTTAATGACCTGCTGTTGGAGCTGCTCATTGCAACTGACGCAGCCCATCGCGCATCTGCTGCAAGTGTGACAGCTGTCATTCCTCACTATGCCTATGCTCGTCAGGATCGTAAAGCTGCTTCTCGCGAGCCAATTACTGCTCGCCTTGTTGCCAACCTGCTTGAAACCGCGGGCGTTGATCGTGTTATTACTCTTGATTTGCACCAAGGCCAGATTCAGGGGTTTTTTGATATTCCTGTCACCCACCTTACCGCCCTTGATCTCTTTGGCAAGTACTATGCCGAGATGGGCGAGGAAAAGGGTTGGGATTGGAAAAACGTTGTCGTTGTTTCTCCTGATGTGGGTCGTGCTAAAGCTGCTAAAAAGCTCTCCGATATGCTGGGCTGCTCGCTTGCTATTGCTCACAAGGGCCGCCCTCGTCACAATGTTTCCGAGGTCATGGCTATCATTGGTGATATTCAAGGTAAGACCTGCATCATCAACGACGATATGATTGATACCGCAGGTACACTTTGCGGCTCGGTGAGGGAGCTTAAGAAGAAGGGCGCAGGCGACATTTATGTCTGCGCTACACATGGTGTTTTTTCTGGTCCCGCTATCGAGCGCCTTGAAGATGTGCCTATTGAAGAGTGCTGCGTTACCAATGCGATTCCTTGCGAGCATGCAAATAAGGAAGGCTCCAAGATCAAGACTGTCTCAGTGGCAAACGAGCTTGCTGAAGCAATTTATAAGGTATATACCAACCAGCCGACCTCTACAATTTTTGGTGGCGGCGGCGAGCTATAGGACGTTTTCATGCCCTCTGTTCCAAAAACAATTCGCATAGTCTGTGGTCTGGGCAATCCTGGTGCAGACTATGCGTTTACTCGTCATAGCATTGGCTTTGCTGTAGTTGACCGTTTGGCGGATGACTACGGTGTTCGCTATTGGAAAAGCGAAGCGGGATGTATGGTCGCGCGAATCACGGTGACGGATGTTTTTGGTGAAACGCGCGAAGTGCTGCTTGCCAAGCCACAGGATTTTATGAATACCAGTGGCGGGCCTCTTTCCAAACTTGCACGCTTACATCATGTGAGTCCAGCGGAGTTGCTGGTAGTGCACGATGAGGTCGATTTAGCGGCAGGTACGGTTGCCGCCAAGTGGGGTGGAGGCCTTAACGCACACAATGGCCTGCGTTCAATTGCTGACAAGCTGGGCACACGTGATTTTGGTCGCCTGCGCTGTGGCATCGGACGTCCTCCTGGAAAGATGGATGTGGCAACGTATGTGTTGCGTCAGCTCAAAGGTACTCAGTTAGAAGAGTTTGAGATGCTTGCCTCTGATGGTGCCGCCTGCGTAGAGCGTTGCTTGAAAGAAGGATTCGCTCAGGTAGCAAAATAGCGTGTCTTGCTTACAGGTAGTTGGGACTGGTAAGAGGGCTTAATTTTTACCTGCACATGTGGGCTGTGGACTCACGAGAGATGAGTTCGGTTTGTAGGAGCATGGATGACACGCCCGATGATGTGCCACGAAGTCTTTCCAGCATTAAAGTGCAAGCTGAATATCCCATTTGATAGCGTGGCTGAGCAATGGTAGTGATAGACGGCGTGAGCATCATTGACGACTCAATATTGTCAAAGCCAACTACAGAAAGTTCTTCAGGGATTTTGATACCCATTTTGAGTGATGCACGAATAACAGCAGCTGCATATACATCAGAGCAGGTAAAGATGCCGTCAGGAATTTCATCCAAACCAAAAAGATGACTTGCTGCCGAATATGCAAGTGCATAACTATTGTCAGGGAGCTGCATGGTGTACTCGGGGCGGAGTTGCAGTCCATGCTCTTCGAGTGCCTCGACAAAACCTCGATAACGCTCGCGTGTGTATTTGTATGTCTCGGGCCCCCTCATGATTGCTAGTCGTGTGCATCCACAGCTTACAAGACAATCGACTGCTGTTTTTGCGGCCATTCGGTCATCGATACTGATGAATGGCAAATCTGCTGCAGGAGTGTATTCAGCACACTGCACCACAGGAAATTTCTTGTCGAGTTCGACAAGAAATTCCGCATCAGTAGGGCATAACATGATGACCCCTGATGCGTTGCAAGCCTCTAATGCCGCTATAAAGCGCTCAAAGCTACCTCTAGCGGGGGCTTCATAGCGGACAAGAATTTCGCTTCCTGCCATACGCGCGGCATCTTGGGCACCATGAACAATCTCACTATAAAAGGGATTATCAAACCAAGGTATGCACATAACAATAGGCCCGCGCAGTGTACGAGTAACACCACGTGTTGGAACTTCGTAGCTGTAGCCGAGACGTGCCATGGCAGCATGAACGTTACGTGCTGTTGCAGGGTCGACAATATCAGGGTGATGCATAACACGAGAGACGGTCGCTGGGGATACTTGAGCCTCTTTTGCCAACTGTGAGACTGTTACTTTTTTTGCTGCCATGACGGATTCCTTCGCCTGAACAGATGAGCTGATAAATTTTCAGCACCTATCTTTACATAAGAGGAACTCAAAATTACTCAGAATCTTTCATTTAGATGAAAATCATGAAAATTTACCATTAGCAGTAAAAAATTAGCCGTCTAACGATGAAAACGTGAAAAGTAATGAAAAGATATTCAAGATAAATGAAACAAAATGCTCATTATTTCATGAAATACATTCATGCGGATGGGAGAGCTTATGCTGAAGGCAGGGGTTATAGGATGCGGACGTATCGCTCAAACTCGTCATCTACCCGAATATGCCGCCCGTAAAGATGCCGAGGTATTGGGTGTATTTGATCAAAATTCCACCCGTGCAGCAGAGGTGGCCAAGCAATTTGGTGCTCAGGCATATTCCAGTGCAGAAGAGCTCATTGCAGATGATCAGATTGATGCTGTAAGTATTTGCACTGCCAATGAAACGCATGCAGAGCTTGCAATTGCAGCCCTTCGTGCGGGCAAACATGTTCTTTGTGAAAAACCCATGGGTACCACCTTGGAAGAGTGCGAAGCTATGGCAGCGGCTGCACGTGAAACTGGCAATCAGCTGATGATTGATCAAAACCAACGTATTGCTGCGGCTCATTGCCGTGCTCGACAGTTGATTGCTGAAGGTCGCATTGGAAAGCCGTTGAGCTTTTCTACAACTTTCGCTCATGGTGGCCCCGAAACTTGGAGTGTTACACCCGGCACTACGAGCTGGTTTTTTGATAAGAAGCGCGCATCTCTTGGTGCGATGGCGGACCTCGGTGTGCACAAGACCGATTTGATTCAGTATCTACTTGGCAGTACGGTAGTCGAGGTCAGTGCAAAGATTGCCACACTTGACAAGCGTACTCCCGATGGCGAGCTTGTGAGTGTTGATGACAATGCCCTGTGCATCTATTGCATGAGTGATGGTGTAATTGGCACTATGCGTGCTAGCTGGACCAACTATGGCCCTGAAGACAACTCGACGATTATTTACGGTGATGCAGGCGTCATGCATCTGTATGACGATCCCACGCATTCAATCGTGATTGATTTGCGCGATGGCACGCGCGAGCTATATGACCTTGATGTTATTCAAACCAATGACAATCAAACCTCTTCGGGCATTATTGATGCCTTTGTCGAAGGCATCAAAGATGGCACAGGTCCTCTTATTTCTGCAGAGAGCGTATTGCCCGCAATGAGGGCAGTATTTGCTGCAGTTGAATCTGACCGTCTTGGTAAGGCCATTCGGATTTAACACAAAGTACCTATAGTGCGAGAAGGGAGCAAAGCTTTATGAAATTAGGAATGCTCACCGCAATCCTTGATGATTACAGCTATGAGGAAGCAATTGATGCTGCAGCTGCATTGGGGTATGAATGTGTAGAGGTTGCATGTTGGCCCCAAGGCAAAGCAGAGCGGCGTTACGCAGGTACGTCTCATATTGATGCGGAGCGCATACTCACTGATGATGCTTATCGTGATCACGTAAAAAGCTATGTGGCTGAGAAGGGCATTGAGCTTTCAGCTTTGGGCTATTACCCCAACGTACTTGATCCTGATCCATATCGTCGCGAGGTATTTGTTGCTCATTTGATGGCACTTATCCATGCTGCAGCGCGTTTGGATGTGCCTGTTGTGACTACCTTTATTGGTCGCGATCAAAAGCTCAATGTTGAGGAAAATCTTGAACTCGTAAAGCAGGTTTGGCCGGCGATTATTAAAACAGCTGAGGATGAGGGCATCAAGATTGCTATTGAAAATTGCCCTATGCTTTTTGGTCCTGAGCAGTGGCCAGGAGGTCAAAATCTCTTTACTTCCCCAGAGATGTGGAAGCGTATTTTCGAGATTCTTCCATCCGAAAATCTTGGCATTAATTTTGACCCCTCGCATTTTGTGTGGCAACAGCTTGACTACGTCCGTGCTGTTAGGGAATTTGGCGACAAGATCTTCCATGTGCACTTCAAAGACATCAAGCTCCTTTCCGATGAGCTAGCGCGCGTAGGGGTGCTTGCCTATCCGTTGGAGTACATGGTCCCTAAGCTGCCTGGTCTTGGTGACGTTGATTGGGGCTCTTTTGTCTCGGCTTTAACTGAGGCGGGTTATAACGGCCCTGCTTGTGTAGAGATGGAAGACCGCGCTTTTGAGAGTAGCCGTCAAAAAGTAATCGATAGTCTTACGCTGGCACGTCGTTACATGTTGCAATTTGTTATTTAGGAATCACGCTCTCATCGATGATGGGGGCTTGAAGGGACAGGGATTGATCCTGCAATGATTGGCAGTAATGCTGACGAAAGGGAGAGAGAAATGATTCAACTTAACCGTCGTACATTCTTGGTGGGCGCAATGGGCACAAGCCTTGCTACGGCACTTGCAGCTTGCGGATCATCCAAAACTGCAGACAGTGGCTCTTCTGCGGGTAGCTCGGCTACTGGCTCGGGCAAGCATATTTATGTTTTGACCCCTTCTGAAGATCATGGCTGGACTGGTTCTGTCGCTACTTTTGCAAAAGCAAAGATTGAGGAGGTCAACAAAGCTGGTACATACGAGGCTGAGCTTATTACTTCCGACAATGCGGCAGACCAGATTAAGCGTGTCGAGGATATCCTTGCAGGAGACACCAGCAAGATTGCAGGTATTGTTATCCAGCCTATGGACGACACTCTGCAGGCAACCGTTCAGTCCATCGCCGATGCCAAGATTCCCTATGTCGCATTCGATCGCATTATTGATGCTGTTGCCTCTACAGCAGTCTCTAATGTCAAGGGTGATAACCAGGGTATCGGCGCTGGTTCTGCTGCTTGGTTTGTTGAAAATGGTCTCAAGCCTGGCGATGACGTCTATGTCTTTGAGGGCGATACCTCCTCTGTTACCACCCTGCGTAATGAAGGTTTTACCAAGTATTTGACGGGTGATCTTGATTTTGATGGTGCTTCCATTGACAGTGCCGCAAAGTGGAGCGAGGACGATCTCAAGCACATTGCCAAGTCTGGCGCTACAAACTGGAGTCGTTCTGATACCAAGGCAGATTTCGAATCTTTGCTGGGTGATGAGGCAAATGCAAAGATCAAGTGGTGGTATTGCGAGGATGACGAGCTGGCTATGGGCATCCTTGAGGCCCTCAACGGTGGCGGTATTTCCGATTCCGCTAAGAAGACTTTCTTTGAACAGAAGCCTTTCATCACAGGTTGCGGTGGTCTCGATGAGCTCTATGAAGTTCTGCGCGGCAACTCTTACCAAGACATCGTTGCCAAGATTGGTGGCCTCATGTCTGTCACCTACTCGCCTTCCATGATTCAGACTGCAATCCAGGACCTTATCGATAGTCTTGATGGCAAGGATGTCGAGCAGGATCACGTTATCGAGTGCCATAACGTTACTGCTGAAAATGTTGCTGACTTCAAGTCCTTCAAGTAAGTAGCACGATGTACGACACGGGTGGGGTCCCTCTGCTCCACCCGTGTACTTTTTGGGAGGAGAGTGCATGAGCCTGCTTGAAATGCGTGGCATCAAAAAAGCATTTAATGGAATTGACGTGCTTAATGGTGTAGACCTTACGGTGGAACGCGGAGAGGTCCATGCCCTGCTTGGTGAAAATGGAGCAGGTAAATCCACACTGATGAATATCCTGACGGGAGTTTATTTCTCCGATGCTGGTACGGTGAACTTTGATGGTCAAAACCTTACAGGTTTATCAATTCGTGATACCGAAGCTGCAGGCATTGCCTTTGTGCATCAGGAACTTAGTTTGTTTAATGATCTTAAGGCTTATGAGAATATTTACCTTGGCAAGGAGATAATCAACCGTTTTGGTACATTGCAACACCGGCAAATGGCAAATGCTGCAGATGAGCTCTTTGCACGATTGGGTGTAGATATTGATCCTTACGCGGAAGTTTCTGAGCTCAAAACCAGTCAAAAGCAATTGCTTGAGATTGCAAAGGCACTCTTTTTTGATGCAAAACTCCTCGTTCTTGATGAGCCGACAACTGCACTCAACAATGAAGAAGTAGAGCATCTCTTTCAGATTGTGCGCAAGCTCAAGGAAAAGGGCACAGCATTTATTTTTATCTCCCATAAAATGCCAGAGATTTTTGAACTCTGCGACAGTTATACCGTCCTGCGTAACGGAAGCTTTGTGACATCAGGCAAGATTGCTGATACAACACCTGCTCGTGTGACGGGACATATGGTGGGTAGCGAATTGCGCCAAGGCGATGTGTATGTGGCTCGCGCTCTGGGCGATACAGTGCTGTCACTTAAAGATTTTTCAGGTCCAGGATTTGCTCATATCAATCTTGAACTACATCGAGGCGAAGTTGTGGGCTTCACAGGACTGCAGGGGTGTGGGAGTAGCGAACTCATGCAGTGCATGTTTGGTGCAACCTCACCCACCTCAGGCACAATTGAGATGAACGGGAAGCGATTGTCTGGTGGGTCTATCCATGAGGCAATGCGCTCTGGTATCGCTATGCTTGCCTCAAACCGTAAGGAAAACTCCTTGCTTCCAGACTTGTCGTTGCTTGAGAATATGTATGTCTCCGAGCAGGTACTTTCTGCTCGCCACTTTAACATCAAGTATGCAGAAGAAGAGCAAAAATTTGCCAATTACCGGGAGTCGCTGGGTATTAAATGCAATAACAGCGAGGATTTGATTACCGCGCTTTCTGGTGGTAATCAGCAAAAAGTTTTTGTGGCACGTTGGCTCAATACGGATGCGCAGGTTTTGCTTTTTGATAACCCCACGCAGGGCATTGACGTGGGTGCCAAGGCAGAAATATATCGACTCATTCTTACACTTGCTGAGCAAGGTAAAACTATTGTCATCAATACACTTGAGATTCCCGAAATCCGTCAAGTAGCAGATGCATGCTATGTCTTCTACGAAGGCTCGATTATCAAGGCGCTTTCTCATCAGAAAATTGAAGAGCATACCGTGATGTTATATTCCACCAATTCCCTTGCCGCAGAGGCGACGGGTGGCAACAAGACCAAGTGGCAGGAGGAACACTAATGGCAATAAATACTAAGGGAGGGACTTTACTTGGCTCTCTCAAGAAGTACGGCTATATTTTGGTTTTCTTGGTCATCTATCTGGTGTACGCCAGTGCAAGCGGCGGTTTGAGCATCGCATCTTCAATGAACATTTTGCGTCATAGTGCAGTTATTGGCTGCGTGGCAATTGGTATGGGCGTAATTTGCTTGACAGGTGATATTGATTTGAGCGTAGGCTCTATGCTGGCACTTGTTGCAGGTTTTGCAGTAGTAGCGTTCAATGCTACAGGCTCCATTATTGTGACGCTGCTCTTTGCGCTTGTCTTTGGCGCTCTGCTCGGCTTTATTAATGGCGTGTTGGTGGGCGTGGTAAAAATGCCTGCCTTTATTGCGACTCTTGCAACGATGCTTATTTATCGTTCTCTATCTCAGTATTTTTGCCAACACCTGCCGGCAGAGCTTATTGGAAACGGTAGTTCAGTTTATCGCATGTCTGCAAGTATTCCTTCTTATCAAGGACTCTATGGCTTTGGTAATGGCAAGCTTGGAGTTATCCCCATCGTAGGTATTGTGCTGATTGCTCTGGCTGTTGTCTTTGTATACGTGAGCGGTTTTACTAAATTTGGCAAGAAGATTTATGCCGTAGGATCTAACGCTAAGGCAGCTCAACTAGCGGGTATTAATGTCGCTCTTATGCGTACTCTTGTATTTACCCTTTCGGGTGTCCTGGTAGGTTTGGGTGCTTTTCTTTGGATTGCAATGAACGCTTCTGCTGATCCTGCAACTACAGGCAGTGGCTATGAGATGTACGCTATTGCCTCTGTTGTCCTTGGTGGCGTCAGCATGGCTGGAGGCCGAGGTACCTTCCTTGGGGTGCTTTTTGGCACACTTTCTTACGATGTTATCGACAAGATTATCATCGCCCTCAAGATGGATTCTCTTATCAACAATTCGATTAAAGGCGTCATCTTAATTTTGGTTATTCTGATTCAAATTTCAGCCCCCGAAATCCGTGCATGGTTCGTGTCGCGTCGTAAGTCTGCTTAAGGCGAAATACCACTATTTAACTAGGCTTTTTCATTTTTACCTCCTTCCTTAGGTTTAGCAATTTTGGGGAGGAGGTAGGGTGTTTTTGGACGTATTGCCTTAAGGGGAACCGCGCCTTTGCGTTACAATCTTTATGTTGTGTGGTTCGATCGGCGCGGGGGACGTGCGGATCGAATTGAGATGCTGCGAAGGAGAGGAGCCCTGCGCTATGTACAAAATCCTCGATAAGACGCAGTTCTCGGAGAAGGTATTCAAGTTCCGCATTGAGGCACCCAAGATGGCCAAGCACTGCAAGGCTGGTCAATTCCTGATGGTGCGTGCAAACGAGACGGGCGAGCGTGTGCCCTTCACTTTTGCGGATTGGGATGCTGACGAGGGCTGGGTTGAGTTCATCTTCATGGTAATTGGCAAGACCACCATGATGCTATCGACGTATCAGATCGGTGACATTATTCAGGATGTTACTGGTCCTTTGGGACGACCCAGCGAGTTTGAGGATGGTGTTTGGACGGTTATTGGTGGTGGCGTTGGCTTGGCTATCGCATTCCCCATTACCCGCCAGCTCGTCAAGACTGGTCATGAAGTTCATGCCATCATGGGTGCTCGTACCAAGGATTTGCTGTTGCTTGAGCCTCAGTTCCGTGAGATTCTCGACGACGAGCATGTTCACATCACCACCGATGACGGCTCCTATGGTGAGCAAGGCGTTGTCACCGCACCGCTTGAGCGTCTCCTGCAGGCTGGCCAGACGGATCACGTCTTCTGTGTAGGTCCCGTGCCGATGATGAAGTTCTCTGCTTTGACTGCCGAGAAGTACAACACGCCGATTACAGCTTCTTTGAATCCCATTATGGTTGATGGCACTGGTATGTGCGGTTGCTGCCGTGTTGAGGTTGGTGGCAAGACCAAATTTGCGTGCGTTGATGGCCCTGACTTTGATGCAACCAAAGTAGACTGGAATGACCTGCGTGCTCGTCAGGCTGCATACCGCACCGAAGAGGGTCAGGCCATGAAGGCCTATGAGGAGGCGAATTGCGCATGCCAGAAGTAAAGGGTCGTTACATTCCTGATATGAAGACGCCGCGTGTTCCTGCTAATGAAGAGCCGGCACTTGAGCGTGCTCGCGACTTCCGTCCCGTTGATAAGGGCTATACCGAGGACATGGCAGTTACCGAAGCTAATCGTTGCCTCGATTGCAAGCGTCCATTCTGTGTTGAGGGCTGTCCTGTCAACATCAATATTCCCAAATTCATCGAAGCCATCCGTAAGCGTGAGTTTGGTCATGGTCTGGATGTCATCCATGAAGACTCCATGCTGCCTGCCATCTGCGGTCGAGTCTGCCCGCAAGAGAGTCAGTGCGAGGGTAAGTGCATTCGTGGCAAGAAGGGCGAGCCTGTAGCAATTGGTCAGCTTGAGCGCTTCTTGGGCGACCGTCCTGAGCTTGCTTCTGCTCCTGTCAAGAAGCCTGCCAATGGCAAGAAAGTTGCCATTATTGGCTGTGGTCCTTCCGGCATTACCTGTGCTGGTGAGCTTGCTCGTGAGGGCTTTGACGTTACCGTGTTTGAGGCCTTCTTTACTGGCGGTGGCGTTTTGGTTTATGGCATTCCTGAGTTCCGTCTTCCCAAAGCAGTTGTCAAGCGCGAGATTGATGGCCTTGAGGAACTTGGTGTCAAGTTCGAGTACAACTCGGTGGTTGGTCGTATCACCGATGCCCAGGAGCTCTTTAACCAAGGCTTTGACGCCCTCTACATTGCACTTGGTGCAGGTCTGCCCAAATTCCTGAACGTTCCTGGTGAGAACCTGCCCAATGTCTTTTTTGCAAACGAGTACCTTACCCGTGTCAACCTCATGAAGGCAAGCCAGTTCCCTGAGTACGACACGCCTACCAAACACGGTAAGCATGTCGTAGTCTTTGGTGGCGGAAATGTTGCTATGGACTCTGTCCGTACTGCTTTGCGTCTGGGTGCTGATGAGGTTACCCTTTGCTACCGTCGTACCGAGGCCGAGATGCCTGCACGTCGTGCTGAGGTGCTCCATGCCAAAGCTGAGGGTGTCAAGATTCATGAGCTTGTCTCACCTCTGGAGTTTATTGCTGGTGAGGACGGCTCTGTCAGTGGTGTCAAGGTTCAAAACATGCAGCTTGGCGAGCCAGATGAGTCCGGTCGTCGCCGTCCTGAGCCTATCGAGGGCGACACGGAGATTATTCCTTGCGATGTTGCCGTGTCCGCAATTGGCACTAAC
Source organism: Olegusella massiliensis (assembly GCF_900078545.1). GTDB lineage: Bacteria > Actinomycetota > Coriobacteriia > Coriobacteriales > Atopobiaceae > Olegusella > Olegusella massiliensis. Next base: position 1,096,904 of record NZ_FLLS01000002.1, read on the forward strand.
GCTAACCCCTTTGCCGAGATGGTTGGTGATTATGACCTCAACAAGTGGGGCTACATTGCCGCCGATGAGGACGGTCGTACTTCCGATCCTCGTATCTGGGCTGGTGGCGACGTTGTTACTGGTGCCGCTACGGTTATTTTGGCAATGGGCGCTGGCAAGAAGGCCGCTGCAAGCATGACCAAGGCTCTGCTTGGCGAGTAAAGCTTCACGCTATTTATCTAGGTAGGTCAGGCGGGACTCGCAGACGCGAGTCCCGTTTTTTATGGCTGTCTATCTGGTTTTCTGCATTTTTTGCAGGCAAATTGCTGAGATAAAGCCAACCTAGCCTCACTTATTCTTTGACCAGCCCTCATAAGCGTTGCAACCTCAGGTTGCAACGCTTTCCATCTACCTGCACTTTTGTATAAATAAGCAGGTAGATGGCTATGACGAATATTCGTTGCAAGCAGAGGTTGCAACGAATACAAAAGGGATTTGCAATAAAAAAGCTCCAGTCTCAGACTGGAGCAGAGTAGAGCTTGGGATGAGAAAAGCAAAGCTAGTGTGCCTCAGGCAAAGCAAAGGCAGCACAGATTGCATCCAGCAGCATGACAGCAAAGGTCTGAGAGTCGCTCGCAGTAAAACTGCCGTCATATCCTAACTGGAGCGGCAACTCAATGCGAAGGACTTGTGGCTCCTTGTGTTTGTGTGTGACATCCAAAGCAACGCGGATACGCATGGGCAGCGCATCTACATCATCCATCGTTACATTTTGGATGGATGAGTCAGTGGGTAGTGGTGTTGTGGCCACAATAAAGAGCACATCAATATCTGAGCGAGCGTCATCAGGAGTATTGATAAGTTCAAGACCGCTCTCTTCAGTTGTAGCAGAAGCGAGGTTCCATACGCGTCCTGCAATATTACGAGAGATGGGTTCTTCGCCAGTAATCTGTATGCTCATCGATTCCAGTACATCTGCTGCGCGCGCAAAGCCCATACCACCCATAGGATGCGGGTCAGAAGCAGGCTTGCCGCCCCATACATGATGCAGACGATCAATAGCCTCAAAGGTATCTTGGAAGCACATGCCATCGGCAAGAGCCCCCTGGCTTTCTTGGAATTGCTTTACCGCAGACTCAGTGTAGGCGCCATAGTATCCATCAGCCTCTCCGCAAGAGAAGCCCAAGATATTAAGACGTGTTTGCAACGTACGCACATCGGAGCCATGAAACTTGGGCAACCTTAGGTAGAGCGTACGGTCACCGAGCTGGTAGCTTTCATCTACCAAAGCAGACCATGTTTCGGTATCGATGCAACTATCGAGTGTTAGCCCCTGCGCCAGACGAAAACGACCCACGGCTGTTGCGGTAGAAGGACCAAAACGACGAGCCTCAAGTTCGGCTGCATCAATCTGCTGACCGGTAGCAACTAGGCGCTCCTGGATGTCCTCCACGGCGGCGCCAGTCGCGCCCTCGCGAATGGGTTCCATTTATGCACTCCGTTCAATAAAGAAATCTGCCATAGAAAGCAGGGTGGCACGCGCCTCTTTGGCAAACATAGCGCCATCCAGCTTGAGTTTTGCTGTAGCAATCAGGCGAGCAGCCTCCTGCCGTACATAGTCAATCGATCCCGCCTCTTGCATGAGTTCGACTGCATATTTGAGTTTAGCAGCATCGGCTGTGTGGGACTTAAGAATCTGTAGTAGTTCTCCCTGCTTTTCTTCAGGAAGATGCGTAAGTGCATGAACCACTGCAAGCGTGCGCTTTCCCTCGGTGATGTCACTGCGGAAGTCCTTGCCTTGTGCTGTGGCATCACCTATGAGGTTAAGCAGGTCATCGGCCAGCTGGAATGCTAGGCCTGCTGCCATACCAAATTCTCTTAGTGCTTTGACTTGTTCAGGACTACCTCCGCCACAAATAGCGCCTACGGCCAAAGGTACTGCCCCTGAGTAATACGCAGTCTTATGTTGCGCCATGTATAGATAATCTTCGGGCGTAATATCCCAGCGCTCATCACGCACCCAGCCTAGGTCAAGCGCCTGTCCCTCGACCGTCATACGCTCCATGCGTACAATCTCGCTGATGGCACGCAATGTTACCGCGTCCGGCAGGCTGCTGTGAGCAAGCATATCGCTTATGACTTCTACTAACGCGAGGTCTCCTACGTTTATTGCAATCCCGATGCCTTCACTTACATGCACGCAGGGTTTGCCCCGTCGAGTCTCTCCTTGATCGGCAATATCATCGTGAATCAGCGCGGCACTCTGAAAATTTTCAATTGCGCAGGCAAAGGGTAGCGCCCGTGTGGCATCTCCCCATACTGCCTCACAGCCAAGCAGACAGAGCGCAGGACGTGTTCTTTTGCCTCCGCGTGCGGTAAATTCTGCGAGTGGCTCATAGAGATAACGCTCTAAGTCATCATGCTGGCTACCAGCAGCTGCATGTGGTGCATGAGTTGTGAGGTAGTCTTCGATGATAGGCAGGCTCCGACGTAAATATGCAACAAAACGACCAGGTTCGGGTTGTACACTCGCTGCATGTGAAGTCATATTTCGCCTGCTTTCTTATTGTCGTAAATAGTTCAGTTTTTAGTTTAGAACTCAATTTTAGCGTATGCCTGCTGTGTGCTGCGAAAGCTGACAGTTATACCGTTTGTAGCTGTCAGAGGGGCAGTAGCTACTCCTTGCTCTCAGACTCATAGCCATTGGGGTTGTTGCTCTGCCAATTCCAGCTATCGCGGCACATATCATCAAGGTTGTATTTTGCCTTCCAGCCCATCTTTTGCTCTGCTTTACTGCAATCTGCATAGTTGGCAACAACATCGCCTGCGCGGCGGGGACCAATCTTGTAAGGTAATTCTTTTCCACAAGCGCGTGAGAAGGCATGCACTACATCCAACACAGAAGAACCCTTACCCGTACCGAGGTTAAAAATCTCTACACCCGTACAGCCGTTCATCCAAGCAAGAGCCGCCACATGACCTGAGGCGAGATCCATCACATGGATATAGTCGCGGACGCCAGTGCCGTCAGGCGTGGGGTAGTCATCACCCCAGATACGGATGTATTCGCGTTTGCCCACGGCAACTTGTGCGACATAAGGTACAAGGTTGTTGGGAATTCCTTTGGGATCTTCGCCCATAAGCCCTGAGGGATGAGCGCCAATGGGATTAAAGTAGCGAAGCAAAACGACATCCCACTCGGAATCTGCCACGTGCAAATCGCTTAGGATTTGTTCGATCATCCATTTGGTCCAGCCATAGGGATTAGTGGCAGGTTTTTTAGGACTGTTTTCGGTGAGCGGCAATGTGTCGGGTTCACCATAGACGGTAGCTGAGCTGGAAAAAATTATGGACTTGCAGCCGTGATCGCGCATGACTTCAACGAGGTTAAGCGTATTGCCCAGATTGTTCTTGTAGTATTCGATGGGTTTTTCGACGGACTCACCTACAGCTTTGTAGCCGGCAAAGTGAATAACACGGTCAATCTGATTGTCCGTAAAGATGGTATCCATGGCCTTGCGGCTATTAACATCGGCCTCATAGAAGGTCAGACGGCTAGCTGCTTCATCGCCGACAATCTCGTCAATGCGATCGATAACGATATCAGAGGCATTGGATAGATCATCCACAACAATAACCTTATAGCCTTGCTGCAACAGTTCGACTACGGTATGGCTGCCAATGAAGCCTGCGCCGCCAGTAACGAGTACACACGTATCCTTGGGATTTTTCTTCTGACCCATGTCTGCTCCTTGATGAGATAAGAGTAAAACCTCGCTAGAAAGAGTATACATGCGCACGGTATTGGTAACGCGAGGAGCTGTAATGGACATTTTTCCGATACGTAGAACAGCCAAAGTTTACTTATGAGGTATTTTGAGTTGTTGACCTGCTACCATAGCGAAGTATCAAAGCTTAAATGATGGAGGCGTGACGTGAATCAGCGTATGGAACCAGATGGCTCTCGCGGTAATGGCTCTCAAAGCTCAAGTACCCGCAGGACTCATACGCCACGCCGCAGCGCTCGTGAAGCCGAAGAACGCCGTCGCACTCGTCGTAATGTGCGCCGACAAGAAGAACATCAAGGTCTATTTGCGCACAGGGGTATACGACACTCTCAGCGTGAGCCACAAGCAAAACAGGAGGCTCGTGATTTGCCTAGAGAAGAAAGACTGAGCGTTCGTCAGATGAGAGATGTCGCTACATCTGCCATCACCAATAGTGCTTCTCCATACGGAGAAGGGCCTGATGCTATCTCGCGTAATAAAAGGCTGCGTGTTGATGCGCTCGATGGTCTGCGTGCGATTTGTGCATTTGCCGTTATTGCGTATCACATGGGTATTAAGTGGATGTCGGGTGGCTTGCTGGGCGTTACGGTTCTCTTTGTGCTTTCGGGCTACCTAGCAACTGATAGCGTGATGAGTGAATTTGCTCGTAACAAGGGGCGTTTTGATATCAAAGCTTATTTTCTGCGTCGTGTTCGCAGGCTGATGCCGCAAGCTATACTTTGTGTAGTGGCGACTGCGGCACTTTGTACGTTGTTTAACCATATTTTGCTGACAAAAATGCGACCTGATGTTATTCCGTCTTTGCTGATGGTGCTAAATTGGTCAAAAATTTTGACGAAGGTTTCTTATTTTGCAGCTGCGGGTGCTCCTTCACCACTGACACATTATTGGTCGCTGGCCATTGAGTGGCAATTCTTTTTGGTGTGGCCACCGCTTTTGTATCTTTTGATGCGCCGGCGTGTGCCCAAGCGCCATATTCGCATTGCCCTGCTTGTGTTGGCGGCTATTTCTACAGCATTGATGGCTATTCTTTATACGCCTGGAGCGGACCCGTCGCGTGCTTACTATGGTACTGATACACGTGCAATGAGCCTGATTTTGGGTTGCTGGCTTGCTTTCAAACTGCCGCTTCGCAAGACCGCATCAGCGGTTGCTGAGGGTAAAAATCGCCGGATTGCCGAGCTGGCAGGAGCCCTGTCTATCGCAGCACTGCTTGTCATGATGGTATTTACTGAAGGATATACCTCATTTTCCTATTACGGCGGTGTCGCGCTTGCATCTGTGGTGAGTGTTATTGCTATTGCGGCTCTGCTCCCTTCGGGAACTATCATTTCCAAACTGCTCTCCCTGCTGCCTTTTGTGTGGCTGGGTCAGCGCTCTTATGCTCTTTACCTCTGGCATTACCCCATAGTTTTGCTGTTCTCAAATTTTAATTCGACGTCGGGTACGCCCTGGTGGTCATATGTGTTACAGCTGGCACTTACCTTACTTGCGGCCGATTTGACCTACCGTGTTGTCGAGCAGCCTTTAGGCAAAAAAGGAACGCTTACGGCAACGATTGCAAACTTTTTTGACGAAGTGCGTGAGCATGGAGCTGCGTTGGCGTTCAAGCAGCGTGCACTGATAATTGCACCAGTGACTTTGACATTGCTTATTGCAGTGTTTGGTTTGGCGCTGGTGCCTGCCGCTGATGCGGCAGGTGGTAAGTCTGGAGAAGATCAAGTAGTAGCTGCTTCTCTGCGTACTCCTACCGCCGATGGTGTTTACGATGTGGTGCTTGTAGGCGATTCTGTGCCCTTGGATGCCTACGACCAGCTTGCAGAGGTTTTCCCCAAAGGGCTGATTGATTGTAAGATTTCTCGCCAGATGGATGCGGGCATTAAAGTACTTAAAGGTTATATTGACCAAGGTGTTGTAGGCGATACCGTGGTGAGTTGTCTTGGTTCTAACGGTGCGCTTGAGGAAGCAGAGCTTAATCAGCTGCTTGAGCTTGTCGGTGATAAGCGTACGCTTTGGTTGGTCAACAATCGTATGAAAGATAGTTGGCAAGATGCCAATAACCAGCTAATTAGCAAGTTTGCTGAAGCTCATGACAATGTGAATGTTATTGACTGGTATGACCACAGCAAGGGTCATGACGATTGGGTTTGGCAAGATGGTGAGCATGTGACACCTGAGGGTGCAGTAGCGTACGCCCAGCTCATTAAGAAGTCGATGAATTATGAGACACCCACCAAGGAAAATACGACCTATTCGACACTGGTGGTTGGCGATACCGTAGCCTTGGATGCCACAGATGAGCTAGCGGCCGCCTTCCCACAGGGTGCAATTGACTGTGCCGAGGGTCGCGGCTCCAAGTCCACACATGAGACAATTACAAGTTATCTCAAAAAGAAGGTTGTTGGATCTAACGTTGTAGTTGCTGTTGGCGCTGAGTCTGTTTTGGTGAAAAATGAGCTCGAGAAATTGATTGATGAATTAGGCAAAGATTGCAAAATTTGGCTGGTAAGCGTTCGCTCGTCGGGTCCTTGGCAAGATGGTAATAACAAGCTGTTAAAGGGGATAGCTGAAGCTCACGACAACGTGCAGCTTATTGACTGGTACAAGGCGAGCGCAGGTCACGATGAGTACTTTGCGGGTGATGGTGCTCATCTCAGTAAGGGCGGCGCCAAGGCATACGCACAACTTGTAAGTGATGCTGTGGGCGACACGGCGGGTGCATCCAAGGATAAGGGCTCTGCTGATGCGGGAACAGATGCCAATACCAATGCGGATGCCGATTCCCAGAAGGCTTAACGTCCAAGCGAGTGGTAATCTGCCTTGGCTCTGTACTTTTCGATCTTATATCGCTTGGTTGCCTGGTTGCCGCTTTGCTTGGCTTCTGCTCCTACAGAGGGTTCATCTTTCTGTGGTCATCACGCTAGATGGTTCACGTTTCGGATGCTTTTCGATAGATGGTTCGTTTCTCGGTCTAGAGGAAAATTTGACCTGCGGTTTTGTGGAGCCTGACTCCGAAGGACGAACCATCTGCGATAGTACTGTAGGGAACAAGAAGAGCTCGGTGGTAGTAAAGTAATTCTAGGCAGATATTGATGCTGACAAGTTATATGTCAGCTATGATGGCAAAAATTTCGAGCCTTACGAAAAAATTTCTAATATACGCGTGACATATCTGGCAGATTCCTAATAGCAAGTAATTTTTGTTCTATAGCCCTGAAACGCTGATAATACAAATACGGACCTGAGCTTAGCTTATCTTTTCAAAAGATGTTTATAAAAATTTATGATGGGCTCAACTGTTGTATTTACTTGTGGCATCTATACATTTGTACTTCTGTGTTAACCGTTTACCGAACTAAACAGTACATATGCAGATATATTCTGTTAACGAAAATTATACTAAGTTAACTATAAGATACTTATAGTATGTTTTTAAGCTATTTGAGAGGAGAAGTGAGACATCCTTTGGTTTTCCGTTGAAATACGGAAGCACTATTGGTGTTTCAGTTTCTTTTGCTCGCGCTAATGCGGTTTCTGGTGTAACGGTTCGCATTCCCGCTGGCGGACGTAAGAAAGTAAAAATGAATTTAGAATACGTTTCCACACCATATACAGTTTATCGTGTTGATTCGAATGGAAAAAAACATTTCTATACGCGTAATCATTCTTTCCCAATTGTTTGCGGGCATGATTACAGAGTAGTGAAGGCTTAATATGTTCAAGAACATAACAAAGCAAAACGCATTGCTCCTATGTATCACTGCTGTGGTTTCAATAGTTATTACTTTTCTTGTAATGATGTTTATAGGGAAAGGTGTGGTGCTTAACTACATCGCCACAGGTGCACTCGAGGGGTATTCCTTGAAGGGGACATATGCTGTTGGAACAGAAATAGATAACTCTATTTATTTTGAAACTAAAGAAGACAGTCGTATCGTCACGTGGGGTGCACGGACTCCTGACACCGACTATGTGACGGGGACTGCGGAGCAAACTGATGACCCAAATATTTATGTATTGCTTGATGAAAAAGGCAGCTTTTATGCTTTAGCTCACCTAGCTTATGAAAGGAATAACACTGGCAAGTTGTTTGTCAGCTATGATGGCAAAAACTTCGAGCCTTATGAAAAAATTTCCAATATACGCGTGACATATACAGCAGAACCCTAATGGCCCGTAATCTTTACCTTGCTTAGTTTTTCGATTGTGGCGAGGTATGCGTTAAAATCAGGCATGCTTTATGTTCTACGGATCAAAAAAGCAGGGACGAAACACTCTTCGCCCCTGCTTTTGTCTGCTATGACAATACTTTGTTTAGCTGAAGTACTCGACACCGCCTTCAAAAATAGGCTGGAAGTGATTGCCAGGGACGTTTTGGAAGTTGCCCGCAGTCCAGCGTTCAGTGTGTCCCATTTTGCCAAAAATGCGACCGTCAGGGCTGGTAATGCCTTCGATTGCCATTACAGAACCATTGGGATTCACGTTTAGGCTCATGCTTGGTGTGCCCTGCTCGTCTACGTACTGAGTTGCAATCTGGCCGGATGCTATCATCTGAGTAAGCAGTTCATCGTTTGCTACAAAACGACCCTCACCATGACTAATAGCAATGGTATGTATATCGCCAACCTCGCAGTGTGAAAGCCAAGGCGAAAGATTAGAAGCAACGCGCGTGTGCACGAGCCTACTTTGGTGACGACCGATGTTATTGAAGGTCAACGTGGGACAGTTCTCGTCCATTGGACGAATATCGCCAAAGGGGACAAGGCCCAGCTTAACTAGTGCCTGGAAGCCATTGCAAATACCGAGCATCAAGCCATCACGTGCCTGCAGCAAGTCGCGTACCGCTTCGGTAACCTCAGGTGCACGGAAAAATGCAGTAATAAATTTTGCAGAACCGTCTGGCTCGTCGCCGCCACTAAAGCCACCAGGAATCATGATAATTTGGCTTGCCTTGATTTGGCGTACCAACTCGGCGGTACTTTCGGCAACAGCCTGAGGTGTAAGGTTGTTAATGACAAGCGTACTCACCTCAGCACCTGCACGTTCAAAGGCATAAGCAGAGTCATATTCACAGTTGTTGCCAGGAAAAACAGGGATGATGACGCGGGGTTTAGCAAGCTTAGGCTTGGGGGCGGGACGGCTGATATTCTTGTTGGCAATGTTAAAGCCTACGGTCTTTACCTGCTCACCTGCGCCGCGATAGGGGAATACGGGTTCCATATGGGATTCCCAAGCCTCCTGCAAGCCGAAAAGATCAATCTGCTCGTCTTCGCAGCTCAAGAGATAGTTGGCGGAGCTCGTGCCTAGACGAATTGCGTTGACGCCTTCAGGCAGTTTGGGCAAGCATGCACCCTCAGCCAGTTCAAGTACAAAGCTGCCATAAGCAAGCTCAAAGAGACTGTCCGCGTTGATGGCCTCATCGAGAGTCAGACCAATTTGATTGCCTATACACATCTTGAAAAGAGTTTCGGCCAAACAGCCATAGCCAGGAGTTGCCACGGCGTCCACTGTTTTCTCACCAATGAGTTTCTGAACGTAATCAAGCGCTGCAAGTAGTGACTTTGCTTCGGGCCTCACGCCATCGGATAAATAATTTGGCTTGATAAGCCACAACTCGGATCCCGCGCGCTTCAACTCGGGACTGGTAATGCGGTCAATTGAGCCTACAGCCGTTGCAAACGAGACAAGAGTGGGTGGCACATCAAGATTCTCAAAGGAGCCAGACATAGAATCCTTGCCGCCGATAGCGCCCACTTCAAGTTCGACTTGCGCCTTTAGTGCGCCAAGCAGAGCGGCCAGAGGCTTGCCCCAGCGCTCGGGCACATCGCGTAGTCGTTCAAAATACTCTTGGAAAGTCAGATAGGTATCCTGGCGCTTGAGACCTGCAGCAACAAGACGTGACAGCGACTCCACTACAGAGATATATGCACCAGCAAATTGATTGGCTTCCATCAGGTAAGGATTAAATCCCCAGGCCATACCACTAACTGTAGTGGTTTCACCATCAACCGGTAGCTTTGCCACCATAGCCATTGTAGGCGTGAGCTGGGTTTTGCCACCAAAAGGCATGAGTACCGTTGCAGCACCGATGGTGGAGTCAAAGCGCTCGGAGAGCCCCTTGTTGGAAGCAATATTTTCGTCGGTAAGCAAAGAGACGAGGCGCTCACTCAAGCTGTCTCCCTGCCAAGATGGGTGATAGTTGCCCTGCTTTTCTACGTGGACATCCTGATGTTTTGGTGCACCATTGGAGCCAAGGAACTCACGGCTTACATCAACGATAGTCTTTCCTTGCCACATCATGCGCAGACGCGGCTCTGCAGTGACTTCAGCTACGACTGTTGCTTCGAGGTTTTCTTCGCGCGCATAGTCCATAAACTTATCAACATCGGCAGGATCCAATGCGACTGCCATGCGCTCTTGGGATTCGCTAATGGCAAGTTCGGTGCCATCAAGACCCTCGTACTTTTTGGGAACGGCATCCAGATTGACTGCCAAACCATCTGCCAGCTCGCCAATAGCAACAGAAACGCCACCTGCACCAAAGTCATTGCAGCGCTTGATAAGTTTGCAGGCATCTTCGCGGCGGAAAAGTCGCTGGAGCTTACGTTCGATAGGGGCGTTGCCTTTTTGAACTTCAGCACCGTCTTTTTCTAGAGACTCGGCATTGTGAGCCTTGGAAGAGCCAGTAGCTCCGCCAATACCATCGCGGCCTGTACGACCACCAAGCAAAACAATTTGATCTCCTGGAGCGGGGACTTCGCGACGGACATGGTTTGCGGGAGTGGCCGCTACAACAGCACCGATTTCCATGCGTTTTGCTATATATCCAGGGTGATACAGCTCACTGACCTGACCTGTTGCAAGACCAATCTGGTTGCCATAGGAAGAATATCCTGCAGCTGCCGTAGTCACAAGCTTACGTTGGGGAAGCTTGCCTTCCAGGGTATCTGCAACGGGTACCAGGGGGTTGCCAGCGCCTGTAACGCGCATGGCTTGATACACATAACTACGGCCAGAAAGAGGATCGCGGATTGCACCGCCGATGCAGGTGGCAGCACCGCCAAAAGGTTCTATTTCGGTTGGGTGGTTGTGCGTCTCGTTCTTAAAGAGATAGAGCCAGTCTTCGCTGTGACCATTAACATCAACCTTGCATTTGACCGTGCAAGCATTGATTTCCTCAGACTCGTCCAAGCGCGTCAAAATACCTCGGTGCACGAGAGTTTTTGCACCAATGGTGCCAATATCCATCAAGCACAAAGGCTTTTCCTCGCGACCAAGTTCACGGCGTAGCTCAAGGTAGTGCTCATACTCGGCGCGAACATCCTCATCATCAATGCTTATATTTTCGAGCTTGGTGCCAAAGGTGGTGTGGCGGCAGTGATCCGACCAGTAGGTGTCAATAACGCGCACCTCCGTGATGGTGGGATTGCGCTGCTCACCGCGGAAGTAGTTTTGCAAAAACTCAATATCGGCCTGATCCATTGCCAGACCGTGGCTGGTGCGAAACTCCTCCAGCTCATCGCTATCCAGAGTGTTGAAGCCATCTAAAATCTCAACCGCTTCAGGTGTCACAATGTGCTGCTTGAGCGTCAGCTTAGGTTCAAGAGAAGCTGCACGCGCCTCGACCGGATTGATGACATAGTGTTTGATGGCATCCACGTCTGCATCAGTCAGATCACCGGTAAGCACATAGACCTTGGCTGAGCGCACCTCAGGACGTTCACCCTGACTAATGAGTTGTACACACTCGCTTGCACTTGCTGCGCGCATGTCAAATTGACCCGGTAAAAACTCGGTTGCAAAAACGTAGGCATCTTGAGGCAAAGTAGGCAATTCAAATGTGACATTGTCACTTTGCGGCTCGGAAAATACCGTGGGTATGCACTGCTTGAAGAGAGCCTCATCAATATCTTCGATGTCGTAACGATTAAAAAGGCGTAATTTGTCGAGATGCGTGATACCCAGAATTTCTTGAAGCTCGTGAGCGAGTTGACAAGCTTCAACATCAAAACCGGGCTTCTTCTCCACGAAAACGCGCGAGACCATAGGGACCTGCCTTCCAGAATGGGGATGCTTAGGTTGGGTTTCGTGTCAGGTTCTATGATAGCGCGACCGCTAGATTTTGAGGTCTGTTTCGTTGTGACTCATGGCATCAAATCGGTTGATGCGCGAGAGGATCTGCTCGAGGTCAAGAGCACCCCAGAGAAAGACGTGGGTGGATTGTGTATAGATAAGCAGGCTGCGGTAGCCACTGCTCAAATAACTGCGCATCCAACGCATTCGCCGAATCTCGGCATACCGGATTTTCTTTGTGTTGCCAAAAAATGAAGTTACGTTGAGCGAGTCTGCAAAGGTTGTTACACGATAGCGACGGATGCCGAGCCACATAATAAAAGCTACCACCAAAAAAGAAGCAAAAAAGGTGTAGACCGACATACTGTCTGTAGTAAAAACACCTACCGAGCAGAGCCAGCCGGCAACAAGGCCCAATACACCGACAAACGTCATCATCAGCATGAGTGTGGAGGAAATGGAACGAGGTACGAGATAGGTATCGTGATGAGTGTGATGGCGCTCAGAGATGCCAGAATCGCCAATCCATTCAATCAAAATTGACAGTAGAGGCACCAAGCCGATAACTATGACTAGTGCAAGCGGGCCCATCGCCAATCCTCCAAAGGCGGATGCCATCACCGCGATGGGGTGAGGCATATGCAAGAAAGGACGCAAAATACCTGTTCATCGGCGGCGTGTTGCTTGTCCAATGCATGAGGGAAAAGCAACAAAACTTTTATCGTCAGAAAGTAGGTTATCAATTTAGCGACAAAATTTTTTTTGGCGTACAAGGTGTGCGGTATCAGTTTTGCGGTGCGCGGTGCAGCGGTAGCTATTCTTCTGTTAGCGGTGCAAAATACCACGTATTTTGGTTGAAATACCTGCACGAGCAGTTGATCCGCTGGAGATTCCTCGTAGGGTGCTGCCATGGGCGATAACCATCAAGACTAGTAGAGCGAGCGCTATGAGGAAAAATTCTGCGGACATGTGGATGGTGGCTACAAGAGCAAGCCAGCAGACGCAAATTGCAACAGCACCCACACAGAGGTAGCCCGACAGGATTACCGCAAGCAGACCAAAGAGACAGGAGCCAATACCCAGCAGAGGAGAGGCCAAAATGATGGCAGAACAGGTGGTAGTGACGCCTTTGCCTCCGCAAAAGCGATGCCAGATAGGGTAGTTGTGACCAAGTGTCGCGCCAAGACCCGCCCACATTCCTGCAAGCAGGGCAACGTCAGGATAGAGTGCACGAGCGATAAGCCAGCCTGCGATAGTTTTTGCAATGTCTCCCGCGAGGACAAGCAGGGCAGCTTTTTTACCGAGCTCATGGCCAATGTTTGCCATGCCGGGGTTGCCTACTCCCACATCAAAAGCACTTTTGTGCGCAAAAGTGTAAGAGACGACGTCTGCGGTGAGAAAGCAGCCAAGGACATATCCGATGAGCAGACTAGTAATGCGCATGGTCATGGAAAAATCCTCTCGGAGGTTGTTGCTCTGAGAAATGCTTGTAGCTTTAGCATAGTGCTGGCTGTAGCTTTTAGCATAGTTTTTTCTAGGGCAGCATTGGGGTTGGGTGCAAGGAGATGTGGATAAAGCTTCACGATTGTGCCGCGCTGTTTGACAGAAGCGAAGATAATGCGTATCTTTATATATCGCGCTAAGGCGCATCCAGACATTGCGGGGTGGAGCAGTCTGGTAGCTCGCCGGGCTCATAACCCGGAGGTCGTTGGTTCAAATCCGGCCCCCGCGACCAAAAATACAGAGAGACCTGCAGAAATGTTGGTCTCTCTTTTTTTTTCTTAGAAATCGATGGTACATCAATAGGTACATCACTTTTTTTCAGAAATTGATGTACAAATGATTCTATCAAAAAATGTGGTTGAAATATTGACAACGAAAAAGTGCTGCTTTAACTTAACAGCAAGGACGGGAGTCCGAAAATGTATGGGGCGTCCAGAGCCCCTTAAAAAAGTGCCTGTGGGAGTGTTCACCGTCCCACCCAGCTGTTTCGCCGACCCGAAACGCCGTAGCTGGGCACCCCGGTCGTAAGGCTTGGGCAGGTGTTTGGTGAAACGGTGAGACCGAGGCAGGATTTGTCGACCTCGGCGGTCGGATAAAGTGGAAGCCTTTGGATGGGGCGACTGGACCCACACCCGACATTTTATGCGTGCGCCTACAGGGGTACGCGCTCGATTAGTGGGTGTGTACCATGTTTAAAGCTCGACGACCTGGTCGACGTGCTGGCGTCGTCCACCGGCTCGCTCACGAGCCCCTCCAGGATCGAGGCGACTTTCAAAAGCGCTCTTGGCTCGCGGATCAGCGCGAACACGCTGGAGTCCTACATCGGTTACCTCGAGGACGCCTTCGTGGTCAGCGAGGCCAGCCGCTACGACATCAAGGGCAGGAAGTACATCGGAGTAGTGCGCAAGTACTACTTCGAGGACGTCGGGCTGCGCAACGCCCGTCTGGGCTTCCGCCAGGTCGAGGAGAACCACCTCATGGAGAACATCGTCTACAACGAGCTGCGCGCACGCGGGTTCTTGGTCGACGTGGGCGTGGTGACCAAGCGCGAGAAGGGCGCCGACGGGCGCGAGCACGAGTCACAGCTCGAGGTGGACTTCGTCGCGAACCTCGGTGGCAGGCGCTACTACATCCAATCGGCCTACGCCATCCCCGACGACGAGAAGAGGCGCCAGGAGAAGGCGTCGCTTCTGCGCGTGGGGGACTCGTTCGAGAAGATCGTGCTGGTTAAGGACGTCGTCAACCAGTCCCGAGACCACGACGGTATCGTGACCATGGGGCTCTTCGACTTCCTGCTCGACCGGGACAGCCTGCGCATCTGAGCCGCACGCCCTCCCGTTGACGAAAAGGTGCACAATCGGACAAATCCGTCAATAGCGTCGAAGCCCGATTGGACACAAGCCCCGAGGAGCTCGCACTCCTGCAGGTTCTCGAGGACTTGACACCCGCGGCGAAAAGGGAAGCCTGCGTTTGCAGAATCAAATGGCCGCCCACCAAACGGGCGGCCATTTCTGCGTGCATGGTCGGTTTACGCATCAGGCGGCTACAACTTCGCCGGAAACAACTGCACGCTGTAGGTACTCTTCTAGCGCGCGGCGGTTAACGCGGATGGTCTTGGCCCCCAGCTTCACCGCCGGAATGTCGCCCTGGTGGATGAGCTTGTAGATGGACGCGATGGGCGCGAGGACGTCAGATTCCCAGCAAATCGAGCACGCTCACATCGGGCCCCACGGCCGGGAACAGCGCGGCATCGGGTCTAGGCCGACGGCATCCGCCCTATTGTCCTTATCGACTGAATATGAGAGAATGTTCAGTGTAAACGGACTACAGGGAGATGACGGGCATGCAGGCTATCGTCGATTTGGCGCAAAGCAACGGCGGGCTGGTGACGACGGCGCAGGTCGTGGGCGCCGGCATCCCACGAGCCCGGATCTCGGACATGGTGAAGGCGGGTGAGCTCGAGCGCGTGCGACGCGGAGTCTACTGCCTGGCCGACGCCTGGGAGGACGAGTGCCTGGCGGCGCAGCTCCGCTTCCCCAAGGGCGTCTTCTCCGACGGGACGGCGCTCTACCTCCACGGCTACACCGACCGCACGCCGCTGCGGCTCACCATGTGCTTCCCGCGCTCGTACCGGGCCACCAAGGCGCGGGAGGAGGGCATCGAGGTGCGCACGTGCGCCGACGACGTGCTCGACCTCGGCCTTGCAACAATCAAGACCGGCTACGGCAACGAGGTGCGCGCCTACGACCTGGAGAGGACGCTGTGCGACATCGTGCGCGGGCAGCGCGTCGTGGACGTGCAGGTGGTCAACCCGGCCATGAAGCGGTACGTGCGCAGCGGCGGCAGGGACGTCCAGAAGCTGCTGGGTTACGCCCGCGAGCTCGGCGTGGAGAAGAAGGTACGCAACTACCTGGAGGTGCTGCTGTGAGGACGAGGAACGCGATGCAGCTCAAGGCGATCATCCGCAGCTTGGCCAGCATACGCCCGCGCGACTACTACGACCTGCGCACGCTGTGGCTCATAAGAGGCGCTGCAGGCGGAGCAGCTGTGAAACGGCGCCTATTGACAAATCCGTACTTACGAGCAGGTTTTTCTGTTGACAGGTGAGTTGCCGCTTGCTATTTTAATTAAGTAAGCTATAACTAACAAAAGAGGTTGCATGCCGATAAGCGCTTCCGAAACGCGCACAGCCTTGCTGAAATGCGGCAAGGAGGAATTTCTCAAGCGAGGCTTCAAGAAGGCTTCGCTGCGCGCCATCTGCTCGAAGGCGAACGTGACGACCGGTGCGTTCTACACCCACTTCAAGACGAAAGACGAGTTCTTCTGCGCAATCGTCGAGGATGACCTGCACGAATACAACGGGTTGTACGACGGCCTGATTGATCGCGTCGTCGGGCGGGTTTCGTCCAGCCAGGGCGAAGAGCGGAAGATCATGGAATTCATCATGGACCACCGCGCGCTGTTCTGCCTGCTGTTCGATTGCTCGGATGGCTCGTCGTACGAGGGGTTCAAGGACGATTTGCTCCGGAAATTCGACATCACCTATCAGCGCTTTTTCGATTCGTATGCAGCTAAGCCCGTCGATCCGGCACTCGTGCGGACGGTCGTGCGCATGAAGTTCGCGCAATATTGCGAGATGATCTACGGCGACTTCGACCGAGATGAGGTGATGCGCATAACCGATTCCCTTGCGGAATTCACACGGGCAGGGTTCGAAGCCCTGCTGGGAACGAAGTTCGAGAGCCCGGGCTATGTGCCCGGGCTTTTTTCATAACGAAAGGTATCAAGTGTTATCTAAAGGCGGCGCAGAGGGCGCCGACGACGAAAGGAGAAAATCGTGGCACGTAAGGAAATCACCCAGCAGACCGGGCAGGACGACAAGAAGCTGCGCACGCGCGACCTTATCTATGCGGGTGCGTTTGGGGCAATCTACCTGGTGGTTATGCTGATCATCGTCTTGGGTACGAGCGCAATTCCGGTGCTGTACCTGATCGCCCCGCTGACGGTGGGTATCGTGTGCGGTACGATTTACGAGATGTGCGTGCTGAAGGTTCACAAGTTCGGGGCCGCGCTCATTTTAGGCGTGCTGTTTGCGCTGGTAGCCTGCGGCACCAACATCATCGGGCTTATCGTGGCGATCCTTGTGGCGGTCGCGGCGGAGCTGGTCATCAAGGCGGGCGACTACAAATCCAAGAAGATGTACCTGGCTTCCTATGTGGTGTTCAACATCAACATGGCCTGCCCCTATCTGATGCTCGTGTTCGCGTATGACGAGTTCATGACGCGCGCAGCCGAATACTACGGCCAGGCGCACGCCGACGGCCTCATGGCCGTGATGCCCTCGGGCGCCATCTGGGGCGCGAGCTTGGGCCTTGCCATTTTGGGCGGCATTATCGGTGCGCTCATCGCGAGCAAGCTCATCGCGAAGCATTTCGAGAAGGCCGGTATCGTTTAAGGCTCCGCTGTTCTGCCGAAATGCAAGCCGTTTCTGATTTTGCCGAATCTGCGATTCTATTGGTTGTGGTGTTCCATGGATTTAGAGCTTTACGGTGACGACTCGAAGGGGGTTGTGAAATTCGACCCCCGCACGAAGATGCTCGTGTTCCTTGCGAGCTGCGTCGTCGGTATCAATTCGTACAATTTCGCGGCGCTAGTCGTGTATGACACGATGCTCTGCCTGGTATTCGGGCTGGCGGGCAAGCCCGTGCGCGCCCTGAAGGCATTCGCCGCGTTTGCCATGGCGGTATTCCTGCGCGTGTGCATCGAGGCGCAGGGCACGGGCGCGGGGTCGATTGTCATGATTTGCGAGATGCTCATCTCGCTGTTCCTGTTCTGCTTCCCGTTTTTCCTGTCTATCATGCTGCTCGTGCAAACGACGCGCATCAGCCAATTCTTGGCAGCATTCCAGGCTATGCGCGTGCCAGCCCGCGCCGTCATCCCCGTGGCGGTGCTGTTCCGCTTCATCCCGACGGTGGCCGACGAATGGACGGGCATCCGCAAGGCAATGGCGTTTCGGGGCATCGAGCTGACGTTCGGCAATGTGATCAGGCATCCGGGTCAGGCGATCGAATACATGCTGGTACCGCTGCTCATGTCCAGCGTCGCGGTGATGGAGGATCTTGCCGCCGCCGCCGAGGCGCGCGGGCTGGATGCCGACCACATTCGCACATCGTACGAGGATGTGAAGATGGGCGTTGCGGATTACGTCGTGGTCGTCGCCTTCGCGGCCGTAGCGCTCTTCGTGCTGGTCACGAGCATCGGGGCGGTGGTCGCATGAACGAGGGCATGATCCGCTTCGTCGATGCGAGCTTCCATTACGGCGGCGAGCATGGCACGGGCGAGGGCGTCGATCACGTGGGTCTGACCATCGCGCCGGGCGAATGCGTCATTTTCTGCGGGCGGTCGGGCTGCGGTAAGACCACGATAACGCGCCTGGTGAACGGCCTGGCGCCCCACTTCTTCGAAGGCCAGATGGAAGGTGAGGTGTGGGTGGGCGACACGTGCGTGACCACCGCCCCGCTCGCCGACGTGGCGGCGCTGGTGGGAAGCGTGTTCCAGAACCCGAAGAGCCAGTTCTTCAACGTCGATACCACGGGCGAGGTCGCGTTTGGCTGCGAGAATCTGGGCCTGCCGCGCGAGCAGATCCGTGCGCGCGTGGATGCGGCGGTGCGCGACTTGCAGCTGGATGCCCTGATGGATCGTAACATTTTCGAGCTGTCGGGTGGCGAGAAGCAGCAGGTGGCGTGCGGTTCGGTATATGCGGCCGACCCTGCGGTGTATGTGATGGACGAACCGTCATCGAACCTCGATCGCGGAGCCATGCGCCGGCTGCACGATGCCATTGCGCGCATGAAGGCCGCCGGTAAGACCGTGGTCGTGTCGGAGCACCGCCTGCATTACCTCATGGATGTGGCCGACCGGTTCGTGTATCTGGACGACGGCATCGTGGCGCGTGAATTCACAGCGGCCGAGCTGCGCTCCTTACCCGACGGCGAGCTGCAGCAGCTGGGCTTACGCTGCACAAGCTTGGCGGATTTGGCTGCCGTGCCTACGCATGCCATCGGCGCCGCGCAGGTTCCCGCCCTGGATGCGCTCGACCTTTCGTGCGCGAAGGGCGGGGCGCAGATCCTCGACATCGAGCGCTTGGCGCTTCCCGCCCACAGCATTGTGGCGCTCATCGGCGATAACGGCTCGGGAAAGTCGACGCTATCCGAGGTGCTCTGCGGCGTTTTGCCTGCTAATGGCGGCATCGGCTTCAATGGGATGTACCTGGACGGGAAGGCGCGTGCCCGTCGGAGCTTCCTGGTGATGCAGGATGTGAATCGCGAGCT
Organism: Olegusella massiliensis; assembly: GCF_900078545.1. Lineage (GTDB taxonomy): Bacteria > Actinomycetota > Coriobacteriia > Coriobacteriales > Atopobiaceae > Olegusella > Olegusella massiliensis. The sequence goes on from NZ_FLLS01000002.1 coordinate 1,116,078, forward strand.
GTTCAGCGACAGCGTTGCCGATGAGGTGCTGCTGAACGCCGGCGTAGGGCGCGAGCAGGCCGATAAGGTTCTTGCGCGCCTGGGCTTGTCCGATGCGGCCGATCGTCACCCCGCCTCTCTTTCGGGCGGGCAGAAGCAGCGCGTCGCCATCGCGAGCGCGCTGTGCTCGGGCAAGGACGTGTTGTTCTACGATGAGCCCACGAGCGGGCTCGACCGCGACGGCATGGAGCGCTTCGCCGACCTGCTGGCGGAAGTGCGCGACGATGTGGACGTGCAGGTGGTCGTCACGCACGACCCCGAGCTTGTCGTGCGCGCATGCACCCACGTGCTGCGCATGGACAACGGGCGCGTCGCCGGCATCTACCCGCTTGATGGGCAGGGCATCGAGCGCGTGCTGTACTACTTCACATCCGAGGCGTGCGAGAATTCGAGCCGCCGGCGCGAGAAGACGACGCCGCTCGGCAAGATCTGGTCCTATGCGGCGGGGCAACGTGGACGCATCGTGGCATCGGCCGTGCTTATGACGCTGGGAGCCCTGTGCTCGGTCGTGCCTTACCTGGCTGTATTCGGGTTGGTGGATGCCGCGCTTGCCGGCACGCCGCCAACGCTCGAATCCGCCGCACCTGCGCTTGCGGCCGTCCTTGCGTGCCTGGTGCTGCATGCCGTTTTGTACATGACCGGCTTGCAGCAATCGCATCGCGCCGCGTATCGCACGCTGGAGAATCTGCGCTGCTCGTTGCAGGAAAAGCTCGACCGACAGCCCATCGGCACGGTGCGCGACATGGGCTCCGGAGCCCTGAAGAAGCTGTTCAACGACGACATCGAGTCCATCGAGCTGCTGCTGGCGCACATGATTCCCGAGGGGGTGGCCAACATCGCCGTACCCGTGGTCGTGCTGCTGGTCATGGCGGTCGTCGATTGGCGGCTCGCACTGCTCACCGTCATCATGATCGCGTTCGGCATAAGCGCCTCGGGGCAGATGTACACGACGGGTACGGAGCGCATGGGCAGCTACTTCGCTGCATCGAAACGGCTGAACAACACGATCGTCGAATACGTGGATGGCATGGAGGTCGTGCGCGTGTTCAACCGCGGCGACGAAGCGAGCGAGAAGCTGGGCAACGCCGTGCGCGGATACCGGGACTACGCGCTGGCGTGGTATCGGGCGTGCTGGCCGTGGATGGCCGTGTACGGCTCCCTCTTCTTCACGGCGGCGCTCTACACGTTGCCGTTCGGGGCGCTGCTCATTTTGCTTGATCAGCTGAGCCTTTCGTCGTATGTGCTCGTGCTGTGCATGACGTTCGGCATAGGGCCGCTGCTCACGCACGTCATCGGCTTCATCGGCGCGCTTCCGCAGGTGAACTACAAGATTCAGTCGCTCGAGAAGGCGCTTGACCGCCCGCCCGTGCGCGAGGGCGCGAGCGCATACGTGGGCGGCCCGCGTGATGTCTCGTTTGAGGACGTGCATTTCGGCTACGGAAACGACGAGGTGCTTCACGGCGTGTCGTTCACGGCGTGCGAAGGGCGCATGACGGCCATCGTGGGCCCGAGCGGTTCGGGCAAGTCGACGCTGGCCAAGCTGATCGTGCACTACTACGACGTGGAAAGCGGCTCGGTGAGCATCGGGGGCCAGGATATCCGCGACATGACCCTCGAAAGCCTGAACGAGCAGGTCTCGTACGTGTCGCAGGAGCAGTTCCTGTTTAACGACAGCATTCTGGAGAACATACGCATCGGTCGGCCGTCCGCCACCGACGACGAGGTGCGCGAGGCGGCGCGCCGTGCGCAGTGCGATGAGTTCGTGACCAAGCTGCCCGATGGCTACGGCACGCAAGCGGGCCGGGCGGGAGACATGCTTTCGGGCGGGCAGCGCCAGCGCATCGCCTTCGCGCGCGCCGTGCTGAAGGATGCGCCGATCATCGTGCTTGACGAGGTGACGGCGTACGTGGACCCCGAGAACGCCGAGCGGATGAACGCCGCTGTGGCCGAACTGGTGCGCAACAAGACGGTCATCGTCGTCGCGCACCGCCTGAGCACGATCGTGGATGCCGATAACATCATCGCCATGGCCGATGGTCGCATTCTAGACCAGGGCACGCACGGGCAGCTGCTTGAAGGCTGCGCGACGTATCGCGATCTGTGGTCGGCTTCGGCCCAGGCTGGCTCGTGGACGCTGAAGGCCGAAGGGGGTGTTGCAGCATGTTAGGGCTTGTCCGGCAGATCATGCGGTTCTGCGGTCCGTATGCCAAGCGCATCCGCATCGCCTGGATCTTCGCATTCCTTAAGTCGCTGTGCGCAAACGCGCCCATCGTCGTTGCTGTCGTGCTGGTGAATATGCTGGTGGAAGGCATGCTGGATGCGATGGGATGCATCGTTGCGGCGGTGTTGCTGCTGGCGCTGATCGTGCTGCAATCGGTGTTTCAGAACGCGGTGGACCGCTTGCAGTCGGCGGCGGGCTACGAGATCTTTGCCGAGAAGCGCATGGAGTTCGCCGCGCATCTGCGGCATTTGCCCATGGGGTATTTCAGCGCGGGCACCATGGGGAAGATCAGTTCGATCCTCTCGAACGATATGACGTTCATCGAGGAGCAGAGCATGCGCATCCTGGCCGATGTGGCATCCGATGTGTTTGCCCAGGCCATCATCGTGGCATTCCTGTTCTTCCTGCACCCGTTCGTTGGCGCGGCGGCGCTTGCCTGCGTGGTCGTTGCCTGCGTGCTAGGGCACTTCATGAATCGCGAGGCGCTGGCCGATTCGGCGCGGCGCCAGCAATCCATCGAGGATTTGTCGGCGGCCGTGCTGGAATATGCGGCTGGCATCGCCGTGAACAAGAGCTTCAACCGTGCTGGTGCGGGTGCGGCCGAGTTGCGTGCGGCGTTTTCGGATATGACAGCATCGAACCTCGCGTTCGAGCACAACCATGCGCCTTGGGAGCGCCGGCTGCTCATCGTGTATGCGCTGGGCATGACTGCGGTGGCTGCGCTTTCCGTGTGGCTGCTGAGCGAGGGCACCCTTGCGCTTGGGTCGTTCATCGGCGTGATGCTGTTCGTGTTTAACCTGTTCGCGCCCCTGAAGCACCTGTATCTGCAGGATACGCAGGTCACGATTATGAAGACGTGCATGGACCGCTTACGGGAGGTCATGGACGAGCCCGAGCTGCCCGACGATGGCGCTTCTGCGCTGCTGCCTTCCGGTGCGGTGTCTGGTGCAGCACCCGACGCGGCACCCGCCGCAGTGCCCGACGCGGCACCCGACGCAGCACCTGCCGCAGCGCCCGACGCAGCGCCTGCCGCAGCGCCCGACGTGGAGTTTCGCAACGTTACGTTCGGCTATGGGGGCGAGGCTGTGCTTTCGGGCGTGTCGTTTGCGGCCGAGCGCGGGCAGACGGTGGCGCTTGTGGGGCAGAGCGGTTCCGGCAAGACGACCGTGGCGAACCTGCTCGCGCGTTTCTGGGATGTGCAGGATGGTGCGGTGCTTGTGCGCGGCGTCGACGTGCGCGACCTGCCCATGAGCGTGCTCATGGGGCACCTGAGCATGGTCTTCCAGCGTGTGTACCTGTTCGAGGATACCGTGTTCAACAACATCGCCATGGGCAATCCGACCGCAACGCGGGAGCGCGTGGAAGCGGCGGCTCGCAAGGCGCGCTGCCACGACTTCATCAGCGCGCTGCCGTATGGGTACGATACCGTGATAGGCGCAGGGGGCGCCAGCTTATCTGGCGGCGAGGCGCAGCGCATCTCCATTGCGCGGTGCATTCTGAAGGATGTGCCGATTGTCATTCTGGATGAGGCGACGGCCAATTTGGATGCAGACAACGAAAGCGCCATCCAACAGGCGATGACGGAGCTCTGCCGCGAGAAGACGACGATCGTTATTGCGCATCGGCTGAATACGATCGCCAATGCCGACAAGGTAATCGTGTTGGATGCGGGTCGCGTGGCCGAAGCGGGAACGCATGATGAGTTGCTGGCGGCCGGCGGCCTTTATGCGCGCATGGTGGCTGCGGCGGCCGAGGCGGGCGAATGGAGCGAGCGATGATAAGCAAAACGGCAATCAAGATGCTGGGGCTGGCCTTGATGGTCGTCGGCGTGTTCGCGATTCTGTTCGGAACGCACCTGGTTGGCGCGGCATGCGTTGCCATCGGCGTGATTGCCCTTCTCGTGGGGTTGGTGCTGTACGCCGTGGTGCGCACCGATTGAGCGCGGTGAGCCGGATAGCCCGTTCGCTGGATGAAAGTGCTCTCCAGCCCGTCGCATTTCGCGTGTAGGGGCACGCCAAGCCTCTTGTTGCGTAAAGCATGTTCAATATTCCGACTTTGTCAATAACGACGCGACCGCGAAAAAGCTGCGCAGCAACCGGGAGGCGAGCGTTGCGGCAGTTGGCCGGCCGTAAACTCGGGCGTGAAAGCGAGCTGGAGCTGCCCGCTTTCGGTAAAGAGCTCTGGAGCGTCCGCGTGGTCAGTCCGTGGCTTGCTGGCGCTATGCGAAATGCGGGCAGCAGTCCGAGGGGGGCGTTAGGGTAATCGTCGATTCCGATCGCAAGCGCCTTGCCTCCTCCTTGGTCTCCTCAGCGGGGGTCATGCGGCGTCTCCGGTCCCTGCTGCAACGCATTATCCGGCCGGCACGTACCTCCGTGCCCGGCCGTTGCCCACTGGAGTTACGGCTCCCTCCTCGACGAGCGCGGCGAGCGCGCGCTGCGCGGTCCTCCTGGAATAGCCGGCCTCGACGGCCTCGGACACGGACAGGCTGTCGCGGGATGCAACCAATCTCGCTATTCCGGCAACGACGTCCGTGGAATTTCTGGCACCCGGCGTCGCGTCGCCCAGCGCTCCGGAAGGCCGGTAGATGGGGACCGATGCGGTGAACACAGTCCCCTCGATGAGTTCGGGGTCCTCCCCGGAATAGCGCGGTGAGTACCTGAACAGGTTCCTCGTGCCGCTGCCCAGCTCCTCGGCGAGTCCGATGCTGGAGAAGAAGGACGAGATTATGGGGTTCTTCGGCAGGGGGCTGAAGCCCTCCGGGGTGATGGGTCCCTGGAACATGGCCCTGCTCGCGTTCTCCGTGCGAAGGGCTTTGCCGTCGATGACGATGCGCGCCGGGTAGGGGCTCGTGAACTCGCGATGTATCAGGCAGTTGGCGATCACCTCGCGCACGATAACGTCGCGCAAGCTGACCGACTCGTCCCCGTCGAGCGCAAACCTGTCCGGCATGTGCTTCCGGCAGAAACCCGCCAGCAGGTCGTAGGCGTCGACGAGGTTGCAGCGGACGACGATGCGGTCGTCGTAGCGGCTCTCGGGGTCCACCCGCCATATCGCGTCGGTCTTGTACGGTGGGCAGACGGAGCGGATGACCTCGTCCCTGCCAATCAGGAGCACGGCGGCAAGGTTGAAGCCCTCGTCTCCCGTCGAGAAGTCCTTGCCCAGAAGCCCCGCCGACCTCATCAGCTCCTCGTCTCCGAGCCTTGCCCATTCGTGGTCGGCTCGCTTGCGGACGGCCCTTTCGCGGATTCCGTCGAGCATCTCCAGCTTCAGGTCGCCCGGCCCGACGTGCTTGTACACCCTTTGCTCGGTGTAGAGCCCCTGCTTGCGTATGCAAATCTCCGCCAAGCGCGACGCGCTGCGCACCACTATGTTGGAATCCTCCACCCGTTCGTAGATTTCGCCCTTGAACCGGTGCATGTTGGGGCTGGGCGGGACCCAGAGCCTGAGCACCGCCTTCCCCTCGAAGTCGACCTCTTCGAACTCGAAGGAGACCGGGGAATCGAACAGCTTAGGGTTGTTTACCACGTTGACGATGTTGCGCTTGATGGCAAGGGCGGCGTCCGCCTTGATCCCCGAGACGGTCCCATCGTCCTCGACCCCGAGGAAGATAGAGCCGCCGAAGGTATTCGCGAACGAGCAGACGGACTCGAATGTGTCCCTTTCGGGCTGCTGCCCGCATCTCTTGAATTCGACGCTCGCGGTCTCGCCGATCGCGAGCGTTTCCGCCAGAGTCTGGTGGTCCATTTACAATCGGCCTCCTTTCTGCGCCAGAATACATCATATGGCGCGATTTGGCGCATAAATGGCGCGATTTGGCGCGGAACGAGCGTTGGGAGGGTGTCTTGTTCCGTTCGATAGGTGTATGCGGTAGCTTGAGATAGAACACGCTGGCACGATCGTTTTGAACACAACGGCAGACATGCCGACCAACACAACCGGCTAACTTGGTTGTCGCTTGAGTAATTCAACCGAGGAGGCCAGAAAGGTATGATCAGCATGTCGCAAGTTCATTCTATACGCCTGCTGCGCAGGGAGGGCGAGACCATCGCGGGAATCGCCAGAAAAGTGGGTGTGTCGCGAACGACCGTCTACGAGAAGCTCCGCGAGGGGGACTGCTCGCCGAAGATGCCCGTCAGACAGCACAAGCACAGGATGCTCGACGATTACAGGGCAATCATCGAGGGCTGGCTTGACGAGGATTCCCGCAACTGGCGCAAGTAGCGCCACACCGCGCGCAGGATATGGCAGCGGCTGCGGGACGAGTACGGGGTCAGATGCTCGGAATCCACCGCCCGCCACTACGTCTGCGAGTTGAAGCGCACGCGCAGAAAGCCCGAGGAATGCTTCCTCGACCTGGTGTGGAGACCGGGCGAGGCGCAGGCGGACTTCGGCGAAGCCGACTTCTACATCTGGGGCGCCAAGCGTCGCATGAGCTTCTTCGTGCTCTCGTTCCCCTACTCGAACATGGGCTTCGCCCAGCTGTTCCCCTCGGAAAACGCCGAGTGCGTATGCCAGGCGCTCAAGCAGGTGTTCGAGTTCACGGGCGGCGTGCCCGCGCGCATCGTGTTCGACAACGCCACCGGCGTGGGCCGGCGCGTCTGCGGGGGCGTGCGCACCACCGAGACCTTCACGGCGTTCGCAGCCCACTACGGGTTCGCCTACAGCTTCTGCAACCCGAACTCCGGTCACGAGAAGGGCAACGTCGAGGGCAAGGTCAAGTTCATACGCTCCAACCTGTTCGTTCCGGTGCCGCGCCTGCAGAACGTGGGGCGCTACAACGCGCGCCTGCTCGGGAAATGCGCGGGGCTGGCCAAGGAGCACTACATCAAGGGCGTCCCCGAAAACGAGCTCTTCGCGGAAGACAGGGCCGCCATGCTAGGCCTGCCGGAAGCGTCGTTCAACGTGGTCCGATACATGACCGCCCGCGCCGACAAGCAGGGCAAGGTGCAGGTGGACGGGCGCCACTTCTACTCGACCGACCCCGCGCTGGCGGGCGCAGAGGTGATCGTCGCCCTAGGCGCCACCACCGTGGACGTGTTCACCGCTGACGGCGAACTCGTATGCGCGCACGAGCGCCGCTACGGCAGCGCGCCCACCGACTCGACCAATCCGGCCAGCCAGCTGCCGTTGCTCGCCGTGAAGCTGGGCGCCTGGGCGAACAGCCAGGTCAGGGCTTCCATCCCCGACAGCCTGCGAGAATACATGGACAGCCAGGGCAGGCGCGACCTCGCCGGCAGCCTGCGCATCATGCGCGACCAGGTCGAGGCCAGCGGCTGGGACGCGGCCATCGACGCCATGGAGGTCGCCTTGGAATCGACGGGCAGGGTCGATGCCGCCAGCGTCGCGGTCGCCGCCGCCCGCGGCGTCGGCGGCGCGATAACGTACGACGAGCCGGTCGACCTCGCCGCCTACGACGAGGCGATCAGGAGGGCGGTGTAGCCATGCCCATCAGGTCCAAGAGCGACGCCGAGACGCTGCGCGGGCTGGCGCGCAGCCTGTACTTTTCCAACGACACCATCGACTGGTTTCTCGCGGAAGCCAACGCCGCCCAGCTCAGGAGCGTTGTCGGGATGATCGAACACGAGCTGGAGGTGCGCGAGCGCAACAGGCGCGCCCGCCTGTACAGGCGGGCGAGGGTCCCGCAGGGGAAATCCTTCGAGGGCTACGACTTCTCGCAGGTGGTGCTCCCCGAGGGGTATTCCGTGGAGGACCTCAAGTCGCTGTCGTTCATCGATATGGCGCAGGACTTCGTGTTCCACGGCCAGACCGGCCGGGGTAAGACCCATTTGGCCATCGCGCTGGGCAACGCCGCGGTGATGGCGGGGAAGACCGTGAGGTTCTACACCGCCGCCGAGCTCGCGCTGTCGCTGGCGAAGGCAAACCGCGAGCACGCGCTGGAGGCGACGATGAGGGACATCGCCAGGAACGACCTGGTAATACTGGACGAGTTCGGCTACGTGCCGCTCGACGTCGAGAGCTCGCGCCTGCTGTTCCAAGTGGTGTCGCTATGCTACGAGACGCGCAGCATGATACTTACCACCAACATCGAGTTCGGGAAATGGGGCACGATACTGGGCGACGACAAGCTTGCCGCCGCGATGATCGACCGCATCGTGCACCATGGCCGACTCGTGGAATTCGGCGGCAACAGCCACCGAATGGACGCTGCGCTGATGCTCGGGAAGGCGGAAGTCTAGAAATCACGGCATGTCTGCCAAAGTGTCCAATCTGTGCGTGCCACTGTGTTCACCTATCGCTTGACAGAAACAGTCCACCCCTCCCAGTCCCTGCCGTGGAACGCCTCGTTCTTGAGCGTCCCGAAGAAGCCCTCGCACGCGGCGTTGTCGGGGCTCGTCGACTTCCTCGACATCGACCTCGCGATGCCGGCGGCCTCGCACCTCTCCTTCCAGCCCGGCCACCGGTAGTGGCGGCCGCGGTCCGTGTGCAGCAGCGGCGCCTCGCCGGGCGCCGGCCTGGATATCGCGTCGTCGAGGCTCGAGTTCGCCAGGTCCGCGTCGGGCGACGTGCCCAGCGCCCAGCCCACGGGCCTGCCGTCGAACAGGTCGACGACCAGCGACAGGTAGACCCTGTCGCCGCAGGGCAGGGCGAACTCGGTGATGTCGGAGGCCCACCGCTCGTTGGGGCGGGACGCGGAGAAGTCGTGCGTGCCGTCCTCCCTCAGCAGCAGGTTCGGCGCCCCGGCGTCGGCCTCGCCCCGGTAGGAGCTGTAGCGGCGCCTCCTCCTCAGCCAGACCGGCCTCAGGCCCTGCTCCCGCATCGAGCGCCGCACCAGCTTCTCCGACACGGGCCCCGCCCTGCGCGCGACGACCTCGCGGACGAAGCGGTAGCCCCTGGCCCCGCGCCCGTCGCCCTCGAAGGCCCGCCTGACCTCGGCGTCGAGCCAGGGCCTGGCCGGCGGCCTGGTCATCGCCCCGAGCTGGTGGTAGTAGGTCGACCGGGCCAGGCCCAGCCTCCCGCGCGCCGCGGCCGCGCCGAACCTACCCGACAGCCTCTCCGCCACCGTCGCCTTCTCCCGGTTGGTCAGCGCCGACGGAACGCAGCCCGNACATCGAGCTCTACTACAACAGGCAGCGGTTGCATTCCAAGAACGGATATATGGCGCCTTGCGACTTAGAGCGAGATGCCGCCTGAAGATGCTTAAATAATTGTCCAGAAAACCTTGACCACTCCAATCCGACCATCGCTGGATGGTCCAGCTTTTAGTCCGCAGTCCCAACGGAAAATGAGTCTCTAACTGAGAACGGCACCCGTCTTTGCGGATCCCACTTGCTTGGCATAACGAGCAAGGAGTCTTCCGCCGTTCTCGTGAATCATCGGCTCCCACGCCGCACGCCTACGCTCCAAATCTTCCTCGCTCACCTCAAGCTCAATGAGGTTGCGGCTCAGGTCAATGTGGATGATGTCGCCATCCTCCACAAGCGCAATGGGCGCGCCGTCGAGCGCCTCGGGGCACAGGTAGCCAACGGACAGACCACCCGAGGCACCAGAGAAGCGACCATCGGTGATCACGGCAGAGTTGGGAATACCCTTCATGATCTCCGTCACGCGGTGAAGCTCCTTCATACCCGGCCCGCCCTTTGAGCCCTCGTAGCGCACGACAACGCCCGTACCAGCAGCGATGCGGTGCTCGTTATAGGCTGCAAACGCCTCGTCCTCAGAGTTGAACACCATGGCAGGGCCGCTCCACACGTGCTGGTTGGCCGGAACGGCGCTCGTCTTGACCAACGCTCCCTCCGGGGCCAGGTTGCCATAGAGAACCTGGATGCCGTTGGCAACCGAGGCCGGATCGTCCTGCGTCCTGATAACCGAACGATCAACGGGGATGCCGCCTGCAAGCTCGCTGGCCATGGTCTTGCCGCTTACCGTCATGACGCTCGTGTCGAGACTCGCCTCGATAGTCTTGAGAACCGCCGGAATGCCACCCGCCTTGTACAGGTTGATGCACGAGATATCCCCGTTGGGCACCACGCTGCAGACAACGGGCGTGCGCGAGGTAACCTCCGCAACCTTGGCCCACGTACATTCAAGGCCAAGCTCGTCTGCCAGCGCGGGCAGGTGAATAAGCGCGTTGAGCGAGCCGCCAATGGAGGCAAGCAGGGCCACGGCGTTGTCGATTGCACTCTGCGTCATGATGTCGCTTGGCTTGATGCCCCTGCGCACAAGGTCAACAACGGCCGCACCGGTGCGCCTGGCGGAGAACCTGCGCTGGCTCGTCGAAGAGGGCCACAAGGCGCCATAGAGTAGCATCATGCCCAGACCCTCGCAGAGGCACCCCATCGTGTTGGCCGTACCCAAGAACGGGCAGATGCCGGGACCCGTGTAGTAACGAAGCGTCCCCTCGATGACCTCGCGCTCGGTGGCCTCTCCCGCCAGGAAGCGAGCGCGCAGGGCCTTGGATTCGGACGGCTTGATCTCGTCATAGCAGGGGCCTGCGGTAACGATGGCGGCGGGCAGGTCGATGCGCGCCGCGGCCATGAGCATGCCGGGGATAATCTTGTCACAGCTACCCATATAGACAACGCCGTCAAAGCACCCCTCGCCCACGATCATGGCCTCGCACGAGTCCGTGATAAGGTCGCGGTGGGGCAGGCAGTAGCGCATGCCTGCATGGCCCTGCGCCACGCCATCACACATGCCAATGGTGTTGAACTCAATGGGTTCGCCGCCAGCCTCCAAGATTCCCTTCTTGACCTCGGCGGCAAGCTGCCGCAGCGGCTCATGGCCGGGGCAGAGCTCATTCCAGCTGTTGGCAATGGCAATGAGTGGCTTGTCCGGATTCTCGAGAGAGTCAATGGATACACCCGCCGCCGCAAGGTGAGCCTTAGAGATGGCCCTCTGGAAGGGCTCCAACTTGTCAATTGCTCGCTGCATGGGAAGTCCCCTTTCCCGATAGATGGAGTCGCTTGATAGGCGCCGCTGATGAGGAAAACCCCGATTACGCGGCTAGGCCCATGGTATCGCCTCGCAAAGTGTGTGCGTCTGCGACCGCTCATTAAGCATGAAATATGGAGGAAATATGTAGATGCTTAACATATGAATGCTGAGATATACAAAAGCAAAATGAAAATATGCACTTTGTAATAAGCGGAATACGTGGTAGGGGGGGGTATCTCAAAGAATTCAAATTTAGTATTCGGTAAACGGTGCTTTATCATTTCAATAAAATGCAGGTAATTTGCGTTATCAGCCTGGCAATTTGCCGTTTACGGATTTGACCTTTACTGCTTTATCAGAAGTGAAGAAAATATAAACCAGTAATTCACAGCTTTAGTGAATTATGCATTTATAAAGACAAACGCTTTGATGACTGCAGGCCATGGCTCTGGTTCTAACAGGGAGAGGAGAAGAGCTGGATGTTTGACAAGAATGCTGATTTTCCCAAGGTGACGGTGATTCTTCGAGGCTATACATACGAGCAATGCCGCTGCGTGGTCGAGCAGCTCGTTGGCACGAAGCTCAATGCCGTTGAGGTTGCGTTTAACACTCCGGGCGCTGCTGACATTATCGACAGGCTCAACGGAGAGTTCGGTGCCGAGGTAAAGATTGGCGCCGGCACGGTCACGACGGAAGAGCGCGCGGTTGCCGCCGTTAAGGCGGGCGCGCACTTCATGTTGTCGCCTATCAACTTCTCGGACCGGATCTTTGAGATTGCGAAGGACGCCGGTGTGGTAACGGTCCCCGCGGCGTTTAGTCCCTCCGAAATCGTTGAGATGTTCGACAAGGGCGCCGACATCGTGAAGGTGTTCCCCGCGGGCATCCTGGGTCCCAAGTACTTTAGCGACGTGCAGGCTCCTCTGGATTACTTACCTCTCATGGCCGTAGGCGGCGTTAACGGCGGCAACGTCCAAGAGTTCTTCGATGCTGGCTGCTCTTACGCTGGAATTGGCTCTGGCATTTTCGACAAGCAAGACATCAGAGAGATGAACTCTTCGGCACTGGCGCACCAGATTTCCGAATTCGAGAAGCGCGTGAGGTGGTAGTGATGGCAGAAGTTAAGTTCAACGAGTCGCTCGTTCTGGATCTTGAGAATCCCGAGAGCACGGCCCAGGTCGAGGGCGTACTGGCAAACCACCTTTATGAGCTTGGTAGCGTTAAGGAAAGCTATATGGGTGCCTTGGCTGAGCGCGAGAAGAACTATCCCACGGCGCTCGAGGTCGGCGAGATTAACGTGGCCATACCTCACTGCGACGCCGAGAACGCTAATGAGGCCGCGGTCTGCGTTGGCATTCTTCGCAAGCCAGTGGATTGGCGACGCATGGATGACCCCGACGCCACGACGCCCGTGAGGCTCGTTTTCATGCTTGCACTTAACGAGGCTCACTCCCACCTCGAGATGATTCAGAAGATCATCGGCGTTATCCAGGACCAGGAGTTTGCCAAGAAACTTGCCGAAAGCAATGCCCATGAGGCTTACGAGCTCCTCGCTCCTCGATTCGCAGAGTAGTCAACTTGCGTAGGTTGTTTAAAACCGCGGCACGGGTCGCGGAGGAAGAAAGGATAGCTAGATGAAAAGCATCTTGTTTGCGTGTGGCAACGGCATGGTGACGTCGACGATGGTCGCACACAAGGTGACCGACTACCTCAAGGAGAACGGCGTTGAGGTCAAGTACAACCAGTGCCGCGTCCAGGAGGTGGAGCATCTCGCCCAGGATTACGACCTTGTGGTTACTTCGGGCAGGTTCAAGAAGGGTGCCGTCCAGACGCCGGTGATCATGGGAACTCCTCTGCTCACGGGCATTAACGAGAAGGCCGTCCTGCAGCAGATTCTCGACGCGGTCAAGTAGGCAGTATCCGGCGGGAGAGGCACTGTAGGTCTGTATAGATTTGATGGGTTACCAGTTTGAAAGGAAAGTGAGTTAAAGAAGTATGGACGCATTCCTGAATGGATTCATGACGGTGTTTAACGCCATCATGAACGCCGGAGTCTACGTGATGCTGCCTATCATCATCACGCTTCTCTCCCTGCTCTTTGGTCTGAAGCTGAGTAAGGCTTTTAAGGCCGGTGTCACGATTGCCATTGGCTTCGCAGGCATCAACCTTGTCGTTCAGCTTATGAAGGATCAGCTTGGCCCCGCGGCAAAGGCCATGGTTGATACCGTTGGTATTCAGCTCGATGTTCTCGACGTGGGATGGAGCGCTCTTGCGTCGGCCGCTTGGGCAAGCACCCTCGTTCCCGTTATCGTGCTCGAGGTTATTGCCGTCAATATCGTGATGGTGGTTCTTAAGCTGACGGATACGATGGACATCGATATTTGGAACTACCACAGCATGCTTACCTGTGGTGGCCTGATCTTCTTCGTGACCGGCAACCCTGCATACGCCCTGATTGGCGTTGCCATCATGTCAATCATCACGTTCAAGTTCGCCGACTGGACGCAGCCCTTTGTGTCTCACTACTATGGCATCCCCGGAGTTTCGCTGCCTCATGTGCCTGCTCAGAGCTCCCTTATCATTGCGGCTCCCCTGAACTGGCTCTTCGACAAGATTCCCGGTCTCAACAAAATCGATATCGATATGTCTGGCGTTCGCAAGTATCTCGGCTTCTTCGGTGAGCCCTGGATGCTTGGACTTATCCTCGGCTGCGTCATTGGTGCGCTTGCCGGCTATGATCCGGGTAAGATTTTCACCCTTGGTATTTACATGTCTGCCGTCATGGTGCTCATCCCCCGCATGACCCAGATCTTCGTTGAGGGCCTTATGCCCGTGTCCGAGGCGGCTGGCGAGTGGTGCCAGAAGCACTTCAACGGCCGACAGCTTCACATTGGCCTTGACGCTGCCGTCATCGTCGGCGATGAGTCCGTCATTACGCTGACGCTGCTCATGACCCCCATCACCATTCTTCTTGCCGTGATTCTGCCGGGCAACCGCATGCTCCCGTTCGCTGACCTTGCGGTCATCACGTTCCGCATCTGCCTCATCCTGGCCATTTGCCGTGGCAACATGTTCCGCTCGCTTATCATCGGCACCGTTGTTATGGCTTCGGTTCTCTACTGTGGAACCTGGTCTGCCGAGGCTATGACTGGCTTCGCTACGGCCACCGGCCTGAGCTTTGACTCGGGTCTCATCGGCTCCTTCTGCGGACCGTCCTTGATCATGTCCTACATCATCTTTAAGGCGTGCACCACAAATCCTGTTGTCATCATTCCGATTATTCTCGTCGTCTTCATTGCCGTTTGGTACATCGTCGAGAAGAAGGTTGGTATGAAGAAGGTCGAGGAGTACGCCGCCGCTTGCGATGACATGCTGGAATAGCACGGACCGATTGCATTTGAAAGGATGAGTCATGGGGCAGGATACGAGCGGTGTGAGCATTGCGATCACCAACACGAATTCTTTTGGCTATGCCATTCCCGAGCACATGGAGCGACTCGAGAAGCTCGGGCCCGTGAGGCGCGTAAGCGTGCCTGGCGACTGTCGGGGTAGGGAGCTCGCCGAGGCGGTTGGCGATGCGAATATCATCATCACTTCTGGAACGCCTCAGTTCGACAGGGAGTTCTTTGAGTGCAAGCCGGAGATGAAGCTCGTTGCTCGCGACGGTCTTGGTTTCAACAACGTTGACGTTGAGGCGGCGCGGGAGCGTGGATGCTTTGTCACAAAGGTCGAGAAGTCTGTGGAGCGAGAGGCCGTGGCCGAGTGCGCCGTTTGCGAAATGATTGATTTGATTCGCAAAATCTGGCTTGGCATTCGCGCGGTCGACTCGAACAGGTGGCTCGACCGAGGTCAGTTCGTTGGATTTGAGCTTCGCAACCGCACTGTTGGTATTGTTGGCTGCGGTAATATTGGCAGTCGCGTTGCGGAGATTCTCCACCATGGATTTGGTGCGCGAGTAATTGCCAACGATCCCGTGGCGGATGAGGCGTGGGCCCAGAAGAACGGCGTCGAGTATGTAGATCTGGACACGCTCGTTGCCGAGTCTGACGTCATTACGCTCCATGCAACCCTTAACCCAACGTCTTTCCACCTTGTTGATGAGAAGTTTCTTGCTGGAATAAAGCCGGGGACCTATCTCGTTAACACGGCGCGTGGCGACATACTCGACCAGTCTGCCGTAGTTGACGCGCTGACGAGCGGAAGGCTCGCGGGACTCGCAATCGACGCCACAAGCGTTGAGCCCCCTGCTTCCGACGACCCGTTCCTCAATAACCCAAGAGTGCTTATCACGCCGCACATCGGCGCCTACACGGTTGAGGCATTGGGGGGCATGGGCGACATCTGCGTTACCAATGCCGAGCTTGTGGCTAGGGGCGAGAGGCCAGAGCATATCGTCTGGGAAGAGTAAGAGTGGCGAGGGGCGGGCACCAATACCGCCCGCCCTTTTCTTTTGATTGGAGTGCCATGAATAAGCGCGCCTTGCTTATGAACGAGAAGGACAACGTCATCACGGTTATCGACGCCGTCCAGAGCGGTGACGTGATTACGGTTACGCGCAAGGACGGAACCGTCGTGGGCGACCTGAAGGCGCTCGAGGCGGCTGACCGCTATCACAAGCTGGCTTATTTGGATTTGGAGCCGGGCGACCTTGTAACTAAGTATGGCCAAACCATCGGGCGCGCCACTTGCGCAATTAGGCGTGGGGAGTATGTGCACGTCCACAACATCGAGAGCGTTAAGACCAATGATTAGCGGATTTGTCAGGCCTGACGGCAAGGTCGGAATTCGAAACAAGGTTCTAATCCTGTCAACTGTTGGCTGCGCAAACAACACTGTCAAGAGGATTGCCGCACAGGTCGAGGGGACGGTTGCCCTTCCCAACGTTAAGGGTTGCGGGCAGATTGGCAAGGGCATCGATATCATGCGTCGCTGCCTCGCGAATGTCACCCAAAACCCGAATGTCTACGGCACAATCATCGTGGGCCTGGGCTGCGAGACGACTAAGCCGCACGAGCTGGCTGAGCATGTTCGTTCGCTTTCTGACAAGCCCGTGGAAGTGTTTACCATCCAGGAGCTTGGAGGTACGCCCAAGGCAATTGCCTACGGCGTTGCGCTCGCCCGGAAGATGGTTGCCGAGGCGGGGCTTGTGCCTCGCGTCCCTGTTGAGCCCTCCAAGATTGTTCTCGCTACCAATTGCGGTGGGTCTGACGCCACGAGTGGCCTCGCCGCCAATCCAACCGTTGGCGCCTGCTCTGACATCCTGATTTCCAAGGGCGGAACGGTGATGCTGGGAGAGACTACTGAGCTCATTGGTACCGAGCACCTGCTTGGCGAGCGTGCAAAGGACGATAAGGTCAGGAACGACATCTACACGATTGTTCAAGACCTCGAGCATCAATTTATTGCCAACGGTATTGACGTCCGTGGAGCAAACCCGACCCCGGGCAATATGAAGGGTGGCCTTTCTACTCTCGAGGAGAAGGCCCTCGGAGGCATCTCCAAGGGGGGATCAGGACCTATTAACCAGGTTGTTGGATATGGCGAGATCCCGTCTGAAAATGGCCTCGTCATTATGGATACGCCTGGATATGACATCGAGAGCGTGTCGGGCATGGCCGTTGGCGGTGCACAGGTCTGTATCTTTACGAGCGGACGCGGTAACCCCGTGGGCAATGCTCTCATTCCCGTGATTAAGGTTACGGGTAACCCCGAGACGTACGAATCGATGAAGGATAACACCGATCTTGATACCTCTGGTGTTATCGATGGCTCTGACACAATCGATTCTCTTGGCGAGAAGCTGTACGGCATTCTCGAAGATGTGTGCAACGGCATGCCCTGCAAGTCCGAGGCTTACGGGTTCGATGACTTTGCGGTCTATCACAACGAGGAGATTTGGTGTACCTGCGACCTTTCGTAGGACTTGATGGGCTGTCCGTCGTATTAACCGTTTCGTTTACATGGAGGTTCTAATGGATTTGTCTTCGCGGGACTCGGCAATTAAGTTTGGTATGGGTCGGTACAGGCAGGCGTCAGGCCTGTTGGAGCAGCTTGGAGATGAGTTGTCTCGCTTTGGCAATAAGGCTCTTGTGATTGCTGGCGAGCGCTCATGGGGAGCTGTGAGAGACCGTCTTGTTCCCGTGTTTGAAGAGTCAAAAATCGAAACAAGCCTTGTGATCTGGAAGGGTGCCTGTTGCGCCGAGGGAGCCAGGGAACTCAGCGACAGGGCGGCAGAAATTGACGCAAAACAAATCATTGGCATTGGCGGCGGCAAGATAATCGATCTTGCAAAGGCAACTGCCGAGTTGCGCGGCGTTGGCGCAACTCTCATTCCCACCAATGTTGCTCAGTGTGCACCGGGGGCATGCACGAGCGTAATGTACACGCCGAATGGGGCCAAGGATGTTACGTGGCGCTATGGGCATGAGGTCAATGGCTGCTACATAGACCTCGACGTGATTGCCCAATGTCCGCCCCGGTATCTTGCCGCTGGGATTGTCGATGCAATGGCCAAAAAGATTGAGATACTGAATGGTAGGCCAAATCTTGACCTAATGGCGACGGATATCGATTTGTATACCGCATATAACATCGCGTGCTACACCTACGACGTTCTTAATAGCCGCTGGCAGCAGGCTATTGAGGACAACAGGGCTGGCCGGGTAACTAAGGCCCTGGAAGATGTTGTGTTTGCCGCGGTGCCCGTTACCGGCGTTATCTCTAACACTACGAGGGGATATAACCAAACTCAGATTGCCCATGTGATATATGACGGAGTGCGAACGCTCTTTACCGAAGAGGCAAAGCAGTCCCTTCACGGGGAGATCGTTGCCGTTGGCCTGTTCTGCCAACTGTATTTCAATGGGCTTGAGAAAGAAGAGGATGGCCTGAAGAACATGCTGAGAAGCATGGAAATGCCGCTTACACTTTCGGACTTGGGCATCGATTCCAAGGAGGAGAACCTCGAAGCGCTTGAGCGCTATATTGCTGGGTCGCGCCATTTCAATAGCGAGGACCCGATTGCTAGGAAGAGGCTTCACCGCGCGATGCTCGAAATGATTTAGTTGTCTGCAGCAAGGTGGCAAGATGGGGCCGGGCCAATCTGAGGAAATGGCCCGGCCCGATTTTTGCTGACCAGTTTTATACTTCTGTTCAGATTTTTTATTCAAGAAGAAGAGTCTTGGAAATGCAAAACGCCTCCTTCAAAGTTGTCTCTTTCGCCGCAACGTTTGGCGTCTTTACGACGGAGCCAAAACAACGGCTTGAAGATGCCGGCTGCGAGGTAAAGATCATTAAGCATAGCCGCGTGCTGACCGATGCCGAGAAGATTGGCTGCGCAAGGGATGCCGATGCCGTCATTCTTGGCGGCGACGGCATGTCGAGACGCGTGATTAACGCCCTGCCAAAGCTGAAGGTCATTGCTCGGCATGGTCGCGGCATAGATGGCATTGACTACAAGGCGGCGACAGACAAGGGCGTTATGGTCGTGAATGCCCCTGGTGTCAACATTGAGGAGACAGCAGACCTTACGTTAGGCCTCATCCTCGATCTTGAGCGGCACATTACCCAGATGAACAATGACCTCAAGGCTGGTATCTGGGAAAAGCGTGCTGGGCACAGTCTATATGGCAAGACGATTGGCATCATTGGCGTGGGTGACATTGGCCTTGCTGTTGCGCGGCGCGCGATGGGTTTTGGCATGGATATCCTGGGAAACGACATTCGTCAGCGGCCCGATGCGGCAAAGACGGGGTTGATGTTCACGGGTTTGAACGATTTGCTTAAGCGAAGCGATATCGTGACTATTCATACGCCGCTTACTGCATCAACCACCAACCTGATTGGCGCCAAAGAGTTAAGGATGATGCGAGAAGACGCAATTCTTGTTAACACCTCGCGCTGGGGAATCATCAGAAAAGAAGCCCTGGAAAAGGCGTTGCAATCTGGCCAACTAATGGGATATGCGACTGATGTGCACGAGCAGGAGCCGGGGCCCGCTCCGTCATTTGCTGATTTGCCGAACGTCCTTGTTACGCCCCATGCCGGATCGGCTACGTACGAGACAAACCTGCGAATGGGCATGACGGTTGCCGACAACATCATTGCGGTCAAGAATGGCGTGACGCCACCAAATCTGGTCACATCTGTTTCATTGATATTTGGGTAGGGACAGGGCTGGGGTAATCGACCGAACGGTTGCGCTTAATGAGACGAGAGCGTTCGCGAGGCCACCGCTTAGGCTCCTAAGCCCAGAGGCTGCTGGTCTGTAATATATAGATGTCTGCAAACTATGGGGCCGTACCTTTGGATACGTTAATCGCTGTTATTTATTGTCTTGTTGCGGCGGCCGGCGTCTGTGTAGTTCGGCGTTTTGGCCCGTTCTCGCTCTCTTCGTACTGCGTTGAGGGACTGCGGACATTTTCTTGGACAGTCTAGCGTACCGGGACTTTGGAGTGGTCAAGGTTTTCTGGACAATTATTTAAGCATCTTCAGGCGGCATCTCGCTCTAAGTCGCAAGGCGCCATATATCCGTTCTTGGAATGCAACCGCTGCCTGTTGTAGTAGAGCTCGATGTATTTGAACACCTCCTGCCTCGCCTCGTCCTTGGATTTGTATCTTCTGTCATTTATCAGCTCTCGCTTGAGCGTCTTGAAGAACGACTCGGCCACCGCATTGTCCCACGGATTTCCAGGCCTTGACATTGACTGGGCTATCCCGTGCGACTCGAGGCATCTCTGGAATGCGCGCGAGGTGTATTGGGACCCCTGGTCGTCGTGGAACACCAGCGAGAAGTCATCCGGCGGATCCTCCCTTCCGACGGCTTGCTCAAGCGCATCGATGGCCAGCTTCTCCGTGATCCTGTCCGACATCGACCATCCGACGACCTTGCGATGCCACGCGTCTATCACGGCCGCGAGGTAGAGCCAGCCCTCGTCGGTATCGATATAGGTGATGTCGCCGACCCAGAGCCTGTTCCTGGCGTCCACGTCGAAGGCGCGGTTGATGAGGTTCACGCGCGGATCGCCCTTCTCGACCGGCTTCGCTCGCCTGTGCTTTCTCGTCGTGCCCTTAGCCTGGAGGCCCAGCCTGCGCATGACGGCCAGGACGCGCTTCTCGCTCACGGCTATCCCGTCGCGCCTGAGCTCGCGGTTGATGCGGCGGTAGCCGTACCGGCCCTTGTGCAGCTCGAACTTCTCGGCGACGAACCCTTCGAGCGCCTCCCGCTCTATCTGCGCGTTCGACTTGGGCCTATTCAAGTAGTCGTAGTACTCGGATTTGGAAACGCGGAGGATCTCGCATGCCTTCCTGATGGGGCCGAATTCGCCCCTATGCGCCTTGATGAACTCGCACCTCACGCATGGTCTTGACTCAAGAAGGCCCGGAAATTTTTTAGCAGCTCGTTCTCGCGCTCGAGCTCCTCGACCTTCTTCCTGAGCTTCACGATCTCGTAGTCCTTGTTGACCTTGGGGCTTCCGTTGCCGGGAAAGGCGGCATCGCCCATCTCCTCGTATTCCTGAGCCCAGCGTCTGAGCGTGGAATCCTTGATCCCAAGCTCCTTTGCGAGGTCGACGACTCTCATCTCTCCGCTCAGCACCACCCGAGCGGCCGCGACCTTGAACTGCTTGTCGTAGCGCTTCCTTCTTTGGGTCATCCCGAACACCTTTCACCCTTAACTTGGTGTCCAGAAAATTATGCCCTCTCCACACCTTTCACCCTTAACTTGGTGTCCAGAAAATTATGCCCTCTCCAGTTCGGGATGCTGCTTCGGTCTGGACGGAAAACGGGAAGTTGAAGATCTTTACTCCTCCCATTACGCAGGAAGAGCTCGATCATATCATCGATGGCTTCAAGGAATCTCTCGGCATTAACTGGGCTACCCAGCAATGGTTTGATGATATATGGCTTGAACCGGCAGAGCGGTACTGGCAAAACGAGAACGCACATGCTTGCTGGCGAGCAATTTTCTTTGATAATCGGCTTGTTTGTTTAGGGGTTCTCGACTCGGAAGATGAAGCTGGGATTCCGCGCCCACCCGAAAGCCTCATTGCAAAAGCTTGCGAAGACTCAAAACCTTTTAAGGCTGTTGATTTCGCTTTGACTGTGAGCGGAATTTGGCGTGTTACTCGTGTATTTGACGCGCAATTTACAGACTTGCCGATGTCGGTGAATCCTTGCGAGTACTACGAGAAACTGGGTAATTGTGTAGGCGATGCCCCTGTTGTGCCCGAGTGGGCATGGTGTCTAGTCGGCAAGATTGTCGACAGGAATATTGTTGGAAAAGACCATCGAGTTGTTCATGGAACGCGTCATTTTGCGCCCGGGACTAAAGTGTATTGTGCTTGTGAGCTAGGCGGTAACGGCTGGGAGCGCATTTGCGTAATCGGCGTGCCGCGCTACTCAGATAAGCTTGTATGCATGATGATTCCCGCGACGAAGATATGCGATTTCCATTTGGAAAAGGTGACTGACAAGAGTGTCATCGAAGTTATGACGAACGGATATTTAGGCGGCGCCTTCTGCTCTATTCACCCTGCTCAAATCAGGTTTGGCTGGACTGATTCCGATGAAGACAAGAGGGATATCGAAGGCCTTGTTGAAGCGTTCAAGGTTTGCCCATGGATCACGGACGAGAAAGCAGAGACGTCCGGGAAATCTATCAAGAACGATTAATGCAAAATGCTGAACGTTCTGCTCTCCTACTCGCCAAGAGTAAAGCCCTTCTGACTTGCTATCTTGTGGGTCTCCGTGTAGTCGGATACACGCTTGAAGCGCTCGTCGGTCGAACGGTCGAGATTATCCAGCCTATGCAATGTCTTTGATTTGCACGTCATCATACGCGATGATTGCCGTCTTGTTCTTAACGGACTCTTAGCCGGGTAGAAGCAGTTTTTCTCTTTGAAACGTTGATGGAATTGTATCAAGTGCGCTCACATCTATCAAAAGATGAATGAAGTTAGACCTCAATCTCTTTTGTGTGTGGCTATACCTGTATCCTGGTTTACTTCAGGCAATTGAAATATAACTTGCGTCATTTAGAACAAAATTTATCCTAAATGTGAGGGTACAGCTCGTCTATGCTGTTTGCAAGGAGGTGCACCATGCGCTTGGTTCGACTTGCAGAGCGACTCTCTAAAGCAACGATGCCAGTGGACAACTTAACTCTTGCGGCGGAGCTTGGTGTGTCTGTGCGAACTGTTCAGAACGACCTAAAAACCTTACGTTCTGCGTCTTCTGAGCATGGTTTCTTGCTTCTGACAAAGCGTGGTGTCGGCTCTACTATTCGAATAAGCAATTCAAGTGCATTTGATGCGTACCTACAGAGGCTACGCATGGGTTCTGAAATTACCCCTTCCGAACTTCCGCAACTTGTACTCCAAGTACTTGCAATAAAGACAGACTATGTAAGTGCTGAAAGTCTTGCTCAGACACTTGGTGTGGGAAGAACTGCAATTATTGCAGCGCTGGATAAAGCGGAATCTCTGGCAAAAGAAGAAGGTTTTACTATGGAGCGACGCCCTCATCTGGGCGTGCGTATAAAAGGTGAGTTCACTACGAGGGTTAGTTTCCTAACCACCCGCTATGCCAACAATGATTGTTTCATGCGAAATGTGGTTGACTCCAGTCTTCCTGACGTTTTTTCCCACATTGCATGTGAACTTCGCCACACTCTTGCCGCAGCGGGAATCTACGTGAACTATCCTGAGTTTAATCGACTTCTCGCGCTTCTCAAGATACTTGTTTACATGCAAGTGAATGGCTTGGATCGACGGGATAGCGATGATAGCTATGGGCATCAAGAACCACTACAAGCTTGTACCTCGCTGGTTTTTGATTTGATTAGTGCAATTCGCGAGGCAACGGATGTAAAGCTTAGTTCTGCAGCAATCACCTATCTGGATGAGGTTCTTTGTAGGTTGACGGATGGAATGCAGCGGGGTGGATATGAACTTAAGGGAGAGATCGCCCATATGATGGGTGACTTTCTCACTGAGTGGGATTCATCTCATGGCACGACTTATATGCAAGACAATGCATTTCGGACAATGCTTCTCAATCATCTAGCTCTTCTTATTAGTAGGCTATCGCGTAATGTTGCTTATCAGTGTGCATTTGGCGAGGAATTGACCATTACTAATCCTTCAAATGTAGATCTTGCTCTGCTTATTTGTCAGCGTCTTCAGGAGTGTTTTGATGTTGAAGTGACGGATGATGAGATAAGCCTTGTAACTGCTCATCTTGCGGCTCATAACGAACGCGAGCGACAGAACCGTTTGCGCGATTTTGCTCGCGTGGCAGTGGCTTGCACAACTGGTGCAGGGGGCGCTTATTTAGCTAAGCTTCAGTTTGAGCAAATCTTTCCTGTGGCAGATGTCCGCACCTTCTCCTATTTGGATATAGAGGGCATCAAGTCTTTTTCACCAGATTTGGTGCTGAGTATGATACCCCTTGGCAGCTCAATCAAAGCTCCTGTTATCAAGATTAGTGAGGTTTTAAGCCAAGAGGAAATCTCTAGTATTAATGAAGTTATCAGCTACGGTGAACTCCAAGATGGCAAGACCTCAGTATCCCAAACCAAAATTCCTTTCCGCGCCGATTTCTTTCGACGACTAACCCCTTCCTCAGAAATCAACCACTACACCAGCGTTGTGAGTCGTATGGCTAAAGAATTGGTGGATTGTGGACTAGCTCAATCAGGCTTTCATGACCTAGTTTTAGAGCGCGAGCAGTATGCATCTACCGTTTATCTCAATGGTGTCTGTATACCTCATCCTATGGAGCCAGTTGGCAATCAGGATGTTGTATCAGTCTGTGTAGTGGAGCACGGTTTGACTCATGGCAGCAAGGAGGTATGTCTTATCTTTCTTGTGTGCCTTAGAAAAGAGCATATCAACATGTATCAGCCGATTGCTCGTAGGCTTTATGCCCTTATGCGTAATCGTCAGTTGGTTAATCGCCTGATGTCGGTGGTGGATGGTCGTGAGTTCATTAAGGTTTTTGAGCGGGCGGAGGTAAATTATGCAGATTGAGCAAATCCTCATGAAGCTATGCTCAGCAGATGCTGTGGCAGGAGATGAGGGGGAGATTCGTAACATTACCCGCGAATTCATGAAGCCATTAGCAGATGAGGTCATGACTGATGGAATAGGGAGCCTTGTCTTTCATATGCATAGTACAAACGAGAATCCCGTCAAGATTCTTTTTTGTGCACACATGGATGAAGTTGGTTTTTTGGTACGTCATATTTCTCCCATAGGTATGGTTTATGCCCATCCAGTAGGGAATCCTTTGGCAAAGAGTCAAGACATGCAGCAGGTGAGGATTACTACAGCTTCTGGCAAGAAAATCCGCGGTGTAATGAATACCACTCGCGACATGACGGGGCAGGTTGAGGATGTCTATGTGGATTTAGGCGTGGATAGTGAAGAGGCCGTGCGTTCACTAGGTGTATCCGAGGGAGATATGATTTGCTGGGCTACCGAACCCTACGAGCTCTCAGAGGGTGTAGTGTCCGGCAAAGCAATGGACGATCGAGCTGGCATCACAGCACTGGCGCAAGCCATGGAGTCCATACGTGCAATGGGTACGCCTACCAACGACCTTTACTTTGCTGTGACCTCCAGCGAGGAGGTGGGAACCCGCGGAGGCAAGCTTTGTTGTGAGCTTGTTCAGCCAGACCTCGTAGTAGCAGTAGATGTGGCCAATCATTCTGAACTTGATAGAGGATTTAAGAATCATCGGCACCTTGGGGCGGGCCTTATGTTGGAGCTCTACGACAAGACCATGTCACCTAATCGTGCTCTGTTAAATTGGGTTCGCAATAATTTGGAAGCCGTGGATGTTCCCTACCAGTCTGACATGTTTGGTGGAGGCGGTACCGATGCAGGCTTAGCTCACATGGTGGGGACGGGGTGTCTGGCGTTGGTATTGGGGATACCTATTCGCTACTGTCACAGTAGCATTAGCCTAGCGTCTATTGCAGATATCAAGGCGACTGCTCGCGCGGTGACATCTATAGCCACAAGACTTGCCGTAAGAGATATTGCTTCCTTTACAGACTTTATTCACCGTTAAGCGACTACGAAGAAACTTCCTTTGAACTTAAGTTAGATTTGCTGCCTCTCCTGAGGGTCAGAGAAAGGAAACGCAATGACTGTAGACGAACAACAGATTCTATTGATGATTTCTTCGTCTGGTGTGAGCAAGACCAAAACCTTTGAGGCACTTCGCAAGTGCAAGACAAGGGAATACGATGCTGCGCGCGAGCTTTTAGCAGAGGCAAAGAAGGCGGATTTAGAAGCGCATAATGCTCAGTCCGCGATGATTTCTGCTGCCTTACGCACTGATGGAGCTGATGCACCGTCCATATCATTGCTTGAAGTACATGCGCAGGATCACTATATGACATCCCAGCTTGCTCGAGACCTTATCGAGGAGCTTGTAGATGTGTTTGAGGCAAGAGATGCGGAAGGTAGGGAGTAAGAATGAAAATTGTGCTTTGCTGTGCAGGAGGTTTCTCTACGACTATGCTCATGGACTCCATGAAGGCAGCCGTCAAGAAAAGCCCAAAGCTGAATGAGGATGACTTCCAGTTTGATGCCATCCCCGTAGATTTGCTTGACGCTGAGATTGAAGATGTTGATGCCATTGTTTTAGGACCTCAGATTGCTCATAAGCTTGACTCGGTAAAAAAACAGCTTGGCGATCGTCAAGTACCTGTGGTGGTTGTGGACTCTAACACCTATGGACAGATGGACGGGGCAACCGTCCTCAAAAAAGTTCTCATTGAGCTTAAGAAAATTGATATTGCAAGGAACGGGAGGTAAACAATGAGTGAAGCAACAGAAAAGCACGGCATGGGATTTGAATCTTGGATTGACAAGCACCTAACACCCATTGCTAACTGGATGGACAAAGAAGTACATCTTAGTGCCATCAAGAAGGCTATGGTTGGACTTACCCCACTCCTGATTATTGGCTCCTTCTGCCTGATTCCCGAGGCTATCCCCAATATGATTGGAACGGAGAATGCCTTCTCCCAGGCAATCCTTGCCAACCTGGACCTTATTTATATTCCCTATAAAGTGGGCATGGCTCTCATGTCTCTTTATGCCTCGGCGATCATGGCGTATCACTTGGCCAAGTCCTACCGTCTAGATGTTCCTGGCTGTATCTCCATGGGTGTTATTTCCTTCTTAGTTTTGGCAGTGGACTACACCGAAGATGGTGGTATCAATACAACTTTCTTGGGACCCAAGGGCCTTTTTGCCTGTATGTTTGGCACCTTGATAGCTGTCGAGCTATTTCGCTGGTGCAAAAAGAGAAATTTCACTATTAAAATGCCAGATCAGGTGCCTGACTTTGTCTCCCGCTCCTTTGAGATGATTCCTATTTCCGTGATTATTATTGGATTCTTCCTGATTATTCGTATCTTCTGCGTCAATGTATTGGGGACTATGCCCCCACTAATTTTCACGGTTATATTAGCGCCGCTGGTTGGATCGATGGATAATCCTTTTGCTGTATTGTTCCTGCGTATGCTCAACTGCCTCCTCTTCTTCTTTGGCATCCATCCTTCTGTTTTAAGTCCCATCACCAGCCCCATTTCCACTCAGTTTTTGGCTGAAAATATTGCCAACTACCAAGCTAATTTGCCAATGACGCATTTCTTCTGTCCTGGACCTATGAGCGCATTTGGCAACTTTACGGGTACTGGTATCACGGGTGGTCTTGTACTTCTGTGCATGTTCTCCAAAAACGATATGCTTAAAAAGATTGGTCGTGTCGCTTTCATTCCCATGCTCTTTGGCATCAATGAGCCCATTCTTTTTGGAGCACCTGTTGTTTTGAATCCACTCTTTTTCTTCCCGTATGTCATTGGCGGTGGCATTGTGGGTACCTTTGATGCTTTTGCGGTGTCACTGCACATGCTCACCCCTTCCTTTTTCACACCGCCTTATGTGGGTGTCTTCCTAGAAGGATTCTTGACCAATCTTGATCCGCGTTCCATTGTGGTTAATGCTTTGCAGTTGGCAGCCTCTTTTGCTATCTACTTCCCCTTCTTCAAAATTTATGAGAGAAGGCTCAACGAGCAAGAGCAAGCAGAATCGGCGAGTAACTTACTATCTGCTGAAGATCAAGCCCTACTTGATGAGATGGATTTGGGGATTTAGTACCTCTACTTTGCAAAGTGGTGCCATGAAGATTTTTTTGATGGCACCACTTTTTGTATCTTAAGTTGGGAGAAAAAGATGGCACGCCACATTGAGGATGTGCGAGCACTTCTTGACCAAGAAGAACTAGATGCAATTCTCATCTGTTCAAAGGCTATGAAGCGATGGATGGGCACTCTAACGGGTGGCGGCTGTTTTGTGCTGATTGCTGCTGATGATAAGCGCTTGCTTTTAGATGGTCGTTATATAACTGAAGCACGTGAACAAGAACATGACCTTGTCATTGACCTTCTTCCCAGCCAATCAAGTTGTAATCTATGGATACGTCTAAAAGAACTTGCATTTCGGCAAGGCTGGAAGAGGATTGGTTTAGAGGGAGAAGCTACATCAGCTGAAACTTACCAGACGGCTCAGCAGTTTGTTGAAGAACCCGTGCTTCTTACCGATCAGATGGCACGTCTTCGTATGATTAAGACACCTGACGAGGTGATACATCTGCAAGCGTCTGTAGAGTTGGCAGACGATGTCTTTGCTGCAGTAGTGCCCAAACTCAGGGTAGGTATGACTGAGCATGAAGTCTCCGCGCTCTTACAATTTGAGTCAGTGAGACGCGGAGCCGAAAAAATGGCTTTTGATACTATCGTTGCTGCAGGAGAGCGCACAGCTTTGCCTCATGGTCGCCCGACATCGCGTGAGATTCGATATGGTGATAATCTCATGTTGGATTTTGGTGTTCAATATGAGGGCTATCAGTCTGACATAACAAGGAATGTTTTCTTTGGCGAGCCACGAGAAGAGCTCTCTCATATCTATGATGTTGTACTTGAAGCACAGCTTGCTGGTATTGCTGCTATTGCTTTGAATGTGGACTCTGAAGATGTGGATAGAGCTGCCCGCTTTATAATTGAGAAAGCTGGATATGGTCAATATTTCAACCATGGTCTAGGCCATGGTATTGGCGTTGATAATGACACTGAGTTACCGCTTCTGCGTCCAGGTAAACACTTTCGGCTTGCAGAGGGTATGTGTATGAGTTGCGAACCCGGCATCTATATTCCTGGATTGGGAGGCATCCGTATTGAAGACGATGTCCTTCTCAAAGATGGATATGGGCACCCTCTCAACCAAGCTCCCAAGACCAAAATTATTTTGGAGGGATAAATGCCCATTCATAACTTCGATATAGTGCATGATCGTCGCGGGACATATTGTACTCAATGGGATTACATTCAGGATAGGTTTGGAAAGCCAGGCATTCTACCTTTTTCTATTAGCGATACGGATTTTACTACGCCTGAGCCCATTGTACGTAAGGTCACCGATGTTGCTTCTAGGGGGCTTTACGGATACACCCGCTGGAACCATCATGATTTTAAGGGTGCTGTTGCTGACTGGTTTTTACGACGTTATAGCGCTTCGATCGTTGAAGATTGGGTACTTTACAGCCCTTCGGTCATGTACTCTGTCTCTCTTCTTGTCCGTCTACTAACTAAGACTAACCAAGGTGTCCTGAGTCTCAATCCAATGTACGATTCGTTTCCTGGCGCCATCACAGGTAATAGACGGCATATGGTTACGAGTACTTTAGTGTGGGACGGCAGCAAGTTTGTTATGAATTTCGATGAGTTGGAGAAGCTTGCACCAAATTGTGGCATGTTTTTGCTTTGCTCACCCCACAATCCCACTGGTCGTATATGGACTCGTGAGGAGTTAGCAAGAGTGATTAGCCTTTGCTCTCGTCACGATCTCTGGCTAGTTACGGATGAGATTCATGCAGATATCAATCTCTGCGGACGTCCTCACATATCTGGTTTGGACTATGTGGGTACATGGAGCAAGATTATTACGGTTTCATCTGCATCAAAAACATTCAACACGCCTGCTCTGGGCGGCTCATATCTTATTATCCCTGACACAAATGTTCGTGAGGCCTTTATCAACCACACCCGTCATGTAGATTTCCTCAACTCAGCTACAGTTCTAGGAATGCATGCAACCATAACGGGGTATCGGGAGTGCGACTATTACGTAGACCAACTCTGTGAGTACATCCGTGGAAATATGCGATATCTAAAAGAGTGGTTGCAAGAAAACTATCCCCAGATACGTTTTGAAATTCCAGATGGTACCTATCTTGCTTGGATGGATGTAAGTAGGTTGGGTTACTCTACAGCAAGTCTCCAGAACGCCCTAGTTAACGTGGGAGAAGTTGGAATCATGCGGGGTGATACCTATGGTAGTGCGGGTGAGGGTTATCTCCGTATGTGTATAGGATGTCCTCGTAGCAAGCTTGAAGAGGGATTAATCCGTATAGGTAGGGGTATCGAGTGGCTGAGAGGAGAGAGCAGTGTCCAAGGCTAAGATTCAACCAGACAATACGCATAAGCAAAGCGCTTACGAAGTTCGCAGTATGCACAACCATATCTGGCGTCGTATAAGTGCGTATGTTATAGATTGGACTCTCTCTGGTATTCTCATAGGTTTTCCAGGTGTGGTTATCTTTAATCTTTTATGCGGAACTCATGAACTTTTTACGAGTCTTTATGTATTTCCAGCTAAAGGCTTAAGCGTAGGTTGGTCGTATGTGGTTTGTGCCACCTCATTGATGATATTTCTTGTCTACTTCGTGGTGATTCCACTAAAGATTTGGCGAGGGCAAACGCTAGGTAAACGGATTTTCAGACTGCGCATAGAGCATCAAGATAACAAGGATCTTGATCTTCGAACCATGCTTATGCGCCAGATGTTGGGGCTACTACTTGTGGAAGGCATATCTACGCTTGCGGGTACGTATCTTCGCCAAGCTCTTACTTTGTTAATCGGCTCTTATGTGGAACTTCCTCTTTTGGCTGTGGCATACGTGATTACTATGATTTCAGCAGTTTTGGTCTTTGTGAGTAAGAAAGGCCTCGCTCTCCATGATTTGCTCGCAAGGACATGCGTGGTCGCGGCTGATTGATGGTGGGAGCTCAGGACAGATTTCCGTACGGAATGGTCAGACCTTTTTTGATGGGGTATACGCTGGCGTTACTTTAATAAGCATATGCTATTGACCTGTCTGCCAAACAGCATGAGCGTGGGATTTTTCGAAGGCGCTCTATAAGAAATTTCGATAGATGGTTCGTTTGTCGGACTGTTCAGCGACAAATGGTTCAAGCTTCGAACCTTTTTTCAATAGATGGTTCGTTTCTCGAACTAGAGGAAAATCTGACCTGCGCTTTTATGCTTGCTTACTTCGAAACTCGAACCATCTTTTGTTTGAGGCGTCGAAACTTGAACCATCTATGGTTCGAGTAGTTAACATCAGCAATCTTGCATCTGCCTAGTTCTCTATAGGCATCGCTTCAGAAAAAAGTAATTCTGCTCTATCTAATCTAAATTAGAGTGAGCAAAGTCAATCTGTTAAGTCCAACAGAGCGGTTTTCGCTTGCTAAAAAGTAGAAGCTACTGGTCTGGTGCCGTCTTATATATTGCGTGACGATACCAATATAGTGAGGAGATTTTCATATGACACGTGAACAGTCCCCTTTCCTTATTAAATGTTCCTCATGTGGACAACAGGCCGACTTTGACATCATGACGCAATCGTATCGTTGTACGTACTGCGGAAACGTTGACTCTGTGGGCGATGCTCTTGCTAGTTTTAAGGCGCGCCAAAAAACTGGTGAGCAACGTGTGGCACTAGAGGCACGCGAGTACCCGCGCGTAGTTTACAACTGCCCTAACTGTGGAGCAGAAATTTCAGTAGAAGAAGGCGAAGCGGGAGGCATCTGCGACTATTGCGGAGGCAAGCTCGTGCGATCTGAGTTTACAGATGCTAGCAATATGCCTTGGACTATCATTCCTTTTGCTCTTACAAAGGCCGAGGCAGCGGCACAACTTACTGCATGGTGCGACTCTCACGCAAGCACTCCTGAAGCTCGCAAGCTTAGGACGAGAATCTCCAACCTCAAGGGAGCTTATCTGCCTTACCAATATATTGCAGGTTCTGTTGTATGCGATGTTTCGCAGGATAACTCCGCACGTACCTATCATTGCGCTGGCGAGCTTAAGGATACGCCAGTCAATACGGTAAGTAACCTTGATAACGAACTACTTGATGCCGTTGAGCCCTTTGACTCATCGGGCATTCGCGAGTTTGAGTTCGGTTGGATTGCGGGACAGAAAGTAAAGTTACAGGATGTGAGTGAGGCAGAGCTCGAAAAACGCATTGCCGAAGAAGTACGTCATGACTATTCACCTATCTTTGCAAAAAAGTTTGGTACACAAGGAATTGGCATTACACCGTCTATCGACAATATGATAAATACCACCACGCTTTTGCCCCTCTATTTTATAAAGAAGGGAAAAGCAACACTTGCTGCCGTGAATGGTCAGACTGGACGCGTTGCGATAAACACCACGCGGTACAAACATGACTACAAGTGGGCAATCGAAGCAGGACTGGCAACACTTGTAGTGCTGCTCGTTATGCTGTATTTATTCCGCGGGGTATACGAAGTTTGGTACGAATGGTTAGGTATGTCGGCAGCTGTTGCTGGAGTCGCAGGAATTTTTTTCTTTGGGATACTTGGACAAGATCGCGACACAAGCGGAACACATGTTATTTATGACAATGGTGTCATTAGTGCAGAGCGCGATGGCAATACACTTCGCTACGTCACCAGTAGTAAGGATAAGCAACTCAAAGCATCTGTAGCGCCACCTGTACTTTTTGAGCGTCAGCAGGATACTTGGGTACCTGTTGATCTGAGTTTTTATACACCGCCCCGTGTGATGATGCTCATCTGTTTGAGTCTTTTTGCACTATTTGCACCTGTGGTGCTCGCAGCGTTGATTCGTCTTATTCAAGTTGCTTCGGACACCAGAGCTTCGTCGGAGCTGTTTGCAAATTTTGATATTGGCTATGGCGCAGCATGGTATTGCATCGGCCTCTTTTTGATGATTCTTGCTGGGACAAAGGCTGGTCGAAGGCTGGTATTTGACTTCCCCATATTTCATCGCATTATGCCTGATGGTAGCTTTGGTCCTTTTGATACAAGAAACTCTCGTGTTAAAGGTTCCCTGTTTGGCACTATCCTGCATACCGTGTTGGACATACTACGTGAATTGCCCCTTTTTGCCCTTCTTTTTGTCGTATTACTCATAGGATCGGCTTGCGCAATTGCATTTTAATAACGTCAGATAAACGACTAAAAGATAGTGATGCTTAGTTGATTTCTTGAGCATATGATGGCTGATTCTTTCCAATAGTTGAATTCGAAGGCTATCTCTTCAATCTTACTCGTGCTCTTGCCATCAAAACCATGACGTCGCTTGGTGCCCCCGTGTTGACAACGCAGGTTATAACGACCTTCATTATGGACTTGACCAGCTCAAGTTCTGCTCGTAGCATTAAGAAGGTTCGTTGGGGTACTGCACCTTTCATCATTGGCGCAGGGATACTGACATTGTCTGCAACCATTGCTCTTTGCAGCGCTTTCATTTGTGGTAGGGATGTACCTTTAATATGGCACGTATTTTTGTCATAGAGGATGATGAAGCAGTTCGTACTCAGCTTGCAATCCTTTTGCAAAACGCAGGACATGAAGTCATTGAACCTTCGTCGTTCAAATATCTTGCAACAGAAGCCATTAGGTCAAACCCGCATTTAGTCCTGCTTGATCTTGGCTTGCCAGGTACTGATGGTCAGTATGTAGCGCGCGAATTGCGTCAACGTTCTGATATCCCCATCGTGGTCCTTACAAGTCGTGCGAGCGAACTTGATGAACTCATGAGCCTTTCTTTGGGTGCAGATGACTTTATTGCAAAGCCCTACAATGGGCAGGTTTTGCTTGCCCATATTGATGCGATACTTCGTCGTACTCAATCTGCTATGGAAGCAGGACGTTGTATAAGCTGGAAAAACCTCACACTAGATGTACTGCGTTCTACTGCAAGTCATGAGGGAAAAAGCATTGAACTAACCAAAAATGAATTGCGCACTCTTGAATTGCTGATGCGTGGTGAAGGCGCGGTTATATCGCGCGAAGAAATCATGGAAGCACTGTGGGACTCCGATAGCTTTGTTGATGACAATACTCTCACGGTCAACATGAATCGTCTGCGTCAGACTTTAGGGCGCATTGGGGTAAATGATTACATCACTACTCATCGTGGACGAGGATATTCTGCATGAGTCCTCTTGATTATCTGCGTGCTCACCTAGCAAGCACTATTGCCTCACTCGCTGCATCGGTATTACCTTTTTTGTTATTACAGCAGATGGGTCTTGAGCATGATCCAGCCTTGCTCGTCTCTCTGTGCATATTTTTCTTTTGTTTGCTGTCAGGCTTGAGTAATTATGCGCATGAAAAAAGTTTTATGGATGCGCTGATGCGTCTTTCTGCAGAGGATGTTGATCCTTTTGCTAGCGCTACACAACTGAGACGTCCAGATTTTGCTGAAGGCGAGATTACTTGGCAAGCCATCAATAAGCTTACCCGTGAAGCGCGGAACAAAATAGGCGAGCAGCAAGCTCAAACTGCCGCATATCGCGAATATATTGAGACTTGGGTGCATGAGATTAAAACGCCTTTAGCAGCCCAGCGGCTTATGCTTGAAAACTTACATGATTCGCGTTTGCGTCCCTATGCGCAGGAGCTTAGTCGCGTGGAAGAATATGTTGAGCAAGCGCTCTTCTTTGCGCGAAGCTCATCGGTTGAGAATGACTATCTTATTCGACAGTGTGCGCTTGATGATTTGGTGCACGCGGCAGTTAAATCTCGTGCACGAAATCTTATTGCTTGCAAGATACATCTAGACTTTCAAGGTTTAGGAGATCCTGCGCCAATAGTGCCTTGTGATTCCAAATGGATGATTTTTATTTTGGGGCAGCTTATTGATAATGCGGTGAAGTATTGTGCAGATACACAGGGGTATCCTCGAGTACCAAAGCTTTCTTTTTCTGCCCAAATGCTGGATAAGGGTAAGGCAAATGAGAGAGTAGAACTATGTGTTGCGGATAATGGATGCGGTATTTCTCAGGCTGATCTTCCGCGTATTTTTGAGCGCGGTTTTACGGGAGAAAATGGGCGTCAGCACTTACGTTCAACTGGTTTGGGGTTGTATCTTGCCTATACCCTCTGTCATAAAATGGGTCTTTCTCTACGTGCGGAAAGCCTTCAGGGGTCTTGGACAAAAATTATCATCGCTTTTCCTTGCCAAGGTTTAGATGAGCATTTATAAAGCACCTGCAC
Organism: Olegusella massiliensis; assembly: GCF_900078545.1. Lineage (GTDB taxonomy): Bacteria > Actinomycetota > Coriobacteriia > Coriobacteriales > Atopobiaceae > Olegusella > Olegusella massiliensis. The sequence continues at coordinate 1,150,640 of NZ_FLLS01000002.1, forward strand.
TCGTACGACATATTTTTAACTTACAAAGATGTAAGGCAAAGGTCACCTCTTTCGATGGCAGTGACTGATGAGTCGCGACATGATGTTTGTTGCAAACAAAAAGACGGCTGTCAGTGTTGACAACAGAAGGGGAAGCTGATGATTGTACACAAACAAGATGTGGACGCGGGCAAGCATTTTTCTAACTCAAGCGATGTTGCAGCTCGCACAATAAATAATGCTGCAATGAGCAGTGATGCTTCTGTAATTTTGCAGGTAAACAATGTTGAGAAGACTTATGGAAACAAAGATGCTGTTACCCGTGCGCTTGCAGGTGTTAGTTTTGCTGTGCAAAAAGGTGAGCTCGTGGCTATCATGGGTCCTTCTGGGTCGGGCAAGTCTACCTTACTAAATTGCATTGCTACCATTGACGTGCCTGACTCAGGCACTATTTTGATAGGAGACCAAGATAGTTCTCGTTTGTCTCAGCGCAAACTTGCAGATTTTCGTCGTAAGCATTTAGGTTTTATTTTCCAAGACTCTAATCTACTTGATGCTCTGACTGCATACGAAAATATTGCATTGCCGCTTTCTATTGACAGAGTAGCTGCCGCAGAAATTGCATCTCGTGTGGAATCCGTTGCTGCTACTTTGGGCATTACAGAGGTTTTAGACAAGCGTCCATCTCAGATGTCGGGAGGTCAGCGCCAACGTGTAGCTGCAGCTCGTGCCATCGTTACCAATCCTGATCTCGTATTGGCAGATGAGCCCACTGGTGCTCTTGATTCTAAAAATAGTCGTATCCTGCTTGAGCGTCTAGAAAATTTGAATCGCGCCCACAACGCAACTGTGCTGATGGTTACCCACGATGCATTTGCTGCAAGCTATTGCCGCCGTGTCATATTTATTCGTGACGGACGCTTGTTTACCGAGCTGAGGCGTGGAGAGATATCTCGCCGCAATTTTTATGAACGCATCGTTGAGGTGGTTGCAACGATTGGCGGTGGTGCTGATGCTCGCTAAGCTTGCTTTTGGCAATATTAGGCGCTCTGCACGCGACTATTCAATCTATTTTGTAACCTTAGTGCTGGGTGTAGCGGTGTTTTATGCCTTTAACAGCATTGCAGTCCAAGCGGATTTTCTTGACAAAAGTGCTGCCGAAGGCGTGCGCAATATGGAGGCCTTCATTACGGGCTTGACGGTGTTTATTGCCATTATCATGGGCTTTCTTATGGTCTACGCCAATAATTTTCTAATGCGTCGGCGCAAGCAGGAGCTGGGCCTCTATCAGGTTTTGGGTATGAAGCGCTCCCAGGTGTCTTTTATTATTACCTTCGAAACGTTCATGGTCGCTTTGATTTCCTTTGTGGTGGGTATCTTGGTGGGGATGTTACTCTCTCAGCTTTTGTTATTTGTGACTGCAGCGCTCTTTCGCACTAAAGTAACCCACTTTCATTTCTTCTTTTCTACGAACGCATTGCTTATCACCTTGGTCAGTTTTGCGTTGATTTTTGTGATGATGGCGCTGCTTAATCTTTATAGCCTACGGAAACTCAAGCTTATCGAGTTAATATCTGCACGTCATCAACAAGAGCATATAGTTATCAAAAGTGTGTCGCTTTCGACTGCGCTCTTTGTACTTGGCTGTGGATTGGTGGGAATTGCCTATTATCGTCTGTTGACTTGGGGATTTCCTGGTTTTAACTCTGGAGCAAATCCTTTGCAGTTTGTTGTGACTACCGTGATGGTCATTGTGGGTACAGTTTTGGCATTCTTTGGCCTCGCTACGGTGGCCACCTCATTGCTTCGCAGGTCAAAGCATTATTGGCGCGATCTTAACGCCTTTACGATGCGACAGGTAGATTCTCAAATTAATTCAGCTTGCATGTCAATGGCTGTGGTTTCTTTGGTGCTGTTTTTAGCGATCACATCGGTAACAGGTGGCATGAGTATATGTTCAGCGCTCAATGAGATGGCACGCGCTTCTTCACCTTTTAGCGCCTCAATTAAAGTGCTATATGGCCCCGATACGACAAAGGTAGTAGATATTCAACAGATTGTTGCAGATGAGGGAGTAGATCTTGCGTCTGTAGGTACTTCTAGTTTATCAACGCTGTACCGCACTGACAAAATAGTAAGTAAGCATACCTCAGTTCATCTTTCTAATATCGGGGATAAGCTTGGGATTGAGCTACCCGATGCATTTAAGAATGCCAGTGGCAATATATTGGGTATGTTTGCAATGAGCTTGAGTGATTACAATTCGACTCGTGAGATTTTGGGTATGCCAAAAATTCAACTCGCAGATGATGAGTATGCAATTAGCTGCACCCTCAGTGGCATTAAACAGTTTTATAAGGAGATGCTGAGGAAGGGCTATGATCTCGAGGTAGGAGGGCGCAAACTTCATGCATCCACGCTCGGCTTAATAGATGATCCTTCGGCTGCTATCGAAAATTCTCTTATTGCAATGAACCCCGGTACTCTTATTCTTCCCGATGATGTGCTAGAAGCAGGGACACCTTATGAGACCGTGTTGAATCTCGCTTATATAAAACCAGTAGCGCAAGCAAACGTTTCAGTTCAAAAGGCAATTGATATTCTTGAACAGTTCCAAGCTGATAAGGGAGAGACAAATCATGTGATTCAGGTGATGAGTCTCACGGCAACTGAAGCAACGCAAAATGGAAATACACTATCTGGCCTCATTAGTTATTTAGCAATATATATTGGATTTGTACTCGTAGTAAGCTGTGCCACTATTCTTGCAATTCAACAGCTTTCTTCTTCTGCTGACTCCGCTCCTCGCTACTGCACCTTAGCGGAGCTTGGTTGCCCAGATAAGCTCCTACGTCGCTCACTCGCAACTCAAATTGCGGTGTCATTTATTTTGCCTTTGATAGTTGCTTTGGCTCACTCACTCTGTGCACTCATAGTTGTGATCAAGTTGATTGAATCGTTTGGCTTTGTGAATTTGGTTTCAAGTTCTACTTTAGTGCTCGTGATATTCGTGGTGGTATATGGTGGTTATTTGTTGATAACCTATGCCTGCTCGCGCGGATTGATGCTTGCAGCTATTACCGAAGGCAGGCATGCACTGTAGTTTTTAGAGCGGAGGCACCGCAAACAAATATGCACCAAAAGGGTCAGTCATCTCGACTGACCCTTTTTGCATAAGAAGTGATTGAGCTTATTGGCTATGGCGCAGCATGGTATTGCATCGGCCTCTTTTTGATGATTCTTGCTGGGACAAAGGCTGGTCGGAGGCTGGTATTTGACTTCCCCATATTTCATCGCATTATGCCTGATGGCAGCTTTGGTCCTTTTGATACAAGAAACTCCCGTGTTAAAGGTTCCCTGTTTGGCACTATCCTGCATACCGTGTTGGACATACTACGTGAATTGCCCCTTTTTGCCCTTCTTTTTGTCGTATTGCTCATAGGATCTGCCTGCGCAATTGCATTTTAATAACGTCAGATAAAGAAGAAACCTATGGAAGAGGCTGCAATACCGCGTCTCTATTACTTCACTGCGACCTCTTCATGCTTTACGTTCGCCGCACTGCAATTGGTAGCTCCACGGTACAAGTACACCCGCAGCCCTCATTGTTTGTGAAGCTTGCTCGTCCACCATGGGCTGTAGCAATGCGTTGCACGATAACAAGCCCCAGCCCGTGTTCGGGAAGCTCATCACTCGACTTCTTCTTAAGTGTCGGGAGTAACACATCCCCAAATCCATGCCCGTCATCGCTCACGGAGAGCACGCAGCGTTGTCCGAATGCCAATCCAAACAATCCCGTGCGTATATCAAGCGATACAGTTACATGGCAGCCCTGCGGATTGTGTCGGATGCTGTTGCCTATGAGGTTCGATAACATGCGCTTTAAGAGTGCCTCGTTGCCACGTATGCAGACGCCTTCAGCTGTAGGTGCTACAGCCAGCTCTAGTTCGCAATTACCTGTTTTCTCGTCTAAGAAACTTGCTACCGCTGAGCGTGTAACTGCTGCGAGGTGCACGCCGCAGGTATCAACTGGCTCCATGGAGTAGCGTAAACGATTTGCCGTGTTGAGATCGGCAAGCAGCGCTGCTGTTTCTTGTGACTTTGTCACAATGCGCTTAGCGCGTACCCGCTCTGCGTTATCAAGATGAGGACTTTCTAACAGTTCACTTGCATCAGTAACAACCGCCGCAAGCGGTGTACGTACATCGTGGGAAACCGCCGCCACCCATTCATTGCGCGCATCATCGCGCCGTTTCCATGATCGACGGGCAAATAGCCATGCGAGCACGACAAGCACACTCAGATCGACAAAGAAAAGTGCAACGACGAGTAGAATATCTCCACCTAATACTGCGAAGCTCGATGTGAAGGAGTATTTCCACACCGAGTTCTTTGGCAGTCCTACCACTACCAGTCCCTCACCGTGTCTCCAAACGGATACGGGATAGTCGTTTAAGTACCAGCGTGCAAAAGATGCGACGTCAGCAGGGGTATAGCTTGCGGGTACATCATCGGGCACATCAAGACCCCAGGCTAGCTGTCCATCTTTATTGATAAGTAAAGCCCAGCAGTTGCGCTTGCGAAGGTTCCTCACCATATTCGTAGAGAGAGTATATGTACTACCTCGTTTGGTGAGTGCTTGAGATACCTCTGTAGCGGTTGGACCAGTATCGTTTGCACCTGTGAGGAAAAGCGTCAAGGTGACCGCAGCCACAATGAGAACGTTAGTGATAAGGATGACTGAGGTGCCAATGATGCAGGATGCGACAACACTCAGACCATTTTGCATGTGCGTACGCGCTAACCCCTTCATTGTGTATCCTCGTTCACTAGGCGATAGCCCAAGCCGCGTACCGTAACCACCCAGTATGGATGTGAAGGATCATCCTCAATCTTCTCGCGTAGGCGGCGCATTAGGATTGCAAGAGCATTGGCATAGCCAAATTCATCTCCGTAGACGCTGCGGCATAGTTCGTCGGTCGTTACAATAAGGTCACGACTCTCAGATAAGCGCTTGATGAGGGCATGCTCCTTGGCAGTGAGGGTTGCCACCGCGCTACCAGCACGATGTACTTCACCTGTTGCCAAATCAACCGTTGTCTTTCCCAGCACGATTGTAGGAAGTACTTCGGGTAGACGATAACTGCGACGTAATACGGCAGCTATTCGTAGCAAGAGCTCGGCGGGTAAGAATGGCTTGGTTACATAATCATCGGCGCCTAATCCCAAACCTCGTAGTCGGCTGGCATCCTCATCGCGGGCAGAGAGGAACAGCGCGGGCGCATTGCTCGTCTCGTGCAGGCGACGTAAAAGATCAAAACCGTTGCCATCAGGCAACATCACATCAAGCAGGTAGAGATGTGGCTGCCAGGTGCTGGCGAGGAAGAGGGCGTCCGCCACGGTAGCACTCCCGTGTACATCGCGGTACCCCTCGCGACCAAGAAGTCCGAGCAATTGTGCGCGAAGGGTGGGATCGTCTTCCACCACAAGTATCCGTGCCTCGTATATATCTCTCATGCTCTTACCTCCTGTTTTCCTGCATTTTAGCCTAGCAGTAAGAGGGGTGTTCTTAGGGCATCCTTCTTACTCAAAAAATGAAAGCTAAATGAAAGGTGGGGGAAAGCGAGGTGAAATTTGCGGATTCTAGCCTTGAAATGGCGATTTGGATAGCTAATCGATAGTTTGTTTTTTGCACAAGATTCAGATGGTTGGCAGGTCTTTTTAAGCTGCGTAGAAAGAGAAGTGAGGAAGGGAAAAGATGAGCGAATTGGCAATCGCTACGCATGCACTGAGCAAGTCGTACAGTGGCACGCGTGTTGTAGATGGCATCGAACTTAGGGTGCCAAAAGGAGCGGTGTATGGCTTTCTTGGCCCCAACGGAGCAGGAAAGTCCACCACCATGAAGATGATTTTGGGTCTTGTGCGTCCTTCGTCCGGAGAGGTGGATGTGTTAGGTGAGCGCATGGGAAGAGTCAACCGTCTTGAGGTTCTTGCACACGTGGGCTCACTCATAGAGAATCCGAGTTGTTACCGTCATCTTACAGCACGCGAGAACCTTGATATCATTCGCAGGCTCAAGGGACTTCCTGTTTCGTCAATTGATGAGGTTCTCGAGACGGTGGGGTTGGCCGATACGGGCAAGAAGCTTGCAGGCCAGTTTTCACTGGGCATGAAGCAACGCTTAGGACTTGCAGCTGCGCTGCTTGGCAATCCCAAATTGGTACTGCTTGACGAACCTACTAACGGCCTTGACCCCGAGGGTATACATGAAATGCGTGCGCTCGTCCGTAGGCTACCCCAGACACATGGCACTACGGTCCTAGTTTCGAGTCATTTGCTTTCTGAGATTGAGCAGATGGCCAATCAGGTAGGCATCATTAGTCGAGGCCATATGGTGTGGCAAGGTTCCCTTAAGGAGTTGAGGGCATCTGCCAAGCGACAGCTAGCCTTTCGCACGACCGATGACCAACGTGCATCCGTGCTCTTGGGTGCCACCAAACAGGATGGTTGGCTGCTGACTTCCTTTGCCGACGATGCGACAGTAGCGCGTCTTTCCCTTGCACTGGCACGGGCAGACATTGGCGTCGTGCGGATTGAAGAACGTAGCGAGAGTATCGAAGACCTTTTCCTTGCTCTCACAGAGGGGAGGAATCTGTGATGCGCGCGCTTATGCTTGAGTTTGCTAAGCTCAGGCGCAAGAAGGTATGGCTCATCTGTTTTGCTACTGCTGCTCTCTGCCTCATATGGATGGCGCCCAGCGCTGCACGCACTATCCAGGGTTCATCGGACGGAACAACATCCCTGCTCTATATGGCTCCAATTGTAAACTCTATCGTTTTGACTTTATTTGCTGCGATTATCTCATCTCAAGCGTGTGAGACTGATCACGAGGCACGGGCTCTAAAGGAGCTCCTATGTCTACAGCGTCCCGCTACGCTCTTTGCCGCAAAGCTTGCCTGTAGCCTCGTGCTCATCACCTTTACGGTCGCGCTAGAAACTGGGGGACTTGTCATACTTGCTGCCTATAAGAGCTTTACTGATCAGGTAGGTGTTGGCGAATTTGCAGTTTTTGCCATTTGTCAGATTGGCCCCACCTTTACAGTGGCTGCTGTTGTACAGGCAGTTGCGCTGCGTTGGGAGAATCAGTTTGCCTCGCTCGCACTGGGCCTTGCCCTCTCGCTCGCAGGTCTGTTTAGTCTCTTTTTCCCGCCTGTCATCCAGCGTTTTATTCCTAGTGGCTACTTCGGCCTGCTTTCATGCGCACGGATGAACTGGGACGCTGCTGCACATGTGATGTCCTTCTACATCGTGCCATTTGCCTGGGGAGATGCAGCTCTTTTGGCTGCGATATGTGCGACAGTCATCGCAGTCTCGTCCGTTTGGTTCTCAAGAAAGGAGCTCTAGCATGATGATGCAAGCTCTGTGTGCGGAGGTTAATAAATTACATCGCGCACCCATCTGGATCGTCTATGTGACGCTACCTTTTATCGCGGCAGTTATCGGTACCTTCAATTACCAACAAAATTTAGGTCAACTTACGCCAGGCTGGGAAAATCTCTGGACGCAGCATACTCTGTTTGAGTTCTACTTCTTTTTGCCTGCACTTGTAGGTGCGGGTTGCTCATGGCTCATGGGGCTCGAGCATGCGGGGTCAAATTGGAACCAATTACTTACGAGTCCTGTCGGTTCTTGGCGTATCGTTGCCGCGAAGCTCGTGGTGGGCACAGTGATGCTGGGTGTCGCCCTTACTGCGACAGGGGCGTTGTTCGTAGCCTGTGGGAAAGCAGTGGGTCTTGCTGCTTTGCCGTCCTGTGACTATATCGCCTATCTCCTACTCGCCTGGATCGGGGGCATAGCTATGGTGGCAGTGCAACTGCTTGTGTCATTAGTCGTGCGCAGCTTTGCCGCACCAGTAGGAATAGCACTTGTAGGGAGTATCTCGGGTCTTTTGCTCTCGTCTAAAGGATGGGGCTTGTGGTGGCCTTGGGCGCTTATGTCGTTGGCATCAAACGCCAACGGACGAGGCACCCTAATGTCCGCCGAACTCGTGCAATTTGTGGGCATAGTTGCCCTCTTTTCCATTGCAGCATCCGTCCTCTGCGCTCTGATAATGTCACACGCGGCAGCAATATCTAAATAGGAGGACAAGACGAGAGAGCTGCAGCAATGCTCGGAGTAAAACACAACGATGCATAAGAAGTGATTGAGCTGATGGAGCAAAACGAAATCGGAGACAAGGATGCTAGGCAGTAATTATCTCTGGCATCGTTGAGGCAAGTTTGGCAGAAAGAGGCTCCTGGCATTCGTAGACTAACCCCACTGCAGGACCTACGTGCACACCAATTACAGGGCTTGCAGGAGTTACCATGACCTCTCTTCCGACAATAGGCTCAATGCACTCCGTTGCCCATGCCTGCGCAACGTCTTTGAATCCGATGTAATGAACAGTGACATTTGCCAAGCCTTTTTCGTGGATATCATGCTTGAAGGTGTCGACGATCTTTTGCAAAGCTTTCTTTTGAGTTCGTACCTTTGTAAAGGTTGTTGCAATACCGTCTTGTACGGTGAGGATAGGGGAGATACGAAGCACATTACCGAGAAGTGCTGAAGCCCTTCCGATACGCCCGCCTTTTTCCAAAAACCTTAGGGATTCTGGTACAAACAAAAACCTTGTTAACAAAATAGTTTTTTTTGCAGCTTGGACACAATCCATCAGACTGCCACCAGCATCTCTACAGGCGCAGGCAGAGATAACAGGCCAGCCCAATTCCATGCAGTTAGTCATACTATCGATGAGCGCATAGTTAAATGAGGGATGTCTTTCGGATATTTCCCGCGCAGCCCTTATGACGCTTTCCAAAACCCCAGACATCTTAGCGCTAATGAATATGCCCAAGACTTCTTTGCCCTCAACAGCAGCCTGCTCAAGTGCAGTTTCTACAGCGAGCGCAGAAGGCTGGCTTGAGGTAGGTATATCGTCAATCATCTCGTATATTTTTGAATAAAAGGCATCAAGATCCATCTCGCCTTCGCTGTAGCTAGCACCACCATGATTAACCGTCAGGTTGAGTAAGCAAATATCTAGCTTCTCTCTTAAAGCTTTTGGGATTGAAGACGTAGAGTCGGTGATGATGCGTATCATGGGCGTAAAACCTCTCGTATCTATAACACAGCAGACTCTATTGTTGTGGCTCATTTTGATACTGAGAGATTTTAGATTCAAGCTCCCTTTGGCTTTGTTGGTTAGGGCGAAACGTGCGTGCTTTATCAGTAGCGTAGGGTAAAACCTTCTTTTTCAGTTCGCTTTAGAAATTCAGCGCCCCTATTACACATACATGTTCAAAAAGTTAGTGATAGATTACTTTAATGAGATTATAGTTAGCCATGTATAACTATTGCTCTCGACGATAAGTCTGAAGAAAAGAGGTGTCTATGGCTGAAAAGGCAGCAAGAAACGCTGCGACTCAGCAGCAAAACAAAAGCATTGCCCTTATGTTCAAATATGCAGGTAAGTATCGCTTTCTTACCTATCTAGGTGTGCTTTGTTCTGTATTGGCTATGGTATTGGGATTTGTTCCGTATATCTGTATTTGGCTTGTGGCACGTGACCTGATTGCGGTTGCTCCTAACTGGGCTAAAGCGACTCAGTTAGCTCACTATGGTTGGATAGCGTGCGCCTCTGCAATTGCCGGTATTTTGTTGTATTTTGCTGCGCTAATGTGCACACATGTAGCAGCTTTCCGTACGGCTTCTAATCTGCGTAAAGCTAGTGCACAGCACTTGATGCAGGTGCCTTTGGGCTACTTTGATACTCATGCATCAGGAGAAATCCGCCGCATCATTGATGGCTCGGTAGGATTGACCGAGGCCTTTTTGGCACATCAGCTTCCTGATGTAGGCGGTACCGCTGCATTGTTCATTGGCATGCTCATCCTCCTTTTTGTCTTTGATTGGCGCATGGGATTAGCCTGTTTGTTGGATGCTGTGATTTCTATTGCCTGCGTTAGCATGATGATGGCGGGCAAGGGTATGAACTATATAAATGAATATCAATCAGCCCTTGACCGTATGAATAAAGCAGCTACGGAATATGTTCGAGGCATTCCTGTCATCAAAGTTTTTCAGCAGACCATCTATAGTTTCAAAGCCTTCCATGAGGCTATCGAAGCATATAGCGATATTGCTCAAAGTTATGCAAACAATTTTTGTCGCGTGCCCCAAGCACTCAATCTTACTTTTATTGATGGCATAGTAGCGCTACTTGTACCAGCAGCGTTGATTTTGGCTCCAGGAGCAAAAGATTTGCCGCACTTTTTGGCCGATTTTGCCTTCTATGCCATTTTCTCTGCAGTAGTCTCGACCGCTCTCCAACGCCTTATGTTTGCGGCAAATTTTACCATGCAGGCTAATAATGCAATGGAACGAATTTCAGCTGTACTCGAAGCTCCTGTATTACGTGATGCAGCAGTGATTGAGCATCCATCAGGTTCCTCCATTAGTTTTGAGCACGTGAGCTTTCGTTATGAAAACAGCAAAATTGATGCATTGAATGATTTGAGTTTTGCTATACCAGCAGGTTCAACTGTTGCCTTGGTGGGTCCTTCGGGTGGAGGTAAGACAACTGCTGCATCGCTTGTCCCGCGTTTTTGGGATGTATCGGCAGGCAGAGTGTTGGTTGGCGGTGTAGATGTGCGCAATATTGCTCAGAGTGACTTGATGAATCAAGTTGCTTTTGTCTTCCAAAATAATCGCCTATTTAAAGGCAGCATTCTTGACAATGTTCGGGCTGCTCGTCCTGAGGCAAGTCGTGAAGAAGCTCTTGACGCTTTGCGTGCAGCTCAGTGTGATGACATTTTGCTTAAAATGCCAAATGGTGCTGATGAGCTTATTGGTCCTGGTGGCACCTATCTGTCTGGCGGTGAAGTCCAACGTATTGCGCTTGCGCGTGCAATTCTCAAAAACTCACCTATTGTGGTGCTCGATGAGGCAACCGCTTTTGCAGATCCAGAAAACGAAGCGCTTATCCAAAAGGCTCTCGCACGTCTTACAGAGGGTCGTACGGTTTTGATGGTGGCACATCGTCTTACTACCGTGCGCAATGCTGATCAAATTGTGGTACTTGATGGTGGCAAACTTGTTGAAAGTGGCAATCACGACGATTTACTTGCTGCAAATGGGCGTTACGCACATATGTGGGCGGACTATCAGCAGTCCATTAATTGGAAGATTCGATCCACGGGAAAGGAGGCATAAAAGATGTTGAATTTGCAAAAACGCTATGGCCTCTCTGCCCAAGGAGCAAAAAATATCCAGAAGGGCATCTGTTGGACAGTCATCGTAAATCTTGTAGTCATGGCAGGAATGTCTCTGTTTTATTTGGCAATGCGCGACTTGATGGCAGTAGTTACGCAAGATGCGAGCATGCCTACACTGCTCCCTTATATCTTAGGCTGTCTTGTCTTTTTACTACTTTCGTTTGTTACGCATGTACAACAGTACATCAACACCTACGGTACGGTTTATGACGAGGTGTCGCACATCCGCATCTCGCTGGCCGAGCGCCTGCGTAAGCTGCCTCTGTCTTTCTTTGGCAGCCATGACCTTGCTGACCTTACCGAGACGATGATGTCTGATGTAGACAAGCTAGAGCACGTGTGGTCTCATGTATTGAGCTATCTGTACGGGTCGATTATCTCAACAGCTATCATCGCACTAGGTCTTTTTGTCTTTGATTGGCGTCTTAGCCTGGCTGCACTTTGGTCGGTGCCTCTGGCATTCGTATTACTCTTTGGCTCACAGTCTTGGTGGAAGTCGTTGCAGGATCAAGCTCGCATGAAGTCGCTTGAAGTTTCTGACGGTATGCAAGAACTGCTCGATAACGCTCGTGAGATTCATGCAACCAATCAAATTGATGCCTATCTTTTGCAACTAAACTCAAAGATTGATTGTGCGGAATCAACAATGCAGAAGGCAGAGTTTGTCGGTGGACTTTTTATCAATAGTGCTACCGTGATTTTGCGTCTTGGTATTGCAACGACGATTTTGGTTGGAGCATATCTTATTAGTACAGGCGCGATTGACTTCTTGACATTTTTTATGTTTTTGCTGGTTATATCACGTATTTATGCACCGTTTGACCAGTCATTTGCGCTCATTTTTGAGCTCATCCTGAGCAAGCTTTCCTCTGCTCGTCTCAATCGATTTTTTGATGAGCCGCTTGCAACGGGCAGTGAGGATTTCCAGCCTGCAAATCACAGCATTAGCTTTGAGAAGGTCGGATTTGATTATGGTACAGGTACCGAAAAAGTGCTTGAAGAGGTGAGTTTTATAGCACATGAGGATGAAGTTACCGCGTTGGTAGGTCCTTCTGGTTCGGGCAAGTCTACCTGTGCGCGCTTAGTGGCTCGTCTTTGGGATGCAAATGCAGGCGCCGTGCGCATTGGTGGTGTTGACGTAACAGAGGTTGATCCCGAGACGCTCTATGGACATATATCGATTGTGTTCCAGGACGTTATGCTCTTTGATAACAGTGTGATGGAAAATATACGTATTGGTCGTCGCGATGCGAGTGATGAAGAAGTGCTTGCTGCGGCAGCAGCAGCTAACTGTGATGAGTTTGTTGAGCGTATGCCTGATGGCTATCAGACCTTAATTGGTGAAAACGGCAGTCGCTTATCAGGTGGTGAGCGTCAGCGTATTTCTATTGCACGCGCGATGCTTAAACGAGCGCCAATTATTTTACTTGACGAGGCAACGGCATCACTTGATGTGGAAAACGAGACCAAGGTGCAAAAGGCCTTGTCTAGATTATTGGAAGGCAAAACCACTCTTGTTATTGCGCATCGTATGCGTACTATTTCTAGAGCCGATAAGATTGTGGTGCTTGAGGATGGTCAGGTAATTGAGCAGGGCAGTCCTGCCGACTTGCTTGCGCGTGATGGAAAATTTGCCCATATGGTTCAGTTGCAAAACCAAAGTGAGGTCTGGGCATTGTAAAGAATCTCAAAAAGTAGATCCTGGCACGCTGAGTTGAGTTCTGTTGATGGGCTCAACTCAGCTTTGCAAGAGACCTTACAGGCAAGCTGAGTAAGTGTCCTAAAGCAGACGATGAAGCTATATGTACAGCTCACTGGTTTTTTATATATAAGTATCTTATTTGTTGTGGCTATGATCATGCTCCTGCTCGTCATGTGCATGATGATGTTCGTGTCGCAATTCAGCATGTTTTTGCCATAGAGCAGGCACAAAGGTTTCGCGCAGGCCCGAGCGCAAAAGTTCTTCTCCGATAAAAACGCAACGCGTTTCTTCTTGGGTATCTTCGATGCCAGAAATAGCCCAGCTTCGCTCAACCAAATCAAAGCGCAGTTTTTGGTTTCCGCAGTTCACCGTACCTTTTGCTCGAGCTAATTTGCCAAATACACCAGCTGAGAGTGCGTCAAGCAACCAGATAAGATGAGTGGGGCTCGGCAGTTCTACGTGTTCGAGAGCCATCGTTTCAAACTCAGGACTTTCTGCATGGTTTGCATCCGAAGTTTCTAGTGTGCCCGTGCGCCCCCGGAGGAACAGACGAGACCACCATTCATCAGGAATATTTTTATAAGGAAGTGCAACAAATTCAGCCTGTGGGTTGAGTTGCTCTACCAACTGATGAATTGCATCTGCGTCAGATGTTGCTCCAAGTTTGGACACGATTACCGTTGCAGCATGTATGATTTGATCATCAAATATCTGCTGCGCATGCTGTCGTTGTTGGACCCATGAAAGTGCATCTACTACCACAACGGGCGCTAGCTGCGAAATGCGCTCCCACTCTACCTGTGAGAGATTGTCCAGAACGTTTCCCAAGCGAGCAACTCCCGTAGGCTCCACAATGAGATATTCAGGATCTAAGGTATTTGAAATAGTAAGCACCGAACTTGCAAAGTCTTGCTTGCCCGAGCAACAAATACAGTTTTCAACGGACTCCCATACCTGTAAATCAGAGTCAGCTCGTAGACGTCGTGCATCAATATCTGCTTCGCCATACTCGTTCTCGTAGATAACGGCGTCTTTGCCAGTTCGGCGCAATAATTCCTGAATAAAGGTAGTTTTACCTGCGCCAAGACAACCAGAAACCACGAGAATCTTCACAGCACGCTCCTTGCTTAATCTACTGTGCTAGTAGATGAAAACCAAAAAAGGCCGCCGCGTAGGGCGGCGGCCTCAGTCATACAAGTGCTACAAAACCTAGTCGATGACAACAACGGGCTTGATGAGGTCTGCTGGCTTGTCCCTCATGAGGAACAGCGCCTCCTCGAGGTGGTCCCAACCGTGGAAGACGTGGGTGCACTCAGGGTGCAGGTCAAGACGGCCAGCAGTGACGAGGCTGGAGAGCTTCTCCATGCGCAGGCGTCCGCCAGGCATGAGACCGCCGCGGATGTCCTTGTGACCCATGCCAACACCCCACTCGACGCGCGGGATGTTGATGTAGTCGCCCGAGCCGAGGTAGTTGACGTTGCCGATCTTTCCACCAGGCTTGAGCGCCTTGACGGCGGGCTCGAAAGTTTCGACGGTGCCGCCGGCGATGCAGACGCGGTCCACGCCCTTGCCGCCGGTAAGCTCCATGACCTGCTCATCGATGGGGCCATCCTTGTACGAGATGAAGTCTGTTGCACCATAGCCCTTGGCAGCTTCGATGCATACGGGGCGGGTGCCGACGGCGATGATGCGAGAGGCGCCACGCAGGGCTGCGCCTGCGACGCTCATAAGGCCCACGGGGCCAATGCCGATGACCAGGACGGTATCGCCTAGCTGGACATCAGCAAGCTCGACGGCGTGGAAACCAGTAGGTACCATGTCGGACAGGATGCAGGCATCAGCAGGGTTCATGCCCTCGGGCATAAGGGCGAGGTTGCCGTCGGCATCGTTTACGTGGAAGTACTCGGAGAACACGCCGTCCTTGAAGTTGGAGAACTTCCAGCCAGCGAGCATGCCACCAGAGTGCATGGAGTAGCCAGCCTGTGCTTCAAGAGAGTTCCAGTCAGGAGTAATAGCGGGGATGAGGACGCGGTCGCCGGGCTTGAAGTCCTTGACCTCGGAGCCCACCTCAACAACCTCGGCGGAGGCTTCGTGGCCCAAAATCATGTTGTGGCGATCGCCGATGGCGCCTTCCCAGAGCGTGTGAACATCTGAGGTGCAGATGGCGACAGCGAGCGGCTTGACAATGGCATCGAGTGGACCGCAAGCAGGCGTATCCTTCTCAATCCAGCCAGACTCGCCAATCCTGAGCATTGCATAACCCTTCATGGTGCCTCCCTTTTGTTGAAACAGACCTATCATTTACATGTGGAAAGCCATGCTTTTTAGCACAGCAATTCGCTTGGATTTTATCGTATTAATTAGGGGTCTGAATAGACCCTATTTTTATTAATCTTTTTAGGCGAATAATCCTATATAACGAAAAAATAATAAATATATACATAAAATACGCGTCATATCGTGTAAACGATCATATTAGCAAGGTGTGATTGGCGTTATGCCGACCCTGAGCAGGATAAATAACTCGTCCTGAGCAATGCCAAAACAAGCTACCCGGTAATCAGAAATAAGACTACTAGATAATCCGATTTGTTCTAAAGTAATGTTCTGAAATCGTTGCAACCTCAGGGTGCAACGATTTTTTCATACACCCATCTATCACTTGCTTTAAGAGAATCTGCAGCTAAAGTCCGTGTGTTGCAACCTCAGGTTGCAACAAATTTGCTGCTTATAGTTTCATTGAGATTACGCGGTGCACTAGGGGATTACGTAGCTTGCTTGTTGCAAGCAAATAAAAAAGAAACGCCTACAAAAGTCGCTTGACAAGAAACCAAAGTGATATCACAATGAGTTCACCGCATGCGTGATTTGGCTCTGCATGTACGGAAATACCGTTGAGTTATGAGTTGCTCTAGCCATTTTCTGGCGCCTTTTGAAAGGGATGTCATTATGAGCAAAGAAAAAGTATTACACGTCTCTTCTGGTTGGGGCATGCTTGCAATAGATTTGCTGATGTTTGCTGGCTCCATTGCCTGTTTTGTGCTGAGTCTCATAAGCATGATTCAAGCAGACGAAAGTGCGCTTCCCGTGCCAGTTCTAGCAGTGCTTGGCCTTATTGTGAGTGTGCTTATTTTTGTTGTCGCCATTATCGTTTCCAATGGTTTCTTTTCTCTACAGCCAGGCCAAGCACGCATTTGCGTACTTTTTGGTCAATACCAAGGCACCGTACGCGATGAAGGCTTGCGTTGGGCAAATCCTTTTTTCTCTAAGAGTTTGGGTGCTGTTTTAGGGCACTCTTCTTCAAGTCTCAAAGTGGGTGAGGAAGGTGT
Source organism: Olegusella massiliensis (assembly GCF_900078545.1). Taxonomy (GTDB): domain Bacteria; phylum Actinomycetota; class Coriobacteriia; order Coriobacteriales; family Atopobiaceae; genus Olegusella; species Olegusella massiliensis. Next base: position 1,166,965 of record NZ_FLLS01000002.1, read on the forward strand.
GTCTTTTGATACGCGCAAGCCCACATCAGCGACCATTTCTCTGCGTGCCCGCACTCATGACGGTGAGCGTATCAAGGTTAATGACAAGATGGGCAATCCCATCGAGATTGCAACGGTTGTTGTATGGCATGTAGCCGATACGGCAAAGGCTGCCTTTGACGTTGATAACTACGAGAGTTATGTGTCGATGCAGACCGAAACTGCCCTGCGTCACGTGGCAAGTATTTATGCCTATGATCATATGGAAGACGAGGATAACAATAATAACGCTATTACCCTGCGTTCCAATATTGAAGAAGTGTCTGCCACGCTCAAAGCAGAGCTTGATCGCAAACTAAGTGTTGCTGGTGTAAGTGTGGATGACGCTCGTCTCACTCATTTGGCATATGCACCTGAAATTGCACAGGCAATGCTGCGTCGTCAGCAGGCCGACGCTGTTATTGCTGCACGTAAAAAGATTGTTGAGGGTGCAGTCAGCATGGTTGACATGGCCCTGTCTCAACTCTCTGATGGAGGTATTGTCGAGTTTGATGACGACCGCAAAGCTGTCATGGCATCGAACTTAATGGTAGTTCTTTGCGGTGAATCTGAAGCTCAGCCTGTGGTGAATACCGGTAGCCTCTATCAGTAGGATTTGATTGGCATGTCAAGGAAGCAATATCCTCTGCGCATAGACCCAGAGCTTTGGGAAGCGGTGCAACTGTGGGCCGCTGATGAAATGCGTAGCTCTAATGCCCAGGTAGAGTGGATTATTCGCGATGCTCTCAAGCGTGCAGGACGCTTGCCCGCCGCAAAACGTTCACCCAAGAAAGATTTAGGGTCACAAAGCTAAGCGGCAACTGCGGAAGAATAAAACCATACCTAGATGTTATGTATCTAGGTATGGTTTATTTTCATGTACAAGTAGTCTTTCACAGGCAGTTCACAAGGCATTTTTTCTGCAGATGGTCGCAGTTGTGCCTCGAATCTCAGGGCATCCATATTGGGTGCGATACTGTCTCTGGCTTCCTGCAGGCGGTTCAATGCCGTCGCTCTATTGCCGTAAAAGCACTGTTTGCTTTTTTGCTGAGGGTGCATCTTGAATCCGATTGAGCAAAATACAAATAAATGGATGATCATGAACCCGTTGTATTGCATTTCTCACAGGCGGTTCAAAGGCGTACCGAATGACTCGAGAAACCCCAGATAAAAATTGTCGTAAGGGTGCTTATTGAATCGTTTGTGGGTAAAAAGGTGCTTATTGAACCCGATGTAGCCAAAAGGGTGCTTCTTGAACCTATTGCCTGCCCAGCTTTGACAAGATGGTCCATCTTTCGAGATTCAGAAAAATCTGACCAGCCCTATATTTTGCTTTGGCAACCCGCTACTCTTTTCTTTAACCTTGTTGTTTTAGTCCCTTTAGGATGCATCTTTCGTACAAAGGCGGTGCCTGTAGGTAAATCAATCATTGCTGCAATACTTATCGTACTTGTATGTGAATCGTTACAGTATGTGTGCAAACTTGGCATCTTTGACGTGATAGACGTCGTGTCTCATGTAATTGGTTTTATTTTTGGCTTCTATTTGGCGGATGCACTTATTGATTTTGGGCTGCACTTTAGTGCCGTCAATGAACATATTTGTTCCCTGACAAGAAAAAACTAACATCCCATATGCTTTCAAACTTTATTATGTATACCTGTAAAAAAGTAGCGTGTTGTCTGGCATATCTTGTATAAGAGGGACATTGCGTAGGATAAGCAGCGTGCTACCTATTCAAAGGATTTTGATATGGGTGTGACAGTTTGTCACGACGAAAGCGGCTGGGTGTCATGCCCGTCATTGCTTTGAAAGCTTCTGAAAATGCGCCTTGATTGGCATAACCAACATACTTGGCTATGTTACAGATAGTCTCGTTTCCGTCTAACAATTGCATAGCGGCAAATTCCACGCGCTGCTTTCGTATAAAATCTTGAGGAGTAGTTCCGCGACTGCGCCTAAAGGCATCAATGAGGCGCGCCGCACTAAGATGTAGCACCTTTTCAAGGGTACGCGTGGATAGATCTTGATCAAGATTTGCTTTTATATATTGGCTAGCTTCTTCACAGATTTCCCAATCCTGTACCGAACGTGAGCTACGAGCTGTATGATCTCTGTGCACACCATCTATAAGCAGTACAAGAAGTTCAATAAGCTTAGCGCGATAGTAGGCAGGCGCACAGTTTTTACTAGGACGCGCGTCTACGAATTCATTCATTGCTTCTTTAAGCTTGGATAGCTCTCGAGTGCCGTCAAGCTGTGAAATAGCAGAAAGAATATCTTTGGGAGTAACTCCCAAAAGACAACTATAGCGCTCAAGTGCTTTTGGACGCAGAGAAAGAGAACAACTTTTGAATTGAACGTGAGCTTCGCATATTTGTTGGAACAGATGATAGGTCCATCTATAACCAATAAGAGATGGGCGCTTATCTGGTAGTGGTTCGATGAAATAGTTGGTCATATCATGTCCATAGCAACCAAACCCTATGAGTGCGACTGACGGACCTCGATAAATCGCGCGCTCATTCAGCTTTAAATCCATTGAGATAAGTACCGCATCTGAATCGATGATGCCATACCAGTACTTTCCACTGCCTCGGGCTGGATTCATTACCCAAGTTGACCCATACGATCTGATTGCAGTCTTAGAAATCCATCCCTGGTCCAGTGCTTCTTTACTGGGAACGCAGCCTATAGTTTGCAGCATTGGCTCAAAGGTATTGCGGATGGCAGATAAATCACCAGATGACTGCTCAGTCAACAATTCCGGGTCTTCCGATAGTTTTTTGTACCACTTACTCGAGAAATGATTTTCGGTAATATTCATTATTTTTTCGGGGACCTTCTCCATTTAGTACTTCCTTAGCAGCTCATATGCAAAGCTCTATAGAATGAAATGTTAGTAAAGGTTAACATACTTCAGCTCGCCTTCGGGTTTGGACTGAGTGGTGACTCATGGGAGGTACTGCTGTGCCACAAGTTTCTGAAGAAGACCGCCAAAAAGATAAAGCTGGTCGCGAGGCAATGAAAAAACTCTCGGCACCAATTAAGGGAAGAACAAGAATCGCCCAGATACTTACTGTTGCATCTGCCATGCTTGCTTTTGTACCGTACTTTGCGCTAGTAAAGCTGGGAGACGTTTTTCTTGATGTGTCGACGGGTAACTATCCACTTGATACTCATCAGGTTGAGCATATTGTTTCGCTGCTTGTTATGTTCTTTTTAACTAAGATGACGTTGTATGTGCTAGCGCTTTCGATTACACACTTTGCCGATGTGAAGCTGCGCGTGTTGATTCGTGAGCGCATTGCAGAGCGTCTGAGCAGTGTTCCTTTAGCATGGTTTGACACTCATGGTTCGGGTTCTATTCGTAGTGCCGTACAGGATGACACGCGTGTGGTGCATACCGTGATTGCACATGCACCAGTTGATTTGGTTAATGGTGCATTAACGCCGCTTGTTCTGCTTGTTTTTATGTTTGTTATCAACTGGAAGTTGGCTCTGGTAGGCGTCGTTACGGTGCCTATTTATATGCTGCTTTACGGTAGTTCAATGAAAGATATGGGTCCAAAAACTGCCGAAATGAATACGCATTTAGCTGAGGTTTCCTCAACGATGGTTGAGCTTGTCTCGGGTATTAAGGTGGTTAAAGCCTTCTCTAAGGTAGGGGAGGCACACGACAATTATCAAAACGCAGCCAAGGGTTTTGCAGATTCTTACTGGGCTTGGTGCGGACCCTTAATTGGTTTGTGCTCCGTAGCACAGGAGTTTGTGTCCATACCTGTAATTTTGCTGGTAAACCTTGGCGGTGGCGGCCTGCTGTGTACTGCTGGCTTGGCGACAGTTCCACAATTGCTTGCTTGCACGCTTATAGCCGTTGTATTGCCAAATGCAATGACTACGGTTTCGAATATCGTCTGGTCATATCAGACTGCAGGTGCAGCTGCGATACGTCTTTGCGAGCTCATGGAAGTTGATACTTTGCCGCAAACAGATTGTCCTCAACTACCTGAAGGTGATTTGGATATCGAGGTTGATGGCGTCTCTTATTCCTATGGAGAGACAAACGCTTTATCACAGCTTTCATTGACGTTTAAACCCAATACGGTGACAGCGCTGATTGGTCCTTCGGGATCGGGTAAATCAACGCTCGCCACGCTTATTGCACGTTTTGATGATCCTGACGAGGGGACAATTCGTCTAGGTGGGATTGATTTGCGACAGATTGATACAAACGAACTGTATCGTTATGTGTCTTTTGTTCTGCAAGATTCAATGTTGCTTAATACCAGCATTCGCCGAAATATCTCTTTGGCATGTCCTGATGCTAGCTTGGAAGAAGTGCGGAGAGCTGCACAGATTGCGCAGATAGATGACTATATTATGTCGCTACCCAAGGGCTATGACAGCGTGTTGGGATCCGATTGTCAGCTATCAGGCGGTGAAGGTCAGCGTGTAGCTATTGCTCGTGCGATTTTAACTGATGCTCCAATTTTGATTATGGATGAGGCAACTGCCTTTGCCGATCCTGATTCTGAGGTTGAAATTCAGCGTGCTCTCAGAAATTTAATCCAAGGGCGTACCGTGCTTGTTATTGCTCACCGTCTCAATTCAATTCTCGGTGCCGATCAAATTGCAGTAATGGAACGTGGGCATATTGTTGCGCTCGGCACTCACCAGGAATTGCTTAATAACGGTCATTACCAAGCCCTGCTTCAGCAGAGTGGTTTTGAAAATTTCCTTTCCGCAAAGGAGAGTGACATTTATGCTTAAAGACAAGTTGATTCTTCCGCGTCTCTATCGTTTTATGTCTCGCGCTGATAAAGCAATTCACCAGAAAGGCTCCTTTTATAAGCTTGTATCAGGTGTTATTAGCGGTGCGAGTTTAACTGCAATTATGCCAACAGTTACTGCTTTGCAATCTGGGACGCCACAGTGGGGATTGAGCTATAAGGCATGGATAGTTTTTCTTGTCGTGCTTGCTTTGTGTGGGGCCGTGACTTCGGTTGAGGGCACCAAGCTGAGCTATATATCGGGTTTAGGGTACATGCGCAATCTGCAGATTATGATTGGCAATAAAGTTTCGCGTTTGCCTCTGGGCTGGTTTGACTCTCAGAGCGCGGGCCGCCTAAGTCGTATGGTTACCAATGAAATGATGTCAACAGGACAAGTAGCTGCATATTTCATTGGTAGCCTTCTGCATAATGCGTCTGCCTGTATTATCTTTTGTCTTGGTTGCTGGATATGGAATTGGCAGTTGGGACTGTTGCTTAGTGTGGGTGTGCCTATTGTATTTTTGCTGATGCATGTGGGGCAGGCCTGTGTTTTTCGCATGTCTCATTTAGAAAACAAAGGAGAAGAGCTAATTGCAGCACGCATCGTTGAGTTTGCTCAGTGTCAAGGAGCGCTTCGCGCTTGCAACGCGAGCAGTAGCTATCCCGAGTTGAAGGATAGTTTTTCAAAGAGCAAAGCTTGTCTAACTCGTGGTCTGTGGTGGGGTGTTGTAGGAAATTTCCTTTCGGGTATGGGTGTGCAGATGCTTACTGTGTTAGGCATCATGGTTGTTTGCCAGATGGGGCTTACAGGAAACATGAGCCCTCTTGAAACACTCATTATGATTGGCGTCATTTTGCGTTTTTCGGTACTTCTCACCGAGGTAGCAGCTTCACTTTTTGGTCTTGAAGAGCGCCGTATGATGCTCAATGGTATTGATGAGGTAATGGATGCACCCGAGATGTCTGTATGCGAGCAGAGCGTAGGGCTGCCCGCTGATAGCTCCGTTGAGCTAAAAAGCGTTGCTTTTAGCTACATAGAAGGTCAACCTGTTATTCGCAATGTCAGCGTGATGGCACCCGCATCAAAAATGATTGCTATCGTAGGCCCATCTGGTTGTGGCAAAACCACACTCATTAAACTTATTGCTCGTTTTTATGATGTCGATGCAGGGCAAATTACCATCGGCGGGACAGACATACGGAATCTTTCTACGCAGCATCTCTTTGAGCAAGTGTCTTTTGTTTTTCAGGATGTATATCTCTTTAACGATACACTCCGCAATAATGTATTGATTGCTCGCCCCAATGCTGGAGAAGCAGAACTTACGCGCGTTGCTGAGCTAGCAGGAATGACAGAGATTATCGAACGTTTGCCCGAAGGCTGGGAAACGCCTTGTGGTGAGGGTGGACGTAGTTTATCTGGTGGTGAACGTCAGCGTGTTTCGATTGCACGTGCTCTGCTCAAGCAGGCGCCTATTGTGCTGTTTGATGAAGCAACCTCTGCACTCGATGCAGAAAACGAGGCGAATATCGTGCGCTCCATGGAGGAGTTGAGACAGCATTCGACTCTGATTGTGGTGGCCCATAAGCTTGAAACTATCAAAATGGCAGATCAGATTGTGGTAATGAATGCGGATGGAGAGTTGGCAGAGGTTGGTACTCATGAGGAACTGCTTGCGCAGAATGGTAGCTACGGTGATTTTTGGAACAAGCGCTGCTTAAGCGCTCAGTGGAGTCTTGTATAGAAGTGCTGAAGTGTAATTACGTGCTTTAAGACTGCGATTTGGACGAGCAGGACTATAGTGTCAATAATAATTTGTATTCTTGATATCGGTTTGAGACGGAAGAAGTTATAATGCCGCGTCCTGTCGCAGTCGTGCTTGGAATAGTTGGTGTAGCAGGATTTGCGCTCTATATGGCATCAACCATAGCGCACCCGCAAGGCAACGATCTTAAAGCCGAGCGTCAGTGGGAGATTGACCATGGGCTTTGGGGAGATTTTGATTTGCTTTCTCAAAGCGAATATCAGGTAAAAGAATATGACGGATATGAACTCCACTGCAGTTTTGTGCCTGCAGAACACACCAGCAACAAGTACGTCATTATTTCTCACGGCTTTTGTTCTAATCGCTATGGTGCAGCGAAATATGTAGCAAGTTACCGCAAGCTCGGCTTTAACTGCATCATCTATGATATTCACGCACATGGGGAAAATGCCTCAACTACCTGTACGCTTGGCAATCTTGAGTCTGAGGATTTGCTTGCCCTCATTCAGGACACACATCAACGCTATGGCAAAGACATTACCCTTGGTCTGCATGGTGAGTCTATGGGCAGTGCAACAATGCTTTCGGCGTTGGGAAAAGTCCTGACATAGATTTTGCCGTAGCGGATTACGGTTTTGCTAATTTATACGATCTGCTGTAGGCAGGATACGATCAAGCCCATCTAGGAGCACTGATGTCTGTGGTTGGTGCAGCGTATCGCCTGCGTTACGGTTATGACTTGCACGATACTAGTCCCATAGGAGCGCTTAAAAACAATGAAGTGCCTCTGTGCTTAATTCATGGGTCTGACAACGACCTAATTGCACCATCAAATAGCGGAAAATTACGTGATGCTACCAAGGGTTATGTTGAGCTACATCTTGTCGATGGTGCCAGGTATGCAGGGTCTCGAGAGCTTTTGGATGAGGATGCTTATATTGAAATCATCGCAGCATTTCTCAAGAAGGCGCTACATTGGTCTTGCGATAATGAGGGCAATATCCATGCCGACTAGTGTGCAGCACCTGACTCATGGTTTAGTCATCTGGCATTTGAAATCCCTGGTAAAAACTCAAGTAATGAGTGGCTTGAGTCTGTGGCGGACGAAGAGTATTCCAAGCTCGCTTGGACTTCAGCATGGTGCACGGTATAAGTGAGCGCTTGAGCGCGCTCTTTGCTCACACAGTCAAAGGAGCAGGATAGGTCATCCTCAAGGTAGGCATAACTGACCTCATTGCGGGCGGTAGTGGGGTCTTTTTCGTAGTCTCGGCAGGAAGCATGTACCTGGCTTATGCCAGTTTTGTTGATGAGCTCACAGACATTTTGTGCATTGATGCCTGCACCAGCGAGGATTTGAATACGCCCTGCTGCTTGTTTTTGCAGCTGAGCAATGAGCGTTGCTCCCGCATGTGCGCTTGGCTTTTGACCACTGGTAAGAATACGGTCAACTCCGCAATCAACGAGCATTTCAAGTGCGGCTTTGGGGTTGGGCGTTACGTCAAAAGCACGGTGGAACACTGCCTCTTTGCCTGCTGAATGTGCAAGTTCAACCATCAGGCGTGTTTGCTCAACATTAATGGTGGCATCAGGGTTAAGAAAGCCAAACGCAACCCCATCTGCTCCTGCATCTATGAGCGCTGAGGCATCAGCAAACATAACCTCGACTTCGTGGGGAGAGTAACAAAAACCTGCTCCCCGTGGGCGCAGCATGGTGATAAGGGGAATATCAAGAGCCCCGCGCACAAGACGTAGTGTGCCCAAACTGGGTGTAAGACCTCCCAACCACAAGGCAGAGTTGAGCTCTACACGGTCAGCACCTGCGTCCCGGGCGCTTAGGCAGTCTTCGTAGCTTCCAGTGCATATCTCGACCGTTGTAGGCATTGCTCCTCCTCGCTTTGCTTCATACGTATTCCTTAGTTTTTATCACATACTACAATCTTGCATGTAAAAAACTTGCACGCAACAAACTTGTATATAGCAATCTTGCATGCAACAAATCTTGCATTCAATGTATCCAATAAATCTATATTTGCATCTAGGTAGTTAAATCTTTTAGCCCCGAGGAGTCGTTTTTGTTCGCATCCCGACTAAAAACGCGTCCACGGGGCTAAAAGTTGAACTATTAGCTGTTTCGTGAGCTAAATAGTTGAACTAGTGATAATTTGCGCCCTAGATATGAGTGTTTGGTACAAATTAGACGTTTTGCGACCTAGATATGAGTGCTTGGTACAGCTCTCGCATTCTCAGCAGCAAACGCACAAGCAATTGCAGAGCTGATATCCAACTATAGCAACAATATATAGTGGTTTGATTTCGTATGTGCTTCTAAATATTGCGTATATTGGCTTAAAAAGCAGCGAGCTATGGTATCGTAGTCACCGTTGTTTTTAGTCTTATCGGGACAGATTTGCTCCGCTTCGTGGCATGGGGGATACATGCAAATTATCAAACGCAATGGCTCGCTGGAGGAGTATGACTCATCCAAAATTGCGCGAGCAATAGAGAAGTCTTTTGCAGCAACTTCGACTAAGCCCGCAGAAGATGAGATTGCCAAACTCGTCTCACAGATTGAGAGACGCATGGCAGAAGAAAATGCAACAAGTGTTGAGCACATCCAAGATCTTGTAGAAGAAGTGCTGATGCGTGAGGGACATTTTGCGCAGGCAAAGTCCTATATTTTGTATCGTTCACGCCGTACGGAGCTTCGTCAGCAGCGCCAGGAAATCGTTGGTCTGGTGGGCGATGAGGGTATTGATGCGCTCATACTGCGTATCCAGCACGATTTTCTCGATGAGCAGTATTCGAGCTCTGCTTTATTCAATCGTTTTAGAGGGTTTTTGACAGAAGATATGGCATATCAGCAGCGTCTTGAGGCGCTGGTGCGCGCAGCTGTAGAGTTGACAAGCAAAGAAGCACCCAAATGGAGCTACATAGCAGCACGTTTGTTGGCCTATAGCCATCACGCCAAGATTAATAAGATGATGGCAGCACGTTCGATTGAGTCTTTTTATGACAAGCTGCGTTATTTAACTGAGCTAGGCCTGTACGGTACCTACATTCTTGAGTCCTATACCCGAGAAGAGATTAATCAAGCTGCGAGCTTTATTGACAACAACCGCGATGATCTTTTTGATTACGCTGGTCTCGATTTAATGTTGCATCGTTATGTCATTCGCTCCTTTGAGGGTGAGGCACTTGAGACTCCGCAGGAGATGTTCTTGGGTATTGCTCTTCATCTTGCTATGCAAGAGAAGCCCGCAGTACGTCTGGGCTGGATTAAGCGCTTTTACGACATGTTAAGTACACTCAAAGTGACTATGGCAACGCCGACGCTATCCAACGCACGTCGTCCTCAGCATCAGCTTTCTAGTTGCTTTATTGATACAGTGCCCGATTCGCTTGAGGGTATTTACCGCTCCATTGCAAATTTTTCTCAGGTTTCAAAATTTGGCGGCGGTATGGGCATGTATCTGGGTAAAGTCCGCGCTGCAGGCGGCTCTATTCGGGGCTATAAAGGTGCTGCTGGTGGTGTTATTCGCTGGATTCGTGTGATTAATGATACGGCTGTAGCAGTTGATCAACTTGGCGTACGTTCGGGTGCCGTGGCAGTTTATCTTGATGTGTGGCATCGCGATTTGCCAGAGTTTTTGCAGCTACGTACCAACAATGGTGACGAGCGTATGAAAGCCCACGATGTATTTCCTGCCGTTTGTTATCCTGACTTGTTTTGGAAGATGGCAAAAGAAAATATGTCGCAGGATTGGTACCTGATGGATCCTCACGATATTCTGACCGTCAAGGGCTATGCCATTGAGGATTATTTTGGAGACGAGTGGGAGAAGCGCTATCTAGACTGCGTTGCTGACCCCCGTATTCCTATGCGTACGCTGCCAATTCGTGAGCTTGTCCGCCTGATTCTGCGTTCAGCCGTTGAAACAGGTACACCCTTTGCCTTTATGCGTGATACGGTCAATCGTGCCAATCCTAATCCGCAAGCAGGTGTTATTTACTGTTCCAACCTTTGCACCGAGATTGCGCAGAATACTTCTGCCATGGAGTCGGTCAGCCAAGAAGTCATCACCAAAGAGGGGGATACCGTTGTGGTGAACACCACGCGCCCTGGTGACTTTGTTGTATGTAACCTCGCAAGCCTGACACTTGGGCGTATCAATGTTGAGGATGACGAGGAGCTGCGTCAGATTATTCATTCGCTTGTGCGTGCCTTGGATAATGTTATCGACCTGAATTTCTACGCACTGCCTTATGCAAAAATTACCAATCATCGTTATCGCTCAATTGGTCTTGGTGTCAGTGGGTATCACCACATGCTTGCCAAGCGCCACATTCGCTGGGAGAGCGAAGAACATCTGCGCTTTGTTGATGATGTTTTTGAACGCATTAATCGTCATGCAATTGAGGCTTCCAGTGCTCTTGCTGCTGAGAAAGGCTCCTATCGTTACTTTGAAGGTTCTGACTGGCAGACTGGTGCCTACTTTGATAAACGCGGCTACACGGGTGAAGTTTGGGATAGCCTGCGTCGTCGCGTTGCTGTGCAAGGCATGCGCAATGCATATTTGTTGGCAGTAGCCCCAACCAGTTCGACTTCTATCCTTTCGGGCACTACGGCAGGCCTTGATCCTATTATGAAGCGCTTCTTCTTAGAGGAGAAGAAAGGCATGATGCTGCCGCGCATTGCTCCTGAGCTTTCGATGGATACCTATTGGTATTACAACGCTGCACATAATACCAATCAGCTATGGTCTGTGCGCGCAGCAGGCGTGCGTCAGCGTCATATCGATCAGGCTCAGTCGATGAATCTTTATATCACCAATGAGTATACGATGAGCCAAGTGCTCAAACTGTATATCGAAGCATGGGAGCATGGTGTCAAAACGCTTTATTATGTGCGCTCCAAGTCTCTCGAGGTAGAAGAGTGTGAGAGCTGCTCGTCTTAGGCATACGCAAGAAGGACTGCAACACACGAGAAAATGAATGCGATACGTGAGGGTGGGGATATGACCATCGAAAAGAGTAATCAGCTGGTACGAAAAGCGCTGTTCAATCCACAGGGTGATACCGCAGTGCGCAACCGACGTATGATTGGTGGCAATACTACTAATCTCAATGACTTTAACAATATGCGCTATGGCTGGGTGAGTGATTGGTACCGTCAGGCAATGAATAATTTTTGGGTACCTGAGGAAATTAACCTCGCCCAAGATGTTAAGGATTACCCCCATCTCAGTGAAGCAGAGCGTAGTGCATACGACAAGATTTTGAGCTTTCTTGTGTTTCTTGATTCACTGCAAAGCTCCAACTTACCCAATATTAGTGCCTATGTAACAGCAAATGAGGTCAACCTCTGTTTGGGTATCCAGACCTTCCAGGAATGTGTTCACTCACAGAGCTATTCTTACATGCTTGATACCATCTGCTCTCCCGAAAAGCGCAATGAGATTTTGTACCAGTGGCGTGATGACGAGCATTTGCTACGCCGTAACACATTTATTGGCAATTGCTACAACGAGTTTGTGAATCATCAGGATGCGCGCGCATTTTTGCATGTGATCATGGCGAATTATATTCTTGAGGGTGTGTATTTTTACTCAGGATTTATGTTCTTCTACAACCTTGCGCGCAATGGCAAAATGCCTGGAAGTGCCCAGGAAATTCGCTATATTAACCGCGACGAAAATACACATCTGTGGCTCTTCCGCAATATTATCAGCGAGCTTCAAAAAGAAGAACCACAACTCTTTGATGAGGAGATGATCGCTGAGCTGCGAGCGATGCTGGAAGAAGGTGTGCGTCAGGAGTGTGCTTGGGGTCGCTATGTTATCGGTAACAAAATTTCGGGTCTTACAGGGGATATGGTTGAGAACTATGTCCGCTATCTAGGCAATCTCCGCTGGAGTGCTCTGGGATACGGCAATCTTTTTAAAGATAATCGACGTGAACCTGAGGATATGGCTTGGGTTAATCAATATTCCAACGCCAACATGGTCAAGACGGACTTCTTTGAGGCGCGCTCTACTGCCTATGCGAAATCGACCGCATTGGTAGATGACCTGTAGGATTGAGATGATTGCTAGGATATTATTGGGACATTGAGAGGCTGCGTACACAAGGCAATCTCATACGAATAGCCGCCCAGTTCTAGGACAACGAGAAATGGGTGGCTTTCCTGTGCTAGGCTTTCCTTGCATGAAATGGATGCCGTCACCGCTATGTTGATGACTTGCAGATGGGGAGGTATACGTTGATTGAGATGTTTCGAACTGAAGGTCGCGTAACCTCATCAGTTGATGATATGGGTGAAGGCAGTTGGATAAGGCTCAGTGCGCCAACGCTTGATGAGGTAGACACGATTGCTGATATCTTTGGGCTTGAGCGTGATGATGTTCTGGCTGCAACTGACCTTGAGGAAAAGGCGCGTGTGGAATATGAGGGTGACACCATGATGATATTGGTCGATGTACCCTCATCGGGCGAGATCCATGGTGAGCAGGCTCGCAACACAGTGCCTCTCTGCATTATTCTGACCAAGTCGAATGTCATTACGATTTGCTCGGAGCGTTTTGCTTTGCTCGATGATTTTTCATCAGGCAAGGTACGCGGGTTCTCGACTTGGCGACATAGCCGTTTTGCTTGCAGTATTTTGCTGCGTCTAGGAGTGTTTTATCAGCAGGTGTTGGCAGATATTGACCGTAAGCGACTTGCTCTTGAAGGGCGAATGGATCGCAGTATCAACGAATCTGACCTTTTTGATTTGCATACTTTAGAGTCATCGTTGGTCTATCTGTCAACCTCGCTGCAGGGCAATGCCAATGTGCTTGGGCGCCTGCGCCGCTCCTCTCGGCTTCTGCAGCATGAGGGGCTTGATGAAGAGCTTGAAGATGCTGTTATGGAGCATCAGCAGGCAATTGAGATGGCACAAATTTATCGCAACGTTATTGATGGTACGCGTGATCTAATGTCTTCAGTGATGGATTTGCGCCTTAATGAGGTCATGCGTCGTTTAACGGTCATCACAGTCGTACTATCAATTCCAACGATTATCTCGGGCTTCTATGGTATGAATGTCGATACACGTTGGATGCCTTTTGCCAATACGGTGCACGGCTTTACCCTGATTAGCTTACTGACCGTGCTTGTTTGTTGGCTACTTATTATTCTGCTCAAGAAACGCCGTGTATTTTAGAAGTTGGTTAGAACGTATTTTTGATCAGAGGCACTGCTAAACGCAGTGCTCTCTGATCTTCGAGATACTTCTACAGATATTACGTTTAACACCCTAAAATTGATGTGATGTACATCAAAGGCTATTGGCATTGCTTACCAAATACCAAGAAGATGCTGGACAACCAGACTGGTAGCGATGATACCAATCCAGCAGCAAAAACCTAGAGCAATAGGTTTGCCGCCCGTACGGACGAGTTTGACGATATTAGTATTAAGGCCAATCGCTGCCATCGCCATGATAATAAAGAACTTACTGAGGTTTTTGAGTGGTGCAAAGATAGTGGTAGGTAATCCAAATGAGCTCAAGATTGTGGTAACAAGCGATGCGAGTACAAACCACAATAGAAACATAGGGAAGGCGCGTTTAAACGAAAATGTGCTTGCACCTTTATCCTTTTCATGATGAGCCTGGAACAACGCAAGAACAAGTGTAATAGGGATAATGGCAAGCGTACGCGTTAATTTGACGGTGACAGCCTTGTCTAGGGTTGCAGTACCTAGGCCGTAGAGCGCATCCCAGCTGGCTGCAGTAGCGGTAACTGAGGAAGTATCATTAACAGCAGTACCAGAAAATATACCGAAGGCTTCACCACTAGTAGTACTAAAGCCCAAGGCTGCTCCGATAGCGGGAAATGTTAGAGCAGCAATGAGGTTAAAGAGAAAAATAACTGACATTGCCTGCGCAACTTCCTCATCATCAGCATCTACTACTGGAGCGGTTGCAGCAATGGCGGATCCTCCGCATATAGAAGAACCCACACCGACCAAAATTGAAATCTTGGAAGGTACCTTAAGTGTTCGATGTATTAGGTATGCCACAATCAAAGAGGCGCTGATGGTAAGTACAATGATGGGTAATGATTGTGCACCAGTTTGGGCGACAATACGCAGGTCAAGACCAAATCCCAAGAGTACAACAGCTGCTTGAAGGATTTTCTTTGAGGTAAAACTGATGCCCATATCATACTCAGCGCGATTTTTGAAAAAAAGAGCAACAATCATGCCTGCAATAATGCCAAGAACTGGTCCTCCTACTACAGGAAATAATGTGCCAAGCCACCAGCAGGGAACAGCAATTGCAAAGCATAGTAGGATACCTTTAGCGTTATCTTTTGCAAATCTCGGCATAAATCTCCTTGTTTGAGTTGGATGTCTGTCAAATCGGTCTTGTCATGATACATCCGAGAATGCTGAAAAATGCTAACTTCATCTATTTTCTGGCTTGGCTATAAAACTCAGCAGTTTTTCTATGGATGTGCCTGCTGATTTTATGCCTTACATAGAGGGATTATTTGGGGCAATACAGCTATAGGACAATTTATGAGCACTCTCTTCATAAGAAAAAAAGGAGGAACGTAAAGCTCCTCCCTCATCTAATAGCCGTTCAGCTCTTGGTGGCTTATTAGTTTTTGCCAGCTAGCGCCTTGAAATTATAGGTCTTTCCATATACGACAACGGTGCCATCATTGTTGAAGACAATGTCTTTGAGTTTTACATTGGGAAGCTCAAAGAAGGCATCATTAAACTCGTTTTCGCTCATACCGTAGATCGCGCTGTACTTGGCATTATCTCTTGGTCGCTCATGCCTGCATTAGGGCTTTTGGACTCTGCTTGTTCGATGGTAATACCGGGATACTTTGACTTGGGGTTGGAATAGACGCTGGTATAGCTGCCATCCTCAAAGTAGATGACCCAGCAACCCTTGTTGGCCTGCACGATACGGATGACCTTCTTCTCAACCTCCGGGGCTTCTTTTTCGTTTTGATTTTCGTCCTGATTGTTATCTTCAGCGGGTTGTGTCTCATCTTTATCAACAGTTGCGGCATTTCCCCAGCCGTTTTTGCCTTCGGGTCGTGCTTCGGGGTGGAGTACCAAATACTTGAGAGTAGCAACAACATCGCGGGCATTATCAGAACCAAAGGTAGAACCACCATCACGGCAGAACTGAATGATGGTATCGATACTGACATAGTGATAGTGATCATAGTGAGGAATGACAAAGGCATTGCGGCTCTTGTCAAAACGTGTGGTGTGAGCTGCACCGCCGTAGCTAAGTTTGTCTAAAGGTACGATTAGCTTTGCTTCCACATCATCGTATTCAAAACGCTCGTTATCTTCTACGGGATCGAAATGCTTGCCGTGAGTAGGATCGTACTCTTCAATCTTAATATCAGGGTAAAGATTGCTGGGGTCATCGCGAGTAATACTTTCGGTACCATCAGCATGGCGCAGATGCCAGTGGTCTTCGTGATGTTCGATACCCACAATACGTTTGGGGTCATTGGGATCCTGCTTGATAGGGGTTACTTTAGTTTTGCTTGGCTTGTTAGGTTTGCCATGCTCACCAATATAGTTTTCGATTTTGATATTGGGGAAGATGCGCGCTGGATTGTCATGTGTGATGAACTCACTACCATCCTTGGTATAGGCATGCCAATGATCACCGTGTTTGGCGATGCGAACGATAGGCTGCAGGGATAGCTCGCGCAAGCCTACGACACGTACAATACTTAGACCGCCAGGTAGTTTGGGCAGACTCTTGTTTTGTTTTGCACCTGTGGTTTTGTTGGTCCTTGCCTGTTGGACATTGGGCTTGGAGCTACTGTGATCAGCGTGAGAACCCGTGTAGGTCCCTACTATTGCATGGGGGTAGTAGGGGCGAGGATCGGTGTAAGTTACAAACTCAGAGCCGCCAGCAGTAAAAATATGCCAGTGATTGCCGTGCTGGAGAATTGTGACCACGGCATTAGGATCGATGCGGGCGAGCTCCTTGCCTGTGACAACCTTGGCGGTCTTTTTGAGGTCACGAGAACTTTTTGCCTTGGCAGGATCGGTATAAGTGATAATTTCACGACCGTCTTTGGTAAAGACATGCCAATGATCCCCGTGCTGAACCACTTTTACAATCTCGTTGGAATCAACTTTGGAGTCAATTAAGACCTCAGTAGTGTGGTCTACTTGGAAGTTTTGAGTTTTCTTTTGGATTGCTGCGGAAGCCTCTTTTTGGTTTTGGGCAGCAGGAGAAGTGGGTTTTTGACCGTAGCTACAAGCGCTCGCGGCAAGAGCGAGACAAAGGGCACCAGAAAGCGCCGCTTTCTTTGGGTTATTCATTTTTAAAAATTCCTAACGTTTTTTCACAATCAGACTAATAACGAGAATAAAGACGCTAATCAGCACAATTACCGCACCGGGGCGCAGGTTGTAGTAGTACGAAATAAATAAACCTGCATACACCGAAATGAGCGAAATGACGATGGCAATAGCCAAAGTACCTCTATAGGTGCGACCCAGCTGCATAGCGCCAATGACTGGTACAACAAGAAGCGAAGATACGATGAGTGAGCCGATGGTCTTTGCAGCGATGGAAACCGTAATGGCCACCATGAAAGAAAATGCAAAGCTCAAGGTCTTTGCCTTGATGCCAAGAAGTGCTGCGGCTTCGGGATCGAGCACACTGAGGTAGAGCTTGTCATAAAGCAGACGATACGCAATGAGAACGACACAGGCAATGATAATGACGAGGTAAAACTCCATATCACTAATGGTCACGATGGAACCAAAAAGGTAAGAGCTAATGGAGTTGCTGTTACCCGCAAGGCTGGTAAAGATGCCCGCTAGGCCAATTGCAGAAGCAAGTACGATAACAGCAGAAATTTCTTGATAAGCTTTGAGTTTGCTGCTCATGAGTTCGGTTGCAAGACCTGCAATAATGCAGGCAACAATAGATCCCAGCAGTGGATTAAAACCAAAGCAAAGACCCGCAGCAACACCAGCTAGCGAAGCATGTGAAAGCGTATCACCCATCATCGATAGGCGCTTGAGTATGATAGGAAGACCAATGCAAGGCAAGATAATTGCCAAAATGCTGCCTACCATAAAGGCACGTTGCATAAATTCATACTTAAACAAGGTCTTCCATACCTCCCTTCCACAGCCTAGGGTCCAGTTCAGAGCAGCTACCGTTTTTAAGACGAACAACTCTATCGACAAAATTCGTCGCCTCAGCCGGGTGATGTGTTACTAGTACAATCGCGCGTCCTTCATCGGCAAGCCCGCGTAAAATCTGATAGAGCTCAGCTGAAAAAATCTTGTCGATTCCTGAGGTTGGTTCGTCAAGAAGGATGAGACGAGCGTCTTTTGCTAGTGCCAAAAGGAGTCCTACACGCTGAAGCTGACCACCCGAGAGTTCACTGAGGCGGCGATTTGCGTGATCTTCAAGTTCTACTGTCGCTAGAAGCTCGGTAATGCTTGCCTTCTTTTTAAGATGGCGAAGCTCAATGCGCACCACTTCTTCAACCGTAGTGGGAAAATACTTGTAGCCCAATACTGCATTCTGTGAAACATAGGCAATGTCGCGATAGTGATTGTCGATGGCGTGGTCGTCACCAAAGAGACTTATTTTGCCGGAGCTTGGTTTGAGCCTGCCCAAGATTAAATTCATCAAGGTAGACTTGCCAACACCATTTTCACCAATAAGGGCCAGGAACTGCCCTGCATCAACTGAGAGGTTCAGCTGATGCAGGACGGATTCCTGTTCGTACGAAAAACTTAAGTCGCTGATAGCTAGTGCGTTTGCCATAAGAAAATCTACTTATCGAAAGACTTCATAATCATGTCAAGGTTGCGTTCCATGAGACCGAGGTAGCCGAGGTCCTTCTCCTCATCGGTAACACTTTCCATAGTATAGATGCTGGCGGTCTTTACACCGGTATTTTTAGCGAGAGTTTCAGCAACCTTGGGAGTCGCCTTGCCCTCAAAGAAGATTGTACTGACCTTGTGCTGCTTAACAAAGTCGGCAATTGTGGCAAGCTGCTGAGCAGAGGGCTCGTCTTCGGGGGAAATGCCGGTTACTGCAACCTGCTTTAGACCATAGTCATTGGCAAGATAGTTGAATGCAGCGTGTGAAACGATGAGGTAACGCTGGTCTGCAGGGATAGAAGAAATTTTCTCCTGGAACTTCTTGTCGAGAGCATCAAATTTGGCAGCTGCTTCATCAAGATTCTTTTTGTAGTACTCAGCATTGTCAGGATCAATTGCGGAGAGCTTCTCGTAGATAGCGTTGAGCTCCATCTTTGCATTCTTGATGCTTAGCCATGTATGGGGGTTGATACCACCGTGGTGATGATGGTGGTGCTCATGCTCCTCGGACTCCTCATCATGATTCTCGCTGCCGGAGTGCTCATGCTCTTCTTCCTCATCATCCTCGCCTTTGAGTAGGGTGAGACCCTCAGACAGATCGAGGAATTTACTGTCATCATTGGCAGTCTCTTTGAGATCGTCAATGAAAGACTCCATTCCCGCACCGTTGTAAACGATGAGATCTGCTTCGGAAATTTTGCCCATTTCGGAAGCTTGTAGTTCAAAGTCGTGAGGCTCTTGGTTACCGCTGATAATCATTTCGACGTTCATCTTGTCGCCGGCGATGGTTTTGGTGAGGTCATAGATGGGGAAGAAGGTCGTGTAGACGGTCTTTTTTGCGCCAGACTGAGTGGTAGCACTGTTGGAACCTGCAGCTTGCTTGCCAGAAGTGCCACAGGCTGCCAAGGGGAGAGCTAGAAGGGCTGCTGCTAACGCAACTGCTAGCGTTTTACCGAATTTCTTGTGCATCATATCTCCTTGCACGTTCGTCTGATTCTCATTTTGAAACGATTTTTGAGCTGCTCAGACAAGCAATTCGGCACTCAAGCGGGTGACAAATTTAAAAGTAAGCTCAATTCGAATTCGAAAATGAGAATCAATATTAAATTGGTCTGAAGTAGGTTAGCACAGTTGAGGGATAAAGACATTGGTCATTTTTTAAAAAGTTAAGTCCATAAAACATTCGCTTTTCTGCGCTGCGTTGCTGTGCTGTATGGCTTGTCATACATACGCCGAGTGTAGGCAGTGCGATAGCGCCGGGAGTGTCTGCAGGAAGCTGGTAAAACATAATATGAATTGCCTCCCAGTCCTTAGAGGAATAGGAGGCAATTTGAGGTAGCGATTATGGCTATGGCTCGCACTACTCAAACTTTACGAGCAGTGCATTAGCGATGCAAAAAACCGTGCAAAAGACGCTGCAAGCCTATGCTTTGAGAGTGTTGCGGCTGTACGCCTTCTGCCAGTTGACGGAAAACTCGTCAACAGCGATAGCAGTACCAGGGTGATCAATCATGGCGCGGATGACATCGGGAGCAACGGTCAAAGCAGGGCAACCTGCGGCGAGCAACTGATGTACCTGATCGACATTCTTGAAGGAAGCAGCGCAAACCTTGGAATCGATGTTATAGATTGCCAGCGTATCCACGAGCTCGGCTACCTGACCAACACCATCACCATAGTTGCACATACGATTGACGTAAGGAGCCAGATAATCCGCGCCAGCCTTGGCTGCCCAGAATGCCTGGTCGGGCGAATAGATACCCGTAGCCAAAATGTTGATGCCCTCTGCCTTGACGGCAGGGATAGCCCGCAGACCCTCACGACTCACAGGAATCTTGACTAACATGTTTTTACCGCCACGTAAAGAAGCAATCATACGAGCCTCTTTGAGTATTCCTTCATAATCGGTGGCAATTACCTGTACAAAGACCTTTTGATCTTCGTTGAACTCCTCAAAAATATCGGCTAGAGCCTGTTCGGGAGACTTACCCGATTTAGTGAGAATGGTGGGATTGGTTGTTACGCCATCAATAGGAAGAATGGCATTGAGCTCCTTGATGTCTTCGATATTTGCGCTATCGATAAAAAATTCCATGGGATCCCTCCGTTTTTCCTGTGTATCTACGGTACAACTCAAACCCTATCTTACTTATATTGTCTGTTCGGTACGTCCAATAATGTCATCTTGTGTTGCTTTTGAAAGGGCGTTAAAGAAGGCGCTATAGCCAGCTACACGCACAATCAAGTCCTTGTAGTTCTCGGGATGTGCTTGGGCATCAAGCAGCGTTTCGCGGGATACCACGTTGAACTGTACATGATAACCATGCAGACGGTTAAAGAAGGTACGCAGCATCATTTCGAGCTTTTGCTTGTTTTCCTCGCGAGAAAGCATCATGGGTGTAACTTTTTGGTTGAGCAAAACACCACCGGTAATCTTTTCGGTAGGAAGTTTGGTGATGGATTTAAACACCGCTGTGGGTCCCTGCTTGTCACAGTTGTGAGCAGGACTACAACCCTCGGCGAGAGGTGCATGCGCGTGGCGTCCGTCGGGGGTTGCCATGGTGCCCATACCCTGGCCGACATTTGCGGAAATAGAGCTTGTGCCAGCATAGCGGATGCCGCCAACAGGTCCACGCATATAGCGAGTCGAAGGGTAATGCTCAATTTCTTGGATATAGGGTTCATAGGCCTCGACTGCAAGCTGATCGACATAGTCGTCATCGTTGCCATACTTGGGGGCATTTTCAATGAGCAACATTTGGATGCGCTGGCCTTCTTCAGATTGGAAGTCTTCGAGGATGGCATCCCATAGTTGCTGTGTAGTGATTGTCTTCTCTTCAAAGACAAGTTTTTTAATAGCTGCAAGACTGTCTGCCATGTTGGCCAGGCCTACCTGCAATCCAGAGATAAAGTCGTAGACCGCACCGCCTTCTTTGATGGTTTTGCCGCGTGCAATACAGTCATCGGTGAGCGCCGAGCAAAGCACATCGGGAACATCACGCTCAGAAGCTTTGTCGATAAAGTTCTCAACAATGACCGAGTAGCGAGTCATCTCGCGAATTGTGCTATCCCAAGCGGCAAAGAGCTCATCGTAGCTTTGCATAGCGGTGAAGTGGCCATAGTCTTTGGTGAAGCGTCGGCCGCTGGTGAGATCTACACCACCGTTCATTGCGCAGAGCAGCAGGCGAGGGAAGTTGAGATAACTCATGCCCGTGCAGCGATAGCCCCACTTGCCCGGAACCGCAGTTTCAACACAGCCGATTGCAGAGTAGTTATAGGCATCTTCTTCGGCAACACCCCAGTTGATAAATGAGGGGATGATAACTTCGTCGTTGTTGAGAGCGGGCATACCAAAGCCAAGCTTCATCACTTCAACGCACTCATCGAGGAATATCTTGTCGATATTGGCGTGATAGCGCACCGTAAGATTGGGCTGGGTGAGGCGGGTTTGCGCAACCGATTGCAGCACAAGATAAGAGAGCTCATTGACTGCATCTTTGTGCTCGGTGGTTTGGCCGCCAATGGTGACGTTTTGATACATGGGACTGCCAGCTGAAGAGAGCGTATGCGACTGACTGCGGATCTTTTGGACAGTCAGAGACTTGATCCAGAGGTTAGTAAGCAGTTCAAGCGCTTCATCGCGCGTGATAGCACTGCTCGCAAGATCTGCTTGGTAATAGGGCAGCATATACTGATCAAAACGGCCATAGGAAAGTGAGTGACCGTTGGACTCAATCTGCAGTAAAACCTGGGAGAACCATACGGCTTGAATGGCTTCGCGGAAATTGTTTGCAGGCTCATAGGGAACCTTGGCGCAAATCTCACTCATACGGGTAAGCTCTGCCTTACGGATGGGGTCACTCTCAGCTTGAGCAAGCTCAAACGCAAGATCAGCATAGCGCTGAGCCCAGCGATGAACGGCCTCAATCACAACGAGAACGGCACGATAAAAAGCCAGCTTATCAACAGATTCGGGGTCAGTGAGGTCGAGTGCTTCTTTAGCTGCACGCGCACGTTCCTCATAGCCGCGCAGACCTTCACGTAATAGGCGGGCATGATTGATAGCTAGGTGGGCATCGCCTGCATTGAGTTTGCCCTCCATGCCAAAAAGGCCCGTCTCCATAAAGACCGAAACCTCGTCGGGAAGCAGAGCCATACCGCGGTCGCGCAGAGTATTGTTTTCCCAATAGGGTGCAATCTCACGAATGCGAGCTTTGTCTTCGTCGGTTACGTAGAAAACGTCACCATCACGTTTGTCAAAAAGATCCAGCTCATTTATGACAAAGCCGAGTGTGTACTCGGGAAACACCGGAGCATTGCAGTTTTTGCTTGCTTGGTTTCCTGCAAGCAGTGTTTTGTCCTCAATGTAGATGCTCATCTTGTCCAAAATATGAGCAAAAGAGAGAGCACGGCGGAGAACAGGAGGCTGGTTTGTGCTCTGTTTGTAGGACTCAGTGCAAAGAATTGCGCGCTCAGCGTCAACGAAGGGCTTTTCATCGAGCACTTCTTCACGGAATGCCTGCATGCGGGCAGTCAAAGAACCAAAGTGCTTGGAATTCTGCATAGCCTTCTCCATTTCATAAAAAAGCTTGAAAAGTTTCGAACGTAAGTTTATGATACCAAGCGGAGAGGGAATGTCAAGTAAAAAGACAAATTGTGCAGAGGATATATATGCAGTCAGCCACCGTATTTAACATCCAAAAATTCAGTCTCAATGATGGTCCCGGAATCCGTACGGTGGTGTTTTTGAAAGGTTGTCCTCTGCGTTGTTTTTGGTGCTCCAACCCCGAAAGTCAAATGCGTCGTCCGCAGTTGGAGTGGAAGGCAGACGCCTGCATTGAATGTGGTGCTTGTATAGCTGCCTGCCCACAAGCGGGTGTGTCAACGACAGCAGGCAAGCGGCACGTCAATATAAACACCGTTGATGGCTCATCTGAACTTGCAAAGCAGATGGTAGATACATGTCCAGGCCGTGCGCTATCCTTGGTGGGAACGACACAGACAACAGAAGAGGTTCTCAAAGTCTGCCTGCAAGATAAGCCCTTTTATGAGGATTCGGGTGGCGGCGTTACGTTGTCTGGCGGTGAGGCCATGCTTTGGCCTGAGTTTGATATCGAGCTATTGAGTCTGCTGCATGCTGAGGGAGTGGATACCTGCATTGAGACCGAAGCTTATGTTTCAAACAAAGTCTTTGCTGCGGTGGCGGAGCATCTTGATCACCTGCTGATTGATTTTAAACATGGCGATCCACAGGCGCATAAACGCGGCACAGGCGAGACAAACGAGTTGCCTCTAGAAAATATTCGTTGGGCACAAGAAGCGGGTAAGGATGTGCTGATACGAACGCCAGTTATTCCCCGCTTTAACGATTCGGTTGAAGATGCAAAATGCATGGCAGAAACCCTTGCTGAGTTGGGGATAGAGCGTGTGCAGCTGTTACCTTTCCACAATTTTGGCGAAAGTAAATACGCTCTGCTTGAGCGCAACTACCAGCTCTCAGGAGAAAAAAATCTCTCGAGTGATGACTTGTGCGCCTATGCTCAAGCATATGAACGTGCAGGCATCCATGCTTTTTGCTAGTTGCTCTGTTCATCTGTGAGCTCATTGCAATACTAAATATCAGCAGATGAGCAAAGATGCGGCATCTCGTGTTTGGTGAGCGCTTAGGCAAGCGCGATATGAATGCCGAGTTTTTTGACTTTGCGACGGTCAGCAGGACTGATGCCAGCGTCAGTAACAAGATAAAGCGGCTTGTTTTCAAAGCGCAAAGGTACGGCTTCATATTGATGGAACTTTTCGGATTCAGTGAGCACAACTACTTGCGCCGCTGATTCTGCCATGGAAAGTACTGCTTCCGCGCGGAATTGATCTCCGTTGGTAAATCCTATGCCGTCAAGCCACCCATCAGCTCCAATAAAAAGGCGCTCTACCGCAAAGGACTTTACGCAGCTACGCAGTAGTGGACCTACGGTGACCTGAGAATCGCCTTGGACCGTACCACCGAGGAGCACCGTTGTGATATTGGGAGAGTCACGCACATACGTGCTGATAAAAACACTGTTGGTGATGATGGTGACGCCTTGGTGTGTATCCGCTAACTCGCGGGCAAGCAGGGCACAACAACTGCCGCTTTCAATCATGATAGTTGCACCATCGGATATCGATTCGGCTGCTCGCTTGGCGATGCGAAGTTTTTCTTCATAGTGGTAGGCAAGACGTCCAGCTACATCATTGGGATTTGAAAGTAAAGCAAAGCCATGTTCGCGTAAAGCAAGGCCGCGTGTTTGCAGGGAGTCGAGATCTTTGCGCATGGTGACGGTTGAAACGCCAAAATGCTCAGCGAGAGCAGAAACCTCAATTTTCTTTTCACTGGTTAGCAGTTCAAGAATCTGAGCGTCGCGTTTGGACATAACACTCCTATCGAAGAAAAATAAGCAAAATCATTTTCATATGAAACCATGATATATTTTTTCTAGTAAAAGGTGGTGAAAGTAGATGATGGGCAAAACCCACATAACTGTTGGTATTGCAGCGGCACTCTTTGTGTCGCAGCCAGCGAGTTCTGCTGCCTGTATGGCCGCTGTCCTTGCGGGTGCACTTGGTTCGATTACACCTGATATCGACGTGCACGCCACGAGTCACAGTCGCGATGTTTTCATTGCGCGGCTTATCGTAGCTGTGCTGGCCATAGTGAGTTTTGGTATTGACCGTGCTTTAGGGGCACAGCTCTGGGCATATATTTTGCAGATCCAGCTCAGTCAACAAGTTATAGGACTACTTGGCTTTTTTGGGCTTTGTATTATCGGCAGGTTTACGCCGCATCGGAGTTTTACTCATTCGGTACTGGCGCTTGTACTCTTTTCTGTGACGATAGGTCTTGTGCTGCCGATGGCAATCCCTTCTTTTGCAGCTGGGTATGCCGCCCATTTGTTGCTTGATTTGCTTAATAAAATGCCGATGAATCTGCTCTTTCCTTTGGAGTCGAGCTGGTGTCTGCATTTATGTCATGCTGACGGACTTACCGACAAAGTGTTGATGCTTGCTGGTTTGGTGGGCGATATTGTTCTACTCACCCTTTGTATTGAAAAATTTATATAGGAATATCCTATTCATAAGAGTCTAAATCACCTTAGCTCTATCCATTATATTTAGTACTTATCCTTAAAATATGCATTATAAATTTGTTGTCATCTGTCGCAGGAGAAGCCCGGAGCATTATTTTTTCATCAGTTTTTCAGCAAAAGATTTTTAGTGCTTTTTTGCTAGCTCAAAGCCCTGTTGATTTTCAAGACAATGATGTCCTAGAGCTTTTTTCGAGTTTTTTGCAGTTTTAAGGACTTTTTTACGAGCGCAACATCTGAAGTAGGCATTAGCTTATGGGTCCACCCGTGGTAAATTCCCCAAACCAAACGTAGGCCTGATTAACCATTTTATCTGCTCATGACAGCTCACGGCAGCTATTGCCCCGCTCGCCGTATTGAGAGCGATTTATACAATATTTCAAAAATGTTTCGCTATCGTGAGCCATGGCCGTTTCGTTTTTACAGCGGAAGCAACAGGCTTCCAAGCTGAGAGGAGACTAGCACATGTACAAGAAGTTTAGATTCTCTAAGGCAACCCGCGCTCTCATCGTTGCTGCAACTGCAGTCGCAATTTCGGGTATTCCCCAGACTGCTCTTGCCTGCACCCAAGTTTATATAGGCTCCGAACTTACCACTACAGGTGATACTTTCTGGGGTCGCGCAGAAGATTATGCCAATCGTTACCCCAAGGCTTTTGGCGTTGCTCCTGCTACCAAAAATGGCAAAGTCATTCAAAGTTACGAGAATGACACCGATCCCAAAGCAAGCTTCTCTTATAAAATTGATGGCCCTACGTTCCGTTATACCTATGTTCGCGATACACCTGATAACTGGACTGAAGCTGGTGACGCGAATGCCAAGGCTTATTCCGAGGCTGGTACCAATGAGAAGGGCGTCAGTGTTTCTTCAACTCTAACCACCAATATGAGCGATGCTATTGATAAGGTTGACCCTCGTATTGATACGGGTATTGGTGAGTACAGCATCCATGACTTTGTCCTTTCTCAGGCTTCTACCGCTCGCGAGGGCGTGGAGCTACTTGGTAAGGTTATTGATGAGCAGGGATCTCAGGACTGCAACCAGATTGTTATTGGCGATGCAAACGAGACGTGGATCTTTGCTCAGCTGTCTGGCAAGCAGTGGATTGCCGTTAAGATGGCATCCGATCAAGCTTCTTTGAATCCCAATATGGATAACCTCAAGTTTGATGTTGACCTTGAGGATAGCAAGAATTGCTTGCACTCCAAGGATCTCAAAAAGGTTGCCGAAGATGCTGGTACCTATGTTGAAAAAGATGGCAAGATGGACGTTGCCAGTTCTTATGGCAACAGCTCTGAGGATCAGGGTGTAGGTCAAAATACCCGTTATGTCCAAGGACATCTTTACTTTGGTGAGAAGCTTACTGAGGGCAGCGACTATACCGTTGACAAAGACGGCTCCGTAGCCACCGTTGCTAACTCTACTTTCTATGTCAAGCCTGCCGAAAAGGTTGATACGTTCACGGTTTTGCGCTCCTTGGGCGCTCGTGGCGAGGGCACAGCGGTAGATGCCAACAAGAACGATAAGCTCTATGCAGTTGGTAACAATCGTAGCACCGAGAGCCATATCTTCCAGGTACGCAAAGGCTTGGATGCCGATATTGCAACCATTCAGTGGGAGGGTTTGTCCCGCACTGAGTTCACCCTTTATATTCCTAGCTATTCTGCATTGCTGACTGAAGTTGACCAGGATATCTATCCCAACGAGGCTGCATACGATACCTCGCATGTTGGTGACATTATGGAATACAGCAAGGATAAGGATGGCAACAAGATCTACGACGAGAAAATCACTGAGTCCAACGAGAAAATTGCTCTGAAGGATTCTGGCACGAAGTATCTCGATTACGATTTGATGGACCTTAATACTCTTGCTTACAACCACCGCAAAGATGTTGCTGAGGGTGTTCATGCATATCTTGATGTCTTGCAAAAAGATATTATTGCTCAGCATGAAACCGTTGATGCTCAGATGAAAGATGTCAAAGACGGCAAGGCTCGTATGGCCTTTGCAAATAAGGCTCATGATGTTGTATCCGAACAGGCACAAGCCAAGGTGCATACGCTGGTACAAGAAGTACGCGATTATCTGAACGCTGGAGATACCTCCAAGCCTTTTGCTGCAAGTGATCTTGCTGAGGGCAAGCTTGCTACTGCTTTGACCTATGCTGACGAGCTGGCAAAATTTGATGCTGATGCCGCTGCTAAGGATGTCGTCGAGCCGGTTGAGGAGGAGAACACCAAACAGGAGGCACCTGCCGAGGGATCTGCAGACAGCAAGAAGGCTGACGAGGCACGCTCTATGCCAACTGGTGTTATCGGTGTCATCATTGCTGTTGTAGTAGCAATTGCTGGCTTTGTTGTTTACCGTGGTCGCAATAAGGAGTAAGTGCAATAAAGAGTAAACAGCTGCACATATAGTGAAGCTTTGTTGCTGACTATCAAACCGTCTGTCGTATGAATTGCATCAAGCGTGGATTTCAACATTGCAAACCATGTTATTAAGATGCAGCTCAAAAGGCAGGCGGTTTTTTGTAGCGGGTATGTGGTCTTAGGCGTAGATGAAAACCTCGTGATTTACCGGGTATAAAACAATATGTTCAAGCTCAATGGCTTGGTGCCGAAATAAAGAGAGGGATAACGCATTGAAGAAGACCATCCTTATGGTGCAGGGTTCCCTGCGCAAGCAGTCATTCAATCGTCAGCTCCAGGCAGCTATCATCCAAGCTTTAGGTGATGCGGTCGAGGTTAAAGAACTTGACTTTGGGGATGTGCCTTTTATGAACCAAGATATTGAATGGCCAACCCCCGCATCTATCCAGCGCGTGCGCAACGAGTTTGCTGCCGCCGATGGTATTTGGATTGTCACCCCTCAGTACAATGCAAGCTACCCAGCTAATATCAAGAATCTTATTGACTGGATGAGTCGTCCTTCGGCTCAGGGCTCTTCCAAAAAAGCGACCAAGGATAAGAAAGTCACCTTCTCTGGTATTGGAGGCAGAACCGCAACGCTAGAGATGCGCACCAGACTTGGCGAGCTTCTTCCTTTTGTTGGGATGAATTCCATGGATGAGTTGGGCCAAGGCTATACGGTCAATGGTTCTGCTTGGGGGGATAATGTCGTTGTTTTCACTGATGAGCAAAAAGCGGCTATTCAGGCTCAGGCAGATGCTTTCCTCAAGTTCATTGAGGCCTAAGCATTAACGAACACTCATCCAGCTCCTTTCCTTTGTGAAAAAAACAGCATCCTATAGGATGCTGTTTTTTGTAGGTCATCAACCCAGGACCGTGCGCTCTTTGCACAGGACAAGAAAAACTATTCGCTATGCGAGAAGCATCTGCAATGTGCTGTTTATCGAAACAGTTATGCTCTGCACGTCTCTTTATAGGCAGAATCGCATATCATTTGAGATGAGAGCTTTCTCCAGACATTTCTGCTTGCAGTGCACATGCAGGGACGTGGGGAAAATTTATATGTGCTTGATAAGCGTTACTCAGCAAGGAGTGAGATTATGCACAACGTTCGCGAGATTTGCGAAGATAGTTGGTGGTTGGGCGCATCTGATAGGCGGCTAGAGTTTTTTGAAAATACCTATCCCACACCTGCGGGCATGTCGTATGACAACTATCTTATCTTGGATGAGAAGACCTGCTTGATGGATGGCACTGATGAGGTCACCATACTGCAGGTAATGGAAAACCTTGAGTATTTACTTGCTGGACGTACGCTTGATTATATGGTCGTAGATCATATGGAGCCCGACCATTGCCGTATGATTCCTCAGCTGGTAGAGCGCTATCCCGAGATTAAGCTTGTGGCTACGGCCAAGTCTTTTGAGTTGATGTCACAATTCTTTGATTTTGATGTTACTCCTCATGCAATTACGGTCAAGGAAAACGATACGCTTGAGCTGGGACGCCATACCCTGCAGTTCTTTTTAGCTCCCATGGTCCACTGGCCCGAGGTGATGGTTTCCTACGATCAGCTGACAGGCGTTTTGTATTCCGCCGATGCCTTTGGTGAGTTTGGTGCGCTGGGTGGCAACATCTTTGCTGATGAGGTTGATTGGGAGCACTACTGGCTGGATGAGGCGCGTCGCTACTACGTTAATATCGTAGGTAAGTATGGTGTGCAAACCAATATGCTGCTCAAAAAACTTGCCAAGTTGGATATCCGTATGATTTGTCCGTTGCATGGCCATATCTGGCGCAAGGACTTTAATCTCATTCTTGATAAGTATGCCAAGTGGGCAAGCTACGAACCCGAAATCGATTCTGTCGCAATCTTTTATGGCTCAGTTTATGGCGATACAGCTGTTGCGGCTGATATTCTTGCGGGCAAGCTGGCTGAGCGCGGCATGCGCAATGTACGCGTTTACGATAGCTCCAAGACGATGACCTCTGAGCTTGTTTCTGTTGCCTTCCAATACTCCAAACTTGTCTTTGCTTGCGCCACCTATAATTTGGGCATCTTTGATAGCATGCGCACTTTGCTGGACGATATCGCAGCTCATGCCCTTAAGAATCGCGTTGTTGGTATTATGGAAAACGGCAGTTGGGCTCCTACGGCGGGCAAGCTCATCCAAACACAAGTTGAGGCCATGCCCAATATGACTATTATCGAGCCTGTGGTGCACCTGCGTTCTAGTGTTAAGGAAGTAAATCTCGCCGAGATTGAGGCTTTGGCCGACGCCCTCGCTTCCGCCTAATTCGCCTTACATTAGCTGTTATTTATCCGCTTAGGGAGAGTCCTAAGCGGATTTTTCTTGACATACTGTATATATATGATATATACAGTATGTACACAATGAACAGAACAAAGGGAGAGGGAAATGAGCGTGGAGATTGTAATTTCCAACTCCTCGGGCAAGCCCATCTATGAGCAGATTGCAGATC
Source organism: Olegusella massiliensis (assembly GCF_900078545.1). GTDB lineage: Bacteria > Actinomycetota > Coriobacteriia > Coriobacteriales > Atopobiaceae > Olegusella > Olegusella massiliensis. Next base: position 1,197,420 of record NZ_FLLS01000002.1, read on the forward strand.
AGTTGAGAGCGGCTGTTCTTGCAGGCGATCTTTGCGCTGGTGAGCAGCTTCCATCCATCCGAAGCCTTGCAACGAGTCTGCGCATTAGCGCCATTACCACTAAACGTGCCTATGCAGAGCTTGAAGCCCAAGGCATTTTGGAAACGGTCCCTGGTAAAGGTTGCTTTGTAGCGGGTGTCGATCCAGGACTTTTGCGAGAAGAGCAACTCAGACGGGTAGAAGCAGCGCTTGCGCAAGCGGTCACTGTGGCACGAACTGCTGCGATTGATTCTCAACAACTGCACGAAATGCTTGACTTGATTCTTGAGGAGGAACACTGAGCATGAAAGCATATGTGGGTACAGACGCTCAGAGTGCTGCGCATTTTGCGCGTAAGCCTTTTGATAGGGATAACAAGCTTCCCCTTGGTAGTCTTGACTTGTCAGGGGAAATTTGCGATTTGAGATTGCGCGAGATTGACAAACGTTACGGTGACTTTGCCCTTCAATCAGCATCTCTTGATGTGCCTCGAGGGTCGATTGTAGGTTTAGTGGGCCGTAATGGCGCAGGTAAATCTACACTTATGAAAGTTGCACTCGGTTGTGTGCATGCTGATGCTGGTTCGGTCGAGCTCTTTGGCAAAACACGAGATGCTCTTTCCGGTGCGGAGCTCAACGCTCTTAAAGCACGTATAGGTTATGTGAGTTCGGTCTGTGCATATCCGTTGCGAATGAGTGTGGCGCAGGTTGCAACAATGTATAGCTTGGCATATCCAAAGCTTGACTATCCGTTGCTCCAACATCTGCTTGAGCGTATGGGCTTGCTACAAGCAAATCCAAAGCCCCATCGTTCATATGCTGCCCGCAAAAAGGTTGGAGAGCTTTCTCGCGGTATGGGTATGAAATTACAGCTTGCTTGCGTGCTTGCCTGCGGTGCAGATTTGCTTGTAATGGACGAACCGACAGCAGGTCTTGATCCTATTGTGCGCGATGAAGTGCTCGATATTTTACGCGAGAGCATGGAAGATGGCACGAGATCAATTCTCATTTCTAGTCATATTACCAGCGACCTTGAGCATATCGCAGACTATATTGTGATGCTTGAAGAGGGAAAAATTGCATTTGCAAGTGATTGTGGGCGCATTTATGACGAGATGGGTATCGCTCATTTGCGCGGCGAGGAACTGGAGTATCTGCTTGCAAGTGCTTATATTCCTGAAGGCCAAATCCGTATAGTAAAGCGTGACTTCTCCTGGGATGTGCTTGTTTTCAACCGTGCTCAGTTTGAGCAGCGCTTCCCAACTTTTACCATTGATAAAGCGACAATCGATGAGACGATGACCCTCGTTGCGAAGGGAGAGCTGAGATAAATGCTTGCGGTTCTTTATGCAGATTGGTGCCAGTTTTTGCGCAAATTTCCGCAGTATCTTCTGCTATTTGCGACGGTAATTATTCTCGTTGGAGCGGGCGCAGTCTTTGGAGGAGACGACATAGATATTGCTCACGTCACGATAACAAAGTTGCAGATACAGATTTCGCTCACCATTTTCTTTATGGTGATGTATATCTTGGCAGGAGGTGCTTTTTCAGATGACGAAGCAAATGGTTGGCAGCAGGCTCGTGATGCGCTTCCTCTGACGCGCGCTCAAGTGGTAACAGGACGTTATGTTTTTGTGTTTGCGGTAACTATTACGGGAGCTATCGTTTGCATACTGCTCAATGGTGTAGTGGTACTCGCAATGCAACAATTCAACAGCAATGCCTTAAGCACTATGACAGAAGTTGGCTCTGTACTTGTAGCGGCTGCCTTGATATTGCTTCTGTTACTTTCACTCCAAATGCCTGTTTTGTTTTGGTGGGGAGCTCAACGAGCTTGGCCTGTTATGTCGCTGCCTGTGATGCTTCCGTTATTGTTAACTTTCCCTGCACCAAGGCAAGGATTTTTACGAGCGACAGAAACGCTGTCAAAGCTGTATGCGCAACTAGGGATGGGATGGAGTTTAGTTGTTGCGGCTCTGCTTGTGGGTTTACTCTCCTTCGCCTCGCTCAAACTCTCGCAGAAACTTTACGCAAAGCGGGATTTGTAAGAAAAAGCGCCTGGGGCCTGTGCTGTCCCAGGCGCGCTGTGCGTTATAGGCGGATAAGTCAGCGCTTAGATAAGTGGAGTCGTGCGATGATCAATCGTCAGATAATCTTTGTTGGTGGTATGAGCACCAAGAATTTCGCTGGTAAAGACTTCTAGTTGATCGATAGCAGCATGCAGATCATTCACGCGATGAGGCTCAATACACTCCATGATAAAGGCGCAATGAGGGGTGTTGTCTGTAGCTGCGCTGCGCTGGCAGTCACGCCAGTTCCAGCAACGACAAATAGCCCCCGCATCGTCTAGGTATGCAAGCTCACCAGCGAGGGTGGGATCAGGAGTATCCTCACCAACAGCCAGATAGTCGTCTCCACCTTCGCTTAGCGCGAGACGGAAGGTGCCCACAAAAGCATCGATATTTTCTACGCCCATGGGGAAGGCATAGGTCAGAGAAACTGCATTGGACACATCAACTGCGGGGTTGATGGAGCCAACAGGATTGTCTTTAAGGACGCGCTTAAGTAGGTTTTCGATTGAGCAGCGGGCACCATGCTTGGTCTTAAATTTGCGGTATGCCTCGCGCCATACCGCAGGAACTTCGTTTTTGCTAATGGGGTTGTTGGGCACCCATTTGCGCGCAACGATATTGGCACGTTTAAGCTCCTTCTGAGCACGGGCGACCAGTTCGGGATCAATTTGGTCGGTTGGCTTGATGCCATCTACGGTCAAAACGCCGATAGTTGCCTCAGGGAAAAGCTCCCAGAAAGACTCCTCAGTGACAAAATTAATCATATGACCCTCCATGTTGCTGCTCGTTGAGAGCGCGCTTGAATGACTTAAATGTTCCCACATTAGTTAAGACTTATGTTGCAGAGTTAAACAAGTCGAAAATTGATGAACAAATAAGAGACAGATGAGTAAAGCCCTTTTGAGGTCCGCTACAGGGGGTAGACTAGTAGCTCCCACATGATGAACGGAGTTTCCCTTGTCACTGTCTTTTGATGAGTTTATGAAGTCTCAGTCTAGCTTCTCTGAGCGACAGAGCGTAGCTGCGTCTGTTGTAAAAAAACAATCTCGAGTAGCAGTTGGTACGACTGATAAAGAGTCTTTTGCCTCTGTAGAAAGCGCTGTTGATATTGATAGTCTTAATGCTGCGCAGCGCAAAGCGGCGCTGTGTACACGTGGGCCCTTGCTGGTTTTGGCAGGCGCTGGTTCAGGCAAGACGCGGGTGTTGACGTACCGCATTGCGCACATGATTTCTGATGAAGGAGTGCGTCCTTGGCAGGTGTTAGCAATCACCTTTACCAACAAAGCAGCAGCCGAGATGCGCGAGCGTCTGGACGCATTGCTCCCTGGGGGCACGCGTGGTATGTGGGTGTGTACCTTCCATGCAATGTGTGTGCGTATGCTGCGCGAGGATGGTGAGCTGCTGGGCTATCGTCCCAATTTTACTATCTATGATGACGATGACTCAAAGCGTCTTGTCAAGACCATCATGGATGAGTTGGATATTGACCCCAAGCAATTTCCCCTACAGGCTATTCGTTCACGTATCTCACAGGCAAAAAATGCAATGAAAACAGCTGCGGATATGGCAGATGAAGCCACAGGGGATCATAATCCGCTTAGTCTCAAAGCAGCTCGTGTATATCGAGAGCTGCAACTTCGCCTGGCACGAGCAAACGCTATGGATTTTGATGATTTGCTTATCAAGGCATATGAGCTGTTGGCAAAACATCCCGACGTATTGGACAAGTATCAGGAACGCTTCCGTCAAATTAGTGTGGATGAGTATCAGGATACCAACCATGTTCAGTATTCCATTACCAATTTGTTGGCAGCAAAGTATCGCAATTTAATGGTGGTTGGCGATGACGACCAGTCAATTTATAGCTGGCGTGGTGCCGATATAAAAAATATTCTTGCTTTTGAGCAGGACTATCCCGATGCGCAGGTAGTCAAGCTCGAGCAGAACTATCGCTCAACCCATCATATTTTGTCTGCAGCAAATGCTGTGGTGAGTAACAATTCTCGACGCAAGGCCAAGCGTCTTTTTACCAATCGCAACGATGGCGACAAGATTTTTCTGTATCAAGCCGATGATGAACGCGATGAGGGTCGTTGGATTGGCTCGGAGATCGAAAAAAATCATGATGACGGTACCAGCTACGATGACATTGCGGTCTTTTATCGCACTAATTCTCAGTCGCGTGTACTCGAGGATATGCTGTTGCGTGCGGGGGTGCCTTACAAAATCGTGGGCGGTACGCGATTCTTTGATCGAGCAGAGATTCGCGATGTAATGGCTTATCTCAAGCTCGTGGTCAATCCCGACGATGACATATCGGCCTTACGTGTTATCAACACGCCCCGTCGAGGTATTGGTACAACTTCCATTGGCAAAATTCGCAGCTATGCCACAGAACACGACTTGACCTTCTTTGCAGCTGCTCAAGCTTGTGTGGCAGAAACAGGTCTTTTTAGTCCTAAGGTACGTGCAGGTTTGGGTGAGTTTAGCGCAGCTATAGAAGCAGGTCGTCATCTGCAGGGTGACTTGTCAGATGTGGTTGAGACAATTGTTGACAAAACGGGTCTTATACGTGCTCTCGAGGCAGAGCATTCCGTTGAAGCCGATGGTCGCATTGATAACATTCGAGAGTTTTTTGGTGTGGCTGCCGAGTTTGATGAAACGCATGATGATGCCACAGCAACGCTTGAAAGCTTAGCCCAACTTGCTGCAGCTGTCACAGCGGATGAAGCTTCCGCAGCGCCCCGTGCAGCAGCAGAAAATGCGGCGAGCGTTGCTGCCAAAAAGCTCCCTGCTTTTATGGAGTGGCTAGCTCTGCGCTCGGATCTTGATAGTTTGGCTGGCTCCAGTAGCGCGGTAACGCTCATGACTATTCATTCTGCAAAGGGCTTGGAATTCCCTGTTGTATTTGTTGCGGGTATGGAAGAGGGGCTTTTTCCTCATCGTGCAAAGGAAGGCGAGCCAGATTCTTTTGAGGAAGAACGCCGTCTTGCCTATGTAGCCATTACCCGAGCAGAGCGCAGGCTCTATCTGAGTTATGCAGCAACACGTAGAATGTTTGGCTCTACCTCGGCAAATGCGCCGAGCCGCTTCTTGGCAGAAATCCCTGAAGATGATGTTCAAACCATAGGTCTTGGTTCTTCGGGATATCGTGGAGTTGGTTGGGAAAAACGTGGCGATCGGCATGGTACCTATGGTAGTGGCCGCGGTAGCGAGGTTTACGGTGGGCAGGTCTTTGGTTCGCGTACGCGCTCAACGGGTGGTTCTCGTGAGATGGGTTCTAATGCACAGCCCATTCGTCGCGATGTCGCAAAGGCAAATGAAAGCTTTGCGGTGGGCGATCGGGTGTCGCATAAGACTTTCAAGATGGGTACTGTGCGTGCAATAGACAAGGACACTTTGACAGTCTATTTCGAAAGTCTTGGCACTACCAAACGCTTACTTAAGGGATTTGCGCCGATAGTCAAGATTGTTTAGGAGCAAACGACTCTTTGGCTCTGCTTGCGTTACTCTTACTGTATCTGTAAAGCCCTATACAGGAGGTTGTTTGTGAAAGGCATTATTCTTGCGGGTGGCTCGGGAACGCGCCTGTACCCCTTGACCATGGTCACGTCCAAGCAGCTTTTGCCTGTGTATGACAAGCCGATGATTTACTATCCGCTGTCTACGTTGATGCTGGCTGGCATTCGCGACATCTTAGTGATTTCTACTCCTACAGATACCCCTCGTTTTGAGCAGTTGCTGGGTGATGGTAGTCAGTTTGGCATCTCACTGAGCTATGCTGTGCAGCCAAGTCCTGATGGTCTCGCTCAAGCTTTCATCATTGGCGAGGAATTTATTGCAGGAGATTCTTGTGCGCTCGTCTTAGGCGACAATATTTTTTATGGCAATGGTCTTTCTCGTCATTTGCGTCATGCGGTAAAGGCAGCTGAGCGTGAGGGAGGAGCGACGGTCTTTGGTTATTACGTGGATGATCCCGAGCGTTTTGGCGTGGTGGAATTTGGGGAGGATGGCAAGGCAGTTTCTATCGAAGAAAAACCCGCCAACCCCAAAAGCAATTACGCTGTAACCGGTCTGTATTTTTACGATAACCGCGTGACCGAGCTGGCTCGTCAGGTTAAGCCTTCTGCTCGTGGTGAGTTGGAGATTACGTCCCTCAATGAGATGTATTTGCAGGATGGCGCTCTTGATGTGGTAACGCTGGGTCGTGGTTATGCATGGTTAGATACAGGTACCATGGACAGCCTCTTTGATGCCTCCAACTTTGTTCGTACTATCGAAAGCTCACAGTCTATTATGGTTTCAGTACCCGAAGATATTGCGTATCAAAATGGCTGGATTGATAAGGATGCGCTTAGGCAAGCAGCCGAGGCGTACGGTAAAAGTCCCTATGGTGAGCACCTGCGTCATTTGCTTGATGGCAAGATTCGCAAGGATAGCCGCTTTGAATAGGATTGGATAGCCAGTTCACGCGGGCTTTGCTTGCCTTGTATACATGAGAAAACAGCACCGTTTTGGTAGCCGAAAGGAACCTACATGGCAGAAGAGAAATTTATTCCCAAGCACATTCTGGTGACGGGTGCGGCTGGTTTTATTGGCTCAAATTTTGTGCATTATGTCACCCGTGAGCACCCAAAGACACAGGTGACGGTGCTGGACAAGCTTACCTATGCAGGTAATATTCATAATCTCGATGGTATTGCGCCTGAGCAGATGGATTTTGTACAGGGAGATATTTGTGATGCTGAGCTGGTAGACCAGCTAGTCTCACACTGTGATGCTGTCGTACATTATGCCGCTGAGAGTCACAACGACAATTCGATTTTGGATCCGTCACCCTTTATCCAAACCAATGTGGTGGGTACCTATACCTTGTTAGAAGCAGCACGTAAATACGATGTGCGTTATCACCAGATTTCAACCGATGAGGTTTATGGAGATCTGGCCTTAGATGACCCTCACAAGTTCCACGAGGGTTCACCTTATTGTCCAAGTAGTCCTTATTCTTCGAGCAAAGCGAGCGCAGACCACCTGGTGCGTGCTTGGCATCGCACATTTGGCGTACGCGCCACCATTTCAAATTGCTCCAACAACTATGGTCCCTACCAGCACATTGAGAAGTTTATTCCTCGTCAGATTACCAACATATTGTGTGGTATTCGTCCTAAGCTTTATGGCGATGGCAAAAATGTGCGTGACTGGATTCATACCGATGATCATAGCAGTGCGGTCTGGACCATTCTTACTCAGGGACGTATAGGCGAAACATATCTCATTGGTGCTAATGGCGAGCGCAACAATATTGATGTTTTGCGCTTGATTTTGGAGCATATGGGCCGAGCTGTCGATGACTTTGATTGGGTGCGTGACCGTCCTGGTCATGACCGTCGTTATGCCATTGATGCGAGCAAGCTTCAAACTGAGCTTGGTTGGCACCCATCCCACACTGACTTTGAGAGCGGACTTGATGCCACTATCGCTTGGTATCGCGATAATCGTAGCTGGTGGGAGGACACAAAAGCCGAGACTGAGGCAAAATATGCCAAGCAAGGTCAGTAAGTAAAAATTCGAGGGAGCTCCAGTGGATTTTGGAAAGCAGCTTGCGGCACACGAGACAAGCATACCAGGCGTTATTGTTTTTGATCTAACGGTGCACGGCGATAATCGCGGCTGGTTCAAGGAAAACTGGCAGCGTTCCAAGATGTTAAAACTGGGACTCCCTGACTTTGGTCCTGTTCAAAACAATATCTCTTATAACGAGTCTCGCGGTGCTACCCGTGGCATTCATGCTGAGCCTTGGGATAAATTGATTTCTATCGCGGCAGGCAAGATTTTTGGTGCTTGGGTAGATTTGCGTCCTGGCGCGAGCTATGGTCAGGTTTTTTGCTGTGAGCTCGATCCAACGCGAGCAATTTATGTGCCACGTGGCGTGGGTAATGCATACCAGGCACTTGAGGATGGCACCATCTACACCTACCTTGTTAATGCGCATTGGTCTGCCGAGCAAAAGAAAAACTATACGTTTGTAAATTTGGCTGATCCACAGCTCAATATCAGCTGGCCCATCCCTTTGGAGAAATCGATACGCTCCGAGGCAGACTTACACCATCCTTTCCTTGCAGATGCCTTGCCCATGGGTCCTCGTAAAACTTTTGTAGTGGGTAGCAACGGTCAGCTCGGGCGTGCACTCCAAGCAGAAGTCGCGCGTCGCGGGCTTGAGGGCTGGGAGTTTCACGATATCGAAAGTTTTGATATGTGCGATCCTGCAGCCTATGAACATATTGCTTGGGATACCTTTGGCACCATCATTAATGCGGCTGCTTTTACGGCGGTGGACAAGGCGGAAACCGCTGAAGGTCGTAGAGCTGCTTGGAACATTAATGTCGAGGGTGTCGCCAAACTTTGTCGTGTGGCTGCCGAACATCAGCTCACGCTTGTACACGTGAGCAGTGATTATGTTTTTGATGGTATTCAAGAAAGCCATAACGAAAGCGAGGAGTTTGCTCCCTTAGGTGTCTATGGACAAACCAAGGCCGCAGCAGATGCACTCGTCGCACAGCTCCAACGTCATTTTATTGTGCGTTCAAGTTGGGTTATTGGTGATGGCAAAAATTTTGTTCGCACCATGATGGATCTTTCGCATCGCGTGGCAGCAGGCAAGCTTTCGCAGGTGAGTGTAGTTAACGATCAAATTGGTCGCTTGACCTTTACAAAAGATATGGCTGCAGGCATTTTGTGGCTGTTGGGATATCGTGAAGGCGATACGGCACTCGATGACCGTGCGCCACATGCTGAATTTGGTACCTACAATCTCACGGGTAGCGGCGCGAGTGCCAGCTGGGCTGATATTGCTGCGCGCATTTTTGATTTGACTGAGGGCAATGGCGGGGCGGTCAAGCCAGTTTCTACAGCAGATTATTTTGCTGAGGCTCCAACCCCCATTTCTCCTCGTCCCCATTACAGTACTCTTGCATTGAATAAACTCTCAGCTACGGGCTTTGTTCCTGCGAATTGGGAACAATCGCTCAAAGCCTATATTGAGGCTGAGAAGGCTCATTAGGAGATAGTGGTGTTTGGACTCAAGACGGAAGCGTGCTTTGATAGCGCACATTTTTTAGCTGACTATCACGGCAAATGCGAAAATCTTCATGGTCATCGCTGGCGTGTTGTTGTGTATATCAAGCAAGACCAACTTGGCACTGAGGGAACACAGCGCGATATGGTGCTTGATTTTGGTGAGCTTAAGCGTGTCGTGCGTGAAGAGGTTGCTGCGTTTGACCATATGTTTTTGGTTGAAGAGGGTACGCTCAAGCAGGCTACTATTGACGCGTTGTGTGACGAGGGTTTTAAGCTCAAGATAGTGCCCTATAGGACAACGGCCGAAAATTTAGCCAAGAATTTTGCTGAACTTTTTTACAAACGTGGCCTGCCTATAAGTCAAGTAGACGTATATGAAACGCCTTTGAACTGTGCAAGTTATTTTGTAGATTAGCTTTATTGCCTGCATCTGTGCATATCTAGATAAAAGCGACCAAATGTATCCTTTTTTGTGGATAAAGGATCATTATGTATCCCCTTGATGTCCACTGAGGTGGGTATACTTCAAGTGCGAGCAAAATTTTGAACAGAGGAGCAAGTAATGGACAGGCGGACCCTACATGGCGTGAACCTTACTGGTTGGCTCACACTTGAGTCATGGGTTACCCCTGGTCTTTTTGCGGATTCTGGTGCCCTCGACGAGCCTTCACTGATTCGTGCGGTGGGTATAAAGCGCTATCAGGAGATAGTGCACCATCATCGTGCGACCTTTATCTCCCAGGCAGATTTTGTACAGATTGCAGGTCGCGGGTTTAATGCCGTGCGGCTGACCGTGCCTTGGTATGTGTTAGGTGATGATGGTCCCGAAACTGGTCCTTATGTGGGATGTATACAGCAGGTCGATACTGCGCTTGAGTGGGCAGAAGATGTTGGGCTCAAATTGCTGCTTGTGTTGGGTGTCAATCCTGGTCGCGAGGCAGATGATGGTGGCCTTGTACATGGTCGGGCGCGTTTTGTTGACTATCGCCAAAGTGCTTTGCAAGTCATTGCTACGCTGGCTCGCCGCTATGCATTACGCGATGGTTTTGTTGGTATTGAAGTAGCAGATGAGCCCCTCGCTCAAGTACGTCATGGCTTGGTCTTAAGCGATGGTGTGCCTATGCACATCTTGCGTACCTATTATCGTGATGCATACGAGATTATTCGTAAAGAGGCGGGCGAGGATGCCGTTGTAGTTTTGCCCGATGCAGATCTACATCACTCGTGGCGTTCGTTTATGGGACAGCGTCAATACAAAAATGTTTGGCTTGATGCTCATCTTTACCATTACGAGGATAAGGTGGATGCTACAGGTCCTGTGGGCGTGCGCAAACTTGTGGCAAGCTCTCGCGCAGCGCTTAAAGCTATAGGACGTGGCCGTCTGCCCGTGATGGTAGGTAAATGGTCTGGTTCTTTACCTTTCCCCGATTCTCTGATGACACCTGAAGGTCGCATTGCGCTTGAGCGTGTTTTTATTGCCGAACAAATTAATGCTTTTCGCGACTGTCCTGCGTGGTTCTTCCAGACTTGGAAGACGACAGGCAGGCTGATAGGCTGGGATGCTCGTGTAGCTTTGGCGACTTTTGAGAGGCGGATGCTCGACTAATGGCTATTGCACATTCTCATGCAGCCGCAGCACAAGGAGAGGGTGTTCTTTCTTTAGTTGGCACACCTATTGGTAACCTTGGAGATATTTCACCACGCGTAAAGAAGACTTTGAGTTCTGCTGATGTGGTGCTTTGTGAAGACACCCGAGTTACCGGCAAATTGATGTCATATTTAGGTCTGCATGTACCTCTTGAGCGTGCCGATGACAATGTGCTCGCGAGTCGTATTGAGCCTACGCTTGCCCGTATCGCTGCGGGTCAACGCGTTGCTTTTGTATCGGATGCAGGTATGCCTGGAGTATCCGATCCTGGTGTTCGTTTGGTAGATGCAGCGCTTGAGCAAAGTCTTTGCGTGGAAGTTATTCCTGGACCCTCAGCGCTTACATGCGCTTTGGTGGCATCGGGTCTTCCCATGGAGCACTTCTTCTTTGAAGGCTTTTTGCCGCGGAAAGCAAAGGCCCAGCAAGAGCGTTTGGCCGAACTTTCGGTAGTACCAGGGGCATTGGTGCTCTATGAGTCTCCACGTCGTGTGGTAGATACCTTGACAGTAATTGCTCAGGCTTTTCCTCAACGTTTGGTAGCTTTGGTGCGCGAGTTGACTAAGTTGCATGAAGAAGTTTTGCGTGGGCTAGCACGTGAGTTGATAAATGAACTTGTCCAGCGACAAGCTGCAGGTAATGTGCTTAAAGGTGAGTGTGTCATTGTGATTGCACCGCCTTCCGCAGACGAATTGCGCCAGATTGCTCTGCGTCTTTCACAAACTGCTGAACAACCGGTCAGTTTTGAGGAAGCGGTACAAGCAGGACTCGCCGTAGGAGAAGCAAAAACGGTCCTTGCTAAGCGTCTTGCCAAGCGATATGGTCTCCCAAAATCCGATGCCTATGCTCGCATTTTGGAGCTCTCTGACAACTAAACTGCCTAGGGTCTGTTTGTACGCATTTCTCTGAGGAGCACAAAGGAGGCTTGCGTTAGAATAGTAAGTTGCATCATTCGCAGACTTTTAGCAGGAGATATTTTTCATGGCAGACAATCTAAACAAGCCGTCTTTTTATATCACCACCCCTATCTATTATGTCAACGCCGCCCCGCACCTCGGTACCGCATACTGCACTATCTTGAGTGATGTGCAGGCCCGTTATCGCCGCGCTGCTGGCTATGATGTCAAGTTCCTCACGGGCCTTGATGAACATGGTGAGAAAGTTGAGACTACGGCCGCTGAACACAAAATGACTCCTCAGGAGTGGTGTGATTCGCTGGCTCCTGCTTTTACAGATATTTGGAAGACCCTTGAGATCTCCAATGATGACTTTATTCGTACTACCGAGCCCCGTCAGGAGCGTGCGGTGCAGTATCTCTGGGAGCGCATGAGGGAGTCAGGCTACATCTATAAGGGCAGTTATGATGGCTGGTATTGCGTTCCTGAGGAGACGTACTTTACCGAGACTCAAGTACGCCACTCCGACGAGGAAAACCACACCGAAGGTCAGCATCTTTGCCCCGACTGCGGACGTATGTTGCAGCGTGTGCAAGAGGAGAGCTGGTTCTTTAAACTCTCTGCTTTCCAGGATCGTCTGCTTGCTTTTTATGATGAGCATCCTGACTTTGTGATGCCCTCCTTCCGCATGAAGGAAGTTCGCACCTTTGTTGAGGGTGGCCTGCAAGATCTTTCCGTCAGTCGCACGAGTTTTGACTGGGGTATCAAACTTCCCTTTGATGAGAAGCATGTGACGTACGTCTGGTTTGATGCGTTACTTAACTACATGACGGCAGTGGGTTATGGTCAGCCAGGTGAAGATGCCGCTGTAAATCTTGCACGCCGTTGGCCTGCTCAGTATCACGTGGTTGGTAAGGATATCATCCGTTTCCACTGTGTTATTTGGCCTGCCATGCTGATGGCTATCGGTGAAGCCCTGCCCGAACACGTCTTTGCTCATGGCTTTTTGATGGTCCGCAATGAAGAAACCGGCCAGGGCGAGAAGATGAGTAAATCTCGCGGCAATGCTATTGCGCCTCAGGAGGTTATCGACTTACTGGGCATTGAGGGCTACCGCTATTACTTTATGCGTGATTGCAAGCCTGGTGAGGACGGCGCTATCTCTTTTGCTCGTATGGAGCAGGTTTATAATGCCGACTTGGCTAATAGCTGGGGCAATCTTGTGTCTCGTGCACTTAATATGTCCGTCAAATATTTTGATGGAAAAACTCCTGCGCTTCCTGCGGATTGGGCGCAGCGTGAAAGTCCTTTGACACAGGTAGCTGCAGGTATCTATCAGCGCTATGCCGCAAAGATGGATGTCATGGCATATCCTGAGGCAATTGATGAGGTCATGGCCCTCGTGGGGGCTGCAAATCACTACATTGAGGATTCCAAGCCCTGGGCTTTGGCAAAGCCAGATGAGAATGGTGTAGCCCAGTTAGATGAGCTGTCCTTTGTCATTGGCGGCCTGCTTGAGGCGATCCGCATTTCTGCTCATCTGCTCGCACCCTTTATGCCCAAGACATCCTCTGAAGTTTTGCGTCGCCTTTCCTTAGGAGATGAGGCCGAGTCTGACGATTTGGCTGCTGTATGCGCCTGGGGTCAGCTGCCTTCTGGCATTGCGGTGGAGAAGGGCGAAGCGCTCTTCCCACGTTTGGCATCTAAATAAGCAGAGCCATGTAGAGATAGGTGTCTATACGTAGCACCACATATCAATTTGTTCAGCCGCAAGAGGGGAGAGCAGACGTGATGACTGAGACCAAGCAAGCGCCATTTTCGTCTGTCGTGTGCTCGCCTCTTGCCAATCCTCGTGCTACCCGTGCTGCTCTGGAGCGTCACGGTCTTGTTGCAAAGCATCGCTTGGGACAGAACTTCTTAGTTGATGATTCTGTTGTGTGTCGTATTTTGCAGTTAGCCGAGCTCAGTAAAGCAGATACGGTACTCGAGGTGGGTCCTGGCATGGGTACGCTTACCTGTGCACTTTTGCCTCGAGTAGAAAAAGTCATTGCCGTTGAAGCCGATCACACACTAGAAGCGGTACTTGCTGAGACATGTGCCCAAAACTCTGATTGCCTAGAGATTCTTTGGGGCGATGCGCTCAAAGTGTTGCCTTCTAGCCTGGGTAAGGCGCAGCCGACTCAGTTGGTTTCCAATTTGCCATATCAAGTAGCGGCAACTTTGATACTTCGTGTGTTGAGTGAACTTCCTTCTATCAAACGGGTGGTCGTAATGGTACAGGCGGAGGTAGCAGACCGTATTGCAGCTGTACCTGGCAACAAAACCTATGGTGCATATACCGCAAAGCTTGGACTTTATGCTCAGGTAACTGGACGTTTTGAAGTAAGTCACACCTGCTTTATGCCAGCGCCACATGTTGAGTCAGCGGTTGTGCGTATTGATAGGCGACCGCTCACGCCTGATGTTGGCTTCGCCTTTGTGTCTCAGGTTATTGATGCTGCCTTTGCGCAGCGACGCAAAACTATTCGAAATTCCATGGCCGCAAGCGGCTTTGACAAAACAGCTCTTGATACTGCGTTTAAGCAGACACACATTCAGCCCACGTGTCGTGCAGAAATGCTTGCTGTTGAGGACTTCATACAGCTTGCTCGAGCCTTGGAGTTAAAGCGATGAATATAGAGCTGAGTCAAGAACAGCTTAGTGCTGAGTATTGGTATCTACGTGACAAAAAGAAACGCGTAATAGATTTTCCTCAGCCTTTGGTGGCGTTGGCAGATACTCACGCTCACCTTACCGTCTTTCAAAAAACAGATCCTGTAGAGGCTTTGGTGCGAGCAGCTCTTGCAGGACTGAGGTTTTTGGTGGTGCCACTTGATCCCACAGAGGATGTAAAAGATGTTCCTGCTTTTCTTACTTGGTGGGATGAAATCAAAGAGCAGGCTCGTGCAATGCTGGAGCAGCTGGAAGAGATAGGTATTGCGGCAAGCAGTGCTAAAAATTTGTTTGATGAACTTTATTTCATTGCAGGCATTCACCCCTACGGTGCTCAGATTTGGCTTGATGACGCATCAGCTCATGAGCGTTTGGATATGCTGCTTGCTCATCCCTACTGTCTTGGTATGGGCGAAATTGGCCTTGATTTTGGCCCGTATAATGAGTTGCCTCAAGAGGTACAACTTGAGACCTTTCATCAGCAACTACGCATGGCGCATGAGTATAACCTTCCTGTTGAGCTGCACCTGCGTGATGGAGAAAACGATAGTTTGGGTCATGACCTCGCACTTCAACTGCTTCGCAAAGAGGGTGTGCCGCAGGCAGGATGTGATCTGCATTGCTTTACGAGCGGTCCTGAAGTTATGAAGCCTTTTGTTGAATTAGGCTGTCATATTGCCTTTGGTGGTGCTGCCACTTTTAAGCGTTCCGATGATATTCGTGCGGCATTTCTTGCCTGTCCAGATGAGCTCATACTGTCTGAGACTGATTGTCCTTATATGGCACCAACTCCTTTGCGCGGTATGGAGTGTGAGCCTGCAATGGTAGCTTTGACTATCGATTTTTTGGCTGAACAGCGTGAGCTCGCGGGTGTTTCTTCTCGCGCAGAAACGTATCGCAACTTTTGGTGTAACGCTCACAAGTTCTTTGGACTTACGTTTTAACTAGTAGGTATTGATACGCTAGGGATTGGGTATATCCCAAGCACTGGTCTTCCTCGTGTACTGTTTGTGCGCGAGGGGAGTTGCCCTGTCTTGAGTTCATATCAAGAAAATCAGTCGTACAATCTAGAACTTCATTTTTTACTTGACCATCTCATTGAGTTAGTGTGGCCTACTCGCTGTATCGTCTGTGATACGTCAGGCAAGTTGCTGTGTGACAATTGTCGCCAGAAGCTTAAGTGGATACAACAACGCTATGCCTGTCCTATCTGTGGTACTCCACATGGCTGGCTCACCTGTACAAACTGCGGAGCAGAAGCCCTACGTGAAAGACGTGTGCAAAAAAATTCTGAAACTAATGGAGAGCTTGCGCCCTATCACTGGGAAGCTCGTACGACTATCTCGGCATTGGAGTTTTCAGGTAGCGGTGCGTTGCTGGTAACCACACTTAAAGATTCTCATGAATTGCGCTTGGCTCCCATTATCGCAGCTGTGATTGCTACAGCTCTTGATGAAGCGGCAAGCTGGACGGCAGCAGATGGTTGTGCACGTTATGACTTTCAGAAGCTAGATGGAATTTGTTTTGTACCTGCCTCGCCTTCAGCTTTTTTGCGCCGTGGTTTTGACCACATGGAACTTATTTCGCAGGCGCTTGCAGCTTTGTTGGGCCTGCCTGTGTGTGACGTATTGCTGCGCCATGAAAGTCGCGATCAGCGCGAACTGGATAGGCAGAGTCGTTTGCGCAACTTAGAAGGTTCGGTGGAGGTGATAGATGATGTAGCTGGTGCTCGTCTGTTGTTGGTAGATGATGTTATTACAACAGGTGCTACCCTGCGTGAAAGTACGCGTGTCCTGCTTGAGCGCGGCGCTGAATCGGTAACCGCGTGTTCTCTTGCGCGTGCATGGTAGGTAAGGGTAAGTAGCTGGTATAATATGTATCGTCTTTCCAGGTCTGTGGTTGCGGACGCAAATGGCTATGGTCTGTGCGTCTTAGTCCATGGCAGACGAGGCCAAAAGGATCCACGTAAGTTCGGATCGCGATTCGAGCGAGCATGGCTCGTCCTAGAGGTAAGCCGCACCGCCCGTCCTACTAGAGATATTCCGTCTCGCGGGCGAGAGAGTTTGTAGTGGGGGCATCGCGTAGCCCGAAGCGAAGACTCCTGTGCGCGAGTGTGGGGTCAAATACCAGGTCAGCTGGGAAGACGGTGTGTTTTTGAGTAAGCTCATAGTGGCTTTGAGAGGATAGTGTATGGGGCGAAGTACAAAAAAGAAGCTCATTGGCCTTGTTTGTACCGTACTTATTTCGGGTTGTTTGATAGGCTGCAAAGCTCAACTTCCTTTTAAGCTTCCCTTTGAGCTACCAGACTTGTCTCACATTATTTCTCCAACCACAAAGCAGGGAAGTATTGCTGATGGCCTTGCTTCTCTCAAACGCAGTGGTTCTGATTTGGCAGAACCTACTCTTCGTCAGACTGGTGTGCTCACCGTCGGTATCAACACCAATATCACGTCAGCGCCTTTTGTGCTTTCAACGCTGGGTGACGATACGGTTAAGGGCTACGGCATCGAGTTGGGCGAGGCGCTGGCCGATGAGTTGGGCTTAGACGTGCGCTTTGTGAACGTGAGTGATATTGATTCTGCTTGTGCCAATACCGTTGATATTGTGCTGGGCGTTTCAAAAGATGATGTCAAGAAATGCAGTATTGTTGGCCAGACCAATGAAGCAGCGCCCTCTTTCTTTTATCGCGGTGATGAGCGTGTGCTCGCAAAAAAAGAGCTGATGGGTAAGAGTTGTGGTTTGGTGGCAGGCAAATCTTCTGAGGTAACTCTTAGTCGTACCGATCTCAAGATGAATAAAAAAACTTTTGGTAATCTCAACGAAGCGTTCGATGCTCTTGATGCTGGTGAAGTGGAATATGTACTTTGTGATGCCTACGCTGGTGCTTTTCTTGCCAATCAGTACAAAGATATTCACTTTGCTGGGAGTCTGATAGCTCCCGTAAATCGTGGTATTGCTGTACTTTCTTCTAACAAGAGCCTCATTACTGAAATAGGACGTGCTCTTGAGACCCTTCAATCCAATGGTGTTGATACTATCTTGCGTACGAGGTGGTTGGGTAAATTTTCAGGTCTTAGTGCTAAGACGCAGATAGAGGGCATCAAAATTACCGAGAAGAAAGAAGATGCCCCTGAGGTTGCCACCAATGCAGGTAGCGCAACAGCACCTAAAAATACCAGTGATTCTGGCGACTCTCTTGATTACAGCGACTACAGCAATTACAACACGTATAACAACTATAACGCAGGTGGAAATGCTGATGCTGGTGGTAATGCTGAAGTCACAGGCGGTGAGGAGGCCAGCTATAGCACAAATGGCGGTGAAAGTGGCGAAGAAACAGTCACGCCCCAAGAGTAGCCGCTGGGCGGATTGTTGGTGATGCTTTGGGTAAGAGAGGGTATCAAAGCAATAGGGCAGAGCTTTTGAGCCCTCGTTTTATAGGACTACAACAAGGAGGCGCCAATGGTGGATATTAAGATTTCGGGACGCAAGGTTAGCGTCACGGACGCCATGCGCGATGCCGTTGAGGAAAAAATTGGTAGCGCCCTCAAGGTGTTTGATATTCAGCCTATGACCTGCGAAGTTGTGCTGCGCGTAGACAAAAATCGCTCTAACCCTGAGCGTCGTGCCTGTGAGGTTACGGTTTTTGTTCGTGATACTGTCGTACGTGTTGTTGCTGAGGCCCAGGATATGTATGCGGCAATTGATGAAGCTGCTGACAAGGTAGCTCGTCAGCTGCGTCGCTATAAGACCCGTGTGGTTGATCGCCGTCAGCATGCAGGTCATGCTATGCCTCGTCCTCTGCCCACTTCTGTAGAGGACTTGGCAGATTTGATTGAGCCAAGTGAGGATGATGATCAGCTGGTACGTGAGAAGTACGTTGATCTCAAGCCTATGACCGAAGAACAGGCATTGGTACAGACCGATTTGCTCGGCCACGATTTCTTTGTTTTTGAAAACGCAACAACAGGGCTTATAAATGTCATTTACCACCGCAACAATGGTGGTTATGGCATTATCAAGCCAAAGATCGAGGAGTACGATGAGCGAGCCTAGTTGCGAGAACGAACAGCCCATTGATATTCAGGAGGGCTCTGCTGCGAGCAGCGGGGCCCTTCCCCCACAACATGAGGGCAGTAGGCCTGCCGCGGCTCCTCATGAACTAAGGCGTATTGGCAGCGCATATCACAAAAAGCGTACTACGCGCATCATGGTAGATACC
The DNA here is from genome assembly GCF_900078545.1 of Olegusella massiliensis. Taxonomy (GTDB): domain Bacteria; phylum Actinomycetota; class Coriobacteriia; order Coriobacteriales; family Atopobiaceae; genus Olegusella; species Olegusella massiliensis. The sequence goes on from NZ_FLLS01000002.1 coordinate 1,216,061, forward strand.
ACCTCTGACTATAACGCTGAAGTTTTAAAACAGCTTGGCATTGAGGTGATTCACTTTCGCTATGTGGGTCCTGATGGTGAGCGTGAAGACGATTTGTGGACCTCGCAGACGCCACATGAGTTCTATGAGTGCATGCGCAAAAACCCTGACGCACGTTTTACCACTGAGGCAGTCACGCCAGGTACTTACCTTGAGGCTTTTGAAAACGCCGCCAAGGAAGGCACGCCTACGCTCTACCTGTGCTTGTCTGAAGGTCTTTCCTCAGCTATTAACTCTGCTCGGCAGGCTGCAGAAATGATTGCCGAAAAATATCCAGATTTTGAGCTCTATGTGCTGGATAACTGCTGTGATTCTGCTGCAGCAGAGCTTTTGGCTATTGAAGTTGTACGTCAAGCTTCTTTGGGGCTTACTGCTGAGGAGCTTTATGCATGGGCACAGGATGCACGCTATTTTGTGCACGGTTATTTTACGTTAGATAGTTTGCATTGGCTGGGTTTGGGCGGGCGCATTCCGCCTGCAGCAGCTCAGTTGGGCGGAAAGTTAGATATGAAGCCCGTCCTTTCTTATGATATCAATGGCTCTCTCACATTGCGCGGTGTGTGCCGTGGTCGTAAAAAAGCTCTGCGCGCCATTCTGCAAGACTTTCGTGACAATTACGCCCATGATTCTTCATTACCGCTCGGTATTGTCTCAGCTGATGCAGAAAAAGATGCGGACTGGCTTGAAGCTCAAGTTCGTAAAGAAAAGGGCTGCGAAGATATCGCAGTTATTCGTAGCTCGGTTTCTCCCGTGTTAGGTTCTCATGTGGGTCCTGGTATGGTGGCACTTTGTTTTTGGGGTATTGACCGTAGAGAGAAATTATCTCTGACTGACCGTATCGCACGTCGCGTGCGTAAGCGGGGAGATCGATAAAAAGTAGAACAGCTTGTATGCCAAGCGTTTTATATGAAGAAGAATAGAAACTGCGCAAAAGGGGAATCGTAACAGGGACTTATGTCTTGTGGACAGAAATTTTTTTTGTTCATACAGCGCAGTATTCAATGGAGGAATAGATGCACGATCAGCATGCTCAAATAAACGCTCAATCTCAGGTTGCCTTTATTGGTACGGGCATCATGGGTGCGCCCATTGCAAAACACATTCTCGATGCGGGCTATGACCTTACCGTCTTTAATCGCAGTAAGGACAAGATGGCAACTTTGGTAGATGCGGGTGCTCATGAGGCAAACTCCATTGCCAGCGCTGTTGAGAATGCTGACGTAGTCATTACTATGTTGGGCTATCCCACCGATGTTGAGGATGCGTATCTGGCAACGGCAGGTATTCTTGCAAGTTCCAAGAAAGGTGCCTATCTTATCGACCTGACAACCAGCTCACCCGAGCTTGCGCGCGATATTCATGATGCTGCTGAAGTTTCGGGTAAGCATGCCTTTGATTGTCCCGTAACGGGTGGACAAGAAGGTGCTGAGGCGGGTACGTTAACACTTATTATCGGTGCTGATGAGCCTACGGTAGCTCCGGTACTTCCTCTTCTTCAGACTTTTTCTGCCAAGCAGTACTACTTTGATGCTGCAGGTAAGGGCCAACTGGCAAAACTTACCAATCAAGTATCGCTTGCTTCTTGCATGATGGGTTATGCCGACGCTATGGCTTTGGCAGAACAGGCAGATCTTGATGTTCAGCAGACCCTACAGATGATTTGCGATGGCATGGGTGGATCAGTTGCGATGACTCGTCTGGCTCCCAAGTCACTTGCGGGCAACTACAAGCCGGGCTTTTTGGCAGAGCATCTCCACAAAGACTTGAACCTGGCTTTGGCATCTGCGCAGGATTTGGGTATCACGCTTCCTGGTGCGGAGACGGCATTTACGCTCTATGACCTACTTTGTCAGGTGGGTGGCTCTCGCATGGGGACCCAAGCTTTGACTCTGCTGTATGCTGACCAAGAAACTGGTGAAGCAGCTGGTCTTGACTGGTCTATTTTGGAAGCAGAGCAGGATGAAGATGAGGGCTGTGATTGTGGCCATAGCCATGGTCATGATCACGATTGCGGCTGTGATCATCACCACAAGGACTAAGACTGCTGCAAACATGTAGCACATAGAATGGATTGTGTATGAGTGAGAATGAAGCACAACGCTCCATGGCGGTGCTCATTGACTATGAAAATTTGGCATTAGGCACAGGTAAACGCAAGCGTAATGGCCACCAAGAACCGGGACCTCGTCCCGATGTTAAAAAAATTCTCGAGCGTTTGGTTGAGAAGGGCCGCATTGTTTCTAAGCGCGCCTACTGTGATTGGCAGCGCTTTGGTGATGCAATTACACCCCTGCATGAGCTGGGCATCGAGCTCATTGAAATTCCTGACCGTGCTTATACGGGTAAAAATTCGGCAGATATTCGCTTGTCTGTTGATGCGGTAGAGATGTGCTTTACCAAAGATCACATCGATACTTTTGCCATTTTATCGGGCGACTCTGACTTCTCTCCGCTGGTAGCTAAGCTCAAGGAATTTGGCAAAACAGTTGTTGCGGTGGGTATGAAGGAATCTACGAGTCCACTTCTTTCCGAAAACTGCGATGAATTTATCTTTTACGAAGACATTGTCAGTGATACGGGCATCCCTGATTTTCGTAGCAAGGTTTCCAAGGACAAACACGAGTGTTATCAACTGCTTTTTGAGACTATTGATGCGCTTCAGCGTGAGAATGATAGCCCTGCTCTCGCCAGTCTTATCAAGCAAACGATGCGCCGTAAGCGCCCCCAGTTTTCGGAGCGTACCTACGGTTATCATTCCTTTACCAATCTTTTGCGCGAGGCATCTAAGCTTGGCTTTCTTGAGACACATCAGGATGAAAAGAGCGGCACTGTTGTCGTAGATGGATTCAAAGAGTAATGACTGCCATAAAGGCATATGAGAGGAAGCGAACTATGACCGAGCAACAAACAACTCTGAGCGATGAAATGCTTGCCTCGTGTGTGGAAGAGCTGGGAGGCGTTCGTCGTAGGGCACGCCAAGAAGCAGCCCATGCGCTCGCCGCCGTTGCACATGATACGCCAGAGCGCATTCATGACTTCGTACCTCAGCTGGTGGAGGCTCTCTACCGTCCTGAAGCTCAGACACGCTGGGAGGTACTCGATGCGCTTTCCTGTATTGCTTCCGAGCGTGCTGACTTGGTAGCAGATGGTTGTGATGGTGCTGAGGCAGCTCTTTTTGATGAGAGTTCTTCTTCGGTGCGTGAGTCTGCGTTTAGATTCCTTTCATGTTTTGGTGCAACAACCCCTGAGAGGTCCAATGCAGTCTGGCGTCTGTTGGATGAAGCTGTGCAATGCTATCACGGCGACCCCGAATATCGCGACATGTTGGCAAGCTTGCTGCTCTTTGCACAAGGCTCTCTTTCTGATGAGACTCGTGCTGCGTTGATTGAGCGTGTGAGTTTTGATGCTGAACATGGACATGGCTATATCAAGGCTTTTTCGGGAGATATCCTTAAAGCTTTGTCTGATGCAGCAGATTCCAATGCTGAGTAGTATCATTTTTTTCGTTTTGCAGACTGTCGATATGAGATGCAATGCTGCTTATTAGCGCAAAGATGAAATTGCAGACCTTGTCGGTCAGCGCGAAATTTGCACTATGACAGCATTGGTTTTGCAGGAGGTTTAGATGGCAGGAAATTCACACACGCTCTCTGGTTTTAAGCGCATTATGTGGCCACTTATCGCTGTAGTGTGCCTTGTTGCGGGTTTATTGATTGGTAAGTTTGTGCTTACCAGCAGCACAAGCGCCGCATCAATTAAAAACCTTGGTGACAAGGACACAATTGCTGCTGACAAGCTTGATACCGTAATAGCAACGTATACCTACGCTGGAAAGACCTCCAACATTACTGTTAAAGATGTATTGGAGCTTTCAGGCAACATTGATAGTGCAAAACAAAAAGATGGTAGCTACCTCGTACCCGCTGCTGATGGAGTACTTGCTGCTGTACGCACTCAGATTGTGTTGCAAGAGGCAGAAAATCAAGGAATCAAGATTTCTGACAAAGAACTTGATGAATACACCACTCAGCAATTAGGTAGTGCCGACTACGAGACGCTTGCCAAAAATTACAAGGTTGATGTTGATGTCCTCAAGAAGCTGATTCGTGAGCAGGCTATGACTACCAAGCTGCGCGAAAAAGCAACAGGTTTGACTGCTCCTACGGCACCTAGCGCTCCTACTAAGCCTTCTGATGACAACAAGGACAAGGCTACCGAAGATTATGCCAAGTACATCATTAAGCTTGCGGGTGATCAGTGGGATGCCAAGAAGAATAGCTGGAAGGATGAGGCGGGTAGTTATGCCGCAGCTCTTGCCAACTATAATTTTGATGGCAAGACTGCTACCTATGAGGTTGCAACTATTGCCTACAAGACTGCAATGACTGAGTATTCAGCCAAGAGCCAAGAGATTACCCAGACGTATCAGAAGTACTTCAATAGTCTTTTTGCTAAAGCAACGCTTTCTTTGAGTACGCTTGTCATAAGGAATTAAACACTGTGCGTGTCATAGTGAGCAAATGTTTGCAGGGTTTTGCTTGCCGTTATGACGGTGGAGCAAAACCCTGTTTTGCTGTCTCAAGACTATGTGAAAAAGCCGAAGTAAGAGGGGTTTGCCCCGAATGTGAGGCAGGTCTTCCCGTACCCCGCCCACCCGCAGAGCTTCAAGATGGTAGGGTATTTTTTAAAGACGGGCGCGAGGTGACCGAGGCTTTTTACCGTGGTGCTCATCTCTGTTTAGAGCAAGCACGGCGCTTTGGAGCATCGCTCGCGGTTCTTAAAGAGAAGAGTCCCACCTGTGGTGTCTCGTACGTTTATGATGGTACATTTTCAGGAGTATTACAGAAGGATGCGGGTATCTATACTCGACTGCTGCTGGAGGAGGGGATGTGTGTGGTAAGCGAAGAGGTTGTTGAGAGTTGCAAACCGTCTGTTGAGCACCCCGTAGCTATCATTTTGGGAACTGGCTTGGGTCATATTGCGCAGCTCGTTAAGCCTGTACGTCGCATTGATTATCACGATATTGAAGGTTTCCCTGTGGATGCGCGACCTATTGAAGGCCATAGCTTCGAAGCAACCATTGGCACCATTGATGGAGTGCCAGTCATTGTATATCCCGGTCGTATCCATCTGTATCAGGGCTATTCTGCCGCTGAGGTTACCTCATTGGTGCGTCATGCTCATCATTTGGGCGCACGAGATATTATTTTTGCTTGCGCGACTGGTGCCGTTGAAGGCAAAGACCATGTGGGCCTGGGTATCCTGTCCGATCAGATTAACCTTACGGCACGGAGTCCTTTGGCTGAGTGGGATGAGATTCGTAATATCGATACGCCTTTTGTAGATATGACTGATGCGTATAGTCCTTATCTGCGCACGCTTGCTCGTGGTGTCGCCGATGATGCGGGCATCGCCGTAGAGGAAGGTGTTTTTGCGGGCGTGCTTGGTCCCTGTTTTGAGACCAAAGCCGAGGTGGCTGCTCTGCGCACGTTAGGCGTGTCATATGTAGGCATGTCAACAGCCTGTGAGGTTATTATGGCACGCGCTCTCGAGATGAATGTTTTGGGCCTTACCTTGGCGGCAAACGCTGCAGGAGATGGCACATCAACACATGAAAGCGTGCTTTTGCAGGCGGGTAAATATGCAACTCAGTTTGAGCGTCTTGTACGCGGTGTTTTAAGAATGCTCTAAATCAAAGTAGTCCCTCAATCAAGATCTTCATAGAATCCGGCGCGGTAGTTGTCAAAGACTACTTCGCCGTTTTCTTGTGTCTCATCAAGCAAAACATCGGCTTTGATTTGGAAATCACGCTCATCGTCCGAGTCGCTAATGATTTGAGTAAGCTGCCAGCGATGTTCGCTCTTCTCGTTTTGTTCGTCGATAAAGAAGAATTGTGTGGAACGTGCATCAGCGTCTAGTTTGATAGAGCCATGCTGCTCAAAGAAGGCATCAGAGCATTCACGCCAACGACGTTGCCCCCAGCCCCAATCGATATCGATGGTGCCTAAGGTTTGAATATCGCGTGCGGCGAGTAGGCGTACGCGCTTCCAGAGTGCGTTGCGGACGAGTAGCGTGACCGCGCGACGGTCACGAACAACAACGTCTTTTGCCATAGGCGGACACTGCTCTTCGCTGTTTGTGCCAGATGATTCCCACTCGTCAATAAGGCTAGAGTCTATGGTGCGCACGGTAAAGCCCAGCCAGTCGATGATTTCTTTCAGTTGGTCGTTGAGCTTATCGGGAGGTACCGTGCGTGAAAGCGCACGATATGCTTCGGAGAGATAACGCAACAGGGTACCTTCAGCTCTGCTCATGCCAAAGCCTGAGACATAGCTTCTAAAGTCGTTCGCTGTTTCGAGCATATCGCGGAGTACGGACTTAGGATGCAATTCGTAATCACGAGCCCAAGGGACTTCTTTGCAGTAGCTATCAAAAGCACGGTAAAGCAGATCAGCGAGGGGCCTAGGATAGCTCACCTCAGCTATGCGCTCGATGCGTTCGTCATATTCAATACCTTCAGCACGCATAGCTGCCATTGCCGTGTCACGGGCACGTCGTTCCTGTACACGCAGAATCTGCCAAGGATTTTCGAGAGTAGATTCAACCATGGAAATGAGGTCATAGCTATAACTCTCGCTTTCTGGGTCAAGCAGCTCAAGTGCTGCAAGCAAAAAAGGCGAGAGTGGCTGGTCAAGAGCAAAATCGTCAGGAAGTTCCACCATCGTGGAATAGTTGGTACTGCCATCAGCTTGCTTGGTGCACAATACCACCTCAGCATCAATGAGCGTTGCCATAACCTCATCAACACGATTATTAAGACGTTGTTTTTGCTCGTCTGTCTGAGCGGAATTGGCTATGAGCTTGCGCATGCGTGCCATGGCATCTCCACCTTGCATAACTTCGGCAAGCACCATGGAGTGTGTGACGCGTAGGCGCGGTGTAAGCGTTTCGGGGATAGACTCTATCAGCTGCGTAAGGGTTTGCTCGTTCCAGCTTACAAAACCCTCAGGTGGGTGCTTCTTTTTGACGCGACGACGCGCTTTGGGATCGTCACCTGCTTTTGCAAGCGCTTTGGCGTTTTCGATTTCGTGCTCGGGTGCAAGCGCAATGACGAGGCCCTCGGTATCAAAACCCGACCTGCCTGCACGACCAGCAATTTGATGAAACTCGCGGCTTTTGAGGCGGCGCATACGATTGCCATCAAACTTGGTAAGCGAAGTCATTACAACCGTATGAATGGGCACATTGATTCCTACACCGAGCGTATCCGTACCGCAGATGACCGGCAAAAGACCCCTTTGAGCAAGCTTTTCTACGAGCAAGCGATATCGTGGGAGCATTCCTGCATGATGTACGCCAACTCCTGATGAGAGTAGACGCTTGAGTGTTTTGCCAAATGCCGTGGTAAAGCGGGTATCTTTGGAAGCCTGCTTGACAGCCTCACGCTGAGCTTTGTCCGAAACACCAAAGCTTGAGAGTGCTTGTGCTGTTTTGAGAGCTGCATCTTGGGAGCTATGGACAATATAGAGCGGTGTTTCGTTGTTTTTGATAGCGAGCTCGACAGTTGCTTCTAGAGGCGTGAGGGCATAGCGATAGTGCAAAGGAACAGGACGCTGTGCATCAAGTACCAAGTCAACACTTCTCTTTGTATGCTCTTTCAGCGAGGAGGCAATCTGGCTGACGTCAACCAAGGTGGCACTCATAAGCAAAAACTGAGTGTGAGTGAGCGTGAGAAGAGGTACCTGCCATGCCCAACCTCGGTCAGGGTCAGCATAGTAGTGGAACTCATCCATTGCTACAGCCGCAACATCGCTCTGCTCACCCTCGCGGAGGGCCAGATTGGCAACAATTTCTTGGGTACAACAAATAACTGGCGCATCAGAATTGATATGAGTGTCACCTGTTATCATGCCGACATTGTCGCGGCCAAGCAGGTCAACGAGGCCAAAAAACTTCTCGTTGACGAGCGCCTTTATAGGGGCGGTGTAATAGGCCACCTTGCCAGCGCAGAGTGCAAGATAAAGCATGCCAAGGGCCACTAAGGATTTCCCTGAACCTGTAGGGGTGCCCAAAATAACATGATTACCTGCAGCAAGCCCAAGCAGAGCTTCTTCTTGATGGGGCCAAAGCTCGATATCTCGTGACTCTACCCACTTTAAAAACTCGTCAAGAGCATCTTCGGGTTCCATATCCTCGTCGTAGAGGGGGAGCTGCCCCGAAGCTGGTAAGCGACTCTCACCATCATTTGTCCATGTATGTGAGGTTTCAGAGAAAGTATCCATTGCATAAGAATTTGTGTTGTCTTCCGAATCGTTCTGAGAAAAATGCTCTGCCGCAATGACCACTATAAAACTCCCTGTAAGCGCATATATAAATAAAAGCGCTTCTTGGCGATAGCACTATTTGTACCCTTTCTATCCTAGCTTAGCGATGGCGCGACATATGCAAGTTATAAAGGAAAGCTTGGATAAAACTTGGCATCTCTTGCTGAGCGTACAGTCTTTTTGAAAGAGTAACAAAGAAAACTGCTGGTCAATCCCCTGTAGTTTGAGGCCAGCTGGCCGCCAGTTTAAGACAAGGCTAATTCAAATTTTGAGCTCAGATTTGTTCAGATGCCTCTAGGCTTGCTTGCATAGTTGGTACGTGTGAGGAGAGAAAATGCTTGCAACAGATGAGGGATATGTCTTTGACGATGCCTACGATATAGCTGAAGTGGGATATTTTTGGGAGCGCTGTCATCCCGAGAGTTTTCATGAGGCGCAGGAGCGTTTTGTACAAGAGGTTGATCCTTATGCCATGCATGTGATGATGCCTTGTGAGAGTGATATCCAGCTTGTACAGATGATGTTTACCGAATGGCTCGTCTTTGACTATGTAGCGCCTGATGGACACAATCCGCTTTATCACTACATGGATGCCTGCAACGGGGCTGGACGCTGTCTGACAGCTGATCAACTTAAGCAAGTAGAACACTCACAGTTTTTCTCCCAGTTTTGGGTAATTGCGCAGGATGAGGAGCATGAGACTGCCTTGCTTGCAGATAGCAAAAGCAAACAGCTTTTTCATCTGCACAATGGATTGGTAGCATGTAATGAAAACTGGGAAGATGGACTCCTAGGTCTAAGGATTGCGCATATTGATGGTGAGTGGCACATGGTGGGCGGTATTCCTCTTCATGATCGAGGTCTATGCAAAGATGAACATGTTTGCGCAGCTGAGATGAGCCAATATCACTTTGAAGGTCCTACTGCAAAGAATAACTGTGCGCAGAGCTATCTGTCATGTGCACGAGATTTGATTGGCGCGCGGGGCCGTTATCGGGGGACGGTAGAGGTGGTGGCCTATCCTGAGTCCGAATCTGCTTGTTCAACTGGTTTGCTATAGGCAGCTGAGTTGAGACGTGGTGTTATAGCTTGCAAGCGAGTATCCTCATAGTGCAATATGACTAGGACAGCAGGGGAGCAGCTCATGACTATAGAAGAATCGCAGCCAAAAAAACCTACATACTGGCTGTGCGGGAAATATCAACTTGAGCTCTCACATCCTTTGATTATGGGCATTCTCAACGTCACTCCTGACTCTTTTTCCGATGGCGGGCGCTTTACCTCAGCAACACAGGCAATCGAAGCAGCACAGCTCATGATTGAGCAGGGTGCAGATATTATTGATGTCGGTGGAGAGTCAACGCGCCCCGGATCGGATGAGGTGGCACCCTCAGAGGAGCTTTCACGCGTGCTGCCTGTGGTAGAAGAACTTGCACTACGAAATATCGTGGTATCGGTTGATACTCGTCACGCCGAAGTTGCGCGTGCCTGTGTGGAAGCTGGGGCTTCCATAATCAATGATGTATCAGGTTTTCGCGATCCCGCTATGGTAGAGGTTGCAAAGGGCTCGGATGCAGGTCTTGTAGTGATGCATATGTTGGGTGAGCCAAAAGGTATGCAGGTGGCTCCCCAATACAAAGATGTTGTAAGGGATATTTCATGGTATCTCTGTGGTCAAGCCCAGATGCTTGAAGAGGCAGGTATTGCTCATGAGCGTATTTGTATTGATCCCGGACCCGGCTTTGGCAAGACAACAGACCATAATCTATCCTTGCTCCGTGCAACTCATCGGCTCTCAGCATTGGGCTGGCCTTTGATGGTGGCAATCTCGCGCAAGCGTTTTGTAGGTGAGATTACCGGTGTCTCTCAGGCGCGGGAGCGAATCTTTGGGTCAGTTACTGGCGCTTGTTATGCGGTGGCACAGGGAGCAGCAATAGCGCGTGTACATGACGTGGCAGCTACGGTGCAGGCATTTCGGATGCTTCGTGCAATACAAGAGGCTTCCTAAAAGCAAAGCGTGTTTTAGCGTTGTTGTTTGGCTTTGAGATTGCGTAGATTGATAACGGTGGCCTCCATACCGTGAGGTACGTAGTTCATGGTACTGAGGTCATCGGGAAGATAATCAACCAAGCTTTGCGAGACAGCTTTTTCGGCCAGCGCTAGTTCATCGGTATGAGGCATAGGTTTGTGACTGGATACAGCGCAAATCCCATGAACCTGAGCCCCTTGAGCCGTGAGTCTTTGTTCATATCCAGTTTCGGGATCTCCGGGATGGTCTCGGCGCACATCATCGCTCATCCAGCAAATGTCATAGCCAGCCATTTCAAACTGCGGACGAGAGTACAGCCACAGTGGCGTGCTATCTGTCTTAAAGATTATTTTTGCTTCTGGCGCAAGAAAGCGCCTCAATGTGGCGAGTTGAGCTACATGTGTGAGGCGTAGTTTGGCATGACGTCGTTTGGGGTGGGGGGTCGGAAAGTTGATGTAGATACGGCTCAGTTCAGCTGGGGCGAAAAAAACTTCTAGACGCTCAGCAGTGCCAGGGATAAGCACGGCGTTTTTAAGCCCTGCTTCACAAACTGCCTGAGCAGCATAGGCGATACATACAGGCTCGTTGTCGATACCGAGAAAGAGTACATCAGGGTTGCGGCGCGCAGCTTCGACAAGAAAAGTTCCTTTGCCACAACCCAAATCGAGATGTACTTCACGAAAAGCAGAATTTGCACTCCCATCAAGAGGCTTGCAGGCTGTTGCCCACAGGCCCGCAAACTGGGAAGGAGAAGTTTCAATTGCGTCCGCATAGCGGGCAAGCCGTTCCTCAAGGACAAAACCCTTGGGGAGGCGTAGGTGAAGCGCATGCATGCTTACATCCTTGTTCAGTCAGCTTCCTCAAGATTCTGGAAAGCTGCCATGATAGGCGGAATCATCTGTTTTTTGCGGCTCACTATGCCAGGTAGAGTAAAGATTCCATCAACGGGCTCGACACCAAAGGCGCGACGAGCAATACCTTCGGCGCCAACGCCGTAGTACAGCAACTCAGTGGTTTGGCTTTTTACATCGGTGAACATATAGAAGATTATGGGGATGTCATTAGCAACAGCGGCTTCTTTAAGGTAAGGACCCACAAGAGCCTCAGCGGCCTTGCGACTATTGGTAGTCATGTATGAGCCCTGACCCACGCCAAACTTTGCTTGACCACGGCTAAAGATCTTGAAGTCTGAGTTAAAGACCTCTTCGGCAGTACGACCGCTGACATCAGCGCCTGCATCAAACATAGCATCTGCATAAGGCTCTATATCTTCACCACAGATAGCAGCTAACGCCTCGCCCGCAATACGGTCACGCTGAGTGCAAGTGGGGGAGCGGAACATTAAGGTGTCAGAGAGAATAGCCGACATCATCAATCCAGCGATATTCTTGGGAATCTCGACACCTAGTTCTTGGTAGATGCCATAGAGAATAGTGCAGGTGCAGCCCACGGGTTCATTGCGGAAGTAGGCAGGTTGGGAGGTCTCAATAGTGCCAATGCGGTGATGGTCGATGATTTCCATGATGATGGCTTCTTCAAGGCCATCGACAGCCTGAGCGCGCTCGTTGTGATCGACCAAAATGACATGCTTGCGGTTGACTGACAGTAGATTGGGTACCGAGACAACACCAGCATAGTGGCCATTTTCATCCAATACAGGGAAGAAACGGTGGCGAGATTGGGCGATAACCTTGCGCGCTTCATCTACTGAGGTATCTACTGAAAAACGAAGGATACCGTCGGTGAGCATACGATCACGTACTGGCAGCGACATCGTGATAAGACGAGAAGCGGCAAAGGTGTCATAAGGTGTGGTAATGACAGCGATACCTTTTTCCTCTGCAGATTTTTTTACCACGTTAGAAATACGTGCACCAGCGCAAACTACCATGCAGCTGACGTTGGATTCAACAGCAAATAGCTGAGTTTCAAAGCGGTTGGTGACCAAAACAATATCGCCCTTGTGGATGGAGTTTTCCATCAACTCGGGAGTGGTGCCTACCGTGACTGCACCGCGCTCAATACGAGCTTCGGGGTCCCCCAGCACCATCTCACCTTTGAGGGTTTCAACGACATTGCGATACTTGGTATGTGCGGCGGAAAGAACGCTGTTATCAAAGATATCCATATTGGCATTAGCAATATCTTTAATCGCAATGATGCCTTGTAGGTCGTTGTTTTCGTCGGTAATGCAGAGCGTATCAACTTTGGTATCGCGCATCCTGTTCCAGGCGCTAAACAAACTCATATCCGCATCGATGCCTTCAGATTTTTGAACCTGAACATCTTTAATCTGGGGAGTAACTGTGGTAATGAGTTCAGGTTCCTTGAAGCCAAAATGATTGAGGACAAAAGCAGTCTCACGGTTGATGGTGCCTGCTCGACGAGGCTCATAGATGTGATCGCCCGTGTGGTTTTTGAGATAAGCGTAAGAAATGGCAGCGCAGATGCTATCCGTATCTGGGTGAAGGTGGCCGATTACGTTGACCTTGCGAATGTTGTTGGGCATATAGGCCTCCTGCGAAGTTGACGCGCAAAGTTATGCACGTACTTTGTCTTGTTATGCAGGAATGGTACAGCGTTTCATAGTCATTCCTACCCTCAGATAGGACTTACGGTGGGAATCCATAGGTATGTGACGAGCAACAAACAAAAAGTCCTAAAAAACAATAGGAGTAATGTCAAATTCTTCACGGCGTAGGGTGAGCGTATGAGCTTGAGCACATGCAGAATTTGCCGTGGGAAAGTCATGTCGGAAATGCGACCCGCGGCTTTCAGGACGAGCAAGCATTGCGGCAACAAGAGCCCGTGCGCTGAGACAGGCGTAGCTAACGCGTGCCGTAAGAGCGATGCTTTGAGGATCTGAGCTTGGCGTAAAACGCTGAGAAAGCTGAGCCTGGATATGAGATAGCTGCTGTTGAGCCTGGGTAAGTGTCCTACTCTCTCGTCCTAGCAAACAGTTTGTATCCATGATGTGGCGAATGTGTTTGAGTGCGTATTGGCAGTCGGTAATGCTGGCAGCCTTTGTGGGCAAAACGATGCTGTGCATTTTTGTCGTGTGACTTTGCGCATATGCTGCTGCGGCCTGACCCGCAATTTCGCCAAAGACGAGGCAGTTAGCGCTGGAAAGACCTCCTATTCGGTCTGCTCCATGCATGCCGCCGGTGGCTTCTCCGCAGGCAAAAAGTCCAGGTATGCCACAGGAGGCTGAGCTGTCAATATAAATGCCACCGTTTGCGGCATGAGCATAAGGAGCAATGCGTACGTTTTTAAAGGGGCTGCAGTGAAAGCTATGGTAAAACCAGTCGGCATAGGTCTGCATAAATTCGGGCAGCACGTCAGGTAAGCTATAGCTTAGTTTTGCTCCACCGGACTTGCGAGCGATAGCAAGATCTACAAGATGGTCAGGTAGGCTTGCCGAGAAGGGCCCATGGCCTGCACGAGCTGTCATAAGATGAGAGAAGTTTTGCTCCTCAAATCCCTCGAGACGAGCAAAACGGAAGCTTTTCTCATTAAAAACAATTCCCTTTTTTGGGCTCAAAAGCCCTGGCATTATCTGGATGAATTCAGCGTTGATAAGTGCAGCTCCATGTTTGAGAGCAATTGCCTGAGCAGTGCCCAGTACATCGGGCATAGTTAAAGTGTGCTCAAACAGTCCGCCAAAACCACCTGTGGCAAGTACGACTGCGCCTGCTTTGATTTGTCTCAATTCGCTGTGAGTTGAGTCATAAAGCAGAGCTCCACATATGCCACAATCGTCTTCCACTAGGTCGATGAGCTCATGGTAGGGAAGCATCATGAGCTGTTGAATTTCAAGGGCATCTGCAATCGCTTTTCGATAGGCGCTACGACCAAGACCCTGCCAACTGCGTTGCTTGTGATCAAAACAGGGAATGAATTCTTGTTGCTCGGCAGCTTGAGCATGTCGCAGATGAACACCGCGTGATTCAAGTTGTCGGACTGCGGGCTCGATACCTTTGACGAGCTGTGTAACTAGGGTGGGTACTGCCATTCCGCGTCCAACAGAAAGTATTGTCTGCGTAAGTTCTGCTTCATCGGAGATGTCTTGGGGGCCGATGAGTCCCAGACCCCACGTGCCACCAAAAAAGCTTGAGCCAGAAAAGATGTGAGCGGTGCTTGCGAGTATGATACGTGCACCAGTATTGGCGGCAGCAAGAGCAGCGGTCGTGCCTGCAATACCTGCGCCTATGACCAAGACATCACAATCACGCATGGCTATGCCCAAGGAGATACAAACTCGCCAATAAGCATACGCAAATCTTCAATGCCCTGTCCAGTCTCTGACGAGCAAATCAATACAGGTGTATCTCCAGGAGCTTTGAGCTGGGCGCAAAGTGTGCGTGTTTGTTTGACTTGTTTTTGTTTGCTCAGCTTGTCTGCTTTGGTCAAGACAATTGCCATGGGAAGCTGATGGTCGGCAAGGTAGTTAACCATTTGAGTGTCAAGAGGACTTGCATCATGACGGATATCGATAAGACATACTACCAAAGCATGTTGGCGAGGCTGTTCAAAATACCCATTCATCAGGTCGCTCCAGCGCGCTCGCTCGCTTGCACTGACTTTTGCAAAGCCATAACCAGGCAAATCGACAAAATCGACCATATCGGTGGGAAAGAAGTTGATAGTGCTTGTCTTTCCTGGTTTGGATGAAACTTTGACCAAACCACGACGATTAAACAGTCTATTCATGAGCGATGACTTGCCCACGTTGGAGCGTCCCGCAAAAGAGACTTCGGGGCGCGTAGATTCGGGTAGTTGCGCAGCAGTGCCATAGGCAGCCGCAAAGTGAACCTGTTGATAATTAATAGACATACACACTCCTCCAACTGAGTGTTTTTATTGTGCCAAAATCTGTCACTCTCTGCTGTACGGTAAAAAGTGTCTGTTGAATAGGCGATTGCTCAATCTATTCCAGCAACCTGTAGTACGTCTTTTCTTCCAACTCCCAAAGAGTTCTGCCTGGCTGCCAACCTAGACACAAAAGGCCTGATAAATGGCCTAAGCTATTTGATGGTATGGAGTGTTGACTGATCTTAGTAAGAACGTATATACCATAACAGATATACTACTTTTGTATCTGTGCGACACTGGATGTTGGACTCAACAATATCGTAAGAACGGTGCTGGAGGATGATGGCGGGCGCCAAGCATTCAGCTCATACACATGGACGTCCGGATGTGGCTGCGCTGCGTGAAGCGATTGACGCGCGGCTTCGTGGTCGTGCTGCCTTCAGCGATACAAATTACAGCGATGAACCTATTATTTTTTCAGGCAAAAAACTTAAGAGTTACGTACCTGAACAGCTCGCTCAAGCGAGGGCATTGGCGCATAGCCCTGCAATGTTGCATCACAGTGAGGCATATATTTTTTGGCGCCAGGCAAGGTTTTTGGCTGACTACGAAGATGATTTTGAGTACCACGGACATTTCTCTCGTTATTTCCCTACTTATCAGTTGATGAACAATGAGCAGCTGAGGGGTTATTTTTCTTGGCGTACCCAGTGGCGTCACGGTAAGGTTCAGGCTACGGAGACCTCCTTTGTATATCTTTGTGCTTATGAGTTGTTGCATTGTGTTGGTGTAGATGATGCGCTGCAAGCTCACAGTCAGATCGCCAAGCTGCGCAAAAACTATGGCAAAGATCTCGCAGATTATCGTCTGTTCAAAAACTTGACTGAATGGATGGATGAGTTTGTCATCTATTGGGATTTGCCTCAGGAGCTACTGGAAGAGATGCCCTATCGCGAGGAAGATAGGGCTTTGCTGGCTTTATCTACAGTTGCAGATATCACCGATGAGCAGCTTTTTTCTGCTTTAACAGGACTTTCTTCGTATCGCATTGAAAGCTCTGCTTTGTATAAAGTACGGCCAGCAACAGTTCAGCGTGTTGTGTGTGAGGTTGTACGTAAAGTGAGCGCCCATCATGATCGCTCACTCAAGCGCAGTATGCTCGAGAGTTACTGTGGCGCATGTACGGAGCGAGATTTTCCCCTGCTTCGCAATGCAGTTTTTGCTGATCCAAGAGCGGGCGCAAATCGCAGTTATGAACTGAGCCTCTTTGATCAACTCTATTGCCGAGGTGGTTTTTGGTCACGCAAACGTTATTGGGGCATGACAAAGTCTCGCAAAAAATTTGGTGATTTACTTAAAACTATTGATGCTGCGATGCGGGAGCAGCTCAATTTTGAACCTTCCATTGAAAGTCCTCTTAAAACTCGCTACATCGTCCAAGTAGCTTGCGAGCTAACTCAGCGCTGTGTAGATGAGCAAAAAGCAGCAGAACGTCGAGCCGTGCATATTGATTTTTCCAAACTGGGAAGCATTCGCAGCGCTGCTGATACCACGCGAGATCGTTTGATTGTGGAAGAAGAACCTGAATTTGTTTTAGATGTTGCGGCAGTTACAACGGAAGTGTCCGAGCCAGATTTAACAGAAGCGCATGAGCTAGATACCTTGGACGAGCCTGAGCCAGATACCACGGTTACGTTCAGTGACGAAGAGCGAGCACTGCTTAGTTGTCTGCTCGAGCAGAACTCTGTGGTTGCTTTTGAGCGCGAACATCAGCTGATGGTATCGCTGCTTATCGAGTCCATTAATGACAAGCTGATGGATGTCATTGATGATGTGGTCATTGATGCGAGTTCTGTTGAACCTCAAATATATGAGGACTATCTTGACGATATAAGGGAGTTGCTCCATGCCTAAGGTACCCAAGCGCATAGCAAATACGGTAATCAACTCGCTTAAGGGTGGCGTTGTACCACGCGTGGGCTTGCCTTATATCACCGTAGGGCGCACACACGAGATTGAAGCGCTGCTCCATGATGTGGAGGTTATCCGTGAAGGAGGAGCATCATTTCGTTTTGTAGTGGGTAAGTATGGTTCGGGCAAGTCATTTTTGCTGCAGACCATTCGAAATTATGCAATGGATTTAGGCTTTGTCGTTATGGATGCCGATTTATCTCCTGAGCGTCGTTTGCAGGGTAGCCATGGGCAGGGACTTGCTACCTATAAGGAGCTTGTGCGCAATATGGCCACCAAGACTCGTCCTGAAGGTGGCGCGTTGACACTCATTCTTGACCGTTGGATTTCTGGTGTGCAAAGTACGGTAGTTGCCGAAGGTCTATCAGCGGATGATCCTCATTTTGCTGCTACCGTTGAGCAGCGTATTAGCGATGTCATAACACAGATGGGCGAAATGGTTCATGGTTTTGATTTTGCTCACCTGCTACAGCTGTATTTTCGTTCGTACCTAGAGGGTAACGATGAGATAAAAGGCAAGGTTATTAAGTGGTTTCGCGGGGAATATGCCAACAAGACTGAAGCTCGTCGGGAGTTGGGCGTAGGCATAGTTGTGGGCGATGATGATTGGTATGAATACGTCAAGCTCTTTGCGTTTTTTCTCAAACAGGCGGGCTATGCAGGCTTATTGATGCTGGTAGATGAGCTCGTCAATATTTATAAGGTGCCAAACTCGATTACCCGTCAGTATAACTACGAAAAAATTCTAACGATGTACAACGACACGTTGCAAGGCAAAGCACGCTACCTAGGCATCATTATGTGTGGTACACCCCAAGCTATTGAAGATCGTCGTCGGGGTGTGTATTCCTATGAGGCTTTACGTTCTCGTCTCTCTGAAGGTCGTTATGCTGCGGGTGTCTATAAGGATTTAATGGCGCCCGTCATCCAGTTACAGCCACTCACTCATGAAGAAATGCTGGTACTCATAGAAAAGCTTCAAGATATCCATGCGCAACTCTATGCGTATGAGCCTCGTCTGACCGAGATGGATTTGGTGAGTTTTATCAAACAAGAATACGAGCGTGTAGGTGCAGATACGCATATCACGCCGCGCGAGGTAATTCGCGACTTCATTGAGCTGCTAGATATTTTGTATCAACATCCTGAGGCTCAAGTAGTCGAGGTGATGGGGCAAACAATAGGGGGCGCAAGTGAAAGTGATGCTGAGGCTTTCACACAGACCGCAGGCATTGCTTTGCCCCGTAGTGGAGCTCCTGCCAGCTCTGGTAGATCGCAGCAAGATTTTTTTGAGTTCAAACTCTAAAAGGAATTGTGTATTGACTTTAGAGAACCCAGCTGTATTATCTGTATTAAATGAACTAATACAGTTATAGCTGAGGGGGTGCAAGTGATTCAAATTAGCTATAAAGACTCTCGGCCCATTCACGAACAAGTAGAAGATGGCATACGGCGTCTTGTTGTATCGGGGGCACTGGTGCCAGGTGAGCAGTTGCCCTCTGTGCGTGAGCTCGCATCTACTCTCGCTATCAATCCCAACACTATAGCTCGTGCGTATCGTGAGCTTGAAATGCAGGGTTATGTATGCAAGGTAGCAGGTAAGGGCTCGTTTGTAAGTGAAGGGGTGCCTGATGATCATCAGCGCATTACAGATTTACGTTCTGCTTTTGACGAAATTGCAACTGAGCTTCTGTATTTGGGCATTGATTTGGCCGCATTAAAAAAACAACTTGATAAGCTTGCTTGTGCTATGGGAGGGGAGGGACAAAATGACTAATGAAATGCTCATTACCAAAGATGTTGTAAAGAATTTTGGCAATTTTCGTGCGCTTGACGGCGCTTCGATACGTGTGCCAAAGGGTAGTGTGTATGGCTTGGTAGGGCCTAATGGTGCGGGTAAATCCACCTTGCTCCGTCATGTCATGGGAATACTTCGTCCTGATGAAGGTGAAGTCTATATCGATGGCGAGCCCGTGTGGGAAAACGACGTGCTTATGCAGCGTGTTGCCTTTATTCCCGATGAGCTCTTTTACTTTCCCAATGCAACAATTCAGGATATGAGGCAGTATTATCGCGGACTCTATCCCCGTTTTGATGATAAGCGCTTTGAGACTTTGCATGAGGTATTTAGCACGATTGATAACAAACGCCCTGTGCGTCGTTTGTCCAAAGGCATGCAAAAACAGTCGATTTTTTGGTTGTCTTTATGCTGCCATCCAGACTTTTTGGTACTCGATGAGCCCGTGGATGGCTTGGATCCTGTGATGCGTCATCAAATCTGGAGTCTGCTCATGAATGATGTGGTTGAGCAGAACACGACGATTTTGGTTTCCTCTCACAACTTGCGTGAACTCGAAGATGTGTGTGATCACGTGGGCATTATGCACAAGGGCAAGATTTTGTTGCAGCGATCGCTTGAAGAGTTGGAGGGCAGTGTCTCCAAGGTACAAGTTGCCTTTGCAAATCAGCCGCCAGCATTTCCTGAAGATATCAAAATCATGCATCACGAAAAGCAGGGCCATGTCCACACCCTCATCGTGCGGGGCAAGCGTGAACAGCTTGTCGCACACTTAACGGCACTACATCCGCTTTTTTTGGATGTGTTACCGCTCACGCTAGAGGAGATATTTATTTATGAGATGGGAGGCGTGGACTATGGCATCAAAGACATCCTTGCTTAGCCGCACAGTTTTCCTAGGACATATCAAGCGCTTTGTTCCTTTGTGGGTACTCTATACCGCAGTACTCACCATTTGGTTGCCCATAGGCCTGTCCCTGCGTTTTCAGAGCATGGAACGCCCAACTGCCCAAGATTTGTATACAGTGGTTTACATGCACGTAAGCCTTAAATCATTTATTTTTGTGACGGCGGTCTTTGCAATTATCTGTGCCGTTTGCCTTTTTTCATATCTATACAAGAGTTCCTCGGCAAATATGATGCATGCCTTTCCACTCAGGCGTTCAACTCTTTTTGTATCAAGCTATCTTGCCGGTTTGTTTATGATGCTGGTGCCTACGGCTGTAGCGCTTTTACTCATGTTTTTGGTATGTGCTTCTCACCAGGTCATTTGGGTAAGCCTGATGTCACAGCTGGCGATAGGTGTACTTTTTAGCTCTCTCTTTTTCTTCTCGTTGGCATCGCTGTGCTGTATGATTTCGGGCACTATATTTGCAGCTGTTGCGTTTTATGGCATCTGCCAGCTCGCCTGGAGCGCAGTGTACACTCTGGTGATGATTTTTGTTGTCAACTTTACCTATGGTATGGAGCAGCTGTCCACGCCTGTATTGATGTTAGGTGGCAACGTAGGGTTTTTGTCTCCCTTGCCGTATTTATTAGGTCATGTCGGACTATTTGCTCAGAATATTGACCTTGCAGGTGGCTTTAATCCCGCAACCATTGATGCCAGAACACATATCGAAGGTTTTCAGTGTCTCACGGCGTTTTTTATCGCAGGATTTGTTGTGACGGCACTTGCTTGGTGGATTTATAGCAAAAGGCGTATTGAAAGTGCGGGCGATATGGTTGCTTTTCCCGTGCTCAAATTGCCTGTACGCTGGTTAGCTGCCTTTATTGGCGGTATGGGAAGCACCTTTGTGATGGCTGCCCTAAGAGGTGTTGCGGGAAGCCGGCAGGATCTCGCCGTATTTGTTGGGTATTATGCACTTTTTGCCCTGATATGCTTCTTTGTGACGGAGATGATTCTCAATAAAACGGTGCGTATCTTTACTCGCAGTCGTGCAGTTGAAGCACTCGCAATGTGTGCTTTAAGTTCGGTTCTACTTGTGGGGCTTGGCTTGGACCTAGCTGGTTTTTCGACCACAATTCCGCAGACTAAAGATGTTTCAACCTTGAATCTTCAAGTTTGTGACACCGATTATGCTGCTCAGGCAGGACTTGGCAAAGATTCCGATCGCCTGATGCAACAAACGATTGATTTACATCAAACTATTGTGGAAAATCGTGATGAGCTCAAAGCTGAGGTAGAGCGTATCAGTAGTTCTTCTGACGCTACTACGGTCTATGTACGCTTTGCGTATCAGCTCAAAGATGGTCGCAGCTTGACCCGATCTTATGTCATTCCTGTCTCTGAGCAAACGGTCAGAGATCCCCATAGCGCTGCGTCAAAGTTGCTCAATATCTACAGCGATTCTGATTTCTTCCTTAATGCTTTGCTTGGATACGATCACGCTGATTTCGAGTGGGTTGGCGCAGTGTTTGCGCCGAGCTACAAAGGTGGGGACTCTGGTGAAAGTATCAGCATTGATAAAAATAAGGCAAAAGCTATGGGAGAAAAGCTCATATCTTATATTCAGAGTAAATCTTGGAAGGAATCTGCGCTGAGTCGTATAGGACTAACTGCGAGCAATGCAAGCAACGAGTATCAATACTTCGGGTCGTTGGTAATGAATGGTCGCTATGAGGGAACCGGCAATACGACTCAACGTATCTTAGCTGATACCGGTCTTTTGAATTACACTGAGAACAGTCATGGTGCATGGGGCTATTCAGAAAATACCAAAACCAATGACGATGGCAGTTTCACCACTAACATCAGTCTCTCCCTAGATGTTGATAACGATCTTATGGCAACGGATTTTGCCGAGGTGATAAAGGCCTCCGGCATCAAATTGGACGCTAACGATGCAGCTGCAAACTAATACCAGTTTGCCCTCCTTTCTCAAGCGTCTTCCTTCTTCGAGGGAAGACGCTTTTTTTGGCTGTGAAAAGTACATAAGCGAATATCTGTGCTAGCGTGAAGTGTTGGGAGGGAATATGGAAGCATTTGAGCGTTATGCGCCGTTTATTCAGGATTTTATTTACCGCAATGGGTGGCAATCGCTGCGTGGTGTGCAGGTGGCAGCCGCTCATGCGATTTTTGATACAGACGATAATGTGTTGCTCTGTGCATCCACAGCTTCTGGAAAAACTGAGGCAGCATTTTTCCCCATACTGTCAGTTTTGGAGGAAGAACCCTCAAGTTCTGTTGGGGCGCTCTATGTGGGCCCACTCAAAGCACTGATAAATGATCAGTTTGGACGCTTAGAAGAGCTTTGTGAAGAAGAGGAGATTCCTGTCTGGCGTTGGCATGGAGACGTTGCTGCTTCGCGCAAGGCAAAATTGATAAAGCATCCTTCAGGAATATTGCAAATTACGCCAGAATCCCTTGAGGCACTGTTGCTACATCGCCATTCAGCAATCCCCAAGCTCTTTGGTGATTTGCGTTTTATTGTGATTGATGAGGTACATTCTCTCATGCGGGGCGATCGAGGCGCTCAGACCCTTTGTGTGATTGAACGCTTGTCTCGTCTAGCAGGAGTGAGGCCACGTCGTATTGGACTGTCTGCGACAGTGGGCGATCCCGAGCGTACGGGCGAATATCTTTCTGCGGGTACAGGGCACAAAACGCTCATTTTGCGCATTGATGATGCGTCTCAACGTTGGCGCTTGTCAATGGAACATTTTTATATCAGTGATTATCAAGCTGTTGATGATGAGTTGGGGCGCGGACCTTATGCCCATCGGCATGAGGCAGAGGAAGCAGCTGTATTGACCGATATCGAGGTGGATGGGGGCATGCCGGGCAAAGAAGGACTTGCTTGCATGCCTCAGCGCAGCTATGAGAGCAAAACCGATACTGCACCCCAGCTAGCAGATCCAGGCCTCGGATATATTTTTGAACATAGTCGGGGTAAAAAGTGCTTGGTTTTTTCCAATTCGCGCGAGGACGCTGAGGCGGTGACTACGACGCTTCGCTCATATTGTGAGGCAAATGGTGAGCCAGATCGCTTTTTAATCCATCATGGCAATCTTTCTGCTCCCTTGCGAGAATCTGCCGAAGACGCAATGAAGGATGAAGAAACAGCCCTCACTACAATTACAACCTCAACTCTTGAGCTTGGTATTGATATTGGAAGACTTGAGCGCGCCTTTCAAATTGATGCACCTTTTACGGTATCAAGTTTTTTGCAGCGCATGGGGCGCACTGGTCGTCGTGGTACGCCGTCCGAGATGTGGTTTGTCATGCGAGAAGAACGACCTGAGCCTCGCTCCACCTTGGGTGAAACTATTCCTTGGAAACTTTTGCAAGGCATTGCTTTGGTGCAGCTCTACCTTGAAGAGCGCTGGGTTGAGCCTCCCCGCCTGGATCGCCTACCCTTTAGCCTGCTTTATCATCAGACAATGGCAACACTGGCATCACAAGGTGAAATGAGTCCCGCAGAACTTGCAGTGCGCGTGTTGACTCTCACGCCATTCCAACGGGTTACAACAGATGACTATCGAGTACTGCTTCACCATTTAATTGCGAGCGAACAAATTCAACAGACTGATGAAGGCGGCCTTATTGTGGGCTTAGCGGGGGAGCGTGTGGTTAACAATTTCCGCTTCTACGGAGTCTTTGTTGAGAGTGAGGAGTACACCGTTCGTAGTGAAAGCCAAGAGCTTGGTACTACGGTGATGCCGCCACCTGTAGGTGACAAAATTGCTATTGCGGGTGCCACGTGGCTGGTAGAAGAAGTGGACCATAAACGGCATATGGTTTACTGCACCCAGGTAAAAGGTCAGGTGCCTGCCTATTTTGGCGAGTGCCCCGGTGACATTCATACCCATGTACTCGAGCGCATGGCACACATTCTCGCAGAAGATGTGATATATCCCTATCTCATGGATAATGCCCGTGCTCGTCTTGCTCAGGCGCGTCGTACGGCAGGCGCTTCAGGCATGCTTAACGCGCCGCTTATCAATATTGGTGGAGATAGTTGGGCGCTGTTTCCTTGGCTGGGCAGTTATGCTTTTTTGGCTCTAGAGCGTTTCCTTAAGCTGCGCTGTTCAGAGGAGTTAGGACTTAAGGGCCTGGACTCAAGTCGTCCATACTTTTTGCAATTCCGTATGAAAGCAGATGCGCAAACCTTTGTTGATGTGCTTGCCAAGCAAGCCCTGCGTCCGCTTGATCCCCTTGAGTTGCTCTATCCTAAAGAAGTGCCTGTTTTTGAAAAGTATGATGCCTATGTGCCAGTTGAGCTGGTGCGCAAAGGTTTTGCCTATGGGATTTTAGATACAGAGGGCATGTTGCATCGTGTGCGTCAATGGTGTGGCTTGCCTGAGTTGCCTGAGTTAGGAGGTCAAGCGTAAGGGTTTTAGTGGGGTGTTTGGGCGTAGGATAGCTGGGGAGAGAAAAACAATATGGAGCAGGAGAACTCATGAAACCAATGCTTTTGGCTGCAATCATTGCAATTACACTCGCACTTATTTTGTATACCATTGGCGTCTTTTCCGAACGTCACGCAAAAGTACTTAAGCCAATGCATCTTACACTGTTTTGGTTGGGATTGATTTGTGATAGTACAGGTACAGCCTTGATGAGCAAGATTGCCCAAGCAGGTGCTACAGGAATTGGATTACATGCAGTTACCGGTGCTCTAGCGATTGTTCTTATGGCATTTCATGCAATTTGGGCAACGGTGACGCTTGTGAGTCACAATGAAAAACGTGCTCGTACCTTCCATCGCCTCAGTCTTTTTGTCTGGTTGGTATGGCTTGTGCCTTATGTTATAGGTGTGTATATGGGTATGCATTAGACAGTTTTGTAGGAACTTTTGGTTTTAGAGTTTTGTTGGTAAGGGCGTTGCAGTGCGTAAAGGGCAGCAGTATTGCCGCCTCAGGCGAACACAAGTAGGGGATGCGCTATGGCTATTAGTTACGTAGATTCCAGCGAGCTCGATGAGTATCTGATGATGCCTGATTGCCCTGAATGTGGTAGTGAGGACGTAGTCTGTACGGAGACCTACCAAGATGGTGAGTGGACCATCAAGCAGTATTTCTGCAACAAATGTGGACATGTTTGGGTTGAGCGAAGCAAGGCATAAGATTGCGAGCCAAGATATAAGACAATCGCTGCTTATATCAATTGAAACGCGGCTTCGGCAATGAGCTCGCTTACGGTGGGATGCGGGTGGATTGTTGCAGCAAGCTGGGCTGCTGTCATGTTTTGTGCGATGGCTACAGCGATCTCTCCGATGAGGTCGGTGGCACGCGGACACACAAGCTGTGCCCCTAAAATTTGTCCGTCATCTTTTGCGGCAATAAGCTTGAGATAGCCTGAGTCGCCACCTTCTATCAGACATTTTGCATTGGACCCACTTACGACTTTTGCCACACGGATTGAGAGTTTGCGCTCTTTTGCCTCGGTTTCGGTCATGCCGATGGATGCTACTTCAGGTGAGGTATAGACACAGCTAGGAATGAGCTGCTCATTTATGAGCTGCTCCTCATGACAGATGGCCCGTATCACATTGCGTGCCTGAGCCATTGCAACGTGTGCGAGTTGAGCTGTACCTGCACGGACATCGCCGATTGCCCACACATGAGGTAGGCTACTGCGTCCGTCATTATCGCAAATGAGAGCACCGCGTTCTAACTTTGCGCAGATAGTATCTGCAAATAAGCCCGTTGTTTCGGCAGCGCGTCCCGTAGCAATAAGTACGCCATGAGCACACAGCTGTTGTTCGTTACCCTTTTTGTCGCAATATCTGACGCATAGGGTATCGTTTTGCTGCGTAATTTCAGCAACACGAGCAGACGTTTCAATCTTGACCTTTGATTTTTTGAGATGCATGTTTACCCGCTGGGCGATTTCCTTGTCAAAGGGTGGCAGTATGCGCTCCATTGCCTCAAGAATGCTCACTTGTCGACTTAATGCAGCATATAGTTCTGCACATTCGACTCCGATAACGCCACCGCCAATAATTATCAAGGAGGAAAGATCTGCACCTTCACCCTCAAGGATATCATCGCTGGTAAGTACCCCAGGAAGATCGATGCCAGGAATAGGAATGCGTTTGGGCACCGAGCCTGTGGCGATGATAAGCTCATGTGCTTCGTATTCCATTCCGCCGCAAACAATGATGCACGATGCATCATTTGCAGAAGTGAGCTGCGCCTCTCCTTCTATTAACGTAACTTTGTCGTTTTTCATAAGTTTGGCGAGACCATCACGAAGACCGGTCACGATTTTTGTCTTGTGCGCATGCATGGCAGAAAAGTCCAACACTACGCCCGAGCAGCTGATGCCATATTCACTTCCGCTGCTTGCCTCAACGAAAGCTTTAGATGAGTGAAGTAGAGCTTTTGTAGGTATGCAACCGCGGTTAAGGCAGGTACCACCAAGGAGATTGCGCTCAAATAAAACGACCGATTTGCCTCGACGAGCAGCCTCGTGGGCTGCGGTATAGCCGCCAGGACCTGCACCGATAATGGCAATATCAAACATGTTTTCTCCTAGCGGGCAGCAATTGATAGGACTAATTGTGCAAGGTCAAAGGCGACCTGCTTATCTATTTTTTCGCCCTCAAGGCGGGATCGCAATTCGGACGCATCAAGTGCGCAACCCGAAAGGGCGCGTTCTACAAGGATGGGTAAACCTTCGGCAAGAGCGTCTGTCCAGAGATAGGCTTGCTGTATGAGTCCCTCTGCAATCTCAAGGTCAAGACGGACGGTGCCCCAAGAAAATCGAGCTTCAGCTCCTTGGGACAGATGGCGTTTTTTCCCAAGATTCCATGCTGGCGAAGCAAAATGCGTGCGGAGCTGCTCAAGATACTCCTCATCAAGTTGAGTAGAATCTATGCGCTCTACCTGAGAGTTGAAGACCTTTCCAAATGACTGGCCAAGCGCAGACTTGAGCTGCTGTATGGTGAGCGAGGGCGAAAGTTCGGATAGGTTGACAACACGTGAGCGTATCGATTTGACGCCGCGTGCTTGTAATTTGAGTGGTGAAGGTTGCAAGTAGCGGCTCAGTGCGCCGAAATCTGCTGCAACAAGAAGTGTTCCATGGTGGTAGCTATGCTCACCTTCGTGCAAATACGCACAACCCGAAAACTTTCTTCCATCTACGGTGAGGTCATTGCGACCTGTAGCCTGCGCATTGATACCAAGTGACTGTAACGCGTTAAGTATTACCGCATTTTGCTTTGCAATATCAAAGTCTTTTGTTGGTATAAGGAAGGTAAAGTTCAAATTGCC
The DNA here is from genome assembly GCF_900078545.1 of Olegusella massiliensis. Taxonomy (GTDB): domain Bacteria; phylum Actinomycetota; class Coriobacteriia; order Coriobacteriales; family Atopobiaceae; genus Olegusella; species Olegusella massiliensis. The sequence continues at coordinate 1,243,254 of NZ_FLLS01000002.1, forward strand.
AAGATCGTGATATACTGCACCGCCTCCAGAAAGTCGCCGCACAAGGTGCCCACCCTCAGCTTCGAGAGCACATACATCACATTCATCCAAAGCATTTTGATTGCGCCCAATTACCACGGTGTGGGCATTTTGCCAGAGATAAAGTACGCAGCAATTGGGGCCCGTCTGCTCAAATAAGAGTCTCTCAAGAGCAAGATTGGCATAGGGGTCATAGCCTTTTGCCTCTATGAGTCCCAAGTTCTTTATCACGGTGATTTCCTCTCGTGGCAATTGGGCGTTTCTTAGTTACTCAACATCAAAGTCATAGCGTAGGTGTGGTTTACGTGCAGCACCCACCTCATCCGGTCGTCCTATAGGACAGCTAAAGGGCGCATCGTGCAGACGTGTCCCATCGTGGCGCGCCTCGGTCAAAATAGTCTTGAGGATGCCGATAAACTCATCAAGAGTTTCTTTGCCCTCAGTTTCGGTAGGCTCTACCATGAGTGACTCGTGCACGATAAGCGGGAAATACATAGTGGGTGGATGAATACCAAAATCAAGCATACGCTTGGCAACATCCATTGCAGACACGCCGCATTCATCCTTGAGAGGCCCTATATCCATCACAAATTCGTGCATACAAGAATCAGGGAAGGGGATAGTAAAATCCTTACGTAGCGCTGCAAGTAGATAGTTTGCATTCAAAACTGCATTGGCGGAGCTCTGTCTCATGCCGTCTGCGCCAAGTGACAAGATGTAGGCATATGCACGCAGAACTACAAGGAAATTCCCATAGAAGCTACGTACCCTCCCAACACTTTTTGAGGGCGTCTCAAAGCTAAAGCCAGCATCAGTTTTGGTGATAAGAGGTCCTGGCAAATAAGGTGCAAGTTCTGCTTTGCAAAGTACAGGACCCGCACCTGGGCCACCTCCGCCATGAGGTGTCGAGAAGGTCTTGTGCAGGTTGAGATGGGTGCAATCAAACCCCATATCGCCTGGGCGGACGCGTCCCATAATTGCGTTGAGATTTGCACCGTCGTAATAGCAAAGGCCTCCCGCTTCGTGGATGATGCGGGTAATCTCAAGAATATTGCGATCAAAAAGCCCGAGGGTATTGGGATTGGTGAGCATCAGCCCCGCGGTGTGGGGACCTACGGCTGCCTTGAGTGCATCGAGGTCGACTCCGCCTTCATCGTTAGAAGCTACCGAAATTACCTGAAAACCAGCCATACTTGCCGAGGCGGGATTGGTGCCATGCGCAGTATCAGGAACGATAATTTCATCACGTTCGGCTTTACCATGATCAAGGAGCCAAGCACGGATGAGCAGCAGTCCCGTAAGCTCGCCATGGGCACCTGCTGCCGGCTGTAAGGTGGTCGCATCCATGCCACACACTTCGCGAAGGGTGTGATCGATGTTATAAAGCAGCTCAAGGCAGCCCTGCACCGTTGACAGAGGCTGCAAAGGATGGATGTCAGCAAAATTTGGCATGCTGGCAAGGACTTCATTGACGCTGGGATTGTATTTCATGGTGCAAGATCCCAGGGGATAAAAACCATCATTGACACCATGGGTCTGCTTCATAAGCTCGGTGTAATGGCGAGCTATATCGACTTCGGAGAGCTCGGGAAGCCTTGGTGCCTGTGTGCGTAACTGTGCGGCATCAAAGTGAACCTCAGCTACGTCTAGTGCGGGTAGAAGCTCGCAATGACGCCCCGAAACACTACGCTCAAAGAGGAGTTTCATACACCGCTCACCTCCTTAAGAGCAGCAATGAGTAGGTCGATTTGCTCGCGGTTGTTGAGTTCGGTACAGCACCAGAGCAAACCCCCGGCAACAGGAAGACCGGCAAGGATTCCCCTCTCGCTCAGCTTGGCTACAATTTGTTCTGCATCGAAGGGACAGTTGGTAAGGAACTCATGGAAGAAAGGACGCGTGTCACGTAAGCTAAACCCAGGGATTTCTTCAAGGCACCTTTGCAGGTAATGTGCATGAGCAGTACAGCTTTGTGCGACTTGATAGATGCCTTTGGGGCCCATCGCTGCGAGATAAACCGAAGCTGTCATAGCGCACAGTGCTTCATTAGAGCAAACATTAGACGAGGCTTTTTCACGGCGAATATGCTGCTCGCGTGCTTGGAGCGTCAATACAAAAGCGCGACGTCCCTTCGCATCAGAGGTCTCGCCTACAATGCGGCCAGGCATCTTGCGCATGAGCTTTTTTGTGCATGTCATCAAACCCAGATAAGGACCGCCAAAGCTTAGCGGCATACCAAGAGCTTGCCCTTCGCCTACGGCTATATCAACTCCATACTCACCAGGAGTTTTGAGTAAGCCCAAGGAAATAGGATTAAAGCTCATAACAAGCTTGGCGCCATTGCTGTGTGTTGCGGCAACAATTGCATCAATATCTTCAATCACACCATAGTAGTTAGGACTTTGTACCAGCACAGCGGCTGTGCCAGCATTCATAGTGCTTTCAAGTGCAGCGATGTCAGTTGCACACTTATCTGCAGCTACCACGTGTACGGGAACTTTGCGGCTTGCACAATACGTCTTGACGACAGCGATGGTTTGCGGGTCGACCGTAGCAGAAATAATAACGTCTTGGCGTTTGCGCTCTTGGCACATCAACACTGCTTCTGCAGCAGCGCTTGCCCCGTCATACATAGATGCGTTGGAAACCTCCATGCCTGTGAGTTCGCAAATCTGTGTCTGGTACTCAAAGATTGACTGGAGCACACCTTGACTTATTTCTGCTTGATAAGGCGTGTAAGCCGTGCGGAATTCCTCCTTGCTCGTAACGCTCTGCACGATTGCAGGGATGTAGTGGCGGTAGGCGCCAGCGCCGCGAAAGATGCTCTGAAAACGCTGATTTTTATTGGCAAGCTTGCTGAGAGTATCAACAACTTCTAATTCGCTTTTCCCTACAGGGAGCTCGAGTTTGGATACCAGCGCTTCTTTGGGGACTACTTGATAGAGTTCATCTAAGGAGTTGAGGCCTACGGTTGAGAGCAGCTCTTTTTGCTCTGCTGCAGTTGATGGGACGTAGACTCCCATGGTTTATGCCTCCTCGTTGGCGCAATGTTTCATGTAAGCTTTGGCATCAAGCAGCTCTTCTATATCACTGACATCTTCAACTTTGATGAGCCAACTGCCATAAGGATCCTCATTTACCAGCTCAGGAGCATCAGCAAGTTCCTCGTTGACTGCAGCAACGGTGCCTGTGAGCGGGCTAAATACATCGGATACTGCTTTGACAGACTCGATATCAGCAAAAGGTTCGCCAGCAGTGATGGTATCGCCTTCTTCGGGAAGGTTGACAAATACGATGTCGCCAAGGGAATCTTGCGCAAAGTCAGTCAGACCTATTGCATAGATATCGCCATTTTTCTCGACCCACTCATGGGAGGTGGTGTACTCAAGTTCTTCTTTGACCTCTGCCATCATGCAATCCTTTCTTACTGCTTTTAGTTATTCGGACTTTTTAAGTCCGCTTAGTGCTAAGAAGTGCAAATTAGTCGCGCTTGTAAAAAGGAAGTTCTACGATACGCACAGCTAAGCGCCTGCCACGGACATCGGCTTCTGCCTGAGTGCCCACTGCGGCATGAGCAACATCGACCTTTGCCATAGCAATTGACTGCTTAAGATGAGGTGCAAACGTGCCAGAAGTTGTGTGGCCAATAAGTTCATCGCCAATGTAGAGGTTTTGATGTTCGCGTAGAATGCCACGTTCTGTTGCAATAAGACCCACGCGAATGACCTGAGGATCGCCTTTGGAAAGCAAAGCATCGCGTCCGATGAAGTCGTCTTTGTTGAGTTTGACGCCAAAGTTCAGACCTGCTTCTAGCGGTGTGGTTTGCTCATCCATTTCATGCCCATAAAGTGGCATCGCTGCTTCAAGGCGCAGAGTATCTCGAGCACCCAAACCACAGGGAATAAGCCCTTCGTCTTTGCCTGCTTCGCGGAAGAGCTGCCAGAGTTTTGTGACCTGATCGTTTGCACAGTACAGCTCAAAACCCTTTTCACCGGTATAGCCTGTGCTTGACACCAGGCAGTCAATGTCACCCACGAGAACATGAGGACAAAAACTGTAATAGCCTTGGGGTAGCGTTTGGGGATCAGTTAGTTTTTCGATAATGGTTTGCGCCAAAGGTCCCTGTAGTGCAAGTTGGGCAGTACTGCTTGATAGGTCTTCAAATTGCGTATCAGGCAGTAAGTTTGCCTGCATGTGAGCAATATCTTTGTCATGATTATCGGCGTTGATAACAACAAAATAGTCATCGTCGGCAAACTTATAGACGATAAGGTCATCGATGCAACCGCCCTGCTCATTACACATAATGCCGTAACGACATTTGCCTATCTTCATTTTGCTGTAGTCGTTGGTAAGTAAATGATTGATGGTAGCAAGAGCACCAGGACCTGAAAAACGTACTTCGCCCATATGAGATACATCAAAAAGACCGCAATGTGTACGTACGGCTTCATGCTCTGTGCGAATGCCGGTGGGGTACTGTACTGGCAGCAGGTAGCCAGCAAAGGGGACGATTTTTCCACCTTCTTTTACATGGATGTCGTACAGGGGTGTTTTTTTCATAGCTACTCCCTCGAGACTTTGTGGCTTCCAGCGCGAAACGGTAGAGTCATGTTTTACGAACAGAGCAAAACTTCAGCTCTGTGCCCTTGTCTTTGACCTGAAAGATTCTCCAAATAAATGGATTGCTTCTTCGGTGGTCAGATGACCTTTCCAAGGTTTCGTCGGCGAACGGTCCTTTTGCCTGAGAGTTATTGCCGCCCCTTCGGCTCCGTGTGAGTCACGGTCTCTTCCGTTCGTGTCTTCCGAGAGTATTCATTTGTCGTACCTGTAGGTACTTGTCGCCATACTAACAAGTGATTTCGTGTTTTATCACTAGCAATCGCTTTGGGGTGGCGGAGACACGGTGAACGGAGTAGTGAGGATGAAAGTAAGCTGTTTTGCCTGTTATTATCGATTAAGAAGTAAAGCAACGTGAGACTGTCTTGTAGTATGCAAAGCAGGATATGAGGAGAGATATGGCAGAGTTTGTCTACCAGATGTACAAGGTTCGCAAAGCTTTTGAGGGCAAAGTCATTCTTGATGATGTGACGATGGGCTTTTTCCCTGGCGCCAAGATTGGCGTTGTCGGTCCTAATGGTATGGGTAAGTCGACCCTGCTCAAAATCATGGCAGGCATGGAAGATATTTCCGCAGGTGAAGCAAGAATGGCACCAGGCTATAGCGTAGGTATGCTACAGCAGGAACCACCTTTGGATGATTCCAAAACGGTTAAAGAAAACATCGAGATGGCTTTTGGCGATTTGCTTGCCAAGATTGAGCGCTTCAACAAAATCGGTGAGGAAATGGGCGAGCCTGATGCTGATTTTGATGCTCTGATGAGCGAGATGGGTGAGCTACAAACTGAGATTGATGCGGCAAATGGCTGGGATCTGGATAGCCAGCTGACGCAGGCGATGGATGCTCTGCAGTGTCCTGATCCAGATGAGCAGGTTGACCACCTGTCGGGTGGCGAGCGTCGTCGTGTGGCGTTATGCAAGCTCTTGCTGGAGGCGCCTGATTTGCTGCTGCTAGACGAGCCAACCAACCATCTGGATGCTGAGTCGGTACTTTGGCTTGAGCAGTTCCTCAAGAATTACCCTGGTGCAGTGCTGGCAGTTACACATGACCGCTATTTCTTGGATAACGTTGCCGAATGGATTTGCGAGGTTGACCGCGGAACGTTGTATCCCTATAAGGGTAATTACTCCACCTATTTAGAGACCAAAGCAGCCCGCCTTGAGATGGAGTCCAAGCAAAATGCTCGTCGCGCCAAAAAGATGAAGTCTGAGTTGGAGTGGGTGCGCAGCTCTCAGAAAGCACGCCAAGCAAAAAGCCGTGCTCGTCTTGCCGCGTATGAGCAAATGGAGGCGGAGGCACGCCAGACCAAAAAGACTGACTTTACAGATATCCAGATTCCCGTGGGTCCTCGTTTGGGTAACAAGGTGCTTGAGGTTGAGCATCTGCATAAGGCCTTTGGTGAGCGCGTGCTCATTGATGAGTTGAGCTTTACGTTGCCACGCAATGGTATTGTTGGTGTGATTGGCCCCAACGGTGTAGGTAAGTCGACACTCTTCAAAATGATAGTGGGCCAGGAGCAGCCAACGTCTGGCTTGTTGGAGTTGGGGGAGACGGTAAAGCTTTCCTATGTCGATCAGGGACGCGCTGGCCTTGATGCCGAAAAAACTGTTTGGGAAGTTGTATCGGATGGTAATGATTATATAGTTGTCGGCGATCAGGAAATTCCCAGCCGTGCCTATGTTTCTGCTTTTGGTTTTAAGGGCACCGACCAGCAAAAACGTGCAGGTGTTTTGTCTGGGGGCGAGCGAAATAGGCTCAATCTTGCTTTGACCTTACGACAGGGTGGCAACCTGCTGTTACTCGATGAGCCTACTAACGACTTAGATACTGAGACGCTTGAGAGCTTGGAAGAAGCTTTGCTTGCCTTCCCTGGCTGTGCTGTGATTACTAGCCATGACCGTTGGTTTATGGACCGTGTTGCCACGCATATTTTGGCATGGGAAGGTACTGACGAAAATCCTGGTGCCTGGCATTGGTTCGAAGGCAACTTCGAAGACTATCAAGCAGATCGCATACGCCGTCTAGGCCCGGATGCTGCGCGACCTCATCGCCTGCATCGCAAGCTTACAAGGGACTAGACTCTGCTTTTCTGCTAAGTGATTTTGGTGCCGCTCCATTGCTGGGGCGGCATTTTTGTACGGGTCATCAACCCTGTTGCACGCGTTTTTATGCGCGAGACAAGAAGTAGGTCAGCATCAAAAGCCACTCTATGATTTGTGACTTGGTGGAGGACGAAAAGGGGACGAGTTTTGGCAAGCAGAGCTGACCTGCTAGGTGAGGGAAAAAACACTGTATTGTGACCGGAAATCGCAGCTCCAGCATGCAAAACACCGTTTTGTGACAAATTAATTGTTTGATAAAGCATCCAGCAGCTGTTTTGTAAAAGACAAATTCATGTTTTGATGTTTTTACAATTTTAGAGGTTGCGAAAGAGTTTCTTTGCGGTGGTAGTGACGTATGAAATGATGCTTCCTGGGTAGCAGATAGTTAATACACAAGTCTCATGCGCGTGGATAAATATGGGGTTCTACCTATGCTCGCACGTTAGAACCAATCACAGTTTATCGTGTCAATACTGAAGTCGAAGATTTAAGTTAGCTAAGGTTGACAAATGTAAAATAAGAAATACCCTAGTAAAAGTTAACCATGGTTATCTTTAGGATAAGGATAGAAAGTGGAGATAGATAATGAATAGGATGACAACTCTTGCAGCTTCGGGCATTTCTTTTGCTCTAGCAGCAACTCTTGTACTAACCGGTTGTGCTGACAACAATACTCCAACGCCTGCTGGATCTGCTGGTTCCTCCGCTGGCAGTGCAAGTAGCTCGCAGAGTGCTACCCAGACCGTTAGTCTTTCTGATTGGGCAGGCAGTTGGAATGGTTTTTCTGCTTACCTAAGCAATCCCGAGCTCGATAGCACCTTTAAGGAAGTGGGTGAGCGCGATAAGAAGTCTGCCGATGAGGTAAAGAAGGACTTCTCTGCCAAGGTAAAGGCTGACTTTGATGGTCTTAAGATCGAAGGCGATACCGTTACATTCCTTGATGGCTTTGAGGATAAGGGTGGTAAGGAACTTACCCATGCTGAATATCACTTTAAGGAAGCTCGCAAAGTTGAGCATGGTGGGCACCAGTTAGAGTGGGATATTTTTGAGGCAAGCGATCCTCAGGCAGAATATCCCGTACTACTGATGATGCCCGTGCATGGTGAAGAAGAAATGGTTCACTTCCATATGCGCTATGGCAAGAATGCCGATGAGTTGATGGCTGCTGGCGATTGGTATCCCACCTTTGTTAAGCCCAATACCACACTTGAGCAGGTTAAGGGCGAAATCAAGGAGTAACGCGCATACAGAGCCTGCGTTGGCTGCCGAAACCCCCAGCTTTTGGCAGCCTCTTTGCTCTCTTTGGCTGCATTTTGCGTGAGAAAAGATTTTGCAAGGAGTTTTTATGCACTACACAAGAAGAGACTTTCTGAATATGTGTACCAGGGCGTGTTTGTTACCTCTTATGGGGGCATCGCTTGTTGCATGTAAAAAAACACCGCATGTACCTGCTGGGAGTCCCTTGGCTTACGCATCATTTTTTCCCGTGTATGATCTTGCGCGCGAGGTGGCAGGAGATGCGGTAGAGATACGCTCGTTTATGCCTGCGAACAAAGATCCTCATCTGTGGGAACCAACTCCCAAGGCTTTGCGTGACCTTTCAGTAGCTAATTTGCTCATTATCAATGGCGCCAATATGGAGCATTGGGTCGACCAAGTGCGTGACAACATTCCAGCGCTCCCCATGCTCAGGCTCTCGGATAGCGTTGATTTGATTACCTATAAAGGTGCTGCTGCAATGGGTGAGTTTCAGTATATGGCGCGACTTGAAGTCAGGCCGGGTACCTATGGCTTTGAATTTGGTCATACTCACCAAGACATCATGCGTGTTGCGTTTATCCAGGCATCGGCAGATACCTCCGAAAAAGAACTCATCAAACTTGGCCGTGAGGTTATGAACAAGCAGGGCAAAGTTGTTGTCCAGCACTCCATCATAGATGTTCAAGCAAACGAAGTGTATGCACTTGAAATGGGACATGAGAGTGGCTATATCGGCTTTACGCTGCCCAAAGGCAAAGATTGGCTCTTAGTTTCTGATCGCGCATCAGAAGACTTGCTTTCCTATCGTTTGGTTACCAAAGAAAATGGCGATGAGATTCCTGTAAAACAGGTTGTAGAAGGTGCTTCTTCAGGACATGACAAGATCACGTTTGATCCGCACTCATGGCTTTCGCTCAATAATGCAAAGCACTACTGTAATCTCATTTGTGACTGTTTGAGCAAACAGTTCCCTGATGGAGAACGTGGCTTCAGAAAAAACAAGGTCGATGTGGTGTCACGTCTGACTGAACTTGATGCGGAATATCAGGATAAATTTGCAGATCTAAAGCGTCGCGAGTTTGTAGTCACACATAATGCTTATGCCTATCTCTGTCGTGACTTGGGTATCAGACATTTTCCTCTTCAGGGACTCACATCCACCGAGGCTCCAGCCCTAAAAACCGTGCGAAAAGCAGTGGAATTCTGTCGCAGTCATGACGTTAATACGGTGTTTTATGAGCTTGGGGCATCGTCTAAGGGAGCAGATGCAGTTGCAGGTGAAATTGGAGGACGTGCCGTTCCTCTGGCTTCGATGGAATATGTGAGTGAAGAGCAGGGCGCTGAGTTGCACGGTTATGTCGAAATCATGCGTTCGAATCTCGAAGCTATCTATCAGTCCTTGGTTTAGGAGGCCGGATGAATGCCGTTGAAGTATGCGATCTGAGCTTTGGTTATACAGCAGAGCCAGTGTTGAAAAAAATATCCCTGAGCGTTGCCGAAGGTACGTCTTGTTGTATTACAGGCGAGAATGGCTCGGGCAAGTCGACCCTGCTCAAACTGATTTTGGGTGAGCTGAAGCCGCGCAAGGGTAAGATTTTAGTTTTTGGTGAACCTGCATCACATATGAGCAATCCTCGTTGTATTGCGTATGTACCCCAAGCAAATGTTATGGACAAGGTGGCATTTCCTACAACTTGCCGCGAAATGGTATCGCTAGGTCTTTATGGCGACTTTGGTTTTATCAAAATACCGCGCAAACGTCAGTTTGAGCGAGCTGAGCAGGCTTTGGCTGATATGGGACTAGCGGCTTATGTGCGCGTGCCTTTTAACGAACTTTCGGGTGGATTACAACAGCGTGTCATGATTACGCGCGCGCTTATCAACGACCCCAAACTCCTTGTGCTTGATGAGCCTACAGCAGGTGTGGATAGCGAAAGCAAGATCTGCTTCCTTGAGCTGTTAGATCGCGTACGAGCAGAACGAGGTATTAGCACGCTTTTGGTATCACATGAGTTAGAGCTTGTGTCGGCGCATATGAAGCTGGATGCGACTTGGCGAATTGTAGATGGGAGGATTACCCATGCTTGAGTTTGATTTTATGCGTCGCACTTTGCTTGCGGGCGTGATGTTGGCCGTCGCATTGCCCCTGATTGGCATTGTGATGATTAACCGCAAGACTTCGATGGTAAGCGATGCGTTGTCCCATGTGTCTTTGTTGGGTGTGGGTATTGGCCTGATGGGCGGCTTTGATCCCGTACTCGGTGCGGTAGCAAGCTGTGTAGCGGCGGCTTTTATGATTGAGGCCGTTCGTGTGCGCTTGCCGCATTTTGGGGACATGTCTGTTGCAGTCATCATGAGTGCTGGGTTGGGCTTGGCTGTCATTTTGGCGGATTTAGCTCCAGGTGGTAATACTTTTGAATCCTATCTTTTTGGCTCGATTGCTTCGGTGACTTTAATTGATTTGGTTTGGACAGCAGTAGTGTTTGTTGTCGTTGTAGCTGTAAGCATTATTTGTTATGCGGCTCTGTTGGATTTGGCGGTAGATGTAACCTTGGCGCGACTAGCAGGTGTCAAAGTTGGTGTAGTCAACGGTATTTTCACCTTGCTTTCTGCGATTACAATTGGCCTCGCGTGCAAGGTTGTGGGCGCACTGTTGGTAGTGTCTTTGGTCACACTGCCAGTAGCGACCGCTTTGCTTGTTAGCCGTAGTTACAAGCAGACCTGCATTTTGTCGGTGGTTTTAGGCGTGATTTATACATTCTGTGGCTTGAGTTTTTCGTATTATTACGATGTCCGGCCGGGTGGCGCCATCGTGGTTGCTGCGGTTATTGGCATCATTTTGTTTACCATTTACGGACGTCTACGTCGGCGACCTAAAACGATGGTAGAAGCCAGTGTTCCCACAAAAATAAACAAAACAGCAGTGGCCGGGGAGTAGAACTTCACTTTGCTTTGCTTGGTAGAAGGAATTCTGTAGCGCTTTACTTTTTTACTAGACAGGAGGAAAGTAGAGCGCTATGCTTTAGCAGAAGATATGAATATATGCTCATATATTGTTTAGGAGTATCAGATGAGTGAGATTAAAGAGCAGCAAGGTGGTGGCTGCAAGGAAGAAAAGCAGTGTCATTGCCATGAGGAGCAGCACGAGCACAGCCACGATTGTCATTGCCATGAAAAACATGACCACAGCCATGTGCATACTGACTCAGGTAATAGTAGTCATAATCATGAGCACTGCCATGACACAAAAGGCCATAGCCATGGATGTTGCTGTGGTGATTTGAGTCAAGCTCGCAATGAGGATGAGGAAAATCCTAAAGCCCAGCTCATCCGTATCATTGCTGCCGCTATTCTCTTGCTCATTTGTGTGGGTGTTGAGCGGACGTTTGAACCCTCGATGTGGGTTCGCCTTGTGATATTTGCTGTGCCCTATGTAGTCGCAGGCTATGATGTGTTGGCAGCGGCTTGGCAAGGGATTTGCGATCATGATCCGTTTGACGAGAATTTGTTGATGGCCGTATCAACGCTGGGTGCCTTTTCAATTGGTTTTTTGCCTGGTGGTGCGCCCGAATTTGCCGAGGCTGTCTTCGTCATGCTTTTTTATCAGGTCGGCGAACTCATCCAAGATGCTGCAGTGGATAAGAGCCGTGATTCCATCGCAGAGCTTATGGACATCCGCCCTGATATTGCCAATGTTGAGCGTGCTGGTAATGTTGTGAGCGTGGATCCTGCAGAGGTGGCGCTCGGCGAGCTTATTATTATTCGCCCTGGCGAGCGTATACCTTTGGACGGTATTGTTGTTGAGGGTAATTCAAGTTTAGATACAGTTGCTCTTACGGGTGAGAGTCTTCCCCGAGCTATTGGTGTAGGCGATGAAGCAATTTCAGGGTGTGTTAACCAATCGGGCACCTTGCGCGTACGCGTAACAAGCAGTGCTGGCGAATCCACAGCTAGTCGTATTTTGGATTTGGTTGAAGGTGCCCGCGAGCGCAAGTCTCGCTCTGAACGCTTTATCACACGTTTTTCTCATTACTACACTCCTCTTGTAGTATTTGCTGCGTTGGTGCTTGCCTTTTTGCCACCACTGCTGTCTGCTGACTTTGCTGCCGCCTTTCCCACATGGGCACTACGTGCTTTGACCTTCTTGGTTGTGAGTTGCCCCTGCGCCTTGATGGTGTCTGTACCCTTATCTTTCTTTGGGGGTTTGGGTGGAGCCTCGCGTCAGGGCATTTTGATTAAGGGAGGCAATTATCTTGAGGCTCTTGCCGCAGTTGATACTGTTGCTTTTGACAAAACAGGCACCCTGACTCGTGGCTCCTTCGAGGTGACTGCCGTGCATGATATTGCCTGCGTTGAGGCGGGAGAATATAGCAATGGTCGTGGCTATGCTGGTCTTGATGCTTGCGATGAAGATGAGCGCCGCCTGTTGCATCTTGCGGCCCATGTTGAGAGTTTTTCAACCCATCCCATTGCACTTGCTTTGCGTCAGGCTTATCCAGAAACAGATGATGATTGCAGCGTAAGCACTGCTCATGAAATTGCTGGTCAAGGTATTGTTGCTACGGTTGATGGCAGACGAGTTGCTGTGGGCAACGAGCGCCTTATGAAAGCAGAAGGCGCGCATTTTTATCGTTGTGAACATGTAGGTGCTGCAGGTACGGTTATCCATGTTGCAATTGATGGTGTTTATGCTGGCCATATTGTTATTGCCGATGAGATCAAAACTGATGCTGCCAAGTCAATTCTGGCAATGAGGGAAGCCGGAGTTACAAAAACGGTCATGCTCAGCGGAGACCGCCAACAGACCGCGGCTGAAGTTGCTGACAAAGTCGGTGTTGACGAATACCATGCAGAACTTCTTCCTGGTGATAAGGTCAAACAAGTTGAGCATCTGCTTGCTACTGAAAAGACTGGTGGCAAACTTGCCTTTGTTGGTGATGGCATTAATGATGCTCCCGTTTTGGCGCGTGCAGATGTGGGTATCGCGATGGGTGCACTTGGATCAGATGCTGCTATTGAGGCAGCGGACGTCGTGCTGATGGACGATAGACCCTCACAGATTGCTGTTGCCATTCGTATTGCTCGCGGCACCATGCGTATTGCTCGTCAAAATATTTTCTTTGCCTTGGCTATTAAACTAGTGATTCTGACGCTGGCTGCGGTGGGTTTGGCTCCTATGTGGCTCGCAGTCTTTGGAGATGTAGGCGTTATGATTCTTTGTGTGCTTAATGCAACCCGTGCATTGCGCCTGAGCTAAATGACTCTCATATAAGTTGCTCTTTTACTCCGTTGCGAGCTCATCTTGCAGCGGAGTTTCTTTAGCTGCATTTACTGCGCTGCTTGCCAAAAGCCACGTTGTGTTTCAGAAAAAATGTCAAAAGCCACATTCTGTTTCAACGGTCCTGACGTTTCCGCAGATAGATTTTTTTCGCGTGAAATGAAACGTGGCTTTTGGCTAAAAAAGTGAAGTAGAACGTGGCGTTTGGCACCTGACATGAAACGGAATGTGGCGTTTGGCACTTGGCTTGAAGTGACATGAAACGGAATGTGGCGTTTGGCACTTGGTGTGAAATGAAGTGTGGCTTCTGCCACATGGCATGCAACAAAAAGCTATCCCAATCTGAGGTTGGGATAGCTTGGGGTGTAGGTAGGAGCTGTAAGCAGATCCATATTTCTGCTGAGATGCTGCTAACTCTCTCTATGGTTAGTCTAGAGCCTTTAGTGCCTCGACTACAGGGGCAACTGCCTCTTCGCACTCCCGTTGGGTGGGAGCTTCGGCCATGACACGGACAAGCTGTTCGGTACCTGAGGGGCGTACGAGCAAGCGGCCGTTACCGTTAAGTTTTGCTTCTACTCCAGCAATTGCGGTCTTAACGCTATCGTGATTAAGAGCATGTTCTTTGTCAGAGACAGCAACATTGACCAGTGCTTGTGGGAAAATCGTTACAGGGGCAGTGAGTTCGGAGAGTGGCTTGTTCTTTTTGACCATTACCTCAAGGATACGCAGGGCGGTCATGATGCCGTCGCCGGTCACCTCATAGTCAGAGAAAATGACGTGACCAGATTGTTCGCCACCCAGTTTGTAGCCATTCTCGCGCATGCAGGCATGGACGTACTTATCACCGACTGCAGTTTGAGTCGTCTTAAGACCGTTGGCCTCACAAGCTTTGAAAAAGCCCAGATTACTCATTACGGTAGCAACAACCATGTGGTCGGGGAGTTTACCTAGCTCATCGAGGTATTTACCGCAGAGGAACAGCGTTAGGTCGCCATCTACAACTTCGCCACGCTCGTCTACGGCAATGCAGCGGTCAGCATCGCCATCAAAGGCAAAACCACAGTCCAGCAGGTTGCCACGGACATGATCTTGCAGGGTAGAGATATGTGTGGAGCCACAATTGACATTGATATTAAAGCCATTAGGTGTGTCATTGATGACATGTACCTCGGCTCCAAGGGTGGTAAAGACGCGCTCGGCAACAGTCCAGCTTGCGCCATTTGCGCAGTCTAGGCCAATTTTCATGCCATCAAGACGGAAGTTTGCGGTAGCAACCAGATGGTTGAGATAGCGCTCGCGGCCTGCTTCATGGTCGATAGTGCGGCCGATAGCATCGCCGGTAGCCAGAGGAACCTCAATCTTTCCATCGATGTATTCCTCAACTTTCTCGAGGATTTCGGGCTCCATCTTGAAGCCATCACGATTGACCAGCTTGATGCCATTGTCCTGATAGGGGTTGTGGCTAGCGGTAATCATGATGCCGCAGTCAAAACCACCATCAATAACAACATAGCTCACAGAAGGGGTGGGCGTGACATGCAGTAGATAACCGTCAGCGCCGCTCGCCACCAAACCAGACGCGATGGCATACTCAAACATATAACTGGAGCGTCGAGTGTCCTTGCCCACTACAATACGTGCTTTACGGCCTGTGCGTAGACCGTAATACCAGCCAATATAGCGGCCAATCTTGAATGCATGCTCAACTGTGAGACCTTCGTTTGCCTTGCCGCGGAAACCATCAGTGCCGAAGTATTTCATTTGAACTCCTTTTTATGTTTAGGTACTCCGCCAAAAGCGTTCGCGCCTTATTTTAGCGTTTTGAATTTCATACGCAGTCATGCCCGCGATATCTACGGATTAGGAGGCGATAGGCATATGGTTGTCGCGGCTAGTTATTTATGGAACACTAGATGTACGGACTTTTTGGTTCGTGCATCTTTTTGTCGTAGACGTCGTGGCTGGGGGAACGATGAAGAAAATCCTTGTTGTGGTAGATATGCAAAATGACTTTGTTGATGGCGCTTTGGGAACACCTGAGGCTCAGGCGATTGTTCCTGCAGTAGTCAAAAAGATTGCGACGTATCCCGCTGATTGCGTGTGGGCCACAAGGGATACACATTCTGTTGACTATCTTCAGACTCAGGAAGGCGCTCATTTGCCCGTGGAGCATTGCATCAAGGACAGCAAAGGTTGGCAAATTTGTCCGCAGGTGGCTGCAGTTTTGAGCCCCACAACACGTATTTTTGACAAGCCAAGCTTTGGGTCGATGGCTTTGACTCAGGCGCTGGTAGAAGAAGATACCCGTGAACTTGCGCTTTCTGGTGAGCATATTGAAGTCGAGTTTATTGGTTTGTGCACAGATATTTGTGTTGTCTCTAATGCTTTGCTTGCCAAGGCGGCATTGCCTGAGGTAACGATATCGGTTGATCCAAGTTGCTGCGCTGGCGTTACGCCCGCAGCGCATGAGGCAGCCCTTGCCACCATGCGTAGCTGCCAAGTGCAAGGTGCATAGCCTGCATTTGCATAGTAGCTAGGACCTTATTTTGTAGCATTGACCAATGGTTCTACCATCAGTTTACCTTCTTAAGTCTTGTTTCCTGATGGTAGAACTGTTTTGCTAGGCTCTTAACGTTTTGCGTGCTCGCGCATCCAAGCAAAAACAAACTGCTGCTGTACACCACCAAGACGCTCATGCCACACAAAACCATAGTCTCGTTCGGCCTTCTTTATCCAGGTATCGCGAGGCACTGCTTCTAGATAACCGAGGCCATAAAGGCAGATGCAGCTTGCGACTTTGGGACCGATACCTCGAAGAGTTTGAAACTCAGCCATTTGCGTAGAAAGTGCTGCATAAGGGCGACTAAGCGACAATGGCTGCCAGCCTCTCACCACCTGTGTTGCCAAAGACTCGAGATAGGGCTTTCGATAACCAAGTTTAAGCGCCGCACAAAGTGTTTCATCGCCCAGAATTTCTAAGAGACGAGATGCTGTTGGAACGCAGCCAATGGGATTACCCTGCTTCATCAGTAAGTCCATAGTGTGTTGGATGCGCGTGATAGAGGAGTTTTGACTGATAACAAAGCTCACAGCCACATCCCACCAGTTTTGATAAAGCACACGTATGCCCTGCTGTGTCTCGAGCACTTCTTGTTTGAGAAGCCCCGAGGCAATAAGTTCTGTTTGCATGAGGGCATAGTTATCATCGAGCGCAAGGTAGTGGTGCCAATAGTTTGCTTCTCTCGCAGAAAGTTCACTACCGTCAGGACGGCTTAACGACAACGTCTTACCCGTCTGCTGTGCTACGCATTGCTGGTGGCCCGATGCGATGAGGTAGCTTGTGGCGTCTGCCTTTTGGATTGGATGCCATGTGAACACCTGTCCACTTTCTGCGATCGCAGAAAGTGAGAAGTTCTTGACGGTAAAGCTTGTCATGCACTCCTCTTTCCATGTCGTTTATTTGCAGGATAGCGCGAGTTAGCAGATAGTGCAGACTAACTTGGACTCCTAGCTGTCATAAGGAGGCTATTTGCGATACGCTAGGAAAGTTAATGCTCAGCGCGGATATGTGCGCTGCATGCCAGGGAGGAAAATGTGAATCGTACTAAGATTGCACAGCTATTTGCTGATAAAGATGAGTTTGGTGGACATGATATTACCGTCGCCGGTTGGGTTCGTTCCATTCGCGATATGAAAAATTATGGCTTTGTCGTGCTTAATGATGGCAGCTGCTTTAAGGATCTGCAGCTGGTTATGCAGCGTGATGGCCTGGTCAACTATGACGAAATTGCTGCGTGTGGAACGGGTACCGCACTTATTGTGCACGGTAAGCTTGAGCTGACTCCCGACCGTCCTCAGCCTTTTGAGTTGCAGGCACGTGAGATTATTGTTGAAGGTGCCTGTGCTGATGATTATCCTTTGCAAAAGCAACGTCAGCCCAAGGAATTTTTGCGTACCCAGCAGCATCTGCGCAGTCGCACCAATTTATTTCGTGCGATTTTTCGCGTGCGTAGTGTAGCGGCCTATGCAATTCACCGCTTTTTCCAGGAGCATGGCTTTGTTTATGTGAATACACCCATCATTACTGCAAGTGATGCTGAGGGCGCCGGCGAGATGTTCCGTGTGACAACACTTGACGTAGCTAACCCACCGCTCCTAGAGGATGGCAGCGTTGATTGGAGCCAAGACTTCTTTGGTAAAGCGGTAAATCTCACCGTGTCTGGCCAGATTCAGGGTGAGAACTTTGCCCTGTCTTTTGGTGACATCTACACCTTTGGCCCAACTTTCCGCGCAGAGAATTCCAACACTCGTCGCCATGCAGCAGAGTTTTGGATGATTGAGCCTGAGATGGCTTTTGCAGATCTTGCTGACGAGATGCAAAATTCTGAGGATATGCTCAAGTATGTTATTCGCTACGTACTTGACCATTGCCCTGATGAGATTGAGATGTTTAACAAGTTCGTTGACAAGGGCCTACGCGAGCGTCTGGAACATGTGGCAAGTTCTGACTTTGCGCGCGTAAGCTATACCGAGGCGGTAGAGATTTTGACGAAGGCTGCCTCTGAGGGTACTCAGTTTGAATACCCTGTTGAGTGGGGCATTGACCTGCAGACCGAACACGAGCGCTATTTGACCGAGAAGTATTTTAAGCGACCGACGTTTGTGACTGATTACCCGCGTGAGATTAAAGCCTTTTATATGCGCCTGAATGATGATGGCAAGACGGTTGCTGCAGCGGATTGTTTGGTGCCAGGTATTGGCGAGATCATCGGTGGTTCTCAGCGTGAGGAGCGCCTTGATATTCTTGAATCCCGCATCAAGGAGCTGGGTATGAATCCCGACCAATATAAGTATTACCTTGATCTGCGGCGTTACGGTGGTTGTCACCATGCGGGTTATGGTTTGGGCTTTGAGCGCCTCGTGATGTATCTCACGGGTGTCGATAATATTCGCGACGTGTTGCCTCATCCTCGTACGGTAGGTAATGCTGAGTTTTAGTTGAGTGAGTCGCAAGATTGGGTACCGGAAGAAAAGAGTCTCTATGAGTGAGCCTGTTAAACCAGAAATTAGCTATGACGATTTTGATAAGCTTGATATCCGTGTTGGCCTCATTACCTCGGTTGAGGATGTGGCTCAGTCCAAAAAGCTCGTAAAGATTACCGCTGATTTTGGTGATTTTACGCGCCAGATTCTCTCTGCTTTTAAAGATGAGAACCGTGATCCTCAAAGTGTTGTAGGCAAAAAGTGTCTCTTTGTTGTGAATATGGCGCCGCACAAAATGGCAGGAGAGATGTCAGAAGGTCTTTTGCTGGACTTAGGTTACGACGATGGTCTACGCCCACCTGCGCTGGCAATTCCTGACTTTGATGTTCCTGCAGGCACTCGCTTGAGCTAGTTTGTTAGCTGACAAGCTACCCTA
This sequence comes from Olegusella massiliensis, assembly GCF_900078545.1. Lineage (GTDB taxonomy): Bacteria > Actinomycetota > Coriobacteriia > Coriobacteriales > Atopobiaceae > Olegusella > Olegusella massiliensis. Next base: position 1,261,948 of record NZ_FLLS01000002.1, read on the forward strand.
CAGGTATCCCATAACCCTATTGAGCGAGCGCTGTTACACTCGACTCATCGAAGCATGGCGAGGGGAGCAAGCATGGGCATGAGTGACGAAATGCGCGTTGAGCATGATTCTATGGGTGAAATGCTAGTACCCATCGATGCACTTTGGGGTGCGCAGACTCAGCGTAGTCATAATAATTTTCCCATTGGCACCGAACGTATGCCTATCGAAATCATTCGTGCTTTTGCGCTGGTCAAAAAAGCTGCTGCTCTTGCTAATGCTGAACTTGGAAGTCTTAATCAGACCTGCTGCCAGCTCATTTGCCAGGCAGCTGATGAGGTGCTTGCAGGTAAATGGGACGAGCAGTTCCCTTTGGTGGTGTGGCAGACAGGATCGGGTACCCAATCCAATATGAATATGAATGAGGTACTCGCCACCCGAGCAAATCAACTTGCTGTCGAGCAAAACATCGTCCTTGATCAGCCTATTCACCCTAATGATACGGTCAATATGTCGCAATCGAGTAACGATACCTATCCGACCGCTATGCATGTTGCGGCAGTCTGCGCGCTGCAAGAACAGCTACTCCCTGCTCTTGATGGTCTTATTTCTACGTTAGCTCGTCTTGAAAAAGAAAATCGGGGCGTGATGAAGTGTGGTCGCACTCATCTGCAAGATGCAGTGCCTATAGGGTTTTGGCAGGAAATCTCAGGATGGCGTGGTCTGCTTGAGGGTGCAAAGGAAGAAATTTTGGCAAGCTTGGGCGGACTTTTGCGCCTTGCTTTGGGTGGAACTGCGGTGGGTACAGGATTGAATGCACCTGCGGGTTTTGCTAAATGTGTAGCAACACAACTAGCGGGTCTTACGGGACATGCTTTTGTTACTGACCCAAATAAATTTAGGGCACTTTCTGCTAAAGATGCGTTGGTTTTTTCGCATGGAGCACTTAAAGCGCTTGCAGCCAATCTCATGAAAATCGCCAACGATATACGCTGGCTTGCCTCAGGTCCACGTTTGGGCTTGGGCGAGATTTCTATTCCCGCAAATGAGCCTGGCAGTTCAATCATGCCAGGTAAAGTTAATCCCACCCAATGCGAAGCAGTGACGATGGTTGCCGTACAGGTTATGGGTAACGATGCTACAATCGGTATCGCAGCTAGTCAGGGTAATTTTGAGCTCAATGTTTTTATGCCTGTCATTGCCTATAACTATCTGCAATCTCTCCGCTTGCTTGCCGACGTGATGAATTCTTTTGAGCAGCGCTGTGTAGCAGGTATCAAGCCTCATATCGACAAAATGGCAGATAATCTCTCTCGGTCTCTTATGCTCGTAACCGCGCTCTCTCCTGAAATTGGCTACGAAAATGCAGCTCAGGTAGCAAAAAAAGCATATTTTGAGGGCACAAGCTTGCGCGAAGCTTGCACAGAATTGGGGTTTTTGACGGCAGAGCGTTTTGATGAGGTCTTTCATCCTGAACGCATGGTCTAAACAACAAAAATAAATTTTATGCGGACCGTTTGCCGAGTATATGCCTTAGAACACCTATTTCCTCTGTTATATATATATTTTCGGTTGAGAATAGCTATGTTGGGTTCTAGATTTTCTGGAACAAGCGTGTCACCATTTCCTGCCAGCAAAAGGTAGGAGCAAGTGATACAGGAAAGGAAAAGCTTATGAGTAACGTAACGCGCAAAGGCTTTCTCGCTACTACAGCTGGCATGGGCATTGCTTTAGGCCTAGCAGCTTGTGGCGGCAAAAACAACGGTGGCAATGCTGGTTCTGCTGGTAGCTCCAAAAAAGATCCTGTTGGTGCGAGCGCCGAGCTGATTGATGCAGCCAAGAAGGAAGGCTCCCTCGTTGTCTACGTTTCCTGTGAGGAAGACTATGGCGCGGCTGTCTGCAACCACTTCCAGGAGCTTTATGGCATTGAGACTTCCTATCAGCGCCTGTCTACCGAAGAGGTAGAGGCAAAGATTGAGGAGGAAAAGGGCAAGCCTTCTGGTGATGTTTGGTTTGGTGGCACGACTGATCCTTACAATGTTGCTTCCTCCAAGGGTCTGCTTGAGAAATATGATCCAGAAAATGCCAAACACCTTATTGATGAGTCCTATAAATCCACCGAGAATGACTGGTATGGCATCTACAAAGGCATCTTGGGCATCATGTACAACAAAGAGGAACTTGAGCGCCTGAAGCTCGATGCTCCCAAGGACTACGATGACCTGCTTGATGAGAAGTACAAGGGTCTTGTCTGGATGGCCAACTACAACACCTCTGGTACGGCCTTGCTTTTCTTGAATACCATGATTCAAAAGAAGGGCTCCGAGGAAGCTGGTATCGAGTTCCTAAAGAAACTTGATAAGAATATCGCTCAGTACACCAAATCTGGTTCTGGGCCTTCCAAATCGGTGGGTACTGCAGAGTGCACCATTGGTATTGGCATGCTTCACGATGCTATTTACCAGATTGTTGATAACGGCTATGACAATATTGGTCTGCAGGTTCCCAGCTCTGGCGCATCCTATGAGATCGGCGCTACGGCAATGTTTGCAGGGTGCGCTCATCCCAATGCGGCAAAGCTTTGGCTTGAGTATGCCTTGAGCCCTGAGTGCGTCGGCCTTGCCCAGAGCAATGGTTCTTATCAGTTCCTTGTTATTGACGATGTTGAGCAGCCCAAGGTTGCCACAGAGTACGGCCTTGATCCCGACAATGTCATGAAGTATGACTTTGAGGATGCAAAGCAGAACAGCGAGAAGTACAAGAACGACCTTATGCAGGCCCTAGGCGGCGGCGACGATCGCTTTAAGACCGAATAAGGCCCGTTGATTGTTTTTTTGAGTTTTGATTTTTAGGGCCAAGTGGGCATATACCCGCTTGGCCCTAACTGCCGATGGGAGGTAGATTGCCTCATGGCAAAGGCTAAGACAAAGCAAGGCGCTGCACTTGATAGGGCAAAATTTTTTGGCGACCCTGTCATGGTAACCACCATTGTGGTGCTTATTGCCCTGCTTGCGCTGTTCATCCTGTACCCGCTTGCGATACTGCTGGTGGACTCCATTATTACCAATAAAGGCTTGTCCCTTGAGGTCTTCCAACGTATTTTTAATATGCCGTCCTTCAATCATGCAATCTCAAATACGTTGAAGGTAGGTTTTGTCGTTGGAATCCTGTCGGCACTGGTTGGTTTGCTATTTGCTTATGTCGAGGAGTATGTTGAACTCAAGACAAAGTTTTTGACGGGACTTTTCAAGGTGGTCTCCATGCTGCCTGTTGTCTCGCCTCCCTTTGTGTTGTCTCTGTCTATCATTTTGCTCTTTGGCAAGTCAGGCCTGATAACTCGCCAAATTTTGGGTATTTACGACAACAATGTCTACGGTTTTTGGGGCATTCTAGCGGTACAGACTTTGACCTTCTTCCCCGTGTGCTACATGATGTTGCGTGGTTTGCTGCGCAACATCGATCCTTCTCTTGAGGAAGCCGCCCGTGATATGGGAGCTTCTCGTTGGAAAGTCTTTACCTCAGTGACTTTGCCGCTGATTTTGCCTGGTTTGGGCAATGCATTTTTAGTGACGTTTATTGAGTCGATTGCTGACTTTGCAAACCCGATGATTATCGGTGGCTCCTACGATACGCTAGCAACTACTATCTATCTGCAGATTACGGGTGCCTATGACAAGCAGGGTGCCTCTGCAATGGCAGTGGTTTTGCTTTGTATTACGCTCGTGATGTTCCTTGTGCAAAAGTATGTACTTGAGGCCAAGAGCACGGCGACCCTCAGCGGTAAAGCCAGTCGTGCACGTATGTCTATCACTGATAGTTCAGTGCGACTGCCGCTCGCTATTATCTGCGGTGTCATTGCGGTATTTGTTGTGGTGATGTATGCCTGCGTGCCTCTGGGTGCGCTCTTCAAGACCTGGGGTCGTGATTATTCGCTCACTCTGCGCTGGTTTGACATGGTATTTAATAAGTATCATGGTCTTGAGGCGTTCAAAGATTCGTTCCTACTTTCACTCATTGCTAGTCCAATTACAGCCTTGTTCTCGATGATTATTTCTTATCTTGTGGTCAAGAGAAACTTCTATGGCAAGGGCTTTATTGAATTTGTTTCTATGCTGGCCATGGCTGTGCCTGGTACTGTCTTGGGCGTTGGTTATATTCGTGGCTTTGTCGGCGGCGTTTTTGGTACAGGTTTTTTGCAGAGCATCTATAACTCTGCTGCCATTCTTATTATCGTTTTTGTGGTGAGATCTTTGCCGACGGGTACGCGTTCAGGTATCTCGGCTTTACGGCAGATTGATAAGTCTGTTGAGGAAAGTGCCTACGATATGGGCGCTGACAGTTTCACCGTATTTAAGACGGTGACGTTGCCACTTATTAAAGACTCGTTCCTCTCGGGCTTTGTAACCACGTTTGTCCGCTCGATTACTGCAATTTCAGCAGTTATTCTGTTGGTTTCGCCCAAGATTTTGATGATTACTGTTCAGATTAACGAGTTTGCCGGTAAGGGTCAGTATGGCATTGCCTGCGCCTTTGCCACCATCTTGATTATTATCACCTACGCATCCGTACTCATCATGAATGCAATCATCAGGCGTTGGGGCAAAAATAGTGTCGCCAGCCGCGTTGAGGAGGACTAACAATGACCAAGGAAAAGCAGAGTGTTCGTTTGGAACATGTCTCTAAGATTTATCAGGACCCCAAAACGGGGAAAGATTTTTATGCCGTACAAGATGCTAATCTGATGATGGAACCAGGCTCATTTACGTGCCTGTTGGGCCCTTCAGGCTGTGGTAAGACTACGATTCTGCGTATGATTGCTGGTTTTGAGAGTCCCGATGAGGGTGAGATTTTCATGGGTGAGGTCCCCATCAACAAGCTCACGCCTAACAAACGAGATACGGCGATGGTCTTTCAGAGCTATGCATTGCTTCCGCACTACAATATTTTTGACAACATTGCCTATGGCCTTAAGTTGCGCAAGCTTGATGCGGCAACCATTAAAGATAAGGTTGAGCACATCATGGCGCTTGTGGGTCTTGAAGGCATGGAAGATCGCATGACCAATCAGCTTTCGGGTGGTCAGCAACAGCGCGTTGCGTTGGCTCGTGCCCTTGTTATCGAGCCAGGCGTGCTGCTTTTTGACGAACCACTTTCCAACCTTGATGCCAAATTGCGCGTGGATATGCGTACCGAGATTCGTCGTATTCAGCAGGAGGCAGGTATCACCGCAGTCTATGTTACCCACGATCAGTCCGAAGCGATGGCCATTGCCGACCAAATCATCATTATGAAAAAGGGCGTAGTCGCCCAGATTGGTGGCCCGCACGAGGTGTATAACCATCCCGCTGATGAATTTGTTGCTGACTTTATTGGTGAGTCAAACTTCCTTCGCGGTAAGCTTTCCGAAAAAATGGGTGATACAGGCGTTGTAGAGACCGAGGGCTTCAAGGTTCCCGTGACCGCTGTCAGTCATCTAGAGTTGGGAGCCAGCGCAACGCTGGTTTTGCGTCCTGAGGCATTGACCTTAGCTGATCATGGTCTGCTTAAAAGTGAGGTTGTACTATCTCGCTTTATGGGCGCATATCAAAACTATCATGTCCGTATTGGTCATGCGTTGGTTAAACTTGCGGTATATAACCCTCGTAACAAAAAGATTTACAACGTGGGTGACACAGCATATGTGGACTTTAACCCTGAGGATGTTCATGTTCTTTAGAGTTGATATCATCGGCAATGTGCAAGTAACCCTCGTCAATAACGATTGAGAGTGTGCTATTGCCGATGAGAGGTTTGAGTACCTCATTCAAAGCTTCACGTAGCTCATCGTTTGTCATAGGTAAGCCTTGTGGGCGTATGCAATCAAAAGAGATTGTTGCGCCCGCTTTTGTGTCATTAACTGAGCCCTCGACATGCATATCGTGAATGGTCAGGCGGGGATCGATTGAGCGTATGCGGCGGGCGATCCTGTTGTGTAAATCGGTGTGCTCGGGGTCGCAGGTGATGATGGGATCGTAGTGCAATACCAGATGAAGACCATCTTGGGAAAGAAAATCCTGCTCTATCTGGTCAAGGATTTTATGGGTTTCAAGTGGGTTGCGCTCAGCTGCCATCTCGACATGTGCACTGGCAAACTGCCTACCAGGACCGTAGTCATGCACCATAAGATCATGGGTAGCAAGTACTCCTGGGTAGGAAAGAATACGACGACGAATGTGCTCAACTTTTTGTGTACTAGGAGCGTGGCCCAGCAAAGGATCAACTGTATCTTTGACGAGCTGTACACCGCTATAAATAACAAAAGCAGACATCGCAAGGCCAGCCCATCCATCAAGATTAATACCCGTTAAATGGGTAATGAGGACAGCGATGAGCACTCCTGTGGTCGTGAGGGTGTCGTTGCGAGAGTCGATAGCTGCTGCTTTGAGCGTCTTAGAGGAGATCTGCTTGCCCACCTTGCGTGTGTAGTTCATCATCCAGAGCTTAAGCAAGATAGAAGCAAGCAGAGCAATGCCGGTAAGTATCCCAAAATTAGTTGGACTGGGATAGATGAGTTTTTCAATAGAGCTTTTGAGTAGTTCAAGGCCCATTGCCATGACGAGTAGTGCCACTACCAGCCCTGCAACATATTCGTAGCGACCATGCCCATAAGGATGTTCAGCATCAGCAGGCCTGCCAGCTAGTTGGAAACCAACGAGCGAGATAATATTGCTTGAGGCATCCGAGAGGTTGTTGACCGCATCAGCTATGACCGAGACAGAACCCGCAGCAATACCTGCGAGAGCTTTTGCAGTAGCTAAAGTAACATTGCAGATGATGCAGACAATGCTTGCATGGCGGCCGATGGCAATACGATCGAGTGGTTGTACGGCCTGCTCAGTTTTTTGTTGTTGATTTGTGGACATGGGTTCTCCATAGCTATCGACAATTAGCAAACAGTCTACCCCCCAATTGCCCTTTTTATAGGTATACGGATTGATAAAAACTGCGCATCCTGTATATAAGCAGGACAAATTCGTGTGAATCAGCTGTGTTTACCAGGAATGTTTCTTGGGTAGTTTAGACTTGTCCTGGCAGCAGCTTGCTGTCTTGAAAAACCTTGACATGGGGTCAGGGTCGCGCGGAAGCGCGGGTGCGGGAGCACCGGAAGAAAGATGAAGGTATATGAACGCCAACGAGATGATGGACCCGGCACGCGAGAATTTGCCTGAATGGGCTCAAGAGCCAAAGATGACAGAGCCAGTAAAGGAGAGCTCTGTAGCAAGCAAGACAGATGATGATAAGTTGTTTATGGACGAGTTGATGAAGGCATCTCGTCTGATGCGTCAGCGCCAGCGCATGATGGGCGATGAGCGTCGTGATGCTGCTGAGCGCGATCGTGAGGCTCAGCGTGCTCTTAAAATGCTGACTCTCAAGTCTGAGATGGAACAAAAAGAAATGGCCGAGCTGATGGGTACTCGCCTGCGTGCTTTGGACGAGCTGCTGGCTGGTCTTGAGAAGCGCGGTCTCGTTACTCGTGTGCAGCCCGAAGAGCCTGACATGCGTATAGTGCGCGTCTCTTTAACCGAGCAAGGCAGGGGCACGTCTGAGGGTGAGAGTGCGGATAGTGTTGAGCCCACTTTGATTCCTGGCTTTGCTGAAGAAGATCGCAAGGACCTGGTCGAACTGCTTAAAGGTCTTAACGCATCATTGGAGGCTATGGGTCTGCGTGATGAGGACCGTGGGCCTCGTGGCAGTTTCCGTGGCAGCGAACGTGGTGGTTTTGCTGGTAGACATGATGACAATAGACGAGGCGGGGGCCGTGGGGGCTTCCCTAGTCGTGATAACAGGCGCGATGGTTTCCATGGCCGTGATGAGCGCGGCAGCGATCGTGGAGGTTTTCGCGGTGAGCGTAATGACCGCGGCGGCTTCCGTGGTAATCGCCCCAATCATAGTGCTCGCTATGAGCACAATGACCGTGGCAACCAGCGCTTTGGTAGTCGCCGTAGTGGAGGTTTTGGTGGCGGCAATCGTGGTCGCGGCTTTGGTAGCAGTAACTAAAAGTTTTGCGACCTGGGCGCATCTTGCCTCATAAGCCTTGTTTCATAAAGCTGTTACTAACTAAAGCAGGCAAGCGAGATGGAGTGCGTAGGAAGTTTGCCAGTAGCACTCACTTGGGCGAGCGCTACTGCAAAGCAGGCAAGTCCGTGAGCTAAACCAGTTTGGTCTACTACGCTCAGGCGCGCTTGGATGACCTGTGGATTGGCGTTGCTTTCGCCGGTAATAGAAGCAACAAAATCCCCTTGCTCAACACTTCCTATCCGTACAGCTGCCTTAAGATGTTCGGGTAGTTGGGATGCCGCTTGAGTAAGCCAGGAAGCAGACCAATTTGCAAGTTCAAGAGAGCCTCCGCGCGAAACTGTAGCAAGAGGTTCAAGAAGCGCTTGCTCGAGGTTTTTGCTCGCAGTTTTGAGCTGGGGTGAGTGCTTTGTCTGTATACGCTTTGTATCGTGTGATTTTGTCGTTGTGGTCGTAGTACCCGTCTTCTTGTGAGTGGCGCTTGTGTTTGGAGATTTGGCTTCTGCATGTGTGGAACTCACAAACATATTACGGAGAGCAAACTCAGCTTGTACAGTGCGCAGCATCAGGTTGGTATCATCAAGACCAAGGTGTTTTTCTACTTCTCCTGTGTCCAAGGTGCCGCGACGACGTGCCCAGTTTTCTAGTGAAGCGGGGCGCGATTCGCGGGGCAACCCCACCATATCCTTGTCAATGCGACGGCAAATATCGCGTGTGTCGATAGGTATAATCTTGCCTGCTTTGCGTGCTTCGGCATAACCGTTGAGGTGCAGCATCATCCAAGAATCCTCAAATGAAGCATTGTGTGCCATAAAAGGATACCGAGAAAGCAGGGTTACCAACTGTTTTTGTAGATCTTTGTCCTGACGCAGGGGTTTTTTACCAGCAAGCATATCAGGGGTAATGTGATGAACACGCTCCATTGGAATCTTGCGACCTTCCCATGCATCAGGAAGTCCACAGTAGACGGCACGACCATTTTGGGGAGTTGCTTCGGGCGTGAGCTCCATGGTTTCCCAGCCAATATTGATAATATAGCCACGGTCAGGATTGCGCCCTGTAGTTTCGAGGTCAATACCAACAACGGTACCCTTGACGGGTGCGGCAACATAGACCACGGCAAGATTGTCCATATTGCCGCCTACTTCGCGTGTAACCTTCTTAAACGAGCGATGCTGTAGTGCAGCTACGCCATGGATAAGATCGGCGTCAGTCATACCGCGTGAAAGATTAGGACTGTTGGATTCGGCGCGACGGGTCGCGAGGGCAACTGCCTCTGGCGCATCGGAGGTTTCTACTAGGTCACAAAGCGTGCGATTGCGGTCGGCTAGTTCACGCACTAAATCAAAGGAGAAAGACTCCTTGCCCAATGGCTGCGCAAACCACTCATCGCGCAAGACTTTAATGGCCTCCTCAGTCCTGAGGCGCTCTGATTCAACGGCAGAAAGACCATCGGCAAGAAGAAATTCAGGAATAAAAAATGAGCCGGCAAGTTCAATAGCTTGACTAACGTTCATGGTGCTCCTTGTGGTGCTAATTTAGCGAATGGAACTTATGGATATCCAGCCGCCTCATCTTGTGTGCTGTCTTAGATTCTACCCCTCAATCAGGACAGGCTTGCAGCTATGATTTTGCATTGATGCGGCAAAAAGCTTTTGCAGCCAAAGACTTGTCAGAGTTCATTTGTGATGCTGGGTAGACGTACTGTATCAGGCTTTAAGGGCTTCCGAGAGCCAGCGAGGCATTTGAGCTGATACCACACGAGCACATGCATAGGCATCACGCAAGCAAAGCGTCTTCAAGGGGTGTAGGCGACCTGCTTGGTATTGTGCTATAAGTGCTGCGCTCACTTGGGGGTTAGCCTCTTCTGCTGTTGTTTTTTCAAGTGGGAGTAACAGGTAATTTTCACTTGTTTGAGGATCCCAAATGAGTGCGAGTTCACGAAAGGATCTTTTTACGCGAGCGAGTGCACGCATGCAGGCTTCTGTAGTAACGTCCGCGCGGGGATTGTCGAGAAGTGTGGTTTCATATGGTAGATAGAGATCCTCGAGAGAAGAGATATAACTTGCAGGAGCGGGGAGCATCTCCCAGCCAGTGAGACGAGGATCTGTCGCCGTGAGCGCCGCGACAAATTCCGCAGGCCCAGACTCTGCGGCAGAGACTACATTCATGAGACAGAAAATCTCCTGGTAATTCGCATTGACCAGACCAGTATTCCAGAGTTTTTGCTTGCCGTCAGTTGACGCTACGACGCGGTTTTGTTCAAGTGCGCGAACAAAGTTGACACTGAGATATTCACGCAGAATTGGCAGGTCGTCCTCGTCTATCTCACCCCAAGTTTCATGAGCCGCAAGCAGGAAAAAGCTTTGACAAAATTCTGTCCAGCTTCCGAAATGCAAATGTCGAGAGAGTTCTAAGGCGAGATTACGACGACGATAAGGTGCTAAAGAGGTGGCAGAGATTGCCATCCAGAAATCCTGTGTTGTGCGAGGGACTGTGGCCAGCTCTCTATGCTCGGGAGTTGATCTGCATTCTGTATGCATCTGGACATCAGAGATAATCCAGCGCTTGCCTGCGTTTAGACCATTACTGCGTTTGAGATACACCTCAAGAGGTTTTTTGCCGGCATCGTGATAGCGCAAGGGGAAGTGAGCATCATTGCGCGTGTAACTCACATTGCCAGTTGCACGAGCGACCTGCCAATCCTCCTCGAGTGTTGATAGGACGTCAGCGCCGAAGGGTAGCGATAGGGCGAGCTTGCTCATAAGTTCTTCAGGACAGCGCACCTCAGGCCAGAATTGCTTGGGCAAGGCACGCTCTGCAGCACTTTGAGTGGGAATACTAGGGGTAGACATAACAGCCTGAGATGTAGGATGAGGTGCAGAACTTTTGTGTTCAGATTTGGGAAACAAACCCTCTTCCAAAAGACTTTCGTCTTCTATGACGTTTTCTTCCTCGAGGCTTTCTACATCAGGCCCAGATTTGGGAACAATAGTGAGACGAATTGAGGGCTGAGGGGTCAGAAGGGCAGTGTTGGTCTCATTTGTATTTTCGCCCTCAAAGGGAGTTTCATTTTTAGGTTTTTCTGCCGTTTCGTCAGGAACATCGGAAGCCTGGTTTTGCTCAAGCTCGATAGGATCTGGCGTTTTTGCAACAGCTATTTCAACTTGCGCAGACGTTTTGGCAGATGTGTTTTCGGATTCTGCCGTACTGATTGGTTCAGACGCAGCTGTTTCTTCTTCTGTCAGTTCTTCATGCAGGGGTTTTAGTGGCTCGCGATGAGGTGGATGTATAGGTCTCATCTGAGCCTTTTTGCGCTTCCAGGGCTTGCCAGTTTTTTTGGGTGCTTCATTTTCCGCAACTGTTGTTAGTGTGGTCAGTGCTTCATCAAACTGAGGATGTGCCTGTAGCGTGGCATATATGCGTCCACCTTTAAACTTGGTGAGGGTCACAAACTCAAGTTTTTCCAAGAGCTCTGGTACAGACTCGCAGTCTAAGTCATACGCTGTGATGCCATCTGCCTGCAATACTTCTGTGATGCGGGGCAAAAAGATTTGCTTGCCCTGGCCAAAAGCCTCAAGAAAGAGGCGATACAAATAAAGCGCGTTTTCTGTACTCATTCTCGATGTCATAATATCCTCTCAAAGCTGTAAAACAACTCTTGTGAGGAGTTGTACGAGTTCAAATCTAGCGTTGTACCTACCTTATGGTAGCGTCCGCGGAAGACATAAGTTTGCGGCGTTACGATGCCTTTATGCTTAGTTAAGGATACACAAAGAATTATTGGACAAAATAGCTTATGCCTACATGACCGGCGAGCGGAGATTTTGAATGGATACTGAGTTGCTTTCACAAGAAGCCCAAGAAGTGGCTAAGAAGGGCCGGCGCCTTGCGTGGGCAAACCGACGCTCAGTGATTTTTGCTATCTGTGTCGTAATTTTTTTGCTTTTGCTAGAAGATGTGTGGGGAGGCGAGATACTGCGCCTTGATCGTCTGGCATACCACTATATCGTTGAGGATTTGCGGAGTGATTTGCTTACGCCAATTATGCAGGCAATTACAGGCTTAGCAATGCCCGTAGTGTTGGTGGTGGTATGGATTGTTGCGGCTGCTTTTGCGCCAGGGCGGCAGCCGGGGCGGTGTATGTTATTCAATTTGGCAGGCGCTACTGTGCTTAATGTTTTGCTTAAACAGCTGGTACAGCGTCCGCGCCCTGAGGGCTTTCGCCTCGTAGCGGAGAGCGGTTATAGTTTTCCATCGGGACATTCGATGGTGGCAATGGCATTTTATGGTCTGCTTGCTTATTTGGTATGGCATTATGAGAAAGACCGCGTCATGCGTTGGGTGTGGTCAGTCTCACTCGCGTTTGTGGTACTTGCTGTGGGCGTGAGTCGCATTTATTTAGGTGTGCACTATGCATCTGATGTGTTGGCTGGTTTTTGTGTCTCAATGGCTTGGTTGGCGGTGTATACCAAGGTAGTTTGCCCGCTCTTTTTGCCCGAACCAGCTGAATAGCCCTGACACTCGCAGGTCTAGACCCTGGTTTAGTAAACGCTACAAGCTCTTAATCCCCGCAGTTTTTGATCCCAGTATGTCCTGGGGACTAGGGACGCTTTTAACCTTGCGCGCAAAGGCGCACAAAGATGTGTGATGCGCAAGGTAGAGACAGCGAAAAGTACTGTGATTATGCGACCTTAGGAAGGGCATCTATGGTGCCACGAACGCGTCGGACATCATCGTGCTCAGCAAGACCCAGTAAGCGTCCTGCCTCAGAGGCAACAAAGTTAGGATCTTTGCGCGACTTAAAGGACAGAAGCAAGGTCCAAAGCGGAATGAGATATAACAGGAAGGCCCACACAATGCAGCTAGTGGGGGCATCTACAAAAGAAAGAATAGCTGCGCAGGTAATCGACCAAGGCACGAGCGCTGTAATTACAATAGCGCTGTTTTCTAGGTCCAGTGCTAGAGCAGAGCCATCGCCTTCGACGTCGTCGCAAAGCTGCTGGGTTAGCATGACTGCTAAAGTTTGCTCGCAGCTAATGATGGCCGCCAGTACTGAAGTAATAAGCACACTCACAAAGGGCGTATAGCGTTGGGAAATCTTTTGAATCATACCGCGCATACCGCAAATGAGCCCCGTGCCCTCAAAGATAGTTGCATAGCTGCCAGCAATAGAGATGATTGCGATAATCTCGAGCATTGTGTGAATACCGCCGCCATCAACCATATGTGCCAAGGCAGGATTCATTGAGTGGAAGCCACCAAAGTAAAGCGCCGGCAGCTCTCCTACAGGAACACCTTGGACAAAGACGCAGATAAGGCTTGCTAATGCGAGGCTCACCAACATAGTTATATGCACGCGCACCTTAAAAGCAGAAAGTACAATAACGGCAAAAGCGGGAAGCAAGACTACAGGTGACATTTCAAAACTTGACGAAAAAGCAGCAGAAACATTGGGAACCGTACCTGAACCTGCGCTAAATATTCCTATAAGCACGTAGAGAATACAGCTGCCGATAAAAGGAACGATGCCAGTGCGTAGCATGCGCTTCACATTGTCAAAGATATCGGTATCAGTGATAGTTGCTACGATAAAAGCACTTGATGACATGGGGGACCAACGGTCGCCGCAGTAGGCTCCAGCCAAAATTGCCCCACCAGCAAACATGGGATTGATACCCATGGCGCGGGCGATGGTCATGCAGATAACGCCCATTGTTGCTGCTGCACCAAAAGAGGTGCCCATAAGCGTTGACATTGCTGAGCAGAGCAAAAAAAATGCAAGCAAGCAAAGCTGTGGAGAAATAATCTGGGTTGACAGACAGACAATAGCTGGAATAGTACCTGATGCACGCCAGCTTGCGGTAATGGCTCCAATGATGAGCAAAAGAAGAAGTACGGGACGAACCTTAGATACGCCCTGCTTGATCATGCCAAAAAGGGCTTGGGGTTTGTGTCCGCGAAAGAGACCATATGCCAAAAAGATCATGAGGCCCATGGCAAGCGATACAACTAGGGGAATGCCTGAAGAGAGGGTAACTAAAAGTATTACGACGAACAAACCAAGAGTAATGTACTCAGCCATGCGGCAAGTCCCTTTCATTTAATACGCGCACATACAGAGCTATTCTTGCCGCATGAGAACATTGAGTCAAACTGTATTTAGATGTACTATATACAAATATTATTTGTGTTAAAAAAGCATCAAAAACGCTACGTAAAGCTAAGTGTATTGCTCAACAGGGATTCAGATATGTGTCCGCATAAGGGGAGAACAATATGAACTTTAGCTCCTTTGATTATTTTATTGCAGTTGCAGAAGAGCTTAGTTTTACTCGCGCAGCCGAGCGGCTCAACGTAACCCAGCAAACACTATCTGCTCATATTGCTGGCCTTGAGCGCGAGCTGCACGTGAGACTAGTCGATCGCCATGTGCCTTTGACGCTGACATATGCCGGTGAAGAATTTCTTGAATATGCACGCCATTTCCAAACTAAGCGTCGCGTGATGGAGCAGGAGTTTCGCGATATTTCTGGCAACCAGCGTGGTCTTTTGCGCGTTGGCGTGGCATCTACGCGTGGTCACATTATCATGCCGCGTACTATAGCCAGTTTTCAGCGTCGCTATCCTCAGATTACGGTCAGCTTGTACGAGAGTGAAAACCAAGACTTGGTACAGCTGTTGCGTGAAGGACGCGTTGATATGGTTGTTGCAACAATCGAATCTGATGCACAGGGATTAGTGGTGAAAGATTTGTACGATGAGGCAGTTATGCTGCTTTGTCGTCAAGATTTGCTTGAACGCTATTATCCTGGTCGCGCAGAAGAAGTGGTGGCAGAAGCGGCAAAAGATGGGGGCCTCAAAGCACTAGAAAAGCTACCTTTTTTGCTGGTAGGAGATGGAGATATACCAGGGGCAGTACCTCGCCAGGCCTTTCGTCGCGAAAACATCCATCCTGATGTGCGCGTAATTTCTAAAAATGCTGAAACTCTGGTGGCACTGGCATACCGAGGGGTAGGCGCTTGTTTTTGCTCATCTGAGCTTGCCCATACGAGTTTTCCCCACTCAGCAGAAGCAGGTATGCGCCTCATAGACCTCGGTGAAGGAGCAAAGTATCCCATCTGTGTCGCGTGGCGCAACTCCCCCCATACGTGGTCTATCGTTACGGCCTTTTATGATTTGCTCCAAACCAAAGTGAGGGATGGCAAGGGCTGGTCGGCAGAAGGTCCTCTCTAGGAGTTGCAATGAGCAAAACTCAGGCGTTTCATGTGGTCTCTGATGGAGAGCAGCTATGCTTTATGCCCACAAGAGAGATGTTGGCAGGCCAACTTCTTGCGGCAGCAGGAATTTCTAAGCGGCAAACTCAGCGCATCTTTGCGAATGGACGCTTGCGTTTGGCAGAGCAGGTCCTGCATCCCGAGGACATGCTCAGTGCTTGGGAAGAAGTAAAGCTTCAGCTAGCTGTTAGGCCAGTGCAGTGTCTGGACCCATCTGCAGCGAAAGGCTTTTCTTTGCTTGCAGCCGATGCGTTTTTTCTTTCAGTTGATAAACCTGCAGGTATTTTAGTGCATGGAGATGGGACTGGAGCTCCCAATCTGAGCGAGCGAGTTGCAGAGTATCTATGTACACAGGGTTATGCTGGGCGACCTCAAGCAATTCAGCGCCTCGATGTAGCAACGACGGGATTGGTGATATTTTCTCTTACCGAAGAATTCCAACCTGCCTTTGATGCTCTGGTGGCAAGCAACGCTTTGCGTAAACGCTATTTGGCCGTGGTTGCAGGGGACTTCCCCTCGTGCATTCATCAGATAGATGCAGCTATCGGTCGCGATCGTCATAATGCTCATCGCATGCGTATACATTCCCATGGAAAAGAAGCACATACTCGTGTTTGTGTACTTCAGCGCTGCAAGGGTTTGAGCTTACTGGAACTTGAGTTGCTTTCTGGACGCCGCCATCAAATTCGAGTACATCTTGCTTCTGTGGGCTTTCCTTTGCTAGGAGATAGTCTTTATGGTGGTGTGCCGCATCCTGATGGTTTAATGCTTCATGCTTGGCGTGAGGAGTTTGAGCATCCAGTAACTCAACAGCATATAAAGCTCGAAACCGCTTTCCCAAAACGCTTTGCCAAGCTGGGCTTTACTGCGTCATAATAGACTTTAAGAATTGGGGAGAAATACAGCAAAAGAGAGAGGCAACCATGGCTGATACCATGCGTGGCGTGTACACCAGTCTAACTAAAATTAGGCGTGATGTATTCCGCGAAGTCGCAAAGATTTGCTATAGCATCCCGAGTCATCCCGAAAGTGGTGATGAATATTTTGATGCTAAATTTGACAATCTTCCGTACAAGATTTTGCCTGGTGATGTAGCTACTTATCGTGAATCAGTTTTTCTTGAGCGTGCCATTGTTTCTGAGCGCATTCGTTTAGCCTTGGGCTTGCCTTTGCAAGGCGTTGACAAGCCTTGCCGTGTTTCTGAGGGAATCAAAGAAGCTACGACTAACGGTTTGGATTACTATAAGCCGCCGCTGATTAATGTTATCAAGTTTGCTTGCAATGCTTGCAAAGATAATGTGTATGAAGTCACAAACAGCTGTCAGGGCTGCCTTGCCCATCCCTGTCGTGAGATTTGTCCCAAACAGGCGATCTCGTTTCAAAACAAGCGTGCAGTTATCAATCAAGACCTTTGCATCAAGTGCGGACGTTGTGCGCAGGTTTGTCCTTACCACGCAATTCATCGTCACGTGCGTCCCTGCGCTGATGCCTGCGGCATGCACTGCATTGGTTCTGACGAGCATGGGCGTGCTGAAATTAATTCTGAAAAGTGCGTTTCTTGTGGTCAGTGCCTCATTAACTGCCCCTTTGGCGCTATCGCCGATAAGAGTCAGATTGCGCAGGTTATCTTCTCTATTCTTCAGGGAGAAGAAGTGATTGCTGCGGTTGCGCCTGCCTTTGTTGGCCAATTTGGCGGTAAAGGTAATGTTGGCAAGCTGCGTGAAGCCTTCAAGCTATTAGGCTTCTCCGGTGTTGAGGAAGTCGCTTTGGGTGCCGACCTCTGTACAGTGCAGGAAGCAGAGGATTATCTTTCTGAAGTACCTGATAAGCTTCCATTTATGGGCACATCTTGTTGTCCCGCATGGGCTTCTATGGCAAAGAAAGAATTCCCCGAGCACAAAGAAGCCATTTCCATGGCGCTAACTCCGATGGTTTTGACCGCGCGTATGATTCGAAGCCAACATCCCCACGCAAAGATAGTTTTTGTAGGACCATGTGCAGCAAAGAAGGGTGAAGCACTTCGCAAGTCTGTTCGCTCTGAGGTTGATTTTGTTTTGACCTTTGAGGAAATGGCAGGCATGATGGAAGCCAAGGACATCGATTACCTCAGCTTACATGATGATAATAAGAGCGATTTTGACGTTGCGAGTGCTGATGGTCGTGGTTTCGCGGTCGCGGGTGGCGTTGCAAACGCGGTTGTTAATGCAATTCATGATAAATATCCTGACCGTGAGGTGTCTATCGCAAATGCTGAGAGTCTTGATGAGTGCCGACAGATGATGAAAGATGCCATCAAAGGCAAATATCCTGGCTATCTATTGGAAGGTATGGCTTGTCCTGGCGGCTGTGTGGCTGGCCCTGGTACTTTGGTGCAGATCAAGAAGTCGGCCTCTGCAGTTAAGCGTTATGCCAAGAGGTCGCCGCATAAGTTTGCTACCGAAAATATGTACCTTGACCATCTGGAGAGCCTCACTGCTGATTTTGATTCTGAGTAAATAATTTGCGCACAGAGATGTAGCCAAGCAGAGCTTGCGTTTAACGTGCCTTCGGTTAGAGAGGGCACAGCGTGAGTGCAGATGTGCCCTCGACCACAGATGGTTCGAGTTTCGAACGCGCCAATTACAGATGGTTCAAGTTTCGAGGTCTTAAACAAAAGATGGTTCGAGTTTCGAGGTAGGGGAGCGTAAAACCGCAGGTCAGATTTTCCTCTAGTTCGAAAAACGAGCCATCTATCGAAAAGCAGACCGAAAAACGAACCATCTATCGAAATTATGACTAAGGTCCGCTGACTTACGCCAGCGGACCCCGAGTCGTTTTAGAACTTTATGTAAAGCTACGATACGCTTTGCTTACGCGCTTTTCTCATGAGAAAGAGACGCATAGAACTTGGAGTCAGAGAAGACATCCTTGATGGTTTTGCCGTGGATGAAGGGAAGAGCCAAGAACTCATCGACCGTAGGTACCAAAGGGCTGCAATCTACAAAGTGATTCTTGCTATTACGCCTGCTGGTGTCCTGTGCACGCCACGACTCGAAGTTAACGTCGGTCAGATAATAGACATTGCCGTCGACCTTCATATACACTGAGTGATTGCAGTGCAGATAGTCGGCGAGCTCGTCGTAATTAATCTCGAGTGCCTCAGCAGCTTTCTTACCCATGTATGCCACCTTTCCTCGGATGAGTGGATGTTTCCATATTCCAATAGTAGCCCGAAATTACCAGTTTTATACGCACAGCCACTTACCGATAGGTAAGCGTTGTATTCGCGGGATTTTCTGAGGAAAAAATATAAAATCCGCAGTTGATTGCCCAAAAAATAAACATAAATGATGGCTTAATGAGCATGCTTTGAAGGCATTGTGAATATCAAGAATTTGTTGGTTTCTTTTTTGCTTATGCGTTTTGTAGGATAAGCAAATCGCATCTTCCTGTGGCGTATGTCATCCTCGCCACGTTTCGTTGCGGCTTTGGGTTGCAACTAGCTGAGGATTGCCTGTAGTAGTGCCGCTGTGTCACTGACAATAAGTGGCGCTCCATGCTCACGTAAAAAGTCATGGTCGCGGAAACCCCAATCCACCACAATACAGTCGCAGCTAGTATTGCGAGCGGTATCGATGTCAACCTCTGAGTCGCCAATGTAGACACAATCAGCGGGTGTGAGTTCAAAACTTTTGAGTGCTGCCTGTACCATGTCGGGAGCGGGTTTGCGCCGAACGCTTTCGCGCTCACCAACAGCAATATCAAACTTACCAGAGAAGTACTGCTTTACAAGTTCCTGAACAGCAAAATCGCCCTTGTTAGAAACCACAGCGCAGCGAATATTGTGTGCGTGCAAGGCATCAATCAGCTCATATATACCCGGATAGGGAGCAGTTGTCTCGGCGCAGTGATCCGCATAATGAGCTTTGAAATCTGTCAGGACTTGTTGTGTTAACGATTCAGGTGTATTGAGAGGCACGGAATGTTCAATGAGAAACTTCATACCATTGCCTAGATTGCGGCGGGTTTCTTCATGACTTTTTTTGGGCATGTCGTGAAGCTCGAGGGCATAGTTAACCGAGGACCACAGGTCCTCAAGGGTATTTAAGATGGTGCCATCCAAATCAAAAATCGCTGCTGAATAACCCATATGTATCCTTAGTCTTGAAGTTATGTGGCAAACACTAATAGATGGTATTCTGCTAAAATTGTATGCTATCCGTCTTGGAGTTGGTATGCGGTTGTGTCTGCCGCGTGAAGGAGTCTTTTGTGAACGTGCTTAATATTATCCTCGTTGTTTTGCTTTTTGCTTCTGGTTTGTTCACGGCTTTGCTTATCCTGATGCACTCTGGCAAAGGTACAGGTGTTTCTGACATGATTGCAAGCTCCATGTACAATTCCGCTGCTGGTTCTGCCGTTTGGGAAAAGAATCTTGACCGTTTGACTGTCATTTCTGCAGTGGTCTTTGGTTTGTGCATCGTAATCATGGCGTTGACATTCCCTCTGGGCACCATCTAAGCCCTGCTGACATCCTGTACGTCTAAACCCGCAGCTTCCTGCGGGTTTTTTCATGCCTTATGCTTCTGTGTCATGCCAAATTCCACACATCATTTCCAATGTCGCAGCTTTGCTTAACAAATACTACGTTCTATTTTGTTCAGTGGAGTTCTGCGTGCCAAACGCCACGTTCCGTTTCAGAAAAAATGTCAAAAGCCACATTCCATTTCAAAGGGCCTGACGTTTCCGCAGGTAAATTTTTTTCGTGTGAAATGAAACGTGGCTTTTGGCAAAAACAGTGAAGCAGAACGTGGCTTTTGCCACGCGGAGTGAAATGGTTTGAAGTAGAACGTGGCGCATGGCAAGCAGAGCCGGATTGATACTCGAGACGACTCGAGATGTGCCGTGCATCTCTCAGTAATAAAAAAGAGCCTCCCAAAGGAGGCTCTTAGTCGCGCTTATTTGGCGCAAGCAAGATAAGCTACTTTGCCCAACCAATGTTCTCAGCCTGGATATCGGAGAGCAGAGCGGGACCCCAGTTAGCAAGACCAGCCTTGCAGAGCATGCAGTCTGCACCAGCGTACAGAGGGATGAAGGCGTAGGAAGTAAGAGCTTCCTTCTCAGCCTCGTTAAAGGCCTTCATCTGCTCAGCGTGATCGGCGATACCCGTGACAGCAACAAACTTCTCATCGAGTTCCTTGGAGCCAGTGTGGGTGAAGTTGGAGTCGCTGTCGACACCAAAGATCTGCTTGCCGTTGTTGTAGGAAGCAGAGCTAGAGTTCCAACCAAAGAGGAAGGTATCCCAGTTGCCGCCAGTCAGAGTCTTGGAGAACTCAGAAGCAGGCTTATTGTCGATGTCAATCTTTATGCCGGCATCCTTGGCCATCTTTTGGATAGCAGCAGCACGGTTCTTGACGGTGTTGGAGTCACCAATGGCGGTAAAGGTAAAGGCAACCTGCTTGCCGTCCTTCTCGTAGTAACCGTCGCTACCCATGGTGTAGCCAGCATCCTCGAGGGTCTTTTTGGCGGCAGCAATCTGCTCCTCGCCAGGCTTGGGATCAGTGACATCCTTGGGCAGGTTGTTCTCATAGCCGTCCATCCAGGGCAGAATAGTCAGCGAGCCCAAGCGCTCCTCAGACCAGTTAACACCCTGATAGACGATGCCCAAGATGGTCTCGGTGTTGATGCACTGGACGAAAGCCTTGCGAACTGCGATGTCCTTGAGGCCCTCACGGGAAGCGTTGACCTCGATACAAGCAATGCTGGTGGAGTCGCCACGACGCACCTCGGTGTCCTCCATACCCAAGAAGTTGGAAAGCATCTCGGCAGAGCCGCTCTGGCCAGCCTCAGTGGCGTCAACCTCACCATTCTTGAAGGCGTTGAACATTGCCTGAGAATCCATCTGCTTGAAAGTGATGGACTCGAGTTTTGCCTCGTCGCCCCACCATTTGTCGTTGCGGACAAAGGTGATCTCGGTCTCATCGGCCTTGTCGATGACGAAAGGACCGCAGCCCCACTCGTTGTGCCAGTTGTTGACCCAGCCCTCGTTAAAGACCTTAGGATCAGCAGCTGCAGGGTGTAGGGCACCCATCAGAGACTCATAGGGGTAGAAAGGCCTATCGAAAGTGATGATAGCCTGCTTGTCATTCTCGCCCTTCTCGACGCTTGAAATCTGATCAAAGCCGTCAGTAGCAGAAGGAGTGTAGTTCTCGTCTTGACCATTCATGCAGCTCCACAGAGCCTTAACAGCGGTCCAGTCGATGGGGGTACCATCGTTAAAGACTGCCTTCTCGGCGAGATTGAGGGTAACAACCTGCTTGCCGTCCTTGTCCTCAACGGAGCTGGACTCAACAAAGTTGGGGTTGGGCGTAAACTCTTTGCCGGTAGGATCGCAGCGATAAAGAGTAGCAGCCTGGTTGTAAAGGTACCAGAACCACCTGATGTAGGTGGTATTACCGTTTACGCTGAAGTAGTTAAAGTCTGGGCCAATCTCGGTAATGGGGAGCACGAGGGTGCCGCCGTCCTTGATTGCATCGCGCTCAAGCGGGTTATTGTAGGTCTTGCCCTTCTCAGGGATGGGAAGCTTGTCAAGCGGGGTAGTTGCGGGAGAACCGTTCTGGGGCTCAACACCTGCGTCGCCCGCGTTAGAGCCAGCGCCGCTGTTGCCAGACTTGCCGCACCCAGCCAGACCAAGTCCAGCGATGGTGGCAGCAGTACCTGCCATACCCAAGAACGAACGACGAGAAAGTGCCATGTTTCCTCCAAAATGTCAGCGAACAAATAACTAGTGCTGAAAAGCACCTATTGGTACTCCACAATATCTTATTAGAAATCACATAAAAAATGGTGAGATATCTGTGGATGGACGTTTCTAATCTGTTACATGATGCAATAGACGTCCGATACATACAAAAAAGTGACCCGCACATTGCGAGTCACTTTCAACTTGTTTTTTGCACTGAAGCTATGCTAGGCCTTGTGGCTAGAAAGTAGGCTAGAAGAGGAAACTAACTTGCCATCCTGATAGACCATACGCTCGCGTGTGCGCTCAATCTTGGGGTCAGGAATGGGGATAGCAGAAAGCAGAGCTTGTGTGTAAGGATCTTGCGGATTGGTAAAGACTTCTTCGGTGTCTCCCTGCTCAACAATCTTGCCGAGGTGCATAACGGCAACACTGTCGGAGATGTGGCGAATAACTGCCAGGTCATGAGCAACAAAGAGATAAGAAATCTTGAGCTGTACCTGCAGATCTTCAAGCAGGTTGATGATGCCTGCCTGGATAGAGACATCCAGAGAAGCAATAGGCTCATCAAGCAACAAAATCTTGGGGCTGGTAGCAAGGGCGCGTGCAATAGCAATACGCTGACGTTGACCACCCGAGAACTGAGAGGGGAAGCGGTCCACATAGTCGGGGTTGATACCGACAAGATGCATCAGCTCACCAATACGCTTGTTGATATCCTTGGGCGACCATTTCTGCGCGCGCAGGGGCTCTGCCAACACATCATAGATAGGCATACGAGGGTCAAGTGAGCTCATGGGATCTTGGAAGATAACCTGCAAATCACGTCTAAGCTCACGACGTTCGCGGTTGTTTTTAAGGCTTGCAATGTCCTTACCCAGTACGGTAATACTGCCGCTTTCAGGTTTCACAAGATCCATGATCTGCATTAGTGTGGTGGACTTACCCGAACCAGACTCGCCAACCAAAGCTAGTGTCTCACCCTCATGGAGCTTGAAAGAGACATGGTCAACGGCAGTCATCGTACCCTTGTCACGGCGAATCAAACCCTTGCCTTGAACAGGGAAGGTCTTTACCAAATCCTTGACCTCAAGGACAAGGGGGCGCTGATCGCGAGGTACTTCGGCCCACTTGGCTGGTAAGGGCTCAAGCTTGGGATAAACATCTTCAAAGTTGAGGTGGCGATCGCGGATGGTTGCGAGCTTATGACAGCTTACAAGGTGGCCTTCGGCAGCGTTAAAGGGATCAAGAGTTGGCTCAATCTCAAAGCAGGAGCCGCTTGCCATGGGGCAGCGCGGTGAGAAGGGACAGCCCTTAGGAATAGCTGCCAGCGAAGGAGGGTTGCCCTTGATAGGGACCAGACGGTGCTCAGCCGCTACGTGAGGCTTGGGTACGGCACCCAAAAGGCCCATGGTGTAGGGGTGAGAAGGCTGGTCAAAGACGGTGTCGATACTGGCACGCTCGACAGCACGACCAGCATACATAACCAAGACATCGTCTGCGGTACCTGCGATTACACCCAAATCGTGGGTAATCAGGACAACCGCTGCGCCTGTCTCACGTTGAGCTACAGCGAGCACATCTAAAATCTGTGCCTGAATGGTTACGTCGAGTGCCGTGGTGGGCTCGTCTGCAATGATGACATCAGGGTCGTTAGCGATGGCAATGGCAATAACAACGCGTTGACGCATACCGCCAGAAAATTCGTGAGGGTAAGCGTCCAGACGATCCTCGGGGTTGGTAATACCCACCATGGTAAGCAGTTCGATGCAGCGATCATGGAGCTGCTGCTTGGTCATATTGGGGTTATGAATGAGCAAGGTTTCTGCTAACTGATCACCAATACTGAACATGGGTGTTAAAGCAGATAGAGGGTCCTGGAAAATCATCGAGATAGACTTGCCGCGAAAAGCGGCCATCTCTTCATCTGTCTTGTCTACCAGCTCTTCTCCATTAAATTTGACCGAACCGGTAACGTAAGCATTGTCATCAAGAAGGCCAATCAAAGAAAGAGCAGTTACCGATTTGCCCGAGCCCGACTCACCGACGATACCTAAGGTACGTCCGCGCCAAAGGTCAAAGTTAACGCCACGTACGGCGTCGACGCGACCTGCCTCGGTTGCAAAAGACACCTTGAGGTTGCGAATACTCATGATAGGGTCGCCCTGAGGGGCACCCTTGGGTCCGTTATTTTCAAGCAGCTCATAGCGTAAGGTATCGTCCTTGACAACCCAAGAGGTCTGCGTACTTGTACTTGTCGTTTCGGCCATTTGTAGCTCCGTCACTTTCATTTGTTGTGCGCTCGTAGGTGAGCGCGCCATACCCAAGACGTGAAATCACAAACTTTCTTTACGCCTTAGCGGTCTCGGTAGCAGCTGCATCCTCTTCGGCATCATCTTCTACAGTGCCGGCAGCGCGGGAATACGGATCGATTGCATCGCGCAGACCATCGCCGATGAGCTGCATGCTGACGCAGAGCACAATCAAAACGATAGAGGGAATGAGAATAACCCAGGGGGCAGAAAGCATAGCGGATGAACCCTGGCTCAAAAGGTAACCCAAAGATGTATCGGGAGCCTTGATGCCCAGACCCAAGAAGCTATAGGCAGTCTCGGAGTTAATACCACCAATAACACCCAGCACCGTGTCCAAAATCAAGATGGAACCAAGGTTGGGAATAAGGTGACGAATAATGGTCTTAATAGGGGAGACACCCATGTATTTTGCGGCACGAACATAGTCGCGTTCACGCAGAGAAAGCGCCATGGTACGCAGGGTACGAGCATAGCCAATCCAACCAAAGGCAGTCAGGCCCACAATCAGCATCCACCAGCCCTCAGTACCGCTGGAGGCACGAACCACCATGGCCACAAGCAAAAAACTTGGGATGATAAGTAGCATATCGAGGAACCACATGCCAATTTTTTCCGGAACGCCGCGTACATAAGCAATAGAGGTGCCAACAACTGCAGCGATGATGGTGGTTAGCACAGAGTAAATAATACCGATTGCCAAAGAACGGCCGAGGCCATGAACAACGCTGGCAAACAGATCAAAGCCACCGCCATCGGTACCAAACCAGTGCGTTGGATTGGGAGGTACGTTCAGCGCCGTGAAATCGGGGTCGGTATAGGTAAAGGGCGTCATATATGGCCCAAAAATAGCGAGAATGATCAGGATAATCAGGATAACAAGTCCCACCATAGCGCTACGCTGGCGCACAAAACGACGACCAATAAGTGAAAAATAGCCGATACGCTTGACCTCGCCACCAGAGCCACCCAGCTCGTCGGCCAATAGTTCGAGCTCTGCGTTGGTGAGGTGGACCTCATCAGGTTTTACGTCCGTATTTTCAGGGGACGCAAGCTGTCTTTTTTCTTCAGACATTGTGCTCTCCTTAGCTCATCTTGATTCGAGGATCGAGTGCTGCAGCAAAGAGGTCGGCAAGTAGAGCACCGACGAGCGTACAAGCACCACTGAAGGCGGCAACAGCAACCGCACCATGAATATTGTTGTTGTTGATGCAATTGATGAAGTATTCACCAAGACCGTGGATAGCAAAAATCTTCTCGGTCATAACAGCACCAGTAAAGATGCTAGCGATGGAGAAAGCTACAGATACGGCAGTAGGAATCAAAGAGGCGCGGAGCGCATGTTTGCGAATAGCCTGTTTTTTTGTAAGACCTTTTGCACGAGCAGTGCGCACATAGTCAGCGTGCATTTCGTCAAGCAAATACGTACGCTGACCTAAGTGATAACCAACGGCGCTGATAATAGTAAGGACGATGGTTGGCAGTAAAATGTGCTGAAGAAAGTCGAGCAGACTAACAAAGAAGTTGGAACCGCCGTAGCTGGAAAGTCCCGTTACATAGAAGATGCGTGTGCCAGCCGCGGTATTAACTTCGATTGCAAAAAATACAATCAGAATTGCCAAAACAACAGTTGGGATGACCATGAACAGTGAAGCGACACCGCTCCAAAAACGGTCTTGCCACTGGTATTGGCGTTGAGCTGTGTAGACACCAAGACTTACGCCGACCACGATAGAAATAATGGTAGCAAGTAACATGAGCTGGACAGAAGCGCCAATACGGGAAGAGATTTCGTTGTTAACCGAAGCGCCTGTTGGAGTCTTGCCAAAGTCAGCTTTGGTGAGAATGTCACCAATCCACTTTTGATAGCGCTCCATGATAGGTGTCTTATCGTTGAGGTTGGCAGCATTAAGTGCGCGCTCAATAGATTCTTGTGGGGGCCGTGGAGTACGAGACTCATAATTAGAACGTGGACTCATAAAAGCTGAGGCCAAAAAGAAAGTGAACGAGGTTGCTACAAAGATCATAACTATGTAGTTCAAAACTCGCTTAACGACGTATCCGACGAATCGCGCCATGAACGCTCCCCATTTCAGTCCGCATCGCACTTGATGCGGGAGACATACAGTTTTTGTTAACTGCTATCCCTTCTTGCATTATGCGTACATACAGAAGGCTCCGACAAGAAGCCTGCTGCATAACGCAGCGAGGCATGCCAATTAAACAGTGGGGTAATAGGGTACCTCACAGACAAAAGACACGCAGCACAGCATTCTATATACTACCATTTTTGAAATTCCCGCAGCAAATTTATGAAATCTTCTTCTGCGTACAGGGAGTTTACTGTTCATCTTTGCTAAACCTTTGGGCCCCCTAAATGAAACCCCCCTGTAATCTATCCGTAATGTGGGTTAGCAAAGATAATTTAAGTTTTGTTTAGATAAGTTTGCGTCATTCCACAAATTTTTGATGAGAGCTGAGAATTTATATCCGGCGACAGGAGAGCTTTATGAACTCAAAAGAAGTTGCCTACATCATCAAAAGGGTGCTCTTTGCTTTTGTCACCATCTGGGCAGTCATTACCATCACGTTTTTTGTAATGCACTCTGTGCCAGGTGGGCCCTTTGCGAGTGAGAAGGCAGTTACGCCTGCTGCAAAAGCAGCGCTTGAAGAGAAATTTGGTCTCAATAAGCCCTTGTTTGAGCAGTATCTCACTTACCTAGGTGGCGCTTCACACTTTGACTTTGGCCCCTCGCTCAAGCAGCGCGGTCGTGAGGTAACCACTATTGTTGCCGATGGTATGAAGACTTCAGCAAAGCTTGGTGTCGTTGCATTGATTATCGCTACAACATCAGGCGTTTTGCTTGGCGCTCTTGCCGCATTGAGGCGCAATACTATCGTCGATAAAATCATCATGGTTATCACGACAGCATTTGTATCGATGCCATCGTTTATTATGGGCACGCTGCTCTTATTACTTTTTGCCATTGAGTTGCATCTTTTGCCCGCAAATGGTGCAGCCAAAGGTGGCCTGATACTGCCTATTGTGACCTTGGCGCTTTATCCTATGGCCTATATTACGCGTTTGACCCGCTCTTCAATGCTTGATGTGTTAGGGCAAGACTACATTCGTACTGCCAAGGCAAAAGGCGTTTCGCAGCGCAATATTATTCTTAAGCATGCCCTCAAGAATTCCTTGATTCCCGTTATTACGTATCTGGGGCCCGAGCTTGCCTACATCACCACAGGCTCTTTGGTTGTTGAGCAGATCTTTGCGGTACCTGGCATTGGCCGTGCATTTGTTAACTCAATTACTGGTCGTGATTACCCGCTCATCATGGGTACCACAATCATTCTTGCCACACTCATTGTGGTTATGAACCTTGTAAGTGACATTTTGTATCGCGTGGTTGATCCGCGCATCAGCCTGGATTAGGAGTGATGATGAACAAGAATCCCCTGAGTATGCAGGTTGACATGGACGATTTCCTTCCTGCATCTGAGGAAGAAAAGTTCTACATGGTGCAAATGCGCGCCAGCTCGACCTTCTTCCGTGATGGTTGTAAGCGTTTTTACAAAAACAAAGTTGCTTTTACCAGCTTGGTAGTCATTGTGTTGATTGTTATCTCAGCCGTCGTACTGCCTATCGTGTGGCCCTATTCCTATGATGTGCAGCTGGGCGTTCAACCAGGCAAGCCTGTTGATGCTTCTTATAACAACTTGGCTCCAATGGAGTATTCCCACAGCGAACAACAAATGATGAAAGATGGTCAGTCTGTCTTCCCACACTTTTTTGGTACTGACGCTTCTGGTCGTGACTACTTCATTCGTGTCGTCTATGGCACACGTATCTCGTTGGCCGTAGGGTTTTTTGCTTCCATCATCGTATTGATTGTGGGTCTGACTATGGGCTCCATCGCAGGCTTTGCGGGTGGTCGCATCGACATGGCAATCATGCGCATCGTTGACATTATCTATTCTCTGCCCGACATGTTGATGGTTATCTTGCTGGCATCGGTTATGCGCGCAAGCTTGGGCAGCGTTTTTGATGGCACGGTGTTCGCCAAAATTGGTTCGAATATTTTGTCCCTGTTCATCATCTTTGCATTGTTATATTGGTGCTCGATGGCACGTCTCATTCGTGGCCAGATTTTGTCTTTGCGCGAGCAGGAATATGTTCTTGCCGCTCAGGCGGCAGGTGCCAAGGCAAAGTGGATTATCACAAAGCATCTCATTCCCAACTGCATTTCTATCATTATCATTTCGACAGCACTGCAAATTCCCTCTGCAATCTTTACGGAGAGCTTCCTGTCTTTTTTGGGTTTGGGCGTCAATGCTCCTATGCCTTCGCTGGGTTCACTCGCTTCCGATGCTCTGAACGGTATTTCAAGCTATCCCTCGCGTTTGGCAATTCCGGCTCTTGCAATTTCTCTCATCGTCTTGGGTCTTAACCTCTTTGGCGATGGTTTGCGTGACGCATTTGATCCCAAACTGAACAACTAGGAAGGGAGGGGATTTAGATGGCGCTTCTTGAAGTAAAGGATTTGCATACATCCTTCTTTACGGATGCAGGAGAGGTAAAGGCCGTTAACGGTGTGAGCTTCAACCTTGATCATGGCAAGGTGTTGGGCATCGTAGGCGAGTCCGGTTCGGGCAAGTCAGTAACTGCGTATTCCATCATGCAAATCTTGGCCCCTACAGGAAAAATTGTCGGTGGCTCTATCAAGCTTGATGGTCAAGAGCTGGTGGGTGCAGGCGAGCAGGTCATGCGAAATGTGCGTGGCAACAAAGTCTCAATTATTTTCCAGGATCCGATGACCTCTTTGAATCCCACCCTGAGCATTGGTCACCAGCTAATGGAAGCCATTCTTTTGCATACCGATCGCACACGCGAACAAGCGGAAGCGCGTGCCATTGAGATGTTGAGCTTGGTTAATGTCAATGAGCCTGCAAAGCGTATGAAGCAGTATCCACACGAGTTTTCCGGCGGTATGCGCCAGCGTGTCATGATTGCTATGGCGCTTGCCTGCGAACCCGATATTTTGATTGCAGATGAGCCGACTACGGCGCTTGACGTAACGATTCAAGCACAGATTCTCGAGTTGATGCAAAAGCTACAGCGCGAGATGGGTATGGCAATTATCATGATTACCCATGACCTGGGTGTTGTTGCCCAGATGTGCGATGAGATTGTTGTTATGTATGCGGGTTCTTATTGCGAGCGTGGTACCGCGGATGAGATTTTCTACAACCCACGTCATGAGTACACTCGCGGTCTGCTTCGCTCTATTCCGACGTTAGGATCGATGGGTCAAAAGCTGCATCCTATTACGGGTACCCCGATTGACCTGCTCAATCTTCCTGAGGGCTGTCCCTTTGCTCCTCGTTGCGAAAAGGCAATGAAGATTTGTATTAAGCACCCCGCCGAGTCGATGGATATCAATGCATTCCACAAAGCGTCCTGTTGGCTTAATGTCAAAGATCTCTGCGAAAAGCAACAGCCTGCTTCTGTTGTGAGCGCTCAGGAAGGAGGCGAGGCATAAGATGGCTGACGAAATCAAAGCCTCTGCAAATAAGGAAACTCCTTTGGTTGAAATTCGCAACTTCAAGAAGTACTTTCCCGTAAAGACAGGCTTCTTTGGTTCGACACCGCTTAAGGCAGTTGATGATGTCTCGTTTTCGATTAAGCGTGGCGAGACTTTGGGCCTGGTAGGTGAGTCTGGCTGCGGCAAAACTACCGTCGGCCGCACAATTTTGCACTTATACGAACCTACCGCAGGGCAAGTTATTTACAACGGCAAACCTGTCAATTCCAAATCAAAAGAAGAGATGGCAGAGTTCCGCCGCAAAACGACGATGGTCTTTCAAGACCCCTATTCCTCACTGAATCCTCGTATGACGGTTTCCGATATTATCGGCGAACCTTTGGATATACATGGCATGTGCAGCTCAAAAAAGGAGCGTATGGATCGCATACTTGAGCTAATGGATCGCGTAGGTCTCAACTCCGAACATGCCTCGCGTTATGCTCATGAGTTTTCAGGTGGTCAACGTCAGCGTATTGGTATTGCCCGTGCTTTGGCAAGCGGCCCTGAATTTATTGTCTGTGACGAGCCTGTCTCGGCGCTAGACGTCTCCATTCAGGCGCAGGTCATCAATATGTTTGACGAGCTGCAAGACGAGCTTGGTCTGACGTATCTGTTTATTGCTCATGACCTTCTGGTGGTGCGGCATATTTCCGACCGTATTGCGGTTATGTATTTGGGCAAGATGGTTGAGCTGTCAGATGCTGCTGAAATCTATGATCATCCCATGCATCCCTATAGCAAGTCATTGCTTTCCGCAGTACCCATTCCTGATCCCAAGATCGCTCGTGCCAACAAGCGAATTCCTTTGCAGGGCGATATCCCAAGTCCTCTGCATGCGCCTTCGGGTTGTCCGTTTCGTACGAGATGTCCGTTTGCCAATGAGAGTTGTTCTGCTTCCATGCCTGAATTCAAGGAGGTTAAACCAGGTCATTTTGTCGCTTGCCATCGCGTGGAAGAGATTAATTCTTAAACATATTAATTCTTAGGTTCATCTTGGTTTCTGTTGCACTAAAAGTGCACTGAAATACTTGGTAACAGTTCACTGTTATCAGAAGCTAGACAGTATCAAGTCTCAGATCCGATAAAGGGGGAGTTAGCATGTCTCAGCTCACACGTAGGAATTTTGTTAAGACCGTTGGCCTAGCTGGTCTGACCTCGATGCTCGCTGCATGCGGCAACGGTGGTGGATCTGGTTCTGGGTCTGCAGCCGCAGGCGAGACTATCGACAGCATTGGTGTTTGCTTGGCTTCCGAGCCCGATAGTATCGATCCTGCTCTCAACTCTGCAGTTGATGGCGCCACGTTGATTTCTCACCTTTTTGCTGGTCTTGCAAAATGGGAGAAAGATGGTGAAGAGTTCAAAATTGTTCCCGACTGCGCGACCGAGCTTCCTAAGGGTGAAGATACTGGTGATGGAAAGCTCACCTATACCTATATTTTGCGCGACGGTCTGAAGTGGAGCGATGGCAAGGATTTGACGGCCAACGATATTGTCTACTCTTGGAACCGTGCTGCAGGACCTGCGCTCTCTGGTGACTACAACTATATGTTTGACCAGATTGATGGTTATGACGCAATGTGGGAGTCTAGGGATACGGGTGAGACAAAGAAGAATGAAGAGACAGGTGAAGAGGAGCCTGTTCTCGAGTTTGTAAATCCCGATGCCAAGCTCAATGTCACTGCCAAAGATGATAAGACCCTTGTGGTTGTTGCATCCAAGAGCTGCGAGCCTTACTGGAATGAGCTGCTTGCCTTCCCGACCTTCTTCCCCGTTCGCGAGGATGTCGTTAAGAGCGATAAGTGGGCAACTGATCCTTCGACCTATGTCAGCAATGGCGCCTACAAGATGACCGCCTGGGATCACAACTCTGTGATTAGCGTTGAGAAAAATGAGAACTACCACAATGCCGATGTGGTCACGATGAAGGAGATTCAGTTCTACCTCTCTGACGATGCGAATAATATGCTCTCTAACTTTGAGAATGGCACGTGGCAGCTCATCGATGATGTTCCCACCAATGAGATTGCTTCTCTGAAGGAAAAGTATCCTGATGAGTTTAAGGTTGATGGCCAGCTGGGCACCTATTATGTCAACTGGAACGTCAATCTTGAGATTCTTCCTGCTGGTACCAATCTTACTGGTGCCGAGGCCGAGAATGCGCGCTCCGAAATCCGCAAGGCAATCGCTTTGCTCTTTGACCGCAACCACATCATCAACGATATTGCTCAGGGTGGACAGGTGCCCGCTTCTTCCTTTGTTGCTATGGGCATGACTGACGCTGACGGCTCTCAGTTCTACGAGAACGCTGGTGACAAAAAGAAGAATGGTTATATTGGCTACATTGATGTTGCAGACGAGTCTTTAGAGAAGAACTTCGCTGCTGCTATTGAGACGCTGAAGAAGTACTACAAGTATGACGAGAAGAAAAAGACCTTTAGTGACTTCCCCTCTTTGACCTACCTGTACAATACCCAGGAATCTCACAAGATGATTGGCGAGTACCTACAGGCGGCGCTCTCTGGTATCGGCATCAATGTCAAGCTAGAAAACCAAGAGTGGAACACCTTCCTCAATACTCGTAAGAACGGCGACTACGGTATCGCACGTAATGGCTGGGTGGCAGACTATAACTACCCGATGACCTTCCTGGATATGTGGACGACGCAATCTGGTAACAATGACGTCCAGTTTGGTAAGGGTGCCCACGCAAGTCTTAAGGCCTATAGCGTTGATACCACTGATGCGGGTGGTGACCTCAAGGTTGAGAATGGTACGTGGGCTGAGACCTATGACAAGCTGATTGATGCCATCAAGGCTGAAGCTGACAGCAAAAAGGCCTACGCTTTGATGCACAAGGCAGAAGATTTGCTGATGTCTACCGGTTGTATCTGCCCTCTGTACTTCTACACCGACCTTTATATGGTTGACAAGAACCTCAAGGGCTTCTTCAGCATTCCTCTGGGCTACAAGTTCTTTACGTATACCACGCTTAAGAAGTAGTTTTGCGTGTAGCTGGCGGTGCGCTTGCGCTGTCATGCAGGTTTGAATGAGAGGCGGCTGCCTTCGGGCGGTCGCCTTTTTGGCGCTGAGGCTAGGTGTTTGGGATGACCTGACGGGGGCACGACTGCACTGAGCGAGTAAAGGTAAGCGACAGCGATGGTGGCATGAGATGGGTAAGAACTCCAATTACCTATAGACTAGGAAGGGTAAAAGGAGGTGCCGATGCGGGTGACGATATATACCGACGGATCAAGTCGAGGTAATCCAGGCCCTGGTGGCTATGGTGCAGTGCTCATATATACAGATAAGCAGGGCGTAGAGCATCGTCGCGAGTTATCTGCAGGATATCAGCGTACAACCAACAATCGTATGGAGCTAATGGCGGTCATCGCGGGTTTAGAGGCGCTTAAAAAGCCCTGTGAAGTAGAAGTGCATTCTGACTCCCAATATGTCGTTAACGCCTTTAACAAGCATTGGGTAGATGGCTGGAAATCTCGCGGTTGGAAAACCGCCTCAAAACAGCCTGTCAAAAACCCTGATCTTTGGTGCCGCCTCCTACAAGCAAAACAGCCCCACAAAGTGAGCTTCATATGGGTCAAAGGGCACGCAGGTCAAGAGCTTAATGAGCGCTGCGATGAACTGGCAACCAAGGCAGCAGACGGCGAGTTGGGCCCCCTTCTTATTGACAAAGGTTTTACCAATTAAGCCAAACTATGTTTTCTGAAAAAAAGTGCATGAAACTCTGGCTTGCCGCTTGAAATTAACCGCCGTTACAGGGTAATCTATACTTCGTGTGAGTTCTGCCCACACACTGTATCTGTTGGCCCCCGATAGCAAGGTCAGTTTCCACACGTGCGAGGTTGCACGGCGAGCGGGCGCGTTGCGGCGCCCACCGTACGTTAGACAGCGCCCTACGGCAGCGATCACCGCGATCGGGGCCCCGTTGTTCGAAAGGGGTCCACCTTTGAGTGAGATTCAAAACTCGTCCGTCTTTGCGTTGGATGAAGTATCCGATGAGGAGATGAACAAGCTCATTGACGGCACTATTACTGCTTTTGATGAGGGCGACTTGGTCACTGGCACCGTCGTCAAGATTGAGCATGATGAGGTTCTGCTGGACATTGGTTTTAAGAGCGAGGGCGTTATTCCTTCTCGTGAGCTCTCCATCCGCAAGGATGTTGATCCCTCCGAGATTGTGCACCTTGGCGATCAAATTGAGGCTTTAGTTCTCCAGAAGGAGGACAAGGAAGGCCGTTTGATTCTCTCCAAGAAGCGCGCTGAGTACGAACGTGCTTGGAATAGTGTCGAGGAGAAGTTCAACGCCAATGAGAACGTCGAAGGCGAAGTTATTGAGGTTGTTAAGGGCGGTCTTATCCTTGACATTGGCCTGCGTGGCTTCCTGCCTGCTTCTCTTGTTGACCTTCGCCGCGTCAAGGATCTCGCAGCATTCATGGGCACGCGTATTGAGGCTCGTGTTATCGAGATGGACCGTAACCGCAACAACGTTGTCCTTTCTCGCCGTGTTGTTCTTGAGGAGGCTCGCAAGGCCGAGCGTTCCGACATCCTCTCCAAGCTCAAGCCTGGCATGCACCTCAAGGGTCAGGTTTCCTCCATCGTCGACTTCGGTGCTTTTGTCGACCTTGGCGGTATCGATGGTCTGGTTCACATCTCTGAGCTCTCTTGGAATCACGTTAACCACCCCTCTGAGGTTGTTAAGGTCGGCCAGGAGATTGAGGTTCAGGTTCTCGATGTGGATCTCAACCGTGAGCGCATCTCCTTGGGTCTCAAGCAGACCACCGAGGATCCTTGGCGTGTTCTCGTCAAGAAGTATCCCGTTGGCGCTATCGTTGAGGGTGTTGTTACCAAGCTCGTCTCCTTTGGTGCCTTTGTCGACTTGGGCGACGGCGTCGAGGGTCTCGTGCACATCTCCGAGATGGCACGCCAGCACGTCGAACAGCCCAGCCAGGTCTGCAGCGTTGGTACCAAGGTCCAGGTCAAGGTCATGGAGATTGACCTCGACCGTCGTCGTATCTCCCTGTCGATGAAGTCTGCTGCTGAGACTCTTGGCTTTGAGGTTGACGTGACGCCGCTCGAGAATCCGGAGGCTGCTGAAGCTGCTGAAACTGCTGAGGAGTCCGAGCCTGTCGAGGCTGAAGTTGAGGCTACCGAGGCTGAGTAAGCTTGTGTTTTGTCCGCTTTGCTCGGATATATAGTTCGTTTAGGCGGAGTCGCTCTGTGTGACTCCGCTTTTATTATGATGAAAGTCATTTTCTTGCTGAGTAATTGCTTGTTCAGGCGCGCATTCTCAAGGTTTAGGAGCAGTCATGGCAAAAGAGAATATGAGTGATGTAGTTGCGCGACTTATGAGGTATTGTGCTATTCCCTCACCCTCAGATGCTCTTTCTCAAAGCGGTGTTCCTTCATCTCCCGAACAGCATACGATGTCAGCTTGCATTGCAGATGATTTGCGTGAGCTGGGAGCCGAGGACGTAAGCATGGATGAGCATGCCTATGTTATTGCTCACTGGCCAGCGAGTGTGGGCGCAAAAAACCTGCCTACCTTGGGCTTTTGTTGTCATGTTGATACCGTACGTCAGCTGCATAATGCTCCTGTCTGTCCCCAGATAGTGACCTATCCGGGTGGTCGCTATGTGATTGGATGCGATAGTGACGGTAATGAAGTTGCTATCAGCCCAAAGACAAATCCTCAGCTGGCGCAGATGGTAGGAGAAAAGCTCATCTGCGCAGATGGGACTACCTTATTAGGCGCCGATGACAAAGCAGGTTGCGCAGAGATCATCTCTCTGCTTGCGCGTCTCAAGGACAATCCCGGCCTGCCACATCCGCGTCTTGCGCTAGCTTTTGTGCCTGATGAGGAGATTGGTCATGGAGCCTCCCTGCTTGACCTTGAGCGTTTTGGTGCACGTTGGGGCTATACCATTGATGGTGGTCCGATGGGGGAGTTTTGTTATGAGACCTTTAACGCCGCAGAGGCCCGTCTCAAGGCGCGTGGTGTTTCGGTACATACGGGTACCGCAAAAGGTTTGATGATTAATGCCGCCGAATGTTTAATGCACTACAACGAGTTGCTACCCGCACAGGATCGTCCTGAATATACCGAGGGGCGTGATGGTTTTTATTATCTAGAGCGGATATGTGGTGACTGTGAGACGGCGACAGCCGATTACATTATTCGTGATCACGATGCGCTTAAGTTTGCCCAGCGTAAGCACTTGATGCAGGATGCGGTAGATTACTTTAATCAGCGCATGGGTGCTAAAGTTCTTAGTATCGATATCCATGATCAGTATCACAATCTGGCAGATATTGTGTTACTTCTAGAAAATGCCCCTCTTATTGAGCGCGCCCGTGCTGCATACAAGACGGTGGGCTATGAGATGAAGTGTATTCCCATGCGAGGTGGCACCGATGGTTCTCAACTTTCTTTCCGTGGGTTTGCATGCGCAAATCTTTCTGCCTGCTATTACAATGCACATGGACCCATGGAATTTGTTCCGGTAGCCGAGCTCGAGAGCATGGTCGATATGCTCCAAGAATTGGTGGCACTTTATGCTCAGCCCAATGCCTAAAACAGGCAAAGCGCGGATAGTATTTCTCGTAGGTGGCATTGCTTCGGGAAAGTCAAGCGTGGCAGCTCAGCTCGAGCGCTTGGGCGCCATATGCATTGATCTTGACCAAATTTCGCGCGAAGTATTGGTTCCGGGCTCTGCCTTGCTTAAAGATATTGCAAAAGAATTTGGAGCAGATCTTATCCAGGCAGATGGAAGCCTTGATCGACACAAGTTGGCCCTCAGGGCTTTTGTGAGCGCTGAACGTACGGCGACTCTCGAGGCGCTCGAACTGCCCGCAATTAAAAAGGAGCTTGTAGAGCGCATTAAATGTATTCAGCTAGTCCAAAAACAGGCGCCCTGTATTGTGGTTGAGGTTCCGCTTCCCGATAAAATGGGGCCGCTTTTGGAGCTCGCGGATGAGGTGCTTGGTGTTATCTGTCCGCGAGAACTTCGTCGTATACGTGCTCTTGATCGTGGTATGAGCGAGCATGACTTCGAGCGACGTGTCGCTCGTCAACTCAGTGATGCTGACTTGCTGGCCCTCTGCGACACTACACTCGATAACTCAGGTGATCAAGAAAGTCTCAAAGAGCAGTTACAAAAGTGGTGGAACGAACGTTTTGTGTAGCATTTTTTAGCATCACGTAATGAGCAAGTTACACGATGATTTTTGCAGGTATGAGCAGAACTCGACTTGGGTACAGTAAAAAACTAAGCGAGTATTCTGTCCGATGAAACTTGCTCATCACGAAAGGATGTACGTATGGCAACTCTAGACTCTAATCTTTCCCGTCGCCAAGTCTTTGGTTTGGGTGGTATCGCCTCTGTTGCCGCCTTTGGTCTTGTAGCTTGTGGCGGTCAGTCAGCTGATGCACCCAAGGACAAGGATGGAAGTGCTGTTGACGAGACGGTACAGATTGATGCCAAGATCTACGATGATGTAATCTCTGCTGGTACTACCGCAGATGATGCTGCAATTACAGCTAATAGCTGGGCAAAAAAGATTAAGGGTGCTGGTGAGTTTCGTGTTGGCGGCGTTGATACATCTACGCTATTTGCCCTTCGCGACCCCGAAAGTCAAGCAATTCGAGGTTTTGATGCGGGCCTTTATCAGCTGCTCACCCGCTATATTTTGGGTGATGAGTCAAAGGTAAAGTTTACGCAGGTCACCTCTGATACTCGTGAGTCTTTGCTCCAAAACGACAATGTTGACGCTGTCTTTGCAACGTATTCCATTACTGACGATCGCAAGAAGCTGATTTCTTTTGCAGGTCCCTATTATGAGAGCCAACAGGGCATTTTAGTGGCTGCCGATAATACTGATATCAACGGTATTGATGACCTTGCAGGCAAAAATGTGGCCGCTCAGTCTGGCTCGACTGGACCCTCCATTCTTGAGAAAGAGGCGCCCAAGGCAAATGTCCAAGAATACAAGACCGATGAGGAAGCTCGCCGCGATCTGGAGCAGGGTCGCGTTGATGCGTATGTTATCGATATGACCATGCAGGTTAGCTCTATGGCTAAAAATCCTGGTAAGTATCGTATCGCTGGTGATGCCTTTGGCCCTATTGATGCCTATGGTATTGGTCTTCCCAAAGATTGCGATGGAGTCAAGTTTGTTAACGACTGGCTCAAGGCCATCGAAGAGGATGGCACCTGGGAGAAACTCTGGAAGGTTTGCATTGGCGACCGTACCAACATCAAGGAGGTTCCTACGCCTCCCGCAATTGGGGCCTAAGTTTTTGTAAGTTTTGGCCCCCGTGCGACGAGCGCGGGGGCTTTATTTTGGGAGGAGTGTGAATGGGGATTTCCGAGCTGATGGCAGAGTATGGCAGCAAATACCTCTTGGCTCTTTTGAGTACCTGGCAGCTGACCCTGATCTCATTCGCCCTGGGTATGATACTTGCTATTGTGGTAACCATCATGCGCGTGTCGCCTATCAAGCCACTACGGGTGCTCGGCGACTTTTATGTACAGGTATTTCGCAATATCGCAGGAGTTTCTCTGCTTATCATTGTCTACTACGCTCTGCCGTATTTAGGTTTGGTGCTTAAGCCTCTGACCTGCGTAATTATTACGGTTACTCTCATCGGTTCGGCTTTTGGTTCTGAGAACTTTATGACAGGTATCAATACAATCGGCGTGGGTCAAATTGAGGCGGCGCGCTCTATCGGCTTGAGCTTCTTCCAGATTATTCGTCATATTGTGGCACCCCAAGCTTTGCGTTCGGTGGTGCTGCCCATGACTAATCTGCTGATTGCGGTCATGCTCACGACAGCGTTAGGTTCGCAGATCCCACTTAATCCTCAAGAACTGACGGGTTTGGTGAGCTACATCAATACTCGTACTACGGGTGGTATTACGACCTTTTTGATTTCTGCTTTGGGATATGTCCTCACAGCGCTGGTGATAGGTTATGTTGGCAATCGCCTTGACAAGAAGGTGAGGATTCTGCGATGAGCGTACATGTTTCTGTACGTGATTATCTTTATGAGGAGCCAGGCCCCAAGACGCGTCGTGCCATTCGCCTGTGCACGGCTATCTCGGCAGTAGCGCTTGTAGCTCTGCTTGCTTTGATAGTGCGCAGCTTTGCGGTAGCAGGCCAGTTGGATCCAAAGTACTGGTCTTTCTTCCTTTCGTCTGCAACCTGGCGTTTTTTGGGAATGGGACTTGTCGGCACTATAGAAGTGGCGCTTACTGCTGGCATACTTGCGCTGGTACTGGGCTTTCTATTGATGTTGATGCGCATGAGTTCCTATGCTGTCCTGCGGGGCATCGCGCGCGTCATCACGGAGTTTTTCCGTGGTGTACCCAGCCTGTTGCTGATTTACTTTTTCTTTCTCGTCATTCCTCAGTACGGCTTCAAAATGCATACCTTCTGGATGATTACAACGCCTGTAGCACTGGCGGCATCCGCGGTACTCGCTGAAGTTTTTCGTGCAGGTATGAACGCAGTTCCTGTAGGTCAGACAGAAGCAGCACTTTCTTTAGGTATGCGCCCTTTCATGGTCAAAATGAAGATTGTTTTTCCTCAGGCCGTGCGCATAGTTATTCCCTCGTTGATTTCTCAGCTTGTGGTTGTAGTGAAAGATACAACCGTTGCCTATGTGGTGAGCTTCCCCGATATGTTGCAAAATGCTCGCGTACTCATTGCTAACTATGATGCCTTGGTATCGACTTACCTTGTTATTGCCGTGGTTTATATTCTGATTAATTATGGTGTCAATCAGCTGGCCATATATGTTTCCAAGCGCAGTGGTGGAACAATTGTAACTCAGACCAACATCGATCCTGTGTGAGCTGCTCGCACGCAGCAAAGAGGATTTTGAGCTCAAAATACGAAATGGAGTCATCATGAGCAGTACCGAGCAGATCCCTGTCATAGAACTTCGTCATGTTGACAAACACTATGGTCAGCTACATGTACTCAATGATATTAATTTGACTGTTAATAGGGGAGAGGTATTAGTCGTCATTGGACCGTCTGGTTCAGGTAAGTCGACTATGTGTCGTACGATTAACCGTCTTGAATGTATTGATTCTGGTGAAATTCTCATTGATGGCCAGGCGCTCCCGCAAGAAGGCAAGGAGCTTGCAGCCGTGCGTGCGGAATTAGGCATGGTATTTCAGAACTTCAACCTCTTTGCACATAAGACCATTCTTGAAAACGTCACGATGGGTCCTGTTGAGGTACTCAAAGTCCCACGTAAAGAGGCGGAAGAACGTGCGATGGCTTTGTTGAGGCGCGTGGGTGTAGCCGAGCAGGCAAACAAAGTACCCGCACAGCTTTCTGGCGGTCAACAGCAGCGTGTAGCTATTGCACGCTCCCTTGCAATGCAGCCCAAAGCGATGCTTTTTGATGAGCCTACCAGCGCCCTTGACCCCGAGATGATCAACGAGGTGCTTGATGTTATGGTTGAGCTTGCGCGTGCAGGTATGACCATGATTGTCATTACCCATGAGATGAGCTTTGCTCGCCGTGTGGCGCATCGCGTTGTTTTTATGGCGGATGGAGAGATTATCGAGCAGGGTACCCCTGATGAATTCTTTGATCACCCCAAGACTGAGCGTGCTAAGGAATTTCTTGACTCAATTATGGGACATTAGGCCCCTATTGGTGATAGGGTAGTGAGCGTTTGTAAGACGAGCTTGCAAGGAAGGTTGTAGTGTGGATAAGAAGGTCAAACGTCCGAGGATTTGTGTTCCACCCCGCATGGAAGAGCGGACTGCTCCTGTGTCGGTTGATAATTTTCTCGCGCCACTTGAGGGCGGTGCCTCTGACTTTGTTGATGCCATTATCGCTGCGGGCGGTATGCCAGTTTTAATGCCTATGACTCATGATGACTCTTTAATCGCTGAGTATGTGGAATTCTGCTCTGGTTTGGCAATCCCTGGGGGAGAGGACGTGGATCCTGCACTGTGGGGTAGTGAGGATTCCTACGACGAGAGTCTGCTCAATCACGACCGCGATCAGCTTGAGCTTGCACTTATCAAGGGCTTTCGTGCCGCAAACAAGCCTATCTTTGCTACCTGTCGTGGTATGCAGATACTCAATGTTGCCTATGGTGGCACCCTCGATATGGCCATCGAGAAGCGCCAGCCTCTGCCCGGAATGATGCTTTGGCATCATACAGGCATTTTGTCATCGCCAGCGCACCCCATTGATATTGTTGAAGATTCCCTGCTCTATCACTGCGTGGGTGATGTCACGATGGTTCAAGCCAATTCTTCACATCACTGTAGTGTTTTGAAGCTGGGTAAAGGGCTCAATCAGACTGGCCAAGCCACGGATGGAATTCCTGAAGCGATTGAAGATCCCCGTGCGCATTTTGTACTCGGCGTACAGTGGCATCCTGAGTATACATGGCAGCGCAACGAGACCGATGCATGCATCTGGCGTTCGTTTGTTAACGCTTGTAGAGCTTAGTC
The DNA here is from genome assembly GCF_900078545.1 of Olegusella massiliensis. Taxonomy (GTDB): domain Bacteria; phylum Actinomycetota; class Coriobacteriia; order Coriobacteriales; family Atopobiaceae; genus Olegusella; species Olegusella massiliensis. The sequence continues at coordinate 1,303,378 of NZ_FLLS01000002.1, forward strand.
AGGCTGTACACAGCATTCATGTCTATACTTGAGCTTACGAACAAAGGAGTTCCTATGAATGATAAGTTGTATGAGTTGCAGCAAAAGATCAACCTCTGGATGCAGGGGCGTAATGGTGCCGATACCTTGAGCAATACGAGTATTTGGTCGGGTATCATCCTTTATATCATCGGATTGATTTCGCACGTAGCTGCGCTGAACTTTATCGCGTTGGTGTTGGTGGTCTATGCCTTTTTCCGTATGACCTCACGCAGTCTTGATGCACGTGCCAAGGAAAATAAGGCGTTTCTCAAGCAGGTCGGTCCCTTGCGTCCTTGGTTCAAAAACCCTGCAGCTGCGTGGAACGAGTTCCGTAGCTATAAGCACTTTAAATGCCCTCATTGTGCTCAGCGTATGCGTGTTCCTCGCGGTCGCGGCAAGCTGCGTGTTAGCTGCCCCAAGTGCCATCACAAGTTTGAGTGTGAGTCCTAGTTCACTATGCCCGAAGACGTCAAGCAATTCAAATTACAGGGGCATACTGCTGTAGATACTGTACGAGAGCGCTTTGGTGGGGAGCTGAAGCGCTTTGGTTTAGACCATGGTGATACGCCTCTTAAGGTTGTATCTGATTATGCTCCTGCAGGTGATCAGCCCCAGGCTATTGCGAGCCTTTCTAAAGGTATCCGCGATGGTTTGCGCTATCAGACTCTTTTGGGAGTAACGGGCTCGGGCAAAACCTATACGATGGCAAAAACTATTGAGGAGCTTAATCGCCCAACACTTATTATGGAACCCAACAAAACGCTTGCAGCTCAGGTTGCAAGTGAGATGCGTGAGCTCTTTCCTCATAATGCTGTTGTCTATTTTGTCTCGTACTACGACTACTATCAGCCTGAGGCCTATGTCCCGCAGACTGATACCTTTATCGAAAAAGATGCTTCCATTAATGAAGAAGTTGAGAAACTCCGCCATCAGGCAACAAGTTCTCTGCTTTCACGTCGAGACGTTATTGTCGTTGCTTCGGTGAGCTGTATCTATGGTATCGGTAGTCCCCAGGATTATGCTGGCTTGGCACCTAATATTAGCAAAGATATACCGCTTGAGCGTGATGAACTTATTCGCAATCTAATTGATGTGCAGTATGACCGAAACGATTATGACCTTGCTCGTGGCACCTTCCGAGTGCGTGGTGACACGGTTGATGTGTATCCGCCCTATGCAGACAATCCCTTGCGTATTGCTTTTTTTGGTGATGAGGTAGAGACCATTGCCGAGGTAGATAAGGTAACTGGTGAGATTGTACGCGAATTTGATGCCATCCCCATTTGGCCTGCAAGCCACTATGTGACCGAACAGCCCAAGGTACAACATGCACTGCAGTCTATCAACGAGGAGCTTGAAGCACGTGTGGCTGAACTCAAGGCGCAAGACATGCTCCTTGAAGCTCAGCGCCTCTCTCAGCGCACAGGCTATGATCTTGAAATGCTTGAAACCATGGGTTTTTGCTCGGGTATTGAAAACTATAGCCGTCATTTGGACGGGCGCAGCCCAGGTGAGCCTCCCTATACCCTTATTGACTATTTTCCGCGTGATATGCTCTGCATTATCGATGAGAGTCATGTGACGGTACCGCAAATCCGTGGTATGTATGAGGGAGATCGTTCACGCAAGGTGACTTTAGTAGAACATGGTTTTCGTTTGCCATCCGCGCTGGATAATCGGCCACTGCGCTTTGATGAGTTTGAACAGCGTATCCCCCAATTTATCTATGTATCGGCAACGCCAGGTGATTATGAAGAGAAGGTTTCTCAAAACGAGGTTCAGCAGATTATTCGTCCGACAGGCCTGCTTGACCCTACCGTGGAGGTTCGTCCTGTACGTGGACAGATTGATGATTTGATTGACGAGATCAAGGCACGTATTGCTAAAAAAGAGCGTGTATTGGTAACTACGCTGACCAAGCGTATGGCAGAAGACCTCACTGATCACCTGCTTGATGAGGGTATTCGCGTTAATTATATGCACTCTGATACCGCAACACTTGACCGTGTTGAGATTATTCGCACGCTACGCGAAGGCAAGATCGATGTCCTTGTAGGCATCAATCTGCTGCGTGAAGGCCTTGATATTCCTGAGGTATCGCTCGTTGTTATTTTGGATGCCGATAAGGAAGGGTTTTTACGCAATCGTCGCTCGCTTATCCAGACTATGGGTCGTGCTGCTCGAAATGCCCACGGTGCCGTCATTATGTATGCCGACAAAATGACTGACTCGATGAAGATTGCTATCGACGAGACACGCCATCGACGTGAACTACAGGAAGCGTTTAATGCTGAGCATGGGATTGCGCCGCAAACTATTCACAAAAGTCTTGGCGATATTAGAGGCTTTATTGAAGATGCAGAAGCAACACTGGCTGGCAAGGATCGCTCCCGTGGTGATACGTTCGGTCATGGAGCTTTTTTTAGCGGAAAAGATGGAGCTGTCCTTAAGACAGTGGGAAACGATGAAGAGGCAGCTGCTGAGGTATTTGTGGCAGAGCTTGCAGATCTTCCTGCTTCCGAACGTGAGTCTTTGCTTGCCTCATTGGAGTCTGAGATGCAGCAGGCTTCAGAGGAGATGGACTTTGAGCGTGCGGCGCGGCTGCGCGATCAGCTGGTAGCCATCCGCACTCGTCTCGAGGGAAGCAGCGCTGAGGACATTATTGGCCGTCTTAAGAAGACCGATCGTAAGGGTTCTGCTCATGCAACAAGAAGACGGTACCGCCCGCGTAAGCACTAACGCGTTTAGTACCGTCTACGTATATCTCGTCCAAATTTGGATGAATTCCCTTACGCAGTCGTTCCGTCGTCAGACTTGGATTTGTCATCCTTGGCGTCTGCTTTGCCGGAATACTTGTTATTAATCTCAAATAACTCGTCAATCGTGACAAACTTAAAGCCTTGTTCCTTGAGATAGGGAACAGCTTTTTTGACCGCCTCAATAGTCTGAGTACGATCTCCACCACCGTCGTGGCAAAGGATAACCTGTCCTGGCTTGGCAGACTTGATGGTGTTTTCAATGCTTTGAGCACCAGGACGGCTCCAGTCCTCAGTATCGAGGTTCCAACCAATCTCTGCATCAATCATGCCACTGAGTGTATTGACAATCTCGCCATAGAAATTGCCACCAGGCGCGCGGAGAATATGGGTTACCTTGGTACCTAGGCAATCTTCAATAGCCTGAAGGCCTTTGGTGATTTCATTTTTTTGTTCTTCGGCGGTCATATAGGTAAGGTTGACACCCTGACCTGCACCTGCAGCGTGATCCCAGGTATGAGTAGCTACTTGGTGTCCCTCGGCATGCTCACGCTTAACGGTATCAGCATGCTCAGCGACCTGATTGCCAATAACAAAAAATGTGACATGGATGTCGTTTTCCTTGAGAACATCTAAGAGCTGAGGAGTGGTCTCCCAAGGACCATCGTCAAAGGTTAAGGCGACGACCTTTTCATCGCCTACATTTGCATCAATGATGTGGTAGCCAGCGTCAATTGGTTCTTTGGTAGTCTCGCTGACAGTCTTGCCTGATACCTTGCCTGTGCGTGTGGTTTTTTCACCCTCGCTACCCTTGCTGTAAACGTGTAGTGCAGCTCTGAAGTAGCTATCGAGTGTGCTGAAATCATCACTTTTGGTCTCAAAAGGAATCTTTTCAGTCTTTTCGCTATAGTCCTCGGTAGTATCGGCACCATCAGAGATGGTGACTATCGCATTAGCGACTAGTTTGCTTGCAGGATTATTGGTCTTTTTGCCGTTGATGGTGGCGGCAAATATATCGCCTTTGCCTTCGGCAGCGACACTGCCATCGACTGCCATGAGGTTACCGGGTTTGGGCGAAGCAAGGCCATCTTTGATGGCACCTTGCAGGGTAGTGCCTGCGCTGACACGATAAGTAGTGCCATTGATGCTTACATCAAAAAGAGGTGGATTGCGTACAAGGTAGACACCTGTAGCGCCTACGCCTGCGACCGCAGCAAGTGCAGCTGCTGCCTTGAAAAGGCCACGGCGAGTCATACCATCCGAAGATTTGCTGTTTGCATAGGCAGATTGAGATTGTCTGCTGTATGCGCTGGAATCCAACAGATGCGCCTGATTGGAGACGGTACGCCGAGTATGCTGCATATGGTTGCCATGCGTAGCTCGACGCGCTTGAGGAGCGGCGCCTGCGGCATGAGCAGCGGCGTGGCGTTGAGTTTGGCGTGGCTGAGGATGAGTGTTGGACTGGGTTTGCCTTTGAGGCTGAGGGTTGTGTTGCATCTTATCCATAGTTACCCCTTTGAAACTTCTAGAACTGAACCTCATAGTAGCAGTTCATGCAAGTCTAAGTTGTAGTTTTCCAACTCTCCACCAAAGCAGTTGCAATACGGATGCCATCTGTAGCTGCACTCATGATGCCTCCTGCATAACCTGCGCCTTCACCTGCAGGCCATAAGCCTGTGCAAGATACAGACTGCAGGCCTGCTCCACGTATAACACGAACAGGAGAGCTTGAACGTGTCTCTGCTGCAGTAAGAATCGCAGTTTCTTCATTAAAGCAGGACAGACGACGTCCCATCAGAGGAATTGCCGCACGCAGTACCTCACTGACATAATTGGGTAGGCACGTATCAATTTCTCCCCATACAACACCGCGAGGATAGGTGGGCATTACGTCAGCGGCTCCGGTAGAGGGTTGACGCGCGAGAAAATCTCCTACAAGCTGAGCTGGAGCTGCGTAGTTGGAACCACCCAGCTCAAAGGCTTTGTGTTCACAGCTGCGTTGGAGTTTAATGCCCTCTAAAGGGTCATCTCCTGGCAGGTCATCAGGAAACACATTGGCAAGCAAACCAGAGTTGGCATTGATACCATCGCGAGCAGTAAAACTCATACCATTGGTGACTACAGCATCTTTTTCGCTTGTGGCAGCTACCACATAGCCACCAGGACACATGCAAAAGGAAAATGCGCTTCGCCCTCCAATGCGTTCAAGTTCTGGTGGAAGATGGGCAACGAGTTTATAGGGTGCGGCTCCAAGAATAGGATCGCCCGCAAAACGTCCATATTGCGCACGGTCAACATCTGCCTGTAGGTGCTCAATGCGTACTCCCATAGCAAAAGTCTTGCGTTCAAGAGCAATGTCCTTGTCTTGAAGCAACGCAAAAACATCGCGGGCAGAATGTCCACAACTAAGCACCACATCGTTGGTATCGATTTGCTCTTCTCGAAGGGTGCCATCAGAGAGAGTTTGAACCACTTTGATGCCCGTGATACGGCGTTCTCCCTTGGTGCCTTTGTAGATGATATTGGTCATGCGACAACGGCAGCGCAGCTCTCCACCTAGCTCACAAATTCGCTGAGCAATATGGGTGACAACCTGGGGGAGCACATCGCTGCCTACATGAGGATGAGAGTCCCAAAGGATATCTGCTGAGGCGCCTGCTTTAACAAAGGTATCAAGTACCAGCCGGTGTAGTGGGCTTTTGGTACCTGTGGCAAGTTTTCCGTCCGAAAACGTGCCCGCACCGCCCAGTCCAAACTGGATATTGGATTCACGGTCGAGTTCCGCTCCATGATTAAATGCATTCACTACATGGCTGCGTCGTCTTGCATCGTCACCACGCTCAATCAGAATAGGTTTCAATCCTGCTTCTGCAAGTGTAAGTGCGCAGAAAAGACCAGCGCAACCAGCTCCTACAACAACAGGACGTTTGTGAGCGAGCAGGGTTGGTTCAATATATGGCCAGTATAAAGGCACCTCTTCTACCTGCTTGACGCCACTCTTGTCGTGGCAGTGTTCCAAGCGATGTAGAAGCTCGCGCTCGGCATTGGCTCCACCGCGCAGAGTTGCCCTGAGCGTGTAATTGAGCTTTAGACGATCTTTCTTGCGTGCATCTATAGAACGCCGCTGCAAAACGATGGAAGTTATATCATCGGGAGCCACATGTAGGCGGCGAAGCAGGGCGGCACGACAAGCTTGTGTCTCTGCGCTTTTGTCACCATGCATATCGCGTGGGGAAAGTTGGATGCCTGAAACTTCAATCATGTACCTTGCCTTTCACCCTGAGCATAGCTGAGCTGCTGCACTGCCGGCTACTATGCCACTTTTCCATGCCCAGGCAAGGTTAAAACCACCACAATCCGCATCGATATCGAGTGCTTCTCCACAGGCAAAAAGTTGAGGGCAGCTTTGAATGGCAAGCGTTGTTGGTTCAAACTGATGTATATCGAGGCCACCACGGGTGACTTGTGCCAATTCGGGATGAGCAATACCACTGACGCGTAACGGGAAGTTCTTTACCAAGCTAAGAGCATAGCTCAATGGGTCTGCTTGCACAGCAAAATCGGGGGCGTCTGCGCGCGTATCGTTTGCGAGAACCCATCGCTTGCGTGCCAACTTGATAATTTGTGCTGCAATAAGAGGGTCAAGCACCCCATCAAGACATCCATCAACGAGCATGCCGCTGAGTTGAGGATCTGCAATTTGACGCAGTTCAGAGGCGTTGTAGTCGGGGGCGAAATCCAGTGTAATCACATCATCTGGCTGAACATGTCGGGAAAGATTAAAGCATACAATGCCCGAAATGCCATAGTCGCGCAGTAAGACTTCTCCGCGCTCGCGAGCTTGTGGGAAGGCGTTCCGATAGATATGAGCGATGACTTGGGCTCGTCTTCCGGTCAGACTTGCAAGGGGAGAATTTTTACAGGCAAGTGGTGTGAGTATAGGCGACTCTGGAACAAGTTCTAGACCTAGGCCTGCGGCAATGTGAGAGCTTGCGCCACCACCCACGGCAATAATGGTTGTGCGAGCGTTTATAGAGCAATGCTGTGCAGACTCTCGCGTTTCATCGGCAATCTTGATAGTACAGGTGCCATCATGCATTTCGAGTTGCTCGACTTTGCGTCCACAGGCAACAATCACACCAGCTCGTTTTGCGCGGGCAAGGAGCACATTGCGTACGCTCGCTGCCTGACGTGACACGGGATAGAGGCGATCTTCTTCAAGTGTCCAACGCAAGCCACATGCGTTCCAAAAACCCAGCACATCATTAAGCCAGCTGTCGCCGCAAACTTCAGCAACAAATTCAGGATGGTTGTAGTGCTTTGGCGCAAGTGAAATATTTGCCAAATTGCAGCGACCATTCCCCGTGGCAAGAATACTCTGAGCTGCCTGCAGTTTTTGCTCGATAACAACTGTCTTGGCACCTGCCTCAGCAGCTGTTATGGCGGCAACCATTCCAGAGGCACCTCCACCAATGATGCAGACATCACAGTTTTGCGGGAGGGTAGTATTGTGTGCCTGAGCGAGCAGAAGCGCTTGTTTTTGCGCGCGTGAAGATCCTTTCATGTCTTAGTTCCCAAAAAGAGAGCTAGCTTGTACGATGCTCTTAACAGCATCTGGTAGCAGATTTTCGGGCAGATCTTGCTCAAAACTGCCCTTGTCACAGCTTGCTGCCAGTGTAGGATCGATGGGCAGGGACCCCAACAGCGTCAAACCATCGTGCTGCGCGGTTTTGGCAGTCTGGCTTGGTCCAAAAACTTCGATATGCTTGCCGCAGTCAGGGCAGATGGCATAAGCCATGTTTTCAACTAAACCAAGTACGGGGACGTTCATCTCCTGTGCCATATTGACAGCCTTGGAAACTACCATCTGTACTAAGCCCTGAGGCGCGGTAACAATAATAAGGCCATCGATGGGCACCTGCTGAAAGACGGTGAGTGCAACATCGCCCGTTCCCGGAGGCATATCGACAAGCAGGTAATCAATCTCGCCCCATACGGTTTCTTCCCAAAACTGCTTGAGTACACCCATAAGGATGGGGCCACGCCACAGTACAGGATCCGTTTCGTTTTCGAGTATGAGGTTGGTTGATACTACGCGGATACCTCCCTTTGTGGTGACGGGAATCATCATAGAAAGTTCTGGATCGCCCATAATGCGCTCATCTGATAAGCCAAACATCTTGGGTATTGAAGGCCCTGTAATATCAGCATCAAGGATGCCAACCTTGTATCCCTTGCGGGCAAGTTCGCAGGCCAAAATGCCCGTAACGATGGATTTGCCCACGCCGCCCTTACCAGAAACTACGCCGATAACATGCTTTATGCGACTGTACTCGTTGGTCTTAAAATAGAAAGACTCCTGGGGAGCCTTGCCAAAGGTTGCCTCAACCTCACGACGTAGCGCCTCTTCCTCTTCGGGCGTCATTTCATCTGCCATGAAGTATCCTCTCTCGGTAACTTTCATCAATGCTTTAATCCTACCCGCTTTACAGGTACATCACTCAAGCAAAACGAGCTTTATGTGACTTTTGGGCATTTAGACAAGGCTACCAAAGTCTCGGTAGGAGAGATAATGCAGTTCTTGCAGGGTTTTTGCAGCTGCGTTGTTTGTATCCTCGTTGAGGTCATGCCAGGTACCTTTAAGATCGCAGTAGCCAAACAGATTGAATCCGATGAGTTGATCGCGGGCTCCAAGCTGGGCTTTTTGATGTGGTGTGAGTGGCATGCCTATCTGCTCAAGGCTTTGCGCGGCAAGGTCAGAAGCACTTGCGACGTGGTTTTGTGCTGCTTGGCTGCTGCCTGCGACTTGGTAGTTTGCCCAGATGAGGTAGTCACTTTGATATAGGCGCTCTTCATGCGTTACCGTGTCTTCGCCAGTATAGAGAGCATCATTGATGACATTGGAAAAATAGGGCTGATGATCACCAAAAAAGACAAGCAAAACGGGGCGGTCGAGCTTGCGTAGCTGGCTGACAAAGTCTTTAAGAGCCCGATCGGATTCTCCAATGCAAGCAAGGTATTCTTTGATGAGGCAATTGGTGTTGTCATCGAGCTTGGCATTGCCAAAGTCTGCGTATGGCATCATTTTGTCGGCGGGAATACCACCTTGGTTGTAGCCACTGTGATTTTGCATCGTGACCGTAAAAATAAATTGTGGCTGCTCGCCAGATTGCAGTATGTCCAAAATCTTGTCGTAGCACGCTTCATCACTCACAGCATTGTGGAAACTCTTAGCATCCTTAAAATCGTCAATATCGTAGAAGTGCTCAAAACCCATGCCCTTATAGCTGCGATCGCGATCCCAATTTGAAGCGAGATTGGGATGCAGAGCCACACAACGATAGCCCTGCTTGGCAAGCTGACGGGGCAGAGTTGCGACCTTCGTGAAATCATAGAGGGTGTAAGGGTATTTGCCGTTACCCACAAACGCCATGGATTGCCCGGTAAGAAATTCAAATTCGGTGTTGCACGTGCCGCCACCATTGACGGACACGGCGAGTTTGCCACGCCTGAGGACATCGGAAAAACTCTGCTTGAACCACTCGGGTCCCAGGTAGCCACCAAAATCGTCGTAGAGCGTAAGGTCGGTAAAGGTTTCATTCATGACAACTACGATGGAAGGCTTTTGCTCTTTCCACTGTGCCTGAGCTGCAGAAAGTCCGGGGTTTTTGTCTGCGTTTTTTTCGTAGCGCCCAATGAGCTCGCTTTCCGCTTTTTTGGCGGCTTCGACAGAATATCCCGCTGGTTTTTTAATGGGAAGATCTTGAGCTTCGGCGATAAAAGAAGGCAGGAAGCAGTACTTTTTGTGATCAAGAAGCTGCCACTCCCACCAATATTCGACCTTGATATGCAATTGATTTTGGTAGTTAGGGACCAGCAGCATAAAGGCAAGAGCAAGGGCCGCCAGCCCCGCTGCACTCCAATGACGCAAGAGACGAGAAGCAAGATGTGTGTGGCTCTGCTCGTGATACAGAAGTGAGCAGCAGAAAATACCCAATGCTGCACAGCTAAAGCCGAGGAGCATAGGTGCTTCGAGTTGGTAGTTGTAGCCTCCACTTACTGCTGCAGCAGTGCCTGCTGCATAGAGGTCACCTATGCTTAATACGCTACCCTTGAACGTCAGTACAAAGCCCTGCACCATTCCAATACAAGTAAAAGTGATCACGCCGAGAGCAAGAGCAAGCCCTGATCCCAAAAAGAGTTGGTATATCAGGATTAAAACGAGCAGTATGAGCAGTAGTTCCAATGCTGCAGCATGTGGCAGGACAAAAGGAAAAAAAGAATTACAGCTGAGTTCAAGTGCATACAAGGTGCTGATACAAATCCAGAGCAAAAGTTTTGCTTGCACACTGAGCCAACTCTTTTTTCCGCGGAGTTTCTCGTGTTCGATTTGTTGTTCGTAAAGTTGTGGCGCAATAAGACGACGGCGCAGACTTGCATGTCCGCAAAACCATAGGGTATAAGCGCTAATTGCAGCGATGAGGACGCTATCGGTATAAGGCCAAACCAGCAGGCAAGCAGCAATTATTCCAGCTAAGACAGCAAATAGACCAGACCAGAGGGTATCGCTTACACGTGGTAATTGCGTATGGTTTTGTTTGTCTGGATGACGATGTGCTTTTGTTATTTCTGCGCAGAGTACGACTGCGGATGCCGTGAAGGCTGCGGCAGAGATGAGCGCTTGCGGTGTCACTTTTTAGCTTTCTTGAGGATGGGCGTAAGATCAAGGTCAAGATCAACGGGTCCCTCAATGCCAGCTACGCTACCTGTACTGGAGTATTGCCAGATAGCCATCCGAATCGAGGTGGAGGGCATGCTGGCATACTCGGCATACCAAAAACCGCGAGAGGCGAGTTTTTCGGTATCAAAGCCCATAAGTCCACTTGCATTGCCGTAGACCATAGCAGAATAACCAGCCTCTTCAATGCGTTCACAGAAGGCAATGGCAACAGCGGTGCGGTCGTCAAAACTCATCTCCTTAACACGTTCGGTTTTGAGGTTACCCGTCTCAAAGTCAAAGACAACAGGATAGGAGATGGTAGTGTTTTTGATGGCGTTGAGCACCAGGTCTGCTTCTTCACGAGCTTCATCAACGCTCATCGCCTGTGAGTAAAAATACACGCCAAGCTTAAGTCCTGCTGCACCTGCGTCAGCGAGGTTTTTCTCAGCAGTCTCATCCTCAGCAATTTTGCCAATATCGGCACTGCGGTAGCCTACGCGAATATAGGCAAAGTCAATGCCATCGGCAGCAACACGCTCCCAGTCGATGGCTCCTTGGTGCTGTGAGACATCGATGCCCGTATACGAGAGGGTTTTCCCGTCTGAGACATACGTGATACGGCCCTTATTGTCCGTTTTAAGCTTTGACCAGTCATAGGGGTTGTCATAGAGCTTGGAAGCATCAACACCTGCATTAATTTGGTTTTGAGTGGCGGGCGCCTGGCAAGCGACCAGGCGAAAACCCATAATGACTGCTGCCACTACCAGTACGAGCAATACGGGTAAAAATGCAGAGGAACGCCTACGCTCATTGCGGCGACGCAGATTGGTGGGCTTGCGGCGAGCTGTGGCATTACTATGACGGGCATCAGGGCGCTGCCTTGGGGCAGAAGGAGTCGTTCTTCTTCTTGCGCGGGCAGTATTGGTGCTGATGTGTGAATGACGCTGTCTATTTCTGTGTGCTGGCGTTTGTTTACGTCTTCTGGCTGCCAAAAGCTCACCTCCTTGTCTACTTTGCTTTGCGCGGCTTGTGCGTACAGGCCTCATGTCTTGTTTACCAAAGGCTTCAATCCTGAAGAATAGTGTCGATGCAGAGTTCTCTCTCCTGTAGTTTAGCGCGCCTCTCAAAGACCTGCGATATACTCACAAACCAAGACAAAGATTATGGAGGATGCTCATGTCTGAAACACCTCATCATCACGAAGAAAAGCCCGCCTTGGTGTCAGATGCCGAGCTTTGTGAGCTGATAAAAGATGACGATTTAATCTATACCGCAACGCAAATTTTTGATGCGCTTTCGGATTATACGCGCTTTAGGATTTTGGGGGCGCTATCAATGGGGGAGCGCAGTGTTAAGGAACTTGAAGAGGTGTGCAATGTGTCCCAATCGGCGGTTTCACACCAGCTACGTTTGTTGCGCGACCGCGGTCTTGTGTCGGCAAGGCGCGAGGGCCAGCGTTCGGTGTATACCATTGCGGATGATCATGTAAATACGCTTTTGCGTGTCGGCCTAGAACATGCCGGCCATACATTTGAGGGAGTTTAGTAGATGCTCAAGGTAGACCATGCAGTGTTGCATGTTTTTGATTTGGATACGGGCTCGTGCATATTGTCCGAACACGAATTAGATTTGAGTGAACGTCAGCCGCGTTCATATGTGCAGCGTATGATGCGCAAGGCAACAAATAGCCCAGATAACAACACAGCAAAACTTGATACAGCCTCAAATTTAGGATCCGAATTATTACGGTATGCACAAGGCCTACAAACACTTGTAGATCTATCGCAAGATATTGCTCGCGAGCTGTGGGAACCACTGCGCATGAGCGAAGAAGCAACGCCCTGCGATTTGCTGGTAGCTGATTTTACTGATACTGAGGCGGCACATGCGACTTTAGGGACAAAAATTGATGTTGATGATGACGTGCCTTGGGATGATGAAAAAGAAGAAGATCGCAGTCGCCGTTTCTTGGGCATTATGTTGCTCCCGCGTAAGCGTGCCTTTGTGCATCAGCTGATGGATAGGGATGGCGTCTCGGCCAGTGGTCTTTCAACAAATGATTCTGCTTTGCCCAATCCTACACAGAAGTTATCGCACTACATGGTGGTTGATATGGATAACCTTGAAGTAGGTATCGTTGACGAGAAGATACAGCTTGCTGGCAATCCTTGTTACCTGCTTTCTCAAACCTTGCTTCGCTGCACACCAGCGCCTTCCCCGCGCAAGGTGGTAGATACGGTGGTACGTATTGCAGGCGATATTGCCGAGCAATACGGTGAGCCTGCAGCGCTTGTGATGGCGGATGCCAAAGATTATGTGACCCATAGGGCACAGCAAGATAGTGCAATTACACCGCAAGAGCTGGGTGAGCAAGTATTTGCAGATAAGCCCGAGCTTGCAAGTCGTTTTGCGGCGGCGGTGCAGGAGGAAGCTTTGCCCGAAGAAGTTCATTTGCGTGCTTCGGCAGCAAATCGTTTGGCAAAAAGTCACCGTATACGTACGGATACAGGTATCGATATTACCTTCCCGTCTGCCTATGCATCCGATCAGCACTACATTGAGTTTGCACAGGATCGTGAGGGCGGCATCCAGATTACCATCCATGCCGCACATATCGAAAATCGTTAGTTTTTGCTTAGTCCGTTTGGCGAGAGTTTGAAAGCAAGGTGTGTGGGTAAGTTTTATATTGGTTGTAAGAACGCGCGATGACGTGTTATTGATGAGAAATGAGAAGTTATGGCAAAGCTTGAGCTTTTTTATAAATCAGATTGTCCGTGGTGTCACAAGGTCATGGATTTTATGGATGCTCACCATATTGAACTTGAGATGCACGATATTTACGCTGAAGAAGACGGCGATGCCGAACGTGCTCGCCTGATTGAGTTTGGTGGCAAGCGTCAAGTGCCCTGCCTTTTTATTGATGGCAAGGCTCTTTATGAGTCAAGCGACATTATTGATTATTTGGGTCGTGAGTTTGGCATTACTGAGGATACCGCGGCAGATACGGACGTTCCTTCGGGTACTGCTTGCTCGATTGCGGGTGGTTGTAGCTTCAAATGAGTACGCTGCCTCACCTCGATACCAAGGTTTTGATAGCCACCGATTCCTTTAAAGGTTCTGCAACCAGTGCAAAAGCGGCAGAGCTCATAGCACAAGGTGTGCAGAGAATCTGTCCACAAGCTCATGTTCGTTGTGTGCCCATCGCTGATGGTGGGGAGGGTACGGTAGATGCGCTTTTGGCCACGCGGGGTGGCGAGCGAAGAACACTGCAGGTAGAAGGCCCTCTCGGGGGACAGATTGATGTTTCATACGGTGTTTTGTCTGATGGCTCTGCTGTTATGGAGGCTGCTTCTGCTGCAGGTATCGCCTTGAGCTCTTGTTGCGAAGAAGATGCGTTGCAGGCTTCAAGTTTTGGTCTTGGGCAGATGATTTTAGATGCGCTTGACCGCGGGGTAGGTCGTATTTATCTAGGCTTGGGTGGTACTGGCACAAGCGATGGTGGAGCAGGCCTTGCTCAGGCGCTGGGTGCTCGTGTGTTGGCACTTGATGGCAGCGAGGTTACTCGAGGCTTAGTTGGTTTGCGTGATGCTGTGCGCATTGACCTTTCAGGTTTAGATTTTCGTCTCAAGGTAACCGAGATTGTTCTGCTGACTGATGTGACAAATCCTTTATATGGGCTTGACGGTGCCATACACGTATATGGTCCTCAAAAAGGGCTTCCCCAAGACAAGCTGGGTATTTTTGATTCGTGGATGGTACGTTACGCCCATGCGATGATGGAGTCGGTGGGTAAGGATACATCCCGCATGCATGGTGCGGGTGCTGCAGGTGGTCTGGGGTTCTGCTTGGCTGCTTTGTGTGGGGCTACTCCCAAACGTGGCATCGAAGAAGTACTTGATGCCATCGATTTTGATCATATGTTGCGCGGTGTTGATTTGGTAATTACAGGCGAGGGTCGCATGGATGCGCAAACTGCATCAGGCAAGGCTCCAGTAGGCATTGCTCGTCGAGCACGCTCTCGCGGCATCCCTGTGATTGCTGTGGTTGGCAGTCGCGCAGACGACTTGGGTGCGGTTTGGGGCCAGGGTATCGACTTGGTAATTCCTGCGCTCACAGAGCCCATGACGTTGGAGCAAGCTTGTGCCAGAACAGTCACCTCGTTGCCACTTGCTGGCGAAACTGCCATGCGTGCTTTTATGCTTGGATACCACTGACGCGCATGGTATTTTTTTGATGATTAGTCGGACGCCCTAGGCACGACGACGGATGGTGACATATTGGATGGCGAGCAAGATGAGCAAAACGCCCATCGTGACCAACGAAGCATAGACGGCACCACGTAGTTTGAGTAAATGCACCAGGCCATATGAAACGGGCACCGAAATTGCAAAACCTAAGGTATAAAGCTTGGTTACCGCTTCTTGTTGGCGTACTACGGTAATAATCTGGTACAAAAAGTCGATAGCAGCAGCAATGCCGCCCGAGATAATCATCGCATAGATAAGGTCACCAAAACGCTCAAAGTCGACACCATAGAAAAAGCTCATGGCTTTGATGCCAATGACACTCATGATCACCGCCACAACGGCGGTTACGGCGGCAGTGACTCCTAGCACGGCGAGAATGATGACATCAAAGCGCCTTCTGCCACGCGGGTCTGCCCAGACATTTGCGAGGCGAACAAGCTGTGGCTTGTAGACAAAGCCGACGGTCATGATGATGGCATGTGCAGGGAAATAAATTGCGTTGTAGTAGAGCTGGTTGTCATAGGACAAAGCACCTTCCATTGCAAATTTGGGCATGTTGTCAATAACGGCATAGAGGAAAAGTGCTGCTGCAGCTGGAAAGCATTGGATAAAGATCTCGCGAATTTCAACGAATTCAGGTGTACGTGATTTGGGCGTTTCAAGAAGCGCCAAAGGCAGCGTCGCAAAGAGAAAGCTTGCTATAGCGCCAATCAAAAGTGCCATGCTTGCTGTAGCTAAATTGCGGGTCAACAAAAGTACAGCGCTGCAGGCAATGAAGGTTACAGATGAGCGCAACGCCTGAGAAATCCCTGCTAGGTAGAGTTTATCTTGCTGTTGTAGACGCCCTTCATAGACATCGGCTAAGGCGTCTATCATGCGGAAACCAAAAACGCCAAAGCAAATTTGATTCATCTGATGGTCATATTGGTGCAGTGCACACCACACAACACCCACAGCAACCATCAAGGCACAAGCCAAGAAACGCTGAATCTGATATGCCGCAAAGCTCTGCTCTTCGTGTACATCAGAAACTTGGAAGGTGCGCGCTCCGTAGTTGCCAATAAACATCAACATCATGCCAGTTACGTATGCCATCGAAAACATACCGGCGCCTTTGACGCCTACGAGCTGCGTGACTACAACTGTAAGAAAAGGAAACTCTGCACCCCAAGCAGCTAGGCCAAGCGAGTTCCAAATGTAGTCGCGCTGTGTGCGTCCTGCACCATAGAGCTCTACCGCATCGCCAAATTCGTGACGGGTAACCGATTGCAGCAAGCGGTCCCACCAACTGTTGATAATGCGTACCAAAGGTGAGGGCTTATGTTCAGCGGGACTTGGTCTGCGGGCATTACGAGCTGCACGAACGCGACGGGCTTGGGCAGCGCGAGCACGTCTTTGTTGAATAGTGGAAAATACCTTGTTCACTCAAAACCCCTTTTGTATCGCTTTGTCTGGAACTGATTGTAAAGCTCCAGTTTGAGTATGAGCGTAAATTCTGAGTTTCTTTAAGGTCAAGATAAGGTGACATGCGTGCAACGCGACAAAATCGCGCTATGGTATCTGGGCATGTGCAAAAAGCGCAACAACTCGCGCTTACATACTGCACGGAAGGAGCAATGATGCAAGAACAGGGGAGTACGGTACCCCAAGGAAAAAATGCTGCTGCACGAGCGTTTGATGCGGTAGATGTGCCCGATCAGATTAAGGACAATCTCTCGCTTTTTCTGCGTTTGGTAAGTACCATCATCAAAGAAAACGATCCAAGCTTGCTTGCAACCTTTGAGAATCTGCTTGCTGCTGAGGCGGATTTATATAACAAGAACTTAGACACCAAACAGCGCGAATCAATCTTTGAAGAAGCGGTGGGTACCATAGATTTGCTGCCGACCGAGCAAGCAACGCTGTTAATGCGTGCGTTTGCAACTTTTTTTCACTGTGCAAATATTTGTGAGGAGAGCTATCGCGTACATGCACTTAAGGCTCGCGAGGCAGAACACAAGCCTTCTGTTGAGAGTGATCCTGTCAACGAGCTGACGGTTGCTTATCACGAACTCACTCTTGAGTGTGGTAAAGAGGGAGCAGATCGTTTGCTTGAGCGTTTAGAGTTTCATCCGGTGTTTACCGCGCATCCTACTGAGGCGCGACGCAAAGCAGTCGAAGGTAAAATTCGTCGTATTGCCGATTTGCTTGAGGAGCGTTCACGTCTATCAGGTATTGGTTTGGTGGAAAATGAACGCCTGATGTTGCAAGAGATTGAAGCTTTGCTGCGTACTTCTCCCATTGCGCTCAAAAAACCCACACCTGTTGAAGAGGCCGATACGATTCTGGGCATTTTTGATGCGACGCTTTTTGATATGGTGCCCGAGGTATATCGCCGTTTTGATGACTGGGCACAGGGAGATAAGGCCGGTCTGCTACCGCCTAAATGTCCCGCGTTTTTTCATCCTGGGAGCTGGATTGGCTCTGATCGCGACGGCAATCCTAACGTAACAGCCAAGGTGAGCCGTGATGTTGCTGAGAAATTCCGCGTGCACGCGCTTGAGGCGTTGGCACAGCATACCCATGATGTGGGCCGTAATATGACACTGGATGTGTCAACAACTCCGGCATCTGCAGAGTTGCTCAATCTGTGGAATCATCAAGTTGAAATGAGCGAGGGGCTTACAAGTTCTGCTCTTGAACGCTCGGCATTTGAGATTCATCGTGCTGTTATGCTGGTGATTTCCCAGCGTTTGCGCGCAACGGTGAGCCGTACAGCAGATGTGATGTATCCATCTGCGGAGGCATATATAGAGGATCTGCACGTGGTGCAAAGGTCGCTCGCTGAGGCTGGTGCTGTGCGTACTGCGTATGGTCCCTTACAAAAATTAATTTGGCAAGCGCAAACTTTTGGCTTTCATCTGGTTGAGATGGAGTTTCGTCAGCATTCCGTCGTGCACGCTCGAGCGCTGGCGGATATTCATGAGCATGGTCGTTGGGGAGAACGTGGCCAGCTCAATCCGATGACTCGTGAGGTACTGGATACCTTCCGTGCAGTCGCCTGGATTCAACGGCGCAATGGTGTCAATGCTGCGCGCCGCTACATCATCTCATTTTCTAAAACTGCAAAGGATGTTGAAGCGGTCTACGAGTTGGCGCGTCTTGCTTTTGCACATGCTGAGGATGTGCCGACGCTCGACGTCATTCCGCTGTTTGAGCAACTAGAAGACTTGCAGAATGCTGTATCAGTACTTGATGAGATGCTGCATTTACCCGAGGTTCAGCGTCGTCTTGCTCAAAATGGTCGTAAGCTTGAGGTTATGCTTGGCTACTCTGATTCTTCCAAGGATGCTGGTCCTACTGCTGCAACTTTAGCGCTGCACCAAGCCCAAGGTGAAATTGCTGCCTGGGCCGAAAAGAACCATATTGACTTAACGCTTTTCCATGGCCGTGGAGGTGCTGTTGGACGAGGGGGAGGCCCCGCAAATCGTGCAGTACTGGCTCAACCCAAAGGCTCTGTTAATTGCCGTTTCAAACTAACTGAGCAGGGCGAAGTTATCTTTGCTCGCTATGGAAATGTGGCATTGGCTCGTCGCCATGTTGAATCGGTTGCAGCAGCAACTCTGCTGCAGTCTGCACCTGCCTCTGAGTGGACCAATACAAAATCCACCGAGCGCTACTGGCCGATGGCGCGTGATTTGTCTGAGTTTTCACGCGAGCGTTATCTCGACCTGCTTGAAAGCGAGGGCTTTGCCGAGTGGTTTGCTACGGTAACGCCTCTGACTGAGATTGGTTTAATGCCTATTGGTTCGCGTCCTGCTAAGCGCGGTTTGGGTGCCAAGTCTCTTGATGATCTGCGTACAATTCCTTGGATTTTCTCCTGGAGCCAAGCACGTGTAAATCTCGCTGCGTGGTATGGCTTGGGTACTGCTTGTGAAAAATTGGGCGACCTTGACAAACTGCGTAAAGCATATTGTGAGTGGCCACTGTTTTCGACCTTTATTGATAATGTTGAAATGTCACTGGCAAAGACGGATAGCCGTATTGCACGTATGTATCTTGAGCTGGGCGGACGTGAAGATTTGGCAGCAAAGGTACTGGATGAAATGATGCTGACTCGTCGCTGGGTATTAAGTATTGTTGGTGATGAGTGGCCTTTACAGCATCGCCGCGTGCTTGGTCCTGTGATTCGTATGCGTCTGCCCTTTGTGAACGTGCTTTCGATGACCCAAGCACGTGCGTTGCGGGCAGTTCGTGGCGGTAAGTTGACCGATGCTGAGCGCGAGCGTCTTATCTACTTAATTTTGTGTACCGTATCTGGAGTCGCGGCTGGTCTACAAAATACTGGCTAAGCAGATTTTGGCTAAGCAGACGCGAGTACGACAGCTGTGCTTGCGCCTGCTTTGTGTAGATGCTTGCCGAATCCTCTGTAAGCAAAATGGTGCGTGATGAGGTGCTGGCACAGAGGTTCTGATTATTTTTTCACGTAAAGAAAAAAATTCTTGCTACTCTTTAAGTTAACCTTATACTACTATGAGTTAAGACTGGCGAACATGTCTGAAGGGGTTTCAGATGCTGAGGAGGAAACATGGAAGTCGCTATGAATAGACTAGTTTCTGAGTCCGCTTCTCCTGCGACAAGTCCCGTAGGAGCGCAACTGCCGTTGAACTTGGTGCATGAAGGTGAAACTGTTCACGTCCTTAAGTTGCATGGTGATAAAGCAACCCGCCAGCATCTCATTGAATTGGGCTTTGTTGAAGGTAGTCAAATTAAAGTTATTACTCACTCTGCATCGGGTGTTATCGTTAATATCAAAGGTGCCAACCTGGGCATTGACTCTAACATGGCTCGGCGCATTACTACGTATTAGGGAAAACGCCACATTCTGTGGCATTCCATAGGCGTCTTTATGAGGGAGACGTCAGATGTGTATGTTGTCGCAAAACTTGCGGCAAAATCAGGAGGGAAGAGGGATGACTACTCTCAAAGATGTGAAGGTTGGCAGCAGCACTGTTGTTACCAAACTCACCGGTACAGGCGCTATCAAGCGGCGCATTATGGATATGGGCCTGACCAAGGGTACCGAAATTTATGTGCGCAAAGTCGCACCTCTAGGCGATCCTATTGAGATTACCGTGAGAGGTTATGAGCTGAGCATTCGCAAGGATGAAGCAGAAAACGTTGAGGTTGCGTAATTAGAGGGACATATCAATTTTTTTGCATAAAGAGTTCGGCTCGTCTAACAAAATGGCAACGCCACGTGCCTAAAACCGTGGCAGTACGCTTTGTGCGTGCAGTAACAAGAAAGGTTTGGAATGGCAGATAAGACTTACATTGCGCTTGCAGGCAACCCTAACTGCGGCAAAACCACGCTTTTTAATGAGTTGACGGGCTCTAATGGCTATGTCGGCAACTGGCCGGGTGTTACCGTTGAAAAAAAACAGGCGCCTTGGCTTGCCGATAGAAAGATTGAGTTTGTTGACCTTCCAGGAATTTATTCCTTGTCTCCCTATTCTCCCGAAGAGACGGTTTCTCGTGATTACCTGCTGGATAGTCGCCCTAATGCGACGATTAATCTTGTCGATGTAACTAATCTTGAGCGCAATCTCTATCTCACAACGCAGGTTCTTGAGACGGGCTGCCCTGTGGTAGTGGGCCTCAACATGTGCG
Source organism: Olegusella massiliensis (assembly GCF_900078545.1). Taxonomy (GTDB): domain Bacteria; phylum Actinomycetota; class Coriobacteriia; order Coriobacteriales; family Atopobiaceae; genus Olegusella; species Olegusella massiliensis. The sequence continues at coordinate 1,323,771 of NZ_FLLS01000002.1, forward strand.
ATTTACTCAAAGAGCGTGGTGATGTTATTGATACCAAAGCTTTGTCTGAGAAGCTTGGTGTGCCCGTGCTAGAGGTTTCAGCTCTGCACAATCAGGGACTGGACGAGCTGGTGAAGACTGCCGTTTCTGCTGGCAAAGCTGGCAAGGCTGCTACGGGTGTCAAATGTTTCCCCGCAGATGTAGAGGATGCGCTTAGCAAGATTGCAGCTCGTATTACGGGCAAATGTGCAGCTAACTTAGTGCGCTGGTATGCCATCAAGATCTTTGAGCGCGATGCGGTAGCCGTTGACTCACTGAAGCTTTCTCAGGCAATGCTTGCTGAGCTTGATGCAATCATATCTACGGTTGAAGCTGAGCGTGATGATGCTGCTGAAGACATCATTGCTTCTGAGCGTTACGAGTGGATTGCTGGTGTTATGGATGCCTGCGTTAAAAAGGCACCCAAAAAGCTTACGCGCTCTCAGAAGATTGACAAAATTATCACCAATCGTTTTTTGGGTTTGCCTATCTTTATGCTCGTTATGATTGGTGTGTATTGGATTGCCATCTCGACTGTTGGTACAGGAGCTACCGACTGGGTTAATGACAATCTCTTTAGCGACGGCTGGGAGCTCTTTGGCATGGCCATGCCTTCAATTCCAGCTGTTGTGACGGGCTGGCTTGAGGCAGCGGGCGCAAGTGCGCTGGTCACCAGCCTTGCAGTTGATGGCGTTGTTACAGGTGTTGGTGCTATTTTGGGCTTTGTACCTCAGATGACCGTACTGTTTGTCTTGCTTTGCTTCCTTGAGGATTGCGGCTATATGAGCCGCGTTGCCTTTGTTATGGACCGCGCATTCCGTCGTTTTGGTTTGTCTGGCAAGTCGTTTATTCCTATCTTGATTAGCTCTGGCTGTGGTGTCCCCGGTGTTCTTTCGACCAAGACAATCGAAAACGAGCGTGATCGCCGCATGACCGCTATGGTTACGACTTTTATTCCGTGTAGTGCCAAACTGCCCATCATTGCTCTGCTTATGGGCGCACTGATTGGTGGCGTTAAGGCATGGTGGATTGCGCCATTTTTCTATTTCCTTGGTGTGCTTGCGGTTATTGTGTCTGCCATCATGCTCAAGAAAACCAAGCCCTTCTTGGGTGAGCCTGCTCCCTTTGTGATGGAGTTGCCTGATTACCACTTCCCCTCGATTAAGTCTTGGTTCTTGCATGTGTGGGAACGCGTTAAGAGCTTTATTGTCAAGGCAGGTACCATTATCTTTGCGTCAACGGTAGTGGTGTGGTTCCTTTCCAACTTTGGTTTTGCTGGGTGGGAAGGCGGCAGCGGTGCTTTTGGGTACCTGCCTGGCATGGAGGGCGCTCCCGATGAGTTTATTGACTACTCTGTGCTTGCCACTTTCTCTGGTCTCATTGCTTGGATTTTTACACCTTTGGGCTTTGTCAGCTGGAAGGCAACTGCTATGTCCGTTATGGGACTAGTTGCCAAGGAAAATATTGTTTCTACCTTTGCCACGCTTTCGTCTTTGGGTGATGCAGGGGAAACTGACCCCTCCATGTGGGTTGCCTTTGGCCAGATGTTTGCTGCGAATGGTGTGGTCAATACCGGCGCGATGCTTGGTTTTGTTGCCTTTAATATGCTCTGCGCACCCTGCTTTGCTGCCATGGGTACCATCAAGCGTCAGATGGATGATATTAAGTGGTTCTGGGCAGCGATTGGTTATGAGTGCCTCTTTGGTTGGGTTGTCGGCATGATAATCAATCAGCTCTATGGTCTGATTGTTTACGGCAGCTTTGGTTTTTGGACGCTGGTGGCGTTTGTGTTGCTCGCAGCTATGTTGTTCCAGCTCTTCCGCCCGGTGCCTACGCATGAGCATAAGGACAACAAAATCCTGACAAAGCTTAGCGAGCAATCCCAGTAAGCTTTGGTTTCATTTGGCTTGATGTGCACGTTGTAATTTGGAGCTGCATCAGAAGTTGATTCTGATGCAGCTCTTTTTTATAGCTATCCCAAGTGCCGCTTGAGCAGATGGATAAGTAAGTCCTCCCGTACCAAGCATACGTATGTCTGTATCCCGCAGGGTGCTCAGGCAGAGATCCTCTCAGAGTCATTCATCGTTGCAGGCGCTCTTGTGTCTCAACTGCGTTACAGCTGCTGCGGCCATCCTGTGCTGCGTGCATAATACTTGCATGTTCGTGCGGGTTGTCTTGGTATCAAGTTTTACCACGACAACAAGCAGCAATTTGGAGGTGCATATGAAGGCAAGAAAGATCGGCATCATCGGAGTGGGTCATGTTGGTGCTCATGTGATGTTTGATATGGCAGTCCTAGGGATTGCCGATGAAATTATTCTTGTAGACATTAACGACAAAAAGTCTGCCTGCGAGACCCAAGATCTCTTCGATAGCTTGTCTTTGTTACCGTATCGCGTTCGTGTTCGTGTGGGTGATATTGAGGATTTGGCTGATGCTGATGTAGTGGTAAATGCCTCTGGCAAGGTCTCTCTGCTCATCGGTAGTACTGATCGTACGCGTGAGCTGCGCTATACCATCCCCGCAGTGCATACTTGGGTTGACCGCCTGCACACGTCTGGCTTTGACGGCATATTGATCGATATTTCTAATCCTTGTGATGTGGTTACACGTGAGATTGCCTTGGGTTTGGGGCTTCCCAAAGGCCGTGTATTTGGTACAGGCACCGGTTTGGATACCGCGCGTTTGGTATCGCGCTTGGCAGAAGAGACGGGCATCGGCCACAAGTCAATTACTGCTTTTATGATTGGTGAGCACGGGAGCGCACAGTTTTGTCCGTGGTCGTGCGTGAGTTTTGCTGGTGTGCCTTTAAGTGAGATGGCAAAACGTGACGAGAAGTTTGCCTTTGATCACGACAAGATAGAAGATCTTGCGCGCCAAGGTGGTTGGGTTACCTTTGCGGGCAAGCAGTGCACGGAGTACGCTATTGCGTTGACGGCCGCACGTATGGCCCAGGCTGTGCTACATGATGAGAAGCTCATTATGCCTGCAAGCGCTTTGCTTGAGGGAGAATATGGCGAGCAAGACATTTACGTGGGTATTCCTGTAGTAATTGGCGCTGGCGGTGTTGAGCAGATCCATGAGCTGCCACTAACCGCAACAGAGCTTGCGCGCTTCCACGACTGCTGCGAGAGCATTCGCACCAACATGGCGCTTGCCGATGAGTTATATCCCGAAAAGCAAGCGTAGATCCAGCATATTTGAGCTGCAAGACTGACTATAAAGCGTGTCTATCAAATGGTAGGCACGCTTTTTATCTTAAGTTTTCTATCAAGCAGAGCTTCTCAGTTATTTTGATACCTATTTTTAAAGTATGCGCAGGGGGCTGCCGCTGGTAAAAAGACTCCTGTTTAAGAAGTGAGAAAGAGCTTAAATCATGTTACCTCTGGTATACTTATTGAGTTAGTTATAGAAAACTTATGAGTGGGTGAGAAACAATCTTTCATTTAGAGTACTTCTCAGCCATACTCGCAGCGGAATAGGAATTGACTATGGGTGATACCAGGAAAACTAATTCCTTTATGACGCAGAAGCTCTGGGAACTCACAGCGCAGACCAGTTGCCAAAAAAGGGCAGTGGTCGCTGCAGCCATGCTTGTAGTGACAGGTGTGGTGTGCATACTTGTGCTTCAATTGCCTCAACTCAAATCTGTTCAGGCGCAGGGGAGAAGGCCTGTTACCACTTTAAGCACCAAGCAAAACAATGCCACGCAAAGCGCTGTCGCCACCCAAGCTGACTTTTCACAAGCAACAATACCTCAGGAAAAGTCCGAAACCGTAACAGTACAAGCGGCTCCTGATGGTAGTTTTCACGATATACGTGTAGCGGTTCAGCTCACCAACCCCAGCAGTGCAAAAACCCTGCGTGACCAGTCAAATCTTTCTGAACTCGAAGAAGATGAAACGAACGCTCGGCCTACAAAAACAGCTCAAGGCCTGCTGTGGTCAAGTGGGGAGCCTACCCTCAAGTACAAAGGTAAATCCACACAGCAGCTGCCTTTTGCTCTGCGGATGAGTTATGAGCTTGATGGCAAGACAATCACTGCCAACCAACTTGCAGGCAAAAGCGGGCACGTTAAGATTTGCTACCAATTTGAAAATCTTACAAGTAAAGATCCAAAGCACTGCGTGCCTTTTGTTGCACTTTCTGCTCTTATGCTTGATGGCGAGAAGTTCAGTAAAGTGCAGGTCAGCAATGGTAAGTCGATGGATATGAACGAGCGTATCATGGTAGTTGGATATGCCATGCCCGGTTTGCAGGAAGGTCTTCATCTCAAAGGAGATACCCAAGATATCCCCTCATCATTCACCATCGAAGCTGATGTTAAAGATTTTGCACTTGATACTGCTGTGACACTGGTTTCAACTGATGCTCTCAATGATTTCAAGCTTGAATTTGGTGAAGATGCACGTGACTCAATGGACAAACTTAAAGATGCCAGCTCACAGCTTACATCTGGTTCGCAGTCACTTGCTGATGGTATGGACAAGCTGAGTTCAGGTGCAGGTACTTTATCTGATGCCATAGTAACAGCTCAAACGGGTGCATCTCAGCTCTCGGAAGGTGTGGATAGCTATACGAGTGGTGTTGATCAAGCAGCCAAGGGGGCTACAACTTTGCAAGCTGCACTTGATGCGGCTGTAGAGGAGGCACAGTCCCAGGCGGCAGTAGCTCAGGACACTCTTTCTCAGCTGCAAACGCAGTATGCAGCAGCGTATGAAGCAGTCCTTGCCGACCCGAACCCCGAAAACCTCGCTGCACTACATGAGGCGGTCCAGGCGCTTGCTCATACATCAGGGATTGCGGGCCAGGCGGCAGGTGCAGCAGCAGCTTTACAAAATGACCAGCTTACGCAGGGCATTTCTTCGCTGAATACGGGTTTGGCTAGGCTTAGCGCTAACAGTCAGCAGCTCAAAGATGGTGCATCCCAGTTGAACGACGGTCTTTTGCAGTTAAGTGATGCGAGCGGCGCGCTTGCAAAGGGTACCGACAAGGCAGCAGAAGGATCCTCCGCGCTTGCCGAGGGCTTCTTGCAGCTCGACAAGCAGGGCATTCAGCGCATCGTCAGTCTATATGAAGACGATGTCGTTGGCCTTCGTGATCGCATAAAGTCGCTGCAAGCAGCAGGAAAACGCTATGACACTTTCAGCGGTATTGAGGCTGGCACCAAAGGCAGCGTGCGCTTTGTAATCAAGACTGCAGCCATTGGCCTAGATTAGCAAGACGATGGGAAACACTATGCTTGACCAGGAAATGACCAAAAATCAGTCATCTTTCACTGAGCCCTTCACAGACGCTTATGTGAGCGTCTCACGCTTGTATAAGTCCTATGGTACGGGCGATGCGCATATCACCGTTCTCGACGGTATCGAGACAAACATCAACAAAGGTGAGATGTGCGTTTTGTTAGGTCCATCAGGCTCGGGAAAGTCAACTTTTCTCAATCTATTAGGAGGTCTTGAGCAAGCAGATCACGGGAGCATCCGTATTGCTCATACGGATATTTGCCAGCTCAATAGACGTGATCTTATTGAATATCGTCGCCGTGAACTGGGGTTTGTCTTTCAGTTTTACAATCTGCTGCCAGACTTGACGATTCGTGAAAATGTCGAAGTGTGTGCGCATCTGAGCAAAAATCCGCTGCCCGTAGATGAGCTGCTTGACCGCTTAGGTATTAGGGCGCAGGCAAAGAAATTTCCACGTCAAGTATCGGGTGGGCAACAGCAGCGTTGTGCAATTGCTCGTGCGCTTGTCAAACGTCCAGGCTTGCTGCTTTGCGATGAGCCTACGGGTGCACTTGATTATGAAACCTCCCTTGATGTACTTGATGTACTCGAGCGCATGAACAAAGAGTTTGGTGTGACGATGGTTATCGTGACGCATAATGATGCAATTGCGCAGATGTCTGATCGTGTTATGCGCCTGCGTGAGGGCGCACTTGTGCAAGACAAACGTAATACTCAACGTCTGCACGCCTACGATTTGAGCTGGTAAACGCCTATGTCTCCCTTAAAGCATCGCATTTTGCGACAACTCAAAAATAACTTTGGCAAGTATCTTGGAATCTTCCTGATGATGGCGTTTATGATTGCGTATATCTCGGGTTTTTTAACCGCGGCAAGTTCCATTCACACCCAACTTGTTGAATTGCCTGAGCGTTACCATCTAGAAGATGGACGCTTTACCGTAACGCACAAGTTAGATGAGCGCCAGATGAGTGCTGCCGAGAAAGGTCGTTTTTCTTGGCTGGATCGTTTGACCCTATCTTTGGCCGAAGAGGACACAAATCTTGATAATTATGAGCAGCTTACGGTTTATCCGCTCTTCAGCCACGATCTTAAAGCGACGATTCCACATGACCCCGTCAAAAATAAGCGACCTATTAACATGCGCATTTATGCCGCGCGTGACAAGGTTAATCTGCCGCAGATTCATGTAGGGACACTGCCTAAGACCGATGATGAGATTGCCATCGATGTTACCTTTGCGCGCAACCATCAACTCAAACCTGGTGATAGTTTTAATCTTGCGGGGCACAAGCTGCGGGTAAGCGGCACCGTGACACTGCCTGATTACACCACACTTTTTGAGAAGAATTCCGACTTTGTGATGGATGACTTTACATTTTGTGTGGGCGTGCTGACGCCACAGGGGTATGCGGCTTTTGCAGACCAGCCCGAAACTTATACGTACGCTTATAAATTTAATACGACACAACTCAATTTAGCGCAACGTACCACAGCCGAGAGAAACTTGCTGCGTGCACTATCACTTGCCGATGCCCATGTTACTGACCTTGTGGACGTTACATCCAATCAAGGAGTGAACTTTGCTCCCAAGGATACTGAAGGCGATTCGCAAATGTGGCAGGTTCTTTACTACATCATTGTGATAGTTATGGCATTCATTTTTGTGGTGCTTACGCGCGCGAGCATTGAAGCCGAATCTCCCGTCATTGGTACGTTATTGGCATCGGGCTACAGACGCATAGAGCTTATGCGTCACTACGTTATTTTGCCTATGCTCGTTGCTATTGCTGCAGCTATTGTGGGAAATTTGACTCAGTTTGTCTTTATTCGATTTACCTATGACATCTATAGCAGAAGCTATAGCCTGCTGCCCTTTGACCTAAAGGTTAATCCAGGAGTTTTCTTTCAAGTAACGGTAATTCCTGTGCTCTTACTTTTTGTCATTACCGTGCTTGGCTTAGCTTCAAAACTCAAGTACACGCCACTGGCCTTTTTGCGGCACGAAGCTACGCGTGTCCGCCGAGGTCATGGTTGGCCTCTACCTGCACGTTGGCCTTTCTTTACTCGTCTGCGCCTACGTGTGTTATCCAATAACATTGGCAGCGCATTCACTATCTTCTTTGGTATCTTTGCGACAGGAATTTTGCTGATTATGGGCCTCGGCATGATGCCAATAGTCGAGCATATGGCAGAGAAAATGGCTGATGCTATGCCCGCTCAGCATGTTTATACTCTGCGTCGTTCTGTAGAGTTGCCCGCTGAGGACGCAGCACTCGCATATCAAGCAGAAAAAGTTGAATTTGCAACTCTTCAGGTTTCCAAAAAATGGAATTGGGGCCCGATGGATATTACCACCTACGGCATTGATGCTCAGGGCCCTTATTGGAAGGATTTTGATGTACGTGATGGAAAAGTTGTTATTGGTGGTGGGTTAGCACAAAAGTCTGACCTTGCCGTGGGTAGCACACTTGCATTGCGTGACGCTTATCAGGACAAAAATTTCTCGGTAGTCGTCTCGGCAATTAGTGATAATAAAATCGATACGAATGTATATATGAGTCGTGAAAAGCTCAATGAACTGCTCGGCAACAAGGCAGTAGATTTCAATGGTTGGGTATCCAATAAAGATCTGCATTTTGACAAATATGATGTGTTGTCTGATTTGACGCCAGACGGTGCGGGTAAGATGGCTGACCAGATGCGTGCATCGATGGGTAGCATGATGAACTTAATCGTATCAGCAGCGCTTATTATTTATGCCATTGTGATTTATTTGTTATCAAAAACAGTGCTTGAACGTAGTTCACGTGCAATTTCTCAACTCAAGGTATTTGGTTACCGCAGTGGTGAGTTAAGCCGTGTGTATATCCATGCAATTAGCCTGTGCGTGATTTTGTCGCTGATATTGACAGTTCCTGTAATAAAGCTTGCCTTTACAGGGATTTGCGAACTGATCTTTATGGATTACGATCTTGCGCCCGAGATTGTATTGCCGCCCATGCTGTATGTACAGTACATACTCATTGGCCTCAGCTGTTATGCGGTGGTAGCCATTGCCAATCATGTGCATTTGTCGCGTGTGCCGTTAGCTGTTGCACTCAAGAGTCAGGAGTAAGACACGTAACCTTAAGGCCGGTAGTGTAAGTTGCTGAGGAACTGTTTTTGATTGCTTTTGTGAGGGAATGCGCACATGCACCCGTGTGTTCATGGCAACAAATTGCACCAAAGGTTAAAATAACGTGCTATTCGATTTGTCAGATCCGAGGGGGACCTATGCTGACGACCCTCTTTCTTCTTTCAATTGCTTTGCTTGTAGCGTTTCTTGCGCCGATTGTTGCAAGCATCATTCCTGGACGAGCAGTACCTGAGGTCGTGCTTTTGGTATTTGCAGGTGCCATTTTGGGTAGATGGCTGCCGATTGCAAACGATACAGGTATGGAATTTTTTTCCGAACTTGGCATGGCATTCCTCTTCTTGATGGCAGGTTTTGAAATTGAGCCAACAAAGATGTCGGGAAAGATGACCCGTCATGCCCTGCTTTCGTGGCTGGTATCGTTGGGGCTAGCATTACTTTTTATTCAAGGCATTTCTTCTGTTCGTTTTTCGGGAGTAGCGGGCTATGCTTTTGCAATTGCACTAACCACCACGGCATATGGCACACTTGCGCCCATCATGCGCGAGCGCGGGCTGCTTGGCACGCGCGTGGGGAAAGCGGTCACGACATATGGTGCACTGGGCGAAATATTGCCCATTGTTGCGATGGCTTTTTTGTTGTCAACACGTGATCATATGGCGACCAGTGTGCTGCTACTGTTTTTTATAGTGATGTGCGTGCTCATTGCGACGTTTCCTTTACGCGCAAGAAAACTTGGAGGCAAATTACAGGCATTTTTGCAAAGCAATGCGGCAGCTAGTACTGAAGCGGCTGTACGTGCTGTTACTTTGCTTTTGGTTTTCCTCGTATTTTTGGCAGAACGTTTGGGCTTTGATGCAGCATTAGGAGCATTTGCAGCAGGCTTTACCTTGCGTGGTCTTTTGCCTACGGGCAACGATCATCTTGAGTTGCGCTTGCGTGTGATTGCGAGTGGCTTTTTGGTACCCGTGTTTTTCTTTGTATCCGGTGCGACAATTGATTTGGCTGCGGCGTTTGCGGATTTGAAACTACTTTTTGGCTTCATTGCTTTGCTTGTGCTGGTGCGTGGAGTGGTAATAGGAATTTCCTTAAATATGTGTTCTGAAACGCGTTCAATGAGTTGGCAAGAAAAGTTTTCCGCTGCGGCATACTGCACCATGGCTTTGCCTTTAGTGGTTGCGGTTACACGAATTGCAGTAAATAGTGGCGCAATGGGGGTTTCTGAAGCATCAGTGTTGGTCACGGCAGGTGCATTGACAGTGTTGCTAATACCAATTCTTACCTCATTGGTGCGCGTTACCAGCGCTACTCATCCTGTAGAAGCTGCTCGTGAAATTGCAGCTCATGAGCCGGTTTGGGAAGTTATTGAGCAGCACCGTTTGGAGTTGCGTCGAGAAGAACAGCATCTCAGAGATCTGCGTCGCCATGCGCGCAAACATAAGATCTCCTCGACTGATTATTTGGCAACGGGTCATTTGCAGAGGGATAAACAATTTGGCGAAAATGCCCGGCGCCAATCACATTCACAGCGAATAGATTCAGACTAATGCGCAGTCGAGGGTAAAGCATTAATGTAGGCGGGTATACTTTCGCCAGAATTATGAGCGAGGCTTTGTTCTCGTTTTGCTATGGAGGTTTGCTACTATGGACTCTGCAATTGTTATTGGTGTGCTCATTCCCTTTTTAGGTACATCGCTGGGCGCAGCGTGCGTCTTTTTTATGCGCAACAATCTTTCCGATACTGTAGACCGAATACTGACTGGCTTTGCTGCGGGCGTTATGGTTGCGGCATCGATTTGGTCACTGATTATTCCTGCCATTGAGGGTTCAGCATCGTTGGGTAAATGGGCATTTTTACCAGCCTTTTTTGGATTCTGGTTGGGGATTTTATTTTTGCTCTTTTTAGATCATGTCATTCCACACCTTCATGCGCGTGCAAATGAAGCAGAAGGTCCTGTTTCTAATCTGCGCCGTACCACAATGATGGTGCTTGCCGTTACCATGCACAATATCCCTGAGGGAATGGCCGTTGGAGTTGTTTATGCAGGCATGGCACTTGGTGGAGCAGGAATTACTGCCTCTGCTGCGGCTGCACTTTCTTGGGGTATTGCAATTCAGAATTTTCCCGAAGGGGCCATTGTATCGATGCCTTTGCACGAAGAAGGGGAGAGCAAACTCAAAGCATTTGCGTTGGGTGTGCTGTCTGGTGTGGTAGAACCCATCGCTGCAGTTATTACTCTGTTTGCAGCAGAACAAGTCGTTGTTATTATGCCCATCCTGTTGTCTTTTGCGGCGGGTGCCATGATGTATGTTGTGGTAGAAGAGCTGATCCCAGAAATGAGCGCGGGCAAGCATTCTAATGTTGGCGTGCTGGCATTTGCTCTCGGCTTCACTATTATGATGGCGCTTGATGTCGCTTTGGGTTAAGGCTCGAACCGTTTGACTGTCGTTTGATGATTTGAAGTTCCTTAGGTGTTGCCGGCTTGGTCCGGAACAATTTCACTAGGGAAAACTAAGAGTTGACCCAAATAAGTAAACCATGTATAACTATCTTGTTATAAGTAAGCGTTAGTTAACAAGGGAGAGGGCATGGGAGACTCACTTTTGCTGGGCACGTGCTATCATCCTGAGGTGCTCAATAGCTTTGCCAGCTCAAATCCCGATTCTAACGGTGAAAGTATTCATCAACATGAGAAGACTGAAGCAGCGCTCGCTCGTGAGCTCGTGGGTCGTCTTGTAGTGGGAGCAGCGGGGGTTATTTCTGGGATAAAACCAGCATCTTTAGTAAATTATGTCCCCCATGTTCTTGAGTTAAATGGAACTCATCCGCGTGCAGCACGTGCAGCAGAGCGCAAAGCTATTTGCTGTTGTGCGCGAAATCTCGTTCGCTTTGGCTTGCGTTTGATTGTGCTGGATCGTCGTGGTGGTAGAGTAGTCCTCTTTATATATCGTCCCTGTGCTTTGAAGCAAGTACTTACTGATTCTAAGGTGTGTTCTCTGCTTACTGCTACAGGTTACGATATTCGTTCGCTTGACACGGTGATCTCTACCCTGCGCCAGCGTATGGCAAATTACTATGGTGCAGCCACTCATTGTGCGGCAAGCTTTCCGCATGAAGTTGGTCTTTTGCTGGGTTATCCCGCTGAAGATGTTCGAGGTTTTATGGCTGGCAAAAAAGAAGTATGCCGAGGCCCTTGGAAAGCTTATGGCGACGTAAAAGCTGCACAAGCTCGCTTTCACTGTATTGCCGCCTGCGAACGGCATTGTCGTGAGCGCTTTGCTGCAGGTGAGTCCTTTGCAGAATTGCTTGCTCAGCCAAGTGTTATGCACATTCTACAGTCTGTCCTGTAATGACCATAGTAAGTAGGTTATTTGGTATCAATTCGCACACGCGAGGTACATGTCGAGAGTCCTTTGATTGGAGAAACAAATGAGCAAACTGGCAGTTGTGTATTGGACAATGACTGGCAACACCGAAGCTATGGCCCAGGCCGTAGCTGAAGGTGCGACCGATGCAGATGTTATTGCTGTCGCCGACTTTAGTGCTGATAAAGTTGCAGACTATGATGCTTTTGCGTTTGGCTGTCCTGCGATGGGCGCAGAGGAGCTTGATACTGACGAATTCGAGCCTGTTTGGGATGAGTGCTGTCCTGAGTTTGGTGACAAGCCGGTTGCTCTGTTTGGATCTTATGACTGGGGTACTGGCGAATGGATGGAGACTTGGAAGTCCCATGCCGAGGAGGCTGGTGTCCAGGTGGTTGATACCGTTATTGCCAACCTCGAGCCTGATAATGATGTAATTGAGGCTTTGAAGAATCTAGGCGCAAAGCTCTCTGCCTAAAGGCTGTTTAACGCTGAGATAACAAAACATATCTATCAATCAAAACGGCAGGTGTGCTTATGTCATGCCTGCCATTTTGGTAAAAGTTTCTGCCATGTTTGCAGTATTGAGCGTAGCTATATTATTTGTTGTGCTGTTTTGTCTAATCGTTCTGCTTTGCCATGCATTCTTCGCAGGTGCCATAAAACACGGTCTGCCACGGATCAATCCTAAATCCATGCTCTTTTTCGATATGCTCGCGAATTCCAGATAGCTCATCACAGTGCAGGTGAATGAGCTTGCCACATTCGCGACAAAGACAGTGAAAACAGGCTGGCTCGTCGTGATTGTTCTGATCGCCCACGTATTCATAGCACGCAGCACAACCACGAGCATCAGGCATTTTATGTACCTTACCCTCACCCTCAAGTTGTGTAAGCGTACGATATACCGTTGCAACACTGGTAGCATAGCCGTCCTCAGCAACGCTTTGGACAAGAGCTTGGGCAGTGATATGATTGCCAGCATTTTTTTGAAGTGCAGAAAGAATTGCGTCACGTTGTTTGGTTTTGTAGCGCTGCCTTGCCATATTTGCCTTCAACTTTCTAGTTATCACACGACAAATTTTAGCGGTTGAATCGTTGAATTTGAAAACGGTTTCATATCGTAGCACGGCGTAAGATTAGCTAAACTAAAACAAGCAACTCTTTGCATAATTCGTATATGCCAAAACGGGGAGTTCTTATGGTTAGCATTGATATGACAATTGGCCAAGAAGAAAAAGATGTACTGCTTGAGTTGTCCTTGCGTTTTCCAATATACAAAAGTCGCATATCTAAGGTTCGTATTTTTGTTGCAGTAGCCGCAGTAGCATCATTTGTTTTTGTGCTGTTAGACTACGGATTTTGGTTTCGAGTATTAATGGCAGCTGCAACCATATTTTTTGCTTGGTATGCCGCAATAGGTTACAAGTGGGTATACGGCAGGAGTTTTAAGAAAATGCAGCGTTCGATGGACGAACGTTTTGTGTCAAACAAACGTCACTATGAACTTGATTCACAAGGTATCACTTCTACTTCTCAGGTGGGTAAGGCTCAAAACAACTGGGATGCATTTGAGGTTTGGGGAATCTATCACTCCTATGTATATATTCGGCGTTTTGACGGTGGCATAGTGCTACTTGACCAACGACTGCTGGTTGATAGCGAGCGGGAAGAGCTTTTTGACATACTAAAAGCTTCGGGCGTTTCGCGCGAGTCTGAGGCGAAATAACTTACAACTAAGAGCAGCGTCAAAGTGTCTTGAGAGTTTACCTCTCAAATTGAGTATGTAGCATTCTGCTTTAGTATCTTGCGCCAAGTTGACTAATCTGCGTGTTTTGATGTCGTTTTACTACGGCTCGTTGATATACCTTGTGCTGATTTCACGCGAGGTCGTCATTGATTCAAAAATGAAAAGTTTCCTTAATCTGACTTTTATCATGGATTTTGCAGTTTAAAATGTATGATATGGCTAACTAATGGATAACCTACTTTATAAGTAGGATTTAATCCATCAGTAGGATTTGGTCCGCCGCATGAAAGGGGCTTATATGAGCAAGATTGCAAAAGTATATGGTCGCGAAGTTTTGGATTCTCGTGGTAATCCCACAGTTGAGGTTGAGGTAACTCTTGAAGATGGCAGCTTTGCTCGCGCCATCGTTCCGTCTGGCGCATCTACTGGTGAGTTTGAGGCTGTAGAGCTGCGTGATGGTGATAAAAACCGTTACCTCGGTAAAGGTGTTTCGCAGGCGGTGGCCCATGTTAACGATGAATGCCAAGTCATTGTGGGCATGGATGCCCACGATCAGCGCGCCGTTGATCATGCTTTGATTGCTGCTGATGGCACGCCTAACAAGGGAAAGCTTGGTGCAAATGCCATTTTGGGCTGCTCACTTGCTGTTGCTCGCGCTGCTGCCATCTCTGCTGGTTTGCCTCTGCATGAGTATTTAGGCGGTGCTGGTGCCCATACGCTGCCAACCCCGATGATGAACGTTCTCAATGGTGGCGTACATGCCGATAACAACGTGGACTTCCAAGAATTTATGATTATGCCCGTAGGTGCTCCGACTTTTAAGGAAGCTCTGCGCTGGTGTGCTGAGGTCTATCACACCCTTAAGAATGTTCTTAAGGAAGCTGGTCTGAATACCGGTGTGGGCGATGAGGGTGGCTTTGCTCCTGACCTCAAAACTAATGCTGAGCCCTTTGAATACCTCATGCGTGCGGTCAAAGAGGCTGGTTTTGAGCCAGGCCGTGACTTTATGTTTGCTATGGACCCCGCGACGTCTGAGGTCTATAACAAGGAAACCGGTATGTATGAGCTCAAGGGCGAGGGTCGCACTCTGACCACCGACCAAATGATTGATTACTGGGCCGAGCTTGTTGACACGTATCCCATCATCTCCATTGAGGACGGTTTGGCTGAGGAAGATTGGGATGGCTGGGTCAAGTTGACCGAGCGTCTTGGCAAGAAGGTCCAGCTTGTCGGTGATGACCTCTTTGTTACCAATACTGAGCGCCTCGAGAAGGGCATCAAACTGGGTGCGGCAAATGCCATTCTTATCAAGGTCAACCAGATTGGCTCTTTGACCGAGACCCTTGAGGCTATCGAGATGGCAAAGCGTGCCGGCTATACCGCTGTTGTCTCTCACCGTTCTGGCGAGACCGAAGACACCACTATCGCCGACCTTGCTGTAGGCACCAATGCTGGTCAGATTAAGACTGGTGCACCTTGCCGTACTGACCGCGTAGCCAAGTTCAACCAGCTTCTGCGCATTGAGGACAATCTAGATGAGGCATCTGTCTACGATGGTATCAAGAGCTTTTATAACCTAGGTAAGTAAGCTAACGAGGATTGGACGTTCTGCTTACGTAAGCAAAGTAGTACAAACCGCGGGTGCCTTTGTTGGGCTCCCGCGGTTTTGCTTGTCTGAGCAATACATGCCAGCTTTTCCGAGTCCAAAGGCATATGCGATCTTTTGCGATGAAGCTTTATTACCGTTTCCACCTCATATAGGCAATGGCATCAGACGCGCGTTTTGCTTATATGCTCAATCTAAGCATGACTAAGTATCCGATTATATTACGGTCAAATGGTTGGTGAGTTAGCCGGCACTGCCTTCTGTCTCTGAGTCGCTTGAGATGGTCATAGGAATATTTGCTATCTTGTCGATAGGGCGCAACTTACCATCACCAAAATCGATATATATCAGACCGGCACTCTGGTTATTTGGCATGCCCATATCAAAGGAGTAGGCAAGATGTGCTTTGCCGTCCGTGCCTCCATCATCACGATGCAGAATATATATGTTGGGATCTTGGGTGGCTTCTACCGTGCCGTTAATCTGCTTTTCATCTTGGGGATTTGCCTGCCAAGTGATTGTGCCCGTTTTTTTATCAGGATGAGAAAAGCTTACCGATGTTTGTGTATCGCCTTCAAAGGCGCCAGGATATTTTGTAGGAGTGCCGTGGCTTTGATATGTTCCCGTCAGTTTGAAGCCCTCTTTTGAAGCGATAACGTAGGCTTGGGCTTCTTTTTGTGCTTTGGCCATAAGTCCTGCAAGTATGCCTACGACAACAAGGAGCAGCACAATAATTATCTCGCGCCAACGCCGCTTGAGGAATTTGCCCATATTTTTCATTATGAGATCCTCACATTCTTAAATGAACGAGAAATCGTCGTGAGCCGAATTAACGCTTCGGCATAGTGTACTACAGGTACTGTGGCACGTAGCTCTGCTTGACTGTGTATGAAAAAAGCCTAGGAGTCGATGTGACGTCCTAGGCTTTGTTTGTGAACAAGCAGATCGTGCGTGCTGCATGTCATCGCGTGCAAGTAAAACTTACATTGGCAGAGTAGGAGCAACAAAAGTTCTCGTTTGGTATTCGCGATCCAGCGCAAAGAGACCTTGTGGCGTGGTGCCGAAGAGCTTCATGTTAGAAATCACCTCGGCAGCCTGGGCCTCTTCTTCGCCCTGCTCTTTGATAAACCAATCCAGCATCTGCATCGTGCGGAAGTCATTAACCTCTTTGGCAGTGGCATAGCAGTCATTGACAAGTGAGGTGACATATTCCTCGTGTTTGAGGCCCTCTTCCAACGGCTCAAGATCGTTCTCAAATGTCTTGGTGGGCTCCTCAAGAGCAGACATCTTGACATTCACACCGTTATCAAGGAGGTAACGGCGCAAAATCTTGGCATGAGCAACTTCTTCTTGAACCTGAATCATGTACCAGTTGGCAAAACCCTTAAGACCGCGCATCTCATAATAATCCGCGAAAGTTAGGTAGTAATACGCCGACCACAGCTCCCTGTTGATTTGATAATTGAGTTTCTCGGCGACCTTTGCATCGAGTGCCATAGCAGTCCTTTCCTTGTGATGGGTGCATTACTGAGTACATATTTGATATACCCTGTATGCCTTTAAGATTTCTCCAGATTTTTGAACTAAATATTTTGTCGATTTTTTTATAACTTGCGCAGAGCTGAGGTACAACGGTATATAGACAAAAAGATGAACGGAGATGGCTGGTGTGACGGTAAGCAGTCCAACATTACAGGCGGATGAGGAAGCAACACAGCGCAAGCGAGAAGAGATGCTCACTCAGCCCATAGGTCCCCTTATCTTGCACCTAGGCGCACCGTCAGTGGTTGCGAACATCGTAACAACCATTTATAACCTTGCTGATTCATTTTTTATCGGACAGATTTCGACTGCCGCAGAAGGCGCTGTGGGTGTGGCATTTTTTGTCATGACCCTTATCCAAGGTATAGGTTTTTATTTTGGTCAAGGTACGGGCAATGCATTAGGGCGCTACCTTGGCAAAGATGAGCGTGAACAGGCGCAACGTATGGCAACAGCAGGGCTTGCGTTGTCATTTGGTTTTGGCGTGATTCTAGCTGTGGTTGGAACGATTTTACTTGAACCAATATGTCGTCTAGCAGGGGCGACTGAGACCATATTGCCGCATGCAAAAGCTTATATGTCCCTCATATTAATTGGCGCACCATGGATGGCAGCCTCGCTGACAACAAACTTCCAGCTGCGTATGGAAGGCGAGTCGTTCTGGTCGATGGTGGCCTTAGTTACGGGAGCTGTATTGGATTTTTTGCTTGATCCGATTTTTATTTTTGTGTTGCATATGGATATCGCTGGTGCAGCCTTGGCGACGATTATCTGTGAATTGATTAGCTTTTTGATGATTGTGATTTCGTCACAAAAATTGGGTGTAGCACCGTATGACTTTAGACTGCTGAAGATTGATGGCGATTTGTTGCGAGAAATTAATAACGGAGGTTTGCCTTCACTTGCACGTCAGATGGTATCAGGCGTGGCAACAGTTGCGCTCAATCATGCTGCGCAGCCTTTTGGTGATGCGGCTATTGCGGCGATGGCTATTGTGTCACGCGTTTCGAGTGTGGGGAATTATGTGCAGATTGGTATTGGCCAGGGTTTTCAGTCGCTATGCGGTTACAACTATGGGGCAGGTAGAGGAGATCGTGTGCGCAAAGGCTATTTCTTTGCGGTGCGTGCCTGCATAATTGCAGTTGCTGCGGTGAGTGCACTGGTGTTTGTTTTTGCGCCACAAATTGCAGCTGGCATGCGTAACGATCCCGAGGTAGTTGCAATTGCAACGGTAGCTTTGCGTTTTCAAGCAATAACTTTACCGATTACCGGCATTGCAATGATTACGAATTTTATGTTGCAAACGACAGGACGTATGTGGCGTGCCCTTTTCTTGGGCCTGGCGCGTCTGGGCATTGTGCTGGCCCCCATGGTCACGCTGCTGCCATTAGTATTTGGCCTGTTAGGTGTTGAAATGGCACAGTCAGCTGCAGACGTGGTGACCGTATGCATTGCCATTCCGATGGCTCGAACAGCACTGCGTGAGTTGGGTGTGGTGCAGCCAGTAGAGTAAAACTTTTAATAGGATTCTAGATTTTGGAATCGATTTGCAATGAACTGATCGGTATAGTGCGTGTCTATCCACACTTCAAAAGCATTTGCAGGTGGAATTCCCATTTCGCGTGAGACCTTTCGATCAAAACAAAATATAGTCATCCAAATGTCAAGGCTGAGATAGGTTGCCAACAGTACGATAAAGACGAGCTGTCGCTTTGAATGAAAAGTGCCAATGGCATAGAGTAAGTTTGGCATGATGGTACGTGTCCAGATAAGACCAAGCAGTCCCCAGATAACAAGAAAACGCCAGGCCACATAGGGTGTGATGTGGTCAGGAAGATAGATATAGGTCCAAGAGCGTGCATGGATGAGGTGCTCCATACCCCAGCCAGTGATTTGCTCGAGTGTACCGCCGATAATGGCTCCCGAGAGAAATATCTGCAGGTTATTGGCATGGTGGCGGCGTAGAAAATATGCGTTGAAAGTGAGCAAAACCGCACCAAAACCGTAGAGCGGTGAAAATGGTCCCCATACGAGTCCAACACGACTTTGGGTGAGCCCAGCTGTAATGAGCATCCAAATTTCTTCCAATATCAGTCCCAAAATGCTACACAGGAAGAAAATCATGATGGCTTGCCACCAACCGATGGGCGTGGCATCAAGAAACTCCTCGCGCAGATCGCGCACGACATCATTTACGCGACGTCGTTGCTCACGCGAAAGGCGAGGGCTTCTAAGAGTGTAGAGCGTCTTGCGCGTGCCACGCGCTTGTCTCCAAGCACGTGCCGTAGCAATCTGGATTTGAATGTCTTCATCAAGTTTTTTGTTGGCGCTTAGGCGGTCAAGCTCTTTTCCGCCGCCGAGCCAGTTCCAAAAGTTGCGAATGAGCCAAGCGATTAGCTTGAGGACCTCAAGTAAAACAACGAGGCCGATAATAGTCCAAAGCACAACCTCTCCTTACTTTTTGGTCTTGAGTATTTGGATGAGTGAATGCTGCGTTGGTGTGCTTGTGTTGCTAGAGATAGCTAACCGTTTCGGACAGCGGCTTGCGTAACTCATGATTTTTGAGAGGAACGCCATCTGCTGCAGCATGTCCTAAATCAAGTAGAGCCACAGGTACGTACTGCTTGGGCAAGTCAAAAATCTGCTGGGTTTGCTCAGGGTTAAAGAGATTAACCCAGCAGCTGCCCAAACCTTCGTTTGCTGCAGCAAGCATCATATGGGTGGTCACAATTGCTGCATCCTCAGCCCCTGAATCCTGGGAGCTTTGTGGATAGTGGAAGACAGCATCGGCGTCGTAACACACCAACAAGACGATAGGGGCACCGTACCTGCAAGGCGTTATTTCGTCTACTTTGGCGAGAGCGTCAGAACTCTTGAGCACATAGATGCGCTGCGGCTGACTATTTTTTGCAGTAGGCGCAAGACGACCTGCCTCAAGAACAACTGCAAGCTGCTGATCATCGATTGGGGTGTCGGTGTATGCCTTGCAAGAGAAGCGAGCTTGTGCGAGTGAAAGAAAGTCCATAATGTCATCTCCTTTTTGCCGCTTTAGTTAGCTTAGCAAATTGGGGTGATGTATCTGTTGTTTGATAAGAAAAAGTGCGGGGAGGATAGGGGAGAGGTAACGAAGAGCTGCAGTGGTGAAAGGCTGCATATTTATAGAACAGCTCTTCATATGAAAGCCCTCCTCAATTCCTACTAATTTTTAGGAATAATGCTTGACAGCAATAAGTAACCCATGTATAACTTTTATTGTCAAAAACAGAAGGAGGCTAAGATGATTCAAGCAGTAATTTTTGCAGTAGCTGTAAGCGTCTTGGGCCTCGCGATTCATAATTTTTGTTTGAGACAAGTTGTTTAAACCTGGCTGAGGCTGTGGACCCTCTCCCCACAGCGATAAGCCCTTCATAACCGCCGACGTTCCCCCTTTCTTGCGTCGGCGGTTTTATTTTTGCTGAGGTTTTGGGATATAGGCAAAAAAGTGTCTGATTGTATTTCTTATATATGGCAGATAAGAAAATCTATCTCGGAGCAGCAGCTGTTAAGTATTTTGTCAAGGAAGTTGCTGCTTATAAATATAGTAAGAATATCAGAGGATAGCTACCCCTCTTCGCTCTGAGGGCCGATGTGCGCCATTGCCCCGTTTTTGAGTCTCAGTGTTTTCGCTGGTAAAAGACCTATTTTGAAAGGCAGCTTTTTTCCCGTGTTTTGCCGCACCTTTTAGTTTTAACAAACTCGCTGATAGACGACGTACGCCCGTATTTCAAACATAAATATCTTATCCAATAACAGCTCTAAATGGCGCACATCGGCCCTCAGAGCGAAGAGGGGTGTAATCAGAGGTTTTCTACCGAGTGGTTTTGCTTGATTGAAATCTGACCTAAACTGAGGTTGGGATAGGTTTGCGTCTATGTTTAGGCAAGCAGGACGAGGCGCAGATTGACAGTCCAAAACACCTTGCAGCTTACCAGTCACTGCTCCAGTCAGTATCGCTGCTGTCCCAGCCGCCAAAATCAATATCCCAATCGTCATCGTCCCAGTCGTCGTTATTCCAGTCATCATCACTGGTGTTGGACTCATAGCGCGGAACGTTTGAATCGGATAAGTCCGAGGTATTCTTGCCTTCAAAATACTCATCGGCGTTGTCTTCCAGTTGATCAGGTACATCAGAAGCAGAGGTCCAGTCGTTACCAGTTGTTTGGTACCAACCACGATCGTAGTAGTAATAGTTGTTGTTATAACGGTAGTAACCCTTGCTGTGCGTGCCGGTAGACATTATCGCTGCGGCAATGGTGACAATGAAGACGATAACGATGATGATGAGGGCTAAGACAATGTTTTTTATGATGTTTGCTTTGTTGGAGCTGCCTTGGTGTCGCTGGGATTTGCCGCTCTGCTTACGATCCAGAATTTCAGAGCGCATTTTTTGATAAATTTCATTGACGGCATATGCTTCATCGTCGCCTGAATAACGAATGACGCGAGAGCCATCGGCTTTGTTTTTATAGACAATAAAATTGCCATCCGTCGGGTTTTTGTAAATGCCAAAAGCACGAGGCTCCTTGTAGTCCTGTCCAATGAAAAAGCGCATCTTTTCCAGCGGAAGCTTGTGCGCATGGGCAAAGGCAAGCAGCTCTTCAATGGTCTTTGGCACGCCGTGGCCGCTGCGGGTCATATGCTCGTTTGGCGCTCCGCAATATGGGCAGCGTTCGTCAGTCTCATCGATGTAGTTGTCGCAAAAATCGCATTTAACCTTCATGTGGCAGCCTCCTCGATGAAGTCCTAGGGGCGCGGATGTGGTGCATACTTGAGAATAAGTGTATCCTAGCTCAGCCAAAGCGTGTAAAGCCGTTAATGTTGCGCACGCGAATGTTTACAAATTGCACGTAGGCGTATCGCGTTAGAATAGATATGTGCATTACCTGCGCAAATTCGGCGCGTATTGCGTTGGCTGGCGTGGAAAATGTCTCGACACAGATGAGGCATAGGAGGAGCTATGACATCTGCACTAAAAACCGCTGCTTGGATTTCGGGACCTGAGTTTGACTATGGTTCAGATAATGCGGGTTACTTTGATGAACATCACAATCATATTGTAAAAACCGATTTTGACTGCGATACGCCCAAGGGAGCGACGTTGGAGATTGCTTCGCTGGGTTACCGCGTGGCACGCATCAATGGTCAGCGTGTTGGCAAAGACGAACTGGCGGGGGCGTGGACGCGTTTTGATAAGTTAGTTTATTTTGATCGCTACGATATTTCTGATTTGTTAGTAGCGGGCAAGAATAGCATTGAAATAGAGCTAGGTAATGGCTGGTATAACCCTGCTCCCATTTTCCTGCAAAGCAAGCAGAGCCTGCGCGATAGCTTATCGGAAGTTGGTACGCCTCAGGTATTGGCAGCGGTTGTTGCTGCCGATGGCACGACGTTGACCTGCACTGATGCAAGCTGGATTTGGCGTGAGGGGCAGCTGACCTTCAACAATCTCTATCTGGGTGAACATCGTGACCTAGGATTTGAAGGAGTAGAGCGAGGCGCGGTTGTTGCACGCCCCAACACGCGCGTGTTAGCACCGTCAGTAGTGCCTGGTTGCTCGCGAGAAGGTGTGGTGATGCCAGGCGCAGCACGCGAATTTGCTGATGGCATTTTGATTGATATGGGTCAGATGATTGCAGGCATCATTGAGTTTCATTTTCATGCATGTGCCGGTCAGAAGGTTACCATCAACTACGCTGAGCAGCTCGATGAGGAAGGTAGACTACTCTTTGCTGCAAATGAGCTTATTCAGCAGGACATACTGACTTGCACTGAAGGTAAGAATTTCTTTACCAATGAATTTTGTTGGCATTCCTTCCGCTATGCCTTCGTTGAAGGGCTTGCTATGGAGGATTTTGAGCGCTTTGATGCCTACTATGTGCATACGGCCCTCATCCAGACGGGAGATATTGTCACAGATAACGCCTCTTACCAGCAATTATTTGATGCTGCGCGCCGTACAAAGTTAAACTGCATCCATGGTATTTGGGAGAACAGCGCGTTCGACCGTTTTGGCTACGGTGGCGATATGGCGGCGCTGTTCAATTCGAATGCGTTTCTTTTTGATACAGAAGGCCTGCTGGACAAGACACTGGGTGATTTCTCGCGTGATCAAACTGCACGAGGTGGTGTACCGGCTACAGTGCCTGGAGTTGGTGTTGGGACTGCGTGCCCTGCGCCTGGAGAAGGCCCCCTGTTATGGCAGCTTGCCTATCCCTATTTGGCTGTTCGAGCAGATCAGTGGTATGGCAGGAAAGATCTGCTTGAGCGTGAATGGCCCCAGTTAGAGCGCTTCTCTCAGTATTTATTGAGTTTTGATCCAGCTGAACTTGCCCAGTTTTGTCTAGGCGATGTAGGTGGCATCAGCGATAGTGAGGGTGAGACACCCGACCGTGAGTTTGTTGGCTGGTGTGCGATTTTTTGGGCTTTGAGTTGTGTAGATGAGGTTGCCAATCGCCTCGGCAAGCAAAACCAAACACTCGAGGCAGCTATCGAAAAGCTGCACAAACAAATTGTTGAGCGCTTTGCCCATGCTGATGGCAGCTTTGGTGATGGTACGCAGACCTCATATGCTTCTGCGGCGGCATTGGGTTTGGGAGACGGGCGTAAGCTCAGTCATAAACTGGCAGAAGCAATTCGTGCAAATGATGGCGTTGTGAGCTGCGGCATGTTTGGCTCGGTGCTTGCTTTTGATATGCTCAATCGTTTTGGATTAGATGAGTTTGTTGAAGGCTGGCTGCTGCGTGAACAGTCCCCAAGTTTCTTGGATATGCTATCTGAGGACTCTGGTTCGCTTAAAGGGGTCTTTGGGGGCCATATTATCTCGCGCAACCACGCGATGATGTCGGGTTATGTGCAGTGGATGGCACAGGCACTAGGCGGCATACGTGTGGCAGATGATGCGCAGGCTGCAAATCACCTCGTGATTTCACCTTTCTTCTCGCCAAAGACTAACAGTCTGACCTGCTCGTATGTGACTCCTCGTGGACAGGTATGCGTGAGTTGGGAACGGCAGGCAGCAGGTATTGCGCTGACGGTGACTGTGCCTGCGGGGACGGCGGCAGATGTTTGGGTTGACGGTGCTATCAACACACTTCCTGCCGATGATGCGCCAATAACGCAAGCTTTTCTCATCGAAGCCTAGTTTGCGCCTGAGATCTGCTTGCCTACTTATCCACTAAGCGCGCTCATTTTGTCAGCAATGAGCGCGATATGCCTCGTGTATTTGTGCAGTTGGTGAAAGCTCATCAAGGTAAACGGTGTCATCGCCTAGATGCTTGGGTTTAAGTCCTGCTGCATGGTTATGCGCTATAGGGGTGCTGCAGTGTCTCCATGTCCTCTGCGTTGACCAGCCAGCACTTCATCGGAGAGGCTAGTGCGCAATCGGCGGCATTGAAGATGGCAAGGCCACGTGCGCTCATGACCGCGCGGTACCAGTGGCGAATCTGCCCCTGTCCCTCGTTGAGCAGGCTCCTCACGACGCTTGGCGTAAGGAGGGGCTTTTCATGGGCCTGCTTTTCGTCGAAGAACTCAGAGAAGAAGACATAGTCGGGGCACTTGTTGGCTTCGACCATCTGAGTGATGAGCTCGTCCACGTTGTCGAAGAATCGCTCCGCGTTGTAGAGAAGACCCCTCCTGGCATCGGGGGTCGAGCAAATCTTTTCGACTTCCGTCAAGGCGACGGAACGCATGTATCTCGTCACACGAATTCCGCCGTCATCGAAGAGGATGAGTCTGTCACACTCCTTGCAGTGCCAAACATCAGACTTCTCGCCAGGGACGTAGTCTAGGTCGAAAAACGCCTCGCTGTCGGCGAACTGGTCCATAAGGGTGGATGAAACGAAATACCAGACGTTGTCGTGATCGTTCTCGCGCACGTCGTTTCCACAGAGGCACCCAATGTGAGACATAGCTCGCGCTCCTTCCTTGATAGTGTGATGAATGCCAATAAATTCAGAAGGAGCCCCTCGCGCAGTGCTTGGTTCTGGTGGAAAACGGATAGGGGAAGCCCAAATCGATAATCCCTTCCGCTCATTATGTCTTCGTTTGAGTGCGCGACGTCCTTAATGAATAGCTTACATCCTTTGCCACGCTCCACAACTGGTTGCTCATGTAGCGTAGTGTGGCGTTTTCATGACTCGGGTTTCTGGCAGCAGATGGACTGCTATTCCAAACTCCACAGATAAAAAACACTCATGTTTGCAAGCATTGCAAATAATCCTATATCCTCATCTACCTGCGAGTTTGCGATGGACTGCGGGGGCGGTATAATGGCATCGACAAGGGGGGCTGGCGCACGCCGGCTGAGATTGGGTCCACTGCGACCCTGACCCGTAGACCTGATCTGGGTAATGCCAGCGTAGGGACCAGCGTATACGAAGGGTCCCGCAATGGCGCGGGGCCCTTTTCCTGCGCCGGAAAGGAGAGCAGATGAACTGCTCTGTAGCAATTCAGTATCTTCCCATGGATACCACGAGCGATGAAGAAACTTGCCGTGTGGTAGATGCGGTCATCGCCTACATTGATTCGACAGGGCTGGACTACTTTGTTGGTCCCTTCGAGACTGCCATCGAAGGCGATTACGACGCGTGTATGGAGTGTATCAAGCAGTGCCAGTTGGTAGGTGCCGCTGCGGGCTGTGGGCATGTCATGACTTATGTCAAGATCAATTACAAGTCCACAGGTGATGTCATGTCCACCGAGCACAAAGTGGGCAAATATCACGCGGATGACCCTGAGTTTGCTGCGGTCAAACAGTCCGCTGCGTAATTGTCAGCTCATGTTTAATTTCTCAAGCAAAGCCCAACGTCGGCGTCTTGTGGTGCCTAGCATAGCCATCATTGGCCTGCTTGCCTTTTGGCAACTTGCCTGCTTAGCGGGATGGGTGCCCAACTTTATGCTGCCCAGTCCCATTCAAGTGGTCCAAGCGCTCATCTACGATGCTGCTTTGCTTGCAAGCCACTCAATAACGACGCTGATAGAAGCGGCGTTAGGTCTTGTAATCGGCGTGGCGCTGGGTTTTGTGGTTGCTGTGCTGATGGATCGCTTTGAGACGGTTGCACTAGCGCTCAATCCCTTGGTAACGATTAGCCAAACGGTGCCAACGATTGCCATTGCGCCTCTGTTAGTGCTGTGGTTTGGCTATGGCCTTGCGCCAAAAGTTATCCTCATTGTTATCTCGACCTTTTTTCCGATAACTGTGTCACTGGTTGCAGGATTTCGTTCGGTAGATCCTGACCTCATCGCACTTATGCGTACGATGGGTGCCTCGCGGATGCAAGTGTTTATCAATGCAAAGCTACCTGCTGCGCTGGAGTCTTTCTTCTCTGGACTGCGTATTAGCGCTACCTACGCCATTGTCGGCGCTGTTATTGCCGAGTGGCTCGGTGGTTTTGCGGGGCTTGGCGTTTATATGACTCGTGTCCGCAAGTCATTTTCGTATGATCGAATGTTTGCCGTAATTCTTCTTATCTCAGCTTTGTCGCTGCTACTCATGAGAGCTGTTGATCTCATGCAGCGATTGGTAATGCCTTGGCTTAAGGCAGAAAGGAACGACCAATAATGAAGCACATCAAATTTTCTCAGGGTATTTCTCGCCGTAATTTTCTAGCCGCTAGTGCAACTGCGGCAGGCAGCCTAGCGCTTGCCGCCTGTGGTGCTCATGCGGAAAAAGAACATGCGACAAACGGTTCTAGTGCAGCTAAAAAAACAACAAAGCTCACCTTTTGCTTGGATTACACACCCAACACCAATCACACGGGCATCTATGTTGCCGCTGCAAAAGGTTACTTTGCCGATGAAGGTCTCGAGGTGGAGATTGTCCAGCCTGCCGAAGATGGCGCTGACGCAATGATTGGTACGGGTCAGGCTCAGTTTGGCGTGTCTTATCAGGACTATATTGCTAACGATATCGCCGGAGGTAATACAGGCATTACTGCAATCGCGGCGATGGTACAGCACAATACCTCAGGCATTATGTCTCGTAAGGAAGATGGTATTACTCGTCCCAAGGCGTTGGAGGGCCATAAGTACACTACCTGGGAGATGCCCATCGAAAAAGCCACTATGAAGCAAGTCGTCGAAAAGGATGGGGGAGATTGGTCCAAGGTATCCTTGGTACCCTATACCACCAATGACGATGTTGCGGGTCTTCAGTCAAAGATGTACGACGCCGTGTGGGTATACGAAGGCTGGGCCGTACAACAAGCTGCGCTGCAGAAGGTCGATGTGAACTACTTCTCCTTTATCTCAATCGATGAGACCTTTGACTACTACACGCCTGTTATTGCAGGTAACGTTGACTATATGAAGAAGAATGCTGAAGTTACCAAGGCTTTTTTGCGTGCAGTCAAGAAGGGCTATGAGTTCTGTGTTGACCATGCAGATGAGGCGGCAGATATTTTGTGCAAGCAGGTACCTGAACTTGATGCTGACTTGGTAAAGAAGAGCCAAGAATTCCTTGCAGGCCAGTATACGGCTGATGCTACGAGCTGGGGCGTTATTGATTCTGCTCGTTGGAGCGGCTTTTATAAATGGCTCAACGATAACCAGTTGGTAGAAAAAGAGCTTGATGTTAATGCAGGCTTTGATACTCAGTACCTCGAGGCATAACTATGAGTTCTGCAGCTTTTGAAAACGCTTCTGTTTTTGTGGATGATGTTACGGTGGCGCCCGCTCTAAAAGCGCAGCATCTGAGCCTATCTTGGGATGACTCACACGTTGTTGTAGCTGATGTAAATATTACAGTGAGTGCTGGCGAAACTGTCTGCATGGTGGGGCGTTCAGGCTGTGGAAAAACTACGATTTTGCATGCTTTAGCTGGTCTTACACGACCTTTAGAGGGGCAGATTTTGCTTCACGGGAAAGATGTGACGGGCATTCCAGGTCATGTGAGCTACATGTTTCAAAAAGATTTGCTTATCCCCAGCAAACGGGTGCTGGACAATGTGTGTCTGCCGCTAACGCTTAAAGGCATGAGCAAAGCGGCGGCACACAAGCAAGCACGACCGTTGCTGGGGCGTTTTGGTTTGGCTGATACTGAGGATAAGTGGCCATCGGAGCTCTCGGGTGGCATGCGCCAGCGCGCTGCTTTTTTGCGCACATACCTGATGGGCAATGATGTAATGCTGCTGGACGAACCGTTTTCGGCGCTTGATGCAATTACCCGCAAAGACCTACGCGAATGGTTTGTGTTGACAAGTCGAGAGCTTGGTGTGGCAGCGCTGATGATTACCCATGATGTAGACGAAGCAGTTGCCTTGGCAAGTAGAGTGTATGTGCTGGGCGGCAATCCATCTGCAGGAAAACCAAGCCATATTTTGGGCGAGGTTTTGGTACAGCGCGAGAGCGGGTCGAGTGACGCTGACTTTGAGCTCACGTCCGCTTTCTTGGAAGCAAAGCGCGCGGTTCTCGCCCTGCTTAATAGCTAATTTACTTTTCCATCTGTTGTTTGAGGAGCCTGCGGAGCAGTACAACAAAGCAGTAGGAAAACGATTACTTCATAGAGCCAAAAGGACCATGAGGCTTGGCTCCATGGAGGATACGTAGCTGTGGACATTGATAGCAATAGTCGCTAAAAGCCTGGATCGATAAAAACACAAAAGGCAGCCCCGTAATAGCTCCTTGCGAGAGCTTATTTTTTGTGTCCACAGAGCTTGATAAAATACTACCTAAGCGGCCAAGTTCGTGTGTCATGCTTTGTAAAAGGCAAGTTAATGTCTAGGTTTTAGGACCGCGTAGATTTGCATAGGCGGTTTGAGAAGATAGGGGAGTCATGGTAGCCAAGAGAGAAGAATCGCATTTCTTTGCCCTGCTTTCTCGATTAAAGTATATTGACCGTTGGGTCTTGATGCGCTGTTCGCGTACGGAAAATCTTTCTGAACATTCGCTGGAAGTTGCGATGATTGCTCATGCGCTTTGCGTGATTGGTAACGTGCGCTATGGTCGCAATCTCAATTCCGAGCGAGCGGCGTTGGTGGGCATGTATCATGATGCATCCGAAATTATTACTGGTGATATGCCAACACCGGTAAAGTATCGTAACGGTCAGCTGCGCGATGCATATCACCAGGTAGAGGCTGAGGCAGAAGATGAGCTATTGGATACGCTGCCCGAGGATTTGCGCGATGAGTTTGAACGAGTATTTCGTTTTGGCGCAGATGACAAGCTGATGTTGCGTCTAGTCAAAGCGGCAGACAAACTATCTGCCCTTATCAAATGTGAGGAAGAAGAGCGTAGTGGTTCGGGCGAGTTTGCGACCGCTGCAGCTTCCACACGTCAGAAACTTGAAGAGATGGCACGAGAGCTGCCCGAAGTGCGTGACTTTATGGAAGAGTTTTTGCCTAGCTATGGCCGTACCTTAGACGAGCTTCTTTAGTTTGAGCTGCTAGAGGTATTTGTTTGGTTGTCGCCGGTACCGCTCTTACTCGTATCTGTTTCTGTAGAAGAAGTGCCGGCGTCAGACTTGTCGTGGTTCTGCTTATCCTCGCTTGGATTGGTCTTGTGAGGATCACCATTTGCAGTATCAGAACTGCCGCTGTCGTTGTTTTCGCCATCATTTCCGCTTGGGTGGTCGTTTTCGTTCGTCTTTGCGGGGTCGTCAGTCTTGTTGGGGTCTGTTGAGCCTGTCGTCTTGTTGTCTGTCGTAGTGGCAGTATTTGCATTTTCGTTAGCTTTTTGCTGAGTGTCTGCTGAGTTGTCCTGCTCGCGTGTGTCTGGCTTGGTGTAGGTTGATGGTATCAATACAGTTTTGGAGCCAAGGCCCTCACCTGCTGTGACAAGTGAAATTATTCCAGCTGTTATTGCGAGAGCTAGTAATGCTGCGGCAATGGCTACGCCTAGACGACGCCAGGCCAGCTTGTTTGTGCGTGCAGCTGCGGCTTGGCGGATAGAATGTGGAGCTATAGGAGTTCCTGTTGTTGCATGGGAATGTGGGCCAGTTTTGTCTGAAAGAGTGAGTGGGCGCTGTTGTACTACAGTGTGATCCATTGCAGGCTCAGACATAGCCACAGTCGCATCGCTGCAGGTGGAATCCGTGTTTTTCTCAAAAGGCGAAAAAGTTGTAGGTAAAGAAACATTCTGCAGCTTAGCTGCCGAACGATGAATGATTTGCTGGTAAATCTGACTTGCAAAAGATGAGGCAGCCGCTGCAATTATGGTACCGATAAGAGAGCCTGCAACGCCAATTTTGGTTGAAAGTATGAGCGCTGTACCTGCTGCCATTGCACTTGCAAATACTGTCGCAAAGGAAACCTCGCCAAACAAGCCTTTCTTTTCGCCAGAGTTGGCAGCTGCGGCATTGACATCGTTTTTCTTGTAAGCCATAGCTATTGAAGTGCCTCCTCAAGGTTAGTCGTCTTGCTCATTTTCCCGAATTGGCCTCGGTTATACCAGTCAAGCTAAAATTCTTGGCAGAATTACACGAAAAGCTAATTGCCCTTGCATGTTTTCGTCAAAACTTTCCCTAGCTTAGCATCCCAAAAATTGGCCTCTCTCTGGTCTTGCTCATAAGACTTTCTAGAAAAGCAGTGCCCAGCTGACAAATGCGGACGTTTAAAGACGGATTGGCTGGTAAAATGTTTTGTAGGACGTGTTCGGTAGTTGCGACATTAGGAGGCACACATGCTTGTCAACGCAACACAGATGCTCCAAAACGCTGAGAAGGGCCACTATGGCATCGGCGCATTCAACACTAACAACCTCGAGTGGGCAGACGCCATCATCACGGCTGCTGAGGAGAAGCAGTCTCCGCTGATTATTCAGTGCACCAGTGGCGCCATGAAGTGGCAGGTTAGCTTCAAGGTTGTTTCTGAGATTGTGCATCAGATCGTTGAGGATAGGAAGATTACCGTTCCTGTTGCTTTGCATCTTGACCATGGTTCGTATGAGGCTTGCTTTGATTGCATCGAAGCTGGCTTTACCTCCGTTATGTATGACGGCTCTCATGAGGCTGACTTCCAGACCAACCTCGATCGTACCGCTGAGATTGTGAAGCTTGCTCATTCCAAGGGCATCTCTGTTGAGGCCGAGGTCGGTGGCATTGGTGGTACTGAGGACGGCGTTACCGCTCAGGGCGAGCTTGCTGACCCCGAGCAGTGCAAGCAGATTGCTGATTTGGGCGTTGACTTCCTCGCTTGTGGTATCGGTAACATCCACGGTCTGTACCCTGATAATTGGGCTGGCCTGAGCTTTGATCGTCTTGCCGAGATCAAGGCTGTTGTTGGCGATTTGCCTCTCGTTCTCCATGGTGGCACAGGTATTCCTGTTGACCAGATCCAGAAGGCAATTGCTAACGGCGTTTCCAAGATTAATGTCAACACTGACCTTCAGGTGGCCTTTGCTAACGCTACTGCTAAGTACTGTGCTGAGCATCCTGGCTTTGATGACAAGGCATTCGATCCTCGTAAGCTCCTCAAGCCTGGTCGCGAGGCTATTGCTACCCGCACCAAGGAGCTCATTGACGAGTTCGGTTCTGCAGGTAAGGGCTGGGCATAAGTTTTTGCTGCGTATGCCAAGACGAGCGTATTGCTTGTGCTCTGATGACGTATTGCTGCATGTAAGCGTGATGGTTAAAAGGAGTCAACCTTCGGCTTGGCTCCTTTTTATGCTGACTATTTTTTAACAAGTGGCGTCGACGACACTCAAAAAGAACAAACCGTAGATGTCGAGTAGGCTGCACACTTCAGATGGGAAGCAGGGCAGGGAAGCGGAACACAAACCTCAGATGGGAGGCATGCCACAAACCACAGATGGTTCGAGTTTCGGACGTAGCCAGCATAAAACCGCAGGTCAGATTTTCTTCTAAGTCGAGAAATGAACCATCTATCGAAATTGTGGCAGTATCAAAATTGTGACTATGCGGGAAAAGGTGACGTGTTCATCACCATAGCGGGAGGTTTTTGCCTAGCAGTCGATGTGGTTGATCTGGGTGTTAGCAGGATGTGCTTCGGATCCGCCCGTAGGTAAAATGTCTGCCAAAGTTTTACCGTCCAAATACTCAGCGGTGACCTGGCCGAGACCTACCCATACTTTTACCGTAGGACAATCAAAAACCTGCGGGCAAATCTCATCGCGGGTACACTGTAAACACGCTACCGGCGCCAGAGAACCCTCGGCAGCACGCAATATTTCGCCGATGGTGTATTCCTCGGGTTTGCGTGTCAAACGATAGCCGCCGCCCTTACCGCGCTGACTATCAACGTAGCCTGCTTTGTGCATGAGCGCAATAACCTGCTCAAGATACTTACGTGAGATCTTTTGCCGCTCAGACACATCCCCAAGCGAAATCCATCCTTCATGCGTTGCCAAATCGCTCATTGCGCGTAAGGCATAGCGCCCCTTGGTGGAGAACATATTTGCAGCCATGGCTAGTCCCCCTTTTCCAGCATTTCTTCAAGCGTGCGCCACGCCAATTCTGCACATTTTACACGCGCAGGCATATGCGAAATATCCTTCAAGCTCGCTGCATCTTCGAGTAGAGCAAGTTTGTCAGGATCAGCTTCGGTGCCACGTACCATGTCCATAAACAAGCGACACAACTCGATTGCTTGTTGGGGTGTTTTGTCTGTTATAAGGTCAGCCATCATATCAGCTGATGCCTGGCTGATTGCACAGCCACTACCCTGATAAGCTGCTTCCTCAATTACTCCGTCACTGCCGATTTTGACGGAAAATACCAGGTCATCACCACAGCTCGGGTTAACACCTTCATGGGTGTGTGTGGGGTTGTCCATCTGATATTTGTAGTCGGGATGGGCAACATGGTCCATGAATGCGGCATTGTAAAGATTAACGGTTTCCATGGAATACCTGCCAAACCTGTTTTAGGCCTTCGACCAGGCGGTCGATATCTGCCTTATCGTTATAAAAAGCAATACTTGCGCGACTGGTACTTGACACACCCAGCTCAATCAAGAGTGGCTGAGCACAGTGATGACCTGCACGAATACAAATGTCTTGCATATCAAGAATAGAAGCGACGTCGTGTGGGTGCACGTCTCCTACGTTAAAGGCAACCGAGCCTAGGTGACGCCTGCCATCGGTAGGGCCGATGATATCGATAAAGTCGAGCGCTGCTAGTTGATCGGTGAGGTAGCGTGCCAGCAGACGTTCGCGCGTCTCAAGAGTATTCCAGCCTTTTTCTTCCAAGTAGCTCAAAGCTGCATTTAGAGCATAACTGCCTGCAGCGTCTTGTGTGCCCGCCTCAAATTTTTGAGGCACAGGAGCCCATACAGCATCAGTTTCGCTAACGGAGTCAATCATCTCGCCACCAGTCAAGAAGGGCGGCATGACATCGAGTAGCTCTGCTTTGCCCCAAAGGACGCCAACACCCATAGGACCGCACATTTTGTGAGCCGAGAAAGCAAGCAGATCACATCCAAGTTTGCGCACGTCAACAGCTATATGCGGTACGGACTGTGCACCGTCGACGACCATCTTTGCACCCATGGCATGTGCTCGTGCAGCAATCGCGGCAATGTCGTTTTCGATGCCAAGTACATTGGAAACCTGTGTAACCGAGACAATCTTTGCACGTGGACCAATCTTGGCCTCAATTTCGGCGGGCGTGATGCGAAAATCCTCATCAAGTCTCAAAAATACCAACTTTGCACCAGTCTCGCGGCAAATCTGTTGCCAAGGAATGAGATTGGAATGATGCTCCATAATCGAGACGACTACCTCGTCACCTGGCTGTAGAAGCAGATGTCCCAACGAACGTGCAACAAGATTGAGACTTTCAGAAGCATTCCGCGTAAAGATAATCTCATTAGCCTGCGGGATGTCCTGTTTGTCCACAGCACCAATAAAACGCGCGACATGCGCCCGCGTCTCAGCGATAGACTGCGTCGCGTCAACCGACAGGCGATACAGGCCACGTAAGGGGTTTGCATTCATCGTCTCATAGAATTTGCGTTGTGCATCAAGCACGCAAGCAGGACGTTGTGCCGTTGCAGCGCTATCCAAAAAGACCAGTTGGGGATTGTTGGCCAGCAGAGGGAAATCCGCCTTATAAGGGTTTTGCTCAATGAGAGCGAGCTCATCAGCATTCAACATTTAAGCCTCCTTGCTCTCGTCAAGCTCGTGTGCGACCTCAGTGCCTAAAATGGCTTCCGCTCGTCTGACGGCGGCAGCATGTAAATCCTCGGAGGGTGCATTGATGATTGCATCATCAAAGATTGCACGGACAAAAAGCGCCTCTGCTTCCTCGCGAGAAAGACCACGGGCAGCAAGGTAGTCCAGCTGCTCGGGACTCACCGAACCGATGGTGGCTCCGTGATTGCCCTGGACATCATCTTCATCACAAAGTACCGTTGGCAGCGTTTTGTTGACAATATCGTTGCCAGTCACCAGTACCGTTTCGGATTCGTTGCCTTTGGCATCTTTTGCACCGTGAATCAAATCAATGGTCTGGCGCAAAGTTTTTTTGCCAGCATCGGCAAGGACACCCGTTGCGTGCATCTCAGAGCGGCTATGGCGACCGCACATACGACATAGCTGATTTACGTCAAGCAGATCGTCTCCGCTTACGTGGTAGCGCATGGTTAGATCCAAGCGGCTGGATTGGCCCGCAAGCTTGCACCCAAAACCAAATGCGACCTTTTTGCCACCCAAAGCGTATTGGCGTACCGAAATCTGTGCGTTTTCATTGGCAAAAATGCCCACAGTTTCGATGTGTTGTCCTTCAACGGCGACAAGTTCAGTTAATTGCAGTTTGGCGCCG
Organism: Olegusella massiliensis; assembly: GCF_900078545.1. Classification (GTDB taxonomy): domain Bacteria; phylum Actinomycetota; class Coriobacteriia; order Coriobacteriales; family Atopobiaceae; genus Olegusella; species Olegusella massiliensis. The sequence continues at coordinate 1,358,187 of NZ_FLLS01000002.1, forward strand.
CGCTCAACATAAATGCGGGTAAGTGCTGCTGATGTCAGGTCCGATTTGGTGGCATTGCTGTTATTTGGCGAGCTTGCGGTGTCAGCAGCGACCACAGTCACCGTTGCGCGCGATCCCGCGCGTAGCATCACCGCGGTATTGGCAATATGTCCTGCAGAAACGTTAATAACGATGGGTTCGCTGCGTGTGGTATTGCGTGGCACTTCAATATAGTGACCATCGCCTGCAGCAGCTGCAATCCACGTAGCTGCCTCGCTGCCTGAACCCGTCTCGACACTATCAAAGATGCGCGGCACTGCTTCGTAGACTTTGCCTGTTGCGTTAGGTGTGGGCACATCAAATTGCACATCGTTAATGCGCAAATAGTTCCAAGTTTCAGCAACAGGTACGTTGACGTGCGAAAGAGTTTGCATATCCATTAGCCGATTGCCCCCTCCATCTCGAGTTTGATCAGGTTGTTCATCTCGACCGCATACTCAAGGGGGAGCTCCTTGGACACGGGGTTAGCAAAACCATTGACAACCATTGTGCGAGCTTCTTCTTCGCTACATCCACGGCTCATCAAATACAAAATAGTGTCATCAGAAATGCGGCCAATGGTGGCTTCGTGGCCCACCTGTGCAGAGCTACAACGTACATCCATTGCTGGGATGGTGTCTGAGCGACTGATATCGTCAAGCATCAGTGACGAGCAGCTCACAGATGCACGAGCGCGTTCAGCTTTGCGACCAATGACAACGGAGCTGCGGAATGTGTTGATGCCACCGTCTTTTGAGATTGACTTGGTTTCGACCGATGCGGTGGTATCGGCGCCCTGCAGGATAACCTTGCAGCCCGTATCGAGATCTTGATTTTGACCAGCAAAGGTGATGCCGGTGAACTCAACACTGGAGCGGTCACCCTTCATAATCGAGGTGGGGTAGAGGTAGGACACATGGCTACCAAAACTACCCGAAATCCATTCCATTTGTGAATCGGCACCCACTGTGACACGTTTGGTGTTGAGGTTAAACATGTTCTTTGACCAGTTTTCGATGGTCGAATAACGCATGTGTGAGTGGTTGCCAACAAAGATTTCAACCGCGCCAGCATGAAGGTTTGCGGCATAGTATTTTGGTGCTGAACAACCCTCAATAAAGTGCAGGTTAGTATCATCTTCGCAGATAATCAGCGTATGTTCGAACTGTCCTGCACCCTGTGCATTGAGGCGAAAGTAACTTTGCAGTGGATAATCTACCGTGATACCGCGTGGCACATACACAAAAGAGCCGCCTGACCATACCGCGTAGTGCAGCGCAGCAAACTTGTGGTCACGAGGCGGAATCAACGTGCCAAAGTATTGCTTAACCAGCGGCTCGTATTCGCTGTGAAGCGCATCTTCGATGGTAGTGTAAACAACGCCTTGCTTTGCCATCTCTTCTTTCATGTTGTGATACACGATTTCGGAATCATACTGGGCACCTACACCAGCGAGACTCTCGCGCTCTGCTTGCGGAATGCCTAAACGCTCAAAGGTATCTTTGATGTCTTCAGGCACTTCTTCCCAGTTGCTAGCCTGCTTGGTTTTAGGCGAGACGTAGGTTGAGATATGACTCATGTCGAGCCCGCTTGTATCTGGGCCCCAATTGGCCGGCATCTCGAGATTTTGGTAGGTTTCTAGCGCGTCCAGGCGCATTTGCGTCATCCACTCGGGCTCATCTTTTTTGGCCGAGATAGAGCGCACAATTTCGGGGGTCAATCCATCGGCGTAACGCTCGTAGCCCTCTTCTGATTTGGTGAAGTCATACAGTGAGCGGTCAACGTCTTGGACCTGTGTCCTTTCTGTCAAGCTACTCACCGCCCTCGGCGCTTGCATTGGCCGCGTTTTCAAAGCGCTCAAAGCCGTTGCGGTCGATATCATCAATCAAAGAAGCAGGACCTTCGGCAACAAGTTGGCCTCTGACCATGACATGGGTGTGATCCACATCAAGACGCTCGAGGATGCGGGTGTTGTGTGTAATCATAAGCAGTGCGCCATCGCAATCTTTGCGATAGGCTTCAATGCCACGAGATACAACGGAGAGTGCGTCTACATCGAGACCCGAGTCAGTTTCGTCAAGAATTGCCAGTTTGGGACGAAGCAGCAGAAGCTGTAGCATCTCGATTTTTTTCTTCTCGCCACCCGAAAAGCCTACATTGAGTTCACGGGTGAGAAAACCCTGATCCATGCTCAGCTGGTCGCAAATCTCACCGACGCGCTGGCGGAACTTGCGAGCGTTCATTTTGAGCTCGGGGCGCATCTGGGTAATGGTGCGCAAAAACGAGTACAAAGGCACGCCAGGTACCTCGACAGGTGCTTGATAGGAGAGGAAGATGCCAGCGAGACTACGCTTGTTGGCAGCTTGCTCGGTAATATCAACACCATCAAAAATAATTTGGCCATCCGTGATTTTGTAGGTGGGATCGCCCATGATGACGTGACCCAACGTAGATTTTCCTGCGCCATTGGGTCCCATCAGGACATGGGTTTCGCCTGATGCCACTTCCAAGTTGGCATGATGGAGGATCTGCTTGTCCTCGGTGCCGGCGGAAATATTACGCACACTGAGGAGTGTGCCATGAGTTGTGTCGGACATAAACGTCTCTCCGTTCGTATAGCTGCAGCCAGATGTAGCAATTCACGCGAGTTAAATCCGGTTCTTGCGGTATCGTGCTGCTGCTTCCCTCCCTCGAAGAAAATGCTCCTGTTCGAGCAATTTCTTTGTGGAAACTCTCCGCGCTCAAGCGTCGCTCTTATGGCGCGTGCTTGGTTGAACTTCCTTTGTAGAAAAGCTCTTACCTAAAGAGGTTCCCCTTTTTCTTCTAAATCATACTAGCTGAGGGGTATTTAAACTGAAAGAGAATATTTGGCTTTTTTGAACTCCTACACAAGCTTCAATTGCAACTTTTTATAAGTGGTCTCATCGTTTTTGTGTCAACAAATACAAAATCGCGGTCCTACCAACAGATTATTCACGCTAGAGTTTTATATGAACAAAAGGAGGATCGCCATGCTTGCTCATAATCGATTTGAATTGGTGGGTGTAGGAAAGCAGCTGGTAACGGCTGCTTTGATGGCTGTGCTCGCAGGCTCTTTGATGGCATGCAGTGGTGGTACAGCAAAAAATATCCCTGCAGAAACAGGTGAAATAGGCTCTCAAGCTGCAGAAAGTTCAGCTAGCAAGAAAGATGCAGCTCATAGCGATAATAGCGATAAATCTGATACTACTGTTAGCCAAGAGAGCAAGGATGCCTCTGCTGAAGGCTCAAATGCAACAACAAAGACGGTATCTACCGAAGCATATGCCAACAAAAAATATGGCTTTACCTTCGATTCATCGTTTTGTAACGACCTCAAAAAGTTGGATGAAACCGAGGATTCGGTGCATTTTAACAGCAAAAATTGGGAAATGGATCTTGTTGCGCAGGCAAAGGAAAATACTGCTCATCTCGGAGCTTCGGCAGTGGCTGATACTTATACCAAGTCAGCGGATAGTTCAATGGAGCCCGATGTTTTGGTAGATGAAGGCGACAACGTCTCATACTGTCTGGTAGTTCAGGCTGAAAAGGATAAAGATGGCAAAGCAATCGTTGTCGTTTATATTTCTTATGTGGGCTCAGGCAGTATCCAAGGTCTGCGTGCAAGCTTTCCCGCAGAAAAATATGCGAATTTAAGCGAGGAGCAAGCTCAGCAGCTTGTGGCATCTTTCGTTCCAGGTGATTTAAAGGCGCGCCACTAGAAAAAGAATAAATGCTGCCAAGCATAGGCGCCGCATGACATAAAGATTATGAGAACGTAACGCTTCCATGTCAGCTCGTAACAAATCCGTCTCTATTCACAAAGCTGTGCGATAGTTTCCAGAGCAATCGTGTGATTGCAAACTGCAATGATAGAGAGAATAGAGGACGTATGAGTCGCGTATACAATTTCAGCGCAGGGCCAGCCGTGCTACCGGAAGAAGTTCTCTCATCTTGCCAGTCTGATCTGCTTGATTATCGTGGCTGTGGTATGTCCGTTATGGAAATGAGTCACCGTTCGGCTGTTTTTCAGGAGATTCTCGATGAAGCCGAAGCCAATCTTCGCGAGCTCCTTGGCGTTCCTGATAATTATAAAATTCTGTTTCTCAGCGGCTCAGCGCATCACCAGTTTGCGGCTGTGTGCATGAACCTTATGAAAAACCGCGTGGCTGATTACATCATCACTGGTCAGTGGGCTAAAAAGGCCTATGCAGAAGCCAAGCTATTTGGTCAGGTAAATATAGTAGCAAGCAGTGAAGACGCAACATTTAGCTACATTCCTGACTGTTCAGAGCTTGCAATTGATGAGAATGCTGATTTTGTTTATATCTGTGAAAACAACACCATCTATGGCACAAAATTTCACCAGCTGCCATGTACTCGCGGCAAGATTTTGGTTTCTGATGTATCGAGCTGTTTCCTCTCGGAGCCAATGGATATTTCTCGGTATGGTGTCGTTTATGGCGGCGTCCAAAAAAATATTGGCCCAGCAGGCATGACTATCGATATCATTCGCGAAGACCTTATCCGCGATGATGTTTTGCCCGGTACTCCAACCGTAATGAAGTGGAAGACCCAGGCAGATAAGGGATCTCTCTACAACACGCCTAATTGCTGGGATATTTATGTCTGTGGTCTTGTCTTTAAGTGGCTCAAAAAGCAGGGCGGACTTGCAGCAATGAAGCAGCTCAATATTGAAAAAGCCCAGCTCCTTTATGACTTCCTTGATGCATCATCGTTGTTTAAGGGTACGGTCCGTACAAAGGATCGCTCTCTTATGAATGTGCCTTTCATAACGGGGGACAAGGCGCTCGATGCAGAATTTGTAAAGCAGGCAAGCGCTGCGGGTCTTGTCAATCTCAAAGGCCATCGTAGCGTCGGCGGTATGCGCGCCAGTATCTATAATGCGATGCCCAAGCAGGGCGTTGAAACCTTAGTCAAATTTATGGGCGACTTTGAACGTGCACATAAATAGGGTGTTTACCAGTAAAGGTCAGAGCGCGATTGGTCGCAACAAAATGTGTTGCAACAAACATAAGGGAGATTTGTATGAAAGACCGCAAGGTTTATTGTCTCAATGCAATTTCTGCTATCGGTACAGATAGTTTCCACACTGGTTATAGTCTTACTGATCAGCTAGATGATGCCGCAGGCGTTATGGTGCGTTCCGCAAAAATGCATGACATGGCATTTCCACCCAGTCTACGTGCTATTGCTCGAGCGGGTGCGGGTATCAATAATATCCCGTTAGAACGTTGTTCGGAAGCAGGCATTGTTGTCTTTAATACTCCTGGTGCCAATGCAAATTCTGTCAAGGAACTTGTGCTTGCGGGCATGCTGCTCGCATCGCGCGACCTACTCGGTGGTGTTGCGTGGGTGCAAGACAATGCGTCCGATCCTGCTATTGCCAAGTCTGTCGAAAAGGCAAAAAAAGCCTTTGCAGGTCATGAAATAGCAGGTAAAACCCTTGGTGTTGTTGGTTTGGGCGCCATTGGTTGGCGTGTAGCAAACGCCGCCATCGACCTTGGTATGAAGGTCATGAGTTACGATCCTTACATGTCGCTCAGCAGTGCATGGCATTTGAGTCCACAGGTAGGCAATACCTCTGATCTAGGTGAGCTTGCTGCGCAAAGTGACTTTTTGACGGTACATGTACCTGCAGGTGACAAGACAAATAAGATGATTTCAGCCGATATCATTGCTCGCATGAAGCCAGGTGCAACTTTGCTCAATTTTGCCCGCGATATCGTGGTGGATGAACAAGCAGTTGCAGAAAGTTTGCAGGCAAAAAAGTTGCACAAATATGTGACTGACTTTGCAAATCCCCTGACGGCCAACCTACCTGGAGCAATTGTTTTGCCACACCTCGGGGCTTCTACCGAGGAAGCAGAAGATAACTGTGCAGTCATGGCAGCACAGCAGCTTCAGAACTACCTTGATAACGGTGATATCACCAATTCTGTTAATTTCCCCGCTATTGATTTAGGTGTTTGTGAAACTGCATCTCGCGTATGTGTATTGCATCGCAATGAGCCTAATATGCTGTCGCAAATTACAGGCTTTTTTGGCAAAGCAGGACTCAACATCGAAAATCTTGCCAACAAGAGTCGTGGTAGGTATGCGGTGACGTTGCTGGATATTGATGAGACGATGCCGCATGATACGGCGGAGCGCCTGGGAGATATTGCTGGAGTTCTTCGCGTGCGTCGTATTGAAGGTTAGTTTACAAGCAGAGCGTGCTATCAGTAGAGCAGAGCTGTGCATGATTGTGACGCACAAAGCAGCAATATATAACGCGCGATTCACCTTTGGGTCGCGCGTTTTTTGTTACATAAGAGGATATTCATACGTCACAAGTAGGAATTAAGGGTATAGTGACTCGGTAGCAAATACGTCGCTTGTGGGTGAACAACACCGTTGTTTTATCTACGTGCGTCGGGATGAGCATTGCCGAATCAGGGGAGATTTGACCTGCTCATTTGTGTGGAAGAGGAGTACATTATGGAGATTGCAAATCGTGTAGAAGGCCTTATTGGCTCTACGCCTCTTATTGATTTGTCAACCCTTACATCTAACAGCTCTGCTCGTATTCTCGGTAAGTATGAGGCCAAAAATCCTGGTGGATCTATCAAAGACCGCGTTGCGCTTTTCATGCTCAATGCAGCCGAAAAAAGTGGCAGTCTTGCTCCTGGCGGCACCATTATTGAGCCCACCTCGGGCAATACCGGCGTTGGTCTTGCCATGCTTGCTGCCGCTCGAGGGTATCACCTTATCTTGACGATGCCCGATACAATGAGTATTGAGCGTCGCCGTCTTGCTGCAAGCTATGGTGCAGAGATTGTCCTTACACCAGGCGCTGAGGGTATGGTAGGTGCAGTCAACAAGGCTGAGGAGTTGCACTCAACAATTCCTCACTCCATTATTGCAGGTCAATTTTCCAATCCTGCCAATCCGCAGGCACATTACGAGACTACGGGCCCCGAAATTTGGCGTGATACTCAGGGAAGCGTTACAGCAATTGTGGCAGGTGTGGGCACGGGGGGCACGATTTCTGGTGCTGCTCGCTATCTTAAGGAGCAAAATGCCGGCATTCAAGCGATTGCTGTCGAGCCTGCAGAATCTCAGGTGCTCGCGGGTAAACCTGCTGGTCCTCATAAAATCCAAGGCATTGGTGCCAACTTTGTCCCCAAAAACTATGATGCACATCTTATTGACGAGGTGCTTTCAGTAACATCTGCACGCGCCATTGAGGTAAAAAAACTTCTTGCAGAAAAACTTGGTTTGCTTGTGGGTATTTCCTCAGGGGCCTCGGTAGCTGCTGCTTTGGAACTTGCCTCTCGCAAAACCTATGTTGAGGCAACTATTGTTGCCATTTTGCCTGATACTGGTGAGCGTTACCTCTCAATGGAGTTCTAAGCATGGCACCAATTACCCCAGCTCCCATCAACGCAAGTGCGCCAACGACTGAAGGCGTGCCCCTGCGTCAGCTGATGCGCGAGGATCTTGATGCTGTGTTTGCACATGATCCTTCTGCAACTTCGCTTTTCCGTGCACTGATGTTTTCGGCGGGCTTGCGTATCGTTTGGGCCTATCGTTGGCAGCATTGGTTGTGGCAGCATGGACATACGTTTTTGGCCCGCCTGTCACATCGTCGTACCCGCCGTCGTTATGGCTCGGATATCCATCCCGCTGCTTGTATTGGACGTCGTTTTGCTGTGGATCATGGTGTGGGTGTGGTCATCGGCGAAACTGCCATTGTGGGAGATGATTGTCTTGTCTACCAGGGTGCGACCTTGGGCATGACAGCAAAGAATTTTGCCGCAACAGGCAAACGACATCCCACCGTGGGTGCAGGTGTACTCATCGGTGCAGGTGCCATTGTGTTGGGCGATATCACGATTGGTGATCGCTCCAGCGTTGGAGCCGGTTGTGTTGTAGTCAAACCCGTGCCTGAAAATTCCACCGTAGTGGGGATTGCGGCGCATGTCATTGGCGATCGTCGGACATGTCCGGCAGACGATGCTAATTGGGGCGTTTTGCTGCGCACGAGCCCCGAGCTTCAAGCTCGTCTTGACGCTGTGAGTCGCGAGTTTGGCGTAGAAAAACAGAGCGTATCACCGCAAACTATCGCAGCTGCCGATTGCAACTGCCCCCAAGTAGACAGGGTGGCACAATAGGGAATCTGTGCTGTTCTGCTTAGTTGCTAAAATTTAATAAGAATTCATCACGATTTGTCCTTGGGCATCTTGTGCGATGTCGCAAAGACAGGTAGATAAGTGAGGCGCCGTATGGCTTCGGAAAGCATTGTTATTCGCGGAGCGCGTGAGCACAATCTGCGCGATATCAACGTCACCATCCCTCGCGACAAGCTTGTGGTTATTACCGGCTTGTCGGGATCGGGTAAGTCAAGTTTGGCCTTTGACACTATATATGCCGAGGGTCAGCGCCGCTATGTCGAGAGTCTTTCTAGCTATGCGCGCCAATTTTTGGGACAGATGGACAAGCCCGATCTCGACTCAATTGATGGCCTATCGCCAGCTGTTTCCATCGATCAAAAAACCACCTCACGCAATCCCCGCTCCACCGTGGGTACAGTTACAGAAATCTATGATTATCTGCGTCTCCTCTATGCACGCGTGGGTGTGCCTCACTGTCCTGAGTGTGGCCGCGTCATCGAGCGTCAGACTACCGATCAGGTATCAGATAAGGTTCTCGAGGCAGGTATGGGCCGTCGTGCCTACGTACTGGCACCTGTGATTGTGGGCCGCAAAGGTGAGTACACCAAGCTTTTTGAAGATCTGGCCAAAGAAGGTTTTTCGCGCGTGCGTGTTGATGGCGAAATTCGTGAGCTTGGTGGAGAAGAAATTCGTCTGGACAAGAAGTTCAAGCACAATATTGAGGTCGTAGTAGACCGCGTTGTTATCAAAAAAAATTCACTTGGGCGTATCGCTGAAGCTGTAGAACAAGCAACGCGTCTTGCGGAAGGGAGGGTAGCGTTTTACCTCCTGCCTCAGCGCGATGCACCCGAGGGTAGTGAGGGCGATTTGCTGGAGTACTCTCTTGATCTTGCCTGCCCCATTCATGGTCATTCTATTGGTGATTTGCAGCCGCGCGATTTTTCTTTCAATGCACCGTATGGCGCCTGTCCTGACTGTGATGGTCTAGGTACAAAGCGTATGGTGGATGCTGAAGCATTGATCGAGGACCCCAGCTTGTCTGTAGCAAGTGGGGTTTTTGGCAGCATCTTTGGTCATTCTAATTACTACCCGCAGATTTTGGCTGCGGTATGTCGCCATTTTGATGTTGATCCTGAAACTCCTTGGCAAGACCTACCAAAAAAAGTGCGTACTGCTCTGCTTGATGGTACAGGATCAACCAAGATTCACGTAGACTACCATACGCGTGATGGTCGTGATACCAATTGGTCGATTCAATTTTCTGGTGTGCGTTCGATTCTTTTTGACAAGTATCAGGAGACGAGCTCAGATACTATGCGCGCACAATTGGATCGATATATTCGCGAGATATCTTGCCCTACGTGTCACGGTGCGCGACTCAAGCCCGAGTATCTTGCGGTGACTATTGGCGGCAGTAATGCAAAGGGTGAGGGTGTGCCCGAGCGCAATATTTGGGAACTCTGCGAGCTTTCTTGTAAGGATGCTCTGACGTATTTCCGAGGTCTGCATTTGACGGAGCGCCAGCAGCTCATCGGAGCCCCTATCGTGAAGGAAATCCTTGCACGCCTGCAATTCTTGGTGAATGTGGGCTTGGATTATCTGACGCTTTCTCGTGCAGCAGCAACGCTATCTGGTGGCGAAGCCCAGCGTATTCGTCTGGCAACCCAAATTGGCGCGGGTCTGATGGGCGTGCTCTATATTCTTGATGAGCCATCGATTGGCCTGCATCAGCGTGACAATGACCGCCTGATTGCAACGTTAGGTAACCTGCGCGACCAAGGTAATACGGTTATTGTGGTTGAGCATGACGAGGACACGATACGTGCGGCAGACTATGTTATCGATATGGGTCCTGGTGCTGGAGAAAATGGCGGCGGAGTTGTTGCTGCAGGTACGCCAGCTGAAATTGCTGCTAACCCTGACTCGTTGACGGGAGCCTATCTTACTGGCAAGCGGATGGTGGCACTGCCGGAGGGTCGTCGCAATCCAGGTCGTGGTGCACTTAAAATCACGGGTGCAACGGCCAATAACCTCCGTGGCGTTAATGCTAAAGTCGAGTTTGGCACGCTGACGCTGGTGACAGGAGTGTCTGGTTCGGGCAAATCTTCGCTGGTTACAGATACTTTGGCACCTGCACTCACCAATGCGATTCAGCGTAGCAAACGACCTGTGGGTCCTTATCGCAAACTTGAGGGTGTAGAAGAAATCGACAAGGTTATTGATATCGACCAATCACCTATTGGGCGTACACCTCGTTCAAATCCTGCAACCTATATTGGACTTTGGGATGATTTACGTGCACTTTTTGCTTCGACTCCTGAGAGTCGTGCGCGTGGTTACAACCCAGGACGTTTTTCTTTTAACGTATCGGGTGGTCGCTGCGAGGCCTGCAAGGGTGACGGTCAAATCAAGATTGAGATGAACTTCTTGCCCGATATCTACGTGCCTTGCGAAGTGTGTCATGGCAAGCGCTACAACCGAGAGACTTTGCAAGTTCTCTATCATGGCAAGTCAATCTCGGACGTGTTGGATATGACGGTGACCGAGGCATTGGCGTTTTTCTCGGCCATCCCAAAGATTAAAAACAAGCTCAAGACGCTCTACGATGTGGGTTTGGGTTATGTACATCTGGGTCAGTCCGCAACAACCTTATCCGGTGGTGAGGCTCAGCGCGTAAAGCTGGCAAAAGAGCTGCATCGCCAGCAGACGGGACGCACTTTTTACATCCTTGATGAGCCGACAACAGGTTTGCATTTTGAGGACGTGCGTCAATTGATCGATGTATTGGAGCGCCTGGTAGATGCAGGTAATACGGTGCTTGTCATTGAGCATAATCTTGATGTAATCAAAATGGCAGATCGTATTATCGACCTTGGACCAGAAGGCGGAGCTGATGGCGGTACGGTTGTTGCTTATGGCACGCCCGAACAGGTGGTACAGGTGCCCGAGAGCTATACCGGCAAGTATTTGGCACCCATCCTTGAGCGCGACCGTGCTCGTATGAAAGCAAAGAAAGGGTAAGTGTTGCGGTACGGTTATATGAGAGATTTATGAGAGACATTACCGCTAGAGACACTACTGCGAAAGACACTACCGCTTTGCTTAGCTAGGGAGTTACATGGCAAAAAAAGACAAGGTTCAAAAAACAAATGCGATGCGTGAACTGGATCGTGCGGGTATTCGTTATGAGGCGCTCGAGCTTGAAGGCGAAGAAGATATCTCGCGCGGTTTGGGCGTGCGCATGGCACATGAAGCTGGCGAGGATCCCGATTCGGCGTTCAAGACTTTGGTTTGTGTGGCACCGTCGGGAAACCATGTTGTGTGTTGCATTCCCGTCGCACAGGAGGTTGATCTTAAAAAAGCCGCAGCTGCAGCTGGAGAGAAATCTCTGACGCTTTTCCCTTGGCGGGAGCTGGAGGGTTTGACAGGGTATGTGCGCGGAGGTTGCTCTCCTATTGGTATGAAGCGGCAGCTGCCAACCTTGATTGATGAGACGGCCCAACTATTTGAGCGCATTTCAGTGTCGGGCGGGCGGCGTGGCCTGTCTTTGATGGTAGAGCCAGACGCGTTGCTTGACTTCCTTGGAGCAAGCTACGCCGATATCACTCGTGTATAGGCAAGAATTGCGTATATGCATGACCTAGGTCGTTGCTTTCCGTGTTACTTTCTGCTGAGAATTGCTTGCGGTTTGTGCCGGCACTTCAAAATTAGATAAGTTTTTATCTGATACTCTATATCTGATATAGTTGATTAAAACATTTATACTTGGTCAGCTATAGCGCTACTTGGAATTACGAATAAATTCTTGTATAGCTGCAATTAGATAGGGGATTGCTTTTATTATCGAAACGATGATAACTGCAACAATTATAAAAACCAAGATTTCAGGCATGTGATTACCTATCTATCCGAGGTTTACATTCGTTTGCATACATTTGGTTTGTCCTGTTTATCAACATCCTTACGACACAGTATAGTTGAACCAAATTTATTCCCAAACATGAATCAAGGGCGTATCTATCAATGTGTTCTGTCTTACAGATATTCAGTCTTATAGCTTGTATATCCTTCGTAATGATAGCTTGCATCAATACCTTTCATGTACACGTCTCTATCAGAGATGGCATACGTTAGAGCTTCATGCAAGACGTGTTTGATTTCGATATCTCGGATAGGGCTACGTTCCATTGCGAGAAGATAATCTTCTTTATTGACCTTACTCCAATCAATTACCTGGCCAAGATTCTCCTTGAGCATTAAATCGAGCCAAATCCTAGTAGAACGCCCGTTTCCTTCACGAAACGGATGAGCAGCATTCATTTCGACATACTTCTCAACTATTTCATCAAAAGATTCCTGAGGCATTTTCTCAATATTTGTAAGACTTGTTTCAAGATACATAACAGGAGCGAATCTAAAGCTTCCCTTGGCGATATTTACTGTACGAATTCTTCTCGCAAATTTATACACATCTTGGAAAAGGAAAGCATGAATCTTTTGAAGTGACTCGACTGTTCCTGGGATAAGCGTATCTAGGAATCCGCTCTCGAACATCTCAAGAGCTCGCTTTTTACTCAAGCGCTCCTCTTCGCGAGCAAGCTCTGCTTCTTCTGTGAGATGGAGTTTATTTTCTAAGATCATAGATTCATATTTCCTTATACAAATAACTTTTTGAGGAAGGATTACTTCATATTCCTGAGTATATCCAACTTACACAAGTGAGGGATGATGAATAAAGCGTAAAGAGGAGGCTGAAGTGGTTTTTCCGGACCATCCAAAACCACTTTAGATTAAGAGAATTGCGCAGGATTGCATTATTAGATATCGACATCCAAGGGTATTGTGGCGTAGGTCAACTGATTTGTAGAGTAAATTTCTTGTCATAGGAAGAAATAAAGCCGCTACGTAGATAAAACTACTCAAGCTGTCCTAAAAATAACCCATCTGAGTACATATGTTCAGATAATCTAATTTTAATTACGTTTCAAACAATACTATTCCAAGTGTTTATGCGAACGAGTAAGAACTTGAAATAAAGGTACTCTTTGGATATTGAATGTGAAAAGGATAGGTTTTAGTGTCCGCATAAGTTGTTAGAGTTGAGAAATAGAGAGTTCAGGTGTTTCAAGTTAGCCAATTGCTGCTACAAAGGAGCTGAAACAAGCAATGTTGTATGCACACTCAAATATGGCAGCAACCAAGAAACAGGAGAAGGTGCTTAGTGCGCTAGGCATTCCAAGCGACCTATCGTCCCTTACAGATGACCAATGGTTTGATGCCGAATCAAAGCTGAGCAGCGAACTACAGATGCGCGGTATTTCTGACGGTGGGCTGAACGAGTACGGCAAAATTTGTGATGCGCTTCTATTCGAGTTATCCCAAGTCTAAACATTGACCGCGTGAGCTACCTTTTAACCTCCCTTCTAGTTGCTGAGATAAGCTCAGCACACAAGAGGGAGGTTTATTTATGCTGGAAGACCCCACTAAGGGCGAGGAGACCACCAAAGACCCCGAGGGCGGCGAGGTTAGTGCAGACTTTAAAGCTTACAAAACCTCTACCGAGCGTAAGAAAGTTGAACTCAAGCTTTGAGTTGTCAGTAATGCTCCCCGCACACGTGGGGATGATCCTGACACTTGTGGGACGTGTCAAGCTCAAGTTCGAAGGTTGTGATACGGTAAACAAGAGCCTATTGCCACGTCGTATGCGAGACGATAGGCCCATTTTTATTTGCGCTCAACAACTGCGAACCTTTAACAACGCGCAGTCGTGCGTTAGAACAAACGCTACTCCCCGCGCACGCGGGGATAATCCCTCAGCTGGTGTGTGGTATAAAGGAAGTGAGGCGGAACCCGGACTACAACTGGTCCTTTTGGTTCCGCTTTCTTTTTCTACTCCGCGCACGCGGGGATAATCCCACCCGTCTACGGTTTTGGAGACCGTCACTCTGTCGTTTAACTAAGCGGGTGTTTGGGTCTTGGCTGATTAACTGGGTAAAAAGGTGCTATAAGACTTGCAATTTGTTAAAGGGTGCTTATTGAACCCGCTGTAAGTAAAAGAGTTTTTATCGAACCTTCTACAGCCAATAAGGTGTATATCGAATCACCTATGGGGTGCAGGAGGAGGATATTAGAAGGGGAGTGCAGAAGGAAGGTGCATGCGCCATTCCCTCCACACACCTTACTTGCTCAACCTCGATTTTGTTTCGGGGCGAATATGCTCAAAAATCGCAGGAGCACCTTCACGCTCAGATTCGGCGAGGTCGGCTTCGCTGCGTACGGTCCATGTCATCATACGTGCGCCCATTAGACGCGTCGCTAACCACACAAAGAGATTGTGTCTGTCGGCAAACTTGTATGCAATGTAGTCTGGTCTACCCATCACATTGCACAAAAGCCAAGACTGTCCTACACGTAAAGGCAAACCGTACTTCTCGGTACCAAGATCGAGCAAAAAATCCTCGCTTAGCTGTCCGCGCAACACGCCAGGACGGTGGCGACGTAACCACCACAGCACACGAGTGTCAAAACTTTGGATGCAGTAATCTACATCGTATCGGTCAAGCGTGAGCATTACCAAACGTACGAGGTCAGCGTAATTAGTAACGGTAGTCTTGAGCTCGATTAGCACTGGTGCACAACGGTGCTTAGTCTGAGGATCAGTATCAAAGAGTGCAATGGCCTGCGAAAAAGTGGGAATCTGTTCATCGGTGTCAAGCAGGCGATATTCGCAGAGCTCCTCGTGGGTGAGTTGCTCGACAAAACCCGCACGACCACATACGCGCTCAAGGTCAGAGTCATGTACAACGACAGGTACATTGTCTTTAGTGAGACGAACATCCATCTCGACACCATAGCCAGCCTCAGCTGCAGCACGAAATGCGGGCAGGGAGTTTTCGGGCACAAGATTTGCCCAATCGCTGACATCGTCTTTCCACAGCGGTGGAGCTACCACGGCATCGGGGCTCTTGGTGATTACCTTGTCGGTGAACTGTACAATCTTATCGGGGAACTGCATGATGCCGTCACCTTTGCCGACACCCTTAAAGGGGTCTCCTGCCATACCTTTGGGGTAAGCCTGCGCTGAGGGCGGCACATCAAAAAGCCCGCGATGTGCGTAGCGGTGCTTCTCGATTTCCTTCCACTTGGCGGTTGTTTGCCAGTCGCGTCTACGTGGGGCAACAAAAAACGCCGCAGTTCCTATGACACCTATCGCAGCAGCGCCAGCCTTTAGCAGAGCGCGACGCCCCTCCGATGTGAGGTAGGGCTTGTGATGCTTCAAAAATGATGAGATAGCATTCTTTGACATGAGCTCTCCTTCCAGGCTGTATTCTTAGCATCTTAGTGCGTTTTTGTCGAGCGCGCCCGTCTCAGCGGTCGATGGTTAAAATAGGAACATAACGTCTCGAAAGGACCTTATGGCTGCCAAGCATCTAAGACAAACATCTGCCACCGAGCTGGCTCGTCGTTCCCATCACAATCATGCAGCTTTGCCACCAGCACATATGGTGACAGAGAAGCGGGATGTGCGTGTTGCAAAAGCCACTCGGGCTACGGTGGATACGGTCAAGCAAAACCCAGAGGATAGTATCTCAACTGAGGTAGCCGTAGGGCGCTCAGCCGCGCTGATGAGTGTGCTTGTAGCTATTAGTCGTATTACAGGATTTTTCCGTACCTGGGCGCAGGCTTTTGCGCTGGGCACTTCTCTTTTATCTAGTTGCTATACCGTGGCCAACAATCTGCCAAATCAGCTCTACGAACTGGTAATCGGCGGCATGATTGTGACAGCGTTTTTGCCAGTCTACCTGTCAGTTAAAGAGCGCTCGGGTCGCGAGGGCGCAAACGCTTATGTATCCAATCTGCTTTCTATTGTGTTTTTGCTGATGGCAGCGCTCACGCTGCTGTGTATTGGCTTTGCGGGGCAACTGGTCTATCTACAATCGGCAGGTACCAATCAAACACAGATGGTCGATGCGGTTTGGCTTTTTCGCTTCTTTGCAGTGGAAGTGCTGTTGTATTGCTTGTCATCTGTCGCCTCGGGCGTGCTTAATGCCGAGCGGGATTATCTGTGGTCAAATGCTGCCCCTATCTTTAATAATTTCATCACGATTGCTTCGTTTTTGTTGTTTGCTGCGCTACAGTCAACCAACTTGCCCTTGGCCATGCTTGCCCTCGCGCTGGGTAATCCCTTGGGTGTATTGGTACAGGTTGTCATGCAAATTCCCAGCCTGCGCCGCCATAAGGTGCAGCTTAGTTGGAGAATCGACCTACATGACCCAGCGCTCAAAGAGACATTGGCTATTGGCATACCCACCCTTATCACGACAGGCTGCGCTTTTGTGACGGTTTCAGTTATGAACTCCTATGCACTGATGGCTCTGCCCGACCAGGGTAGTTCGGTGCAGTATTACGCGCGTCTGTGGTACACCCTGCCGTATTCGGTGCTTGCAATTCCTGTGACTACAACGATGTTTACCGAGCTATCAGATATGTATGCGCGGCGCGATATGACCAGCTATGTACGCGCTTTTACCAAAGGAGCAGGGCAGATTCTTTTTACCTTGCTACCCTTTATGATGTATCTCATCGTGTTTGCAGGACCTTTGATGCAACTGCTGCGTTTAGGTGCATTCGACAGTGAAAGTGCCAATATTACAGCGTACTACCTGCGTTTCTTGGCTTTGGCATTGCCTTTCTTTGGTCTATCGACCTTCTTTCAAAAAGTATTTTCCTCAATGCGTCGCATGCTGAGCTTTGCTTTGGTCAATGTGGCGGCATCGGTGGTACAGGTGGCCTTTACCGCGATATTAACCCCCATCATAGGTATTGCGGCGGTGGCCTTAGGTTCGGCTGCGTTTTACTTTTTTATTGATTTGCTCGCTTTTGTACTGCTGTACCGTGAGTTGGGTCACATTGGCATGCGTGAGCTCGTAGGCGCCTCCGTGTGGTCAACGGTTCTTGGCGTTATTGGGGCAGCTGTAGGCTACTTTGCCAACATGCAGTTGGTAGCATTGGGGCTTGCTGGATCTTTGGTACGCACGCTTGCGGCACTTGCCCTCTCTGGTATCTTGGCGGTGCTGATAACCTTTGGGGCAGCGGTAATCTTCAAACTCCCTCAAGTTTCCTTTTTACGCCAAGTGCTTGGAAAGTTTTTGCGTCGCCGCAGCTAAAAAAGAACATTAAATTGTCTGGAATATATTCAAAAATTCGGTGAACGTTGTGTTTTTCTCTGCTGAGCGTAGAGGTCTTGGCAGAAGCTGTGTTGTCTGCGCTAAAATGCTTCTCATATGCGATACAGGAAGGTGAAACGATGCAGAATTCGCAGCACAACACAACTGGTATCACGCGTCATATTCAAGGCAAACATATTGCCGCCGTTTTGGGTCTTGTACTTATGTCCGCAAGCGCACCAATGATGGCTCCGCGTATCGCGTTTGCAGATACCTCCGCTCAGCTACAGGCACAACTTGATGATGCCAAGGCGCATCTGAATGAAATTCAGGCCAAACTCATGGCCGCCGGCGAGGAGCTCAATGATACGCAATATCAGCTTGAGCAGACCAAAGCCAAAATCACTGAGATGCAAAAAAAGATTGATACTACCAAGACTTCCATCAAGGAAAACACCGAGAAGTTGGATAAGCGTCGTGCTGTATTGGCTGATCGTGTGTCGGCCAACTACAAGATGGGCGGCACGTCTTTGCTGAGCATTGTGCTTGATGCCGATAGCTTGGAAAGCTTGATTTCCAATATTTACTACGCCGACAAAGTGGCAGCAGCAGACAAGTCTCAGATTGATGAGATTTCCGACCTTCAAAGTGAGTTGGAAACTCAGGAAGCCGAGCTACAAAAACAGCAGGATGCACTTAAAGAGCAAGAGAGCTCTCAGCAGAAGTTGGTTGATCAAAAGCAAGCTCAGCAAGATGAGCTCGCCTCTCAACAAGCAGACCAAAAGGCCTATATCGATAGTCTTTCTGCTGAGGTACAAAAGGCTTTAAAGGCTGAGGCCGAAGCAGAACGCAAGCGTCAGGCAGAAGCTGCAGCCGAAGCAGAACGCCAAGCTCAGGCCGCAATTGATGCTCAGCAGCGCCAGCACGAAGGCAACAATACGCAAAATCCTGGCAATAACAACAATGGTAATTCGAACAATACAAATAACGGTGGTTCGAGTAATAAGCATTTCGATGGTACTACACGCTCCATCATTGTCCAGGCAGCATATTCCTGTATTGGTACGCCATATGTACTGGGTGCCTATAGCCCTGGTACTGCTATTGATTGTTCGGGTCTGACTAAGTGGGCCTACGCACAGGCAGGTTTGAGTATTCCTCATAGTTCTGCAGCTCAGCGCAATATGACTAACATCAAACCGATTTCTCAGTGCCACCCGGGGGACATGGTCTTTTGGTATGGGCACGTTGCGATTTATGTAGGCAATGGCAAGATTGTTCATGCCAACTACGGTGGCGTTGAGGAGACGACGCTGTACGGTAGTTATCTCGGCGGCGGTTGCCCCTTTGATATTTAAGCATGAGACTCCAAAATGCGGCGGGTCCCAGCTGGGGTCCGCCGCATTTGTATGTGTATAAATAAGGAAGGAAGTCCTGTGAGCCAGCAAGCTGCAGCAGCACGCCATATCCACAGTGAAAAAGACGTAGCAAAACATCTGGTGCCCGTGGTTTTGGGTGCCGATATTTTGGGCTATTCATACGTGCGTTGCTTCCATGAGGCCTATGGGATGAATTCCATCGTATTAGCATCGGCAGATGTCAAAGCAACCTCGTCCAGTCGTTTTGTTGACTATCGTGTGGTAGAGGGCATTGATCAAGAAGATGCTCTGATTGCCTACCTCAGCGAGCTGGGAATGCAGCTGGATGCCCAAGACCAAGTAGGTATTTTGCTTGGTTCGGGTGACTGGTACGCGCGTATTTTGTCACAGCACAAGACGGAGTTGATGCAGTGGTTTGTGGTGCCCTATATTGACTTTGATCTGCTTGATGAAATTACGCAGAAAGAGCGTTTTTACGCGCTTTGCGAAAAGCTGGAAATACCGTATCCAAAGACACGTACTTACGATTGCGCCGATCCAAACGCACGCATTGATACCAGCGAGTTTGCCTATCCTTGTATTGCCAAACCATCCAATTCAGCGCGCTATCATTATGCAGAATTTGCAGGTAAAAAGAAGATCTTTGAGGTTGAAACGCCGGAGGAGCTAGAGCGAATTTTTGCTGCGTTGCAGGCTTCAAGCTATGATCGCGAGCTGATTGTGCAGGAGTTTGTGCCAGGGGACGATGATGCTTTACGTTCGATTACGCTTTTTGCTGATCAAAACGGTGACGTGCGTGTATCGGCTATGGGGCGCGTGGTGTTACAAGACCATGCACCGTCAGCAATTGGTAACCCCGTGTGTATTGTGGGTGAGCGAGATGAGCGCGCTATTGCAGATGCTGCTCGCTTTTTAAAGCACGTAGGTTATCACGGATTTGCTAACTTCGATTGCAAATTGGATCCGCGTGATGGTAGCTATAAGTTTTTTGAAGTAAACACACGTCCTGGACGTAATAGCTATTACCTAACGCTGGCGGGTGTAAATTTTGTAACACTCTTTGTAAAAGACTATGTATTAGGCCAGGTTATCCCTGTTCAGAAAGCAAATAAGCCTTTTGTATATGCGTGTATTCCGCCCATAGTCGTTCGTAAGACGGTCAAGGATGCTGCACTGCGCGAGCAAATCCTCAATATGTATCATCAAGGGCTCGCAAAGTTTCCACTGGATTATGCGGCAGACTCTCTGCGTCATCAGTTTTGGGCATCAATTACCTATTATCATCAGGTAGCAAAGTTCAAGAAATATGTTTGGGATACCGGCGGCAAGCAGGCCGCTGCTGACTAAGGTCTGCTTGTATGACTATCAAAGACCCTGCGGCCCATCAGCCAGATTTACATTCACGTATCCCACGTCCCGAGGATGAAGGCTTGCCTTCGATTGCCGAGCAGGTAGAGCGTGTGCCTACCGAGCCAGGTTGCTATCTGTGGAAAGATGCTCGCGGTGATGTCATCTATGTTGGTAAGGCCAAAAATCTGCGCGCTCGTATGAAGCAGTACGTGCAGCTGACCGATGATCGTCTTAAGATTCCACTCATGATGCAGGTTGTACGCTCGTTTGACTATGTGGTTGTAGGGTCTGAGCACGAGGCATTGGTGCTCGAACGCAATCTCATTGGGCAGTACCATCCGTACTTTAACGTCGATTACAAAGATGATAAAAGTTATCCCTATATTGCGGTGACCGAGTCCGATCCGTATCCAGCGATTAAATATACTCGCGAAAAGCATCGCAAGAAGACCCGCTATTTTGGGCCTTACACTGATGCGCGTGCAGCACGCCAGACTATCGATACCCTGCGCAAAGTAGTACCAATTTGTATTTCTACCTGCGCGGAGTGGCGACGCTGCCAGCGCTATTTAGCATCCCACCCAGATGAGGTTGCCGTAGCTCCACTCGTGCTTGGCAAGCTGGGGCGGCTCTGCTTTGACTATCACGTGGGATTGGGACCGGGTGTGTGTGCAGGGGCTATTGATACGCCTGAGTATGCACGACACGTAGACCAAGTAGTGCGTTTTTTGTCAGGTAAGCGCCGGGATATACTCAATGAGCTGACCGAGCAAATGCACGATGCTGCGGCAGATTTGGATTTTGAGCGTGCTGCTCGTCTAAAAAAGCGTCTTGAGGCACTGGCAGCAACAGGTGAGCGTCAAGAAGTGATGTTTTCTTCTGATGTAAATATGGATGTGATTGGCTTTACGCGCGAGGAGACAATTAGCTGTGCTTGTGTCTTTGTGGTGCGTGAAGGCGTAACGATTCGTAGCGCTGAGTTTGTGCTGGACAAGGGCCTTGACGTGACCGAAGAAGAGCTGGTTGATGGCTTTTTGGCCCGTTATTACAACGAAACGGCTGACATCCCTGCCGAGGTAGATGTAGCGGTGGAGTTGCCTGATGCAGCGGCTGTAGGAAAGTGGCTCGCAGAAAAGCGCGGTCGCGCCTGTCATCTGCATGTGCCCCAGCGTGGCGAAAAAGCGCATCTTCTGCAAATGGCTGCCAAGAACGCGCGTCATGCTCTCAATCGGTATATGGTGCGCACAGGTTATGCAGACAAGCGTACCAATGAGGCATTGCTGCAGTTGGAGAGTGCTTTGGCGCTTGACGTGCCTCCCATGAGAATTGAATGCTATGACATTTCTACCTTGCACGGGGCGTTTACCGTAGCATCAATGGTGGTCTTTACCAACGGACGACCAGATAAGAGTGCATATCGTCGCTTTAAGATTCAAGCTGACCTGGATGAGGCAAACGACTTTTTGTCCATGAGTGAGGTATTGGGCCGACGTTTTTCGCCCGAACGTGTAGCAGATGAGCGTTTTGGCAGCCTGCCCGATTTGTTGGTGGTTGACGGTGGCAAGCCACAGCTGTCAGCTGCGATGGGTCAGCTGGCTGAGCTTGGGCTTGATATCCCTGTTTGTGGTTTGGCAAAGTCCGATGAGGAAGTATTTGTGCCTTGGGATGAGATGCCCGTTGTGCTGCCGTCAGGTTCTGCTTCCTTGTATTTGATCAAGCAAATCCGAGACGAGTCGCACCGTTTTGCGATTACCTTCCATCGCAACTTGCGTACCAAGGCACAGTCTGTATCGATCTTAGATGAGATTGCTGGCGTTGGACCCAAGCGCAAAAAGGCAATTATGGCGCGATTTGGCTCGTTCAAGCGCCTGCGTGAGGCATCGCCCGAACAAATTGCCGAGGCTAAGGGCGTACCTGCTGCTGTTGCTGAAGCTGTCTGGCAAGCTCTTCGCGCCTTTGAAGCCGAGCAGGATAGTGCTCAGGCGGACGGCGTTTGGCAAGCAGGGGAGCGCCATTTGAAATGATGTGTGGCGTTTGACAAGCAGAGCGTCGTGGGTCTTAAGCGCGCTACGGATCTCCTTATCGATTTAGCTTTGCTTGTGGCTACGCTCATCGAGAAAAGCAGCAAGACGGAGAGCACGATGATGCATAGCAGATTTGCCGACTGGCGGATTGCAGAGCTTGCCCAAAGACGCTAACGATAGCTCGGGATGCATTCGTCGCAGCAAGCAGAACTCGCGTAGCGCAGGTGGCAAAACTCGAAGGCCAACTTCGCGTTCTGCTCGATCTACCAGGGCTTGTTGTGTGGCTGCAGCTCCTGTGGAACGTGCTTGATTGGCAATTTCGGCATTTACGCGACGATTAACATCGTTTTTAAGTGTCTTTACCTGGCGTACTTGTGACACTGCCAAGGCAGAGCGCTTGGCGCCAATTACTCGCAGCATTGAAGCGACACCTTCAAAGCTTTTTAGATACACCACATACGACCCGCGTCTGTGGTTTACACGGGCATCGACTCCCAAGTTAGTAGCGAGCTCACGCACTTCTTCGGCGAGGCGTTCACCCGAAAGTGCAATCTCCAAATGGAAATCTCCTCGCGGATCAGACACAAAACCACCAGCCATGAACGCGCCGCGCAAATACGCCTCCTGACAGCAGCGCTTTTTGACGAGTTTTGGTGGAATGCCTGACGCAAGTCCGCGTCCTGGTAACAAAATACCTAGCTGAATGAGTGCGTCTTCCAGCTCTGCTTGATTGCGAATTTCAATCAAAAAATTATGCGCGCGGTGTAGATTGGAGCGACGTACCGTCAGCGGTGTCTCCAAGTCAAATAAGTTGTGTGACAGACGGATCATCGTGCGTGCTACGGCACCTGTTTCGGTGGCCACGCGCAACGACCAGCTGCCCGATCCGTGAAATGAGAGCGTGCCGCAAACGCGCATAATGGCCGAGAGCTCAGCATATGCGCAGTCAGGACAGCTACCATCCACGCGAGAAAGTTCATCTTTGACCTGAGCTGTAAATGACATAAGCTAGCCTGACTGCGGACTAATGTGCGTCGGACTCGCCTTTGCGGAACACGGCGAGCTTGAGATCACGGTGGGAGAGCGTCACATTGTATGTGCGCTCCTTGAGGTAGGCAGCAGTATAGTTGGCAATAGCGACGCTACGATGCTGACCACCAGTGCAACCAATTGCAATGGATAGTGTTGGCTTGCCTTCGGCTACATAACCTGGCATGACGACATCCAGTAGATGCTCCCACGCCTTGGTAAATTCGCGCGTTACAGGGTGATCGAGCACATATGTTGCGACACGTTCGTCATTACCTGTGAGATTGCGCATTTCAGGGTCATAAAATGGATTGGGCAAGAAACGCACGTCAATAAGCAAATCCGCCTCTGTTGGCAAGCCATGCTTAAATCCAAAGGAAAACACATGCACATCCATGAGCTGCTGTTCGCTTACATGCGAGAAGTTACGACGGATGCGGCCGCGCAAAGTTGAGGTGCGCATGCGACTGGTATCTATCACGAGGTCGGCGCGGTTGCGAACCTCTTGGAGCTGCGTGCGTTCACGACGTATTGCGTTTTCGATACCCTCACCAGAAATTTGTAAAGGGTGACGGCGGCGATTTTCATCATAGCGGCGACAAAGTACTTCGTCTGAGCTATCCAGAAAGATTATTTTGTAGCTGATTTCGTGGTCATCAAGTTCCCTGAGTGCATCAAAGAGATCTTCAAACAGTCCCTGGCTACGCAAGTCGCAGGTCACAGCTAAGTGACGACCTGTTGCAGAATTAATACCCACAATATGCGCGAGTTGCAAAATAAGTCCAGGCGGTAGATTGTCAATGCAGTAGTAGCCCATATCTTCAAAAGCATGCATCGCCTGAGTGCGTCCCGACCCTGACATGCCTGTGATAATCGCAACATCAGATACCGTAGCATCTTCGGCTGCTTTGCGCATTTCGCGGTCTTTGGCTGTCATGATGTCTCCTTTGCAACTCTTATCTAATCCTAGCGCAGATGAGCTCACTCGGCCTCACAACAGCTTGAGAAGTCTGCATAGTAGAGAAAAACATCGTAATGTGAGATTGATTCCACATCTACTAACCGTAATAGCTCACTTTTTATACTAAACACTGATTTTTTCTAAGAACTCGTTATTTCGATGGGTTTAGACTCCATTTTTTGGGTAGAATTTAAAGAGTAATCGACTAGGTCTTGTTTCAGGGATAGGCTCTGAAGAGGCCTTGCGAAAGGAGACAGCATGGCAGTTAAGGTTGCTATCAACGGCTTTGGACGTATCGGCCGTCTGGCTTTTCGTCAGATGTTTGGTCACGAGGGCTCCGAGATCGTTGCCATCAACGACCTCACTTCTCCCGACATGCTTGCGTATCTGCTGAAATATGATTCTACTCAGGGCAACTATAGCCGCGACCACAAGGTCGAGGCTACTGAGGATGCTATCGTTGTCGATGGCAAGAAGATTACCATTTACAAGGAGGCTGACGCTAACAACCTTCCTTGGGGCGAACTCGGCGTTGACGTTGTCCTCGAGTGCACCGGTTTCTACACCTCTAAGGCAAAGGCACAGGCCCATATCAATGCTGGTGCCAAGAAGGTCGTCATCTCTGCTCCTGCAGGCAATGACCTTCCCACCATTGTCTTTAATGTCAACCATGAGCAGCTGACCGCTGATGACAATATCATCTCTGCAGCTTCTTGCACCACCAACTGCCTCGCTCCCATGGCAAAGGGTCTCAATGACTTTGCTCCTATCGTCTCGGGCATTATGACCACCATCCACGCCTTCACCGGCGATCAGATGCCTCTTGATGGTCCTCAGCGCAAGGGCAACTTCCGTCGTAGCCGTGCTTGCTCCGAGAACATCGTTCCCAACTCCACGGGTGCTGCAAAGGCTATCGGCTTGGTTCTCCCTGAGCTCAACGGCAAGCTCATTGGCGCAGCTCAGCGCGTCCCGACGCCCACTGGCTCCCTCACCAACCTCTACGCTGTCGTTGACAAGACCGTCACCGTTGACGAGGTTAACGCTGCCATGAAGGCTTATGCCGAGACCATCCCTGAGACCTTTGCTTACAACACCGATGACATCGTTTCTCGCGATATTGTTGGTGAGACCCATGGTTCCATCTTTGATGCTACTCAAACCATGGTTCAGGACCTTGGCAATGGCCAGAGCCTCGTTCAGGTTACCTCTTGGTATGACAACGAGAACTCCTACACCTCCCAGATGGTCCGCACCATCAAGTACTTCGAGAAGTTCGTCGCCTAGTCGACGCGCTCCCCTTGGTTGCAATGGGCGCGGTGCAGCTTTCGGGCCGCTCCGCGCCCTTTTTTTAAGAGGAAATATTGGATGTGCATCCAAGCCCTTACAGGGCTTTAGTCGCACCAGTACAAAAAGGAGCATCTATGGCATTTACCAAGAAGACCGTCCGTGACATTGATGTCAAGGGCAAGAAAGTTCTGATGCGTGTTGATTTCAACGTGCCTCTCAAGGATGGTGTTGTCACCGATGACACCCGCGTTCGTGCTGCAATTCCTACCATTAAGTATCTCAAGGAGCAGGGTGCTGGCATTATTTTGATGAGTCACCTTGGTCGTCCCAAGGGAGACGGTCCTGAGCCTGAGCTTTCGCTCAAGCCTGCAGCTGACAAGTTGGCCGAGCTTACGGGCTTTGATGTCAAGTTTGTTCCTGATACCTATGGTGATGAAGCTGCAGCAGCGTGCGAAGAGGTCAAGCCAGGTGACATCATTGTTCTTGAGAATGTTCGCTTCCTCAAGGCTGAGAAGAAAAATGACCCCGAGGTTGCAAAGAAGCTTGCCTCCTACGCTGACATCTTTGTTCTCGATGCGTTTGGTACGGCTCATCGTGCACAGGGTTCCGTCGTTGGCCCAGCTGCTTATCTGCCTGCTGTCGCCGGCTTCCTGCTTGAGAAAGAGGTTGATACTCTGACCTCCATCTTTGCTGATCCCGAGCGTCCCTTTGTTGCTATCGTTGGTGGATCTAAGGTTTCCTCCAAGATTGGCGTTCTTGACCACCTGATTGACTCTGCCGATACGCTCATCATCGGTGGTGGTATGGCGTATACCTTCTTCCTTGCCAAGGGTTATAAGACCGTTGGTACTTCTTTGAAAGAGCTTGATTGGGTTGAGCCTGCAGCCAAGATGCTGAAGAAGGCCGAAGCCAAGGGCTGCAAGATTTTGCTTCCTATCGATAATGTCGTTGCCGACCATTTTGGCGAAGACGCAACGGGCGAAATTGTTCCTTCTGATGCTATTCCCGAAGATCGCATGGGCATGGATATTGGTCCCAAGACTATTGAGCTGTACTGCGATGCTGTTAAGGCTGCAAAAACCGTCTTTTGGAATGGCCCCATGGGCGTCTTTGAGATGGATCAGTTTGCAAAGGGCACCGAGGCTGTTGCTCGCGCCATTGCAGATTCTGATTGCACATCTATCATCGGTGGCGGCGATTCCGTGGCTGCTATTAACAAGTTCAACCTTGCTGACAAGATGAGCTGGATTTCCACGGGCGGCGGCGCCTCGATGGAGCTCGTTGAAGGCAAGGCTCTTCCTGGAGTGGAGGCGCTTCTCGATGCGTAAAAGGATGATTGCTGGCAACTGGAAAATGAATATGACCTACAACGAGGGCGTTGTCCTCGCACAAGGTCTTGCTCGCGAGCTCGAGGGTGGTACGGGCGACGTAGACGTGGTCGTTTGCCCCCCTGCGGTTGATCTCAAAGGTGTTTCTGAGGTCATTGAGCACGAGTCTGCTCCCTTTGCTCTTGGTGGACAGAATGTCTACTGGGAAGAGAAGGGTGCCTATACGGGAGAGACCGCTCCCAATATGCTGGAGGCTGTTGGCGCTACCTACTGCATCATTGGTCACTCTGAGCGTCGTGGTTACTTTGGTGAGACCGATGAGGATATCAATCGCAAGGCCAAGGCACTGATGGCTCACAATATTGTGCCTATCAGCTGCTGTGGTGAGTCTCTTGAGATCCGCGAGGCTGGCACCCACGTTGCCTTCGTTGTTGACCAGATTAAAAAGGACACCGAGGGTCTCGAGATTACTGATCCCTCCAAGTATGTCATTGCTTATGAGCCTATCTGGGCCATCGGTACGGGCAAAACTGCTACTGCTGATGATGCTCAGGAAGTTTGTGGTGCAATTCGCGAGACCTTGACCGAGATCTTTGGCAAGGAAATTGCTGATGGTATCCGCATTCTCTATGGTGGTTCCGCAAAGCCCGACAACGTTGCTGGCTTCTTGGAGAAGCAAGACGTTGATGGTGCGCTCGTTGGCGGCGCATCCCTTAAGGCTGATAGCTTTGCTGCTATGGTTAAGGCTGCAATGTAAGGAGCATTGTGCTTGCATCTAGCGCTGCCCAGTAGCGCCGCTTGTCTTGCATGCATAGTGTTGCATGGTGGTATCCAAGCCTCGTTGCCTTGTGCGGCGAGGCTTTTTTGTGTTGCTTATCATGTATGGATGTCCGGCTATTTTGCGTTCTAAGGTAGATGCACAAAAAAGCTCACGCTTCATCCCATGTTGGTATGCGCCCTGCTCGCCAAAGAAATTGCTTGCAACAATCATAAGCTAACATTAACTTTTCTTAATACCAGCCCTTTTATTACAAACCGGGACACGTTCGCCGACTAAAAGCCTTGCCACAAACTCAAGGACACTTTAGCATCTAACAGGGAAGATGCGGGTATGGAGAATGAGGCACATCATGGATTTGGGAAAGACTACTAACCATGGTTTGGGTGGTTTGAAAAACCTGCCACGTAAACGACTTGCTACCATCATTGCGGTAGCGGCCGTGTTGGTATTAGCGGTGATATTTTTTGTGGTGCGCTCATGTGCGGGCGCGCCAGGAGATGCAGTCTATGTGCAGCCAGTTGCAAATGTCAACATTGCTGCCGCCGATGCCCAAGTAGGACGCTATTCGGGTGTTGTTGAATCAGCGGGATCACAAAAGGTAAGTTTTGACAACGAGCGCACTCTTGACAAGGTTTCTGTCAAAGTGGGCGATCATGTCAAAGCAGGGCAGGTGCTTTTTAGCTATGACACAACTTCCCTCAAGCTCACAGCTGAAAAAACTCAGATTGAAATAGACCGTCTGGACCAGACCATTGCAAATAGTAGTGAGCAAATCAGCCAGCTCCAAAAGCAGGCAAATAATTCCTCGGGTGATGAGCGTCTTGATGCGCTTGCACAAATTGGACAACTTCAGGCTGATATTGCTCAAGCCCAATACGACAAGAAAACCAAAACAGCCGAGCTTGAGCGTCTCCAGGCAAGCATCAAAGATCCTTCAGTCAAAGCTGAAATTGCCGGCACCATTGAGAAAATCGATATGAACGTTATTTCTGGATCGGGCCAGAATAACGGTGATGCAACTCCTACTGCAGACGAAGGCAGTGATGATAACGGTGGCAGCGGATCAGCTAGTGGTGACAGCGCTTTTATCACTATTCTTGCAGATGGTGATTTTCGTGTAAAAACTGTTGCCAATGAGCAGGGCATTGGCTCTATTTCCAATGGCATGGAAGTTATCGTGCGCTCTCGTGTGGATACTACCCAGACTTGGAAGGGTAAGGTTGGCAGTATTGATTCCAAGCCTCAAAAGAGTAATGAAAATGAAGGCATGGAGGGCGGCAATGGAGGCGAAGCTTCCAAGTACAGCTTTTACGTTAATCTCAGCGTTTCAAAGGGTTTAATGCTGGGCCAGCATGTGACGGTTGAGCCCGACCAGGGCCAGGCAAGCAACCTCAAAGGCATCTGGATTGATACGGGCTGGATTGTGACAGAAGGCGACAAGTCCTTTGTGTGGGTAACTGATCACGAGGGAGGCAAGCTCACTCGCCGAGAAATCAAGATTGGTGAGAAGAACGATGAGCTTGCAGCTGTGCAAGTACGTGAAGGCTTGAGCAACAGTGATTTTATTGCTTGGCCAGCTGATAATTGCAAAGAAGGTGCTCCCACAACAACCGAGATGGTTATTCCTGAGCCGGGTGACGGGCAGGACGCTGGTGGCAGCTCCGAGCAGGGAGGCGGACAAAACAACCCTGGGCAAAACGGTAATGGTAGTGAAGAGCCTTCGGTAACGCCTTATGCTGGTTCTGCTGCAGATGGTGATGACAAATGAGCGCGGCACATCTCTCAACGCGCATTTTAGCAACGGGTGAGCACAGCCAAAAGTCGCATAAACTTTCAGCTTTGCCGACCATAGGCTCCGGCTCTACTTTAAAGCCTCTTGAGACGGGTGATTTGGCGCCAACGACAAAGGCGGTTTTGCCCGTAAATTTGCCGGTTATTAACGCCAACAATCAGGCAGACGACCTTGAAGACACCAATTCTTTGCGCATTAAGCAGGCTGAATCAGAGTCATTGACGTTATCGGGGGAGCATCTGCTTGACCTTCGTGATGTCTATAAGACATACGGCGTTGGCGAGATGGAAGTACCCGTCTTGCACAATATCAATCTGACGGTGGATGATGGTGAATACGTAGCTATTATGGGCCCTTCTGGCTCGGGCAAGTCTACCCTCATGAATATCATCGGCTGTCTCGACGTGGTAACAAAGGGTACGTATTTACTTGATGGCACAGATGTTTCTAATCTTAGTGATGATGCGCAGGCGCAGGTTCGCAATCGCACCATTGGCTTCGTCTTTCAAAATTTCAATTTGATGCCGCGCGAAACTGCTGTAGAAAATGTTGCACTACCCATGATATATGCAGGTATCGGCCGCGCGGAGCGACGCGAGCGTGCTTACAAGGCGCTTGAACGCGTAGGTCTTGCCGATCGTGCAGAGTTTTTGCCAACCAAACTTTCTGGTGGCCAGTGCCAGCGTGTAGCTATTGCACGTGCCATTGTGATGCATCCTCGTCTGTTACTTGCTGATGAGCCAACAGGGGCCCTGGATTCAGTTTCGGGAAAGCAAGTTATGGAACTTTTTGCCGAACTTAATGCCTCGGGTATGGCTGTTGTGATGATTACTCATGATCCTACTATTGCCGATCATGCCCAAAGGATTTGTCATATAGTCGATGGTCAACTTGCGGATGGTGCGCTATGAGCGGAAAACGGCAACCAATGACAAAACAAAAGCGTATCCTCACCATCACGGGCGTTGTGGTACTCATTTGCGCGTTGATAGTAGGCGTCATTCTTCTTATTCGTAACTTTACTCGCAAACCCGTTGAGGTGTTTCCTGTCTCAAATATCAACAATGGCATGGTCGATGACGGCGGTACCTTATCTGGTCAAGTCGCTCAGGGTGACGTTCAGACACTCAAGCTTTTGGAGGCCCCTCTTGAATCCATCAAGGTCAAGGAGGGGAGCAAAGTTAAGGTTGGCGATGTGCTGGCAACCTTTGATATGACGCAGGTTAAACTCACCAAGCTGTCGCACAAAGCACGCCTAGGCGCCGTCGAAAGTGAACTTCGTCGAGCAAAACGTGAACTCGCGCGTGTATCCAATTTGACGCCTGCTCCCGAAGATGGTGGGGGCGACGGCGGTGGTGGCGGCGGCGAGGAGCCAAGGGTTAAAAGGATAGATCACGGTGAGCTGCCTTTTGTAGATAAACTAACTCCCAAGAGTAAGTCTGCTACCGAAGGGAAAAACGTAGAGTACTACGTCGAGGCTACAGGTGGTGCGAGCCTGTACGATTTACTTTACTTTGTAAAGCCAGACACAGTGATTAGCTCTGACTTTCTTAAGATGCTTAAAGAGCAAAACAAAACTTGTGAATTGCGCCTCTTTACTATTGGAGATGACAAGAAGCCCGTCCGTTGCGGTAGCTGGGTTTTGGTAGGTTCTCTGCTGCCTGCAGAGACTGCTGATAGCTCGAGCCAAACTGAAGAGGATACGGGTACTGGTACAGGCACGGGCACGGGTACAGGCACTGAAGATAGCGGTACAGGTGCAGATGAGGGTTCTGCTTCTGAAAATACTAACAATGAGTCCACACCTGGTGCTCAAAAAAATGATGCATATGCTGACTGGCGTGCGGGTGCAGGTATTATTGGTAAGGATGGCAAGACTCTAGAAGAAAACCCCAAGGTTGTGCGCAACTGCGGCGTTTTTGTTTCTATGCAGCCCCTTGTTTACGAACGTTTTGAAGAAGTTCCACTGGAAGATGACAATAACGACGATGTTGAGGCACCCGAAGAGCAGTCTTATACGCGCGAGCAAATCGACAACATGATTCGCGAGCAAAAGAAGGCTGTTGAAACTGCAAGTTTGGATGTGCGTGAGGCTCGTATCGCTGTTCAGCAGGATGAACTTGTCAATGATAAGGGCGAAGTACAGGCAAAAATCGCGGGTACGGTGACCAAGGTTGCTGACCCCAAAAAGATCCGTAAAGGGGACACCTTGCTTTCGGTACAGGGCAAGGCAGCATATAGCGTGACGATTTATGTTGATGAGCTTTCGCGCAACTCTATCCAAATAGGTGATACCTATCGCATCAATACGTATCAGTCTGGTGCTTCGGGTATAGCTCATGTCAAAAAAGTTGGTACGGTACCCGCACCAAGCGGACAGTATGCCTCGGGCAATCCGTCCAATACGTTTTATCCGGTAACTTGCGAAGTCACCGAACTCGATGACCCCTCTATGAGTTTTGAGGTGGGCGAGGGCTGCGATGCGAGGAAGTCTACGGACGAAGATGAGGGCGATATTATCAGCCTAGACAAAATGTACATCCGAAATGATAAGGATGGTTACTACGTAATGGCTGCAAATCCGCAGGGTAGGCTCGAACGTCGCGGCATAAAGGTTGGACGGATTTACTGGGGCAGCATCATTGAGGTCAAGGATGGTTTGACACAAGATGACAAAATTGCATTCCCCTATGGTCGAGATGTAGTTGAGGGTGCGCCGACCAAAGAAGTCGATAGCCCCAGTATGGACTTTTAGGGGGAGCCATGATTGAAAATCTGCGCATTTCCCTTCGGGGCATTTGGTCGCACAAGCTTCGTAGTTTGCTTACTATGCTTGGTATTATTATCGGTATTGCGGCGATTATCTCGATTGTCTCCACTATTGAAGGTACTAACGAGCAGATCAAGCGCAATCTCGTAGGTTCTGGTACGAATGCCGTTGCGGTTATAGCGACTCTTGATGGTAATTCACTGGAATATGGTATTGATAATCCTCCCGTGGGCACTCCTATGCTTGACGAGGATGTTAAGCAGGAGCTTACTGGTATTGACGGTGCCACCCGTGCGGCTTTTTATCGCAAATTGAACTACGCTCCTAACGTATATTTCCTCAATACCTCGCTGGACTCGGCTGCAATTGCAGGCATTGACGAAGATTATCTCGAGACAGCAGGTCTGTCTGTTATTGCAGGGCGTGGCATCACTGCTCATGATATGAGTGGCCAACGTATTTGCTTGATTGACAAATCAGTGGTCCGTGCAGCTTTTAATGGGGTTAATCCTTTGGGAAAAACAATTGATATTGCGGGCGAGCCTTTTGTAGTTGCTGGTGTTGTTGCCCCAACGTCGCGTTTTGAGCCAACCATCGAAAACATATCTGATTACTACATGTATGAAAATACAGGTGGTGGAACAATTTATATCCCCAATACACTGTGGCCCACTATTTCTAAGTATGACGTGCCGATGTCTGCCTTGGTGCGCGCTGCCTCGACCGATGATATGGGCAAGGTGGGCAAGAAGGCTGCGGATCTGCTTAACAAAAAAATTGGTGCCAATACCCAAGCCAGTCCCAAGGAACAAGACGAGAAAAGCGGGAGCGGTAGCGGACTGAGCTATCAAGCAGTAGATGTAACCGAGCAGACCCAAAAGCTGCAGCAGTTGGCGAGTTCAACTAATGCCATGCTTATTGGCGTTGCTTCGATTTCGCTCATTGTTGGCGGTATTGGTGTTATGAACATCATGTTGGTTTCGGTTACCGAGCGTACACGAGAGATTGGACTGAAGAAGGCCTTGGGCGCGCGTCGCCGTACCATCCTGATACAATTTTTGACTGAAGCGGTCATGCTGTCAGGTATTGGTGGCTTGTTTGGCGTGATTGTAGGCTTTATTTTGTCGCATGTAATTTCGGCACTCGCGGGGCTGCCTGTGGTGATTAGTGTACCAGCAGTCTTGGTAGCTGTGGCATTTTCAATGGTGGTGGGTGTGGTCTTTGGCATCATGCCATCGATGAAAGCAGCTCGCCTGAGCCCCATTGATGCTCTCCGCTATGAGTAGTGTCTACGAGATATATTTTTGTGAGTAGGGTTGGAATGCGCACTTGTCGCGATTCTTCTGTGTCTACGCTGCTACCATGAGAGTCCGTGCTTTACAGTGCAGTCTACGCTGTAGGGCCGTCTGCTGATCTGCGTCCGTACGGCACGGGGCGCGAGAGACGAGAGGATTTTGATGAGCAAATTTAGCATGCATACTCACAGCTGTGGCGAGTTACGTCGCGAGAACATTGGCGAGCAGGTTACCCTTACGGGCTGGGTGTGGCACCGCCGTGACCATGGTGGCATGGTTTTTATTGATTTGCGCGACCGTGAGGGTTTGACGCAAATATCTTTTGATCCTGACCACGCTGATGGTGTGCCTTTTCATGTGGCCGAGAAGGTTCGTCTTGAGTGGCCTGTTTTAGTGCGTGGCGTTGTGCGTAGTCGCGGTACCATGGCAAATCCCAATCTTGCCACGGGCGATATCGAAATTCTTGTCGATGAGATGCAGGTGCTGAACTCTTCGCAGACGCCCCCTTTCCCCATTGAGGATGATGGTGATACCGCTGAAGACATTCGTCTGCGTTACCGTTACCTTGATATTCGTCGTCCAGTAATGACAAAAAATTTGCGCTTGCGTTCAGATTTTGCCTTTGCGGTTCGTGAGGCTTTCCATAAGCATGATTTTGTTGAGGTTGAGACGCCTGCGCTCTTCAAATCGACGCCTGAGGGAGCTCGAGATTTTCTTGTACCCAGCCGTACTCAGGCGGGCCACTTTTATGCGCTGCCTCAATCGCCGCAGCTACTCAAGCAGCTGCTCATGGTGGGTGGCATTGAGCGCTACTACCAAGTAGCAAAGTGTTTCCGTGATGAAGATTTGCGTGCTGACCGCCAGCCCGAATTTACCCAAATCGATGTTGAAATGAGTTTTGTCGAGCAAAACGATGTGATGGGCTTGGCTGAAGAGGTGATGCATGATGCACTAGCGGCAGTGGGTGTTGATTTACCTCTGCCTATGCGTCGCATTTCTTATTGGGATGCTATGGACACATATGGCTCCGACAAGCCTGACACTCGTTTTGGCATGGAAATTCATGATGTAACGAGCATCTTTGCAAACTGTAAGTTCAAAGTCTTTTCATCTGCTGCAAATGCAGAAGGGGAGTACGTTAAGTGCATTAATGCCAAAGGTGCGGGTTCTTGGGCGCGCTCTAAAATTGACAAGCTCGAGCCCATTGCACGGAGCTTTGGTGCAAAAGGTCTTGCCTGGGTTGCCTTCCGTCCTGACGGTACGGTAAATAGTCCGGTTGCAAAATTCTTCTCGGATGAGGAAATCGCGGCGCTTAAGGCCGAGATGGACGTTGCAGCTGGTGACTTAATTTTGTTTGCAGCAACCAAGCGTCTAGAAGCCGATGAGATTTTGGGTGGCATCCGTACTCATATGGCAGCTGCGTTGGAGTTGCCTCGCGAGGGTCACGATTTCCTTTGGGTTGTCGATTTCCCGCTCTTTCACTGGGATGAGGATCGTCAGGCCTACGCTGCTGAGCATCAGCCCTTTACTCAGCCCCTTGAAGAGGATGTTGAGCGTCTGGATAGCGATCCTCTGTCTGTTGGCTCTCATACCTTTGACTTTGTCATGGATGGGTTTGAGGCTGGCGGTGGTGGCATGCGTATTCATAATGCCGAGCTGCAAATGCGTATTCTCAAGATGCTGGGCTTTACCGAGGAACGTGCACGCGAGCAGTTTGGCTTTTTGATGGAAGCTTTGACCTTTGGTGCGCCTCCTATGGGCGGCTTTGCTTTGGGTCTCGATCGTGTGTGCATGCTGCTTGCGGGCGCCGATTCAATTCGTGAGGTTATGGCCTTCCCCAAGACGACTTCAGGATCTGACCTCATGAGCGCTGCTCCAAGCATTGTGGGTGAGCGCCAGCTGTCTGAGCTTGGGCTGGAAGTTTTACCGAAGGCCAAAGAAGAAGAGCTACAACAGTAATTCGTATGATATAAGGAGGAGCGGAAGCTCTATGACTGAGCCGCAAGCTTGGGTGCAGATGGTCGTGCTTGCACTGGTGCTGGGCTTTGTCATGGTGCGTCCGCTCCTTTTTTGTGCACGCAGTTTATTGACAAGCGCGTATCAAAGCAATGCAGTGAAGGCAGCAGTAAAGATAGACGCTTTGGGTGGCACTACGCTTGCTATGGTGACATTGCAAGCGGTGTGTAGTGTGCTGTATCTGCTGCTTTTGTGGCGCTATGGCTTTACGGCTGAAGTTCTCGAACTGCTTATCTTTGTGAGCGCCTTGCTGGTACTGACGCTGACAGATCTTGCGGCGTGCTACATTTCCAATGAGTGTTTACTTGTCGCAACGGGTGCTCGGCTCTTATATCTGTTGAGTGAGGGATTGGCAGGTAGGGTAAGTTTTGCTGTGCTCGCCACGGCTTGTCTTGATGCAGTTATAGTTGCCGCTCCGCTGCTTGTCCTTGTGTTGCTGATGGATCTGCTGTTGAGGCGCCCGAGTATGGGTGGAGGAGACCTCAAGCTTTTTGCGTTGGCAGGATTTTATTTTGGTTGGCAACGCTGTATTCCGCTTATTTTGATTGCATGTATTTTGGGTATTGGCTTCTCATTTGTGTGGGGAATGCGAAAAAGCAAGCGCGGTGCTGTCTCCTTATGCTCCATAAGCCCAAAGCCTACAGCTGACTTTCCCTTTGGCCCTGCCATCGCAGCATCGTGCTTTGTGATTGCCCTGCTAGGAGACGAATTTTTGATTTGGCTCATGAGCTTTTTTAGCTAGGTTTATCGCTTGTACGGAATTGTCTTCAGCGAAGAACTCATTTTGCAATGAATCAAAAGCTGTTCGAATGGGCACACTGCTGCCATTAACCGTTTTTTGGGCGCACGTTACCCATCGACTGCTGTAGTGCTACTATGAGTGGATACATATGCCAAGCAAATACAGCACAAACGGAGGTAGGCTTGGAAACGCGTAAGAACAAGCGCAATGGCGCTTATCCTTTTAACCCAGACCGCATGAATACCCCTGCAGATGATGCTGCTGATATGCCGGGCGAGTCTACGTTTACTCGTCGTGCTGCCCTGCGTATGCTGTTAGGCGCTGGCATTGGTACGGCTCTGCTTCCCACGACAGCCCTTGCTGTGGACAAGACCAAGGTCAACGAAGCCCAGGATGCTCTGGACGACGCTCAGGCGAAATACGACC
Organism: Olegusella massiliensis; assembly: GCF_900078545.1. Taxonomy (GTDB): domain Bacteria; phylum Actinomycetota; class Coriobacteriia; order Coriobacteriales; family Atopobiaceae; genus Olegusella; species Olegusella massiliensis. Next base: position 1,394,747 of record NZ_FLLS01000002.1, read on the forward strand.
AAGTGAATTCTCAGCTTGATATGCTTGGTAATGAGTTTGAGGAGTTGGCACAGCAGCAGTCTGCGACACTCAGCCAGATTGAAGAGACCTCGCGTCAAATCGATGACACCAAGACAAAGGTGGGCGATACTCAAAAACGTATTGACGAGACGCAAAAAGACATTGCTAAGCGCCAAGCTGAGCTTGACTCCAAAAAAGAGGTGCTTGCGGCTCGCGTTGCGGGGGCGTACAAGTCTGGTGGACGCGACTTTTTGTCAGTACTCATGAGTTCTGCTTCCTTTGAGGATCTTATTTCCAACGTTTACTATCTCGACAAAATCAGTGAATCTGATGCGGCGATGATTGAGGACGTCAAGAAGGCAAAAGAGACGCTGGACCGCAAAAAGGCTGGACTTGAGGAAGATAAGACCAAGCTGCAAGAGCAGCAAAAGTCTTTAGAACAGCAGAAATCCGACCTTGATACACTCAGCCAGACCCAAAAGCAACAGCTTGAGGATATGCGTGCCAAGCAAAACGAGGTGCAAAAAACTCTTGATGGCTTGTCTGGTGAAGTTGCGAGCTTGATGAAGAAGCGCGATGCCGAGATTATGGACTACAATGCGGCGCGTCAGGCTGAGAAGGAAGCAGCAAGAAAAGCGGCTGCGGACAGCAATCCTGGTAGCAGTAATGCGGGATCACATATTTCTAAGGGCGGCGGTCAGTCTTCAGCCTCTACGGGTTCGCAGGCAGCTATCGTGAATGCTTGTCATAGTGTTGGTTCGCCTGGTGCAGGTTACTGTGCTATGTGGATATCGCTGGTGTTCCAGCGCGCGGGCTATGGCTATATTGGTGGCGATGCATGTGATATGTATAACGCCTATTGCACCAGCTCTAGCAAATCCAACCTTAAAGTTGGCATGATTGTAGCGGTATCGTCGCACCCCCATACGCGTGCTGGTCGTATTTATGGTCACATTGGCATCTATATCGGTGGCGGTATGATGATGGACAACATTGGCTATATTCGTACCGAAAGCGTTGATGAGTGGATTTCTTATTATGGTCAGACGGTGACGCCGCGCTGGGGCTGGGCTGGCAACATAGTTTTGAGCTAAGGCTGCCCTTATATCCACAGATGGTTCATCCTTCGGTGTTTACTGCCATAAATGCGCAGGTCATTTTTTTGGAAGTCCGAAGGACGAACCATCTGTAGAAACAGCTGTAAAAGTAAGCACATAGAAGCAAGCAAAGCAAACATATGCAAGCACACGCCAGTGCACATAACCGTAGCTCAGCATGCTCCTATGTCACAAATAGGTGTACTAGCCGTCGTTGCGCGAGAAGCTGTTGGTCATGCGTAGGCTGACAGTATCCAACACGCATGCGAGCAACTTGTTAGTTTCCTCGCGAACGACATCGGCAATGGCTTCGTTAGTCTGCTCGCGGATCTGCTCGTTAGCTTCGTCTTCAACCTCGTAAATGAGCGCAAGAGCACGAGCGGGTACTGCTTGCTGATAGCGCTCGATAAGCGGAGCGCAGTCGTAGAAGTGTGCATCGGCCATAGCGGCAATCAAACGATTTGCCCAGTAAAAAGACTCAGTACTGACCCTGGAGCTGGTGTTGGAGAAGTACTCAGGTGTTCTGCTGACTCCCACAAACTGAGGAACGATAGCGTTAAAGACATTAGAGCCAAATGCGAGCCAATGGATCGCACGAGTAGCCTCAGGACCGTCAGCGCGAAGTTGCAAAATAGATAGCTCACTGGTGCGGTTGATGCCAATGGGGCGATACATACGGCGCTGTGCTGGATCGCCTCCACGTCCGTATGGGTCATATGGTGTGCCCTGATAGTGGCGGGAAAGCAAATCTTTAACGTCAGCGACGGTGAGTTTGCGTTCGGGATGTACTGCCCAAGGAATATCATCGCTTTCAGGGGTAAACTCGGCATCAGGTCCTACCCATAGTGCTCCGTGAGGTGTAAGGGTGCGCTGTAAGTCCCAAGCGCGTGGCGTATTATATACGTGGTCAGCATCGGAGTGTGATCCAAAAGCGTAACGGGGGTTGAATTGGCCATCCAGTGAAAGATCTAGGTGATTGGTTGATATAAACTCACGTAAATCCTCACTACATAAGAAGTTTATGCCCTCTCCAAAGGCGTCTTTCATATCAAAAAAGTCGATTCCCAATTGATTGGGCATGGTAACGACGCAATCATCAGGAACACGGACAGCAATCCAGTGGTGACCACCGATAGTTTCGAGCCACCAAATCTCGTGAGCGTCTGAAAATGCAATGCCGTTCATTTCGTACGTGCCATATTCGCTCAGCAGAGCACCAAGGCGGATTACACCTTCTCGAGCACTGTGGATATAAGGCAGCACGCAGGTAACAAAATCTTCTTCACCAAGACCGCCTGCAAGCTCGGGAATATAACCACTCTCACCCTCAGTGCCGACAGCGGCAATGAGCTCCACGAGTGGGTCAGCTGCAAGTACAAGTTCGTTGGTGGTGATGGTTTCTGTTGCGTTCATTGCAACATTAGCATCGTTAATACCAGCAGCAGCCCAAGTACCGCCACCCTCAATAGCTTCGGGGGTCGAGCTGTAACGCAGGGGATTATCGGGTAGCTCTACTTCCACATGGCTGATGACCGAGCGGTAATGACGAGGTTGGTCTTCGGGGTTAACGATGACAAATTTTTTGGGATTCCACTCACCGTTGCAAGAATCCTCATTGCGTCCGACGAGCGTCGAACCGTCGTAGCTCACTGCTTTTCCTACAAGCAAAGTCGTGCAAGACATGCTGCCTCCTTTTGTCCAAAGCTGCAAACGTTATAGTGTGCATTTAGCAGTCTATATACGCCGTCAGCGGATTGTTGGCATAAAACACCTTGTTTTGAGGTACTATAACCCTTGTGTCGCGCGGGACATCCGCTCGATATGGTATCGCGCGAAAAGCGCAGCGTTTATTGCGTCATAAAGGCGCACGAAGGAAAGGCACGTCATGGCACAGGGTACTGTTAAGTGGTTCAACCCCGACAAGGGCTACGGCTTCATCTCTCGCGAGGATGGCGACGACCTGTTCGTCCACTACAGCGAGATCAAGATGGACGGTTTCAAAACTCTTGATGAGGGTCAGGCTGTCGAGTTTGATATCACTACTGGTCAGAATGGTAAGCTTCAGGCTTCCAACGTCACCAAGGCATAGTTTCCCGCTGCGCTTAGCAGCTGAAGCAAAAGCTTGAGAGGGGTCCGAAAGGGTCCCTCTTTTTTTGTAGGTTCAAAATCCCAAAAGTCGACTTATGCCAAATTCCTGCAGTTATGAGTTGACATTTGGTGAATGGGCTTCTCTCGGGTAGAATCTTGAAAGTTATTCGGTTGCCATAGCTTGCTTATAGGCTGTTGTAGCCCACAAAAATGAAGAGTTTTTTATTTGCAGGATACGTCGTCGTTTTGGTCTTGGGCGGCAAAGCACTATTTAAGAGACAAGACGTACCTCCGCTTATGCGGCCAAAAGGTGCGCAGAAGAAGGGACTCTAGCGTGCAGCAATGGCAGGCAGCAACTAGTCGACAAGCGCTCAAGATTCTCGCACTTGCACTTGCAGGCACTTTGTTGGCATTCTCAACGCCGATTGTTCTTCCCCATGTCGCATACGCCGCTGGTAAAGATGACATTGCTTCTATTGCCAAGCGTGTTGAGAAGGCAAACGACGATTATGATGCCGCGGTCAAGAAAGTCGAAGATGTCAAGAAGCGTATGAGTGAGGTCCAAGATCGTATTGATACGATTAATGCTCAACTCCCTGAGCAGCGCGAAAAGTCTGCAAGCTCTATGCGCACGCTCTATAAGTTCCAACAGTCTCGCGGAGGCCTGATTGATTTAGTCCTTTCTTCAGAGGATTTTTCGAGCCTTTTATCGACTCTTCAGTATCTCAACATTATTTCGGATAAAAATACCGATGAAATTACTTCTTTGATAGAACTGCAAGACGAGCTTGAAGTAGCTCAGACCACTCTCACGGCGGAAAAAGTTGAGGCTGAGGAAGCCCGTCAAAAGGCAGAGGATGCGTTGAATGCAGCCGAGGAGGCTCGTGCTGAGGCAGAAGCTCGTGCGGTAGAGCAGGCAAAGGAAGAGGCGGCTGCCCGCGCGGCAGCTCTTGCTGAGGCAGAAAAGGCAGAAGCCGAGCATAAGACTTTTAAGACCGTTAATGGTAACGAAGTTAAGGTGAGTTCCAACGCCAAACAAGACGGGTCAACTCCTGCAAAAGTTGATCACAACACGTCTGCTGTAGAAACTAACGGTGGCAATAAGAAAAGCAATGGTTCTTCTTCATCTGACTCTGTTGACTCCTGGGCTGCACGCATTGATGCCTACCTTGCAGGTTCGCCGCTTGCTGGTCAGGGGAGGACTTTCGCCGAAGCTGCTCTTCGCTATGGTGTTGATCCGCGCTGGTCTCCAGCAATTTCATGCATCGAGTCCAGCAAAGGCGCTGCTTGTTTTAAGCCACATAATGCGTGGGGCTGGGGCAGCTGCAGCTGGGGTAGTTGGGAAGAGGCTATCAATGCGCACGTTGCTGGCCTCGCGAGTGGCTATGGCTATACCATCTCGCTAAGCGCGGCAAAGAAGTATTGCCCGCCCAACTATTCTTTCTGGTATTCTTGCGTCTCCTCGGAGATGGCTAGCATCTAAGCCAAAGAGACAGGTAAGTAAACTTAAACGAGCTTGATGCGCGAGTATCCGCTGCGATAGGTCTTAAGTCTGGATTATCGGCTCCTTTTGTGTCGTTTTACTCCGCGCAAAAATGTGAGTATTGAGGTTGGGAGGCCTAGATGGTTGATGAACAATTCAAGCAGAACGTTGATGCCTTTGTCGATGAGGTCTGGGAAGACGTTGTTGCTGATATTCGCAGGCTCGTGCGTATTCGTTCTGTCGAGGATCGCGCTGCCGCAAAGCCTGGTATGCCTTGGGGTTCTGCCTCCCATGATGCGCTCGTAGTCGGTCTAGGCATTGCCGATCGTTTGGGCCTGGACGCACATGAGTGCGAGGGTTATTTGGGCTACGCAGACCTTGCCGGTGAGTCGGACAAGCAAATCGCGACCATTGCTCATACTGATGTTGTGCCCGAAGGCTTAGGTTGGACCTTTCCTCCCTTTGATGTTTCGCGTAAGGAAGGTTGCCTTGTTGGTCGTGGTGTTTTGGACGATAAAGGCCCCTGTGTGTTATCGCTTTATGCTGCTCACTATTTTGTGCGTGAGGTACAACGTAGCGGCAAGAAGCTTCCGTATACCCTGCGCTGCATCGTAGGTAACAATGAAGAAACCAATATGAAAGACCTTGATTGGTATCTTGAGCGCTACCCCATGCCTGTATTTGCATTTTCGCCCGATGCAGAGTTCCCGCTGATTTGCGGTGAGAAGGGCCTGTATTCAGGAACTTTTTGCTCGGGCAAGATTGCAGGTGATGTCATTGTTGAGCTCGATGGCGGTACCGTTGGCAATGCAATTCCTGGTCGCGCAACTGCTGTGGTCAGGCGTGTAGCAAGTGAGCTGCCTGAAGCCGATAATATCGATATTGAGGCGGCGGGGGATAGCCAGGCACTCATTACTGCTCATGGCAAGGGAGGTCATGCTTCTCGACCTGCAGGTACTATCAATGCGATTGCTTTGCTTGTTGACTATTTGCTAGAGCACAAGCTGTGCTCTGCTAAGGAGCGCGTCTTCCTCGAGATGGAGCGCATACTGCTTGCGACAACCGATGGCTCTTCGGTGGGCATCGCAAGTGAGGATGATAAGTTTGGGCCGCTGACGCTCATTGGTGGCACAGTGCGTACGGAGAACGGCTGCTTTATACAGACGGTTGATTCACGCTTCCCGACTACTACGACGGGTGAACACATCACCGAAACACTCAGCAGCTTTGGAGCCCAATATGGCTGCAACTACGCTGAAGGACGCAATGTTACGCCCTTTTATGTGAGCCCTGAGCTGCCCGAGATTCGCTGTTTGTTGGATACTTATGAAGAGTATAGCGGGCGTGAGGGCAAGGCCTTTACCATTGGCGGTGGTACCTATGCGCGCCACTTTGCTTGTGGAGCTGCCTTTGGTCCCTGGGATCCAGCCGATCCTGTACCCGAGTGGGCAGGCCCCGAGCATGGTCCCAATGAGGCAATTCCTGAGGCCAGCCTTAAGCGTGCGCTTAAAATTTATATTGTGAGCATTGCCCGACTGATGGAACTCGAATTCTAAGACCTTCTTGTAGTTTAGATGCTTCAAGCTTCAGTTCGCATAAGCACAGATGGTTCATCCTTCGAGTTGTTTACTAACAGATGGTTCGTTTGTCGAACTAGAAAAAAATCTGACCTGCGCTTTTATACTCGCCGACTTCGAAACTCGAACCATCTTTTGTTTGAGGCTTCGAAACTTGAACCATCTGTTATGTTTACTTCGAAACTTGAACCATCTGTTATGTTTACTTCGAAACTGGTTGTAGGGTACGTCAGGGCATGCCTTCTGATATAGCAACCATTCAATGGGAGAATCTCTCTCGTGTAGAATTTGGCTTGTTTATACCTAGCTACTCGGCACTTCTTACTGAGGTAGCTTTTGCAAAACACTCCTTCAGCTTAGTCTGGAGGAGTGTTTTCTCAATAGCAGTATGAAAATGGAACTGGTGTGGGGACGTATCATTTACTTAGTTACCTGTGAATAATGTTTCTTATGTCAGACAGATATCCCGCCAGTCGTGTAAAAAAATATCTGCGAGCCGTGTTATGACCTGCTCGTCTTGCATGGGGTCATTACTGGCAACAGCGCAGGTTAACATTCCAACACTATGAGCAGAACGAATACCCTCAGCAAGATCTTCGAACACAATACAGTTGGCTGGGGCAACGCCAAGCCGATGAGCCGCCTCGAGGTAAATATCAGGATGATCCTTGGGATGGGAGACATCCTTCCCATAAACCTGTTGGTCAAAAAGACTGTGCACATCAATATGACGGCATGATTCTAATACCTCAGCATCGTTTACCGTTGCCAATGCACAGGGAATGCCCTGCTTTCTTAAGGCTTCGATATAGGCTTGAGCGCCTGGACGTAAACGAACGCGGTTGTGATAGAGTGCCTTTCCCAATCGGTTCCACTCATCACATATTTCATCGACAGTTTCACGCAGGCCAAAACGCTCGATGGTATAGCGCGCGCCCTCCTGAAACCCCATCATTGAGAGCATTTTTTGGTACTCAAGATCAACCTCAATGCCACGTGAACCCAAAAAAATTTGATCGACCTCATGCCAGATCGAGTGCGTCTCAGCAATTGTTCCATCAAAATCAAAAATTGCAGCTACAAATTCTGCCGGCCATAGCCGTGTATCTACTGCCATTTATCTACCGCCCTGCGTGGGATATGTTGCTATCCTTGGCATTCTAAAGGAGTCTATGGCTTATCCTGCAGCTCAAGAGCAGACAAATACTACTAATTCATGCATGTTTGCTTCTTGTATCTTTTGTGCATGACTTTCTGCAAAAATTGTGTATACCCAAAGACTCTTCCCGCTAACTTTTGCCGTCTACCGAGCCTCAAAGCGATTTGCCGCTTTGGTTCTCTCTGATGATATTAAACGCTAAACTAGCAATGGTTATGCAATCAAATGAGTTTCGACAGAAAGGACTGTCATGGCAGACGAGCAGGTCAAACAGGACGCGCGCGCTTATATTGAGCGCGAGTGGGAAAACATCGTTGCTGATGTTGCTACCCTTGTCAGTATTCGTTCCGTTGAGGATATGGAGCATGCTGCCGAGGGCATGCCGTATGGCCCCAAGCCTTACGAGGCTTTGTGCGCCGCATGCGATATTGCAGAACGCATGGGTTTTGATACTCACAATTGTGACGGCCATATCGCTTATGCAGATATCCCTGGTGCTTCCAAAAAGCAGCTCGCTCTTATTGGTCATACCGACATTGTGCCCGAAGGCACTGGTTGGACTTTCCCGCCCTTTGAAGTTACCCGCAAAGATGGCTACATGATTGGTCGCGGTGTTCTTGATGATAAGGGTCCTCTGGTTATGGGCATGTATGCGGCCAAGTTCTTTAAAGAGCAGGCAGACAAGACTGGTGAGCCCCTGCCTTATACCATCCGTTGCATTATCGGTAACAACGAAGAGACCGATATGCGTGACGTGGAGTGGTATATCGAGAACTTCGAACAACCCGCGTTCCTTTTTACTCCCGACGCAGACTTCCCGGTAATCTGTGGCGAAAAGGGTGGTTATTCTGCCACCATCCGTTCCAACAAGGCAATTGCCGACCAGATTGTAAGCTTTGAGGGTGGCACTGCCGGCAACGCTGTTCCTGGTCAGGCGATTGCAATCGTACGTGCCGATGCCTCCAAACTCACTGCTGCTGACCGTATTGAGGTTGAGGACTTGGGCGACGGTACCGTTCGTATCATAGCTACCGGTATCGGTGCTCATGCCTCCATGCCCGAGGGTTCCGTAAATGCAATTCTCGTTCTTGTTGATTATCTGTTGGACAATGGTATTGGTAGTGAAGCAGAGCGCCGCTTCCTTGAACTTGATCACAAGGTACTTTGCACCACGGATGGCTCTTCTATGGGCTTTGCTTCCCGCGATGAGATGTTTGGTCCTCTGACCTGCATCGGTGGCACCATCTGCATCAAGGATGGTATTTTTGAGCAAACCATCGACTCTCGTTATCCTACCTCTATTAGTTCGGATGAAATTAGCGCTGCTATTGAGAAGGTTCTTGCTGATTACGATGCTAATCTCACGATAGATCTTGATATGCCGACCTTCTATATCAAGCCCGATCATCCCGCAATCCAGACCTGCGTAGACACGTACAACGAGTACACGGGTCGCGATTCTGAGGCTTATGTTATTGGTGGAGGCACCTATGCGCGTCACTTCAATTGTGCCTGCGCCTTTGGTCCCAATGATCCTGCCTTCCCGATGCCTGACTGGATTGGTGCTGAGCACTCTGCCGATGAAGGTTTTTCTGAGGAGCAGTTCAAGAAGGCCTTGGAGATTTACATCGTTGCGATGTCTCGTCTCATGAAGCTTGATTTCTAAGCTCTGCTTGTATATGTGTGGTTTTAGGCATCAGGCTTTTGGCCTGATGCCTTTTTTAGCTAGATATCTCAAAAGCAAAATATGACTCTGTGAAAGCCCAGCGTAAGGTGTATCAGAATAACTATGAGCTGCTGAAATGTGAGTATGAAGGTCACATAAGAAAAGGGGAGATGTTCTTTTGAACTATCTCCCCTTGGATTAGCTGTATGTGCTAAACAACCGCTTAGATCTTTGCATTTGGAAAGTGACACTTCACGAAGTGGCCATGGGAGGGCTCTGTCATCTGCGGGACTTCAGTTTTGCACTTCTCGGTGGCAAATGGACAACGCGTATGGAACGGGCAGCCTGAAGGGATATTCGTGGGGCTTGGCAGATCACCCTCGATAAGCATATGCTTCTTCTCAATCAAAGGATCGGGGATAGGCACAGCGGAAAGCAGGGCCTGCGTGTATGGATGCAGTGGGTTTCCGTAGAGGTCCTCATTGGGAGCGACTTCCATGAGCGAGCCCAGATACATGACACCGATGCGATCGGAAATCATCTCGACGACAGCGAGGTCATGGGAGATGAAGAGGTAGGTCAGGTTGTATTGCTCCTGAACATCGCGGAGAAGATTCAGAACCTGAGCTTGAATGGATACGTCGAGAGCCGAAACGGGCTCGTCGGCCATGATAAGCTTAGGATTTACCGAAAGTGCGCGAGCGATGCCGATACGCTGGCGCTGGCCACCAGAAAACTCGTGAGGATAGCGCTCGCCATGCGAAGCCGAAAGACCAACGACCTCAAGCAGCTCCTGTGCTTTTTTCAAGCGCTCCCCGCGGCTCATTTTGGTATGAACAAGCAGCGGCTCGCTAATAATATCCTGTACCTTCATGCGCGGGTTGAGTGATCCGTACGGGTCCTGAAATACCATCTGCATCTCTGCGCGTAGGGTACGAACCTCTTTCTCGGAGAGCTTCGCCACATCCTTGCCCTCGAAGAGAATTTCTCCTTCGTCGGGCATGATGAGATGGTTGATCAGACGTGCGGTGGTAGATTTTCCGCAGCCAGACTCACCCACGAGCGAGAAGGTCTCACCAGGCATAATGTCAAAGGACACGTCATTTACCGCATGGACAAACTTGTTGGCACGACCAAAAAAGCTCTTGCCCACAGGGAATTTCTTGCTCAGTTGACGAACGGACAGCAATGGTTTGGTTTCAACTGCACTCATTATTTCTGGGCCCCCTCTCGAGCATCGTGATAGAACGGACATGCACAGAGATGGCCTTTAGAAACTGTTTTGAGCTCAGGAAGCTTCTGCTTGCAAGAATCCTGCGCATACTTGCAGCGCGGAGCGAAACGGCAACCCTCGGGCATAACGGACAGATCAGGAACGGAGCCGGGAATGGATGGTAAGCGGCGTAGTCGCTTGCCGAGACGCGGCACCGAGGCAATAAGGCCCTCGGTATAAGGGTGCTGTGGATGGGCAAACAGCTCCTTGATTGGCGCTTCCTCGACAATATTGCCAGCGTACATAACGATGACACGGCTGCAGGTTTCGGCAACAACACCCAAATCGTGCGTGATAAGCAGGATGCCCGTGTTACGGCGGTTACGGATATCCTCCATCAGCGCCAAAATCTGAGCTTGGATGGTTACATCGAGCGCAGTGGTAGGCTCATCGGCAATTAGCAGCTTAGGCTCGCAGGACATGGCCATAGCAATCATGACGCGCTGGCACATGCCACCCGAAAGTTCATGTGGGTAGTTGCGCAATGTCATCTCAGGCTCGGGGATTCCTACAAGTTTGAGAGCGTCAACACAGCGTTTGTGAACGTCGGTCTTACTGATATTGCTGTTGTGCAGTTTGATGACCTCGGAAAGCTGGGTTTCAATGCGCATGATTGGATCAAGAGCACTCATAGGCTCCTGAAAAATCATGGACATATCGTTGCCGCGCATGGACTGCATCTCGTTTTTGCTGAGGTTAAGGATTTCTTTGCCATCAAACTTGATGGAGCCAGAAATCTTGGTCAGACGCTCGTTATGCAGACGCATAACGGAAAGGGAGGTTACAGACTTGCCGCAGCCAGACTCACCGACCAGCCCCACAATCTCACCGGCGTTGACGTTGAAAGATACGCCGTTTACAGCCGTGATCCAATCCTTTTTACCATGCTTGAATTGTGTTCTGAGGTCACTGACCTCTAAAAGAGTTTCAGACATCAGGACTCCCTTAGTTTAGTCGCGGATCAAGCGTATCGCGCAGACCGTCACCAAACAAGTTGAAGGCAAGCACGGTCAAGAAGATTACCAAGCCAGGAAAGAGAACCAGGTTAGGAGCAATAGCGAGATAGTTGCGACCCTGAGAGAGGATTGCACCCCATTCAGCCTGCGTCACAGATGCTCCAAAGCCCAAAAACGACAGGGATGATGCCGAAAGGATGGCACCACCGATGTTCATCGTAAAGTTGACGATAAGAGCCTGCATAGTACCTGGAAAAATGTGCACGAACATGATGCGGGCATAAGAGCAGCCGATGGACTTTGCTACCTCGACGTATAGCTCGCTGCGAACCTCTAGCACTGCACCGCGGATGATACGTGCAAACGATGGTACGGTGAACACAGCAACGCCGATCATGATGTTGGTGATACCGGGACCTATGATGGCAACTATTGCGATGGCGAGCAGAATGCCTGGGAACGCAAACATGACGTCGCAGACACGCATGATGAACGAATCGATAACGCCACCGAAGAAGCCAGCGATGAGACCCAAGACGACGCCTGCAGCGGTGCCGATAACCGAGGCGGTAAGTGCCGTACCTATTGATAGCTGCGTACCAGCAAGGATACGGCTAAAGACATCGCGACCAAACTCGTCGGTGCCCCATATATGCTTGGACGAAGGACCAGCTAGAATCGCGTTGTAGTCATACGCGTTAGGATCATACGGTGTAATGCTAGGTCCGATTACGGCCAAAATCAGGATGAAGATGATGAATAAAAGGCCAATAACGGCCGTTTTGCGGCGCAAGAACTTCTTGATGAACTGCTTGATTGGACTTTGCGCCTTTGGTAGCTCCTCTGCTTTAAGCGTCGCGGAGGCAGTATGTACAGTGGTATCAGACATGGCAATCTCCTATTTGTAGCGCACACGCGGGTTGATGAGGCCGTACAAGATATCCGCAAACAGGTTGATCACCATATACTCAATCGAGAAGAACAAGATAAGTGCTTGTACGACCTCGTAGTCACGAAAACCAATAGAGTCGACAAGCAGACGGCCCAAACCAGGGATTGAGAAGACTGACTCAACTACGACAGAACCAGCAATCAATGCGCCAATCTGGAGAGCTGTGACAGTGACGACGTCAATGGCGGAGTTCCTGAACGCGTGGCGCATGATGACGAGATGCTCAGGGAGGCCCTTAGCGCGTGCAGTACGGATATAATCCTTGTCCAGATTTTCAATCATCGAGGAACGTGTTACGCGTGCCAGGATACACATGATGCCAGCACCCAAAGCGATTGAGGGAAGAATATAGCCTTGCCAAGACTCAAGACCACCCGTAGGTAGAAGCCTCAGGTTCACAGCGAAGATTTGCATGAGCTGCAGACCCAGCCAAAAGTTGGGTAGCGAGATACCAGCGATGGCGATAACCATACCGATGAGATCGAAGGTACGACCGCGATTCACAGCGGCTAGAACACCGATAATGATACCCATGAGCGCCGACCAAGTGATTGAGCAAATAGTCAGGTAAATCGTGATGGATAAACGGGGCACGAGGAGTGCGATAACGGTGGTCTTATTGGCATAGGAGATGCCGAAATTACCTGTGAAAATGCCAACAATCCACTTGAAATACTGTGATACCAAAGGTTGATTCAAACCGAGCTGGTTACGAATCTCGTTCACCTCACCGACGGTTGCGGTAGGACCAGCAATTTGGCGGGCGGGGTCACCAGGGATAAGGTGAATAAACAAGAAGATGATGATGGAGATAACAAATAGCAGAGGAATCATGTTGATGATTCGTTTAACGATGTATTTCCCCATATAGCTTCTTCCCCTTTCAAATCAAGGACAAACAAGTCGTAAAACTGCCGGCCTCCGCAAATGGAAGACCGGCAGAAAAACTATTTGCTTGTCAGCGTATAGAACCGAACACGCGCAGCCTTAGACAGTAAGCTTAGCATGAATTACATCGATACCCTGCGCAACATACTTGATACCAGACAAATATGCCTTGTAGGACATCAGTGTGTTGTCAGAAGCGAGATAGAGCCACGGGCACTCTTTCCAGACGATATCCTGGCACTTGCCGTAGTGCTTGTTCTGCTCTTCCTCAGTGGTGGCCTCGTTGCCAAGCTCCAGCTCATGGTCAAACTCTTCGTTCTTCCAGAAAGCGGTGTTGTAACCAGTCGGGGGAGTCATAGCGGTGGAGAGCAGCGAACGCATGAAGCCGTCGGCGTCAGACTGAGACCAGTTGACATACCACATTTGAATCTCGGTGGTGTCCTCGGGCTCAGCTGCAATCTCGGCATTAGTAGCGGCTTCGTTGGGGAGAACCTCAACCTCGATGCCAGCCTCCTTGAGCTGCTGCATGACAAAGGTCATGCCCTTGGTCTCTTGAGTTGAGTTGTCGCCGATAATCTGGACCTTGAAGCCGTTTTCATAGCCAGCCTCCTTAAGGAGTGCTTTAGCCTTATCAAGATCGTAGGCAAACGGCTCCTGCTCTTTGTAACCAGGCACGAGGGCAGGAAGAACAGAAGTGGCTGGAGTGGCGGCACCAGAATACATAACCTTGACATATTCGTCTTGGTTGAAGGCATAGTTCATGGCCTGACGTACGCGAACGTCAGAGAGCTCCTTGAGGTTGGTATTGAGGGTCACATAACGCATGGTGGTGGAGGGCATGGAAACCATGTTGATGTCACCGGCGCTGCGAATGGTAGCAACTTGGTCGGTCGGCATTGGGTAGATGACTGTAGCTTCACCAGTCTGGAGAGCAGCAATACGAGAGCCAGCTTCGGGAACGACTTTGAAGTCGACACGGTCAATCGCGATCTCGCCCTCGTCCTTCTGTCCGCCCCAGTATTTTTCGTTCTTGAGGAGCGAGCAGTGGTTGCCCTTGGCATACTCTTCGAGAATGAAAGGACCAGAACCAGCGGACTTCTTGGAGTAATCGTAGTTCGGGTCGGTGACGATTTTGGGGTTTACGATATAGAACTGTGTGACAGAGTTCATGAAGGGGGCGTAGGGCTTTGGCAGGTGGAAAGCAACCTTCAATGGGTCGTTATCAACCTTGTAGACATTATCGATGCGGGTCTCTTCGGTATTGTCATCAATAGTGCGGATGAACATGCGGCGACGACGCCAGCCGTTTTCCTTCTTTATGCACTCCTGGTAGTTGGTAACGATGGCATCGGCATCAAGAGGTGTGCCATCTTCGAAGGTAATACCCTCATGAATCTGGAAGGTATAGGTGCAACCATCCTCAGAGACCTCATAGGAGTCAGCAGCTTTCGGAACGAGCTTGTAATTCTCGTCGAATGCATACAGGGAATCATAGATGTAGTACACGACGTTGCCAGAATTACCGTCTGACCAGTTCATGGGGTGCATATTCTGAATTTCGCCCTCGAGCGCAATGATGCACTCGTTCTTGGGAGCCTTGCCATCGGTCTTCTCGGCTTTGACGACGAAACCGTCTTTGTCAGCAACGATTCCCTCAACAGAGCTGGAGCCGGAACCCTTAGATTCTTCAGAACCAGTCTTGCCACAAGCGGCAAGGCCGAGAGCAGCAGCACCAGTTACAACGGCACCGACAAAACCACGACGGGAAACGGCGGGGTTAAGTCTGTTTTCCAAATCCATGAAACTCTCCTTCCGTGACTGCAAGCTATCCAAAACCGCAGACATCCTTATCCTCGGTGAGACCGTTGAAGGCTTTCAACTTCAATGAATCTCGCACCGCAATTTATTGTATTAAATTCGGGTTGTTTCTTTATTTATGATGCTTTAAGATGACCGCTAAAGCAGGTGAACGGTTGTTGGTTTACCAATCGCGTCCAAATAACTACCGTTCACGACTCGTAACCTGTGGTTTGCATACAATCTGACAATCACAGAATGGATATCGCCATGACCTATCAGTTTGATCGCGCTCAATATGACAAGCGCATGAAGTGGTATTTGCATGACCGTTTTGGTCTTTTTCTTCATTTTGGTTTGTATTCCATTCCCGCCCGCGGTGAATGGGTTCGCAGTGATGAAGAGATGCCCGAGGAGTTATATCAGCCCTACTTTGATGAGTTTAACCCCTATGCCTTTGATGCTCGCAGCTGGGCGCGTACCGCACGCAAGGCTGGCATGAAGTACGCTGTGCTTACGGCAAAACACCACGATGGTTTTTGTCTCTTTGACACCCAGACTACCGACTGGAAATCGACTAAGACGCCCTTTGGTCGCGACATTGTCTCTGAGTTTTTAGAGGCCTTTCGCGCCGAAGGTCTCAAGGTCGGTCTGTACTACTCGATTATTGACTGGCATCACCCTGATTTCCCGCAGTATGGCGATCGTCAGGCTCCACTGCGTAACGACCCTGTGGCAGGTAGCAACGAAGGTCGTAACTTCAACCGTTACCTCGACTACATGCATGAGCAGGTGCGCGAGCTCTGCACCAACTATGGCAAGCTTGACCTTATGTGGTTTGACTTCTCCTACGACTCACCCGTTAATGGTATGAAGATGCGTAGCGAGACCTGGCGCGCAACCGAGCTCATGAGTATGGTACGTGAGCTGCAGCCGCAGGTCATTACTAATAATCGTCTCGAGGTTTCAGGTGAAGGCTTTGGCTCACTTGCCACGTGTAATCCTACACCCTACCATGGCGACTTCGTGACACCTGAGCGCATTATCCCACCAAACAGCATTCTGGATGTGGAAGGTAATCCCCTTTCCTGGGAAGCCTGCATCACCATGAATGACAACTGGGGTTACTGTTCCACTGACACTAACTACAAGCCATCTTCGTTGCTTATCCACAAGCTTGTGGAATGTGTCTCCAAAGGGGGTAACCTCATCCTGAATGTTGGGCCTGACGCTACCGGTCGCTTCCCTGAGCAGTCGTGCGCTATTCTGAAGCAGATTGGCACGTGGATGGATCGCAACTCCCAGAGCATCTATGGTGCTGGTGTGTCAGCGGGCGGTCCCATCGAACCCGAGCGTCCCGAGTGGGGTCGCATCACACGCAACAACAACACGTATTACTTCCATCTGTATGAGAACGCCTTGGGTCCTGTACCGCTGATGGGTGTGCCCAAGGATTGCGTCGAATCTATCCGTCTCCTTCGTGACGGTAGTGAGGTCAAGCTCTCCCATAGCTGGACACACAGCGACTACCCGGATATTGCCTTTGCCGACCTGGGTCCCTTGCCCTATCTGCCAGATCCTGTGGATACCGTTTTGGTCGTCAAGATTAAGGAGAGCTAACGCATGCCCATTCTATCTCCCGCCTTCGTCACTTTTGCTCAGACTAAATTCGATGAGCGTGCGAAGCTGCTTAAGCCCCTTGCAAGTACTATTGCTGCAGGTCTTTCCCGTGTCGACAACGCCGATGTAGTAGCGCTGATCAAAAACTACTATGGCACTCTGCCGCTTACCGATGTGTTTGACACCGATTTCTCCGTGTTTGAGTCCATAGCGCGTCAGGCGATCAAACTTCGCATCACCTCGCCTTGGTGTCGCGAGGTGGACGAGGATATCTTTATCCACTTTGTCGCCACCCCACGTGTAAACAACGAACCCCTTGTCGACTCGTGGCCCATCCTACGTGAGGAGTTGACTAAACGCATTGCAGGTATGAGTGCCTATGACGCCGTGCTTGAGATTAACTACTGGTGTTGTGAGACCGCAACCTATCAGACAACCGATGAGCGCACCCTAGGCCCGTTGGGTATGTTGGCATCTGGTAGCGGGCGCTGCGGTGAGGAATCCACATATCTGGTCACTGCACTGCGCGCAAACGGCATTCCTGCGCGTCAGATGTACACCCCGCTGTGGGCTCATTGCGATGACAATCACGCCTGGGTTGAGGCCTACGTTGATGGCAAGTGGTACTACCTGGGTGCCTGCGAGCCCGAAGAGGCACTCAATCGCGGCTGGTTCACTGCTGCCTCTGGTCGTGCTATGTTGGTGCATACCCGCCTGTTTTCCGACTATGGATGCGATTTCGAGCGCGACGGAAGCATCCTTGCACGTGAGGGCAGCCAGGTCATCGTGAATCAGACAGAGGCCTATGCGCCCACCGTTAAATTCACGGTCATGGTCACCGATAAAGCGGGCGAGCCTGTTCGTGATGTGTATGTGCGCCTAACACTTATGAACTTTGCTGAGTGGGGTACCATCGCGCAGCTTGTTACTGACGAGCATGGTCGTGCGCAGATCGTGATTGGCAAAGGAACACTACGCGTTTTCGCTTCAACCGAGACTCAGATGGCGGATGCCTTAGTCAATACCGAAAAGTGCGACTATGTGGAACTTAGCTTACACGATGTAGATATGGCAGCCTCCGCTTCGTGGCGTGACATCGATGCTTTCGCACCTGCTGATCATCCCGCCCCCTCCTGCTCACTTACGCCTGAGCAGGCAGCTCGGGGACGCATCCGCAAGCATGAAGCTGACCAGATGCGCACCGAGCGCGTAGCAGCCTTCGTTGAGAAGGCTCGTCGTCTGGCTGCTGCTGCGACTCATGCTGATGACGATTGTCTCACGTACTATGAGCAGGCTTTTGCCAACGCTCCTGAGGTTGATCGCTTCCTGGCTAGAGACAATGAAGTTGACCGCATCCAGCTGCTCTCGACCCTCACCACGAAGGATTTCCGCGATCTTAACGCTGATGTTTTAGAGGACCATCTAGCGGGTGCTCGCGCAATGCACGATGCAGCAATTGCCTACCTCGAGCGCGAGGGAGCAAAAGATGATGCTGAGAAACTCTACGTAAAGTACGTCCTCGCTCCGCGTATCATGTTCGAGCAGCTCTCGAGCTTCCGATCGTATTTCGTCGAGACTTTTGACGCTGCGACGGTTGAGCAATTCCGTGCAAATCCACGCTGCGTGTGGGACATGATTTGTGAGAACCTCGACTTCACTGCTTCTGAGCACGTAAAGAAGCTTTGTGCCAGCCCGCGTGGTGCTTGGCTTTCTCGTCAGGGAAGTCAGGTTACTTGTCGTGCATTATTTGTGGCTATCTGCCGTGCCTTTGGTATCGCTGCTCGTCAAAACCCGCATGACCGCGCCATTGAATACTATCACCAGGGTGGATTCGTGGCTGTCGAGCGCCCTGTGCATACGGTTGATGTCACGTTCACGTCCGACGTAGAACCAGGTCCTGGTTACTTCCAGGCTTGGAGCGTTGCCCGTCTGGAAACGAACGTCACAGTTGCTGGTACTCGGGCCCTGGGTTTTGAAGCTCTCGACTTTGGGGGTTCCTCGATCCAAGATAAATTGTGCACACTGCCGCTTCCTGCGGGCGATTACCGACTAGTCTGCAGCACTCGTCTGCCAAGCGGTGATGTGCAGGTTGCCGAGCGTAGCTTCCCTGTGAGCGACATGGGTACTAACGATTCCATCGCACTCGTTTTGCGTGAACCTGAGGTAACGCAGATGCTTGAGGATATTGCACTCGAGGCCTTCACCTTGTGCGATGTCGAGGGTAACGCCATCAATGTTGCCCAGATTGCCTCCGAACACGGAGTGAATTCACACCCCATTGCCATCTCGTTTTTGGAACCTGGCATGGAGCCCACTGAACATTTGCTCAACGAGCTGCATGAACAAGCAGAGCGCGTCGCTAAGGCTGATTTGCCACTCGTTTTTGTAATTAGCAATCCTGCTCAACTTGAGGATCCCACGCTTGCTCGTACGCTCCCCACACTCACCGGTGTGACTATTGCGTATGACGATTTTACTGAGCTCCCCGAGAAAATTGCACGCCGTATGTTTGTAAATCCCGAGAAACTGCCGCTTACCGTGCTCGCTTGTAAACAGTCCGATGGAAGTCTACGTGGCATCTATGCCACTGCTGGCTACAACGTGGGCACCATCGATTTGCTTATGAAGCTTATCGCCCTCGTCTAGTCCAAAGCAACGTTCTTGCATATATTCGGTTTAGTAAAGGGAGCATATTGTTGATATGCTCCCTTCTTTAGATTGGTATGTCGAGATAAATTTACGCGTTGGTCACGGCATAGTATGCAGCACCGAGCATGCCAGCATCATTACCTAGAGAAGCGACGGTGATAGGCGTGTTTGCACAGCAGGACAGCGTCATCTTCTTGAAAACCTTGGTTACATGGTCGAGATAATGCTCTGCACCAGCGGAAACTCCACCGCCTAGTACAAAAACCTCGGGATCGAAAGAGCAAGCGGCATTGGCAAGTCCAAAGCCTAGGGTTTCTGCCATCGTGTCGATAGCAGCACGAGCAGCCTCATCACCTGTGACGAGAGCCTCGAACACGCTTCGGGAATCGGAGGGGCCAGAGAGCTCGACGGGTTTACAGCCGCGCTTCTCGCACTCCATGCGATAGCTGTTGACAATACCCGTGGCGGAAGCATACTGTTCCAGACAGCCACAGCGACCGCAGCCACACTGACGCGTTTCGGCGGGGTTGACAATCACGTGGCCCAACTCTCCCGCAGCACCATTAGCGCCTGCAAGAACCTTTCCGTCATACACAATGCCTGCCCCGATGCCAGTGCCGATCGTAACGAACACGAGGCTGTTGTAGCCTGCGCCAGCGCCCTTCCATAACTCACCCATAGCAGCTGCGTTGGCATCATTGAGAAAGCCTACGTATGCGTTTGGAAAAGCGGTCTGCAGCGCATGGTATAAGCCCAACAGGTTAAGGTTCAGATTGGCAATGACAGCAATATTGCCGTCAGCGGGAATGGGGCAAGGAACGGCAAGGCCAATGCCCTTGAATAGGGAAGCGTCAATGTTAGCGCTCTTGAGTACCGACTTGACGCCGTCCGTGACAGCCGTATACCCTGCTTCATCTATGAGTGGAGGGGTAGGAACGTTCGCTCTGGCAAAGATGTTTCCATCCTTGTCTACAATGCCGATCTTGACCGAAGTGGCACCCACATCGATGCCCGCATAGAATTCATCTGCCATATTCTTCCTCTTTCTCGAAGGAAAATATCGTTTCTAATTTCACTACACTGGATGATAACGTGACATACTCCAAGTGTGTTTCAAATATCGCGGAGTGGTTGTAGGCACGCATGTGTTCGGCAAGACGTATGCTCATTTTTGTAAGATAAACGTTGTTTACAAACTTAAGGGGAAGACCTTACAGGGAGTCGGGGAAACTTTCGAGAGAGTTCATCATGCCGACGATAATGTCGTCAGGCGTGAATGCTGCCAGTGTGGACAAGAAATTCCGTGCAACAGGAAAAACTTCCGCATCAAGTGATGCCTGAGCGCATTCCATAAAGACCCCAGACATTTCATCGGTGGGCGACTCAGGAATATGGTGAGTCTCGAGGATGTGGTGCAGCTCGGTGGGTGAGAGTGGTTCGCGCGCATCTTTGATGCCTGTCTGCATTGAGAGCGCTGTGAGTTCCATTGCAATGGTCGGCATGGCAGCTGGAACAAATTGTGTTGCCATCTGATAGCATGCCCGTGCAGCCAAAATGTTACCCTGCTTCCATTGGAAGAAAGCCATGCGGTAGTAAGCAGTACCAACAGCTTGAGGATCGTGTGCTTCTTTAAGCAACTGCGTGAGAAGTTCAACGGCTGCTTTATCGTTGCCTGATGCTTCTAAACACCGTATCAACTGTAATTTTGCATGTGCATCCAGAGGAGCAATACGTACCAATTCTCGAGCATGTTCTGTTGCTCGTCCCACATGACCTTCCGCAAGCTCAGCCATAACTGCGAGCACATGAGCATTGTAGTAGGTATCAGGTATGAGCATGAGGCTGCGACCGTTGGCTTTGTGGATGCGATTGTAGAGCGCACGGTCTACAAAACTCGAGAAAAAACGCCACTCTACCTGCGGAGACTCAGCATATGTACCGGCTGCATCCAGCGGTTCTAGCGCAGCCCTGAGTACTTCCAGTGCACCTGAGGCGTTATGAGCTTGTAGCGCCCTGCGCGCGAGCTCGCAGGCACGAGACAGCACATCTCCCGTCATAAACTCTTCGACAACAGACTGAGGTTCTCCATCAATCGATCCGCGTACGAGGGCATTTGCTGTACGTTCTGCAGCACTACGAACGCTAGGATCAGGATCGTCTCCTGCCAGCTCAAGGATGGTGTGGACGTTATGCTGAGTTGCATTCTTGCGTACAGGTGCTACCAATCGTCGCAAGATGTCATCAGCGATTGCTTCGCGTTTCTCGGATTCTTGGATAGCAAGCCCGCTTACGTGGTCGGTGCCCAGTGCATGTGCTAGGTGTTTTGGTAGCTTGCGTGTTGACATCGAAACGCTTTCGTAACGCCGCCGCGGGCAGAAGCGCTCTTCTGCAAGAGAAAAACTCTGCGTAACAGGACGCAAAAAGCCATCCTCAAGGCGCATGACAGGACAGAAGGGTCGCATAATTTTTTCGAGGTCATCGGTATGATCAAGCTCCGTTTTGGCAAAGCGCCAACGGTCAAAATCTACCGAGAGATAGCAATCATGACGCGAGGAAGTATCCAGAATGCCTGCTATCCAAACATGCTTAATCTTGGAGGATGCACGGAACGCACTTGCCGCCAAAAGCAGGGCAAGACGAATAGCATAAGCAGAAGCCATTTGGCGACGCATCTGTTTGGTAGTTTGCACACGCTTGCTTTTATCATTGAGCATCGGCACTGCCCATGAATTGGGGAAGACATCTGAAGGTATAAGTTGTATTTCGATAGCGACATTACCATCGGCGACATTGGTGCGCCATGATGCGGTCAAGCGATAGGGTAGCTGGAAGCTCTCGATAGCTGTTGAGATGTAGTTGCGTACTGCCCACTCACCATCAGGTTCTACACCATCGGGCAGCTCAATAGGAGTATCAATAGCTGCTGCCTGTGCCACAATCGAAGAAGTAATGCGCTGTTGAAGCACAGCGACATCTTCTTCGCTTGCATCTTGTGGGTCTTCAAAATAACTGTACGCAAAGCGCAGCGCATTAAGTGCAGCTTCGATGCGCAGAATTGTGAGAATTGCTGAGTAGGGGAGCTGTCCCTGCTCAATTCTGAGATACAGCATACCGGATGCATGCGGGCGTACAATGCGTATATGAGGTAGTTCAATCTTCTCGTCAAAAAGTCCCGATTCATACAAGCGATGTGCCAAGAAAAGCTCTACACCACAAGGTAGGAGGGGTTCTTCATCCTTGGCATATTCAAGCTGAGATACCATATCGTTGGGTTCTGCTTCGCTAAGATCTGCTTCTTCAAGGGCGAGGGCACCGTAGAAGTTTTCGCGTTCGCGCACCTCTGCAGCAAAGAGTTTGAGCTCACCTAAAGGGTCAGGGCTTTCAAGCAGTTTTTTGGTGAACTCTGTAAAGTCAAGCTGTGAGCGAAGATAGGCGGGTTCACCATCATCTTCAGCGACTACAGGTGCTTCTGTGGAGCTCAGTGTCTGATTGGCATCGGTAGTATTAGGGTTCAGAGGGGGATGGGATACATCCTTTCTTTTGGATGTATCGTCAGTTGCAAGCTCTGTAGCCTCAACAGCGCCAGTAGTTTTGGCATCATCAACAGCACAAGACTTGCTTGCGAGTGCCGCTTTGTGTTTTGCCTGCAGAAGAACATAGGCGCTGACAGCACCACCAACAACACCTAGCAATACAGCAATTGCCAGCTCATTGTTTGGCACCAATCTTGCTATGCCCAGTGCAGCTGTTATCCCCAGTACCCATAAAATCGCTTTTTTCAAGTGCGATTTCATCGTAGGTGCTGAGGTCTCCCTATTTTTTTGTGTATCAGTACGGCCCAAAAGTCGCATTCATCTCACTTTCACAAGTTGCTCTATATAGTTTTATACCCCAGCAGGCACACATTAAAACCTCTCGTGTGGCAATACAGCTGCCTTGAAGAGCCCTTTTGTAGTTGTTTTCTTAAATACTTTTTTGAAGCAAAACTTAAAAAAAAGACGGCAAACCTTGCAAGTTCGACCTCGCTCTGCTTTTTCGCTATGCCTCCACTGCTGCAGACATATATTAAAAGGGACACATACTTTCTGACATCCGCAAAATCGAGACTAGATATGACGAATAAAAAGTCCTGAGAGAAGTTTTGGTTCAAACCACGTTGACTTTGGCGGCATCAACAAACCAGCATCGGATACAGACATGAGTTCATCGAGCGAAGTTGCGTGCAACGTGATGGCAACACCGCTATTTCCTGCTGCTTCCCCGCTGCGCTTAGCTGCGTCTTTACCTCCAATAAAAGAAATGCGTGAGTCAACGGTAGGGTCATCGATGCCAAAAATGGGACTCAAGATAAGATTTTGCACAAGAGAGGTATCAAGCCTTGCGACAGGGTTATCTTTTGCAGGCCTCTCAGTAAGTCTTAACTCATACCATTTGCCTTCGAGCTTCAAGCCAAATATGCCTTTTTGGGCAGGGTCTACTACACCCTCTACTTTCGTAATGCTAAAGCCCTGCTTGCTCAATTCCGCAAGTATTTCAGCGGACGTTTTACTCCCTTTATCCGTGATAACGCGGTTATACGGCAAAATATGCAGCTGACTTGCGGGAAAAAGTACTGCTAAAAAAGTGTCTGCCTCGCTGGAGGTATGCTGAGCTGTTTCCTGCAACTCTGCGCGTTTTTCTTGGCATACGGCAACTGCCGACGCAGCTCGATGATGCCCATCGGCAATGTAGGCACAAGGTATCTGGTCTAGCATGAGCTGTAGTGATCCCACAGCTACATCGCGTGCCACGCGCCAAATGCTGTGCTGGCAACCTGTTTCGTCTGTAAAATCGTAGAGCGGCTCCGCGCTGCTCATCAGTGCAATCAAGGCATCAAGTGCACTGTTGTCGCGATAGGCAAGGAAAATCGGCCCTGTCTGTGCACTCGTTGCGCGTATGTGGTTGATGCGGTCTTGTTGTTTGTCTTTGCGCGTTAATTCGTGGCGATGGATGATGCCATCTTCGTAATCAGACACCGCCGCTGCGCACACCAGACCCGTTTGGGTATGTCCATCGACTGCCATGCGCCAGATATAGTAACAAGCCGACTCATCACGCAATAAGGTGCCATCAGCTACACGCTCATTTAGCAGCTGCCGCGCCTTTTCGTAAACCTTAGGAGCATACATGTCCTGCTCTGCTGAAAAAGAGGTTTCAGGCCGATCGATAGATAAAAATGACTGAGGATGTGCTGCTACATACTCAGCTGCGCTTGTACGGTCAAACACATCATAGGGTAGCGCGGCAAAATCGGCCGCTCTCTCAGGTGTGGGGCGAAAACAGAAAATTGGTTGAGTGTGCATAACCGCTCCTTTTGCTTTTGTGTAGCGCGAATCCATGGTAGCCCAAGCGGGTAGAATAAGGCTGTGCGTCTCAAGGAGTGCGCACGTGATTTTACACACTGAGGCGAGTAGCGCACAGACTTTGTTCGCATCATGCGTTGCTTGCATGGCTTGGAGGCACTGTATGAATCTTCGTCATCTGTCCAAACCAACTGATCCAGCTGCATGTTCGGTGCAGGTTATGCGTGATCTTGCGCAGCGCCCCTGCATCCTTTTTGATTATGATGGCACGCTGGGTAATACCACTCAGTCAATTGTGGCTACAGCGCGCGCGGTGTTAAGTGATTTTGGCATGAGTGAAGAAGAGATGGGAGACTTGCGTCGTCTGATTGGGCCACCTTTTCCTCAAGCATATTCCGAGGTATATGGCTTATCCGAGAAAGATGCGGCCACCGTCACGGCACATTATCGTAAATTGTATGATGTCTGCGGTCCCGAAGCATGGCCTCCTTTTGACGGTATCCCCGAGTTGTTGGCGCAGCTTCAGGCCAATGGCCGTCATTTAGCTGTTGCTTCATCCAAACGACAGGGCCTGCTTGAGCGTTGCGTTAGCGATGGCAAGATAGCTGATTATTTCGAAGCTATTGAAGGCAAGAAAAATGATACGAACAAGCAGACTAAAGCTGACACCATCCAAGCCGCCATCGACAAACTAGGTTTTACGGCCGAGCAGACAGTAATGGTAGGCGACAGACATTATGATGTGGAAGCCGCCAAGCAAGTTGGCCTGCCCTGCATCGGCGTCTACTTTGGCGACACAGCGCCTGCCGGCGAGCTTGAAGAAGCAGGTGCTATCGCAGTGGTGCATAGTGTGGATCAGCTTGGTCGCATCCTTTGTGGCATATAGTTGCTGAACTGAGGGGTAAAACCACCGTTTGCGGTGTTCTCATGGAGTCGAGCGAAAAATTTTGTCAGAGCTCGCGTACGATGGGTATACAAAAGCCAACGGGTGCACACCCGTACAAGCTACAAACAAAGGAGCTTATTATGGCATTGCTTGACGACATGTCCGAGACCGCCCGTAAGATTTTTCTAGCTGGCATTGGTGCTGTTGCAACTGGCGCAGAAATGTCTGGTCAAATTGCAGAAAAGTCTGGTGCGCTCATCGAAGATCTGGTCAAGAAGGGCGAGCTTACGGTAGAGCAGGGCAAGACGCTCAATGAAGAGCTCAAGCACAAGGCTTCCGCGGCAAGTAGTGATACCGAGGCAAGTATTTTACGCGCCCGTCTACGTGGTATGACGCCCGAGGAGCGCGAGGCCTACGTGGCAAAAATTGCTCAGATCAAAGAAGACCTCAATGCTGAGCCTGTCGAGGTTGATGGTGAGCCTGTTGAGGAACCCGATATTGAGGTCGAAGTTGAGGTAGAGCCTGAGAGCGAAGCTAAGTCTGAGTCTGAGGATACCGAGGCATAGCATTTGCTGTTCCGCAGAGGTGTTCTTCCGTGACTGAAGACGAATTTGGACCTGAAGACCGCCTTGAGGGCTGGGAAGAAGCTCTCAAGGCGCAAGAAGGTGCCTTTGAGACTATAGGTATTTTTGGTGGGCGAAACACATCGTCTGACCAGTACCAAATTACGCGGGCGAGCAAACTGTCTCGTCTGAGGGATATCTTGGCGATTGCCAGCCATTATGATGTCTGGCACGGTTTGACGCCGCGGAGCATGAGGTCTCTGCTTGAAGAGTTGGGGCCTACCTTTGTAAAAGCAGGGCAGATTCTTTCTATGCGTTCGGAAATTTTGCCCGAAAGCTTTTGTAATGAGCTCAAAAAGTTGCGTACCGAAGTCGAGCCCATGGATCGCACGACCATGCTGCAGGCTTTGCGCGACGAATATTCAACTCCTATCGAGGATATTTTTGACGCTATCGATGATGTGCCGTTAGGTTCGGCATCAGTCGCTCAAGTGCATAAGGCTCGTCTTGTTACAGGTGAGTTGGTAGCTATCAAAATTCAGCGCCCTCAGGTACAAGAAAAGATGGCGCAGGATATCTCTATCATGCGCTCTCTTGCCCGCCGCATGGACAAACTGCTGCGAGGCAAGCTGTTCATTGATTTTTCTTCAGTGGTCGATGAACTTTGGCAGTCTTTTGTCGAAGAAACGGACTTTTTGGTCGAGGCCAAAAGTCTTGAGGAATTTGGTCGCAATAACGCTAACTGTAAATTTGTTGACTGTCCCAAGCCGTATTGGCGTTGGTGTACCCGCCATGTAGTCGTGATGGACTACGTTGAGGGTATCCCTGTCGATAAAACCGAGGAGCTCAAAGCGGCAGGCTATGACTTGTCCGAAATTGGCTCAAAGCTGGTTGACAATTACACACGTCAAATGCTTGATGATGGTTTCTTCCACGCCGATCCACATCCGGGCAATCTTGTAGTACGCGATGGTCAGCTGATTTTTCTCGATTTGGGCATTATGGGGCGCCTCACGGCGCTTGATCGAGCAGCGCTAACCGATATGGTGGTAGCAGTAGGTACCCGTGATTCCGTACGACTCAAAGATGGTTTATTGCGTTTTGCTTCCTCTGATACATCAGAAGTTGATCATGCAAGTTTGCTTGCAGATCTCGATCAAATTATTGCTAACTACGGTGAAGCAGATCTTTCCGAGCTTGATATTGCGGGTTTCTTTAATGCGTTGATTTCGATGGCGCGTGAAAATGGCATCGAGTTGCCAGGTTCGGTCACGATGCTGGCTCGCTCGCTCGTAACCCTCGAGAGCTTGGTCGATGAATTTTTGCCTGGTACTTCTATTGTTGACATCATTGGTCAGCATGTGAGTCATGTACGCAAAGAGCGTGTTGCCCCCATTGATGAGCTGCGTAGTTATGCGATGGAATTTGGTCGGGCAACTCATAGTTTGCTCCAGGCAGGAAGCGAAATGTCAAATATTTCGCGCATGCTTACCCGAGGTCAGCTCAGGACACAACTTGATGTGAATGGCCTGCACCGGCCTATGCGCAGTTTGGCACATGCGCTCGACCGCTTGGCAATGAGTATTATTATTGCTGGCTTATTTATTGGCTCATCGGTGGTGTATTTTGCCCGCATCAAGCCTGTTGTTTTTGGCATTCCTGTGATTGGATTTTTAGGCTATTTAGTGGCACTTGTTTTGGGCCTTTGGATTGTTATTTCCATCCTTCGTGAAAGTCATCGTCGCAAGCAAAATAAGTAGCGAAAAGCAAAGGAAAAGCGCCTAGCTGTGAACAGCTAGGCGCTTGGCTACGTCGCATAGTCTGACTATTCCAACTCGAACGCTCCAGTGTAGAGCTGATAGTAAGTACCTTTTGCTGCAATCAGGTCATCATGGGTACCGCGCTCGATAATGTGGCCATGGTCAAGCACAATAATCACGTCAGAGTTGCGAACGGTCGACAAACGGTGGGCGATGACAAAGGTTGTGCGACCTTCCATGAGTGCGTCCATACCATGCTGCACTATCTGCTCGGTACGGGTATCGATGGAGCTGGTTGCTTCATCAAGAATCATGACTGGCGGATCGGCTACAGCGGCGCGTGCAATTGAGAGCAGTTGGCGCTGGCCCTGCGAAAGGCGAGCAGCGTTGTCCGTAAGCATAGTCTCATAGCTCTGCGGCAGACGACGGATGAAGCTATCGGCACCTGCAATTTTTGCCGCACGGATGCACTCTTCATCGGAGGCACTCAGCTTGCCATAGCGAATGTTGTCCATAACCGTACCAGTAAATAGGTTGGTATCCTGTAGCACCATGCCAAGTGAGCGGCGCAAATCTGCTTTGCGAATCTTGTCAATATTGATGCCATCGTAGCGAATTTTACCGTCGGAAATATCGTAGAAGCGGTTAACCAAATTAGTGATAGTTGTTTTGCCAGCGCCTGTAGCGCCAACAAAAGCAACTTTTTGACCAGGTAAGGCATACAGTGAAATATCGTGTAGAACCTCGTGGTCAGGCTTATAGCCAAAGTCTACATCGACAAACACCACTTCGCCTTGTAGAGGAATCAAATCAACCTTGCCGCTGTTCTTGTGGGGATGTTTCCAAGCCCACTTACCAGAGTTTTCGTGGCACTCATGGAGACTTCCATCGGAGTCACGCACAACATTGACGAGCGTAACGTAGCCCTCATCGGTCTCGGTAGGCTCATCAAGCAGCTCAAAAATCCGTTCAGCGCCAGCGAGACCCATGACTACAAAGTTAATCTGGTTGGATACCTGACCAATTTGGCCTGCAAAACGCTTAGTCATATTGAGGAAGGGAATCACAATATCAATGGAGATAAGCATGCCCGAAATCGAGGGGTTGGCCATATGAGTCTCGAGCATAACGATACCCATAAGCGCAACTAACACATAGGCGATATTTCCCATATTCATCAGGATAGGGGCAAGCGTATTGCCATAGATGTTTGCCTTGTTGGAAGCCTCAAATAAGCGCGCATTAACCTCGGCAAAGCTCGCCTTGGTGGCCTCTTCGTGGGTAAATACCTTAATAACTTTTTGGCCACTCATAGCCTCTTCAACAAAACCTTCAGCATGTGCAAGCTCATGTTGCTGATCAAGGAAGAAGCGAGCAGAACGACCGCCCAGCAGACGGGTAACCCAAAACATCAGCGCAATAACCACCAGTACTACCAGTGATAGGGGTACTGAATACCACAGCATTAAAGCGAGAACTGAAATCATGGCAATACCAGAAATCAGCAGGTTGGGAAGGGCTACGCCAATCAGCTGACGTAGAGTATCAACGTCATTGGTATACGTAGACATAATGTCGCCATGTTTGCGCGTATCAAAATATCTAATGGGCAAATCTTCCATGTGGCTAAACATATCATTGCGAACGCGCATGAGCGTACCTTGGGTGACTACAGCAGCAAGTTGAGTCTCGATAACAATGGCTATCAATGCCAGTACGTAGCAGCCCAAGAGCGTAAATGCAATTTGCATAAGGGGAGCAGCTGCTGCCGACCAATCGCCTTGTTTCCAATACTGACCCACAACAGCAATGGCTTGCTGCAAAAACATGGAAGGCAAGGTGGCCACAACGGCCTGGGTAATGATGCAGATAAGAATAATGACGGTGTGAGCGGGATAGTAACGTATCATAAGGCCAATGGCACGTTGCAGCGTTGCCATGGGCCTGCGAGCTCCGCGCTTATGTTCAGGCTTGGAGTCGCTTTCGCCTGCGGGCTTTTGAGTTGTTTGAGCAGTTTCCTGCTTGAGTTCGTCTTGCTTACTCATCAGCCTTCCCTCCCTCTGCGATATCGCCCATGCGCTCGTCGTGGGACTTTTTGTTTTGGGTGGTATAGATGTCGCGATAAATATCGGATGTGTGTAGCAGTTCATCATGGGTGCCGATAGCGCTTATATGTCCGTCATTGAGTACCAAAATACGGTCGGCATCTTCGACAGACCCCGTACGCTGTGCGATGATAATCTTGGTTGTCTCAGGCGCGTAGCTGCGCAAACCATCGCGAATCAGACGATCGGTCTTGGTATCTACCGCACTGGTAGAATCGTCCATGATAAGGACACGTGGATGCTTGAGCAGGGCGCGTGCAATACAGAGGCGCTGTTTTTGACCACCAGAGACATTGGTGCCACCTTGCTCAATATAGCTGTCATATTTGTCAGGCATCAGCTGAATAAACTCATCTGCCTGCGCAATCTTGCATGCTTCGATAAGTTCCTCATCGGTGGCGTTTTTATCGCCCCAGCGCAGGTTTTCTTTGATGGTGCCCGAGAAAAGTACATTGCGTTGTAGCACAACTGCTACGGCATCGCGAAGGGTATCAAGATCATAGTCGCGCACATCGTGACCGCCCACGCGCACGGTACCTTCGGTTGCGTCGTACAAGCGGCTGATAAGCTGGATGAGGGTAGACTTACTGGAACCCGTTCCGCCGACAATGCCAAGTACCTCGCCGCTCTTAATATGTAGATTAACATCAGAAAGTGCCATACGGTCAGCGCGCTCAGAATAGCGGAAGCTCACATTGTCAAAGTCAATGCTGCCATCGGGTACTTCCATCAGAGGGTTTTCGGGATTTTTGATATCAGGGGTTTCCATAAGTACTTGGCAGATACGCTGAGCGCTCTCAAAAGACATCGTGATCATGACAAAAATCATCGTGAGCATCATCAAGCTCATCAGTATCGACATGCCATAGGTAAGCAGAGCAGATAAGGCTCCAACCTGCATGAGAGTGCCTTTGGATTGAATGATAGCTTTGCTGCCAAAGTAGATGACAAAAAGGAAGATGACATCAACCGAGAAGGTCATTACGGGGCTAATCCAAGCCAAGATACGCTCAACGTGGACAAAGTCGTGGTAGAGTGAGCCGCTCGCATCTCCAAATTTTTGTTTCTCATACTCTTCGCGAACATAACTTTTGACTACGCGTATACCATCAATGTTTTCTTGAACGGAGTCATTCAAGCGATCGTATTTCTTGAAAATACGGCGGAAGATAGGCAAAACCTTCACAACAATAAAGAAGAGAAATATACCTAGGAAGAGAGCAACAACCACAAAGACTGCTGCCATAGGACCTGCTGTAGCAAATGCCATGACGATGGCAAAGACAATCATCATGGGCGAACGGATTGCCGTACGAATAATCATCATGTATGCCTGCTGGACATTGGTTACATCTGTGGTGAGGCGGGTAACCAGTGATGAGGTTGAAAAACGATCAATATTGGAAAACGAAAAATCTTGAATCCGTGAGAAGATATCGTACCTGAGGTTTTTTGCAAAGCCAGCAGAGGCGGTTGAGCAGGTCACACCTGCTGCAGCACCAAAAGCAAGCGAGAGAATTGCGAGGAGGATAAGGGCAACTCCAAAGTTGGCAACGACGCTCATGCCAGCGCCTTCGTTGATGGCATTGATGAGCCCTGCGGTCAAGAAAGGCAGGGCACACTCGATGAGAACCTCAACGGTCACAAGAAGAGGAGTCTTAATGGAAAGCTTTTTATACTCACGAATACTGGGTTTAAGGATAGCGATGACCTCGCTAAAGCTATAAGCACCATCCTGGAAACCAAGACGCTTAGCCCAGCCTTGTTTTCGTGCTTCTTTTGCCATTACATCGCCCTCTCTTGATCTTCAATTTCGTGCCAATGTGCAGATATACAGTCAAGCATTTCTGCCAGTTGAGTTTTTTGTTCGTCTGAAAGCGGATAGAGGGACTGCTCTATAAAGGCTTCATGCTTGGCGTTGATTTCTTCAGCGCGCGTCGTTCCTTCTACGGTCAAAATCACCTCACGCTGACGACCATCGTGTTCCATGGGCTTGCGTTCAATCAGCTTTTCGTTTTCGAGTTTAGTGAGTACTTCAGAAAGTGATGCAGCTGCAGTTCCTGCCTGAGCGAGCAATTCGCGTTGAGGGAGGCTTCCACCAGCTTGACGCAGAGTAATGAGAATGTAGGGCTTGCCTGCGCGACCTCCTGCATGTTGATGCAAGAAAAAGCCGAGGTAAGCAAAATTTCGAAGTACTCGGCATTCGGTAGATAGTGGTGTGACCTCGTTTTTTTCGTCTTTTGCCTCGAGCATGATTTCCTCCCTCGCTCGAATAGTTTGTTTCTAAATTAGTGAATGTGCAGGAATTGTAGGTACCGAAAGAGCTGATGTCAAGGTACCGAACAATTTCTCTATTTTTATTGGAAGAAGTCCAAATTTCGCTCAAATAGGATATCCAAGACAGGCCAAAGAGCGTGGGAAAGTAAGTAGTACGACCGATTCCGGTGATAAAACTACCGGTCGCCGTTTATTTTGCTTATAAATGAGCGAATATGAGCGAATATATTGCAATAAAATTAAAATAGATCATAATCAATCAAAACAGATAGAGGATTGCAGATAGAGGATTGCTTCCCTAGGAGGCGAAATGTTGGCTCCAGAGAGACGCGAACGCATAGTTCAGCTTGTTGATATGTATGGCAGCATTTCGGCCAGTAGACTCATAGAAGAACTCGATGCTAGTCCTGCAACAATTCGCCGCGATATCGAAGCTCTAGCTCAGATGGGCCGTCTCGTTAAAGTGCATGGCGGCGCCACGGCACTCAATAGCTTTACCTACGAGACTTTTGATCGCGCTATGGATGAACGTTATGCGTTGAGTGTCGGTGAAAAGAAAATCATTGGTGCGCATGCTGCCGCACTTATTGAGCCAGGAGATTTTGTTTATATCGATGCAGGGTCTACCACTGAAGCTCTGGTAGATGCTCTGGATTGTCCGGGCGTAATGTTTGTTACCAATTCAGTCGTGCTTGCACGCAAGCTTGTATGTAAGGGTTACCGCACCTTTCTTACAGGCGGCGAGCTTAAGGCATCAACAGAGGCTTTGGTAGGTCCCGAGGCAATTTCAGGTATCCAACGTTATCACTTTACCAAGGGTTTTTGGGGTACCAATGGTGCCACGCGTGCTCAAGGTTTTACCACTCCTGATATTAACGAGGCCCAGGTCAAGCATGCAGCTATGGAAAGGGCGGGCCAGCGTTTTGTACTTGCAGATGCCGATAAACTTGGCCGTGTTGCGCCCGTAACTTTTGCAGAGTTCGCTTCGGCTACGGTTATCACCGCAGGCGATGTGAATAGTGTGTTCGGTAAGCTTCCCAACGTAGTGGAGGTATCTGAATGATTTACACCGTTACATTCAATCCAGCGCTCGACTATGCAGTGGGGGTGGAACACCTACAACTTGGCTCGGTCAATCGTACTTGCAGTGAAAAAATTCTTCCTGGTGGTAAGGGTATCAACGTATCAATTGTCTTGGGCAATTTGGGGCATGAATCCATCGCATTGGGCTTTGTCGCAGGCTTTACTGGTCGTGAGATTGAAGAGCGCACGGAGTCTTATGGTGCTCGGTGCCAGTTTATTCATGTCGCTGAAGGTCTTTCTCGTATTAATGTAAAGATCAAAAGCGATGAAGAATCTGAAATCAATGGTATGGGACCGCGTATTACCGACGCTGATGTGCAGGCGCTTTTTGAGCAGCTTGATACCCTAGTTGAAGGTGACGTGCTGGTGATTTCTGGCTCGATTCCTTCGGTGCTGCCAGCTGATATGTATGAGCGTATCATGGCCCGTCTTGAGGGGCGTGGCATTCGTATTGTCGTTGATGCCGAGCGTGAATTGCTTACCAACGTGTTGTCGTATCACCCGTGGTTGATTAAACCAAACAACCATGAGCTTGGGGCCATTTTTGGTGTTGAGCTGCGCACTCGCGATGAGGTTGTGCCTTATGCCAAAAAGCTACAAGAGCGTGGTGCGGCAAATGTATTGATTTCTATGGCAGGAGAAGGTGCAGTGCTGGTTGCTGAAGACGGCACGGTTACTGGTGGTCCTGCTCCTAAGGGCACTGTGGTCAACTCCGTAGGTGCTGGTGACTCGATGGTTGCTGGCTTTGTAGCGGGTTATTTGGAGAAGGGAAATTACGAGGACGCATACAAGATGGGCGTTGCGTGTGGTAGCGCATCTGCATTCTCGCCTGAGTTGACGACTCGTGCTGAGGCGGAAGCTCTGCTTGCAACTCTATAAGACAGGTCGATAGCTGGCACACGTATGTTAGGTGAAAGGGGAGACGCATGAGGATTAAAGACTTACTTAAGTCCGAGACAATCAAGATTGGAGGTGCTCCAAAAGATAAAGCTGCAACCATCGACCAGATGGTGGCGCTGATGGAGCATCAAGGCAACATTATTGATGTTGAGACCTATAAAAAGGCAGTCCTTGCTCGTGAAGCCGAGATGAGTACGGGCGTGGAGAACGGTCTTGCTATCCCTCATGGCAAGTCTTCTGCGGTAAGCAAGCCTGGTTTGGCTGCAATGACCATTCCTGCAGGTGTTGACTATGAAGCACTTGATGGAGAGCCGACCACGCTGGTCTTTTTGATTGCAGCTCCCGACACCGAGGACAACGTACATTTGCAGGTGCTTGCAAGCCTTTCCCAACTCTTGGTTGATGAGGAGCTTTGCAATAAGCTGCGTGCAGCAAAGACGCCAGATGAGTTCCTTAATCTGCTCAATGCCGCTGAGGATGCTCTCTATGTTGCCGAGCAGGAAAAGAAGCATGAACTTGAAGCTCAGACGGGTCAGTTTGATCTCGTTGCTATTACTGCTTGCCCCACCGGCATTGCTCATACCTATATGGCTGCAGAAAGTCTTGAGAAGAAGGCTGCCGAGATGGGTCTTAAAATCAAGGTTGAGACCCAGGGTTCTGGCGGTGCTAAAAATGTCATCACGGCAGAGGATGTCAAATCTGCAAAAGGTGTCGTAATCGCCGCTGATAAAAACGTCGACCTTGCACGCTTTGCGGGTAAACCTGTCTACTCCACTACCGTTACCAAGGGCATCCAGGAACCTGAGCTGCTTATCAACAAGGTCATGAATGGTGAGGCTGCTATTTATGCTGGTAGTGGTGCCGCACCAGTGAGTTCGGCCGATGATGGTGAGGGCGTTGGTCATATCATCTACAAACACCTGATGAACGGTGTTTCTCACATGCTGCCATTCGTTATTGGTGGCGGTATCCTGACAGCACTTGCCTTCCTCTTTGATATGGGTGCAGCTGGTGCTGGCAATTATGGTTCTTCTACACCTTTTGCCTTCTTCTTTAAGGCAATCGGCGGTGAGGCTTTTGGTTTGATGCTGCCCATCCTTGCGGCATATATCTCGATGTCGATTGCTGACCGTCCTGGTTTGGCACCTGGCTTTGTTGGTGGTTTATTTGCCAAGGCTGGCTATAGCTTAGGTTATGTGACCGCAACTGCAGCTGGTGATGCGGAAGCGGCTGCCGCTGCCTGCGTCTCTGGTGGTTTCCTAGCAGCACTCTTTGCTGGTTTTGCTGCAGGCTACATTATGTTGAGTATCGAGAAGCTCTGCGACGGTATGCCTAAATCTCTTGAAGGTATCAAGCCCATCCTCATCTATCCACTTTGCGGAGTGCTTGTTGTTGGTGGCGTGATGTTCCTGCTTAACCCGATTTTTGGCGCTATCAATACTGCTCTAAACAACTTCCTTGCTGGCATGGGTACAACCAACCTTGTTTTGCTTGGCGCAGTTGTCGGTGGCATGATGTCCATCGATATGGGTGGCCCATTCAACAAGGCTGCCTACGTCTTTTCCACGGGTCTACTTGCTGATGCCACGCTTGGCTCCGCTGGTCAGGTAGTCATGGCTTCCTGCATGGTTGGTGGTATGGTGCCGCCTTTGGTTATTGCTCTGTCCACAACCTTCTTTAAGAACAAGTGGAACAAGGCCGATCGTGACGCTGGCTTGGTAAACTACATCATGGGCCTGTCCTTTATCTCTGAGGGCGCCATTCCCTTTGCTGCTGCTGACCCTGCCCATGTTCTTCCGAGCTGCATCGTTGGTTCTGCTGTTGCTGGCGGACTGTCTGCACTCTTTGGTTGCTACAGCCCTGCTCCCCATGGTGGCGCTTGGGTTATTGCTGTCCTTGGCAATCCCGCGATGTTCATCCTTGCCCTGCTCGCTGGTTCTGTTGTTGGTATGCTGATTCTTTCCTTCTGGAAGAAGTCTGTCAACGAGTAGAGGTCACTCTCACGTGGCGTTACTCGCGCAAGCTACACTGCTTGTCCATAGGTAGTTCAAGGGAGTCGCCTTGCTGCGGCTCCCTTTTTCTTTTCGACTCTGCTGAAAGATCGAGGCTGCTTTAACGATTACGACTCTGCCTGTCAAACGCCACACATCGTTTTAACTGTCGTGTCTTTGAAGCAGATGGATCGTTACTCGGCAGCGGCGATGGTAACGAGTAGTTCGCGGAGGACGGCTTCGGGAGCGACTTTGGGCAAAGTATGATCGGCATTTGCGATGATGACTTCGCGTGCGTCAGGAATCGCCGTGGCGATGCGGTGGGTCTCACTTTGCGGAATTTCGTCAAGCTCACCTGCCATAACGCAGGTAGGACACGCAATATCTTCCAAGCTCGCAGGATCAATATGTGGCTCGACTACCATCATGTGAAGCAACTCCGCTATATGAGAGGCCTCTACACGGGTTGGGGCCGGCGTACCATCTTCGTAACAGGCAGACTCATCACCAGCAACGGACCAAGCGCGGTATGCCTCGGCAGTTTCTTCAAAAAAATCATTGCTTCCCATATTGTCAGGCGAAAGGTTTGCGCCAATCGAGCAAAGCGAAGCTACACGCTCCTCATAGTCGCGCGCCATTAACAAACCTTCGATAGCGCCATCAGAAAAACCTAGTACGTGTACTTTTGCGAGATCTGCAGCATCAAGTGCAGCAATAGCATCAGCGCACATGAGCTCATACGTGAGTGGAGCCGTGCCTCTTGTGCTGACACCTTGAGCTCGAGAATCCACCGCAAGTACCGTGCGCCCACAGCCAACGAGCGCATCAATCACCGCACCAAAAATCCCATGTTCCTCACCGTTGCCATGCAGCATCAATACGGGGTAGCGAAAAGGAACCGCGACATTTACTACGACAGGTGCCCCATCTGCTGGCGCGTAGAGAAACGCGTGAATATGAGCTCCATCCTTAGTGAGCACATCAAACTCACACGTGAGCTGGGTATGCGGGCGCTCATAAGGGCGTGGAATATGTAGAGGTGGCAACTCGGGCATGAGTTGGTTTGGAGATAACTCAAGCATGCCT
Organism: Olegusella massiliensis; assembly: GCF_900078545.1. Classification (GTDB taxonomy): domain Bacteria; phylum Actinomycetota; class Coriobacteriia; order Coriobacteriales; family Atopobiaceae; genus Olegusella; species Olegusella massiliensis. Next base: position 1,431,945 of record NZ_FLLS01000002.1, read on the forward strand.
ATCTACCTTGACTTGGATGTTTCTCAAAGAAATCAAAACGTGGAGGTAGCGCTACGATAGCATGCTCAGTAGGAGTCTGACCAAGGAGTGCGGCCAATCCAGCGGGATCTTCAAAGCAATGTTCCCATGAGAAGAAGAGCTCTGACTCAAAGCCCAAATACTCGCAAATCTTTTCGCAACCAGTAGGCGCGGCGGGATGCATGAGCAGCGTCGTTGTGCGTAAGGCTGCAAAGGCATCAGCAAGCGCTTGCTCGTAGGCAGCATCATCGCCCTTGGCGGCTTTGCTTGCGTTGCCCCACCGTTTGTTGGCAGCGCGAGCAAAATCATCTACAACGCCTAGTGCACTGTGTGCGTCAAATACGTGAGCTGCACGTTCAAAGGCAAGCACAGCTTCACGGCATTCATCAACAACTTCTGCCTTGGGAGCTACTGTGGGCAGGTGGCCCTCACAGACATTTGCCGCACCATAAAAGCAGGAACGCGCTAAACGATTAAATATATTCGTCAAAAATGCGCTTTCTTTTAGGGCGGGGTCAGCCACGCGCGGATCGTCTTTTACGAGTACTTCTTCACCGGTTTTTTTGTCCTTGTGTGAGACAGAAGTATCAAAGGCCTTAGGGGAGAAGGAGACTGCTTTTTGATCGAGGGCTAGTGACAACCAGTGGCAACGCAGCTGTTCGGGCGTGTAGTAATCAAGTAGTTCGGCTGCCATTGGAGGTTTAATAGCACCCGAGCTGGAAGCCTTCTTATTCATAAAGAGCACGTGATAGTTGGCAATTGGCGTGTCTTGTGTGAGCTTCCAGTCAAGTGCTGCCCACATTGCGGGCTGAGCAACGCAGTAGAAATAGATGTTGTCTTGGCCGATGAACTGATAAACCTTTGCCTCGGGATCGCACCACCATGCGCGCCAATCGTGATTGGCGTAGCGTGGCGTTTGGCCTTCGCCACTTCGGTCAGAATCAAGTGCGAGTGCGGTTTGTACAAAGGAGATAGGCGCCCACAGGCTTTCGGGCCAGCACCACACAGTTAAATCTTGGTTTGTGGCAGCAGCAGAGCCATCGATGTCTGGTGCTGGTACGCCCCAAGAAATATTGCCCGTAATGCGGAATGGCAGCAGGGTTTTGCCTGTGCGGAAGCGAATCTCGGCTCCTTCCAAAACACTGCGTGCTTTGTCACGATCTTGCCAGTTGTTGAATTCGACCGAGAAGGACGACTGGTTTTTCTCGGCCTCAATGGTTGTGTGCTGAGGCAGCTCTGCTTCAACAGCATGGTAGGTCTCGTAAAACTTTGTCTGGATATACATTACTGGTGCCACAAGTGACTCACGCACCGTCTTGGTAACGATAGCGCGCACTTGAGGATCAGCGTCCCACTCGTCCATGAGTTCCTCGAGCACGTGTTGGTATTTCGGCAAATCAAAGTACCAGTTTGCAACGGGGCGCAGCTCGGGCGTGGTGCCGGTGAGCTGCGACACAGGTGCAATAAGCTCTTCGGGATCAAATTGGTGACCCAAGTCGCATTCGTCTGCGTAGGCTTTTTCGGACTTGCAACCGCGGATGGGGCAACGACCGATAACCTGGCGACCATTGAGGAACTGCTTGGCTTTGGTGTCATAAAACTGCAAGGTCTCGCGCTTGATAAGAACACCCTTTTCATACAAACGACGAATTAAGATATCGGAAAGTTCTTCATGAAAATGAGCTGCTGGCTCCAGTCCAGAACCTGCAAAGATATCGAGAGAAATTCCGTAGGCATCAAGCGCGACCTTTTGCGCTTCGTGATTGTCGCGCACGTAGTCTTCAATGGTGCCTGCATAGCTTTCGCCTTCGACCTTCTTGCGATAGCCCTCCATGATGGGTGAGCCATAGCAGTCGGTGCCCGAAACAAACAACACATTTTTGGCACCAATACGGTCGCGCAGAAAACGAGCAAAAAAATCCGCTGGCACAAATACGCCACCAATGTGGCCAAAGTGCAGGTTTTTGTTGCCATAAGGCATTCCGCCTGTGATAACGGCGCGACGGGGGAAATTTGGACGATCTACAGAAGACATGCGTACTGCTCCTAGAGTTGATGGGTGTGCTTCGCGATTATCCCACAATGTTGCAGGAAGCGGGCAGGGAAGTTGGGTGTAATAGATTGTGACGGTATTGTGATGACAGACGTAGAGCAAAAATATCGCCCGCAAGGCTCAGATTAAGAGTAGGTGGAGAAGGGTACTATCTACTCGTCTTTTGGGTGCAGCCAAGCGGACTGCGTCTGAGAAAGGAAATGCGATGTTTTTCCTATTTGTAATTCTGCTGGTTTTTGGTGCTAGTGCAGTGCTTTCGACGGCGTATGTTGTGCGTCAACAGCACGTTGCAATCGTCGAGCGGCTCGGTAAATTTCATGGCATTATGTTGCCTGGCTTTCATGTGAAGGTGCCTTACGCTGATCGTACCTTTGATGTGGACTTGATGACCGAAGATCAGCATATGACCTTTGATGCCAAAACCTCTGACAATGTCACCATCGAGTTGGATGTGTCTATCCAGTATCACGTTGACGCATCTGATATTCAGTTGGGTGCTGAGAGTGGTATTTGGAAGAGCCGTTACACCCTGACTAATCCTGTGACTCAGATGCAGGATTATCTAGCAGATGCTTTGCGTAGCCAAATTCCTAATCGTAGTCTTGACGAGGTCTTCTCTGAGAAAGATGCCATTGCTCAGGCCATTGACGAAGCAGTTGCGACAAAGATGCTGAACTACGGCATTGTACTGGTAACTACGCTGATTACTTCAATCCGCCTGCCTAAAGAGGTACAGGAATCGATGAACCATATCATCGCATCCAAGAATAACCTTGAGTCTGCTACCAATGATGCAAATGCCGAGCGTGCAAAGACGGTTATCGCGGCAAAGGCTCGCGCCGAAGCTATGGCAGCCGAGGGTCAAGGTATCGCTGACCAACGTGTCGCTATTGCTCGTGGTATCAAAGAATCCATCGATACCATTAAGGGATCCGAGCTCACTGAGGCCGATGCCAATCGTTTGTTTGAGTTTACCCAGTGGATTGATATGATGCGCGGCTTTGCCGAAAAGGGTGCATCGACGGTGGTGCTACCCAATGATTTCCGTGAGAGTACATCTCAGTTTGAGCAGTTTGTCTCTGCTTTGGAAACTCCCCGCGCCTCCAGTGAAGATGGGGAAAACTAAGCGTCTATCTGCATAAATGCAAGCAACTTGAAACTCGGCAGCTCAAAAGGCTGTCGAGTCTCTTTTATTGAGTATGCATAGTCCTCACAAATGAGTCTGCTATGCTTGGCTGGCTGTTGTGCTTGGCTGGTCGCTTGAACGTACCATCTTGAGGAGGTGGCATGGAAAAGCAAAGCACTACGATAATGTTCCCGCCACAGAGGATAGCTCCCCATCCTGGCACACCTTTGCTTTTGCATGCTTGCTGCGGTCCTTGCTCACTTGAACCGCTCAAACTTTTGCGGCAGGAGGGTTGGGATCCTTTAATCTGTTGGACTAATCCCAATATTGCGCCCGTTGCCGAGCATGACTTACGTCTGCGCACCTTGCAGGCTTGGGCACATGATATTGCTCACGTAGATGTTATCGTAGCTGGGGATGACCGTGAGAGCTGGGAGCGCAAGGTGGCACCCGCGGGACTCAAGCGTGAGCGTCGCTGCCGCGCTTGCTATGCACAGCGTCTCGAGGAAAGTTGTCGTGTGGCTGTTGCACAGGGCTTTGAGTACATCAGCACAACGCTGGTAGTCTCGCCGTATCAGCTCTTTGAGGTCTGCCATGAGGTGCTGTTTGCGCTGGCGCATCGTTATGGTCTCACGCCAGTCTGGCGTGATTTTCGTCCGTATTATCCCGAAGCGACTATAGAGTCGCGTGAGCTCAATATGTATCGCCAAAACTATTGTGGTTGTCGTTTTTCGGCAGCAGAGGCCGCGCTTGACCGCCAACAGGCGCGTGATGTTCGCAAAGCTGCGCGTAAAAACCAGCTTGGCTAGGGGGATTGATTTGGCTCGGGAGATTACCGCAGCCAGCCTGGCGTTTTGCTTTGCTCGAGCTATCCCTGCGATGTGCCCCAAACTCCTAACGAATTCCTACATTGGAGGAACGTATGAATAATGGCATGATGCTCCAAGGTTTTTCTTGGTATCTTCCTGCAGACGGTCAACATTGGAAGCGTATGGCACGGCTTGCGCCGACGTTGGCACAGATGGGAATCACAGCGGTCTGGCTGCCGCCTGCGTATAAAGCAGCTGAGGGTGGCGAGAGTGTGGGCTATAGCGTATATGACACCTGGGATTTGGGTGAGTTTGACCAGTGTGGCTCGGTACGTACTAAATATGGCACCAAAAAAGAATATCTTGCGGCGATTGGAGCCCTGCAAAAGGCAGGCATTCAGGTGCTCGGTGACATCGTACTCAATCATCGTATGGGTGGTGAGGAGACTGAGCATGTGCGTGCATTTGAGGTTGATGCTGCCGCACGTGAATCTGACCTGACCGAAGAAAAGACCATTTCTGCGTGGACCCGCTATCGTTTTCCTGGGCGTAACGCTCAATACTCTGATTTTCAGTGGGATTGGACCTGTTTTCACGGTACGGATTGGGACGAGGACACGCATCAGACAGGCATCTTTCGCTTTGCCGGCAAGAAGTGGGACGAGGATGTTGACCATACTGAAAATGGCAACTTTGACTACCTCATGGGTAACGATGTTGATGTTAACAACCCTGCCGTTGAAGCAGAGCTGGTGCGCTGGGGTGAGTGGTATATAAAGACAACGGGTCTTGATGGTTTGCGCCTTGATGCGCTCAAGCACGTGTCAAAGTCTTTCTTCCGCCGCTGGATTGCTCATTTACGTGAAAAATGTGGCTGTGAACTTTTTACCGTAGGTGAGTATTGGTCGCCTGAACTAAGCGAACTCGAAGCATATTTGGGCGAAGACATGCCAATGAGTCTCTTTGATGTACCGCTACACTACAAACTTTTTGGTGTGTCAAATAGCATGGGCACTATGGATTTAGCCCATCTTTTTGATGGTACCTTGGTAGCAAGTAACCCTGTACATGCAGTGACCTTTGTGGACAATCACGATACCCAGCCAGGCCAAGCCTTGGCATCTACGGTTGCGTCTTGGTTCAAACCAAGCGCCTACATGCTGATATTGCTGCGTGAAGCAGGTTATCCTTGTGTCTTTTATGGTGATCTTTTTGGTGCTGGAGCCGAGGCTAAGGCTGGCGAGGAGGGAGAAGACACGCCCGCGTTGCCTGTGGTACGTAATCTTCCCCTGCTCATGGAAATTCGTCAGCGTCATGCGTACGGCGCACAACATGACTATTTTGATGACAAAGATCTCATTGGATGGACGCGCGAAGGCGATGATGAACATGCGGGTAGTGGCATTGCGGTGGTAATTACTGACGGAGAGGGCGGCACCAAGCACATGTATGTGGGCACCCAGCATGCGGGCAAAGATTTTGTCTGTGTCGTAGGCCAAGAAGATAAGATAGTAATTGATGAGGAAGGCTACGGTGACTTTAGCGCTGCTCCTGGTTCAGGTAGCGTTTACCTTGAGGCCAAATCTGCAGAGGCACTCAAGCATGATCGTATCCTGCGTCGTGCCGAGACCGAGCCTTCGATTGTGCCCACTTCACGCAAGGGTGCTCATCCTGTGCCTGCCAATTTCGCTCCCTGGCGTCGTCGGAAGTAGGCTCGTGCTATTGTTGTCGCGGTCTTTTGTTTTGTTTGCAAGGAGCTATACACATGCCTATGCGCACTGATGATTTTGATTATGAATTGCCGCAAGAGTTGATTGCGCAAGCCCCTGTCGAGCCGCGTGATTCGTGTCGCCTGTTGGTATTGCACCGCGATGCGACCTCAGACGGACGTCCCGCGGGCAGTGTCGATGACCGTCACTTCTATGACATACTGGACTATCTCGAAGCTGGAGATTTGCTTGTTATCAATAAGACGCGCGTGATGCCTGCGCGCCTTGTGGGACGCAAGCGCAAGACGGGTGGTGTTGCTGAAACACTGTTGCTGAAGCGCCGTGAAGATCAAGATCCGTTGGGTCACGTGTGGGAATGCCTGGTCAATCCAGGCAAGCGTCTCAAGCAGGGCGCTGTGGTGGAATATCGCGAAGGTGGCCTGCATGCATCTGAGGCATCTCCTGTGGTACTTTCAGGCGAAATCCTTGATTTTGTTCCTGATAACAAGGGCGGACGTCTTATTCGTTTTACTCCTGCCGACGGTCTTACCCTAGACGAGGCTATACACAAAGCGGGTCATGTGCCTTTGCCCCCCTATATCACCAAGTATGAAGGTGATCCCGAAAAGTATCAGACGGTCTATGCTATGCAAGAAGAGCACTCTGCTGCTGCTCCCACGGCAGGTCTACACTTTACATCTGAACTGCTTGATCGTATAAAAGCTGCAGGTATCGGTATTGTTGCGGTGGAACTAGAGGTGGGTATCGATACCTTCCGTTTGGTAACTGAAGATGATCCCAGCGAACATGTCATGCACACTGAGCGCTATCACCTTCCGCAGGAGGTGGTCGATGCGGTACATGCTACCAAAGCTGCCGGTCATCGCGTTATTGCAGTGGGAACAACAGCTGTCCGCTCGCTTGAAAGTGCCTGGGAAGCAAAGGCACCTGTAGCAGCGTGCCCCGTAACGGCGCGTCATTTTGAAGACGCTGATGACTCTGCAGCGATACTGGGCAAAGGTGACATTGTGGCGCGCAATAGCGCCACAACCAATCTGTACCTCATGCCTGGTTCTACCTATCACGTGGTAGATGGACTAATCACTAATTTCCACGTACCGCGTTCGACACTGGTGATGCTGGTTTCGGCATTTGCGACACGCGAACAGATTCTCTCGGCGTATCGGCATGCAGTTAACGAGAAGTACCGTTTCTTCTCCTTTGGAGACGCCATGTTTATCGAGTAATCATCTCTTGTGTGCGTCAATATCATCGTGGTTATAGGTGCTTACTTAGAAAAGAAAAGCAGCCAAATTACAGCTACGATAATGATAACGAGCACAATAGCGATACTGATGATCAATGCGCGCGAGCCACGAGTCTCGGTTCTGAGTATATGCTCTTTTTGGGCAAGAGAATCAGCCTCAGCATTCATTGCCGCTGCTTGTTCTTGCGAGTTTGCGATACGCTCGTGCAGCTCGGTAGTCACTTCAGGTGTGGAGTGGATATCGTTAGCCTCATCTAGCGCTGCTTGTGCAACATCTGCGCGCTCGCGAGCTTCAGTAGCATTGTCGTTTGCCTGTTCAAGATCGCTATCGCAGACCGCAATCTGCTTTTTGAGTGCCTCTTCGTCAGCCATGGCCTGTTTATAGAGCCCGTCATATTCTTCTTTACGGGCACCTGCCTCGGCCTTGGCCTCACTTGCCTGATGTTCCACCTCGGCCAAAATCTGCTTGCGCGAAGCGAGATAGGTCTGCGCTGTTTCAACGCGTTGATCGGCTTCAGCTGTTACGGTGGGAACCTTTTGTTTGGCAAGGTCAAGTGCTGCTTGTTCAGTAATGACTTGGTGCAGCAGACGGTCGGAGGTGCTTGGAGTGGTATTTTGGCTTTGCTTTGCACGGGTAAGCTCGTCTTGTGCGCGTTGTAAGCGATCGCGTGCGGTATCAACTGCACGGTTTGCCGAGGCTATTGCTGCATCACGGTTGCGTACCGCATCTGCTTCTTGGGATTCGGCAGATTTAGCATCGCGGCGAGCCTCACCGAGGGCGCGTGATGCATCATCAGCGCGCGCTTTGGTGGTTTCCATGAGACCCCGGTAAGGACCCAGCTTTTCCTCATGTTTGGCTTTCATCGCCTCAAGTTGTTTTATGAGATCGCTACGAGTTGCACTCGCAAGGTCACCACGAGCATGCGCATCTTTCTCATCAGCACTTGCTTGTTCGAGATCGGCGGTATTACGGGCGATGATTTGCTCAAAATTTTGCTCAATGGACAGACGGTGATTGAGCTCATCGGTGTCTTCCTCGATTTCAGCTTGAAGTTCGGCAAGACGTTGACGAGCTTCCTCGGTGCGCCTCGAGGCATGATGTACCTCACGTAAAGCAGTAATACCCGCGAGAAATGCATTTTCAGACAACGGTTTTTCATCGCTTTCAGCGGATAATTCCCTCGTTGTTGGCTCATCAGTTGGAGCTGAGCCATAGGCAGCGGGATAGCTGTCAGGCATATCTGCTGAATGTAGTGTCTCAGGAGCGCTATCCTGTTCGTCTGTTTTTGTCTCATTTGCGAAGAAGAGCTTCATCGTGTTCCCTTTCGCTATATCTGCAAAGTGCTAAAAATTAGTATACGTGTTACTAGATAAATTTTATTCTGTCGTATCCGAAATTGGCTCGCCGATATTATGCCCTGATGTTTGCTAGAATGACATCAAGTCCAACGGCGAGAACGTTCTCGCCTCTCATCTAAGGAGTCCAGTATGGTTTCGAAGCAGACGACGATCACGAACGCTACTGGCCTGCACGCCCGCCCCGCATCCGTGTTCGTCAGCGAGGTCAAGAAGTACCAGTCCAAGATTACGATTCGTAACGTTGACAAGGACAGCGCTCCTGTTAAGGCTAACTCCATCATGATGGTTTTGGCTGCTGGCTTGGGTACCGGTACCACCGTTGAGCTTGCATGTGACGGTCCTGACGAGCAGGAAGCTCTCGACGCTCTGATTGCTCTTATCGACAGCGGCTTCGGCGAGTAGGCACATTTTGGCGCGCTTGCGCAGTTTGTGGCACATCAAAGCCCAGCACCAGTATGTGCTGGGCTTTTTGTTGGTATTTTGTAGACAAGAATGACGAGGCAGTATGTTTGAGTACGACATCATCGCAGAAGATCCAAAAACCCATGCACGCGCAGGTGTCTTACATACGCCTCATGGTGATATTCCAACCCCTATTTTTATGCCTGTGGGTACGAAGGCAACGGTAAAGGGTTTGATGACTTCGACTCTGTCCGAGTTGGGCACCAAGATTTTGCTGGCAAACACCTACCATTTATCAATGCGACCAGGTGCGGATTTAGTTGCTGAGATGGGCGGCCTGCATGACTTTATGCAGTGGCATGGACCTATCCTTACCGATTCGGGTGGATTTCAGGTCTTTTCACATGGTGACTTCGTCAAGCTTAGTGATGAGGGCGTACGTTTTCGTGCGGTTGATTACGACGGAAGTTATGTCTTTTGGACTCCTGAAGACAATATGGAAATAGCTCAAAAACTGGGCGCTGATATTGTGATGCAGTTGGATCAGTGCCCTGGCTATCCTGCAAAGCGTAGTTTTGTTGAGCGTGCGGTTGAGCTTTCAAGCAAGTGGGCTGAACGCTGCTATAAGGCACATACCCGCAAAGACCAGGCACTTTTTGGCATTGTTCAGGGCGGTATGGATCTGGATTTGCGTTTGAGAAGTCTGCGCCACCTAGAGGAGTGCGGCAATTTTCCCGGGTATGGTATCGGCGGTTATTCAGTAGGCGAGGACCATCAAACGATGTTTGAGACGTTGACACCTTTGGTCTCTGAGTATATGCCACGTAACAAACCCCGCTACTTAATGGGTGTTGGCAATCCCACCACTTTGGTGCGCGGCGTGGCTTGTGGAATTGATATGTTTGACTGTGTACTTCCCACACGCACTGCTCGTATGGGTACGGCATTTTCAAGCGAAGGTCGTATCAATCTCAAAAATGCTCGCTTTACTCACGATGCAGCTCCTTTGGATGCCGAGTGTCATTGCCCCGTATGCCAAGGTGGTTACACGCGTGCTTACCTACATCATTTAGTTAAGCAAAATGAAATGCTCGGTGGCATTTTGTTATCACAGCACAATATTTTTTATCTTCTACAGCTGATGCGCGATGCTCGTGAAGCCATTATTGCAGGTACATACCATGATTTTGTCAATACGTGGAATGAGTTGCCCGCGAGTAATGACTTTTAAAAAGCAGCGCGATTGTTCTTAACTATTGTTTTCTTGTCAAAAAATAATGCAATAAATCAGCCGTTCGTAGCTCAATGTTGCTGTTCGAGGGGCTGCATTTGTCCTTGCGCCGTTTTATGTCTGCCAAGACTGGTAAAATGAGCTGGTTAAACTACTGGTAGTTCAGGAGATATATATGGCAAGCAAGAAGAACGGCTCAAAGTCCGCTTCGGGCTTTGACAGCTGGAGGCAGGCGACATCTGGCTCTACGACAAGCAATCAGCGTAACAAAGCTCGCAAAACGAGGCGTATGCCTGCGGTTTTACAGAGGCATATTGCAACACTTGTGCTTCTTGCGTGCCTGTGTGTTGTGTGTGTCTGGGGCTTTACACCTTTAAGTGAGCGCATTACGCAGGGTCTTGATATCCGTGGTGGTGTGTCTGTTATTTTGACGGCCGCCAAACCGGATGGTTCTACTCCAACAGGCGACGAGATGTCCACAGCTACCACTATCGTCCAAAATCGTGTGAACTCTTTGGGTGCCTCTGAAGCTACCGTACAAAAGCAAGGTTCCAACTCAATCTTGGTACAGATTCCTGGTGCGACTGATGCCGATTCTGCAGTGCAGACTATCGGTAAGACAGGCAAGCTTGAATTCGTTCGTCTCGATGAGATTGGTGATGCTGATGCGCTTGCTCGTCTTGGGAGCAAAGATGCCAGCAACATCCAGCTCAAGCCAGGTACGTACAAGGCTTTTATGGATGGTTCGTCTATCACTTCGACTTCGGTAGCACAAGCAGGTCAATCGGCTACTGGCGCCTATGCAGTTAATGTCAAGCTCAATTCTGATGCGGCAAAAACCTTTGCCAAGGTTACTCGTGAGCTTGCGCCTACCAATGGACGTATTGCTATTGTGCTTGACGGCGTCATTAAGTCATCGCCTGCAGTGCAAGAAGAAATTGGTGGCGGTCAGGTTTCTATTACAGGTGGCTTTACTGCTGAGGAAGCTCGTTCACTCAAGACCATCCTTGATTCTGGTTCTCTTCCAGTAACGCTGACCTACTCAGAGAGCCGTGTTGTTGGTCCTACGTTGGGTCAAGATTCGCTCACACAGGGTGTAGTGGCAATTGCTGCGGGTGCTGCGATTGTTATCATCTACCTGTTTGTCTTCTACCAAGGGCTTGGCCTTTTGACCATGGGCTCACTTGGTATCTTTGCGCTGCTCTATCTAGGTTTACTGGCGTTGCTTTCGCATTTTGGAGCGTACTCATTAACGCTACCAGGACTTGCTGCAGTGGTGTTGACTACCGGTTCTGCTGCGGACTCCTCGATTTTGGTTCTTGAGCGCTTCCGTGAAGAGATTCGTATGGGACGTACTGTACGACAAGCTTCGATGTCTGGTGTCAAGCATGGTATCGCTACCTCGCTCGATGCCGATGCTGTTACGTTGGTAACCGCCATTGCTCTTTTTGCTGTGGCAGTCGGTTCGGTTAAAGGCTTTGGTCTTACCTTGATGTTGGGTGTTGCCTGCGACTTGGTAACGATGTTTTGTTTTAAAGCGCCCGCACTTCGCCTGTTAGCAGCTTCTATCGAGAAGCATCCTAGGTTCTGGGGTGTTCGCGGCGATATGGAAGAGGGCGAGCGTGCACGTCATGGTCAGCCTTCGAAAGGGGGTGTGGCCCATGCGTAGCCACTTCGCGTCTGAGATTAACTTTATGGGTCATCGCTTCCAGTTGTTGACCTTCTCGGGAATTTTGATAGTGCTATCAATCGTAGGCTTAATTGTTCGCGGCTTGGTCTTTGGTATTGAGTTCCGCGGTGGTACTGAGATTGACTTCCAAAATACGGGCGATATTAGTATTGCTCAAATGCGCAGCGCACTTGAGGCAACAGGTGAGCAAAACCTTACTATTCAAACGGCGGTAACCGAGGGCGAGAAGGGCTTCCTTGTGCGCTCGGATGCGACCAATCCTACGGATGCAACGGCACATGCTGCGGCTGCTGCCGAGTCGCTCAAGCTGCCTAAGTCCTCCTATACGGTTACCACTATCGGTCCCGACTGGGGTGCTGATACGGTACGCTCCTCAAGCATTGCCTTTTTAGTGTCGCTGGTCGCCATCATTGCTTTTGTGTCCATCCGCTACGAATTTAAGATGTCTATTACAGCGGTGGCTTCTTTGGTGCATGACCTTGTCATTATTTTGGGTGTGTATGCGTGGACCCAGACACCCATTACCCCCAATGTGGTGGCTGCACTACTGACCGTTATGGGTTATTCGCTCTACGATACGGTTGTTGAGTTCAACCGTATAAATGAGAACGCCAAGCGCGGTGGAGATGCAAACCACCGTACCTATTTCCAGATTACAAACTATTCGATTAACGAAGTGATTGTTCGCACCATCAATACAACTATTACAACCATTGTGCCCATCATCGTAATGTATGCCATCGGTGGCACAACTCTGCGTGACTTTGCGTTTGCCATGCTTATTGGTGAATTGTTGGGTACCTACTCAAGCTTTGCTATCGCAAGCCCGCTGCTTGCGATTTGGAAGACTCACGAGCCTAAATGGCACAAGCTTGAAGAGCGCTATGGTGGCGCTGGGGCTGCAGTACGTATTGTCCAGCAGAATGAACGCGGAGCAGCTCACAGCTTTGCAAAGCGCGGGCTGTAGCCCATGGGCGGCTTGGCGGGCAGCAGATGCTGGCAGCTGCTGCAACAAGATAAAAAAGCAGAAGTCAGACTTATGTCTGAGTTGGGATTAGCACCTTTAGCAGCGCGTGTTTTGGCTGCTCGAGGTGTGAGTGACCCTGTTGAAGCACAAAGATTTTTGACTCCTTCTCTTGAACGTGACTGGTCCGATCCACTGTTGATTCCAGATATGGAAGAAGCGGTGCAGCGCATCATGCGCGCCATCTCTGACGGTGAGTCAATCGCGGTTTTTGGTGACTTCGATGTGGATGGTATGTCGGCAGCAAGCGTTTTGGGCTTGGGCTTGCGTGCGCTTGGAGCACAGGTGCAAGCTTTTATTCCTGATCGCTTTACTGAAGGATATGGTCTTAGCAAAAATGCTTTGTTGCGCGTAGTTGAGGCATGTAAGCCTCAGTTGGTGGTAACTGTTGATAATGGCATTGCTTCGGCTGAAGAAGTAAAAGCTTTACTTGAGCACAATATTGATGTGGTGATTACCGATCATCACGAGCCTGCGGATTTGGTGCCAACGGGTGTTCCGGTGGTTGACCCCAAACTATCCGCTGACTGTCCGTCTCGAGATTTGGCGGGAGCAGGTGTTGCGCTCAAGCTCGTCTGTGAACTGGGTCGCCGATTGGGACAGCCACATTTGTGGCGCTCATTGACCGAGCTTGCCTGTCTGGGTACTGTTTCGGACATGATGGTGCTTCAGGGAGAAAATCGTGCCCTGGTGGCAGATGGTATTGAATGCATGCATCATTCTACGCGTCCCGGTTTGGCAGCATTGGCACAAATCGCCAAGGTAGACTTATCGACGGTTGCTGCTGACGACCTGCCCTTCTCGATTATTCCGCGCCTTAATGCGGCAGGACGAATGGGTTCTACCGACATTGCTTTTAAGCTGCTTTTTACCGACGATATTGAAGAAGCGAGTTTGCTTGCGGCTTCGCTGGAGCAGATCAATGAGGTTCGTCGCGAGACAGAATTTGCTATGTCCGAAGCGGCTCTCGCAGAAGCAGAACGTTGCTGGGATGGTGGCCGTGTTGTAGTAGTTGCAGGCGGAGACTGGCATGAGGGCGTCAAAGGTATTGTGGCCAGCCGTATCGTCAATCACTATCACGTGCCAGCCATCGTATTTTCTTTGGTAGATGGCGAAGCACGTGGTTCGGGGCGTTCGGTTGGTACGGTTGATCTTTTTCATGCCGTTGAGCAGTGTGCTGATTTGACTATTCGTTTTGGTGGCCATGCAGGTGCTGTTGGTGTCACCGTTTCCGAAGACAAAATTGACGCTTTTCGCAAGCGGCTCTCTGCGGTACTCGCAAAACTTCCCCAGGAGCAATTTGAATATCGTAAAGAGGTCACGGCGCTTGTTGAGCTTTCTGAGCTCAATGTCGAGACGGTTGCCTCGCTTGAGGCACTGCAACCCTTTGGCCAGGGCAATAAAAAGCCCCTCTTTGCCGTGCGCGGTGTTTCGATGCGCGATCGCAAACGCTCGCGTAATGGCAAACATCTTTTGTTTATTGCAACAGATGGCTTTAATGAAGTTCCTGCTGTGATGTTTAATGCTCCCGAGTTGGAGCGTGCTGCTTCTACCGAAAGTATTGTTGATCTCGTATTTGAAACAAAAAATGAGACGTGGCAGGGTCGTACCAAAACCAAGCTGATGGTCAAAGATATTTTGTTTCGCGATCAACCAAGCCGCGGACCTGCGCCAGGCGAATCTCTCATACTTGAAGGATTTGATCCTCCAACGCCCAATCCTGCAGAGCATCGAGGCGAGTTGGCACAACTTGATTACGATGAGCTGACTGAGGTATTGGCAGCTGAGCTCATTGGCGAACACCAGCTCCTTCCTGCTCAGCGCGAAGCACTTGCCTGCTTGGCAAAAAAGCAATCGACGCTTGTGGTGATGGCTACCGGTCGGGGAAAGTCACTTATCTTTCATGTGCATGCAGCGCGTGAAGCAGTTGCCTATCACAAGGCATCAGTTTTTGTTTATCCTTTGCGTGCTCTCGTTAACGATCAAGCTCGTCATCTTCAAGATGAGTTTGCACATATTGGTGTTGGTGTTCGCGTGCTTACGGGTGCGACACCCCAAGACAGGCGTGCAACAGTTTGGTCGGAATTGGCAGATGGAAGTTGCGATATCGTCTTAACCACACCAGAGTTTTTGGCGATTCATACTGATCGCTTTGCGCAAATAGCGCGTATCGGCTTTTTAGTGGTAGATGAGGCGCATCATGTGATGCAGGCCACATCAAATCGTCCCGCGTATGCAAAGTTCCCTGAAATTCGTCATGAATTAGCTCATCCTACGGTGCTGGCTGTCACAGCTACTGCTCCACGAGAGGTTGCTTTGCAGATTCAAAATCTGTTAGGCATTAGCAGTGAAAACATCCTTATTGATAATGCTGTCCGTAAAAATCTCGAGTTGCTTGACTGTCGAGAGAAGCGTGACCGTGAGTTGGCTCTTGCCTCCCTTGTTGCAAAAGGGGAGAAGTGCATTATCTATGTCAACTCGCGTGAGGAAAGCGTTTCTTTGGTACGCAAGCTCCGTCATATGACCGGCGAGCTAGCCGATCGCATTGCTTATTACAATGCAGGTCTTGAACCGCGTGTTCGCGTCAAGGTTGAGCGGGCGTTTCGTGATGGACGGCTGTGTTGTATTGTCTCTACCAGTGCGTTTGGAGAGGGTGTCAATATTGGCGATGTGCGCCATGTCGTGCTCTACCAGTTGCCCTTTGGTCGCACTGAGTTCAATCAGATGAGTGGCCGTGTGGGTCGAGATGGACTCCCTGCTTATATTTGGCTGATGTTTTCTGCTCGAGATGCCTCGGTTAACGAGCGTCTCTTGGCTGCTGCTGCTCCCACGCGCGATGAGCTTAAAATGCTGTGGCGCGCGCTGCGTCTGCTGGAGCACACAAGTCACGACGACATTGTCCGTGTAAGTGATGAGGAGCTGGCAGCACAAGCTCGTCTGCAAGATGGGCGCTATGCGCTTGATGCGCAGGTTTCCGAGGCAGGAATTGCTGTTTTTGCTGAACTTGGTCTACTCCAACTAAGTAGTTACGGGCCCACGCGCGAAATTAAGCTTACAAGCAATCCACCGCGCATGAATTTGGCTCAGTCAGCCCGTTATGTTGAGGGCATCAGGGCTGCTGAGGACTTTGCAGAATTCCGCGAATGGGTTTTGCGTTGTGCACAAGCAGAGCTGCTTGATAGTATTAACAAACCAATTGTGCCAGGCTTTGGGCATGTAGTATGTGGTGGGTGAGAGTATGGGAACGTTTCTAAAGCAGCAAAATGTTGAGGGTCGACGAAGTAATTCTGACATACCACAGGCGGACAACTGGCGCGTTTTGCAGGTAACTTGTGCAGATACCCTCGATGACGAAGCCAACAGGAGCGTTGAAGAGGCATACCGCTTTGCTGCTGAATTCCACCGCGATCAGCGACGTCGTTCGGGCGAGCCCTATATCAACCATCCTGTTGAGGTTGCCTTAATTTTGGCTCGTGATCTGCGCATGGATGCTGATTCAATCTGTGCGGCTTTGCTTCACGACACCGTTGAAGATACACCTGCAACCCTAGATGACGTGCGCAAACGTTTTGGTGACAATGTTGCCGAGATTGTCGATGGTGTTACCAAACTAACCTCTATTCACGTGTCTTCGATGGACGAAAAGCAAGCTCTCAACCTTCGCAAGATGTTCTTGGCAATGTCCAAAGATATTCGCGTTGTTATCGTCAAACTTGCCGACCGCCTACATAATATGCGCACGCTTGCAGCGATTCCACCTGACCGTCAGCAGTATAAGGCACACGAGACTATGGATGTCTATGCACCTTTAGCAGACCGTCTAGGTATTTCTTCGGTTAAATGGGAGCTCGAAGATCTGGCTTTTTTCTACCTTGAGCCTGAGGAATATGCACGTGTGGCTCGTATGGTGCAGGATTCGCGTGCTCAGCGGGAAGAGGATACCAACGCTGCTATCAAGACGCTCGATGATGAGTTACGCCGTGCAGGTATGTCAGACTATCAAATTTTTGGTCGCCCGAAGCATTTGTGGTCTATTTATCAAAAGATGACGCGCAAAGGCAAGGAATTTTCTGATATTTATGATCTTATTGCTCTGCGCGTACTGACGCGCACCGTTGCGGATTGCTATTCGGCATTGGGTGCAGTTCACTCTCTTTGGCATCCACTACCTGGGCGTTTTAAGGACTATATTGCAACGCCCAAGCCCAACGGTTATCAGTCTCTCCACACGACGGTAGTCGGCCTTGATGCGCGCCCTATTGAAATTCAGATTCGTACCTATCAGATGCATGAGCAGGCCGAATACGGTATTGCGGCGCATTGGCTCTACAAGCGCTCTGGCAATTCTCAAGGTAGATTTGATTCATCTGACCGCGATATTGACTCGCAAATTAATTGGATTCGCAAGACGCTTGACTGGGCTGTCGAAGACGAAATCGGCGATCCACATGAGTTTTTGAACAATCTGCGTGTCGATCTTTTTGAGGACGAGATCTTTGTCTTTACGCCTAAAAGCGCAGTTATGAGTCTGAGGCGCGATTCAACGCCGCTTGACTTTGCCTATCAGGTACATACCGAGGTTGGCAATCACTGTGTTGGCGCCAAGGTCAACGGCTCAGTTGTGCCTCTGACCACCAAGCTGCAGAGTGGCGATCGCGTTGAAATTTTGACTAACAAAAACTCCAAGCCGAGTCGCGACTGGATGAATATTGTGGCGACGCCTTCTGCGCGAGCCAAGATTCGTAAGTACTTTTCGACCCTCTCAAAAACAGATGATGCCGAGCGTGGTCGTGCTGATTTAGCTCGCGAGCTGCGCAAGCGTGGTTATGGTATTGCAACTAAGCGCACGACGAAGGCGCTTGAAGAAGTTTGTGGCATGCATGACTATCACGATGTCGACATGATGTTTGCAGCTATTGGCACAGGTAAAGTTTCACTGCGCTCTGTTGCCAACCATGTCCAAGAAGTGCTTGAGCGTGATACGCCCGAAAAGCAAGCAGAGGCAGCCGCTACCGCTCAGGCAAAGCGAGAGCGTGAAAAAGCTTTTTCCGACGATATTCCTTTTGCTAAAGCAAAACTCATGCGCAAGCGTGCACAATCTGACCGTAAGCGTCGTCATAACTGCGGTGTTGTGGTTAAAGGCGATCCAGATTTGCTTGTCCATTTGGCACATTGCTGCAATCCTGTTGCAGGCGACGATATTGTGGGCTTTATTACTCGTGGTCGTGGCGTTTCGGTACACCGTGCGGGTTGTCCCAATGTGAAGGGGCTCATGAACCACCCTGAGCGCATGATTGATGTGGAGTGGGATACCTCAGGAGCTACAGAGTTCCAAGTAGAAATTGTTGTTGAGGCTTCCGATCGCATGGGCCTGCTTAAGGATGTCACCATTGTTTTGGGTGATACGGGGGCAAATATTCTTTCTGCAGCAACACAGATTTCCTCGCAAGGTGTGGCGAGGCTTCGCTTCCTTTTGGCAATATCCGATGCGTCTTTGCTTGATACGGTGCTCGCTCATGTGAGTCGTGTGCCATCGGTATTTGACTGCCGGCGTATCATGCCGGGTGAAGGCGCTAACCAGATGAAGAAAAGGGCATAACTATGTCTGAAGAAGAAAAGAAACGCGAAAGTTGTTGCGATGGTCATCATGAGGATGGTCACTGTTGTGGCGGTCATAGCCATGAGGACAGCTGCTGTTGCGGGCATCATCACCCTGCACCCAGTGATGGGGAAGATCAGGTTCGCATGTTTGTGGTGGGTCAGCTGCAGACCAACTGCTATGCCTATATCTCACAAGGGGAGTGCCTTATTGTGGATCCTGGCGCATCAGGCGTAGGCATTGCCAAGCACTTAGAAGATGTACATATCAAAAATATTGTTGCGACCCATGGTCATGGTGATCATGTGGGCGGGGTCTTATCTCTTCAGCGTGTAACTGGTGCACGTTTCATGATGCACGAAGCTGATGTTGAACTTGCTTCACACGCAGGTGAGGAAAGTGAGCTAGGCCGTACATACGACAACAACGCTCCTGCTCCCAATCGGCTTTTGCATGAAGGGGATGTTATTGAGCTGGGCACAGCAAGCTTTCGTGTGATTGAAGCTCCAGGTCACACTCCTGGTGGCATTGTTTTGCTTGGTGAAGGTACAGCGCTTGGACTTGCATTTGTGGGTGATACCCTCTTTAAGGGCTCTTGCGGAAGGACCGACCTTGCAGGTGGTAATCGTGAGATTTTGATGCAAACCCTGGCACGTCTCAAAAAGCTTGTGCCCGCACACACAACCCTTTTGTGTGGACATGGGGACATGACAACGATGGAAGACGAACTTGCAAACAATCCTTGGTTGCAAGATACCGAGGTAAGCGACGGTATTCAGTAGGCAGAAATGCGTAGCTTTGCTTATCTGATGTATGGTCTGGAGGCTTTCAACCAGTCCTAAGCAAAAAATTGTTTTATGAGACAAGCAAAACGCTTAGTTTCTGATATAGTGTTTCCTGCTTTGCCCGAGTGGCGGAATTGGCAGACGCGACGGACTCAAAATCCGTTTCTGGCAACAGAGTGTGAGTTCGAGTCTCACCTCGGGCACCATAGAACGGACGACGAGCAGACTTGAGGGTCTGCTCGTTTTTTTGTGTTGCCATCTTGAATGGATACTTTTTCTCTGCGCGCCCACAACTTTGCCTGCCACAATTTTGCTAGATGGTTCATTTGTCGAACTGCGTACCGAAAGATGGTTCGTTTCTCGAATTAGGGGAAAATGTGACCTGCGGTTTTATGCGTGCCGACTTCGAACCTCGAACCAGCTGTGATTTCCGCGCTCGAAACTTGAACCAGCTGTGATGCGCGTATTAGGCGATAGCTCGTATGTTAGTTTAAACATGTCCGTAGAAAACCACGTCACGGAAAGCCTCTGCAAAGTAGCAGTAGGCTAGGAAAACGCGTGTTCTTCTTGTGTGCTATAAAAAGCTGAGCTATAGTACTAAAGGTTACAAACGCAAAGCGGGATTTCCTGCGGGATATCCCCACCTGAGTGGCGCGAGAGCTGCTGCCGGGTCAGACGAAAAACATGCCAGCCATGTTGTTCTGCTAGGCGTAGCGGAAACGTCTCCCGGATGCTTTGCGACGGGAGTTTTTTGTTGGAGGGGAAAGTGACCCTCCTAAGAAGGGAAGGTGGAGACGCTGGCAAAGAAGGACGACCTTCGGGTCAACGGCGAAATCACGTCTCGTAGCTGCCGACTCATCGGAGTTGACGGTGCGCAGCTTGGTCTGTTTGATGTGAGAGATGCTACGCGTATTGCGCGTGAGCAACACCTCGACCTTGTGGAGATTGCACCTGGTGCAGAACCTCCTGTTTGTCGAGTAATGGACTACAGCAAGTATAAGTACGAGCAGGACCGCAAGGCCAAGGCTGCACGCAAGAAGCAGGTCAAGGTCGAAGTCAAGGAAATGAAGTTCCGCCCCAAAATCGACGTGGGTGACTTTGAGACCAAAAAGAAGCACGTCATTCGCTTCCTTAAGTCTGGAGCTCGCGTAAAGATTACCATCATGTTCCGTGGCCGCGAGATGGCTCATCCGGAGCAGGGCCTGCGTGTTCTCGAGCGTCTTGCAGAGGATCTCAAGTCCGTAGCAACGGTCGACCAGCAGCCCAAGATGGAGGGCCGCAACATGCATATGCTCGTTTCGCCGATTAAGGGTGCATTTGATGCGAAGCCCGATGAGGCAGAGCTAGAAGAGAAGGAGTAACAACATGCCCAAGATGAAGACGCACAAGGGGTCGGCAAAGCGTTTCCGCCGCACCGGCACTGGCAAAATTATGCGCGCAAAGGCTTTCAAGAGCCACATCCTGACCAAGAAATCTCAGAAACGTATCCGCGGCTTCCGTAAAGAAGCAGTGCTTTCTGCTGCTGACGCTCAGGTTGTTTCCCAGCGTATGGGCAAGTAAGCGCAACCGCGTATAAACGATAGCGACTATTTTGTCGCAGCTAGGAGTTGATTAATATGGCACGTGTCAAGCGCGCGGTTGCAGGCCGCAAGAAGCGTCAGACGCTCGTCGAGCGCAGTAAGGGTTACTACGGTGTTGGTTCTCGTACCTTCCGTGGTATGAAAGAGCAGGTTCAGCACTCTGGTCAATATGCATACCGCGATCGCCGCAACAAGAAGCGTGACATCCGTGGTTTGTGGATTCAGCGCATCAATGCTGCTGCCCGTCTGAATGATCTTTCCTACAGCAAGTTCATGCATGGTCTGAAGCTTGCTGGCGTCGAGCTGGACCGCAAGGTTCTTGCTCAGGTTGCCTATGAGGACGAGGCTGCTTTTGCTTCTCTCGCCGAGGTCGCCAAGAAGGCACTCGCTGACGCTGAGTAGCAGATTCTGCACAAGTAGTTTTTCTTCACATATATTTTTATATTTGCCCTAGGCTGCTTTGTTGGCCTAGGGTTTTTTTAAAATCCATTGAAAATTAGACAGGTATTTATCACTAGATTTAACTCTCCCTAGTGGGCTAGTTAACTTGAATGCCTGGTGCACTATTATTGTTACATATTGAATAGAATTACAACGGTTGTATTTGATAAAAGAGTTAGATTGTATATACAGTTGTAATCCGAGATGAGGAATGGCTGCAATGCAAAACATCACAAAACTCCACTTAGCTATGCAGTTTCCAGAGAATGTGAAGATAGGATCGCCATTAGCAAGTGGGTATGGACCTTTTCTCCAAGGTGTTCTCATGGAGCAAATAGATTCTTCATATGCGTCTTTTTTGCATAGTCAACCGTTCAATCCGTATAGTATCTACTGTGAACTTGATAGACAACATCAGGTACTCAACTGGAACATTTCGACCCTTACAACCGAAGCATCTGAGCAGATTATCAATCCAGTTGTCAAGCTTGATGAAGTGTGTCTTCGTGGTACAAATGAAGTACTACCAATCATTGAGAAGACTGTCTCAACAATTACAACCAAAGAGATTACAGACCTCATTAATACTGCTAAAAATAAAAAAATAAAGGTGCGATTTGTTACTCCTACGGCATTCAAAAGTGGGGGTGAATATGTGATTATGCCTACAGTACGTCTGATATTCCAAAATTTGCTTATGCATTATACCCAAGTGTACGAAAGTGGGCATGAGGTCGATTCGGAGACACTGGCCTACATTGAAAAGAATGTTCGTATCACATCGTATGAATTGCGCACACAATATTTTTCACATGCCACAGATGGCGGAAGAAGAATACCCGCTTTTGTCGGCACTATAACCCTGAGCTTCAGGGGTCCATATATGCTTGTTGGGCTTGCAAATATGTTGTTGAAATTTGGTGAGTATGCAGGTATTGGAATCAAAACTTCAATGGGAATGGGAGGCATGCAATGCCTATAGAAGGCAGATCTCTTGACTGTGAGTTGGGAACATATGAGCAGATGATTGATGAACTGAGAATCCCGTTGATTTTTGGTGCTCTTTTGCATGATATTGGAAAAGTTATATATCGAGCTGGCTCTAATCAAGGCAACCATTCAAAACTGGGCGCAGATTTCCTTTTAGATGAGATAGCACCACAGAACACAGACTACGATGGTATTTTTGGTAGGCAAATTATCGAGCAAGTGCGTTACCATCATGCAGATGCGCTTGTTAAAGCGAAAATCCCTGACGATTCCTTGGCATATATAACGTACTTCGCTGACAATATTTCTGCTGGTATGGATCGTAAAGAAGAAGGTTCAGAGAGTGGAGGTGCAGTTTTTGATAGAGCTGTAAAGCTTAGAAAAATTTTCAATATACTTAATGGACATCATGACGATAATACAATTGAGCATGAAGATTACAACAAAATCCGTGAGGATCTTAAGCGAAATCTTATCCACATAGATATTAGCTGGCGACAAGTGAATTCTCTCATCAACTTGCTTGAGGCTACTGTTGATAAAATTCCTTCTTCTACAAAAATGTCACAGCTTGTAGATGTTTCCTTATTCGATCATCTGAAAACGACGGCAGGTATTTCAAGTTGTATTTTCGAATATCTTGCGGAACAGAACATCAAGAATTATCGCTCAGCGCTCTTTGATAAGGCGACATCTAAGACGTTTTATTCTAAGCCAATGTTTTTACTCTATTCCTGTGATATGAGTGGTATTCAGGACTTTATTTATACCATTAGTGGGTCTGGTGCTTTAAAGCAGTTACGTGCCAGAAGCCTCTATCTCGAGATGCTTCTTGAACATATAACGGACGAGTTACTTGCGCGTCTTGGGCTTAGTCGTGCCAATCTTCTTTACACAGGTGGAGGGCATGCTTATCTTTTACTGCCCAACACATTGAGGGTAAAGAAAACATTACAAGTATACAAAGAAAAATTGAATGAGTGGTTTTTGAAGCAATATCGGACTGATCTTTATCTAGCGAATGCATGGGTTGAATGTAGCGGTGACGATCTTGCCAATAAGGACGAAAGTAGTGAACGTTATCGCAATCTATATCGAAATCTCTCTAGCAAGCTTTCTGCACAGAAGGCATCACGATATTCAGCATCTACTATTCGAAGCCTTAATTTCTCGGATAGAAAAGGTGACCACAGTCGCGAGTGTACTGAATGTCATCGCTCTGATTTAGATATAGAGAATGGAAAATGCCCTCTCTGTCTTGCGCTTGGGAGAATTTCTTCGCAACTCATAGCGAAGGATGTTTTTGTTGTCTCTAAAGTCATTGACGATAACACTGAACACAAATTTGCACTACCGCTACCGTTTGGTTATTCACTGTGTATGTACTCAAAGGATGAATATATAGAAAAGCAACCAACTGTTCGTCGTGTCTATACAAAAAATAGTTGGAATACTGGGATTGATTATGCGACGCATATTTGGATGGGTGACTACACGGCACCATATAACAAAGAATTGGGCATTGCCGATTATGCAAACAATGGAGCTACGTTTTCAAATGGTGATTCTACAAACGGGGAACTAGGAATTAAGCGCCTTGGCGTATTGAGGGCAGATGTAGATAATCTGGGGGCAACCTTCGTCAACGGACTTCCAGATGAAAAAGTTTCTCTTAGTCGAACATCTACTTTGAGTCGAGCACTTAGTTATTTTTTTAAATACCAGATTAATGAGGTTCTAAAAAGAGGGGACTATCGAGTACAAATTATCTATTCGGGTGGTGATGATTTATTTATTATTGGTAATTGGAGCGATATTATGCATGCCGCTACGGATATTCATGCTGCGCTTGATGAGTTTACAGGCAACGGTACACTTACCATAAGTGCAGGTATAGGCATGTTCGACGCAAAATATCCTATTGCAAGCATGGCTGAAGAAACTGGTGCACTTGAGGATGCTGCAAAACTATACGTGCAACCAGATAATGGCAAAACAAAAAATGCAATTGCACTATGGTCTCAAGAATCTGTTTTCAGCTGGGAAGAATTCATTCAGGAAGTAGTTCCTTTAGAAGCAAAAATTCATACGTTCTTTGACGCAAATGAAAAAGGTAAAGCATTTATCTATAGTCTTGTAGCGTTGCTGCGCGATATCCGAAATCCTATTTCACTACCAAGACTTGCCTATCTATTAGCTCGTAGTTTTGAAGATTATGCTGATGGCAAAGACAACAGTCGTGAGTTGTTTGATTTAGCAATGGACAAGACAAAATGCCGGTATTTGCTTGTTGCATTGGAATGGTATGTATATAGCGTTCGTGAGAAAGGATAGGTAATGACAGAAAAAAATCCGATTATATTGCTGAAATGCAAAAATGGTAATGCGCTCAACAGTAAGAACTTTGCTGATTTTGCCGAAAATCAAATAGCGCCAAATGGGACGCTTAAGTATTCAAGGCTAACCACATCAAAGCTTCGAAGTATCTACGGAATGATTACGAATATCTATTCAAAGATTAATACCTGCGATAGCTTCAAGGAGTATTTGTCAGATTTACAGCACCTCAAGGTTAAGATGGCGTATGAGTGCGGTCGAGATGATGTCGTTAAAGACTTTATCAAAGGTACATTTCTTTTGGCCGCGATCGACTATATCAAAGATTATGACCAGTTCATTCTTTATTGCCGCTATGCGGAGAGTTTAGTTGCATATTTTAAATTTTATGGTGGAAAGGAATAGCGGCTATGAGTTATACCAAGATTAAAATTCAAGGGATTATTGAAGTAAAAACTGGCCTACATATTGGTGGAGATGATTCGTTCAGCGCAATTGGGGCAATCGATTCGCCTGTAGTACGCGATCCAGTTAGTCGGATGCCAATTATTCCAGGTTCTACACTCAAGGGTAAATTACGCTCATTACTTGCGCGCGATAAAAATACTGTGCCAGCAAAGGGAACGCCAGGCTTTGAAAATGATTGCGCTGAAATCAAGCGGTTGTTTGGATCGGCAGCAAAAGATAGTAATAGTGATGGTACGGGAATCCAAATGTCGCGCCTGCAATTCTCAGACTGTTTTCTTGTAAATAAGGAAGACGGGCCATCCAGTATTTTTGAAGTTAAATTCGAAAACACAATAGATCGTCTTACAAGTGTCGCGAATCCACGTCAAATAGAGCGAGTGGTAAGAGGAACAAAGTTTGGCATGGAAATTATCTACAACGTGGAAGATCCCGAATATCCCGAACAAGTTGTAGAGGACTTTGCCAATATTGCGATCGCTTTTAGACTCTTACAAAACGATTATCTAGGTGGTGGAGGCACACGTGGTAATGGCAGGATAGCCATTAAAGACCTTACTGCACAAGTAGTTACAGGTGATACATCATTCCCCGTTCCTGAGCTAAAGCTGGATTAGTGTATGGATACAAAAATTGTAAAGCTTAGTTTCGAGGCACCAGTGCATTTTGGCAAGGGACGTTTATCAGATGCCTCATATGTTTGCGATGCTGGAACTATTTTTAGTGCTCTTTATATAGAAGCACTAAAAATGGGGTGTGCTGATTCGTTGCTCACTGCTGCCACTTCCGGAAATCTTACTATTAGTGATGCTTTTCCCTATATTGGCAAAACTCTATATTTACCAAAACCAATGGTGAGTTTTGTAGAAAGCGGAACACAGCAACAAAACCATGACTCTCGGGAAAAGAAAGCCCATAAGAAACTTGCGTATATTCCGGCTGTAAAGTATCAAGATTTTTTTACAGGTAGCCTTGACGCACTGCAAGAGATAGATACGTTCAACCGAGGCATAGGTTCCCATAGCCTAATGACCAAGGTAAATCTTACATATGAGCATAAAAAAGAGGCGGATCCCTACCATGTGGGCAGTTTCGTATTTGCAAATAATGCGGGAATCTACTTCATCATTAGAGGTTCTTATGATTTGGCACCGTTGTTAGAATCTTTGCAGTATTCAGGCATTGGCGGAGAGCGTTCCAGTGGCTATGGACGCTTCAAATATGGATTCATTGATGATGATCCAATTGTCGCGGTGAGTGAGCAAATTTGTGATGGGCAAAAATTTGTTCTTCTTTCCTCGGCAGCACCTCGAAACGATGAACTTGATGATGAACTTCTTAATGAAGCTCAGTATAAATTGGTAAGACGCGGTGGATTTATTCAGTCATCGTCACACCATTTGCTTCAACAGAAAAAACGAGACTTCTATGTTTTTGCGGCTGGCTCAATATTTGGTTGCAAATTTAGCGGTGATGTATTTGATGTCAATAACACCGAAGGCGCTCATTCAGTCTATCGTTATGCTCGTGCATTATGGTTGGCGGTGTAGTACATGGTCATGAAAAATTATCGACTAACTCTTACAACAAAGGGCCCCGTGCATATTGGTAACGGAGATAGAATTGGCAAAAAAGATTATTTCCGTCACAACGGCAGGATTGCAGTCCTCGATGTACCTTCTTTTATTAGCTGCTTAAATGAGCGGCAATTGAAGGAATACTGTGATTTCCTTGAGACTAAATCAGCGCTGAATCTCGAAGACTTTCTGAGAAACGATAAGTCATTACGGTTTGCTGCGGAAAAATCTATACAGTACTGTCTTGATATGGGATTCCCCGCCCGCCCCATTGATGTGCAATCCTTTGTAAAAGATTCCGAGGGGCAGCCATACATCCCTGGGTCAAGTGTCAAAGGTATGTTGAGAACGGCATTACTTACAAATTTAATTTTGGAAAGTGATAGAAAAAAGCTTGAGTCCATATATTGGGAATGCCCCAATATAGCTAGCAATATTATTGAGGGGAAATTACTACGCAACTCGTTATCTGGTAGCAGTGTCACGAATGATGCAACAAGCGATATCATGCGCTTTATTTCGATATCTGACTCTGATTCACTAAGTTTAGATTCCTTAGTGTTTGTAAAGCAATATGATGAGTTTGCAAAGACGGATGGTGGCTGGCACAAACCTAATATTGGAAGGCGCATCGATAGGTCAGGAAATGAGCTAAATATCTATCGTGAGTGTTTGCGTCCAGGTACTGATATTAATTTTGTTTTGAATATAGATGACAGAATAAATGAATATATTCCTATAGTATCGCTTGACGTCGATAGACTCTTATCATTATTTGAGCGTCAAAATAGCCTTTATCGCGAACGCTATTTAGACAAATTTGATATGAGCTTCGATACAACTGATGACCATCGCATTCATACTGTAGATAACAAACCAAAAAGATGTTGCTATGTGATACAAGATGGTCCTTTTATGGGTCAGCAATGTAGAAATCGAGCTGTGGATGGAACTGATTACTGCAACAAGCATGTGGATAAGGCGGTAGAAAAAAGAGCGAATAGCAAATCAGTGACTTGCTATCTCGGCGGTGGGATTGGGTTTAATAGCAAAACAATAGCAGCAGCATTATTCAAGGACGAAAATAGATACTTAAAGGCTGTTTCACAGGAGCTCTATAGCCAGTTCCCGACCAAACTGGATACATCTGCTAGTTTTTTCCATAACAAAGAGCTTAGTCATCAGGTGAACAAAGCTGGATTTAAACCAAAACAATTTCAAGCTATTTATAGTAAGGGTCGCCTCAGAAAGGCAAAGAATGATCCTCGTCATTGGGAAGATGTTGAGCTTGGAGTTGCTCCTCATACTCTCAAACTTGGGATATTTGATGGTAAAAAATATCTTATGGGTAAATGTGAACTACGTATTGAGGAACAGCGATGAAAAATTTATTCTCACCTGTTGGAACAGCAGATCCTATCACCTTGCTTGGTGACGGCCCTCTGTTACATATTGTGCGTTGGTATAAGCCTGATAACATCACCTTGTTTCTTTCTCCAAAAATAATGAAATACCAGGAAAAAGATGCACGATATACGCGTGCAATAAAATTGCTTTGCGATAAAACAGGGCAGCGTATACCTGAAATTAAATTGGTCGTATCTGATAATAAAGAAGTGCACCGCTTTGACATTTACATCGAGGAGTTTCGTAAATGCCTTCGTGAGATAGCAAAAAAACATGATGACGAAATGATACTTGCAAACGTCTCCTCAGGTACACCTGCTATGGAAGAAGCACTAGTTGCTCTTTCAGCAATTGGAGAGTTTGACATGGAATTATTGCAGGTTGCAACTCCGCGTAGAGATAGCAATAAGAAGGAAGATCGAGAAAACCCTGATGCATACGAACTAGAAGTATTATGGGAATTAAATCCCGATAATGAAGGCAGCGCCCCGTGTCGTATAGAGGAAACTCAACTTCCCAACCATAAAGACCGCTTGTTGAGAGTTAATATCGCAGAACTAATCAAAAGCTATGACTATACAGCTGCATTGAAACTGGCAAAGCAGCTCAACAAGGGGCAAAACATTTACGGAGATCTCAAAAATCTTGTTGAACAAATAAACCTGCGATGTGATGGTAATAAGCTGGTAAACTATTTACGGGTTATGGAAGTGCGCCTTGAACAACAAAATTATGTTGAATTTTGTCGGTCGTTGACCCCTGCACTCTTTGAAACAGCGAAGAGAATACTCGCAGAATCTTTTGATATATCGCAGTTTCTTATCCCGGGTACCAATAAGCTTGATTTAGAAAAGGTACATAGAAACAGAGTAGTAGATCAAGTTATTGGCAGAGATTTACATGAAGGTTCTCCAAACCATCTTGCAAGTTGGCATTTGATTAAGTTATTTAAGCAGTACTGTGGAAATCAGAAGGCATCAGTTAAGCTTGACAGACTCAGAGATTTTGAATCTGGCTGCAGAAATACTTTAGCGCATGAGATAACCAAAGTTGATAAAGCCACGTTCGAAAAAGATGGAAGAATGAAGTTAGATGAGGTAATGCGTTACTTATTTGAGCTTAATGATATTAAACCTGGGTGGTTTAGAAGAAGGAATGATGATCTTCTCGAATTGCTGCGGAAGTAGTGGCTCTAACTGAGGAGGTAAGGAATCGTGCCCTATCTCTATTTAATGGAGAGTAACGCACAAGTCGGATTTGTGGATAATCAAATAACCATTAAAACAAGTGATGGGGACAGGCCTCGT
The DNA here is from genome assembly GCF_900078545.1 of Olegusella massiliensis. Lineage (GTDB taxonomy): Bacteria > Actinomycetota > Coriobacteriia > Coriobacteriales > Atopobiaceae > Olegusella > Olegusella massiliensis. The sequence goes on from NZ_FLLS01000002.1 coordinate 1,461,121, forward strand.
GCTATCCCAATCGCGTCTGTTGAGGGTATATGTGTGTTCGGACAGCCCCAACTTTCAACTCACCTTATTCGTGCATGCATATCGAAAAATATTTCGGTAGGATATTACTCGGAAGATGGGCGTTATTTTGGCAATATCAGTTCATCCCAGAATATCAATCCTGTGAGGCAAAAGCGGCAAGTTTATTTAACAGATAACAGAGATTTTTGCCTTGCGTGGTCCAAACGTATTATTTCTGCCAAGATTCAAAACAGCTTGATGCTGCTTACTTCAATGGATGGTGTATATAAGTTCAATGATGACGAACTTAATGGTATTAGACATTCACTCGAACAGATAGACCTTGCTGACAGTGTAGATATGGCTTTGGGTTTTGAGGGCAATGCCGCTAAGTGTTATTATTCTTGTCTCTCAAAGCTTGTGACTAATGATGCATTTGCTTTCAAGGGAAGAAGTTCACGGCCGCCAAAAGACGCGTTTAATTCGATGCTTTCATTTGGTTATACGCTTCTTTATCGCAATATTGCTGGTGCTATTGAACGGCATGGCCTTCATCCATATTTTGCCTTCATGCATAAGCTGCATGCTGGGCACATTGCGCTGGCATCTGATTTGATAGAGGAGTATCGCGCACCACTGGTGGATCAAACAGTGCTTTCCTTGGTGAATAATGGAGAAGTTGAAATCGATGGGTTTTATACTAATGATGCTGGTTCAATTTATATGACGCGAGATACATCAAGAATACTCACCAATAAGATTTCTGATGTTATTACACAGACACGTGTTTATCTTGCAGATTATGGAGATAGAAAAACTTATGGTTTTCAAGCAATGCTTGATAAGAAGATATCCAGTGTTGTAGCAGCTATAGAGTGTTGCGATGTTGATCAATACCATCCTTTTGTGTGGAAATAGGAGATAAGTGGCTGTGAGCATTTGTAAGGAGTCACATAGTTCTCCCGGGAGACAGCAAGGAGCATCACCTTCAACTAATAAATATTATGTGCTCATTCTTTTTGATATTTCGGATCCTAAAAAGGGACGTCAGCTTGTTAAGCTCCTAAAAGGTTATGGAACAAGAATTCAGAAATCGGTGTTTGAAGCGCAAATTACTAAGTCTCAAGTGAAGGATCTAATTACACATATTCGTAATCTTATGTCATCAAAGAATCACTTCAATCCTAATGACAATGTTAGAATATATGAGGTTGCGGGTCATTGTAACTTGACAGTTTTTGGTGATTATAATGAATGGATACTTGAAGAAAATATTTTTATATAGCAATTTTTCTATGAACCTGAAAACCTACAGTTTAACTGACATTTCGTCTATACTCTATACCGTTGATTGACTTAGATCCCCGAGAGGGGACGGAAACAACCAATAGGCTAGAGCACCCGTGCGGGTAGCTATAGTTGATTGACTTAGATCCCCGAGAGGGGACGGAAACAAGCTGTGTAAGCTTCCAAAGCTGTGATGATACGAGGTAGATGTTGATTGACTTAGATCCCCGAGAGGGGACGGAAACTTTGCCCCACACGTAGGGCAACCCGCGATATAATCGCGCCCAGTTGATTGACTTAGATCCCCGAGAGGGGACGGAAACTTAAAAAGAGTTCTGGTATCGACTTGCGCGATTCAGTTGATTGACTTAGATCCCCGAGAGGGGACGGAAACTTCCCAAGCGATGGCGGCCGTGCTAACAATGGCCTCTTGTTGATTGACTTAGATCCCCGAGAGGGGACGGAAACTCGTCGATACGGTCCCCAAAAGTCTTTTCGATCTTTTCAGGTTGATTGACTTAGATCCCCGAGAGGGGACGGAAACAACAACTTTTCGCGTTCACTGTCGGTGAACCTACAACTAGTTGATTGACTTAGATCCCCGAGAGGGGACGGAAACTATGGTTAATCGACATCTCGTGGTGATATTTCTAATTCCACAGTTGATTGACTTAGATCCCCGAGAGGGGACGGAAACTGTTTTGTTCGTGGTCGGCTATTTTCGGTCACTCGCGCTACAGTTGATTGACTTAGATCCCCGAGAGGGGACGGAAACTCGGACTTGAACGCTTCCTCTTCTACGCAGTCCTTGCACGTTGATTGACTTAGATCCCCGAGAGGGGACGGAAACGTGTTACCGTGCCAATCCCATTGCGATACGTTGGTTCCAGTTGATTGACTTAGATCCCCGAGAGGGGACGGAAACATGCACGTCAAAAATCACTTCATCAGTGATTAAGTAGGGTTGATTGACTTAGATCCCCGAGAGGGGACGGAAACTAGGGTATGGGGGGTCTTTTGTGCAGAAGGCCAAGCCCTAGTTGATTGACTTAGATCCCCGAGAGGGGACGGAAACACGTAAGTATCGAACGCGCTAAAAGCCGCGTTCGCTGTAGTGTTGATTGACTTAGATCCCCGAGAGGGGACGGAAACGTGTTACCGTGCCAATCCCATTGCGATACGTTGGTTCCAGTTGATTGACTTAGATCCCCGAGAGGGGACGGAAACATGCACGTCAAAAATCACTTCATCAGTGATTAAGTAGGGTTGATTGACTTAGATCCCCGAGAGGGGACGGAAACTAGGGTATGGGGGGTCTTTTGTGCAGAAGGCCAAGCCCTAGTTGATTGACTTAGATCCCCGAGAGGGGACGGAAACACGTAAGTATCGAACGCGCTAAAAGCCGCGTTCGCTGTAGTGTTGATTGACTTAGATCCCCGAGAGGGGACGGAAACAATGTGTCTTCTGAAATGCCCGTGAACCTTGCTGTTGTTGATTGACTTCGATCCCCGAGAGGGGACAAACTTTTTGACTGATTTGGCTTGTTTATAGTTTTTGGCATTTAGGGAAAATGTATTTGATGATATTTTTTGTATAGGCCCTCGATATATTTCCAGATGTAACCTTAAGCTGTTAAAAAGCAGACTGCATGCAGCCTCTCAACACGCTACGAGTTACGGTGCAGCTGCAACATGAGAAAAGAGTTCGCGATTCATCAGTTTTATTGGAATTGGGTTCATAATGCATCATTGACCCAAAAATTATCAAGCATTTTTTGAAGCAAGAGGTGATTGAGGAGTCTTTCTTGCTTGAATAGATGCTCCAAGCTTCGACGCCTCAAACGATAGATGGTTCGTTTGTCGAACTGCTTACCGAAAGATGGTTCGTTTGTCGAACTAGAGGAAAATCTGACCTGCGTTTTATGCTTGCCGACTTCGAAACGCGAACCATCTGTGGCGCGTGTCATCTGCCATCTGTGGTTTGTGTTCCACCGGCGCTCCAGTGGCTGCGTGCGTAAGCATATACGCCGAACACGCATTTTCCCCATGCTAAAAATAGGGACAAAAAATCGCCTCCCTGTGGCTACGTTGTGAACCCACCCATAATAGGTGGGTGCTCTCAGCGCCTTTTCCAGCTTCCTCAACAACGGAGGATTCCTGTACTGGAAACGCTATGCGAGCTCCCTCAAAAACGCTTGTCGGTTCACCCATTCTGTGCCACAGGGGGACGACACCTTTATTATCGTTGACCGTTGGAATAATTCCAGTCTTGACTTGCGTTGTGAGAGCGGGAAAATTGAGAGTGCATTGCAAAAGCACTCTTAGGACATTTTGCTGCAATGACAAAGCAATATCTTCGGATAATAAAAACCCGCCATAAAGCAAAACTATTCATAATGCAAAGCTATCGTGCAGCTGCTACAGCTCGCTGTCACGTAGTATACCGTCGCGTTTCTTTTTGATTTGCTTTCCTGCTTCCCATTTTTATGATTGTGTAGCTTTCAGTTACAATGCCTAGATGTATTTGATTGCGAATCCAACTTTGGGGTGCGGGCGTCCGTCCGGCAAAACCCTAGTGGGGAGGTGTCATGGATGTCAGATGGGTGCCCTATGCGGCAGTTTTTCTCTCTGCCCTTGTCGCCTCGCTTGCAATGACACCTCTGGCAGGTCATATTGCGTGGAAAGTAAACGCCGTTGACTACCCTGGCATCCGTCGTATCAACAAGCAACCCATTCCACGTATGGGAGGCATTGCAGTATTTGCGGCCATTGTAGTGGCTTTTCTGGTTCAGTACGTTGGAACGACGTATCTTGGCTGGGAAACCGTGCTTTCGCCATCGGTACATTTGGCAGGTATTAGCTATCAAGTGTTGGCGAGTGCCTTTGGCATCATTTTTCTCACGGGCATTTTAGATGACAAATTTCATCTTAAACCTTTGCAAAAACTTGCAGGTCAACTCCTTGCAGCAATTATTGCGGTATCGGGTGGCTTGATGATAGGCTCGGTGGTTAACCCCTTTAGTGGTAGCTATTTTTATCTTGGTTGGGCGGCATATCCGGTTACGGTTTTTTATCTCGTTGCATATGTGAATATTTTTAACCTGATTGACGGTTTGGATGGTTTAGCCTCAGGCATCGCCTGTATTGCGGGCTTTACCATGTTTACGCTGGCGATGTTCGCGGGACGTCCCGATGCGGCAACCCTAGCAATTTCTCTGGTAGGAGCAACACTTGGTTTTTTGCGTTACAACTTCCATCCCGCGAGTATTTTCCTAGGTGATTCAGGTTCGTTGCTGTTGGGCTTTACGCTAGGAACGGTGTCTTTGCTTTCTGTTACCCGTATTGCTGGCTTTACTACGGTAATTGTGCCGCTGGTGATTGCAGGCATGCCCATTATCGATACGTTTTCTGCGATTATTCGCCGCTTTAGAGCAGGTGTCAGTATTGGGCAGGCAGATCGTGGACATATCCAGCATCGTCTGCTCAATAGGGGTTTTGATCAGCGTCGTGCCGTGTTGACGATGTACGCTTGGACAGGTCTTTTGTGCATCGGCACGTTGATTATGACGCAGGTGAGTGTGGGTCCGCGTGTGGCGGTTTTTGGTGTGCTGGTGGTTGGTTCAGCAGCATTTGCTATGCATTTACGTCTATTTGAGCCCGTACTTCTTCATCATTACAACAAGAACACAGGGGAAGACGAGCTCGTTGATCCCGACAATCCTGCCTTTGAGGATGAGAAGGAACGCTTTGTTAAGGAACACCATCTTGAGCGTTTGGACATCCGTCGTCGTTCTAAGTAGCTGTCAAGCGTGACGCAGTAGGTGTTCAGGTTGGTGTAATAGCCGCCACGTCAAACTTGACGTAAGTTCCTACGTTGGATGCTATAGAGCAGGGCCTGCAGGACTGGTGACACCCGTAGCATCAAAGGCGGGAATAAAACTTTCGGAAACGGTACCCCCTTGCTGCCACCACAGGTGCTCAAAGCCCATCTCATCAGCATGGTCAAGCACAACTTCATATTCTTCGTCGATGACCGACCGCGCTAAATTGCCACCCGCTAATCGACAGGCTTTGTTGGGTGTATATTGATTCATCACAGATAGATCGACCTCGTTGCCACAAAGTTCCCATACACGGTCAACTACTGCACAAGAATCATCTATATGACCAGGTAACACAAGGTGTCGCACAATGATGCCGCGTATCATACGACCATCCGGTTCTACGACACGCCCGCCTGCAGTCCGCAGGAGTTGCAGCATTTCACGTAGTGCTGCTTCGGCGACTTCAGGATAGTTGGCTGCTTTGGAGAGAGTTGCTAGTTTGGCTGAGGCGTATTTAAAGTCGGTAAGCCAGATATCAACAGTTCCCTGCATCGCGCGCACTGCTTCGACTGTCTCATACCCTGAGGTATTACAGACAATGGGCAAGCTAAGCCCAGCCTTTCGAGCCATGCGTACAGCCTCAAGGATATGTGGTCCGTAGTGTAAAGGAGTGACAAGGTTAATATTGAGTGCACCTTGTGCCTGCAACTCAAGCATAATTTCTGCAAGGCGTTCAACCGTGATTTTGAGACCACAGCCTTCCTGTGAGATTTCGTGATTTTGGCAAAAAACGCAGCGCAGGGGGCAGCCGGTAAAGAAAATTGCACCAGAACCCGCCTCACCAGAAATGGGAGGTTCTTCCCAATAATGCAAAGCAGCACGGGCAATACGCAGCTCATCCGCGGCACCGCAAAAGCCGGCTTGCCCTTGGTTGCGCCGTGCGTGGCAATGACGCGGACACAGCTCGCAAATTTCGTAGGCACTCATATCCATGTGAAGCTTCTTTCCAAAGCAAAACCAAGCAAAACGGCACTACCGTCCTGCGTAAATCTTTCTTTTGGCGGTATCAAGTGCCTAGTCTAGGCGTAAAAGCACAGCTGAAAGCGGAGCTAGGTCAAGTGTCACACTACCTTCTTTTACCACATAGCTAAGCTTTGCATCTCGAGGACATGAACCCCCGTAGATATCCCAGTCGCTGTTGATAAGCGGCGTAAGCTTTGTTGTGGCGTCAAGTTGTAATTGGTAGGCAGGCCATGGCTGGTCAGATAGATTGAGCACGCAGAGAATGCGCTCGCCATCCACTCCGCGTTCGCGGCGCTCAAAGGCATAGACCATATGCTGCGCATCATCTACCTGGCGCCATTGGAAGCCCGCCTGGACATAATCTTGATCCCAAAGGGCAGGATGTGTGAGATAGCAGTGATTGAGCTCGCGGCAGTAGCGTGCAAATGCTTGATGAACGGGATATTCAAGTAGCATCCAGTCCTGCTCACGTTTTTCATCCCACTCACGCAGCTGGCCAAATTCCGAACCCATAAAATTGAGCTCCTTGCCGGGGTGGGCAATCATATAAAGATAGAGCGTGCGAGCCTGAGGGAATTTCTTCTCGTAGTCACCATCCATCTTTTGAAGGATGGTAGCTTTACCGTGTACCACTTCGTCATGTGACAGGGGCATAAGATAGCGCTCACGGTGAAAATACATCATCGAGAAGGATAGCTTGTGGTAATTTTCGGGACGCCACGGCTGACCAGTCTGGAAAAGCTCAAGCGTATCGTGCATCCAACCCATATCCCACTTGTAGTCAAAACCGAGTCCACCTTCCTCAACGGGTCGCGTGGTGCCATCAAAATCAGTGGAGTCCTCAGCAATCATCAAGGCTCCAGGGTTGAGGCTACGCATACCCGAGGTAAAACGACGCACAAACTCAACGGCATTAGCATTGACGCCACGGGACTCATCACCCTGCCAATAAATGATGCGACTTACCGCATCCAAGCGTAGGCCATCAAAGTGATAGGTAGCCAGCCAGAAGTTTGCCGCTGACTGCAAAAACGAGCAGGTTTCGCCACGTGAGTGCATGAAGTTATGGCTGCCCCATTCAGAGACGCCAACGGCTGCATGGGGATATTCAAACAGCGGCGTACCATCATAGTTGGCAAGACCATAAGCATCAGTCGCAAAGTGCACAGGTACGAAGTCAAGAATAACGCCAATACCTGCGGTATGTAGGGCATCTACCAGCTGCATAAGCTGGGTGGGGGAGCCATAGCGGCTGGTTGCAGCAAAAAAACCCGTAGTTTGGTAGCCCCAGCTACCGTCAAAGGGATGCTCTGCCAAAGGCATAAATTCGACGTAGTTATAAGCGTTTTCTTTTAGATATGCGGGAAGAATTTCCGCGAGTTCAGAATAGCTGTACCAATCTGCAGGGTCATCAGACACCTGCTCACCTGAGTGCTTGCGCCAACTGCCAAGGTGCATCTCGTAGATATTGATGGGAGCGGTATAGCTGGCAGTTGTACCATTTTTTTTGCGCGTTGCCATCCACTTTTGGTCGTGCCATTGGTAACTTAAATCGCAGCTGATGCTGCGCCAATCAGGGCGGAGTTCCATTGCAAAGCCGTAAGGGTCGCAGTGATCTTGGTAGCTGCCGCCATGGTAGATGCGGTAGACATAGTGCTCCCCATAGCCAATACCTTCGGCCTCTACTTCCCAAAAATTGCCATCATAAATTTTATGCATGGGCCATTCGCCAGAATCGCCAATTACGACAATGCCCTCAGCGCTTGGCGCAAACGTACGCCATACCATGCCTGTATCACTAAGGTGGGCCCCCAAAAAATCATGAGCAAAAAATTCGCGGCCTGCGTAAAAGTCCTGCTTATCCATAGGTTCTCCCTGAGTGACAAAGGCAAGTATGCTACTAAATGTATAGTTTTTATAGCTGGACGTCTCACATTATGGCACGAAGTTGCCAAGCAAAGTAGTACGCTGCGTTTGCCGTATGGCTGTGATGATATGCCTTGCCTAAGCTGCGTATCGGTTGACATATGTTGTGCAAATTGCCACAATTACCAACGCAGCATTTTAATCGGGGATGTAGCTCAGCTGGGAGAGCGCTGCCTTCGCAAGGCAGAGGCCGAGGGTTCGAATCCCTTCATCTCCACCATTTGATTTTGTGATATCGCCCCTGTTTACCTGCATTTTTGCAGGAGCAGGGGCGCTTCTTTTGTGTCTGGCGGCTTAAACTCTTCTACCTAAAGTTCTATTTTGTCTCCAACGTAACAAAACGCTAGACTGGCGTGAGTAGATTATTACGAGGGCATAGATTACGAGCGCATAGAGCAAGGAGAACAATCATGGCAGATGAACTCACAGAAGCAGAGCGCGCTGAGCTCGAGCAGCTTCGTGCAGAGAAAGCTGCCCAACAAGAGGCGGCACAGGCCGCTCGTGATCGTGCGGAACTGCAACGTCTCAAAGAGGAGCGTGCTCGCGCTGCTCGCGAGGCAGAGGCAATCAAGCGCGAAGCCGCTTTGCGCGAGCAGGGTCGCAAGTTCATGGAGCCCGACGAAGACGATCTCAACATGCCAATGGGACAAAAAATCGTCCTTGCTGTTATTGCGTTGCTTGTCCTTATGATTGTGGTTTCGCATTTTCTGAAGTAGTTCAGACTCTATGGCTGCTACATGCCTCGTTTTAGCTTTCGTGGCAAAGGCAGCTTGGGGGGGACCTGTTTTTTCGTCTCGTGGTACTCTGTAGTGCGAAGTGTTTGCGGGGACTACTCGTTGCCTCCCGTAGACAAAGTTTTTTCGGGGAGGAACATCAGATGGCCTTAACCGACCGCACGACTCCGCAGGATGTCGCGCTTAATACCGACCTTTACGAGCTAACCATGGCTCAGGGCTTTTGGGAGTCTGGCCTCAACCAGGGAGAAGCGTGTTTCAACGTCTTTTTCCGTGAGTGTCCCTTTGACGGCGGATACGCTGTCTCCTGCGGTCAGGGCCAGATTGCTGAACTTGTAGAAAACTTTGTGTTTAATGAAGATGCGCTCGAATATCTTGCCGCTTTGCCCGCACCTGGTGGCGGGCTTCTTTTTAAGCAAGGCTTTATTGACTATCTGCGCGATTTCCGTATGCATGTTGACATTTGGGCCCCTCGTGAGGGTGATTTGATTTTCCCGCGTGAGCCACTTGTGCGCGTGCAAGGTCCTGTGATTGATTGCCAGCTACTTGAGACCGCTTTGCTAAATCTTATAAACTTCCAGACCTTGGTAGCTACCAAGACCGCTCGTGTTGTTACGGCAGCTCAAGGTCATGCCGTCTCAGACTTTGGTCTACGTCGTGCTCAGGGTCCCGATGGGGGCCTTGCCGTTGCTCGTGCCTCTTATATTGGTGGCGCTTCGAGCACATCCAATGTCCTTGCCGGAAAAATTTACGATATACCTGTTTTTGGTACACACGCCCACAGTTGGGTTATGGCTTTCCCAACCGAGATCGAGGCCTTCCGTGCCTTTGCAAAATCCAGTCCTAAAAATTGTGTGCTTCTGCTCGATACCTACGATGTCCATCAAGGTATCAAAAATGCTATCAAGGTTGCAAAAGAGATGGAAGCGGCAGGGGAGCGCTTGGCGGCTATCCGTATTGATTCGGGTGACCTTGCCAAACTCACTAAAGAAACTCGTGAAGCCTTTGATGAAGCGGGTTTGCCTTATGTAAAAATCAGCGCTTCTAACGACCTTGATGAATACACTATCCAGTCTCTTTTTGCACAGGGTGCGCCTATTGATTCTTTTGGTGTGGGTACCAAGCTTGCTACCTGCGATCCTCAGCCCTCGCTGGGTGGTGTCTATAAGCTATCGGCAGTACGCAATAGCAAAGAAGAGCCTTGGTTGCCTAAGATTAAGCTCTCCGAGCAGGCCTATAAACGTACTCTACCAGGCAGTATGCATGTCATTCGCTTTGTTGATGATGCGGGACGTCCCGTAGGCGATCAGATAGTGGATGATTCGGTAGCGGTGGGCAACAGCATGATTGCTGTGGATGTCAACGATCCTTTAACTACCTACGATTTTACTGGTGCGACAGGTATCGAGTTGCTTGAGCAGATTGTCGATGATGGCAAACGCTGCAAAGAGCCCGACACTATTGCCGTTGCAAAAGAGCGCTGCCGTGATTCGCTGATGAGACTTGATCCTGCCGTCAAACGCTTCCTCAATCCCCAGACCTATCCTGTGGGATTGGAGCCAGGACTTGACAAGTTGCGTCACGATTTGGCACGTACGGAGAGACGAGCTGCTTCTAAGACTCGCTAACGTGTAGCTTGTGTATCTCTTTGATAGTGCTCGATACAAGCAGTGGTTTTGCTAAACTTACTATTTATGATGCGACAGCAGCTTGCTGACGCAGGATTTGACGTATGACCGAAGGAGTGCAGTATGCCCGAAAAGATCGAGGAACTTATCAGGCAGGCGATTGCCGCTGCCCAACAGGCAGGCGACCTTGCAAGCTTCGAGTTGGAAGACTGCGGAGTCGAGCGACCGGCTGACGCTGACAATGGTGATTGGACCTCGACAGTTGCATTGCGCTCTGCTCGTCTTGCTCATGCAGCTCCCGCCAAAATTGCTGCCGCTATTGTGGCTCATATGCCCGAGGACAAGCAGATTTCTAAGGTTGAGGTTGCAGGTCCTGGCTTTATCAATTTCTATCTCAGCGCTGCTGCAAGCAACGATGTTTTCCGTCTAGTACGCGAAGCTGGTGCTGATTGGGGCAAATCTAATGTAGGTAATGGCCTCAAGCTGAATTATGAGTTTATTTCTGCCAACCCCACGGGTCCTTTGCATGTTGGCCATGGCCGTTGGGTAGCGCTTGGTGACTCAATGTGCAATATCTTTGATCACACCAACTTCAAGGTTGATCGTGAGTATTACATCAACGATCACGGTTCTCAGATGGATGTTTTTGGTAGCTCTGTTGCTACGCGTTATCTGCAACTTGTTGAGGTTATACGCAAGGACAATGTGGACGTTGCTACCGCTCATGCCACGCTTTTGGCAGATCGTGAAGCATATGTCGACGACGAGATGGACGAGCATCCCGAGCAGCATCCCTACATGGATGCTTTTAACGAGGCTTTGGGCGGCAACTCCTACGGCGGTGACTACATCATTGACATCGCGCGCGAGTTTTATGAGGCTGATGGCGACAAGTGGTATGACGTTGCGCCTGAAGTGCGTACTGATGAGTTCCGTGAGCGCGCGTATCAGGCAATGCTTGCCCGCATCAAGGCTACCTGCCACCAAGCACGCTGCGATCTAGATTTGTGGTTCTCCGAGCGGACTCTCTATATCAAGGATGAGACGGGTACTTCTCCTGTTGATCGCGCCTTTGCAAAGCTTGACAAGAAGGGCTATCTCTACAAGACCGATGATGGTGCGTTGTGGTTTAAGTCTACTGCCTTTGGTGATGATAAGGACCGTGTTCTCATCAAGAGCAATGGCGAGTATACCTACTTTGCTTCTGACGTTGCCTATCACTGGGATAAGTTCCAGCGCGATGACTACTCCATTGATCTTTGGGGTGCCGATCACCACGGCTATATTGCCCGCGTCACTAATGTCTGCGACGCCTTAGGTTACCCCGGTCAATTTGAGGTTAACCTTGGTCAGTTTGTAAACTTGCTGCGCAATGGTGAGCCTGTTCGTATGTCCAAGCGCCGCGGTACTATGGTCTCTTTCAAGGAGCTGCTTGATGAGGTTGGTACCGACGCTACCCGCTATACGCTCGTTTCCAAAAGCTCAAATCAGACCATCGACTTTGATATCGAAGCCGCAAAAAAGCAGGAAGCTAGCAACCCTGTTTTCTACGTACAGTATGCCCATGCGCGCATCTGCTCTATTTTGCGTCGTGCTGCAGGGGTCAATGAGGATGAAGCTCGCGAGCTTGGCATGGATGTTGTTGCCAGCAAGGCCATTGGTGCAGACTATAATCTGTCGCTGCTTACCGAGCCCTCTGAGGCAGCTCTTGCTCGCAAGATTTCTGAGTTCCCTGAGCTTGTTGCTTCCTGTGCACGTGACCGTGCGCCCTTCCGTTTGACTCACTTCTGTGAGGAGCTTGCCGCTTCGTTCCACGGCTTCTACCAGCATTGTCAGGTACTGCCTAGTGAAGGCCGCCCCGTGGATGCCGAGCTTTCCCACGCACGTCTGGCTGCAATCGATGCCGTTCGTATTAACCTTGCGATTGCCCTCAAGCTGATTGGTGTTTCTGCTCCTGAGGTTATGTAAGGCTGATTTTTAGCTGCAAAAAAGCACTAGGTAAGCCCGAGGTGTGTGCCTCGGGCTTTTTTATCAACAAAACCATGAAGCTTACTGCCATGTGTTTTGCTTTGCTTAGTAGATGTCCATTCGAGACCCAGCTTTTTGCGCTGTGTGAATCTAACGTATTAGCAGTTCTTTACAAATATGTGAAAATTTTTATCTATATGAGTTCATATAAATTCTTTTCGCGTTAAAGTTCTAACAGGAGGAAGTGAAGTTTCAAGCTACCAATGGGGCATAATGGCTCATAGGGAGTGCTTTTACTGGAGGAGGTTTCTTGTGGAGGTACGTGAGTATTTGGCAATTCGCCGCGCCTACAACACCATCCGCCAGAGGTGCGATGCAGATCGGCGTCTCACCTTTTCTGAATTTGCAATTTTATGCAGACTTTCTCTCTTGCCTGAGGGCTTACGTACCTCGGATATTGCTGAATATCAGGGCTGCCTGCGCCCCACGATGACACACCGCACAAAGCACCTTGCCGATCTCGGTTTTATTATGCGTACACAGGGCAATACTGACTGTCGTAATGTTTTGTGTAACCTCAGTGATGACGGTGCAGAGATGGCCGCCAAGCTTTGCTCGCAAACACGCTCTGAACTCGCACATTTGCTGTCCAATCGTCCAACCACTGATCATGTGCGTAAGTATGTTGATGCCATGGGCTCTATTGATGTAATGGCTCGCGACTTAGTATTGCTTGCACTCTACACACAACTCGATGGCCAGGCAACCATCGGTGCCATTGTCGATGCGCTGGGATTTTTACAGCCTACGGTGTCGATGGCTGTTTCTGCTTTGGCTCGCGATGGCTTGCTTAATCGTGATGCATCTTTGCGTGGCAAATCCTCACATCCTGTCTCTTTGACCAAAGAAGGGCGTGCGGAAGCAAAGAGTCTCAATGATTGTATTGAGGCATTGACTCCTGTCCGTCGTGCTCGCAGACAGTAATTTTTACTTCTCAAAGGGATTCTCAAAAAAATATAGTATTCTTGCCAACATTGATATAGTTGATAATGTTATTATGTGACAAGTCCGCGCAAGCTTGCGCATTCAATCTTTTCTAGCAAGCACAATCAAAGTGGTTAGTACATCGACATGTATCACGTTGTAATGCAAAGCTGGGATACCCCTTTGAGATGGGCTGTTGTTGCAGAGCGCCCAGGAAGGTAGTACCTGCATGGAAGAAAATATCGTTGCTGAAAAACTCGGTGAAGAAGCGTCCGTTACACAACAAAACAATGCTTCTCCTGAGTTAGGATCTGGTGATACATCCGTCAGCACCGAAGAGACCCCCAAACCTCGGCGTAGACGTACACGTAAAGTAGCAGCTACAGCAGAGACGGGCCAAACTGCTTTAAGCCTGGATAGCGATGTGTCTGCTACCGAGCCAGCTACAAAACCTGTGAGGCGTCGCAGGAAGAAGGTCGTAGCTGAGGCAGAAGCAGATGTTCGGCCAGAAACGTCTGAAGAAGCCCCCGCGTCCAAGCCGCGTAAAAGGCGTACGCGTAGCAGTGCAAAGGTCAAGGTGGAAACTGCTGCTACCGAGACCCAGGGTGAAACCCCCACAGAGGTAGCTTCTCCCGATGAGATTCATCCCACAGCTGCGCTTGCCGAGCACAATACAGACATTGCAGCTTCGCAAGCAAATGAAATACAGCTAGCTGATTTCCAGAGCGCCAGTCAAGCGACCAATTCTGAAACCGCTATCCAAGCTAGCAATTCTGACCAAGTCACCAATCCCGAGATGGTCCCTCAAGAAAATGGTGAGTCTTCAGAGTCAGCTGAAACAAATGAAGTTCATACTCCGCGTCGTCGCCATCGTGTAACTGCGCGTGATCGAGACTCTGAGGCGCGTCGTGATCGTACGGCAAATGTGGTAAATAATCGCAACCGTCGCAATAACCGTCGCAACAAAAATACTCCTGATCGCACTGTCGAGCCCTCTCTTACTCTCGAAAATCTTTCTGAGATGAAGGTGGCAGAGCTTCGAGAAAAAGCCGCCGAGCTGGGTGTTGACTACGTTGGACGTCGTAAGAAGGAGCTTATCGAAGAGCTCTTTTCAGCGGCTGCTGCAGCAGAGGGCTTTTGCGACGTGGATGGCGTCGTACAGATGCAGGCGGAAGGCTATGCTTTTTTGCGCACAGGCAATTTTTCTGCAGGTGATCACGATGCTTTTATCCAACAACAAATTGTGCGTCAGTATGGCCTGCGCCCTGGTGATCGCATCAAGGGTATGGTGGGTCCTGCTCGCTCTAGCAGTAAATTCCCGCCACTGCTGCGTATTGACACCATTAATGGTAAAACACCTGAAGAGATTAAACGTCGCCCACGTTTCCGCGATTTGACGCCGATTTATCCCAATGAGCGTCTTGTTATGGAAATGGGCAAGGATTCTACTACAGGTCGCGCGATTGATTTGGTGGCTCCCATTGGTAAGGGCCAGCGTGGGTTGATTGTTTCGCCTCCTAAGGCCGGAAAGACTACCGTGCTCAAGCGTATCTGCCAGTCCATTGCAGTTAATAACCCCGAAGTTCATCTCTTTTGCTTGCTGGTTGACGAGCGCCCTGAGGAAGTTACCGATATGGAGCGTTCTATTCGCGGTACGGTTGTGGCATCTACCTTTGATATGCCTGCATCTAACCACACTGCGGTGGCCGAGATGGTTATCGACCATGCAAAGCGCCTGGTAGAGCTTGGTGAAGATGTGGTTGTGGTGCTCGATTCCATCACGCGTCTTGCTCGTGCCTACAATCTTGCCCAGCCTGCTAGTGGTCGTATTCTTTCTGGTGGTGTTGATTCTGCTGCGCTTTATCCGCCCAAGAAGTTCTTGGGTGCAGCGCGCAATATCGAAGGTGGCGGCTCCTTGACGATTCTCGCGTCTGCTCTCGTGGACACGGGCTCAAAGATGGATGAAGTTATCTTTGAGGAGTTCAAGGGTACAGGCAATATGGAACTCAAGCTCGATCGTGATCTTGCGGATCGTCGTATCTTCCCCGCAATCGATCCAGTGGCTTCGGGTACGCGTAATGAGGATTTGCTTATCGATGCGCAGATTCAGCCCTTTGTCTGGGGTATTCGTCGTATTCTTGCCAATATGAACAATACCGAGCGTGCAGCAACAGCACTGGTTAAGGGCCTTAAAGCTACCAACAATAACGAGGAGTTCTTGATTCGCTCTGCTAAAAAAGCTGCCCAGAGTGACTACCTGTCCTAGTCTGTAGCAGTTTGTCATCGCTTGTCAAAATGGTCCAAAAGGCATTCTTGCAATTACCATCAAAAAAGATTGCAGTTGCTAAAGAATGCCTTGTTGGATGCTTTTCAAATGATGTATAGGCATCTATTTGCCCGCAGCCATATATGTATATGTATAGCGCTTTATTCTGCGTTCTTATTACTTGAATTATTAGCTAATGTTCCATACAGCAAGCCAACAACCAGGCCGCCATGCTCTATTGCATAGACAACTACATCGAAGGTAGATTGAGCCAAGGGACCCGAAAGCAATGGCTTTGCTTGACTAAAATTACTTTTCAATAGAAATAATGCGATATAGAGCACTATTACGACAAGCCAAATGATGCCTTTGAGTATGTTTTTGTGCCTTGTGGCTAGCAGTGACGTTGCATGTAGTATTTTTGATGCAACAAACATTCCAAGAGCACAGGTAATTATCGGCAGCGCAAATAACATGCATATAAACGAAAACCTAAAATCATAATGTAGATATGCGAAATCTCTAAGAAAGATAATGTAGTATACAGTATATATGCATGCAGCTGCCAAAATTATGCGAGGAAAATATTTTCGAATTGCTTCCATATTCCAACTCCAAATTTTTTGCATACTTAATTTTTAACTTCATCCAAACACATATGTCCAGTCCCTCGTTTCGAGACTCATGTATAGAGTAGTACTTGTTTATCTGCTTAGCTAAAACAGAAGCTAGCTTTTGTATCAAGAAGTATATTTAAGGCCGCAAATGGTAGTTTTTTGGATAAATATGTCCCAAATAACCAAGCTTAGCAAGTCACCTAGCACTTACATCGTTGCAACCTCAGGTTGCAACGAAATTAATTTACCTGCTGAAATACATAAAACTGTAGCTAGTTGGCCTGTTAAGGAAATCGTTGCAAGCTCAGGTTGCAACGATTTGCGGGGTATAGAGGTTGCAACGATTTTTGAGCATATGGTAAGAAACGCTGCTAGTTTTTGCAGCAGAAGAGGCACTAATTTTTACCAATAAACAGCTTCATCCTTGCATTTCTTAAGATATGAATTATAGTTGCATCAGGTCTGGACTATTTTGTCGAGATAAAACGCGACGGTACACGAAACTCAAACACAGCAAGCCGTTGCAAAAGCTGTACCAAGGCGCTTTTGCCTTAGCTTTCGTGTACCCCGCTGCACAGGTAAGCGAGCGGGGAGGAACCATGAAGTATACAACGCATTCGCCAGCTATTGTGGCAGGTCTTCTTGGTGCTGCTACAACTTCGCTTGCGAGACCCGCTTATGCTATGGGCCGCTCTGCAGCGGCGCTCACGCTGCCCACTGTGCATGCGTCAGCCGATTTTTTGATGGGTATGGCAACAGGTGCTGTTGCTTGTGGCATCGTCGGCTTTGTTATTTTTGTCATATCTGAGCAGTTAGATAAGCGAGCAGAACAGCGCGCAAGCAAAGACTCTGTCTCAGCAGATGCAAGCTCTGGGTCTGTTGCAGGGGATACGTGTGCTGGTATGCCAGTTGTGCTGGATGCAGTTTCTGAAGCAGTACCAGATCAAGCAGATGAGCAGGCACAAGCTTCAGCAACAGTTGCTCCAAACGGCTCAGCTGATGGCCTAGGAGCGCACGTTGCTACCGACTATGCAGATATTGCCGAAAATTACGTTGAGAAACTGAGCTGGAAACAGCGCATGGCTTCTCGCGCAGCAGGTGTCAAGGCTATGCTCACTCAGCGTCTAGGTCAGGACATGTTGCAGGATGTACCTGTGATTACGCGCGCCGATGGCAGTGTGGGTGATGTGGGTACCGACTGGTGGGACGCTGCTATGGCAGCAAATCTTCGTCGAGACAAGTTTGTGCTTGCAGCTGAAAAAGACTTTGATATTATGTCGGCTCATCATCATGTAACGCCAGCAACACCTGAGGTCCCCCAGCCTGCAAAACCGCATGTAAACCCCACGGTAGTGCCCAATATGCAGTCTGTTTCGCGCGCTGATCAGATTCGCTGTCGCATACCTGAAGTCGATTTGGGAATCTATCCTGAACACCGCAATACTGCTTGTGTAGATAATACTGAAGACTTGTGGAATCAGGCCATGACGGCCATGGAAGCCCGTGATACCGAGCCTGCAACTGCAGCAGGTACCCCAAGTGATGAACTAGATCCTTCTACCTTGCATGCGCCCGATACGCCTACGGCAGTGCTGCCTTTCCGTCCTGTTGCCGGTCATCCCGAGGTGGTAGACAAGTCCAGCTACGTAGATTATCTGCTTCGTCAAGAAATTGAGAATAACAGCTCCGATGCTGTTAAGCGTAGCTCCCGCGATTATCTTCGCGTACTTGAAGGCGGATCTATGTCTTCGGCACCAACCTTGTTTAATATTGCCCGCGCAGAACAAGCAAAGAGCAACTATGTACCCAAGCATATGGCAGGCGTTGCAAAAGATGCAGAAAATGAGGCGGTCAAGTCCCAAGAAGAAAGTGTTTACCGTTTTGCAAACGAGGCATAGACCAGCAGTTTAGCTGTCCTATGGTAAATTTAGGCGCTTATATTTCTAAATAAATATTTTTATGTTACAGACAAAAAAACTGATGCTATCTTGCATTGGGGTTGCATCATGTTGCCTCTAGAGTGTGGTAAGCCCAAATTGCGTAGGGAGGAGCCCTACGTAATTTGAGAAAGTTCAACAGAAGGAGGACTGATTATGAAGACGAATCTGACGCGCCGGAACTTTCTGGGCACCATTGGTATTGCTACTGCTGGTCTAGCTCTAGCTGGTTGCGGTAACTCTGGTAGCGCTGGCTCTGGGGATTCAGGCGAAAAGGCAAAGAGTCAAATTGATGGACCCAAGAGTTCGTTTAAGGTTGGCGGTATCGGTCCTTTGACTGGTGCAGCTGCAATTTATGGCACTGCTACGGACTGGGGTGCGCAGGTTGCCGTAAACGAAATCAACAAAGCTGCCGGTGATGTGACCTTCTCCTATAACTGTCAGGATGATACACACGTTGCCGAGACTTCAGTCAATGCGTACAACAATCTCAAGGATTGGGGTCTTCAGATTCTTGTTGGTACTACGACCACCGCTCCTTGCGTGGCAGTTTCCGACAAGACAAACAAGGATAATATCTTTGAACTGACGCCTTCCGCATCTTCTGTCGACGTTATTGGTGAGGGATCAAGTCGCAAGTCCAATGTATTCCAGATGTGCTTTACCGACCCCAACCAGGGCAAGATTTCTGCAGATATGGTTGCCCAAAAAAAGCTTGGCACCAAGATTGCCATTTTGCACGATCAGGGTGATACCTACTCCACTGGCTTGCACGATGGTTTTGTTGAGGAAGCAAAAAATAAAGGACTTTCGATTGTTGCTGACGAGTCTTTTGACTCCAACAACAATACTGACTTTACGTCTCAGTTGGGTAAGTTTAAGGATGCAGGTGCAGACGTTGTTGTCATGCCCTTCTATTATCAGCAGGGTGGCCTGGTGCTTCAGCAGGCAAAAGATAATGGCTACGAATTTACCTTTGTTGGCATGGATGGTATGGACGGCATTTTGCAGCAAGATGGTTTTGACGCCAGCGTTGCCGAAGGCCTCTACCTCATTACGCCTTTCACTGCAGACACTGAAGACGAAAACACGCAAAAGTTCGTCGATGCCTTCTCCAAACTCTCTGATGGTGTTAAGCCTAATCAGTTTGCTGCAGATGCCTATGACTGTGTTTTTGCAATTAAGCAGGCCATTGAGACATCTGGCGTTACGTCGGACATGTCTGCATCTGATATCTGCGATAAACTTGTTGCATGCTTTACGGCAAAAGACTTTAAGTTTAGCGGTCTGACTGGTACCGATATGACTTGGAGTGAGGATGGTACCGTCTCCAAGATTCCTCAGTGCTATGTCATTAAGGATGGCAAATACCAGGTAGTTGCCTAAAGTCCGATATTGATTGCAAGGACAGGACGGAGGCGGCTATTGCCACCTCCGCCCTGCTGTTAGCTGCGAGGGAGAAGGGGCGCGTTAGATGCAATTTTTGTCCACCCTTATAAATGGACTGTCGCTTGGCAGTATTTATGCCGTTATTGCTCTGGGCTATACCATGGTCTATGGTATCGCGCGTATGCTGAACTTTGCACACGGCGACATTATTATGGTTGGAGCCTATATTTGCTTTTTTATGATGGGTTTGTTTGGACTGCCGCCACTGCTGGCAGTACTCATTTCCATTGTAGGCTGCACGCTACTTGGCATTGTTATCGAGCGTCTTGCGTACAAGCCGCTGCGCAGTGCTCCTTCGCTTGACGTGCTGATTACTGCTATTGGCGTATCTTATTTTTTGGAAAATGGCGCGCTGTTGCTCTTTGGTTCCAATCCTAAGGTGTTCAAGTCAGTCATACCTTTTGGCCCCTTGCAAATTGGCAGCCTTACTATCAAGTCCACCGCACTGGTTTCCATTGTGGTCTGCGCTATTGTTGCTGTTGCGTTGACGCTCTTTACTCAACGGGGCAAAATGGGCAAAGCGATGCGTGCGGTTTCCGAAGATAAGGGTGCCGCTCAGCTTATGGGCATCAATGTGAATAAAACCATCTCGCTCACCTTTGCTATTGGCTCTGGCTTGGCTGCAGTAGCTGGCATTTTGCTGTGCTCGTCTTATCCTACGCTGTATTACATGACGGGTTCCATGCCTGGTATCAAGGCCTTTATTGCTGCCGTTATTGGTGGTATCGGCTCGATTCCCGGAGCGTTTTTGGGTGGCCTTATTTTGGGTGTTATCGAGATGTTTGCTCGTACCTACGTCTCTACTAAGTTTACTGACGCTATCGTTTTTGGTGTATTGATTATTGTGCTGTTGGTTCGACCTGCTGGCCTTTTGGGCAAGCCTGTGAACGAGAAGGTGTAGCCCTATGGAATACAAAATGTCGCGATCTTTGCGTTCAACTCTCACTACCTATGGTGTTGTCGTGCTGTTCTTTGTGGTCTGTGAGATTTTGATTGCAACGCATATCCTCTCTTATTCGCTCCAAGGTCAGCTGGTGCCCATCTGTGCGTATGTCTGTATGGCAATTTCACTCAATCTTGTCGTGGGTATTTCTGGTGAGCTTTCGCTGGGACATGCAGGATTTATGAGTATCGGTGCCTTTTCTGGCGTAGTTGCGGCTGCTCTTGTGGGGGCCGTGGCAGCAAATGAGCCAGCAATTCTTGTCATCTCGATGCTTGTCGGTGGATTGCTTGCTGGTGTGATGGGTTTTTTGATTTCTATTCCGGTTATGCGCCTACATGGCGACTATCTGGCCATTGTTACCCTAGCCTTTGGCGAGATTATCAAGAATATCTTGAACAATCTTTATGTGGGGATGGACGAGAGTGGTTTGCATCTCAGCATGAATAGTGAAAGTTCCCTGCATATGTCTCAGGCAGGCAAAGTTTTGCTTGCAGGCCCTAAAGGTGCAGTTGGCGTTACTACGATTGCAAACTTTACTGTGGGTATCTTGTTGGTGCTATTTTGCCTTTTTGTAGCACTGAATCTCATTAATAGCCGTTCTGGTCGCGCCATTCTTGCTGTTCGTGACAATCGTATTGCAGCTGAAGCCTGTGGTATCAATTCGATGAAGTACCGTATGATGGCTTTCGTGGTTTCGGCAGTGCTTGCTGGTATGGCAGGTGCACTCTATGGTCTGAACTACTCGAGCTTTATCCCCAGCAAATTTGATTTCAACAATTCCATTATGGTGTTGGTGTTTGTTGTCTTGGGCGGTATTGGCAATATCCGTGGTGGCATGATTGCAGCAGCAGTGCTGACTGTGCTTCCCGAAGCCCTGCGTTTCCTGTCTACCTATCGCATGCTGATTTACTCTATCGTGCTGATTGCCGTTATGCTTATCTCCAACAACGAGCAGGCACGTATGGTATTGCGTAGGTTCAAAAATAATTTCAAAAAGAGCCGCAAAAAGAAGGCTGCTCCTCAGGTAGCTGTTGCAGGGGCTGGTGCTGCGAGCGCAAAGGAGGATGGCGCCAATGACTAAGGAAGAAAAGCAGGCTGTGTCGGCTCCTAAGGGCCAACGCTCTGGTATCAAAGCGCGTCGTGTTACCACCAAGATGGTACCTTTGCCTTCAACCTCTATTGTGCCCGAGCGCGACCTTGGTAAAGAGCCCATCCTTGAATGCCGTCATTTGGGCATTGATTTTGGCGGCCTGCATGCTGTTGAGGATTTTGATATTGCTGTAGGCCGTACTGAAATTGCGGGCCTTATTGGTCCTAACGGCGCAGGTAAAACGACCATCTTTAACTTGCTGACCAAGGTCTACCAGCCCACACGAGGTACGATTTTGTTGGATGGTCAAGATCTCAATAATATGAGTGTTCCTAAGGTCAATCAGGCGGGCATTGCTCGTACCTTCCAAAACATTCGCCTCTTTTCCAACCTATCGGTTGAGGATAACGTGCGTATTGGTCTGCACAATCAGGTGAAGTGTTCAATGCTCAACGGCATCTTCCGTACCCCACAGTTTTTCAAGAGCGAAAAGGCCTTCCATAAGCGCGCCCTTGAACTGCTTGACGTGTTTGATATGGCCGATCTTGCTCAAGTCTCTGCGGGTTCTTTGCCCTATGGCGCTCAACGTCGTCTTGAGATAGTCCGCGCTCTTGCAACCGAGCCCAAGCTGTTGTTACTTGACGAGCCTGCGGCAGGCATGAATCCCTCCGAGACCTCTGACTTAATGGACAGTATTCTCAAGATTCGCGATGAGTTCCAGATTGCCATTATGTTGATTGAGCACGACATGGACCTTGTTATGGGCATCTGCGAAGGCATTGCTGTTTTGAACTACGGCAAGATTATTGCCAAAGGTACGCCCGACGAGATTCAAAACAATCCCGAGGTTATCGAGGCTTATCTGGGTTCTCAAGCCGATGCCTCTGCAGAGAAGGAGGCCTAAGCTATGGCATTGCTTTCCGTGCGAGATATGCATGTGTACTATGGCTCGATCCATGCCATCAAAGGTATCTCCTTTGACGTTGAGGAAGGTGAAGTTGTTACCCTGATTGGCGCTAATGGTGCAGGCAAATCCACGACACTCAAGACGGTTTCGGGTTTGATGGTGCCACGTGCGGGTGAGATTGAATTTGCAGGGGAGTCCATAGCTAGCGTTCCAGCAAATGATTTAGTGCCCAAGGGTTTGGCATTGTGTCCTGAGGGTAGGTCTCTTTTCCAGGCTATGAGCGTAGAAGAAAACCTCGAGATGGGTGGCTATACGCGTCCCAAAAACGAAGTCGCCGACGATATGGAGCGCGTCTTTGCTCTTTTTCCACGTTTGAAAGAGCGTCGTCGTCAAATTGCCGGTACGCTTTCGGGTGGTGAGCAGCAGATGGTTGCCATGGGACGCGCCATGATGAGCCGTCCGCGCCTACTCATGCTCGACGAGCCTTCGATGGGTTTGGCACCTATTCTCGTGCAGGAGATTTTCAATATTATTCGCCGTTTGCACGACGAGGGGACTACCGTGCTTTTGGTTGAGCAGAACGCTCAGATGGCACTTTCTGTTGCTGATCGTGCCTATGTTCTTGAGACAGGCCATATTGCGATGGATGGTCCTGCTTCTGAGCTTGCGGCAGACGACCGTGTGCGCAAAGCCTATCTGGGTGGTTAGGCAAGCTGACGCTCTGTACTACTAGAGTTTAAGCAGACCGCTTAAGTTTGTTTGCGCAGCTCGGTTTTGTTTGCGCTGCTAGAGTTTGCAATAAATGGGTAGGATTTCCCTTGACAGACACTTTGTTGAGGGGAATTTTTTGTATGTCACAACGCAAGCAGGGCAAACTTGACCCTACGACTACGCGTCGCACCTTACAGCGCTTCTGGGATGTCACCAAGAAGATGCCTGGTGTCACGGCTCTTTCGGTGCTCTCTTCTGCAGGTTATATCGTGCTTCTAACCTTTATTAACACCTATGTGATGGGTTTGATAGTTGATCGCGTACAGCAAGGTCAGGTAGCGCCAGATCAGGTATGGCAGGTTTTCGGACCATATATTATTGCTTTGATACTTGTTAATGCTGTGGGCCAGGTGCTTTCAAAGTTGCAAGATTACAGTGTCTATAAACTTGAAATCAATGGCAATTATCGGCTTTCACGCCTGTGTTTTGATACGCTTTCCAATCAGTCGATGACGTTTCACAACGGGCGTTTTGGTGGAGCATTGGTGAGTCAGACGAGTCGTTTTACCTCGGGTTATACGGGGCTCGTTGATGTGGTGGTGTATTCGCTTATTCCAACAGTTGCGTCTATCATCTGCACTATCGTGATGCTTGCGCCACAGGTGCCTCTCTACGTGGCTATTCTCTTTATTGCGCTTGTCATTTATGTCAGCATTGCTTACAAGCTTTATAAAAAAATTTTGCCACTCTCTGAAGCAAGCTCCTCTGCACAAAACCGCCTGTCTGGGGTGCTTTCTGACGCAGTAACCAATATTCTTGCCGTCAAAACAAGCGGTCGTGAGGACTATGAATACGAGCTTTTTGTTGCAGCTGATAGGGATGCACGTAAAGCTCAGACAGCAACCATGCACGCTATGCTTGCCCGCGGCTTTACTACCAGCGCCTTGATTACGGTCATCATGACCATTGCTTCGATTTTTGTAGCTGGCGGTAATGCTTGGTTTGGCATTTCTGCCGGTACTCTGGTGATGATTTTTACCTATACCTACAACCTCACCATGCGCGTGAACTACTTCAATTCGATGATGACACGCATCAATACTTCTTTGGGCGATGCGGCCGAAATGACACGGGTGCTCGATGAGCCGTTGCTGGTTGCAGACGATGAGGATGCACTCCCTCTCAAGGTGAGTCAGGGCGCCATCGACTTTAGCCATATTGGCTTTGCCTATCCTGATGCGCCAGCAAAAGAGAAGGTCTTTACAGACCTGTCACTGCATATTCCTGCAGGACAGCGCGTTGGCTTGGTGGGCCGTTCTGGCTCAGGAAAGACGACTTTGACCAAATTGTTGCTGCGACTAGATGATGTGCAGGAAGGTCAGGTGCTGATAGATGGGCAAGACGTCTCTCATTGCACCCAGCAAAGTTTGCGCTCACAGCTTGCGTATGTACCTCAAGAACCCTTATTGTTTCACCGAAGTGTGAGGGACAATATTGCTTATGGCAAGCCTGATGCAAGTGATGAAGAAATTCGTCAAGCTGCCGAACAGGCCAATGCGATGGAGTTTATTGAGCGTCTGCCTCAGGGTCTCGATACTATGGTGGGCGAGCGCGGAGCAAAACTTTCGGGCGGTCAACGTCAGCGTGTGGCTATAGCACGTGCAATTTTGGTTGATGCTCCTATCTTGGTGCTTGATGAGGCCACGTCTGCGCTGGACTCCGAGAGCGAGGCGTTGGTGCAAGGAGCGTTGGAAAACCTTATGCGCGGACGGAGCGCAATCGTTGTTGCCCACCGTTTGTCCACAGTTGCTGCCCTTGATCGCATAGTTGTGCTTGCTGACGGCAAAATTGTAGAAGACGGTACACACGCCGAGCTTATAGCCGCTGATGGCGAGTATGCTGGTTTGTGGTCACGACAGACGGGTGGTTTTCTCGAAGGAGATGGGGAGACAGGAGAGTAGGAGAAATGATGACAACGCAGGCTTTGCCCGACTTTCTCGGTTTGCTCAAAAAAGAGGTCATACCCGCTCAGGGCTGCACCGAGCCTATTGCCGTTGCGTTTGCTGTATCGGTTGCATCTGAGCAGCTGAGCTGCGATCCTGCAGACATCAAAGAAATTCACTTGCTGCTTTCTGCCAACATCATCAAAAATGCCTTGGGTGTTGGCATCCCTGGTACTGGTGCTGTGGGTATTGAAATTGCTGCCGCATTGGGTGCGGTTGTGCGACGTTCTGCTGCGCACCTAGAAGTTCTGGCCAATTTTGCTCCCGAACAGTTGGAGCTTGCACGTCAGATGGTTGCCAAAAAACGTATTCAGATAGAGCAAAAAGCTACCGACGAGCAACTCTATATCGAGGCACAGCTCAAATCTGTGACAGGTGAGACAAGCCGTGCGGTTGTGGCGCGCGATCATACCAATGTGGTACGCATCGAGCACTACGGTAAGGTGATTTGCGATAAGCCTCTGAGCGTTAGTAGTGCTTCTGATGCGGGTACGGGTCTCACTATCAAGAATATCTATGACTTTGCTACAAGTGTTGATGCCGCCGATATTGCTTTTTTGCTCGACTGTGTTTCGTTGAATATGGCGGTGAGTAAAGAAGGCCTGTCGGGTGGCTATGGTCTACGTGTGGGCGAAAAGATTGCCTCAGGTACAAGTGGTGCGAGCTCAATGCTCCTTAACAATATTGCCCTGCGTATCATGGCAGCAACGGCTGCAGGCAGCGATGCGCGTATGGCTGGTTGTCAGCTCTCGGTCATGACAGTAGCAGGGTCAGGCAATCAAGGTATTGCTTGTACGGTGCCGGTCATTGAACTGGCGCGTGAGTTGGGCTCCAGTGACGAGAAGCTATCGCGTGCGCTTGCGATTTCTGGGCTGGTGGTATGTCATCTTAAGGAGTATATGGGCAGGTTATCTCCACTTTGTGGCTCGGGAATTGCTGGTGGTACAGGTGCTTGCTGTGGTATGACCTACTTGCAAGGTGGTACCGAATCTCAGCTTGAAGCAGCGGCTAACAATATGATTGCTATGCTTCAAGGTATGATTTGCGATGGTGCCAAGGCTACCTGCGCGCTCAAGATTGCGGCAGGTACCAACGCTGCGCTCCATTGCTCTGCTTTGGCTTTGGCGGATATTTCGCCTTCGAGCTTGGATGGCATTGTCTTTGATAATGTCGAGGATACTATTTGCAACATCGGTACCTTTGTGCGCGAAGGCATGCAGCATACCGATGAGACGATACTTTCCATTATGCTCAAGAAGCAACTTGGCAATTAGCCTGCTTGCCTGTCAGTGTGCAGGCAAGCATCAATATAAGCTGCCTTGTGAGCCGTCCGCAGGGGCATACGGCAGTAGAAACGATGGCCTGTAGGCTAGCTCGCAAGAATTTCTAAACCGGTTTTGCAGGCTTGTAGAGTTTCGATTTGCAGGCCGCGACATGCTCCTTCTGCGGCAGAAACGCTTTCCATGGTGACAAGCGTGCGTCTGACTCCAGCAGCTTTCTGCTCGTTTTTGCAGATGGCAAGCATGGTTGCGCCTGAACCCGAAATGACAAAAGCTGAAGCTCCTGAACTCAGTGCTGCCGAGCGCAAGGCTTCGTAATCAGGAATCAAGCGCGCACGATAGGGCTCGTGCAGCTTATCATGTGCGCAGGCGGCAAGGAGCTCCGCATCGCCCGTCTCAAGTGCGCGTACCATAGCAACACAACGACCCGTCTGCCATACAGCGGTTGTGATGGGTACCTCCGCTGGCAGCACGCGCCGTGCCGCAGCGGTACGTACCTCGTAAGGCGGCACAATGGCAATAAAGCGTAGGTTATCAGCAACGTCAAAACGTTGAGTCCACACACGTCCTGCATTGCTAAAGGAGCAAACCAAGCCTCCCAAAACGGCAGGGGCAACATTGTCGGGATGTCCTTCTAACGAACTTGCCATCTGAATGATGCGCTCGCGATCTAAACTGACGCCCGACAGTGCATAGGCGGCAGCAATACCAGCCACAATACAAGCAGAACTCGAACCGAGGCCCCCCGCTAGAGGAATGGGGGAGTCGATAGTGATGTTGAGCAATTCTTCGATAATTCCGAGCTCAGAACAGGTATGGCAGTATGAGGTCCACACCAGATTATCGGCTCCACAAAAACGAGGTTCGCAACCTTTGATATGCAGCTGACCGTCGGTGCTAGGCACAAAGCTAAACGTCGCCATCATATCGAGTGCAAGGCCCAGGCAGTCAAAGCCAACACCCACATTGGCCGAAGTTGCAGGGACTTGGATTTTTAGCACGCGAGGTTCGCTCATAATAACAACCTTTCTGCCGTGTGCTCGATGTAGCTGTTCATCTGCTCGCGCTTACAGAGGTCAAGATGGCGTTCAGGTAGTTGTTTGAGTTCGAGTAGTTGGTGTGGCGCAGGCATGCCCGTAAATTTTTGTAAGGCTTGCATGCATTCAAACCCATCCAAGCCCTCGGTGCTTTGCCCCAGCGCCTCAAGAACGGAGGCAGAAAACTTATAGGGATTAGCGGTGGAAAGACAAACGCGAGGAATGCCTTTGCTTTGCGTTTGCTCGCGAAGTACATGCATAGCAACAGCAGTATGTGTATCCAAGAGTACCTGAGATTCTTCCCAAATATCACGTATGGTTGCTTGCGTCTGTTCATCTGTGGCGCGACCGCAGGCAAAAAGCTCGCGGAGGCGGCAAAGCAGAGCCTCGGGCAGCTCATAGGATCCCTCTTGCTCCAGGCGGTCCATGAGCTCAGATACGAGTTGGGTGTCTCCTTCAGATAGGTAATAAAGCAGACGCTCAAGGTTGGAGGATACAAGGATATCCATCGAAGGTGAGAGGCTTTTTTCAAAGGGACGCAGGCGGTTATAGCGACCGGTTGAGATGAAATCAAAAAGCACATCGTTAATGTTGGACGCTACGATAAGACGCGATATGGGAAGCCCCAAAAGCTTGGCATAATAGCCCGCAAGTACATCACCAAAATTGCCCGTAGGCACACAGAACTCCACATCATCACCGAGCTGAATGACTGCCTTGTCAATGAGTTGCTTGTATGCTGAGAAGTAATAGACCACCTGAGGTACCAGGCGACCTATATTGATGGAGTTTGCGCTGGATAGGGCGATGTTTTTCTGGGATAAGCGCTCGGCAAGCTTGTGATCGGCAAAGATATGCTTGACTTCGGTCTGAGCATCATCAAAGTTGCCGTGTATTCCACAGACGGCCACGTTGCAACCACGCTGTGTAACCATTTGCAGGCGCTGTACATCGGATACGCCACCTTTGGGATAAAAGACGGCAACTCCTGTGCCAGCTACATCCGCAAAACCCTCAAGAGCTGCCTTGCCCGTATCTCCTGAGGTTGCTGTCACAATCATGATCTGCTTGTCATCCTGGGCATCTTTGCGTGCGACTGACATGAGCCGAGGTAGTATCTGCAGTGCTACATCTTTAAAGGCGCAGGTGGGACCATGCCAGAGTTCTAACATCCACACATCGCCTACAGGTACAAGCGGAGTAATGAGGGGCGTGTCAAAACGCTTGCCGTAAGCCGCCTCCACACAATCTGCAATTTCTTCTTTACTAAAATCGGGAAGCAACAAGCCCAACACACGACAAGCGAGGGCGTGATAGTCCTCAGTACATGCCGCCGCAAGGTCAATTTTGAGATTATTAAGGGAATCTGAGACATACAGACCCCCATCGGGAGCAATTCCGGCAAGAATAGCTTGCTTACTTGTTACAGAGGGCTCAATGGAGCGTGTGCTGTGATACAAACGTGCCAAGATGGGCTCCTAGCTCTTCGTGGGTCTGTGCCTTGTAGCTATCATAGAACTGCAAACATGCTTATGCGAAAGCGTAAACATAAACGAAAGATAGGATCGAGATGAACATCGCTCTTTTAGGGTATGGCACCGTAGGTAAAGGTGTTGACAAGATTTGTAAAAATCTTCCCGATATCAGGGTAACGCGCATTCTTGAGCTACCCAACCACCTCACTGATCCGCGCATGACCTCCAATTATGAGGAGATTTTGGCAGATGACAAGGTGGAGATGGTCTTGGAATGCATGGGTGGCATCGAGCCTGCGCATAGCTTTATCGCAGCCGCGCTCAAGGCGGGAAAACCTGTGGTGACTTCCAACAAAGCTGTTGTGGCTGCGCATTTAAAAGAGTTTGTGGAGCTGGCGCAAACTACAGGCGTGCCCCTCCTGTGCGAGGCTGCGGTAGGTGGTGGCGTGCCATGGTTATCCTCTATTCGCAATGCTCGTCGCGTTGATGAGATTTCTGCTGTATCAGGGATTATGAATGGCACAACCAATTATCTGCTGACTTCTCTTGAGGAGGGAGACGCCAGCTTTGATGAGGTGCTCGCCGAAGCGCAACGTTTAGGTTATGCAGAAGCAGATCCTTCCGCAGATATTGATGGTATTGATGTTCGCAATAAAATTATTATTTCTTGCCTGACCGCCTTTGATGCATTTTGTTCTGCCGAGCAGGTCTGCACGACAGGTATTCGTTCGCTCAAAAGCAGTGACGTGGCACTTTTTGCCGTCCATGGTCGTCGCGTCAAATTGATGGGTCGAGCAGTACGCAAAGGGCAGCGCTATGCCGCTGTTGTCGAGCCTGTAGCACTACCCCAGACGGCAACCGAGGCCAATGTTCCTGCTAACTTTAATATTCTTTCGCTTACTGGTACCACGGTAGGTGAACTCAAATTCTATGGTCAAGGAGCTGGCTCCTTGCCTACGGGCAACGCTATGGTGCAGGATATCCTCGACTACATGGCAGGGGAGCGTCCCAACTTTGCCCTTTGCGAAAAAATGAGTTTTGACGTAGATCTTCTGTTGGGCGATTATGTATTGCGCTGTGGTGGCGCAGCTACTATGGCGGCAAAAGAAGGCTGGAAGGCCTATGGTGCCGATGCTTGGCTTATCAAAGATATCAACCCTGTTTGTGCAAGCGAGCTTTTGGCGAAGGCTCGCGAGATTGACCCCGAGGCGCTCATTTTTTTGCGCCCTAGGAAGGACGCCTAGTTCATGATTAAGGTTGCAAAATTTGGCGGGTCCTCGGTTGCAAGTGCCGAGCAGTTTCGCAAGGTAAAAAGCATTATCCAAGCTGATCCAGATCGCCGTTTTGTGGTGGTATCGGCAGCGGGTAAACGTTTTTCTGACGACAATAAAATCACCGATTTGTTGCTACTTGCCAACGCCCATATCCAATACCATGTGGATGCTCAGCCGCTGCTCTCGCAAATTGAGCAACGCTTTGTTGAGATTGCAAAGGCGTTGGATCTCAGATATCCCGTTGCTGAGAAGTTCGAGGAGTTCTCCTCGGTGGTGACTTCTTTGTCGCCTGAATATATTGTGAGTCGCGGTGAATTTTTTACCGGACAGCTGATGGCTGAGTATCTCGGGCTGCCTTTTGTAGACGCCTCGGACACCATTGTTTTTCATCATGATAATACGGTGGACTTTGAACGTACGGCCATGCGTGTAAAAGAAGCAGCTCAGCGCAATCCTCGTGGCTTTTTGCTGCCAGGTTTTTATGGTTGTACCGTTGATGGTACGGTCAAACTCTTTCAGCGTGGTGGTGGAGATATTACCGGTGCGGTACTTGCTCGCTGTCTCGAAGCAAACGTCTATGAAAACTGGACAGATGTGCCGGGCTTTTTGTCTGCCGATCCACATGTTGTTGATATGCCGCGTGCAATTCATCGTATTACCTTTGATGAGATGCGCGAGCTTTCTTACATGGGCGCCTCGGTGCTGCAGGAAGATTCAATTTTTCCGGTGCGTGAGGCCAATATCCCCATCCAGATTAAAGACACCAACTCGCCCGACCGCAAAGGCACAATTATCCGTGAGACGGCCGAAGAACGCGAAGTCGAGCACCTCATTACGGGTATCGCCGGTCGCAAGGACTTTACCGCAGTACATATCCAAAAGACGCATATGTCCGACAAGGTGGGTATCGTGCGTTCTGCTTTATCAGTATTTGAGCGTTACGGCGTTTCGATAGAGCATTTGCCAACAGGTGTTGACTCCTTTGGCATTGTGGTGAATAGCGCCGATGTAAAGGACAAGATTTACCCCATCATCACCGATCTGCGTCGTGAGGTGGCGCCTGATGACATTACGGTCACTGACAAATTAGCTTTGATTTCCATTGTGGGCCGCAATCTCCGTCGTCGCCCTGGCTCGTCAGGTCTTATCTTTGGCGTATTGGGCAAGGCAGGAATCAATATTCGTTTGATTACCCAAAGCTCACAGGAGATTTCGATTATTGTCGGTGTGGACAACGATGATTTTGAGCGTGCAATTCGCGTGATGTATGACGGCTTTGCTGCACACGAAAAAGTTTAGGCGGGAGTTATGAGTATGAGCGGAAAAACTGTTGCCATTCTGGGCGCCACAGGTGTTGTGGGTACACAGATGTTGAAGTGTTTGGAAGAGCGAGATTTTCCCGTTAGTCGTTTGGTGCCCCTTGCGAGTGCGCGTTCGGTGGGACGTACGGTAGTATTTCATGACAAGCAGATCCCAGCCGTTCTCGCGGCTCCTGAAGCCTTTGAGGGCGTCGATATTGTGCTGGGAGCTGCAGGTGATGATATCGCGCGCGAATTGCTGCCTGAGGCGGTAAAACGCGGTGCTGTGTGCGTTGATAATAGCCATGCTTTCCGTATGGATGCTGATGTGCCACTGGTTATCTCTGAGATTAATGCAGCAGATGCTAAAAACAACAAAGGTATTATCTCCAATCCCAACTGTGCCACGATTATTGGTCTTGTGCCTACCTGGCCTTTGCATCAGCAGGCGGGTCTCAAGCGCATGGTGGTCTCGACCTATCAAGCAGCATCTGGTGCGGGTATGCCCGGCTTGAAGGAGCTTGAGCGTGAGATGGAGGCGGTGGCCGCAGGTGAGCCTGTGGGCAATACTGCCCCGTTTGCACATCAGTTGGCGGCAAACCTTATTCCTCAGATTGGTTCTGAGAAGGAAGCAGGCTATACCAGCGAAGAGATGAAGATGCTCTACGAGGGCCGCAAGATTATGCACTTGCCTGAGTTACGCGTGAATTGTACCTGTGTGCGTGTCCCTGTTATGCGTTCGCATTCTGAGTCAATCACAGCAGAGTTCGAGCGTCCCATTTCGGTAGATGAAGCGCGCGAGATTTTGACAGCTGCGCCTGGTGTACGTGTGGTGGATGATTTGGCGGCTGCCAAATATCCTATGCCGCTTGAGACATCCGATCAGGACCTCATCTATGTGGGCCGTATTCGTCGTGATTTGTCGGCACCTGACGGTGTGAATGCATTGACGTATTGGGTTTGTGGCGATCAAATTCGCAAGGGTGCGGCCACTAATGCCGTGCAGATTGCCGAGCAGCTCTTGTAGCTTTGGGCGTTGCGCTCTCAACTAGCTGCTGACCCCGCCACGCGAGCTCAATTTGGGTAGTTGTGTTCTAAACCAGCTGCCAACCTCCTCTCTGCGCGCTCAACCGTTGCAACCTCAGGTTGCAACGATTTGGAGGGCTTGATTAGGAATGCGTTGGGACTTTGCTGCAAAAATTTGCAAGGATCCCCTGGGTAGAGCACATGCCCCGCGCCTCCATTTATTCTTTGGTGGGGGAGGCAAGAAACGCGCGGGTGCGAGGATCGCTCGGATAATCAAATACCTCCTTGGGCGTTCCTTCTTCTACAATGCGACCATCTAGCAGCAGACAGACACGATCGGAAGCAGCCCGCGCAAAACTCATCTCATGAGTAACAAGTCCGACGGCCATGCCTTCTTCTGCCAGAGAGCGAATCAGCTTGACCATATCATCGGTCAGGCGAGGATCTAGGGCAGAGGTTGCTTCGTCAAAGAAAATCACGCGAGGCTTCATGCAGAGTGCACGTGCAATTGCAACGCGCTGCTGCTGACCGCCCGAGAGCTGACAGGGAACCTTGTCTGTATGCTCAGTGAGATCGAGACGTTCAAGTAGCTTACAGGCCTGCTCTTTAACTTCTGCTGGATTACGTTTTTGCACTACCAGTGGTGCATCCATCACATTTTGCAGCACTGTCATGTGGGGGAAGAGGTTGTAGTCCTGAAACACAATGCCAAAGCGCATACGTGCGCGCTGCATAGCAGCTCTGTCATAGATGGCAGGTTGAATGTCGAGAGTATGCTCTCCTGCTTCGGGATTTGGGTCCTTCTTGGCACGAGAATCAAGCTCGGATCCGCGCGGCTTGCATACCACGATGCTGTCGTAGGATAGCTCGCCTGCGTCAAAACTATCCAGCAATGTCAGGCACCGCAGCAAGGTGGACTTACCTGCGCCCGATGGACCGATAATGGACAGTACTTCTCCGCGGTTAATCGTCAGAGAGATATCGTGCAGCACCTCGTGTTCGCCAAAGGACTTACGGGCGCCTCGCAAGTAGACGGCTGGTAGGCCGACGAGTGAGGAATAAGAAATATCGGGCGTGGGAAGCTTGCGTTGGGGCTTCTTTTTGAGCATTGCGGATTCCTTAGCTTTGCTTGACGGATTGAGTAGGGAAAAACAGGACTTTGAAGTACGTAAGCAGGACTTATGTGAGGTAGCTGAACTGAGCTTAGTCGTGATAGTAGGCAAGCTTTTTTTCGGCGCGGCGCAGCAGAGCTTCGATGATGAGACAGGTTATCCAATAAATTGCAGCTGCAATAACAAACGGTACCATCGTGTGCTCGCGAGCGACGAGAGCCTTGCCTGTGGTAAACATCTCGATGACACCAATGGAGAATGCCAGTGAGGTGTCTTTGACCAAAGTCACAATTTCATTTCCCATAGCAGGGAGGATACGTTTGACCACCTGAGGCAAGATGATGCGAAAGAAGGTCTGACTACGCGAATACCCCAAAGCTTTCGCTGCCTCATATTGGCCGCGCGGCATGCTCTGGATACCCGAGCGATAGATTTCTGCAAAATAGGCGGCATAGTTAATCAAAAAAGATGCAAGAACGGCCACCATCATGTAACCGGGTCCCATGGTGATACCAAATACGTAATACGGAGCAAAAAAGACCGCGAACATCTGCAACATCAAAGGTGTGCCACGCATCAGGCTGATATAGATGCTGATAAGCCATGCGAGCGGCTTGATGCGAGAGAGGCGTCCCAAGGCGACAGGGATGGCCAGAAGCGTTGCTCCTATCAAGGTGACAAAGAAAATCTCGAGACTGATGCCATAGCCCTCGATGAGTTTTTGGAACATGATAGAGACTTCCATACTGCCATCCTGTCATACGGTTGATGTGCGAACTGTTTTCGAACTGCTTTCCCAAAAGCAGACCGCGACTGTGCGAGTCGCGGTCTTAAAATCATAGCTTGTTGGTGGCACCTTATGCCTTTGGTAGACACCAGAGGTCATAAGAAACACCCTGATTACTATACTTCTCACAAATCTTTTTGACGGTGCCGTCGACATCGAGCGCTTGGAGATCTGCTTGGATGGTAGCTGCGAGCTTCTTGCCTTCATCATTTTTTGCACAGCCGATCCCAAAGTGCTCGGAATTCAAAGATTCATCAAGAATGGTGAACTCTGAGCGGCCGTCGATATTAAAGACAGCGACGGGATAGTCAACAGCAATAGCGTCGTAGGTGCCCTGTTCAAGGGACATGAATGCGGTGTTGTACTCGCCGATGGTATCGAGTTTTCCAAAGCTCTTGCCAAGTTCTGCTTGGCTTCCGCCCTCGGAGAGCAGCTCGAGGGCGGCCGAGTCAGCTTGGGTGATAACACGCTTATCCTTGAGGTCGCCAAGCGCTTTGATGTTTGAATCGGACTTTACAACGATGACCTGGCGGTTTTCCATATATGCGTCAGTAAATGAATAGTCCTTCTCGCGATTCTCGATGGTAAAGCCGTTCCAAATACAGCTAATCTGACCAGAGTTGAGCATGGCATCTTTTGCATCCCAGTTGATAGGGGTGGGTGTAAAGGTCCAACCTTCCTTTTTGCAGACGGCTTGTGCGAGATCGAGGTCAAAGCCCGTGTAGTTGCCATCTTTGTCAAGGTAGCCGTAGGGTGGGAAGGCGTCATCAAAGCCGACGATAAGCTCAAAACCCTTCTTTGTTGCCGAACCTGCACTACCCGCTGCTGATCCCGTGGGTGTAGGCTTGTTTCCACAAGCGGCAAGCATGCTGAGAATACCTGCGCTCGCAGCAAAACCACTTGCCTTGATAAAAGACCTACGATTGATTTGCTTATCTTGGATGCTCATCTTGATTCCCCCTGTCGCGTGAGCCGGACATCCTTTTCGTGCAGCCACTTTAGTTAACTAAACTTTAGTATGCTAAAGTAAGGATAATGAGCGAGGCGCAAAGATGCAAGAAAAACTTTGTTACCATTTGAATTCGTAGTTTTTCGCAAGCGGGAGTACAAGCATTCTCTCCGCAAGATGGGTGATATAAAGCCAGATGGCAAGGCGAAAAAGCGTATGTCACTTTTCTGTCACTGCATGTTATTGGATAATAAAAAAGGTCAGAGCCAAAGCTCTGACCTGCATATTCTGGTGCGCCGTCAGGGATTCGAACCCTGGACCTTGGGATTAAGAGTCCCCTGCTCTGGCCAGCTGAGCTAACAGCGCAAAAATGGGGTGGGTAGTGGGTCTCGAACCCACGACCTCCGGAGCCACGGTCCGGCGCTCTGGCCAACTGAGCTACACCCACCATCTGCCCCGCACGACTTTCGTCGCGCTTCAGCGGAAGTTATTATTACCTAGCGCCAAAAGAAATGCAAGGACAATTTTGTCTTTTTTAAAAATAGCGCGAATTACTTTGATATTTTCTCATAGAAAAGCACGATTAACAGGAAAAATGTTATTCGATACAAGCGGAAGAAAAACGCATGACTTATTTGAATAAAAAATGTACTGTGTCAGTTTTATATTGAACATTATTCTGAACTTAAATCTTGAACTTTGAACTATTATGTTTTCAACGCTTTGAGAACAAAATTGAACTTTGAACTTTTGCATGAAGAGAGCTCGTATTTAAAGTTCACACGTAGTGTTTCTCTGCAAGATGGATTGAGACGAGCGGTAAAGACAGGTACCGTCAGGAATGAGCGGAGTAGACATGGATAGCCAGGGTTTTCCTGAGCGTTTGGCCAAGATTATGGAGGAGCGTGACCTCAAGCAGGTTGATTTGTTGCATCTGGCCTCCGCATCGGGAGTAAAGCTCGGCAAAAGCCAGTTGAGCCAGTATGTTAGCGGCAAAACTATGCCACGCTCTGCCGCATTGAGCTCGTTAGCAGAGCTTTTGGGCGTTGAAGAAAACTGGCTTGCAGGTACCAATCAGCAGCAGACGGCTCGCGATCATGCAGCGGTAGCCCGAGCAGCCGATGACGAGCGGTCTGGTACGCGAGCTACCACGGGCGCTACTGCGCCCCTCAAACCGGGTTTATCTGCGACCAAGCAGTCAAATGGTAGTCACAAGTTCAGCTCTACTTCACAGAAAAAAGTGTACCGGGAGGTTCATCCTATGCGCCATTTCAATAAATCTGCCAAGCTCGAAAACGTGTTGTACGACGTGCGTGGCCCTGTTGTTGATGAGGCAAACCGCATGGAAGAGGATGGCATGAACATCCTCAAGCTCAACATTGGAAACCCCGCCACGTTTGGTTTTCGTACTCCCGATGAGGTTGTTTTGGACATGGCAGCGCAATTGACCCAGTGTGAGGGCTACTCAGCATCTAAGGGTCTCTTTTCGGCGCGCAAGGCAATTATGCAGTATTCGCAGGTCAAGAACCTACCAAACGTCACGATGCACGATATCTATACTGGCAACGGTGTTTCTGAACTTATCAATTTGTCGATGTCGGCGCTGCTTGATGATGGTGACGAGATTTTGATTCCAAGCCCAGACTATCCGCTGTGGACTGCCTGCGCAACGCTTGCCGGTGGCAAGGTTGTACATTATCTATGTGACGAGCAGGCAGACTGGTATCCCGATATAGACGATATTCGTTCCAAGATTACGCCTGCTACCAAAGCCATTGTTATCATTAATCCCAATAATCCAACCGGCGCACTCTACCCACGTGAGGTGCTGCAAGAGATTGTAGATATCGCTCGTGAGCACCAGTTAATTATTTTTTCTGACGAGATTTACGATCGTCTTGTAATGGAAGGCGAGGGTGAGCACATCTCTATTGCCTCGCTCGCACCTGACCTGTTTTGTGTGACTTTCTCAGGCCTCTCCAAGTCCCACATGATTGCTGGCTATCGCATTGGCTGGATGGTACTGTCTGGCAACAAACGCATTGCCCGTGACTATATTTTGGGCATCAACATGCTTTCAAACATGCGTCTGTGCTCTAATGTGCCCGCACAGTCTATTGTTCAGACGGCGCTGTGGGGTCATCAGTCGGTGCGCGACTATGTCCAGCCAGGCGGCCGTGTCTACGAGCAGCGCGAGTACGTATACAATGCGCTCAAAGATATTCCTGGTATCAGCGTGGTGAAGCCTAGGGCAGCCTTCTATATTTTCCCCAAGCTTGACCGTGAGCGCTTTAATATTACCGATGACCAGCAATTTGCCCTCGATTTGCTCCAAGACAAAAAAGTGCTCATTGTTCAGGGCACTGGTTTTAACTGGAGTGAACCCGATCACTTCCGCATCGTTTACCTGCCGCGTATCGAGACCCTCAAAGAAGCTGTTGACAAGCTGGCAGACTTCCTGAGCTATTATCGCCAGTAAGTTAGTGTGCTTGTGCGTAAGCAAAACCATGCCTGCGCACAAACAAAAATTTTGTTTGGTCGTACGTATCTGCCCATACTAGTTTTGTGTGAGCAGATACCTAAGCTTTGCCACGAAGCGCTTGCGGTCTTCAGAAGTAAAAGGAGCGGGTCCTTTTGTTCGGCCTCCTGTACGGCGAACTTTCTTTTCTTCGTGACGTAGCATCAAGTCAAAATCGATAGTTTCTTTGTGATAGATGTAACCGCGTACTCCTATTGCAAGCGCGCCGCGGCCGAGCGCCATCCCTGCAAGGCCGATATCCTGGGTCACTACAAGGTCTTTTGGCGCAAGTTGCTCCACGATGGCAAAGTCAGCGCTGTCGGCGCCAATACTCACGTTGAGCACCTCTACCCAAAAGCCATTCTTTGCCTGCCTTGGGCTACGAGGATCGTCAGTCTGAATATGGCGTTCAAGGTTTTGAGTGGTATTACCTGCAATGACAACGGGAATGCCCTGTTTACGTGCGCAAGAAAGGGTCTCACGAATGACAGGGCAGGCATCAGCATCAATAAATATCGTACGAGGGTGCGTCGTCTTTGTGGCATTGACGTCGCGAGATAAGATGGGCGATTCTTTTGCCGAATACTCAGCATGAGCGATTTCATCATAGAGCAGAGGTCCGTCTTTACTCTCACGATGGCTCCAAACCAGTGAAAGTGAGGAGGCTTGCCACTGGGCTGCCCAACGTATATCGCTGTCGTGTTTTTGAGATTGTGCGGCCAAAGCTTCTGCCAAGCCTGCGGCCTTAGAGTTTTGCGAAAGACGAGCACCACGGAAAAGACTGATATGGGGGATATAGATACCAAAGCTACTGCTTTGAAAATCGCCCAATCCCTCTGCGACAAGCTCTGTGCAAA
Organism: Olegusella massiliensis; assembly: GCF_900078545.1. GTDB lineage: Bacteria > Actinomycetota > Coriobacteriia > Coriobacteriales > Atopobiaceae > Olegusella > Olegusella massiliensis. The sequence continues at coordinate 1,500,030 of NZ_FLLS01000002.1, forward strand.
GTCGTGCATGGAGCGCATGTAGGCTATCCAGATCGCCGTCTAAACCTCGCCAAACAATCGCTCCACCATGGCGTTTCTCAAAACAACCAAGAGATGCCAGCTTGAGCTCAAATGGCAAGGTACTCTGTGCGCAGCGAGCTATAGCGCGTTTGGCAGCGGTTTCCTGCAAAGCGGTGCACTCGCCCAAAAAGGCGAGGGTCAAATGTAGATTGCGTTTGGAGCTCGGTTTGGGATGCGCAATGAGTGAGCTGAGGTCAGCTTGGGTGGCTATCAGCGCACGACGTACTGCTTCATGAGGCCAGATGGCAATAAAGAGTCGCTTGCTTTTGTCGGTAGGGTCTTGGGGCTTGTCCATGTATGTAGTCCTACAAGAATTTGTCGAGCTCACGGTCAAGTATTTTTTTGCGCATGACATGTGGATGTTTCACCACATACCCTCGTGTTACAACCATTTCGATATCCCTCAGCGCGCTGAGGTCTTCAAGAGGATTTTTGGAGCAGACAATCATGTCAGCACATTTGCCTACCTCGATAGAGCCAGTTGTATCCCCAATACCTGCCAGTTCAGCATTACGCAAGGTGGCCGTATAGAGAGTAAATTTTTCAGAGACACCAACCATCTTGTGGAAGTAGACCAGCTCGCGCCAGAAGTCATATTGGGAAACCCAAGGACACCCCACATCGTTGCCGAGGGCGACAGGAATGTCATGAGCTAAGGCTGCCTTTGCACAAGAGATAATGCCGTCAAAGACCATCTTGCCGTTGAACTGCTCTATCTCTGAGGCACCAGATATGCTGCGATCAAAAAGGGCATAGGAAAGAGCGGGTGAAATAGTGCATGTCAGGAAGGCACCACGATCCTTAAATAGCTGAATAATCTCATCGGTGGGTTCGGCACCGTGTTCAATAGAGTCAACACCATTTTCGAGAGCAACCTTGACGCCTTCAGTGGATTCAACATGTGCTGCAACAAGGTAGCCACAGGCATGTGCTTCATCACAGGTAGCCTTTACCATCTCGGGAGGCATCTTGAGCTCGCCTGGCACACCTTTTGCCTTTGCATCAAGTACGCCACCGGTAATCATCAGCTTAATTAAGTCAACGTTTTGGGCTTGAGCCTTGTGAACCAAAGCACATGCCGCATCGGAGCTTTCAGCAGCTATTGCGACTGAGCCTGCCATATGACCACCAGGTACTGAAATGCCTTCGTTTGCTGCAATGATGCGTGGCCCCAACTGATTGCCACAAGCAATTTCATCACGTACGCGCGTATCCAAATCACGGAGGCCGCCGACGGTACGTATGGTAGTTACTCCGCTCATCAGTTCAATTTTTGCATAGGAGCGCACGAGCGCATGGGCAATAGCTGCGCTAATAGGATTGGAAAAGAGTTTGTCTACCAGTGCGGATGCGTCACGCTGCTTCTTTTGGGGCTTGCCGTTGCCTGCAAGATGCACATGCATATTGATAAGGCCAGGTAGAAGGTAGCCCCCGTCCAAATCAATGATTTCATATCCAGACAAATCAGAGATTTGCTCGCTTATGGCTACAATGGTATCGCCCTCAACAAGCACCGCTTTGCCCGTTTGAGCGCTCATATCTTTGGTGCCATCAAGAATGACGCCATTTACATACGCACGCTTGCTATGAGAGCTGCTGTACTTGGCCATAAAAATCGCCATCCTATCTGTTTGATAAGACGTCTTGTGATGTGGAAACTCACAAGACGTCTGGGGTGTTGCGTATAGTAGCTGTAAAAACCTTAGAGCCTAACGTTTCATCTTGTGGCGGATGTCTGCCATATCATGTTCGATATCTGCAATGTCGTGCTGGTAGTCTTCTAAGCGTTTCGTCAAATCACGACGACGGTCATCATCATCGGTGGTCTTGATCTGGTATTCCAAAACGTCGACCTGCTCCTCAAGCTTGTCGAGGGTGCGCTGCTTTGCTGCAAGGACGCCTTCCATACGCTCGCACCACGCGGCGTGGCGTTGTTCCCACTCAGCATGACGACGCTCATTGTATTTTTTGCGCTCGTCCCAGAAGGGGTTTTGAGCTAAACGGAAGCGCTCCCACAGCTGGTCGTTTACTTCTTTGCCGGCAAAACCCGTAGCTTTCCACGCATCACCAAGAGCGCGCATAGCCGAAGTGGCCTCACGCGAATAATCTTTGGCATCGCTGAGCTCCTGTGCGCGTTTGATGAGACCTTCTTTTGCTGTGGCGTTCTCAGCAATTTTTGCTTGGCGGCGTTTGTAGTTTTCACGCTGTGCGTCAAAAAATGTCTGACGAGCCCCATTAAAGCGAGTCCAAAGCACCTCGTCGGCCTGACGACCCGCAGAGCTCAGTTTGCGCCACTGATCCATCAGCTCGCGCATCTGTGCGCTACCATTGCGAAAATCCTTAGCTTCAGCGACGGCTTCGGCTTTCTGTGCCAGTTCTTCTTTGGCTTTGGCCATAGATTGCATAACGGCATGGCGCTCTTCGCGGAACTTTGTGCGTGCGGCTTGAAATGCGTTCCACATCTCGTCTTCGCGTGGAGTAGAAAAGCCATGGACGGCCTTCCATTCGTCCATCAAGGCGTTCATTTTGCGCAGGGCAGCTCCGTCACGTTTTTCGTCAGCAAGCAAAGCCTCGGCCTTTTTGACTAACGCGGCCTTCTTGTCCAATACTTCATGGAGCTGTTTGAGGGGGTCTCCGGTAATGCCAAAACCATATTCGGTTTTGCCGCCCGATTTGCGGTCATGCTTCCAAAATAGCAGCTCATAGCCACCATCACGTTCAATTCCAACCCAACGACCAACACCTTTGGGGTCATCTGCGGGCTTGCAGGGCTCATCGTCAGCATTGCGGCCACCGTAGATTACCTCAGCAAATTTTGCTCCACTTGTCTCATCCGTGAACTGGTTTTGCTCAGCATAAGGATCGCCAAAGTCAAGAATTTTTTCCCACAAAGCCATATCTACTCCCATGTGCGCAATTGCGCCTCGCATGCACTAATGCGCTCATTATGAACCATGATGGCGAAGTTTCCGACCTCGATAGGTATAAACAGTTAAGTTAATCGAGTGAGAGGAAATATTGAAGGCAAAAAACGACCGCCCAGCAGCATGAGAGACTCAAATAGGGTCATATACAGCAGCTGAGCGGTGTGCCTAGTTACTCAATTTTTGCTTATAGGGCAGCTTTGATTGCAGCCTCAACCTTGTCCATAGATACGGTAGGCTCAAAACGAGCAACAATATTGCCTTCGCGGTCAACAAGCCACTTAGTGAAGTTCCACTTGACGTAGGCCTTTTCGCCAAATTCCTGATCGATGCTTGCGCCAAAAGGCTTCATTGCCAAGGCTTTGACACTTTTGCCCCAGCCCTGGAAAGGCTTTTCGGTGGCAAGCCACACAAAGAGCGGGTCTGCACCATCACCGTTGACTTCGAGCTTTTTATACTGAGGAAAATCCGCGCCAAATTTTAGCTGGCAGAATTGGCGAATCTCCTCATCGGTGCCAGGCGCTTGGTTACGGAACTGATTGCAAGGAAAGTCAAGGATTTCAAAATCCTGTGCCTTGTACTCGCGATAAATTCGCTCGAGGTCCTCATACTGAGGGGTAAAACCGCAACCAGTGGCGGTATTGACTACCAATAAAAGCTTGCCTTTGTAGTCGGCAAGACTTTGGGTGCTGCCGTCGGGCTTGGTGACGGTAAAGTCATAAATATTTTGTGCCATGTTGAACTCCTCTCTAGGGCGGATAGTAGTTGTGGCTCTTCCACAACTTTTCTCGCTCGCAAAAACAGTATCACACAAAGTATGTCTCGACGTGATACCTAAGATTAGTCTGCCCCGTTAGCGTATCTTTCCGCTACGATTTACCTACACTAAAGAGTTTGTGGTGCAAGTAACATGACATGCAACAAGAAGGGGTGTCACATGGTTGACAAGCGTCCAGAGGATATGGCTCGTATTAGCACGGCGGATCTTGCTGAGGCTTTTATTGCCCAGCAAGTCGAGGCGGTTCGCGCGCAGGTAGGGGATGGCAAAGTTCTGCTCGCCCTGTCTGGTGGCGTTGACTCTTCTGTTGTGGCAGCTCTGCTTGTGCGCGCTATTGGCAAGCAGCTCGTATGTGTGCATGTGAATCATGGTTTGATGCGTGCGGGGGAGTCCGAGCAGGTCATTGAGGTGTTCAAGAATCAGTTGGACGCAAATCTAGTGTATGTTGACGCTACTGACCGTTTTTTGAGCTTGCTTGAGGGTGTTGAGGAACCTGAAGCTAAGCGCAAGATTATCGGTGGAGAATTTATTAAGGTATTTGCTGAGGAAGCAGCTAAGCTTTCGGGTGTGGGTTTCCTTGCGCAGGGAACAATTTATCCTGACATTATTGAGTCCGAGAAAGGTGTTAAGGCTCATCATAATGTGGGTGGTCTGCCTGAAGATATGGATTTTGAACTGGTAGAGCCTGTGAAATATCTGTACAAGGATGAAGTGCGTGTGGTAGGTAGTGCCCTTGGCTTGCCTGATGAGATGGTTTATCGTCAGCCGTTCCCTGGTCCTGGTTTGGGTGTACGCTGCTTGGGTGCGATTACACGTGATCGCCTCGAGGCTCTGCGCGCAAGTGACAAGATTTTGCGCGATGAGATTGCAGCTGCTGGTCTTGCGGGGGCGATTTGGCAGTACTTTACGGTGGTGCCCGATATGCGTGCCACAGGTGTGCGTGATGGCAAGCGCGCCTTTGACTGGCCAGTCATTATTCGTTGCGTCAACACGGTAGATGCTATGACAGCTGAGGTGCCCGAGCTAAATTGGGCTTTACTCAAGAAGATTACCGCGCGTATTCTTTCTGAAGTGCCTGGCGTATGCCGTGTATGCTACGACTTGACCCCCAAGCCCGTTGGCACAATTGAGTGGGAATAGGTATGCACCCTTTGCGAGGGAGGTCGGAAACAGCGTCCCTCGTTGCGGTTTTGCTTGCCAAACGCCATGGATCATTTCAAGCAGACCAGCTTTGCTTGCCAAACCCCACGGATCATTTCAAGCAGACCAACCCTGCTTGTCAAAAGCCACGTCCTGTTTCAGAAAAAATGTCAAAAGCCACGTTCCGTTTCAAAGAGCCTGACGTTTCCGCAGGTAAATTTTTTCTGCGTGAAATGAAACGTGGCTTTTGGCTAAAAAAGTGAAGTAGAACGTGGCGTTTGGCATCTGGCATGAAGTAGAACGTGGCGTTTGGCAGTTACGTCCATAAAATGGCATGAAAGATGAGAAGTGAGCCAGAGGCCCGTCTCCTAAGTAAACTTGTAATCGTAAAATCACTACAAATGCTTAGAGGTACGCACATGGCTCAACTTAATATTATGCTGAGCCAGAACGAGATTTTGCAACTTTTGGGAGAAAACAATGGCAGTGCTTTTAGGGTACTTTTACAAGAGACCCTCAATGCTGTTTTAAGTGCAGAATCTACCGAGCAGCTTGGACACCTCCCGATGCACCTCGCAACCGGCAGACCATCTTCGAGCTCATAAACGATCAGGCAAACAGGTTTGGTGTCGACAAGAACAGCAAAACCTAGTATGTGAAAATGCAGCCCGATGCCATGACTTCGCGGACTACCTCGACAGTCTGGGCGAAACCGATGTGCAGCTCGTTGTTGGCGAGCTGACACGTCGCGTGAGAGTGGGCGAGCTCAGAAACGGCTTCCTCATTTTTTATTTGCATGCGGTATTCAGTTGTGTGCTGTGATGTACGTAGTATACGCAAGCCATTAGAGCAATGTATAAAGGCATATATCTGAGGAGATAAGAAACTTAACCAAATTGGACAGACATGAGATTATTCTGGAGTGCCATCAAATAATTGCCTGTTAATGCTTGGCTGCGGTTGCTTGCGTGAGACAAAAGGCAAAATATTTTTGGCTTATTTTGGGCTCATGGCAAAATGAAACACGAATCTTTGGGCTCAAACGGCGAGAATTTACCGTTCTAGCTGCGACGTAAAATTACTCATTTGCATAGTACGCTCTGATAGAATTGAGTCCAGATTTGTATTGCATCATGCAATTGCGGAGGTTCACATGAAGTACGCCGACCTAATTGATGGAGAGGCTAAGGCAAGCGAGCTCAAGAGCTTTCTTGTGGACGGCGAGAACGTCGCGGTGACCATTCGCATCCCTAAGAATATGCGCGACGCGGCGAAGGAAGCCGCGGCTCTTTCCGGCATCAGCTTTACGTCGTTGGTGAAGATGAGCCTTATCGAGTATCTATCCAAGAAGGAGAAATAGTAATGCTCAACAGCGACAAGCTCATCAAGGCAGTTGGCGCCAATATCCAGGAGAAGGCATCTCTCATCTGGGCTGCGGCCGATACCTTGCGCGGGCCCTATAAGCCGCATGAGTATGGCCTAGTCATCCTTCCCATGACCATTATCAAGCGCTTTCACGACTGTCTTGCACCCACGCACGATGCTGTGCTCGCCGCTGCCGAAAAATACAAGGCGCTTGCCGTGAAGGACGGTTTTCTGCGCGATGCCTCCGGCTATCCGTTCTACAACACCTCGAAGTTCACCTTCGAGAAGCTCAAGGCAGACCCGGAAAACATCGAAGATAACTTCAGGGACTACCTCAACGGATTCTCGGACAACGTGCAGGATATCCTGACACGAATGAAGTTCTCCGACCAGATCGAGCGCCTTTCTGATCCAGATGCCCCGCTGCTCTACCAGGTTGTCTGCGACTTTTGTAAGCCCCAGGCAGACATGACTCCCGATAAGATTAAAGCGGTAGACATGGGCTATATCTTCGAGAACCTCATCCAGCGCTTCTCTGAGTCCTACAACGAGGACGCCGGCGCACACTTCACGAGCCGCGACATCGTCTATGTCATGACCGACCTGCTTATCCAGGCGGACCCGCACGTCTTTGACGGCGAGCGTATCACCAAGACGGTCTACGACCAGGCTATGGGCACCTCGCAGATGCTTGGCTGCACCGAGGAGCGCCTGCGCCAGCTCGACGCCGAGGCCCGCGTGACCTGCTACGGTCAGGAGTTCAATCCCTTCACCTTTGGCATTGCGAAGGCGAGCGCTCTCATCCGCGGCAAGGACGACGCCAACATGCGCTTTGGCGACACCCTCTCCGCCGACAAATTTGAGGGCTTCAAGTTTGACTACTGCATCTCCAACCCGCCATTCGGCGATCCGTGGAACCCGCAGGCTGCCGCGGTGGAAAAGGAATTTAAGACCGCTGGCGGCGGGCGCTTCCCTGTGGAGAAGCTCCCGGCTAAGGGTGACGGCCAGATGCTCTTCGTGCTCAATGGTCTAGCCAAGCTCAAAGACGATGGTGTGATGGCGATCATCCAGGACGCGAGTCCGCTCTACAAGGGTAAACCTGGCAGTGGCGAGGACAGCATTCGCCGCTACGTGCTGGAGAATGACTACCTCGACGCCATCGTGCAGCTGCCTTGCGACTCGTTTTACAACACCGGCATTGCCACCTACGTATGGCTTTTCAGCAAAGCGAAGGTGCCTGAACATCGTGATCATGTGCTGCTCATCGATGCCTCTCAGTGCTTCGAGAAGCGTCGCAAGGGCATTGGCGACAAGAAGAATGACATCACCAAATCCTCCCGTGACCTTATCGTTCAGGCATACTCCGAGTACCGCGACGGCACCTGGGTGGGCGACGGATCTAACGGGCAGGAGCTTACGGTCGAAGCGCGCCTGATGCAGACGGTCGAGTTTGGTTTCAACCGTGTGGTTGTGGAGTCCCCCGTCGTCGACGAGGACGGAGAGCCCGTCCTTAACAAGCGTGGAAAGATGCAGGCTGACAAGGCGAAGGAAGATACCGAGGACATCCCGCTCACGCAGGATATTGACGCCTACATCGAGCGTGAGGTGTGCCCGTACAACAAGCATGCCTGGGTGGATAAGAAGAAGACCAAGGTGGGCTACACCATCCCGTTCACGCGCGTGTTCTACAAGTACACCGAGCTTGAACCGGCCGACGAAATCGCCAAACGCATCCTCGAGCACGAGAAGACGCTTGAGCGCAGCCTCGAAGCGCTTTTTGGCGAGGTGCGTTAGCGATGCGGGAGATGAAGGATAGCGGTGTCGAGTGGCTCGGCGAGGTACCAGCGGGGTGGGGCGTCGTTCCAGGCAAGCGTATTCTAGTGCTTTTGCAGCGTCCTGTGGAGGACGATGACGGCGTCATCACCTGCTTCCGGGATGGGGAGGTTACCCTCCGAGTGCATCGCAGAATTGATGGATTTACCGTTGCGCTCAAGGAGATTGGGTATCAGGGGATCAAACCTGGTGACCTTGTTGTCCACGGGATGGACGGCTTCGCGGGCTCCATTGGCATCAGTGACTCCCGCGGCAAGGCCTCGCCTGTGCTCAACGTCATGGATTCGGACCAGAACAAGCGCTTCCTGATGTACTACATGAGAGGATTGGCCTATCGCGACGTCTACATGGCCCTCTCGGATGGCATTCGCGTGCGTTCGTGTAACTTGAGCTGGAAGAAGATCGCCAATTTACTGTTTGCCTTGCCCCCTCTCCCCGAGCAGCGCCGCATCGCGGGCTACCTGGACGAGAAGTGCGCCGAGATTGACCGCGCTGTCTCCGCCGCCGAGCAAACCATTGAGGAATACAAGGCATATAAGAACTCGGTAGTCTATCGGGCGGTTACCAAGGGTCTCGACGCTGATGCTCCTATGAAGGATAGCGGCGTCGAGTGGCTCTGCGAAGTGCCCGTGGGATGGGGGTTGCGCCAGGTGGGACAGCTCGCTGACCAGACCAAGACCCCCAACAAGGGCATGGTTGAGTCGAATCTCCTCAGTCTGAGCTACGGCAAGATTAAGAGGCGCGACATCTATGCCACCGATGGCCTGCTGCCAGCTAGCTTCGAGACCTACAACATCATCGAGCCCGATGACATCGTTTTCAGGTTTACCGATCTGCAAAACGACCAGAAAAGCCTGAGGGTCGGCAGGGTTACTGAGCGCGGCATCATCACATCTGCCTACGTGACCGTGCGGCCGTTTGATCCGTCCTGCTCGAGGTTCCTGTACTACGCCCTGCACGCCTACGACCTGCGTAAAGGCTTCTACGGCATGGGCGCTGGCGTCCGTCAGGGCCTCAAGTGGCAGGAGGCCAAATATATAAAGCTGCCGTGGCCCGGTAATGTCGATCGTGGTCGCATCGCGGACTACCTAGACGAGAAGTGCTCCCAAATCGACACCGCCATCGCTGCCAAGCAGGCTATCATTGCCGACCTCAAGGCGTACAAGCAGTCGCTCATTTACGAGACTGTTACTGGCAAACGGGAGGTATAGCCATGGCGTCTGAAATCAATGGGTACAACAAGGTAGTCGAAGTCATAAAGACGGCGATTTTACAGGCGCAGTATGTTGCGGCCAAGGATGCAAACGCCCAGCAGCTGCAGCTGTACTATGCGGTGGGTGGATACCTTGCGTGCCTGAGCGAGCAACAACAGTGGGGCTCGGGAGCCCTCGATGCAATAGGCGAGCGCCTTCAAAGGGATTTGCCCGGTCTTCGCGGCTTTTCTGGCAGGAACCTCCGCTTCATGCGGACGTTCTACTCGGAGTGGTGCGATAGGCTAGACGGGCTGCCTAATTTGGAACTTGCAAGTGCCGAATTGGCGATTGACGATGCAGCTGAAACTTGGAACTTACAAGTTCCAGAATCTGGGGCTTTCCCGCTGAATGAGTTCCTGTCTATCGGATTCACCCATCATCGTTGGATTCTCTCGCTGGCAAAGACTCTCGACGAGCGCCTCTTCTACATCCGCAAGTGCGCCTCGGAGCATCTGAGCGTCGATGCCCTCAAGCATTCGATTAAAGCTGACGATTTCTATCACCAGGGCAAGGCCCCAAACAACTACCTCGCCACGCTGCCCAAGAGCCAGCAGGCCCTGCGTGCCATCAACACCTTCAAGGACGAATACCTGCTCGACTTCATCAACGTGGAAGAGCTCGGTGTACGCGATGCTGAGGACGTTGACGAGCGCGTGCTCGAGCAGGGCATCGTCCAGAACATCAAGCAGTTCATCATGACATTTGGGCGGGGTTTCTCGTTCGTGGGCAACCAATTCCATCTTGACGCCTTCGGGGTGGATCAGTACATCGATTTGCTGTTCTTCAACCGCGACCTCAACTGTCTTGTGGCCGTCGAGCTCAAGCGCGGGCCATTCAAGACCGCCTACCTAGGCCAGCTGTCCGGATATCTGCGGGTGCTGGATGACTTTGAGCGCCGCGAGCATGAAAATCCCTCCATTGGCCTGGTGCTCTGTAAAGACATGAGTAAGGCATTTGTTGATTATGTCATCCAGGACTACAACAAGCCCATGGGCGTAGCTACGTATAAAACCTCGGAGGAGATGTCGAGTGAGCTGCTCGATGCACTTCCGCCTATCGACGATCTAAAGACGTTACTGGAAGGGAATGAGACCCTATGACGATCGAGGCCAAGGAGCATAATCTCGAAGGGGATATCGAGGCGTTTCTCTGCTCATCTGCGGGCGGCTTCCTTAAATGTGATGACAGATACTCGTTCCTTTATATCGAGGACGGCAGCTATCAGATGGTCGGCGGTGGCTACATGGAGTACCGCGACCGCGCGCTCGACGCCACCACCCTAGTCAACTTTATCCAGACGACGCAGCCCAAGGCATGGGAGCGCTTCGAGCGCATGTGTAACTCCGACCCCACGGCAAAGTTTGTCAAGGTTTTCAACGACGCTGTCAATCGCTTGGGTATGGTCGCGGTTCTCAAGCACGGCTTCAAGCATCGGGGCATCTCGTTTAAGGTGTTGTTTTTCAAGCCGGAGAGCAGCCTCAACGAAAGCGCTGCTGCCCGTTACGCCAAAAACGTCTGCCGCTGCATCCGCCAGTTTCACTTTGCCGAGGCAGGCAACCAGACCATCGACATGGTCTTGGACGTGAACGGCATCCCCTTAGTGGGTATAGAGCTCAAGGACCAGTTTACCGGCCAGGACGTCGAGAACGCCATGCGCCAGTGGCGCGAGGACCGTGACCCGCGGTGCCGCTGCCTCAAGTTCAACACGCGCATAGTAGCGTTTTTCGCTGTCGACCTCGAGAACGTCTACATGACCACGAAACTGGAGAGTGCGAAGACGATTTTTTTGCCCTTTAACCAGGGCTCCGCTGGGGCGGGAAACGACGGCGGCGCGGGCAATCCCGCAAACCCGGACGGTTACGCCACGCACCACTTATGGGAGGTTGCCTTGCAGAAGGACAGCCTGCTCGACATCATCAACAAGTTCCTCCACCTGGAAGTCAAGGAAGAGACGGAACTCGACGCACGTGGGCGCGAGGTGAAGCGCAAAAAGAAACGTATCATCTTCCCGCGCTATCACCAGCTCGACTCCGTGCGCAAGGTTATCGCCGATGTGCGCACGAACGGGACGGGCAAGAACTACCTCGTGCAGCATTCGGCGGGCTCGGGCAAGTCTAACAGCATCGCCTGGACGGCCTATCGCCTGGCGTCCCTCTTTGTGGACAATGAACCGCTGTTCGATTCTGTGGTCGTCGTCACCGACCGCCGCGTGCTCGACAGCCAGCTGCAGAAGACCATCTCGGGCTTCGACCACGCCATCGGATCGGTTGTGACCATCGGCAAGGACAAGACCTCGGCAGACCTGCGCGATGCCATAAACGGCGGGTCCCGCCTCATCGTCTCGACCCTGCAGAAGTTTCCCGTGATCTACGAGCAGGTTGAGAGCAAGGGCAGGCGCTTCGCCATTATCGTCGATGAAGCTCATTCGTCCCAGACGGGAACGAGTGCACTCAAGCTCAAAAGCGCCCTTGCTGACAAGCGTGATGCTTTGGAAGAATACGCCGAAATCGAAGCAGAAGCTGAGGACGCCGCCGCCGATTGGGAGGACGAGCTCGCCCGTGAACTCGCGAGCCATGGCCGCCACCGGAACCTGACCTTTGTGGCCTTTACCGCTACGCCGAAGGAGCAGACGCTTGAAATGTTTGGCGATGAGTGGCCCGATGGGTCCTTCCATCCATTCCATATCTATTCGATGCGCCAGGCAATCGAAGAAGGTTTCATCATGGACCCCCTCGCCAACTACGTGAGCTATTCGGAAGCCGTCGAGCTTGCGCGTACGGTTCCGGACAACCCAGATGTTCCGAGTAGCCCCACGCTCAAGTTGCTCCGCAAGTACAAGGAGCTGCATCCCTATGCCCTCGGCCAAAAAGCCGAGATCATTGTGGAGACGTTCCGCAACGTGACACGTACCAAGATTCGCGGCAAGGGCAAGATGATGGTGGTCACGGCGTCGCGCCTTGCGACGGTACGCTACTACCACGAGATTAAGCGCTATATGCAGAAGAAGGGCTACGACGACATCGAGGTGCTGGTGGCATTTTCGGGCAGCATCAGTGACCCTGCGGACGGCCCCGACGGTCCCGAGTACACTGAACCGTCACTCAATGTCGGGCACGATGGCCAGCGCGTCGCTGAGAGTCAGACGAAGGCCGAGTTCCACAACTACGGTGATGTCCTCGTGGTTGCTGAGAAGTACCAGACGGGTTTCGATGAGCCTCTGCTGCATACGCTGGTGGTGGACAAAAAGCTTAAGGACGTGAAGGCTGTCCAAACGCTCTGCCGCGTCAATCGTATCCATCCGGATAAGGAGGACACCTACATCCTCGACTTCGTCAACAAGCCCGAGGATATCCAGAAGGCATTCGAGCGCTTCTATACCGAGACTTCGCTTTCCGAGCAGATCAACACTGATCTTCTCTATCAGGTGCAGACCGACATCCGCGGCTATGGACTTTATGGTGAGTCCGATATCGAGGCAGCGGCAAAGATAGTCTTTACCGATAGCAAGGACAAGTCGCAGAGCAACATGCAGGGCAAGCTTGCGGCAGTTTTGAGGCCGGCGGTCGCGCACTACAACGAGCTGGACGATGACGCACGCTACCAGGTGCGCCGCAAGGTGCGCAGCTTCTGCAAGTGGTACGCCTACATTACCCAGATCGTGCGCATGTTCGACCGCGACCTGCATGAGGAGTACGTGTACCTGAGCTACTTGCGTCATCTTCTCAATGCTGAAAAGATCCCCGTCGAAGCCGTTGACGACAAGGTCGAGATGCGCTTCTACAAGCTCAAGCGCGAGTTCGAAGGGAGTATCTCGCTCGCGGGCGGCGGGGGAGTGCTCGAGCCCGGCGGTGGCGCCACGAACTTTACCCTCGACAAGAAGCGCGATCCGCTGCAGGTGCTTGTTGACAAGTTCAACGAGCAATGGGCAGGCAACTTCACCGAGGGTGACCGTGTGGTAATCGATACGCTGTGGAAGCGTATCGCCGACAATCCGCAAGTCGCTGATACCATCCGTCGCGACGGGCGTCGTGTGTTCGAGTCCAGCGTGCTCCCCAAAGTGTTTGACGCGGAGGCGCGCAGGGCTTATGCGGAGAATGTGGACTCTTTCACCAGTCTTTTCGAGGATAGCGAAAAGTATAGGGCGATGATGAACGCGATTGGGCAGCTGCTGGTAGAGAAATTTAAGTAGGAGCTTGGATCGACGGGGTTGAACTTGGCAAGAGGATTGTGTGCAAGCCACTTTTGTCCCCGGGACAAAAACGAAACTGCGGGTGCGCGGTTGCGAAATAGCTTGCGGGTTTTCCCGTGTTTTGTCCCAAACGTCCATGCGGCGGCACATGGGGGATGCGGTGCAAAGCGGTTAAAACCGACGATCCAACTGAAATCGACTGGAGTGGCACAGCAGCAGACGAGCGTAAAAGAGTGGAAATAGGGAATAGGGATTTTCCCTTAGCGAGGGAGGTCGGAAACGGCCTCCCTCGTTGCGGTTTTGCTTGCCAAACGCCACGGATCACTTCAAGCAAGTAACGTCCATAAAATGGTGTAAAAGATGGGAAGTGAGCCAGAAGCCCGTCTCCTAAGTAAACTTGTAATCGCCAAATCACGAATTGTTAAAAGGTTCAATAGCTGATTTTGCTTTCGTTCTTACGGAGCTCGCCGTTCTCCTCGAGCCTCATATCGAGCCACCAGATTGGTATCGGAAGAATATCGTCGATGGGCTTGCTGTTATTCCAGATGTTGATGAACTCCTGCGTTTTTCTATCATATAGGAACTTGCAATAGACATCAGAATCGGGAGACGAAAACTCGCCTCCGTAAAACCCGTCGTCATATTCGATATTCTTGAAATAGAAGTTGATGTAAAAACCGCTCATCTTTTCTACCTCACTTAATAATGAATGCTTTTCGAAACTCACACTTACTGATTCTCATTTGCTGGACAAACGTATCGTAACTTTGTACACCAATCGGAATCTTTAATCCGTGCTTGGTAACGCTGACGTTATCTCGTGCCGTGGCGTCTGCCTCATAGGTAGATCCCTTGTTCATCCAAAGGAGCAGGTCGTTGGTTGCACATGTCTCTGGATACAAATAATAGCCGACCTTGGCATCGAACCAGAACATATAGGCAAGTACCTGCAGGTAATCACGGTTTCTGATGTTTTCGATTGGTTTGTACTTGGCATCGGCAATGATTCTCATCTCGTTATCCCTGCTGATGAAATCTGGGTAGATTAGCCCGATATTCCCATCAAAGAGTCTCTATGCTCCCTTGCCAGCTTTGTTCAACGAGTGATAAAAGGCGTCTTCAATCAGGGAGTTTTCTCTCTTCTCTAAATCTGAATGGTGCGGGAATGACGGGTGTGTAGGTTCCTTTCAGCTCCCATTCCTCTTCCTTGTAATCAAACACCTTAAGTAACAGCACCCAGACAAGCTGCATTTCCGCATAGGTTCAACAATCGTCCGGATTTTTTTGCTGGCCGGTCTCATGAGTTTGAGGAGTAGCTCGTGTCCATGCTGATGCGGGACGAAGATGCCTGCGCTCGACAGTACAACACGGGGGAGGTAAGAACGGCTGAAACTTTCGCTTCGCGTGAGGACAAGCAATAAAAGCCGACCTCTGCCTACCACTTAGAAAAAAAGGCAGATAAATGGCCTATTTGCTAGGTTTGTGCGCTTTATGTGTGCCATAATGCTACATGGCTTATTGTCAAAACACTGGGGTTTAGATATGAGACACTCTTCCACTCGCCACTTTATTCATCTGCTGCTTCTGGCTTTAATCCCTCTTGCGGTACTTTCAGTGCTGGTTGTACCGGCTTTGGCCGATGCACTAGGTGCTACCGAGCCTGCCGCTCAGGAAAAACCCGCTGCTCCATCGGCAAATGGGGAGGGGTCTGCCGCTAATGCTGCTGCCGCCACAGACGGCGCCCCAGCTTCCTCAGATGCGGCTGCCTCAGATAAGGATGCACTTGAGCAGAGCCAAGCGACAAGTGCTCCTGCTGTGCGAGCGCCCGCTCAGGCGTCGTCTTTTGATTTCAACATTAACTGGACCAACGCCGTAAGCTCAGGTGTTACAGCCTACAGCTACGACGATGCGGCCGACCCCAACCACACTAACCTTATTTTTCATCCCGTAAACAACCGTGGCTCTCTTACGGCAACGGTAGCCGTCTCGCTCAAGATCAACGCCCCCGCAAATGAGACCTTCCCTCCCGGGAGCATCAAGATCACCGTGCCTGCAGCTCTCTATAAGGGCTGGGATGGCACGAGCAATGTGAACTACGACATGTACGGCCCAAGGTATAATCCCACGCTCAAATGGCAGTTGGTGGAGGCACCCCAGACCTCATCGAGTGCCGACTTTAACTACGTGGACAACGGCGACGGTACGCTTACCATTACCAACTACACCACTCTTGCGGGAGGTGCTCAGTTCTACTTTGAACAGGCCTTCTCATTCACGGCAAGCCACGTGAAGGTGGACGCCCAGGGCGTCACGCACACGTCGTATAACATTACGCTCAAAGTTGATAAGGACGCTGACGGCACCAACGAGGTCAGCACAACCAAGACCCTCACGAGCGAGCTGCACAACAAGAACGACGACATGAGCGTAGCGCTCAAGCACGCTGACCTCACCTCGGAAGATGGCGTGTACCTTGGCTGGCGCAGCGCTTGGGGCCCCAAGCCCGCCGACGCAGATAAGTACTTCTACGTGATTTGGCATGCCGACGTAAAGCGCCCTGCCGACAACACTATTCCCTATACCTACATGTTCAGACAGGAGCAGCAGGACGGTGAGCTCATCGGTATCCAGCGCTATGGCCGAAATAAGCATGGCTTTGAGTCTCTCGGATATCTCAACGGCGACACGGATAGTTCCTATAAGGACATTACTAAGGATGGCTGGCGCAGCTACACGGACGAGCCTAACGTGGGCATGCTCAAGCAGTTTGACCCCGAATACCGGAAGGCAAACCCGTGGTCTGAGAACTGGCTCTGGAACAATGGATATGAGGCCAGCTACAACACCGTCCGTTACGCGCTTTTAGAGCGCTATCCCATCTCATTACTTGAGGAGGCCAAGGCGCGGGGCGTGGACCTTCAGCACGACGGCCTTCCCGTGCACAACAAGGTCTCCGTCCAAGAGACGCAGTCCAACGGCGTGACACGTGATAAAAAGTATGCCGAGGCGACTACCCAGGTGTATGTAAGACCCTATGGCGGAGACCTGGGCATTACCAAGAACTCTCGTGAATCAGGTGAGTATGGCTGGTACGAGTTTGCCCAGACGTTTATCGCGCAAGATCGTGATGCTGTCCTCACCACTCAGTCTCGGCCAACGTTTAGCACACATGCAACGTTTCAACCCCCGACTGCTCCCACTTGGGACGCGGCAACCGAGACGTACAGCGTTAAGCCCTATGTGGCCGAGGTGGAGGAGGCAACGCCTCGGGTCATGACCGAGAACAAGTTTTCACAGCGTCGTCGAGCCAGCGAAGTGCTACCCACGATGACCGAGCTTGAGGATGCAGACTACAGCTATTCGTCGGTGAGGCTAGCCCTCGCTGGCTACGATGCGTACCCCGGATCCCAGGGCGTCTGGCAGCTGGCCTCTGATCAAGGGACCGACGGCGAGAAGTTCGGCGCTACCGAAATCTTGATTCGCAAGGCGGGATCACCTAACTATGAGCTGTATGGCAAGCTCACTGTGGAATACACGGGCGCCAAGGCTACCCCCACCTATACCTTCACGCCCGCCGATGGCAGCGAGCCCACCAAGGGCGCAACGGTTGCATTGCCTGACTCGGTCGTGGGACTCAAGTATCGCGTGCACAGCCAGTACTTCCGCACATCCCTCACGGCGGCCACCACGCTGACCTTGCATCCGACCGCACATCTCAAAGGTCTGATTGCTGCAGACATGCAGGCAGAGCAGCCCACATCCCTCGCCACGAGTGCCTCGTTGCGCCTGTCTGAGGACGGTCAGCAGAAGAGTAGCGCTAACACGCTCTATCAGGACGCTTTCGTTGCTGCCTCCCGGCTTAGAGGTCTCACCTTTACTACGTATCTTGAAAAATCGCAGCTTAGCGGCAAAGACTCTAGCGGCAAAGACTACTTTATAGACGATGCCGCCGCGGGCGTTCAGACGCGCTGGGTCAACGCCAGGTTCGGGACCTACTCCTCGCTGTGGGGCTCGGGCTATAAGGACAAAAGCTACCTCAAGCCTTACGTGGTCACATCGGGCGTGTTTTATGACCTGCTTCCCGCTGGAACCTCGGTAGATGCCTCGCAGGTGCAGATGTTCACCGGTCCTTGGGGCTACGATAGCCTTCCCAAGGACGCCTATTCCGTGCGCTTCCAGGAAAACTGGGAGGGCTCGGGACTTACAATGATGATTGTTGAGGTCACGGTACCCGACGAGATAGCGGATGCCGCCAAGCTGCGTGAGCATGCGTTTAGTCTGCGTATTCGCTACCCGCTTGCAAACTCCTACCACAACATTGCCGACCGCGGCAACAAGGTACTCAACACCGTTGCCTTCCACGATACGTCAGGTGCTACCAAAAAAGACCTGTCGGGGAGGTTTACCAACCCCAACTACCTCAGGCGGCAGTATTACCAAGACCTCATCAAGGATGACCCCACAGAATGGGCGTTGCAGCAGACCGACATTGAGTACAACCCCGTTACGGTCAAGCAGTCGGGTGTCTCCAAGAAGGTTGCTAACGACCATGATAAGCTCTATGACAGCCAGACGAGCGAGTATTTGGGCAACAAATACTCCTATCAGCTCTTGTTTGGTACGTCTAACAGTACCCGCACGGATAACCTTGTGTTTTATGACATTCTTGAAAACGGTTCCAAGACCGAAAGTAGTGCCTGGAGAGGCACGTTTGACTGGATTGACCTGAGCTCTATCAAGGCAAAAGAATCATGGAACCATCCCGGTGAGACTTGCGCTCCTGTGGTGTACTACGCCACGAGAGTGCCTACCACAGCCCAGATGGATATCTCCAACACAAGCGTGTGGAGCACCACCGAGCCTGCCAACAAGGCCAGCATTAAGGCCATTGCGATAGATTGCACCAAGACAAACAAAGGCAACGACTTCTCGCTTGACTATGGCACGGGCGCCAGCGCATACGTGCACATGGTGGCACCTACTGATGAGGCACTGGTAGGCAAGCAGGCAGTCAACCCCGTGTATGCGATGGCTCGCACCTTTGTGGGTCAGTCTGCCTCATCAAGCGATAAGGTCAAGTCCTATGAGGCCTCCGCTAAGATTAAGCTTTTGGGCTATGACCTTGAACTTCACAAGACCTCAGATCCCGCAACGGGTACCAAGGACGCGCCTGCCCAAATCGACAACACCAAGGGCACGCCGGTGACCTATACGCTGAGCGTCACCAACAAGGGTACAGAGCTTGCACTGAGAGACATCGTAATAAAAGACCCCATCCCCGAAGGTCTTTCGGTACTGCGCGACCAGATTAAGGTGACCTGCCCTGAGCTCAAGCTTAATGGCGCCACCCTGACCACGGCGACCTCGGTGTCTGCCTCCGAGGAGGACGGCACACTCACTCTGGGCATCGGCTCTTTGCCCGCAGGTGCCACGATGAAACTCAGTATCCCTACGGCCCTTACAGACGACCTTATAAAGTCAACGACCTTCGTGAACACAGCACACATCACCTCTGTTGAAGGACATGACAAAGACATCGCCTCTGAGACGACCTATCACAAGGCAACTAAGACCTACACCCTTGACTATGTGGTCTCACCTGATCCTATCTACGGCACGCCAGGGGATAGCACCACACCTGCAAGTGTCAGTGACATTGAGTACGATACCACCCAAACACTTGCCAAGACGCTTGTGACCACTCAAACAGGTGCTACCAAAGACGGTAAAGAGGTTCAGGGCTACTGGACCTTTGCAGGCTGGACCCACAAGCAGGATGGCACCGAGATCATCACCAAGCTCAATATCCGCAAAAACGAGACGGTCTATGGCCGCTGGGTCTTTGTTCCTACCAAAGATCTGACCGTAACCAAGTCCTGGGCAGGCATCTCTCCTGCAGGTACCTCCAACCTTTCAGTCACCCTTGAGCTCATGCGTGATGGGGTGGCGACGGGTAACACCCAAACACTGAGCGCTGCAGGAGGCTGGCAGGCTACCTTTAAGGGGCTTGTGCTTTACGACAACGCAGGTAAGGCCCATGTCTATACCGTACATGAGCAAGGAGAAAAAGACGGTAAGCTGAGCCTGGCATCTCAGGACTTTGCCGTAACCTATGGTAAAGATGGACACTCAGTTACCAACACCCTTAATAACCCCAAGATTCAAATTACAGGCTCTAAGGTTTGGGATGATAAGGACGATCAAGACGGCATCAGGCCTGACTCTGTAGTAGTGAGCCTGCGTGCTAACGGCAAAGATACCGATAAGAGTGCAACTCTTACCAAGGAAAACTCTTGGGCCTTCTCATTTAAAGATCTTGATACCTACGACAAAGACGGTAAAGCTATCTCCTACAGCGTGGTAGAGCCTGCCGTACCTGAAGGCTACACCTGCTCTATCACCGGCTCTCAGGACAAAGGCTTTACTATTACCAATACCCATAGTCCCGCTGAGCGTACCATCAACGTTACTAAGAGCTGGATAGACAACAACAACGGACGAGGCCTTCGTCCCTCATCTATTACCGTAAATTTGCTTGCCAACGGTACCAAGGACAAGTCACTCGTACTTACAGCTGATAAGGATGGTAACTGGAAGGGAAGCTTTGGCTCTGTGCCAGTAAATGCTGGCGGCAAGGCTATTAGCTACACCGTTACTGAGGATGCGGTAGAACACTATCAAGCAACCCAGCCTGTTGCTGTTGAAAATGACACTGCCTCCATTACCAATACCCTTGTTGGTACCATCACCATTCCTGTTCAAAAGAAGTGGGTAGGCCCTGCTGCAAAAAGCGTCACCATACATCTATTTGCTGATGGGCAAGAGATTGATAGCGTCACGATCGATAAGGCCTCTGGCTGGCACCATGAATTTAAAGACCTTCCTGAATACACCAACGGTGTTCCCATTACCTACAGCGTGACCGAAGATCCTATTGCAGGCTATACAACAGAGGATATCGAAGGCAACATCCAAGAAGGCTTTACCATCACCAATAGCTATACTCCTACCTCTACAAGCTATGAGCCCTCCGTACAAAAGCGCATTGAGGGCCCCTCTCCTGCAACGCCTGATAGCTTTGAGTTTGTCCTGACGCCCAAAGACTCCTCGTTCCCCATGCCTGAGAGTGCCAAAGACGGCCGTGCTGTCGCGCAGCTCACAGGTGAGGGCACCACCACGTTTGGCCAGATTAGCTTTACGATGCCTGGTACCTATAGCTATACAATCACCGAAACCAAAGGCGATGCTGGCTGCAGCTACGATGATGCGACCTATACCCTAACGCTTACCGTTGAAGATATCGGCGCAGGTGTTCTTCAGGTTACCCAAAACAGCCTCACCCTCACGCGCGGTGGTACAGAAAAAGACGCAGATCTTTCCTCTGAGCAGGGAAATGCAGTCTTTACTAACGTCTACGCCAAGCCTACACCTGCTAAGCCAAAGGTAAAGCGCACCAAGCGTGCACTTCCCAAGACAGGAGATGACACTAACTTCGTTGCAGGTTCTCTTGTTGTCTCAGCACTGGGTCTCATCGCAGGCGCAGCCCTTCTTGCTCGCAGAGAACGCCAGTGTGACTAGCACTCAGCTCAGGTCGTACAGAGCAGGGTCTGCTCAACGTTAAGACCCACAGAGGCAAGACAAAGACGCGGTGGTCGGGAAACCGGCCACCGCGTTCAACGTCCTTAACGGCATCTGTTTTGGCGATGCAATGACGCAATAAAACCCGATATAGTCAATCTGTGTGCCGTTTGAGCAGGTCTTGCTAAATCACGTGCGCACCTGCCTTTGCGTGATGACAGACGGCTAGACTGGGTATATCCAAGAACGTCGGATGCATCTTTGTATACCTAAAAAAGTGAGGTAGCACCTATGGACGTCAATGCCACACAGATAGCACGTATTCAAGCTATGGAAGCTGCGCTCAATAGACTGATTAATAGCATTGATCAGATTGACCGCGCACTTAATACCTACGAATCGATGTGGGCAGACTACTCTGCCCTCGATAGCTACTACTCTGGCAAGCTTTGGTGGGATGACCTTGCTGCTGATGAAGCAGGTGCGCTTCCTGTTGATCTGCCTCGCGGTGTTCTATCAGAAGATGGAGTCTACGATGCCCTCGGATCAGCTGAGGCACTACGCGAGCGTATTCGCGAATTAGCTGAGCTACGCAGCACATCGTTGCTCGACAAAGAACGCTAGGCATTAATGCTCACCAGGTTAGAAACTGCATACAAATAGGTACGATAGTGGAGACAGACAAGTTCCACAAAGGGGCAGCTTATGAAAATCGTAGCTTTTGAAGTTCGAGCTGATGAGCAAGCTGAGTTTGCTCGGCAAGCAAAGCTTCCTGATATTGAGCTCAAATTGAGATCAGATGCTCTGAGTGCAGATACGCTTGATGCTTGCAATGGCGCAGATGCCGTGCTCATTCTTGGACGCATGCACTACGATGAACAGCTCTTGGCGGCTATTAAAGCGCGTGGCGTAAACTGCTTGGTTACTCGCTCTATTGGTATGGATCATATCGACCTGGATGCAGCTCAACGTCTAGGAATTGCGGTGTCGAATATCAGCTATGCGCCTGATAGCGTGGCGGATTTCACCATCATGTTGCTTCTTATTGCGCTGCGCAAATATAAACCAGCGCTGTATCGTCAAAATGTCAATGACTATTCGTTGGCAGGTCTCCAGGGACGTACCTTATCCTCGCTTACTGTGGGTGTTATTGGCGCAGGGCGTATTGGACGTGCGGTGCTGGAGCGTCTTTCGGGATTTGGCTGCAAGCTCCTTGCATATGGTCCATCAGGTGTTCGTGATGTTCCTGCTGGCGTGCAAGCAGCTAGCCTCGAAGATTTGCTTGCCCAAAGCGATGTCGTAAGTTTTCATGTGCCTTTAACGAGCGAGACGCAGGGTATGGTGGATGCAGACTTTATTGCGCGCATGCGCGATGGTGTTGTGCTGGTCAATACTGCCCGTGGCGAGCTCATGGATGTTCCCAGCTTGATTGAAGGCATCGAGACAGGCAAAATCGGCGCTTTGGCAATGGACGTCTTTACCAACGAAGGGTCAATTTATCATCATAGCCTGGTCAACGATATTGTTGCTAATAGGGATATGGCGTATCTGCGCCAATTTCCCAATACGGTACTTACGCAGCATATGGCGTTTTATACCGAACAAGCGGTGGGGGAGATGGTATCGCACGCGATTGAGGCGGCGCGTCGCCTGTGTGCTGAGTAGCAAAGGCGGAGGCGGGTTTAGTCGCTAGCTTCTGCTTGAGCACAAGAGCTGCAAGTACGAGCGAAGGCTTTAGAGTCATGCTTGTGTTGTATTGCACCGCACATTTATGCGAAAATATGCCCTCGTGTGGCACGAAGGAATACTAGTGAGGGGAACTAGATGTACAACGTATTCATGCTTGCCGCTGAGTCGGTAGTCTGTTTTTCACTTTTGGTAATGGTTGCAAAGTTTTTTGGCAAGCCTGGCCTTTATGTATGGATGGCAGTTGCATCGATTTTGGCGGAGATTCAGGCCTGCGTTATGTGTGACTTTGTCGGAGTCGTCTCGACTCTAGGTAATGTTTGGTTTGCTTCAAATTTCTTGGCAACTGATATTTTGAATGAGGTATATGGACATGAGGCTGCCATAAAAGCAGTTAAACTGCAGGTTGCAGCGCTGATTACCTATATTATTGGTGCGCAGATTACCCTGCTATACCTGCCCTCTTCGTTTGATATGGCAATGCCTGCACTGATGACAACTTTCTCGATGTCAATTCGTACAACGGGCGCAAGTGTCGTTTGCTTGGTTGGTGCCAACTGGCTGTCTGTCCAGATTTATAGTCTTTTGCGCGATCGCATTGGACACCGCTTGTTGTGGCTACGTGAAAATATTGCCGATACAAGCGCAAACGTAATTGAGAACTTTGCTTTTATGTTCCTTGCTTTTGGTGGCCTGTATAGTATGCCTGACCTACTTGTTATGATTATCAGTGTCTCGGTTATTGAGACTATTATTAGCTTTATTGATACGCCCTTTTTGTATCTGGCGCGCTACGTAATGGGCGAAGGCGAGCCAGTTATTGCCTAGGATGAAAGCCTGCATAAACTGTATTTTTCAGCCGGGAAGCCTTGTGCCTCTCGGCTGGTTTTTTACGCACGCCGAAAAAGCGGACATGCGCATAATTTGCCCTTCTGCTTTTGCTACGCTAGAGCAGAAGCAAAACCTCAACTTTTGATTATGAGTTGCTGAAAGCGGGGATTTCCGTCACAGCAGCCGCAGAGGGGTGGCTGTGGTTTGCTTGCTCAACAAAAAAGAGCTTGGGGAGGAAGTATGGACGCAACTGCTTTATTTAAGTTTAGTTCGGGTCTTTATGTCGTATCGGCTGCCACCAAAGATGATTATGGTGCCTGCATTATTAATACGGGCCTGCAGCTGACAGCGCAGCCTTTGCAGGTAGAGGTTGTAGTGAACAAAGAAAACCACACTGAGCACGTGATTGAAGAAGCAGGACACTTTGCCTTGGTGGCTCTGACCCAGACAGCTGATATGCCCTTTATTGGTCGTTTTGGCTTCCGTACCTCAAGCGATTTTGATAAGTATGAGGGAATTGAATGCCTCAAGACACTCGATGGCGATCCATATTGCCCTGAGCATGCTGCCTGTCTTGTTTGCTGCAGGGTTGTTCAGCAGCTTGATGTGGGAACGCATATGCTTTTTGTGGGAGAGCTTGTTGATGCACAAAACCTTAATGATGAGCCACCTTTGACGTACGCGTATTATCACAGCACGCTCAAGGGCAAGACTCCCAAGAAAGCCTCTTCCTATATTGGTGATTAAAGCTTACGAGAGGTATGAGAATTTAAGTCTTGCAAGCGGCAAGAGAACGTAAACCTCGCGGGAGGCACAAGAATTAAACCTCATAGCTCACAAGCCCGAGCGAGGAAATATACACCTTGCGGCACACAAGAGCGGGCAAGAAAATTGTGATGGGCTAAGTGCGCTGAAGTAGCGGGCTCATCTTGTTTTGGGAGTAGATCTCAACAACATGAGTTGCGCGTGAGATAGCAGTGTAGAGGCGGCGACGCGCAATTGGAGTGTCGGGATATACGTCTATTTGGGTATCAGGAATGATGACACGGTCAAATTCCAAACCTTTAGCAAGTTTGAGATCCATCACAATGACGCCTTTTGCCGGCAAAGCCTCATCACGACTGAGCAGCTTGACGTCACGGCCCAACTGACGTGCGAGCCAATGTGCACGCTGTCTATCTGCACAGATAATCGCTGTAAGTCCACCTTTTTGAGCGGCATTTTTGGCAGCAGCGCGCAACGTGTCTATATAGTCATCATTGCTACAGGCCTTAATAATGGGTTCGATTCCTGATTCCTGTACCGAGGTGAGCTGGGCCTGCTCCTTTTCGGAGAGAAGACTGGCAAAAAGTGCGGTAACTTCAGGAGAAGAACGATAACTTGTGAGGAGCCTGGCTTCCTTAATCGCAGTGGCGCCTCCAAAGATTTCACGGATTTCATTCCAGCTTGCAGAATGCTCGCGCGTTGCCTGATGAGGATCGCCCAGCAGCAAGAAATGAGCTCCACGGAAATAACGTGCAAGTACGCGCAGTTGGACTGTGCTGTAGTCCTGTACCTCGTCAATCACGACATAGCGCGCATCTTCGGTACCATGTCCTGTAATCAGGAGTCGTAGCCATAGATGCTCTGCTCCACTGAGACTTTTTGTACCGAGAACGCGCGTGCCAATACGGTCGAGTCGCAACCATTCCAAGGCGTCGACAGCTGCGTGTGCTGCGGCAAATCGCGTGGCTATAAATTCACGGGTAAGTGCAATAGTTTCCTCTTCGCTATCGGGGTCAATACGGTGACCAAAGATCTCAACTTGTTCGTCAATATCCAGTCCAATGAGTTCTTCTTGCCAACGTTCTTCGCGTGACATGCGACCAAACTTACGCTCGATAGCCTCATGCATTTTGTCAGTTGAAAGGGCAGTACGACGTGGACCAGCAGAAAATTTTGCGAAGGAGTTCCAAGCAGAGGCTACTTGACTTGGTTTGAGGATGGACTCACCTGCAAGGGAGATGCCGCGGAAGTCTTGCGGTTCAAACTCCAGCGTTGCCAATGCTTGTTCAAGCGCATCCAGCTGGCTTGCATTGCCTTCAGCACCATCACCACGCTGGTCCAATCCAAGACGCGCAAGAAACTCCTGCCAGGTGTTTGTCTGGGGATTTGCCTCACCCAGCTGCGGTAAGACTGTATCGATATACCGTCCAAAAACTGGGCTCGGGGTAAAAAGCCACACGTGGCTGGCATCAAGATTGTCACGTTGGCGATACAACAAAAATGCGATGCGCTGCAACATGACCGACGTTTTGCCCGAGCCAGCAATACCTGATACCAGCAGTACCGGTACATCTTTGTGACGAATGATAGTGTTTTGCTCACGCTGAATGGTGGCTGTAATAGCGCGGAGTTTTTCAGAATGCTGCCGCCGCAGTGCATTAAGTAACAATGCATCCTCGATAGCGACATTGGTATCAAAATACGAGTGAAGCGCATCCCGCACGAGGTCAAATTGGCGGCGCAGCAACAGCTCAACCGTGCGCACACGGTCGCCAACCATATAAGACGTTTTGCCCATTTCTTGATTGTAGTAGGTCTCAGCAATAGGACTGCGCCAGTCAACAACCAAGGGATTTGCTTCTTTATCGGTGACGCCCGTGGTACCGATATAGACATCGCGAGGTGGGCGACCAGGACGCATGCGCAGGGTGACTTTGGCGAAATAGGGCTGCTCAAGCAGCAGCAAAATGCGTGCCAACTTATCTACCGAGATATCGTGATAGTTGTTATAGGTATCGATAACGGAATTGAGTGTCTCGATGGCCGCAAGGGTCTCCATGGTTTCATCGGCACTGCCAAAGT
The DNA here is from genome assembly GCF_900078545.1 of Olegusella massiliensis. Lineage (GTDB taxonomy): Bacteria > Actinomycetota > Coriobacteriia > Coriobacteriales > Atopobiaceae > Olegusella > Olegusella massiliensis. The sequence goes on from NZ_FLLS01000002.1 coordinate 1,526,514, forward strand.
TTAAGCGGACCTCTTCAGAAAGGGTAATAAGGTCCTGCCGCGCGCCATGATGGTTGGTCTCGATTTCCTCGCTAAGTTCGTCACGCAGGGAGATGAGCTGGGCATATATCTCACTGAGATGGGCTTGTTCTGCAGCAAATTCAGCAGTGTTCTTGACCGTTGAAGCATCCATTTACTACTCCGACAAGATGGGGGCAGTGCTTGTTTGGGCACTTTCGCGCTGTTCTTTGCGCTCTATGTGACCACCAATCAGTTCACTGACCAAAATTGATACAAAAATTGAAGCAAAACCTACAAGCATAAGTGCCGTTAGGGTCTCGTGATACATGAAAACCGAAAAGATAACGCCAAACACGCTCTCAAAAGACATGATAAGTGCTGCCTGAGAGGGATCAACATACTTTTGTCCGAAATTTTGCATCACGATAGCAAGGACGGTGCTCAACAAAATCAAGAAGGCAAGTTTGCCAAGCAAATCTGGCGTAAAGCTTGAGATGGTGGGCAGTGCGTCTTTTGTAACGATGCCTGCAAGTGCACATACCGCAGCAAATACTAATAATTGAATGACAATGAGGGTGGGTAGATCATGGGCGGGTGCCAGTATAGAAATCAGCACAATGTTGATAGCGAAAAGTACTGCACAGCCGAGAGTCAAAGTGTCTCCAAGACCCATCGTAAAGGCGCTTGCAAGTCCTGTGGCACTGCTTCCCACGGTGACAAAACAAACCCCCACAATGCATAAAAGCGCAGCTAGAACATTATGTGCCTGAGGACGCTTGTGCTTTATTGCCCAATACAAAAAAGGCACTATCACACAGTAAGTTGCCGTAAAAAAGGCATTTTTAGCGGGCGTTGTATAGGTCAGGCCTATATTTTGTACCAGATAAGCAGCGCCACCCGAGATGCCAATGAGCGCGCCTGCCACCACATGCGAGGAATCTAGATTGTCCCGGAGGCGCTTCCAAAAGATTGGTATACAAAAAAGCCCCGCCGCTGCAAAGCGGATGGCAAGGAGCCACGTTGCTGGAATCGCATCAAGGGCGCCTTTGAGCACAACAAAGGAACTACCCCAGATCAGTGTGGTGACAAGCAGAGCAAGTTTGTAGACCCATAGAGGGAAGGCAGTTGTTCTTTTCATGGGGCAAGTATAGCGGCAAATACAATTTTGCGTGAGCATTGTTGCGCTGTGTTACGGCTAACCCAGTCACGCTGTGCTGCGCGCTACAATATATAGGTTGCAAGTACTTGGCTACCAGCATCTCAAGGGAGACTTATGGCTGACAAAATCCAGATGAAAACACCGCTTGTCGAGATGGACGGCGATGAAATGACCCGCATCATCTGGCAGATGATCAAAGACGAGCTGATTTTCCCGTTTATTGATTTTAAAAGTGAGTATTACGACCTTGGTCTGGAAAATCGCGATAAAACTGGCGATCAAGTAACTATTGATTCAGCTGAAGCTACCAAGCGTTTGGGTGTTGCCGTTAAGTGTGCAACCATTACTCCCAATGCGCAACGCGTGGAAGAGTATAAGCTGCATCAAATGTGGAAGAGCCCCAATGGCACTATTCGTGCCATGCTTGATGGTACGGTTTTTCGTTCGCCCATCATTGTGCGCGGTATCGATCCGGTGGTGCGCAGCTGGAAAAAGCCTATTACCATTGCTCGTCACGCGTACGGCGATGTGTACAAAAACGCCGAAATGCGCGTGCCAGGCGCTGGCAAAGCGGAACTTGTTTTTACGGCACCAGATGGCAGCGAAACCCGTGAGCTTATTCAAGAGTTCACTGCTCCTGGCATCATTCAGGGTATACACAATCTGGATGCTTCCATTGAAAGTTTTGCGCGTAGCTGCTTTGAATTTGCACTTTCTACCAGGCAGGATTTATGGTTTGCTACCAAAGACACCATTAGCAAAACCTACGATCATCGTTTTAAAGATATCTTTGCTGAGATTTTTGATGCAGAGTATCGCGAGCGCTTCAAGGCGGCAGGTATTGAGTATTTTTATACCCTTATTGATGATGCCGTAGCGCGCGTGATGAAGTCCGAAGATGGTTTTATTTGGGCTTGCAAGAACTACGATGGCGATGTGATGAGCGATATGCTCTCGAGCGCCTTTGGTAGTCTTGCGATGATGACCTCGGTACTTGTCTCGCCCCATGGCTACTACGAGTATGAAGCTGCACATGGCACTGTGCAGCGCCACTACTACAAGCATCTCAAGGGTGAGCCTACAAGCACCAACTCTGTGGCAACAATTTTTGCTTGGTCAGGCGCCTTGCGCAAGCGTGGTGAGCTTGATGGCTTGCCCGCACTGATGGCTTTTGCTGACAAGCTTGAACAGGCAACCATTGATACGATTGAGTCAGGCCAGATGACGGGAGACCTTGTGCGTATCACAAGTATTGCCAATCCCACAACGCTGGATACACAGGGTTTTATTGCTGCTATTGCAAAGAGACTCAAGGCGTAGTGGAGCGCTTGAATGACAGATCCTGTGGGTACAAACCCAATGCGCGAGTCACCAGAACCACAAGGAGGCACGGCTGTGTTTGCAAATCCTGACCGTATCCTTGCGCTTGTTCTTGGAGCTTTCTTTGCCGTGGTAGCTGTGCTCATGGTATTTCATTGGCATTGGAGATTTCCTGATTGGCAGGATTTGCCCAGTGCTCGTCTCAATCTATTTTTGAACGGTGGGCCGGTGAGGGTATCTTTAGAAGCAGGTACCGATGCCGATGCAAAAGAGACAACACAAATTCCCATCTTTCAGGAACTGTACGAACGTGAGTTATTAAATAAATTTGCTCCATCACGAAAGCTTGTACTGGATGAATTATCGTTGATGCCGGGTTTAGCACACACGAGAAGTTTTGATGCCTGGGATGGCTCGCCAGCAATGAGCAGGCATATGGTGCCCCAAGGTGTTGCGGTATCTGACAAGTGGATTTTTGTCTCGGCATATGACGGTGCCTATCAAACAAATTCTGTGCTCTACATGATTGATAAGGCAACGGGCAAACTTGCCAAGACTATCGTGCTGGAGGGTCAACCTCATGTGGGTGGTTTAGCGTATGACAATACCGTTGACCGTCTTTGGATAGCAACACATAAGGGCAAAGCTGCTCAACTTGCCTCGGTGAGTCTAAAACAGCTTGAAGCGTATAAAGCTGAGGATAATAAACTGCTTGAATATGATACTCAAATAAGTATTGCGAGTCCTAAGCGCGCATCTTTTGTTGAGTATTTTGAAGGTAGTTTGTATGTGGGATATTTTGATGTTGCAGGTCCGGGTATCCTGTGTCGCTATCGTTTGACGTGGGGAGGAGAGTTGCTTGGCGAGGTGGCAAGCTCTCCTACTGAGACTTGGGAAATCCCCACGCGTGCTCAGGGAGTAGCACTCACAAAAGACTATGTGTTTGTCTCACAGTCCTATGGTGTTGAATCATCAAGACTGTATGTATATGAGCGCCAGAAGACTCGTACCCCGCATGCAGATCCTTTTGTAAGTGAAGTCCAGGCTGAGGCAAAAGATGTGACTGAGCTTGCTCGTCTGCGCGCAAAGGCAGCTGATAAAAGTACAGATATACTCCTCAATTTTGCCAAAAGGCAGCAAAATCGCCCCGATGCGACTTCTTCAGCAGACCCTCTCAGTACTCAGATAGGTTCCGCTGATGGAGGTTCCGCGGGTGCTACTAAGCCATCGGCACACAGCCTCAATGCAAAGTTTGTAAATAGCGCTGCCGAATCCATAAAAAGCATTGCACGCCAAGTCCGCAAAGCGAGTAACAAGGCAGCTCAATACCATTCAAATTATATTGCCTGCCTGCGCTTGCCACCGATGATGGAAGATATTTCCGTTAAGGATGGGTTGCTTTACGCTGTTTACGAATCTGGTGCGGCAATTTATCGAGAAAAATATGGTGTGGGAGTCGATCGTGTCGTTGCCTACCCCTTAGAAGTTATCCTTGAGCAAGCGGGGGTGACAAATGATGAGTGACTCCTCGCAAGATAGCAAAGTTCGCTTATCTCGTACTACACGTTTCCCGCTTACTAGACTTGTGCTTTGTTTTGGTGGCTGGATTTTCCTTTTTTTGTTGCTAGGAACCAATAATCCCGTCTCTCAAATCCTCAATTTGTCCCCTTGGGGTTTTGTGCTGGAGGCCAAGCCCTTAGATTATCTTGTATGTATTGGTGGACCACTTCTTGCTTTTGTCTTGGCAGTGGCGTTGTTGGTAGTGGGAGTTGGTCCCATTCGTGCAAAGCAGGCCCTTTTTTGTGATCCTCTCCTTGATCATCTATTTAAAAAACCACAGCTTGAGACCCCACAAACTTTGATTGCCTTTATCCTGCTTTTTGTGTTGCTGCGCATGGCAGGTGAGTTGCTTGCCATCTTTTTGCCTCCCGCTCTGATACCGGAGACACCTTTAGTGCTTGCAGATTTTCAGTTTGATACTCCTGTGTTAGGTATTGCGGTGGGTTTGCAACAACTCTTTTTCATGGCACTTCATCTGCTTATTGTGCTTGCGCCCTTATCGCTTGCCGAGCAGTCTCGTTTGCTAGACAAAGCGGGTTCGTGGCGGTGGCTTTGTGTGGGGCTTTGGCTCCTTATTGCAGGTAGCTTGGTAGAGTTTACGCCGCTTACGGGTACGTTTGTGTACTGCGCATTGGCATATGGACCGTCTCGGGTGCTTTGTGGCTGGTATTTTTTGAGGACAGGAGATTTTGCCCGGACAGTGTTTTTTGCTTGGGTTATTGAGGAGGTTCTGGGCTTTGCATTTTACGTTTTGTTCTAACGGGAAACGTGTATTTTGTAACGTAAAAATAGCAAGTGTCGTTATCAGTTTGCTGCTGTCGTTTGTGCTGCTTGCTGGTTGTAAGGCAACCTCACCTGTGCAGGCGTATAACAATGCCCAGGGCGGCGTTGCAGGAGATAGCCAAAGTGAAGTGAGCATCGCTAAAGGTGAAAACTATTACGACCTTGAAAGTGTTGTGCTCTATCTGGAAAGCTACAATGAGCTGCCACCCAACTATGTCACTAAAAAAGAAGCACGTAAACAAGGATGGTATGGAGGCAACCCCAGCAATGTGATACCAGGCGCTGCAATTGGAGGCGATTATTTTGGCAACTATGAGGGTGCCTTGCCCAAGCTGCCAAAAACGGAGCATTATCGCGAATGCGATATTGATACGTATGGAAGTACGTCTCGTGGCGAGCGTCGCCTAATCTATGTGGATGATGGTGATAGTAGTAATGGAGCAGGTCCATACTATTACACCGAAGACCACTACGACAGCTTTGCTGAAGTGCAGATTCAAAATGGCAAGGTGATTATAAATGACTGACGTCGTAGAGCGACCACGCTATATTCTTAGTGCAAAAAAGATGAGCGACAGAAACAAAGCGCTCGATTATATGTACGAAACCCTGCCGTTGCCAAGTGATGGCGGCCGCAATCTTGATGCGATTGCTGATTTGATGGGGGAACTTCCGAGTTGCGTCATCGAACTAAGACATGTTGAGCTGCTTGATGGAAATGGCCCTCTAGCTGAGTGGGGTCTGCAGCTTCGTCGCATGCTTTTTGATACCGCCCTGCAACGTGATGACCTTGACCTTGTCATTGTCCGCTAATCTACAAGCTATCGCGGGGCAGAAAGTGACAAAGGTAAGTGGTTTAAAAGGCACGTGGGTCATTATGAGCCTAGATTGCCTTGTGATGGTTGTCGCGATGCATGAGAAGCCAGCCAATTCCCAGCAAAACACAGCTGATTGCAATGGTGTGTAGTCCTAGGTGTACAAGCAGAGCATTACCTAAAACAGCACCGATAACAAAGGTGACAACCACACCGTAATAAAGTCCTGCTGTCTGTAAATGAGAGATTTTCTTTCCATCAAAATACTCGACGAGTTCCTGTGTACCACTGCGTAGGTTGCCGATACACATGGTGGTGGCAAACGCATGCCCATGCAGCTTGCGAAAAGCTTGTACTTGCATGCCACAAGCGAGGGAAGTCAGACTGTTGGCAATAAGGTTATAGTCGGGTCCTAAGCAAGCAACTATAGCAAGCAAAACGATTTCTCCCAGCACGACATGCTGGCGCCAATGGATGCCTGGCTCCTTTGGACTGTCATGTTTGTGACGGTGGCGAATGAGCTCGGAGGCGATACAGCCCAGCGCAAATGCGATGATGGGGGAGAGGTAGCGGCCAATGACATCCCAGTTGCCGGTGGAAAGATTGACACCCAAAAGAAGCAGATTGCCTGTTTGAGCATTTGCAAATACCTTGCCACGTGCGAGATAGGAATAGGCATCCATCAAGCCACCAGATAGTGCCAATACCAGCGCAAGCTCAAGTGATTCGGATGTTTGAATGGCCTTGGATCGCACAGATAAACCTTTCGCAGAACAAGCTTGCTCTCAACAATGGCACAATCTGTGCTGAGCACAAGACTCAAGCCAAAGTTTTGACAAGAATCAAACCTTACAGGTTTTCGCAAGCCTAAACCATGCGCATAAAACCAATCATCTGGATGACTGACCCTAGCAGTACAAAGATATGCCAGACACAGTGCATAGGTGGATATTTGCTTCCTGCCAAATAAAAGATGATGCCTATCGTATAGGCTAGCCCACCCGCAAAGATCCAAGCCAGCCAGCCTTGCCCTACCTCAAGCAGAGTAGGCAGGGGGATGAGCATGATTGCCCAACCCATCAAAAGGTAGCTAATTTGACTGAATACCTTGGTAGGCTTTGCCGTCATATCATAGGCATTTGCAGCAATTCCCAGCGCTGCAATACCCCATTCCACTGCAAGCAATAATTTACCAGCAGTTGTATTCCAAAACACAATAAGTGCAATGGGCGTATAACAACCTGCAATCAACAAATAGATAGAGCAATGATCAAGGATGCGTAGCACTTTCTTTGCTCGTCCTACGGGTAATGCATGGTAGGCGGTACTCACGCCATAGAGCAACATCAGGGAGAGTGCATAGACAACAATGCCGACAATCTTTGGGACCGAAGGCGCCTCAAGGGCAGAACGGAGCATCCATCCCAATGCGAACAGACCAAGTCCAACGCCGACAAGATGCGAAATAGCATTAACCGCTTCTTCACTGGGGCTATATTTGGGTAAAGGAATGCGATCGAGCATGGTGACCTCCCTTGTTCCTTCTGTATAATTGTAACAATATAGATATGAGATTATAGGGTTATTAAAAACCATACACACAAATTAACAAACTCATCTTTGACGAAGCAGAACCTAAACAATAAAATTTGTAGAGGTGTGCTTACGGGCATAGTTGCTAAGGAGCAAACAAAGTGAGCAAAGCAGAAAAAGAAACACGAGCTTCTTGTCAAGTACCGCTGACGGACTTTTATTTGCCTGCGCTACGAGACATTCCCGATGTAGGCCTGTTGCTTGAACAAACATGCCGATTAATTAATGGTTATCTAGACCCCTTGGGCAGTGTGCGTCTGACACCATCGATGATTTCCAACTATGTCAAGCAAGACATTATCGACCGCCCTATAAAAAAGCTCTACTACCGCAATCATGTGTGCGATCTTATTTTTGTAGCAGTCGCAAAGACGGTACTGCAACTCGATGATATTCGTAGTTTGCTCGAGCTTCAGCGTGCGCAATACACGCGTGAAGTGGCCTATCAGAGTTTTATTGAACTCTTTTCCGCGGCAATCAAGGGTACAGAGAGTATCTCTATAGATGAGGACAGTGAGCTTAGGCAGCTGTTATGTGAACTGGTAAGCTGCTGTGCCAACCAGATTCATTTAGAACAACGAATTCGTTTTATTCTTGACAAGCAAAGCCAAGGAGAATCTGCATGAAGCGCATATTGCTTATAGCCACAGGCGGTACTATTGCCTCGGTCGCCGGTGAAGCAGGGCTTTCACCTGCCATGACAGGAAAAGAATTGGCATTGCAAGTACCGCTCATCGAGGGTTTGTGCAAGCTTGATGTTGTTCAGCCGATGAATATCGATTCAACCAATATGCGCCCTTGCGACTGGCTCTGTATTGCTCGAGAAATTCGTGATAATTACGATAGCTACGATGGCTTTGTGATATTACATGGCACCGATACGATGGCCTATACGGCGGCAGCGCTCTCTTATCTCATCCAAAACAATGACAAACCAATCGTGCTCACGGGCTCACAGCAGCCTATGGGCAGCCCCTTTACCGATGCCAAACTCAATGTGTATCAAAGTCTGCTGTATGCTCTTGACGATGAGAGCAGTGATGTGAGCGTGGTTTTTGGGGGCGAGGCGATTGCGGGAACGCGTGCGCGCAAACAACGGACGATGAGTTTTAACGCATTCTCAAGTGTTAACTATCCAGCCCTCGCGATTATACGTAATGATCAAATTGTTCGCGTTAGCTCTGCTCATAAACTCGACAGACAAGCGCGAAAGCCTTGTTTTTATGACAAGCTGAATGAGCGCGTGATTGTTATCAAGCTTACGCCCAAGCTTCAACCGTCAATTTTTGCTCTGCTTCAGGAGGATTATGACGCCATCATACTTGAGACCTTTGGTATTGGCGGCGTTCCCGAATACCCTGATGCATCGTATAAGCACGCGATAGACGAGTGGATAACCTCGGGTCGCAGTTTGGTGATGACAACACAGGTACCTGAGGAAGGCCTTGATTTAGGTGTGTATGAAGTTGGGCATGCCTACGCCAACAAGCCTGGTATTTTACAGGGCGGCGACATGACTTCTGAATCGCTTGTAGCTAAGACTATGTGGGTGCTTGGACAAACGCGCGATACAGTAAAAATTAGTGAGTTGTTTTACCGTCCAGTCAACCACGACCGTAGCTAGTCACATCAATCAGGGTTGTAGCTGAACTTGTGCACCACCCGGCTCTTAGAGGTCACGATGCGTAAACTGACGCTTGCCTGAGGCATAGTCACTCACAATATGGTTTTGCCCACGCAACAAATACTTATAGGTTACGAGTCCCTCCAGTCCTACAGGACCGCGCGCATGAATCTTGCCCGTAGAAATGCCCACTTCAGCGCCAAAGCCGTAACGGTAGCCATCGGCAAAACGTGTCGATGCATTGACATAGACACCTGCTGAGTCAACCATCTGTTGGAACTTGTTAGCTTCGCTCTCATTGCGGGTAAGAATTGCATCGGTATGATGAGAACCGTAGCGATTGATATGCTCGATTGCTTCTTCAGTATTCTTTACAAGCTTGACACTGAGTTCAAGAGCGAGATATTCGTGAGCATAGCCGTCTGCGCCTAGAGGCTTTACCTGAATGTAGCGGGCGACCTCGTCATCACCGTGCAGATGCACACCAGCTGCCCCGCAAGCTGCAGCCAATCGGGGCAGAAAGTCCTTCGCGATACTGCGCTGTACCAAGACAGTCTCTGTCGTATTGCAGGCAACTACGTATTGTGTTTTGGCATCAATAAGCACACGCAGAGCTTGGTTGAAGTCCGCGCTCTGCTCTACAAAGCTGTGGCAAATTCCATCGGCATGGCCCATTACAGGGATTTTGGTATTGTCCATAATGTGGCGGACAAAGGCATTGGAACCGCGCGGGATGAGCAGGTCAACATCACCATCACAACCCAGTAGTTCATCAATATCAGCATGGGATTCTGCCTGCATGAGGCAGGCTGAAGGAAGCCCCGCCTTAAGGATAGCGTCGTGAATGAGGACAAAAAGACAGCGATTGGTCTTAGCGGTTTCACGTCCTCCCTTAAGAATTGCACAATTGCCCGATTTGATGCAAAGGGTTGAAATCTGCACGAGCGCATCGGGGCGCGCCTCAAAGATGACACCGATAACGCCTATGGGGCAGCTTATACGGCGGAGTTCTAGACCCTCGTCAAGGTCGCGATCAAGTGTAATGACTCCAAGCGGATCGGGAAGACCAATGAGCTGGTCGATGCCCAAACAGACATCGTTTAGTTTGTGCTCATCAAAGCAGAGACGTTTAATGAGCTGACTTGCAATTCCTGCTTCCTCGGCAGCTTGTACATCTGCAGCATTTGCCGCAAAAATCGCGTCTTTCGCTTCAAGCAGAGCTTGCTTTACCAGCTCAAGTGCATGATTGCGAAGTGCAATATCGCTCGCAGCAAGTACCGGTGCACTAAGTTTCATCTGGCGAGCATCATCACGAATACTCATCATATTTCTCCTTCTGAGCAATAAAGAAACGATGCTCTTTTATAGATCTTCAAAATCAAAATGATAGGGAAGTCCTAGTTCGTCTCGGACGGCAATAAGGTCTGCTTGGACACCAGAGCCTACCGGCACACCTTTGTCCTTACGCTCTTGTGCCGCCAACCACTCTTTTTCGCCTGCGGTATAAATACGGTCTTGACCTGGAGCTTTTTTAGAAGCACGCAGTGCACGACAGATATCACCAGCAATTTTTTCAAAGGTCTTACGGCCGCAAAATGCTTCAGGATCAATCACAAAAAAGAAGTGTCCCAAGCCATACATCTGTGGCTTTCCATCAGCAGATACACCCATGAGCGCCTTCATAAACTTGCCGCCAGCAAGTGCTGCTGAGAGAATTTCGACAACTGCTGCATAACCATAGCCCTTGTATCCTGCGGTGGCATCTCCAACGCCACCCAGAGGAGCGAGAGCTGCTGTGCCATCCACAAGATCTTTGAGTATTTGTTGGCTATCGGTTTCGGTGCCGCCATCAGCAGTAACCACACAACCCGCAGGGGTCTTTTTGCCCTCGCGTGCATAGTATTCGATACGACCGCGTTGAACAATGGACGTGGCGCAGTCTATACAGAAGGGAAACTCCTCATCTGTTGGTAGAGCAAAAGTCAAAGGGTTTGTACCCATCATATTGTCTACGCCAAAGGTTGGTGCGATAGAGGGACGAGCATTGGTACCCGTAAGACCAATCAAGCCCTCCTTGCTTGCCATTGTGGCCCAATAACCAGCGATGCCATAGTGAGTAGAGTTTTTGATTGCACCACCCGCCATGCCTTGAGCTTTTGCTTTCTTAATAAGCATCTGCATCATTTTGTGGCTCGCAACCATGCCCATGCCGTCATGCGCATCCATAACAACGGTGGTTGGAGTTTCACGCACAATCTCAGTATGAGTAACAGGTAGCAATGTTCCACGTTTGATACGGTCGAGATAGATTGGCTTAAAGCGGTTGCAGCCGTGGCTTTCGATACCACGACGGTCGGATTCCATTAAGACATCGGCGCAAATCTCAGCGTCAGCCCTCGGTACACCATAGGCTTCAAAGGCGTCAACCATAAAATCGCCGATTTGCTTCCAAGGAACATAAGGACGCGTTTCTGTACTCATGGTCTGCCTTTCGTTGTCGTGGAGCTGCTTGTCTTATAAAGCTCAGTGTAGCAAGCGAAACGACAAATACTGCACTCTAGGCACGAGCAATACCTTCAACGCGCGCTTGGTTGGCGACAGCGGTTGCTACCGCTTTGGGCACACGATCATCAAATGCACTGGGAATGATGTAGTCTTCGCGCAATTCGTCTGTGCCAACGATGTCCGCGATTGCCTGTGCCGCTGCCAGCTTCATGCCCTCAGTGATGTCAGTTGCACGCGCATCAAGAGCTCCGCGAAAAATTCCTGGGAAGACAAGCACATTGTTAATCTGATTGGGAAAATCTGAACGTCCCGTTGCAACCACACGAGCTCCAGCGGCCTTTGCCTCGTCAGGCATAATTTCGGGCGTGGGGTTTGCCATTGCAAAGACAATAGCATCATCTGCCATGGCTGAGACGAGTGTTGCATCGAGCACCCGAGGAGCAGAAACGCCGATAAAGATATCACGGCCAGGAAGCACCTCTGCGAGATGGCCGTGAATCTGCTCGGGGTTAGTGCGCAGAGCCATGGCTGCTTGTGCGGGATTCATCCAATTTTCGCCAGGAGCAAGTGCTCCTCTTCGAGCCAATAAAACAATATTTGTCGCACCAAGCTCAATCAGCAGATTGGCAATAGAAATGCCAGCAGATCCTGCACCATTGATAACGATACGCGTGTTTTCGAGTTTTTTTCCCACAAGGCGCAATGCGTTCATAAGACCTGCTGAGCAGACAATCGCTGTGCCATGTTGATCATCGTGAAAGACAGGAATATCAAGCTCTTGGCGCAGGCGCGTTTCTATTTCAAAGCAGCGCGGAGCAGAAATATCCTCAAGGTTGATACCACCAAAGCTGGGTGCCAATCGCTTGACTGTTTGGACAATCTCATCAGGATCCTTTGTATCGAGACAGATGGGAAAGGCATCGATGCCACCAAACTGTTTGAATAAGATGGACTTGCCCTCCATGACAGGCATAGCTGCCAGGGGTCCAATATCGCCGAGTCCTAGTACGGCGGTACCATCCGAGACAACTGCAACAAGATTGCGTTTTGCGGTGTAGTCCCATACCGCATCAGGGTTGCGAGCAATTTGGCGGCAGGGCTCGGCAACGCCAGGAGTATAGGCAATGGAGAGATCATCACGATTATTGAGTGCAACCTTGCTGGTGACCGCGATTTTACCGTGATGTTGACGGTGCATCTCGAGTGCTAATGCGGCAAAATCCTTATGCTCATTCGCTGTCATAATCCCTCCAAATACTTAATTCATGCTCGTAATAACAAAAAGCGGCACCATAAAGATGCCGCTTGTACTCGGTGATTTAGGCCAAAGCAGCAAATGCTTGCTCAAGGTCACTAAGGATATCTTTGGGGTCTTCCAAGCCACAGGACAGACGAATCATACCAGGGTAGATGCCTGCAGCCAGTAGCTGCTCATCGGTGAGCTGGCGGTGGGTCGAAGTGGCAGGATGCAAAGCGCAGGTTTGCGAATCAGCGACATGTACCTCCTGAGACACAAGCTTCAGATGATCAAGTACTGCCGCCGCACGGTCACGGCTGCCGCCCTTGGAGCCCTTGCCATCTCCTACCACAAAGGAAATGACTCCGCAGGGGCCATCAGGTAGATACTTATTTGCGAGCTCATGATAGGAATTGGATTTTAGGCCAGGGAAGTTGACCGAATCTACCTCGGGACGCGCCTCAAGATATTCGGCAACTTTTTGAGCGGTACTTGTATGACGCCTCATACGAAGTGCAAGGGTCTCGAGTGTCTCATTGAGAATAAAGGCATTGGTTGCAGGGGGATTGACGCCAAAATCACGCATGAGCTGCATACGAGCCTTCATAATAAAGGCAATCTTGCCATAATCACGCGTATAGATGATGCCATGGTATGACTCATCAGGTTCGGTAAAGTCAGGGAAACGACCAGAAGCAGCCCAATCAAATTTGCCTGAGTCAACAATGATGCCGCCGACCGTTATGGCATGACCATCCATGTACTTGGTAGTGGAGTGTATAACGATGTCAGCGCCCCATTCGATAGGACGGCAGAGTACAGGCGTGGGGAAGGTATTATCCACAACCAAGGGCAATCCAGCTTCGTGAGCTGCAGAAGCAAAAGTCTCTAGGTCAAGTACAGCGAGAGCAGGGTTAGCAACAACTTCGCCAAAAACAAGCTTGGTTTCAGGACGAATAGCTGCGGCGATTTCCTCTTTTGTTGCACGAGGAGAGACGAAAGTGGTGGTAATGCCAAACTTAGGCAGGGTGGTAGTAAAGAGATTTACCGTACCACCGTAAATCGTGGAGGAAACCACACAGTGATCGCCTGCCTTGCAGAGGTTGGCAACGGTCAGGAAGCTTGCCATCTGACCAGAGCTTGTCAGCATAGCTGCAGCGCCGCCCTCAAGATTTGCAATTTTTTCTTCTACTGCAGAGCAGGTGGGGTTGGTAATGCGGGAATACATATGACCCTGCTCGGGATGATCAAAAAGATTTGCCACTGCATCGGTTGTGTCATAGTGAAAAGTGGTGCTGAGGTAGATTGGCAAGCAGCGAGGCTCGCCATTGCCTGCCTGATATCCTCCATGGATGCAGGTAGTATCGATGCCCATAGTAATAAATCCTTTCCTTTGGGTGGCATACTTGTTAAGCGTAGCGCTTAGAGGGCAGCAATGTCGATATAATTTTTGTTGACAGTTTGCGTGAAAAAAGTGAGGCTACATTTATGCTTGACAGCATACAAAAGCTTTGTGTAAGCGATGAAAATTTGCAGGAGCATCTTCTACAAAGTCAAACTGTGTGGACAGGCAAAATTTTTTCGGTTGAAACCTCTCAGGTGAGCTGTCCTGATGGGAGGCTTGCGTATAGAGAGCTGGCGCGTCACCATGGGGGCGCTGCTGTGGCAGTCATACGCGATGGCAAGCTGTGTTTGGTGCGTCAGTGGCGTGTATCGGTGGATCAGCTGACCCTTGAAATTCCAGCAGGCAAACTCGAGTCAGGAGAAGATCCTACGGTTTGCGCTGCTCGCGAACTTAAAGAAGAAACGGGCCTTGTGGCCAGCTCACTTGAGCTTTTGGCAACCTCGTATGGTTCGATTGGTTTTACTGATGAACATACGATGATTTATCTTGCGCATGGCGTGCATCAAAGTGATGCAATCCCTGATAAAGGTGAGTTTGTTGATGTCGTGTGGCTTGATATCTCCGAAGTTTTAGATGCCGTCAAAGCAGGACTTATTTGTGATTCCAAAACTATCATTGCCGCCAGCATGGCTGCCCAAGCACTACGACGTCGTGCTCAACTAAAGTCAGTAATCTATGGGCTTGCAATAGGGGATGCCTTGGGCGTGCCGTATGAGTTTTGTGAGCGCGGAAGTTTTTGTTGCACAGATATGGTGGGGCACGGAACACATAATCAAGAGGCAGGAACATTTTCGGATGATACCAGTATGACTTTGGCAACCTGTGACAGCATTCGTGTGCGTGGCTTGATTGACCTTGCTGATATGCGCGAGCGCTTTTGCCGCTGGTTATATGAAGGCGCATATACGCCTGATGGCATTTGTTTTGATGTGGGCAATACAACTGCAGTGGCCTTAAGACAGGGATATGGCTGTGAGGGCGAGTGGGATAACGGTAATGGTTCGCTTATGCGCATTGCTCCTCTTGCTTTTATCGCGGCAAGTGATAAGGATATTCGTGCGGTTTCAGCTATTACTCATGCACATGCCTTGAGCTGTAGTGTCTGTGTGAGCTTTGTTCACATCCTAAGGCGTTTAGCAGCTGGTGCGACCGCGGCGGACGTGGCAGGAGAGTGGAAGGGGCAGCCTGCGCCTGCATCCAGTGGTTTTGTGCAGCATGCCTATGATGCAGCCCTTTGGTGTTTAGCAAATACGTCAAGCTATCGGGATTGTGTACTTGCTGCAGTTAATCTGGGTTCGGACACGGATACCACTGCTGCTATTGCTGGCGCATTGGCAGGTGTGCTCTATGGTTATGATGCTATTCCCGTCGAGTGGGTTTCTGCTTTGCGCGCAAAAGATTTGATCGAGTCCTGCTTGTTTTAATATTTTACTGGCTTAGCTGAAACTGAAGCTGGTTTTGTACTGAGAAGTATATTTAAGGCCACAAACAATATCTATGATACTTAGGGCACGAGATAGTGTAGGTCGTGGTAGGATATGCCTGCACGAGTTCCAGTAACGGGCGCCCTTAGCTCAATGGATAGAGCACCAGTCTTCTAAACTGTAGGTTGGCGGTTCGAGTCCGCCAGGGCGCACCATTTTTACGCGTGTATTTTTCAGTTTTCATCAGCGTGTACGCTAGGAGTCTGCCTAAGGGTTGGTTTGCCAGCATCAGCAGGGCAGATGAGCTTGTAGGTGATAGTAACTGTCTCACCATAGTCAAGCTGTACCGCGCAGTTTTCAAGTTTGCGTCCATCCCATTCCATAGGCTCATGGGTAAAGCTCAGGCCATTAGCTGTTTGCGACTCACTCTTGGCATCCACATCGCTTATCAAAACGTCTTCGGATGCAAGTAGGTAGAGCTGCAACATCATGTCGGCATCGCTACGTCTACCTGCACTTGCATTACCCAACACAACAAAGCCTCCTGCACTACTCCAAAGTTCATAAAGCGTGGGCATATCGATTGTATTGGTGAGCGTTGTCGTGACTTGATAACTAACACTGCCATCAGATTCCTGGGAAGCCTCGCCAATTTCTGTTTTTGCATGTAGATACCAGCTAATACGCCCGTTGGTTTTTTCATTGATATAAACGCCCAAGACAGGAGATTTTTTGTCGTTGTCATCTATACCAGCAAAGCCGAGGTCGGAAACGAGTTTTTCTTCCTCAGTATCAGCAAGCCACAAGAACAGTCTGTGCTGCTTGACACTAGCACGGAGCGTCTTGGTGAGTTTGGCAGTATCAATGCTGCCCAGCTTTTCAAACAAAGGACCCACGCTGGCATTGCAAACATCTTCAATCTTTTTGCCCTGTTCCCAAGGGCCGATATTCTGCGCGAGCTCTTTAAGGACGTATTCAGCAAAATTTTTGCTATCAAGAATAGTTTCATCATCAAGGGTGACATCACCGGTTATAGCAAGCAGATTTTGCACAACATAGGGGTCAAGCAAAATCACCCCATCAACGTGATTACCCGTCTGATTTTCATAAGACTGGGCGAGTAGTTCGGCGGCACGTGATGGGTTGGGGATGGAGGTAATTTGTGATGGCTGTGAGCTCAGCGTGTCTCCTACAAGCTCATCTTCTGCAGCAGATGTCTTGAGGAGCTTATCACTACTTAAAGGAGCGCTAAGAGAATCGTCATGTGAGAAGGGCTGCAAAACCAATGAACCATTGGAGACAGTTAGGATGCTCTTGCTAAGGGGAGCACCGCCTAAGGAACGCGCTTGATCGTTATCTTGAATAACCACCAGATAGTTGCGTGTTTCTTGGGAACCAAGAATGGTTGCGGCATGGGGTGCAAGTTTGTGTGCACGCTTGCTGCGCAAATCTAGCTCATCGAAGGCTTTTTGAGCATGCTGAGCTGCTTTTGCAAAGTCTGAATCTCCCGTAGAGACAAGAGCGGATAACTGCTTTTTTGTATCGGATATTTTTGTTTGATTGTCGCTGAGCGGATCGAGTGTGCCTGAGAGGAGCTCAAGATTAACCTTGCCACTTGAAAGGATTTGAACGCTTTTTTCCTTTTGCGCAACTTTCATAAAAGGCTCGACGATGTCATGCGAGAGTAGCTGAGCAGCAGAGGAAAGCTCTTGAGCTGCATGAGCATCATTTCCTGCCACAGGCAAAATTGACACAAAAGGCCAGAGCGAACCTTGGGTAAGTGACTTTAGGCTATCCGCATCGGCAGTCATTGAGGCAGAAGCCTTATTTGCTGCGGCGACATCTCCTGCATCTACAGCGTCTTTAAAACTGGCATAACTTGCCATGACTTGTTTTGCTTTGCTTCCCGCTTTGCGCACCTCACCAGAGATGGCATTGCTTGCAATGGCGCCTGCGATAACAAAGACTACAGCTGCGGTGCCCAGTACAATTCGCAACGAAGGTAGACGAAGAGGACCACGATGGTGAGTAAGCGGCATGCGGTTTTCTGCATACTTTGCGTCGCGAGCAGTCTGTTTTTCGTGCTCGCTCATGGAATGTTGAATGGTCGCGCGACCAGCAGAACGTGCACGAATAGTACGGAGGCGTTCTTCGCGGGAGTTCTTTTCATTACCCATGGGCAAAATCTGCTTTCTTCAACCAGTGTACAAAGGCGCAGTTGAATACTTCCTGTATGTAATTATCTTCCACCACACTATGATAGTGATAAAAGAAATGTTTCGGTGCTATATTGCTTGTCCGTTTTAGTGGTGTAGGCTGAATTTTGTGGCTGATGGCTGCTTTGAAGATGACGAGGGCATTCAAATATGAAACCGATACCATCTTTTACCGTACGTACAGCAGGTTTAAACGACCGTCTTCCAAATTATTCTCTCTTCTCGTTTCGCAAAGTCTAAAGTATGTGAGAATATGAATCGAGTTGGTATCTGGAAAGGAGCTCGCGTTGATTTACACGATGACCCTCAACCCTGCCATTGATTACGTCATGCATCCTTTGACGTTGGATATGGGTTTTACAAACCGCTCTTCGAGTGAAGAAATTTATTGCGGTGGAAACGGAATCAATGTTTCGACGCTCCTCAATGAGCTGCAAGTTCCCAATGTCGCTTTGGGCCTGCTTGCTGGCTTTACAGGTGACTACATGCTGCAGATGCTGCAGGATGCTGGTCTCACTTGTAATTTTGTCCGCTTGGACAAGGGTTTCACTCGTGTTAATGTCAAGCTTATCGGCATTGCAATGACGATGGTTAACGGCATGGGCCCCAAGATTTCTGAGAAGAAAGTCGATGAGCTCCTTGAGCGCATCGATGCTATTGGCGAGGGCGATACCCTTATTTTGACGGGCTCCATCCCCAAGTCTCTGCCTGAAAATATGTATGAGATTATCATGCGCCGTCTTAAGGACCGTGGTATTCGCTTTGTCGTTGATGCTCCTGGTACGCTATTGTTGCAGTCACTGGAGGCTGAGCCCTTCTTGATTAAACCTAACAATCATGAGGTGGGCCGCATCTTTAATGCTCACCCCGAAACTCCTGAAGAGTGTGAGCCTTATGCCCGTGAGCTGCAGAAGCGCGGCGCGCAAAACGTTATCGTTTCCTGTGGTGGACATGGTTCATTGTTGCTTGACGAGAATGCTGTGATGCACACCGTGCCTACAACAAAGATTCGTCTTGTTAACGCTACCGGTGCAGGTGACTCTATGGTTGCAGGTTTTATCGCCATGGTTTCTGCTGGTGCTGATTATGAGGATGCTCTGCGTTTTGCTTCTGCTTGCGGTACGGCAACCGCAGCAAGTAAGGGTATTGCCAAGCGCGCAACTATCGATCGCGTGTATGGTCGTCTCATCGATCTCATCAACAAGCAGACAAAACAAAAATAGGTTCGGTCTTAGACATTGTCTTCTCGCTTTATATGGAGATGGCGTCAATGGATTTGCCGCGCCATCAGGCGCGTGTCTTATGGGAACGCAAAAGAGGAGTGCATATGTTGAAAGGTGTTAATGCATCGGATGGCATTGGCATTGGTGTCGCACGTGTCGCAGTGGAACCTGATCTCTCCTTTACTCCGACCGCCCCCAAAGATCTAGAGGCTGAAAAACTTCGTTTTTCGGCTGCTCGTGACAAGTTTATTGCTCGTACTAATGAGCAAATTAAGCGCATGACGGCAGACGGCCTCGAAAATGAGGCTGGCATTATGGGTGCTCACATCGAGTTTGCCGAAGATGATGGCATTCTCGAAAGTGTTAATGACAGCATTGATGAGGGTATGTGCGCCGAGCAGGCTGTTTCCGAAGCCTATAACATGTACTACAATATGTTTATCAACATGGAAGATGAGCTCTTCCAGGCACGTGCCGCTGACGTTGCCGATGTAAAGACTGGTTTGCTCGCCAATCTATTGGGCAAGGAGTTAGTTGACTTGTCCAACCTGCCCGAGCATTCTGTTGTTGTTGTGCGTGAGCTCACACCTTCGATGACCGCTGACATTGACAAGAACAACATCGCTGGCATTATTACCGAGACAGGTGGCCGTACTTCTCACTCCGCCATTATTGCTCGTGCTATGGAGATTCCTGCCGTCCTGTCTGTTGAGAACTGCACGACTGCTATCAACAATGGGGACCTGCTGATTGTTGATGGTACTCAGGGCGAGGTTTTCTTAGATCCTAGCAATGAAGAGCTCGATAGCTACAAGTTTAAGGCGGAGCTGCTTGCCGCTGACAAAAAGAGGCTCGAAGTATATCGTGGTAAGCCCACCAACACCGCTGATGGTATGAGCAAACTGCTTGTTGCTAATATTGGCAATCCCGACGATGCGACCGCCGCTATTGAGCATGACGCTGAGGGCGTTGGCCTTTTCCGTTCCGAGTTCCTTTTTATGGATGCTTCTGAGTTACCCACCGAGGATGAGCAATTCTCCGCTTACCAAAAAGTTGCCTTGCGTATGAAGGACAAGCCTGTCATTATTCGTACGCTTGACGTGGGCGGTGACAAAGAGATTCCCTACCTTAACCTTGTCAAAGAAGAAAATCCCTTTATGGGATTCCGTGCTGTTCGCTACTGTCTTGCCAATCCTGAACAGTACAAGGTACAGCTTCGTGCTCTGTTGCGTGCTTCCGCCTTTGGTGACATCAAGATCATGGTGCCTCTGGTAACCGACCTCGTTGAGCTGCGCAAGGTCAAGAAACTTGTTGAGGAATGCAAGAAGGAGCTCGATGAGCGTGGCGTTGCTTATGACCCCAATATTGAGGTTGGTACCATGATTGAGACGCCCTCCGCGTCTTTGATTGCAGATTTGCTTGCCGCTGAATGTGATTTCTTCTCTATTGGCACGAATGACCTTATCGGTTATACGATGTGTGCAGACCGTGGCAATGATCGCATTGGATACCTCTATGAGGTTTACCAGCCGTCTGTACTGCGCTCGCTTAAGCGCATTATTGAGGAAGGCAACAAGGCCGGCATCTTGGTTGGCATGTGTGGCGAAGCAGCAGCTGATCCTTTGATTATTCCTGTGCTGATTTCCTTTGGCCTCGGTGAATTCTCCGTATCCTCGCCGTCCATTCTGCGTACGCGCTACATTATTTCGCAGTGGACCAAGGAAGAGGCAGACGCTTTGACCGAAAAGGTTATGAAGCTCGAGACTGCAGCTGAGGTCAAGGCTGCCCTGCAGGCTGCTGCCAAGAAGTAAAGCTTGCTAAAGGGTAGATAGCTCCAAGCTCGTACTACACGTTAAGAGCATTAACAGAGCCCCAAAATCTGATTTGTCTCAGGTTTTGGGGCTCGTATTTGCTCATTGGAAGCTCTTCGTTACCACGTTTGAGTAACTACCTACCAATCTATTGCAGGTAGCCTTAGACGACTGCCACCTGCAGTCCGCTTCCTTACAGTACCGAAATGACACCCGTTGCAATAAGATATACCGATGCCACCATTGTGATGATAATAATTGCTGCAATGACTTTATCCACTATAGTTGGCAAAATCTTTTTGCCTTGGGTTACTTCGCCCCAAGCATAAAGAATAATGCCTGGGCTAAACAATATGGTTGTAATCATAATGCCAGTTAACCCACAGGACCATACTAGAAAGATAGTATATGCTACACCTAACGAGCCAAAAAAACGTGCCTTGTTGATATTACCCGCACCATCGGCGCCCATGAACTTGTTCTGCCAAGCGATTTTGGCAAAGTACAATACCGAGGCAACATAGGGCACTAAAATTGTACATACGGCACAGTTGTACATAAACTGATAGGTGCTTGTTGCAAATACTGCCAGAATCAGAAATAGTTGTGTAATTGCAGATGACACAATGAGTGTCACGATGGGAGACCCTGCTTTGTTTGAGTACGCAAACATCTTGGGGAAAGTACCCATTTTTGCTGCTTCATGCGGAGTTTCGGCATTGATGATGACATAACCTAACATAGCGCCTAACAGCGACAGCACTACGCCGAGATTGACAATGGCAGCACCAACAGGTCCGATGGCAGCTTCGAGTACACCAGCCATCGAAGGTGTTGCGAGCTGTGCCATCTGCTCGCGAGGTACTACACCCATACTGAGGACTGATATCAGCATATACAGTACAAAAATGGCAATAAATCCAATAATAGTTGAACGTCCCACATCTTTCGCGAGACGAGCGCGTCCTGAAATTACCACGGATGCTTCGATGCCGGTAAAGACCCAAACAAGTGCAACCATAGTGGATACGACCTGTTCAAAAAAGCCCGGACCACCTGGTTCACCCATAAAGTTGGCCATAAAAATAGAAGGATTAAATTTACCCAACAGCAAAATCGAGACGATAAAGAGACCAAGAGGAATAATCTTTGCAATGGTTACAAAAATATTGAGTTTAGCTGCCTCTTTGACACCTTTTGCTGACAACCAGACCAAAAACCATAGATATGCTGAGGCACAAATACATGAGAGAAGATTGTTCCCACCTTCGAAAGGTTTAAAGAAATATCCAAGTGCTGAGAAGAGCAAAAGAGCAAATGAGACGTTAGATAGGCATCCTGAAATCCAGTAGCCATATGCTGAAATAAAGCCAACAAAATCACCAAATCCTGCGGCAGCATAGGCGTAAATACCGCCAGTTAGGTCAGGCCGCGCACGTGATAAACCAAAAAAGCACATAGCAAGCGACAGTACGCCTACAAAGCAAATGCCCCAGCTAATCAGTACAGCTCCTGTATTGGCACCGCCTGCGGCAAGGTCACCTGCTAGCGAGAAAATACCACCGCAAATGCTTGCCGTGATAACCATCATTGACAGACGTAGTAAACCCATACCATTGGGATCAATGATTTTGTTACCTTGTTTGTCTATAAGTAATTTTGTGGGACTACTTGTCGTTACATTAGATGTTTGCATCGTAGCAGCCTCTCTCCGAAGTAAAAGGTTGCGTAGATCGTTTTACCGTCCTACGCAACCTTTTGGGGATGATGAAAAAAGCTCTAGAAGCGTAAGCCTAGGCAGGATAGACCGCCATCGAGTTTGCGATATTCAGATGTATCTACCACGATAGTTTTATAACCAGCATCTTGTACGGCTTTGAGTACAGTGGGATAACCCTCAGCGACAATGACTGTGTCATTCATCCAAATGCAGTTGGCGCCGTAGGCCTCTTCTTCAGGAACAATAATTTTGTTGTAGTTTGCAAACTCAGCTTTTTCGATAAATTCACCAGAAACAAGCATATTGTTGTTCTCGATATAGTTGACGCCTGTCTTTAGATGCAACACCTTTTCCAAAGGTACTTCAACACACTTTAGACCCCACTCTTGTAGTATGGCGGCAAATTGGCGGATACCTTCTTCGTTGGTACGCTTTGATTTACCAACATAGAATGTGTTGCCTACCATCATGACGTCACCACCCTCAAGAGTGCCCGGTGAGGTAATGTGACGAATTTTGTCATAATCAAAAAAACGATGCAGCACAGGTTCAAGCAACGCTGCCTCACCACGACGAGTGTCAGCTCCTGGGTTGTCTACAATAACACCGCAAGATGTAATTACGCAGGTATCCTCAACGAAGCAGCTGTCAGGGTACTCTTCAGATGCAGGGAGTACGGTAACATCTACGCCACAACGCGTAAGAGCATCAATGTAATCATTGTGCTCTTCAATAGCTCGATTGTAGTCGGGCTTTCCAAGCTCAGGGGCAGAGGTAATGCCGTCAATCAATGAGTGACTTGGACGACGGACGATGCAGTGAGTGAATCTAGCCATGGCCAAACTCCTTTCAAAAAAAACTAACTTTGCGCTTTGCAAGTCCAAAATATCTTTAAGAGTTGTATACCGTGTACAATCTATACTCAAAGGTATTATTTTTTCAGTAAGCGGTAGATAACATGCTATTTATCTTTATTATTTTGTTTATATAGGCAATAATGTCGATTGTATACAATCGTAATACAAAAACAACAGCTTATAGGTGCGTGACAGCATGAGTAAAGAAAAATATTTTTCTCTCAAAGATCATGTGTATATGCATATTGCCAATCTCATTAATGAAGGAATGTTAGGGGAGTTTGAACATATTAGTGAACAAAGCATTGCTGATGCGCTGTCAGTGAGTCGCACTCCTGTAAGAGAAGCGCTGATGCAGCTTGCAGACGAAGGATACTTGGAGCGTTTGCCGCGAAAAGGTTTTACGGTGCGTGGTTTTGATGAGTCAGCTGCGCGTGAAGTGTTTGAAATTTTGGGACCACTTGACGGGAGAGCGGCTCTTTTGGCAGTAGAACGTATGAGCGACAATAATATTGCGCAACTGGGATTTTTGTGTAACAGTATGCAGCTGGCTATCAATAGCGGATTATTTGATCGCTATGATGATTTGCAACGCGAGTTTCATCAAACTTACGTGCGAAAGTGTGGAAATAGTCGACTTGCAGACTATATTGATAATCTTAATCGCTTTTTTATGAAACGCGCCTATTTGCAAGAAAAGCCTGAGGTACTGGAAGCAAATGCGCGCAAAGCTAATAAAGAACACGCACATATTTTGGCACTTTTCAAAAAACGGGATGGCATTGGGTTGCAATCTTATATACGGGATGTTCACTGGTCATTGGATAATGCTAAATATCTATCTTGGTAGGGAAGAGCAGTGCTACCTGTGCGGTCTATAGGGCGGATAGTTTCAATGAATCGGTAGCATTTCTCGGAGCGATAACTTTCAAAACAGCAGGGGCTACATCGATGCTGTGATGTTTTTGCTGGAGGATTTTTTCTCCATCGATTTGTCCTGGGGGAATTTCTTCAGGAAAGTATATGTCCAAATGAGTCAGTTGATCAAAAACTAAATGCCGAGATTGTGTGTGCTTTCCTAGACGGGCCAAGCCAAAGAGTCGCAGCGTGTTGGGTACGATTGGCAAGCTGCAGTTATAACAGAGGTCAAGTAGACCATCAGACGGATCTGCCTTGGGCGTCACCTGGAAGCCGCTACCATAGCTTACGCCCTGTTGCACTGCAAAAATAATTTCGCGACCTGAGATTTCTTTTTTGTTGCCAGTGGCGTCGCAGTAGCTTGCGTTAAAAGCCCAGCCATGATGAGCTTTACTCATAATTTTGAGACCAGAAGTAGCAAAAAGTGCAGCGCCTCGTTGGTGGGTATTTGCCGCGCGACGATCGGTGGTATCAATAGCAATAGCTGCATCAAGTCCAAAAGAGAGCGTTTCTATGTAGTACTTTTCTTCTGGAGTGCCCTTATCTAAAACACCTAGATCAAACTGTTTTGTCGTACCCATCATAATTTCAGTAAGTGCAGATTTGGGGTCGTTAATGGCAGATCCAAGGGTGCGCGCAAAGTCGTTTCCCGAACCCATGGCTATTACAGCAAGGATAGGGCGATAGGCTGCAGGTATGTGCATAAGCCCATTCACCACTTCGTTGATGAGACCGTCTCCACCAAGTGCAATGACGGTATCTGCTTCGATCGCCTGAGCAGCTAAATATTGAGCATGGCCAGGTGCATGAGTAAGCTGCATTTGGAACGTATCTGTTGCAGAACTATGCGCTTCAAAGTATCGGCGAACAAACTCAGCTGCATGAGCCCCTTTACCACTGCGAGCAGCAGGGTTGGCAATAACGATAGTGCGTCCCAGTTGTCGGCTCATGGACAAAACCTTTCAAGCTTGGCTTCTATAAAACTTTACTTGTATAAAGTATAGGCCTGACCTGAAAAAACAACGCTGGACAAAAAATGTGAGCAGAGAGGAAAGATATGTGCCGGAATGTGGCATATAACAGCACGTACAACATAAAAAAGCCAGCGTCTCAATGACGCTGGCCTCGGCATTTTTATGGAGCGGCGGACGGGACTCGAACCCGCAACAATCAGCTTGGAAGGCTGACGCTCTACCAATTGAACTACCGCCGCACATGTCGTGCTAAGACAGAATAACCCAAGTCTTCATAACACGCCACATAATTCTTGTCTTTGCTGAGTAATTCTCACAAGAATTGGAATATTTTGTAGTATGGGTTTGTGAGCACAGCGCAAGCAAAGTAAAAAATTCTTGCGAAGTTATTCTATCCGTTGCGATAAAGGCACAGCTCATCTATAATTGCCCTCCGTCAACGGGGCGTAGCGCAGCCTGGTAGCGCGCCTGCTTTGGGAGCAGGATGTCGTGGGTTCGAATCCCGCCGCCCCGACCATATTTTTTTGCCACGTAGCGAACCGTTTTATTTATTTGCTAGTTAGCAAACTGTTTCATAACAGATAAATTTGATGCCTGATTTAGTAGGCAAAGCAAAACCTGTCTACTCTAGACTGGGCGTGAATGAGAACGCTATAGGGGCGCTGTCTTGGGATGGTGCCCGCACCGGGGCGACAGGTGTCGTGCCCGCACTACCATGAGAGGGGAAGCATGTCCGCACAAAACTATTCTGAGCGCGTTATCGCTGAGCTTTCCGAGCGTTACGCTGATCAACCCGAATTTATTCAGGCTGCAACTGAGGTTTTAACAACCCTCCAGCCTGCTCTTGACGCCCATCCCGAGTACGAGCAAGCTGCTTTGCTTGAGCGGCTTGTAGAGCCAGAGCGCATAGTCATGTTTCGCGTACCTTGGATTGATGATGAGGGCAAAGTTCAGGTTAACCGTGGATATCGTATTCAGTTTAATTCAGCCATTGGACCTTACAAGGGTGGTCTACGCTTGCATCCTAGCGTGAATCTTTCCATCCTCAAATTCCTAGGCTTTGAGCAGATATTCAAAAATAGTCTTACAACACTTCCCATGGGCGGTGCCAAGGGCGGCTGCGACTTTGATCCCAAGGGTAAGTCTGACCGTGAAGTTATGGCATTTTGTCAGTCCTTTATGACTGAGCTTTTCCGTCACATTGGCCCTAATACCGATGTTCCCGCAGGTGATATTGGCACCGGCGCTCGTGAGATTGGATATATGTTTGGCCAGTATAAACGCCTGCGCAATGAATGGTCTGGCGTGCTTACCGGCAAGGGCCTCAGCTATGGTGGCTCTCTTGCGCGTACGCAAGCAACGGGCTATGGTGCGGTTTACTTCTTGTCTCATATGGTAGCCGAAAAAGAGGGTGCTCCCACCGTTGCAGCAGCTCCTCTTGCAGATAAGACCATCTGTGTTTCTGGCTCGGGCAATGTGGCAATCTATGCAGTTCAAAAAGCCGAGCAGCTCGGCGCAAAAGTTGTTACTGTCTCTGATTCGTCAGGTTATATCTATGATTCCGATGGCATTGACGTAGCCACGTTGCAGACGGTAAAAGAAGTACATCGTGCGCGTCTCACCGAGTACGCTGCTGCTCGTCCTAACGCTGTCTACCATGTAGGTGAGCGTCCTTGGGGGGAGACCTGTGATATTGCGATGCCTTGTGCTACGCAAAACGAGCTTGATCTCGACAATGCCAAGGAGCTTGTTGCCCATGGCGTTAGGTATGTAGTTGAGGGCGCCAACATGCCAACTACCCTTGAAGCAACTCAGTATTTGCTGCAAAATGACGTCTTCTTTGCGCCTGGCAAGGCTGCAAATGCTGGTGGTGTTGCGACTTCTGGTCTTGAGATGAGTCAAAACGCAGAACATCTCTCTTGGACCTTTGATGAGGTTGACGAAAAACTCAAAGGCATCATGGAGTCTATCTATACTGCTGCACGCAACGCTGCCAAGCAGTACGGTCATGAGGGTGATTTGGTTTTTGGTGCCAATATTGCTGGTTTCCTCAAAGTGGCAGAGGCTATGATGGCTCAGGGCGTTTGCTAAGGCGTCTATACGAGATAATCTGCGCGTGATGGTTTTAAAGCGCCTGCCGCTCTCATGCTCGGCAGGCGCTGTTTTCGTCTAGAACTTCTGCTTCAAAGCATAGATAATCCGCATATCTTTTCCGTCAACGGTAGTCATGTAGTTGCTACGTGGTCAGTTTGAGTTTCCCTACCCAGCGGAGGGTTATTTTGCTAATATCTTCTCCTGTGTGTTTATATGCGGGCGTGGCGGAATTGGCAGACGCGCTGGATTTAGGTTCCAGTGGGGCAACCCGTGAAGGTTCAAATCCTTTCGCCCGCACCATTCACATAAGAGGTAAAGCCAGATTAGCGTTTGCGTATGATTTGGCATGAGACACTGGAGGAACGTTGAAGATTTCCGTCACTTCTGAGAGGACCGACGACGGCAAGGTCGCGGCCAAGGTTACTGTCCCTGCTGCTGAGGTCGATGCTACGGTCAAGAAGACCTATCGTGACATTGCTCAGCGCTATAACTTCCAGGGCTTCCGTCGTGGTCGTGCACCACGTCCTGTTATTGATGGCATTTTGGGTAAGGATGCCGTTCTCGCACAGGCTACTGACGAGCTGCTCCAGGAGATTCAGCCTCAGATGATTGAGGAGCTCGACCTTGTTCCTGTTGAGCGTCCTGACTGGGGTGAGTCTGATCCTGTTGTTGAGCACGAGGATTTTGTTATCGATTGCACGGTTGTCGTGCCTCCCGTTGCTGGTCTTAAGAGCTATGATGCTCCCGCTATCAATATGCCTCCTGCAGAGGTAACTGAGGCAGAGATTGACCACCAGATTGAGCAGTTGCTCACGTATCGCACCACCTTTGAGCCCAACAAGCGCGCCAAGAAGGTCAAGGCCAAGGACATGATTACGGTCACTGCCGTTGACAAGAAGGGCGAGTCTGGTATTGCTGGTGAGGATCGTAGCGTAGCCCTTGGTAATCCCAACCTTGCCAAGGAGCTCGTCTCTGGAATTGTGGGCATGAAGGTTGGCGAGACCAAGACCATCTCTTGGACTCACAGCCACGATGACCATACCCATGAGTTTGAGGTTGAGGTTACTATCAACAACATCCAGAAGGCAGTTACTCCCAAGCTTACCGATGAGTTTGCTAAGACTGGCTTTGGTTTTGATACCGTTGCCGAACTTCGTGACGCTGTCAAGGAAGAAGTTGCGGCAGACAAGAAGGAAGGCCTGCCAGGTCTTAAGGAAGATCGCGTTGTGGCTGCTATTGGCGAACAGCTTGATCTCGAAGAGGTTCCCGAGGCCTATCAAAATCAGGTGTTCAACGAGCTTGCTCAGGAGTTCTTGGGTCAACTTTCTCGCCGCGGCATGAATCTTGATATGTATCTCAGCATGCAGGGCATCAAGAGC
Source organism: Olegusella massiliensis (assembly GCF_900078545.1). Taxonomy (GTDB): domain Bacteria; phylum Actinomycetota; class Coriobacteriia; order Coriobacteriales; family Atopobiaceae; genus Olegusella; species Olegusella massiliensis. The sequence continues at coordinate 1,555,131 of NZ_FLLS01000002.1, forward strand.
GATGAGTTCTTGGCTGACTTGCATGATCAGGCTGAAGAGCGTGCGCGCCAGTCTCTAGCCCTTGATGCTTTGGCAAACGAGCTCAAACTTGACTGCAGCGATGAGGACATCCGTAGTGAGTTTAAGAAGGCCAACGTCAAAGATGTTGATTCCTCCATCAAGGAGTTCCTCTCTGATGGTCGTATGCCTGCGGTACGTCAGTCCATCCGTCGCACCAAGGCTGTTAACTGGCTTGTTGATAATGCACAGGTTACCGAGGTTGACGAGGTTGCCGAGGCTCGTGCCAAGGATGAGGGCAACAAGGACGAAGCCAGCGAGGACGCTGAGTAGTTTTTGGTTGCAAGTTTTTGATGGTCAAGTGCCCTGGCAGAAAAACTGCTGGGGCACTTTTATCCATACATGTCTCAGAGAGCTACGAGTGGGGTACCATCGTTAGGTAAAGCATTTCGTAAGCGAAAGGATGCACTCATGCACAACCCAACAAATATTCCTTTGATTCCCTATGTGGTTGAGCAGACCCCTCGTGGCGAGCGTAGCTACGACATCTATTCAAGACTACTCAACGACCGTATTGTCTTTCTTGGTGAGGAAATTACACGCGAATCTGCAAATCTTGTTATCGCACAGCTATTGCACCTAGAAAGCCAAGACCCCGACAAGGACATTAGCCTGTATATCGACTCTCCTGGCGGCGAGGTCTATGCTGGTTTGGGCATTCTCGATACGATGAATTTTATTAAGCCCGACATTTCGACCATCTGTGTTGGTATGGCAGCATCGATGGCGTCTGTCCTGCTTGCTGCTGGTACGAAAGGCAAGCGTATGGCACTTCCTAACTCGATGGTGCTGATTCACCAGCCTATCTCTGGTGCTCAAGGACAGCAGACCGATATTCAGATTGTGGCGAATGAAACCAAATGGATTCGTGAGCACCTCAATGAATTGCTTGCAACCTATACTGGTCAGCCAGTCGAAAAAATTAATGTTGACACCGAGCGCGACAATTATATGCGTGCCCAGCAAGCGATGGAGTATGGCCTCGTAGACCGTGTTATTACGTCACGCACCGAGCAGTAAGATTTTGAGTAGGAGGGCACATGCCTTCGTTTGGTAACAATGGAACAGGGATGTTTGACGAGCTACATTGCTCGTTTTGTGGCAAGACTCGTACTCAGGTGCGCAAGCTAATTCAAGGACCTGATGGTGTATTCATCTGCGATGAATGTGTTGCTGCTTGTCAGGATATTATTTCAGGCTCGGATGCCGAGGATGCTCGCGCACGAGCCCAAGAACTGACACATATCGACAATGATGCAGCTGCTGGTTTTGAGCTAGCGCCTGAAAGAGAGGTTGAGCCTAGCAGCGAGCCGCCTCTCAAAAATCTTCCAACGCCGCATGAGATTTATGACGAACTTTCAAACTATGTCATGGGTCAAGAAGAAGCAAAGCGCGCAATGAGCGTGGCTGTCTACAATCATTATCGCCGCATTGCCGCAGGCGCTGATGAGGTTCCTGAGGAGAGCGAAGACGTTGAGATTGCAAAGTCCAACATCTTGCTACTTGGCCCTACGGGTACGGGTAAAACATTACTTGCCCAGACGCTTGCCCGCTTCCTTGAGGTACCCTTTGCCATTGCTGATGCAACCACTTTGACCGAGGCGGGATATGTGGGTGAGGATGTCGAAAATATCCTCCTCAAGCTCATAACGGCTGCAGATGGCGATGTTGAACGTGCTCAAATGGGCATTGTTTACATCGATGAGATTGACAAAATTGCTCGCAAAGCTGAGAACCTCTCGATTACGCGCGATGTGTCGGGTGAGGGTGTCCAGCAGGCATTGCTCAAGATTCTTGAGGGCACCGAAGCTGCCGTACCCCCTACAGGTGGTCGCAAGCATCCTCAGCAAGAGCTTATTCGCATCGATACCACCAATATTTTGTTTATCTGCGGTGGTGCTTTTGTGGGCTTGGACAAGATTGTTGCCGATCGTATTGGCAAGAAGGGTATCGGCTTTAATGCTGAGCTTTCGCGTAAGGTCGAGGAGGACCAAGACGAGCTTATGAGCAATGTCATGCCCCAAGATCTGCATAAATTTGGCATGATCCCTGAGTTCATTGGGCGCATTCCGGTGATTTGCTCCACGCGTGAACTGACGGCAGACGATTTGGTTGAGATTTTAACCAAGCCGCGCAATGCTATTGTCAAGCAGTACAAGCGTATGTTTGATCTTGAAGGCGTTGATTTGAACTTTACAGAGGATTCTTTGCACGAGATTGCTGACCAGGCTATTGCCCGCGGTACGGGTGCTCGTGGTTTGCGATCTATCTGTGAAGCAACGCTGCAGAACACGATGTTTGATTTACCAAGCGACCTCGATATTACCGAGGTTATTGTGACGCCTGAATCGGTGGGTGGCGCGCAGTCTCCCCAGATTGTACGTTCTGGTAAAGGCGCCAACCGTTCGAACTTGTAAGTTTTATTCCGCCAAGACGAAGCGTGCTCGAGACATGAGCACCCACCACGTCGCGGCAGGAGAGGGAGGATTGTTATGGAAGAAATGCCCAAGACCTACGACCCTGCTACCAACGAACCCGATCAGATTGAGCGATGGGTTCAGGCGGGCTGCTATCAGCGTTCTTGCGGTGTAGGGGACTGTACAGTTACCATTCCGCCTCCCAACGTTACTGGTATTTTGCATATGGGTCATGCGATGGATGACAGTATCCAAGATACCTTTGTGCGCTATAACCGTATGTGCGGCCGCTCTACTCGCTGGATTTTGGGCACCGACCACGCAGGTATTGCTACTCAAACCAAGGTCGATAAAAAGCTCAAGGCAGAAGGTAAGTCTCGTCTTGAAATGGGTCGTGAGAAGTTCTTAGATGCCTGCTGGGACTGGACTCATGAGTACGGCGGCACGATTATCAATCAGATTAAGCGTATGGGTTGTTCCATCGATTTTGATGATGAACAATTTACGATGAGTCCTGAGTTTTCTCGTGCGGTCCGCAAGGTCTTTGTCGACTGGTACCATGACGGCCTTATTTATCGAGGCAAGCGTATCGTGAACTGGTGCCCTCATTGCCGTACCGCTATTTCTGATGATGAGGCCGAATATCACGATGAAAAAAGCCATCTTTGGTATTTGCGCTATCCCTTGGTAGAGCCTGTAGGGGATACAACGTATATTACTGTCGCCACCACACGTCCCGAGACCATGCTTGGCGATACGGGCGTTGCGGTCAGCCCTCAAGATCCAGAAAAAGCTGACTTTGTGGGCAAGAAGGTTTTGCTTCCCATCGTCAATCGGGAGATTGAAATTTTTTCTGATTGGCATGTCCAGCCAGGTTTTGGTACGGGTTTTGTCAAGGTAACTCCTGCTCATGACCCTAATGACTATGCCATGGGTCAGACTCACGATCTTGAACAGATTAATATTTTTGACGAAACTGCGCACGTGGTTGAGGGCTATGGCATCTATTCGGGCATGGATCGCGATGAGGCTCGAGAGGCTATTGTTGCTTGGTTTGACGCACACGGCTTGCTTGATCATATCGAAGATATCGACCATTCAGTTATGCATTGCTATCGCTGCGATACTGCGCTGGAGCCATGGCTGTCCGAGCAGTGGTTTGTCGCTGTTGACAAGCTCAAGGCACGTGCGACTCAGGTGGTAAAGGATGGTGAGGTGACATTCCATCCTGCGCGCTGGACCCAGACGTACCTCAATTGGATGGAAAACCTCAAGGACTGGTGCATTAGCCGTCAGCTCTGGTGGGGTCATCGTATTCCCGTATTTTACTGCGAGGAGTGCGGTTGGGAAGATGCCCTGCTTGAAGATACTGATGTTTGCCCACATTGTGGAAGTCATCATATTCATCAAGATGAGGATGTGCTTGATACTTGGTTTTCCAGCCAGCTATGGACTTTTGCTACGCAAGGTTGGCCCGACCATCCAGAACGCATGGAAGGCCATCACCCTACCAAAGTACTCGTGACCGCTCGCGACATTATTGCATTGTGGGTTGCGCGCATGATTATGAGTTCTTTGTACTTTACCGACGAGGTGCCGTTCCACGACGTGTATATTTACGCGACTATCTTGGCTAAGGACGGTAGCCGCATGTCCAAGTCCAAGGGCAATGGCGTTGACCCCATGGATTTGATGGAAAAGTACGGCGCAGATGCTATGCGTCACAATCTGCTCACGTTGATCACCAACAATCAAGATGTTAAGTTTGACGCCGATATCGACAAGAAGACGCGCGAACTCATTAAATCTGATCGTACTGATGCAGCGCGTTCCTTTGTTACCAAGATTTGGAATGCCAGTCGTTTTGTACAGATGAATCTTGAGGGCTATCAGCCCGGAGCTCCCGTGGCCAAAACGTCTGAGGATGCGTGGATGCTTTCTCGTCTTGCTCGTGCGGTTGCTACGGCTACGCGCCAGCTAGAAGCATATGAGTTTGGTGATTATGCGCGCGACCTGCAATCATTCTTCTGGAATGAGGTTTGCGACTGGTATATCGAGCTTTGCAAAGGTCGGCTGCTTGATGGTGCCCCCGAAGAAAAGCTGCAAGTACAGCGAAATTTGGTCTATGTGCTTGATGCTAGTTTGCGTCTGTTGCATCCCGTCATGCCTTTTGTCACCGAAAAGATTTGGGATGCGTTGCCTGCAAGCGAGCTTGATTGTGATGAGAATGACACGTATGTCAGCCACGATGGTCGTTTCCTTATGATGGCTGCCTGGCCTGAGGAAGCAGACTTTGTTTCCTATGTCAACGAGCGTGCGGAGCATGACTTTGAGTTGGCAAAGGTGCTGGTGGGTGCTGTGCGTTCCACGCGTGCGCGCTACCGCCTCTCCCCACGCACCGAACTTGATGTGGCAGTACGTACTATGGGCAATGATGCCGAGGTTATCGAGGCTCAGCGTAGCTTTATTTGTAATGTGGGCCACATCGACCAGATGGTAGTTGGCGCGCGCATTGACAAGCCTCAGGGCGCTATTTCTGTTGCTCTCGGTGATATGGAAGTATTTGTGGCACTTGGTGGTCTCATTGATTTTGAAGCAGAGAAGAAGCGCCTGACCAAGCAGCTTGAGGCTGCTCGAAAAGAGCTTGCTGGTACCGAGCGCACGCTTGCCAACGAAAGCTTTGTTGCTAAGGCAGCCGCGGCTGTTATTGAGAAGAAGCGCGCGCGTGCTGATGAGCTGAGTGCAACTATCTCGCAGCTTGAAAATCAGATTGCTGACTTTAGCTAAGTAAAACATAGCGCGACAACTTGCATATTTTTTGTAAGCTGCCGCGCTATGACTCTGTTTAAAGCAAGGTTATAGTAAAAGCGCGCTCAATAGTCTTGCCAGGTTCTGCTATGAGACAGCCTTGCTTGTGCTCAAGTGTGTCATCTTCATCGGTACGTGTTGCAGTACCTGTCCATGGCTCAATGGCGACAAAAGGTGCATCTCCCGTCTCACAGCCAGGAGACCAGATGCCCAAATAGGGAAATCCCTCAAAATCCAGACGCAGTACAGGCTTATCGGCGCCATCTACCAAGGTGACACGAGAATCAGGCGTGCCTTCCAATTCGATGGTGTCATAGCAAAAAAGCTTTCGGTCTAAAGGAAGTTTATCTGCCTTATCAACAAGGGGCGTTTTAATCTGATAGTCCCAAAGACCCTCATCACTCACCCCAGGCGAAACATAAGACCAAGGCCGTGTAAAACGCAATGCATAGTCTCCCCAAGCACCCCTATGCTGCGGCGCAGGAACATTAAACGCGGGGTGTCCACCGACTGAAAAGGGGAGCGGATTAGCTCCTGTATTAGTGACAGAAAAGCTCTGGCGTAGGGTATCTACCGCTCCGCCATCCACACTTGCTTTAAGGCTATAGCTCATGCGCAGGACAAAGGGGTAGGGGAAAGCAGCCATAGTATCTGCGTCAGAGCAAAGCTCGAGCGTTACGGCATCTGTGCTCTGCTCAGCTACCGTAAAGTCTTTGAGACGTGCAATACCGTGTCGGCCCATATGGCAGCAACCTGCTGCACTCTGAGCCTGGTCGTTGCGAATGCTACCGACAATTGGGAAGAGTACGGGAGCGTGACGACCCCACCAGCGCTCATCGGCTTGCCACAAAAATTCATCGTCTCCTCGCCGCAGGCTTGAAAGCTCAGCTCCGTGTAGTTTTACGTGTGCAGAAAGATTGCCCGAAGTAATTGCAACAACATTGGACATATGAACTCCTTCTTTGTGTGAGTGGCAGGATTTTCTTTTTGCGCCCTACATGCTTTGTAGTCATTCTAGAATGAGCACAAAGAAAGTGACACTATGCAAGTTAAAGATTTGTCTCTGTAGAAAGGAAGTGCCTCAGATGTCGGCATATGATTTCACCACGGTTTATGAGCGTCGTGGTCACGATGCAACTGCATATGATGCTGCTGGAAAAGAGGTCTGGGGTTTTGAGCCTGCTGCTCCCAAGCAAGGTTTTGACTTTATCCCGATGTGGGTAGCCGATATGAATTTTGCAACTTGTCCTGCAGTCACAGATGCTATTGCAAAACGCCTCGCACATCCATTGTTTGGATATTTCCAGCCGAGCGATGCCTATTACCAGGCAATTTGTGACTGGCGTCGTCCTGGGCATCCCACTATCACACCTGAGCTTATTGGCTATGAGAATGGTGTGCATGGTTTTATTACTTCAGCCATCCAAACGCTTACCCAGCCAGGGGACAATATTTTGCTGCACAGCCCTGTCTATGTGGGTTTTCGCTCTGATGTAGAAGGCATAGGTCGTCATAGTGTTTATAGTCCACTTTACCGTGATGAGCAGGGCATCTGGCGTATGGATTATGAAGATATGGCTCGAAAGATTGCAGAAAATAACATTAAAGTTGCCATTTTCTGCTCACCCCACAATCCTTGCGGTCGCGTTTGGGAGTATGAAGAACTCAAGGCTGCCATGGCTGTTTTTGAGGCTGCAAATATTAGCGTTATCAGCGATGAAATCTGGGCTGACTTGGTATTTTCAGGTCATAGGCATATACCTACACAAATGGTATCTTCTTGGGCTCGCGAACATGTTGTTGCGGCATATGCGCCAAGCAAAACGTTTAATCTTGCAGGCCTTATTGGTAGCTATCACGTGATTTATAACGAGAACCTGCGACAGCAGATTAGTGAATTTGGTGAGAAAACCCACTATAACGAGATGAACGTCCTTTCTATGCATGCCCTTATTGGCGGCTATTCTTCGCAAGGTCATGAGTGGAAAGACCAGCTTATGAATGTCATCGAAGACAACGCGCGCCTTTTTATTGACTATATCGAAACACATTTTGATGGCGTGAGCTGTGCGATGCCTCAGGGTACCTACATGCTTTTCTTGGACTGTACGCAGTATTGTGAGCGACATGCTTGCACAATTGATGATGTCCTGCAGGCAGGTTGGGATGTGGGTGTAGGTTGGCAGGATGGCCGTCATTTTGAGGGACCTTGTCATATCCGTATAAACCTTGCATCACCCCGTTCACTTATTGAAGAAGCGCTTGTGCGAATAAAAAATTATGTCTTTGTGTAATCTTTCTTTTAGCCTCATATGAGGCCCTATGGGAGGATGAATGAAGGCTCTGCTCACAAAGGCTTCTATATAGCGTCGCCTTGCCAGCAAAACGATACGGTCGCGTGTCAAAAACTATGCGTTGACACGTTGAGGAGGACTAACGATGTTTCGAGCATTTCGCACACAGTCGAGGCTGTCAGCTGTAGTGCATAAATATAAAGCGGCTGGTTTTGTGTGGCGCTTTGCTTTTGCAAGCTTAGTGGCTTTGCTTACGTTTGGCTTGACAACAAGTTGCAGTGTTATGGGCGTGAGTCATGATGATTCAGCAGCTCAGTCAAGTCAGCTTTCGGCAACGCGTCCTATGGTGGTTCCACACTACAAAAAATTCGATACAAAGAGCTTTCAAAAGGCTTGTGACAAACTTACTAAACTTGCAAAAGCCGGAGATGAGGCGGCAGTTATCAAGCAATACGATGTGCTCTATAACAAGCTTGCCAAGCTTGACGACAATGCCAATGCCGCCTATCTTGCGTATTGCTCAAATATAAATGATGAGACTCGTTCAAAACAATTTACTGAGGCTCAACTGGATTCGGACAACTGTCATAACGCGGCAAATCTGGCATTTGCTGCTGTCTGCAAAGGCTCTTGTGCCCAGACTTTCAAAAAGCATGTAGGTCAGGTGGCCTTTGATTATTACACACAGTCTGAAGAGTCCAGCAAACGTGAGCTTGACCTTGACAAACAGGAGGCCAAACTTAAGGAGGAGTATTTCTCGGCAATAAACGAAGCCGATCAAGACGAATTGACGCCCACCGAGCTTAATGAAAAGGTTGGGCCTATCTTTGTTAAGCTGGTTAAAATCCGCACTGAGCTGGCAAAACTTAATGGTTATGATAACTATGCCGATCTTGCCGATGATGTGTATTTGCGTGACTATGAACCCGAGGATCTTAAAAAGCTTTATGCGGCTGTCAAAAAGATCGGTCCACGTTTCTTTGAGCTTTATTATGGAAGTGATGCTTCGTTTGCTTTTACCGAAGAGGCGCCCGAGCAAGATCTTGCAACGACCCTTAATAAACTTCAATCAGCTGGCAGCAAGATTGATCCAGTTGTGAGCGATTCGGTTGAGCTGCTCAAAAAACATCATCTTTTTGATATCGGCGGCGATGACGATCGCATGGATGGTGCCTTTACAACGGTTTTTGTTGAAAATCAGGTACCGTTTATCTATATGAAGGCTGATGGTGTGACCGATCTACAGACACTGTCACACGAGATTGGTCATTTTACTGATTACCGCCTTAATGCATCGCCCAATAATTTGGTATATGGCGGCGGCAATCTTGATATCTCTGAGATTCAAGCAAATGGTCTTCAAGCTCTTTTTACCAATTTTTATGATGAAATATATGGTGGGGAACTTGGTAAAAAGGCAGCAAGCGCCAACCTTATGGATCAGTTGACCAATGTGATGGATGGTTGTATCTATGACGAATTTCAGCGTGAAGTTTATACACATCCTGATATGACTTTGGATGAAATTAACAAGTGCTATGCGCGCATTGCGAGTGAATATGGCGATGAAACCGACGATGAAAACGCTTATTGGTGGCAATATGTGAGCCATACCTTTGATTCGCCGCTCTACTATGTGAGTTATGCCACCAGTGGTATTGCAGCACTGCAACTTTGGGATAACAGCCAAACTGACTTTAAGGGTGCGTGCAAGACTTGGCGAGAAATTATCGATGCAGGTTGCTACAACTATGGTTATCGCGAACTCATGGCAAAGGTCAAGCTCATTGATCTCACGGATACTCATAAAGTGAGCAAGACCTGCAGCGATGTGTTGGATTATATCGAGAGGCTATAGTGTGGCAGGCGTGGCTCCAAAGACAGTGAAGGTAGACCTCTATGTATTACATACAGAAGGTTTAGAGAAACTGTGGCAAGTGCGGCCTGCACCGCTTCTTTCTACTGCTTGTGCAAAGGCTGAGCATCTCTTAAGTTTGCAAACCCCACGCGCAACAGCTGCAGGGTTAGGTGTATTTGGTGCTGCCTTACTTTTAAGTGCTGTGCTTGGTATTAGTGATGCAAAACAACTCCGCTTTGGGGAGTATGGCAAGCCTTATCTTGTAAGTGGTAGTCCTCAATTTAACCTTTCAGATGCTGACAATTTAGTAGTTTTGGGCGTATGCGAAGAAGAACTCGGAGTAGATGTTGCACCTGTCATGAAAAACATCTCTGACCGGGCTCTCTTTGCCTTGGGACGAGCGCTTGGTATACCTCACAAAAAGGGCGATGAGCCGAGTGCGCAGCTACAAGAATTGGCATCAGATCCGATACATTTTGCACGCCAGTGGGCTCGTATCGAAGCAGTGCTCAAAGCGCAGGGTACGGGTTTTGGCATGGATTCGTCTATCTATTTACCGTGGATGAACGAATGGCAACTTGCTTATCTCAACTACGCAACATCGGTTATTTGTGTGGCGACAGCACAGTGCGCACAGCTCTGCTTGCATGAATTTGATGCAGATGCATGGGTGGCAAGTTTAAAGCCGAGCTTTGAGGGGTGTGTGTATGGAAGGCAATGAGATGATGGCGCGAAAAAAAGAACTGAGAACGCAGCTCATCCAGCTACGTAAAAGTTTGTCTTATGATGAGCGCGCCCGTATTGATACGCTTATCGCTAAAAATGTGGTAGCTACAGCTGAGTGGCGCAACTCTGCTTTGATTTTGACGTACCTTTCGGTCAATGAAGAGGTTGATACGCGCGAACTAATTGAACTCGCGTGGCAGGCAGGAAAGACCGTTGCGATTCCTCGCGTTATTCCTCATACCCGTCTGATGGACTGGTATCGCATTCAAGATTTCAATCAGTTAGAAAAAAGTAAGTTTGGCATCCTAGAGCCTTTGGCAGATCCAAAGAATCTGATTCGTCTTTCTGATGAAGGCGTATTTGGTATTCCGTCTTTGGCTCTTGTGCCTGGATTGAGCTTTGATCTGGCAGGCTATCGTATGGGTTATGGCGGCGGCTTTTATGACAGCTTACTCGCAAGTTTTGCAGGTTACTCTGTTGGTCTTTGTCGTGAAATTCAGTTGCGAGATAGTTTGGCAGATTTACGCGTTATTGATATCCATGATCAAGCTGTAGAACTTGTTGTGAGTGAGCAGCGAACTCTGAGGATAAACGCTGAGTAGCTGCCCTGTTAACTCAGATGCATAGGTATACCGTCGTGTTTCTCTGAAAAAGGAGCGCACGGATTTTGTGGTTTTGTATACGTATAAACGTAACAAAATATTTTTGTGTTAATTACTAAAAGAAACAGTAGAAAAAATGTAATAGCAGATAAAACGCCGTGTTATAGTGGGTATGTAAGTTACGAGAATGTTACGGCGGCGGTAGAGAAGGATGGTTCATATGGTAATCATCGCTTTTGTTTTTGCTTTGTTTATTGGTGGACTCGTTCTTTCTGCAGTTCCCTGCAGTACCACATCTGAAAGTGCGGATCAGCCAGACTATCACTATGTTCCTTATGCAGGAGATATCTGGAAGGCATAAGTCTGTAGTACCAACATAATTGAGATTTCATTTAGACCCTATTTGCGAGGCGTCACACCCATAGTGTCGTCTCATTTTTTTACTCACCATATGCCGCAGGCGCTCTGGAATCGTTTTGGCCGATTTGCTTTAACATGGGCATGAGTCTTTTTTAGAAGCAGGGTAGTATCCAGATGAACTGCGTTTTTGCAGCTAGCTGTTACGATATATATTTTGATTGAAAAGTATAGGAGAGCTTCCATGCCTATAGATGTACAAGCACTACGCGATGATTTGCTAGACCTCAAGCTTAAGTCAGTTCTTATTTTAGGTTCATCTGAGGTGATGCGCACCAAACAGGTAAAGGGCCCACTCGCATTGGCGCACCTTGCAGTTCTTACTCCCAGTGATGAAGAAAAAGCATGGCTTGAGGCGGTGATAAAGACAGGCGTTGAAAATGCTGATACCGAGCACTTTAAACGACTTGTAGATCATGCGGCAGAACATGGGTCTCAACTTGCCGTTATTCTCGACCCGACCTTAATGAAATTGGCAAGCATATCGCAGTTAAAGACAGCTGTTTTGGATGCAACTAAGTATCTGAAAGATTAGATTTTATTGAGGTGAAAGGGTCATTATCGACCTTCATAGTAGGGCGGTAGTGTTGGACTGCCTCTTGAAGGTGTTAGCCTCCTTACGGGTATTGATTGCATTATTGGTGGTCAACGTAGATGTCCCAACACCATTTGTAATGCGGCGATTACTAAGAATAATTCAACATGACAAGACAGGTGAACCGCTTAAACGGTATGTCAAGAATTAGGCATAAAAAGATTTGGACTTATCTGTACTATTAACAGATGAGATTGACATACGTTTTGTCTCATCTGTAAAGAAGGGGAGTTTGCAACTATGGCCAAGTCCGATATTGAGATTGCCCAAGAAGCAGAAATAAAACCAATCAAAGAGATTGCTGCAAAGCTGGGTTTAACCGATGATGAGCTCATTCCCTACGGTCACTTTATGGCCAAAGTTGATGTGAGCAAGCTCGCAGACAAGCCTAAGAAGGCCAAACTCATCCTTGTGACTGCCATCAATCCCACGCCTGCAGGTGAGGGTAAAACGACCACTTCGGTTGGTCTTGCCGATGCAATGAACCGCCTAGGTTACAACACGGTTCTTGCTCTGCGTGAGCCTTCGTTAGGCCCTGTTTTTGGCGTTAAGGGCGGTGCTGCGGGTGGTGGCTATGCCCAGGTCATCCCCATGGAAAACATCAATTTGCATTTTACTGGTGACTTCCATGCTATCGAAAACGCTAACAATCTTTTGGCAGCCATGCTGGATAATCACATCAAGCAAGGCAACGAGTTGAACATCGATCCTCGTCGTATCGTGTGGAAACGCGCGATGGATATGAATGACCGACAGCTTCGTCAGATTGTTGATGGCATGGGCGGGGTTGCCAATGGTATGCCACGCCAAGATGGCTTTGATATTACCGTCGCCTCAGAGGTAATGGCCGTGTTCTGCTTGGCAACAAGTTTGTCGGATCTCAAAGAGCGTCTTGGTCGCATTGTGGTTGCCTATACCTATGACCGCAAGCCCGTATGCGCACATCAGCTTAAGGCCGAAGGCGCGATGACTGCATTGCTCAAGGATGCTATCAGTCCGAACCTTGTGCAGACACTTGAGCACAATCCTGCTTTTGTTCATGGTGGCCCCTTTGCCAATATTGCACATGGCTGCAATTCGGTATCCGCTACCACTACGGCAATGCAGTTGGGCGACTATGTTGTTACCGAAGCTGGCTTTGGTGCTGATCTTGGTGCTGAGAAGTTCTGTGATATCAAGTGCCGTTTGGCAGATCTTTCACCTGACGCCTGTGTGGTTGTCGCTACCGTCCGCGCGCTTAAACATCACGGTGGGGTCGCAAAAGCTGATCTGAACAGTGAGAATCTCGAGGCACTTGAGGCAGGTCTTCCCAACCTTTTGCAGCATGTTGACAACATGAAAAATGTTTATGGCCTACCTGTAGTCGTGGCTCTTAATGCCTTCCCAACGGACACCAGAGCCGAGCTCGACCTCGTCGAGGCAAAATGCAAGGAATTGGGCGTTAACGTTGCGCTCTCTGAAGTCTGGGCGCAGGGAGGCAAAGGTGGCGAGGCGCTTGCGCGCGAGGTTGTGCGTCTTTGCGACGAACCTTCGGACTTCCACTTTAGTTATGAGCTCGGAAATATCAAAGATACTATCAATGCTATTGCTTGTCGTGTCTACCACGCCGATGGCGTGGACTTCACGACGGCCGCAGAAAAGCAGATCAAGCAGCTTGAGGACCAGGGCTTTAGCAATATGCCCGTATGCATGGCAAAGACCCAGTATTCTTTTAGTGACGATCAGACCAAACTTGGTGCCCCCAAGAATTTCCGTATTACTGTGCGTAATGTCAAGGTATCTGCAGGTGCGGGCTTTATTGTAGCGCTCACAGGCGACATCATGACCATGCCAGGCTTGCCCAAACATCCTGCAGCAGAAAATATCGATGTTGATGAAAATGGCAACATCGTAGGTTTGTTCTAAATGTATCAAGAGTGCAGAAGTTTCAATCTGCACTCTTTTCTCTCAATTTGAGGTGGACTTCATGACAGAACAACTGAGCACACTTAGTTGTCGCGATTTTGCTGCGGTATTAGCTTCAAAGCAGCCCGTGCCGGGAGGCGGGGGAGCAGCAGCTCTGGTGGGTGCACTTTCTGCAGCACTCTGTTCAATGGTGGGCAATTTCACCACAGGTAAAAAGCGCTATGCCGAGGTAGAGGCAGACATCCAACGTATGCTTGTGGACGCCGGAGAGCTCCGTGAAAAATTACTTAATCTCGTTGATGATGACGCTATTGCTTTTGAGCCGCTTTCGCGCGCCTATACAATTCCCAAAGAAGATCCTCAGCGTATAGCAATTCTCGAGGCGGCTACCCAAGATGCGTGTAAGGCCCCACTTGAGATGATGCATGTATGTGCCCAGACCATTGACCTTCTTGATGAGATGGGGCAAAAGGGCTCACGCATGCTTCTTTCTGATGTAGCGTGTGGTGCTTATTTTGCTGTTGCTGCGCTGCAGAGTGCGGCTCTTAATGTTTTTGTGAATACCAAGCCGTTTCGTTCACATGACTGGGCAATTGCCGTCGAGAATGATGCGAAAACATTGTTGGATATGTACCCCGAGCGGGGCAACTTAGTTGCTCGAAAGATATTTGACCAACTAAAGAGGTAAAAATGGCAAAGCTATTACAAGGTGCGCCCGTAGCTGCTGCGTTGACCGAAAAGCTCCAGCTGCGTACCGCGCTGCTCAAAGAACAGGGTATTACACCTACTTTAGCAATCGTGCGGGTAGGTGAGCGTGCAGATGACCTTTCCTATGAGCGTGGAATTCTTAAACGTGCTGAGAAGATAGGGCTGGGTGTTTGTCAGTTCATCCTGCCTCTTGACTGCAGTCAAGAGGAGCTACTCAAGGTGATTGGTGAGGTAAATACGCGCGATGATATTCATGGATGTTTGATGTTTCGTCCGCTGCCTGCCCATTTGGATGAAACGTGCGCTTGTGAGCTTCTTGATATAAGCAAGGACATTGACTGCATTACGATGGGCTCACTTGCTGGTGTTTTTGCCTCGCGTCCCGAAGGCTTTCCGCCTTGTACCGCAGAGGCAGTTGTGCGCTTGCTCGAGTATTACGGCTATGAGCTTCGTGGAGCCGATATTTGCGTTGTTGGACGTTCTCTTGTGATTGGCAAACCCGTATCTATGATGCTTCAGGCAAAAAATGCGACGGTGACCATGTGTCATACAAAAACACGCAACTTAGCCGAGCATTGCCGTGCCGCAGACATTTTGGTGGTTGCCGCAGGTCATGCAAAAACCATTGGCGCTGCTTTTGTGCACGAAAATCAGATTGTTGTTGATGTTGGTATTAATTGGGATACTAATGCGGCAAAACTTGTCGGTGACGTAGACTTTGAAGCTGTTGAATCCCTTGTTGCGGCAATCACGCCTGTGCCAGGAGGTGTTGGTTCTGTGACGACGGCAGTGCTGGCGCAGCATGTGGTCGAAGCAGCTGAGAGGACGGTAGCCTAGATGGCTGACGAACAAACATATACGCAGATGGCAGGGCAGGCTACCAGCAAGATTGATCGTCCTCGTGCTGAAGCCGCCATCCGCGAACTACTCTATGCGATAGGGGAAGATCCTCATCGCGAGGGTCTGCAGGGTACTCCCGATCGTGTGGCGCGTGCCTGCGAAGAACTTTTTGCTGGTCTATCTGATGATCCTGCCCGTTACTTGCGCAAGCAGTTCCAAGAAGACCATAACGAAGAGATGGTTATCGTGCGGGATATCCCATTTCACTCTATGTGTGAACATCATCTTTTGCCCTTTATTGGTAAGGCACACGTTGCCTACATTCCACGCGCAGGTCGCATTACGGGTCTTTCCAAAATTGCTCGCTGTGTGGCGGGCTTTGCGGCGCGTCCACAGGTACAAGAACGTCTGACAGCAGAAGTAGCTGATGCAATGGTAGCCGAGCTTAATCCCTTGGGCGTGATGGTGGTTATCGAAGCAGAGCATACCTGTATGACCATGAGGGGTGTCCGTGCCGCAGGTGCCGTGACGGTAACCTCCTCGGTCCGTGGTTGTTTTAAGCAAAACGAAAAAACTCGCACTGAAGCGCTGCGCCTTTTGGGTGTAAGCCATTAGGGGGTAGCCATGGCTTATTCTCTTCCTTTTGAGGTTATAAACTGGGATTATGAGCAAGCGCTTGATCAGCTGCATCGGGCGCTACATTTTGGTATTCAACCCATGCTCGAAACCGTTATCGATATGCTTGCTGAGCTGGGAAATCCTGATTTATGCTTCGATGCTTTGCAAATCGCTGGCACTAATGGCAAAACCAGCACGGCACGTTATACCGCAGCCATTCTTATGGGCGAAGGCCTTAGCTGTGCTTTGTATACCTCACCAGGCCTTACGAGTTATACCGACCGTATGGAAATTGGTGGACATACCGTATCCAAGGAGAGCTTTGCACATGGTCTTTCGGCAGCAGCTCAGGCAGGCATGCGTGTTAATGCGCGTCGCAAGCAAGCAAAAGAGCGTCCTTATGACATTACAGAGTTTGACCTTATTACGGTAGCCGCAGCGGTTGTTTTTGCTGAAGCTGATGTTGATGTGGTGGTACTGGAATGTGGCATGGGTGGTAGATGGGATGCTACTTCTGCCTACGGCAATATCACTAACTGTGCAATTACGGGTATCGGTCTAGATCATATGGCAGTACTCGGTGATACTCTCGAAAAGATTGCTGCAGAAAAGGCTGCCATTATTAAGACTGGTCGCAGCTGTGTACTTGGTGTGGGAACAGCGACTCCTTCGAGCGTCGAAGATGTTTTTCTTGCGCAGTGTCAGGCGCAAAACGTTATACCTAGCCTAGTGCGTCCTGAGCGGCTGATTGATGCGAGAGGCCTTTTGCATCCCGGCACTCTTGCAGTACATGAGACGCTGCCTCATGTACGCTATCGCATTTCTCGGCATGCTGAGCGTGTGGGTGGCTCGATGGTGATGGATATAACGAGTACTCGAGCGAACTATCAGGATATTTCTGCACTCAAACCTGACTATCAAGCGGCAAATATCTGCTGTGCGGTACAGCTTGCCGAAGACTATCTTGACCATGCACTGGATGAAGATAAACTTTATGATTCAGTTGTAAGTTGTCCCACGCCTGGACGCTTTGATGTCTACCGGACAAATCCTCTGGTATTGGTGGATGCAAGTCATAACCCCCAGTCCATCGCTGCGTTTATTGCAGCAATACAAGCTATCGAAGCCGATGTCTCCAAACGCCCTGCTTTGCTTTGTGCAATTTTTGCTGACAAGAATTACCAAGAAGTTGTGCACCTCCTTGCCCCTGAATTCCCTGAGATTTATTGCACGCAGACAGATTCTTTGCGAGCATTGCCAGCACCTGAGCTTGCCGCGTGCTTTGAGCAGGCAGGAAAAAAAGTGAGTGCTATCTATTCCACCACAGCAGAAGCGCTTACGTCGCTTGCTGATGCTCACCAAGACTGTGTTTGCTGTGGCACCATCACACTGGCAGGAGAGATTGCGGCCCTACTTGGTCATCCTGTACCGCCAAAGCACTAATTTCATATGCCTATCTTGTACAACTCGGTCAGCAATTGTTGTTGTGCCTATTTAAATGGACGCCTTTTGCTATTATGATTCGAGCAACTAACGCCGTTGAAAGGCTGCCGTAGTCATGTCTGAGCTTATGAATCAAATTATTACGCCCGAAGTGCGCATGGTTTTGTACCTCTTCGTCGCTTGCATCGTGATGCTTTACATCCTCTCGATTGTTTATGTCATTCGTGATGCGCAACGTCGTGGAGCTGAGCCTTGGTGGCTGTGGGCCATTATTTCGGTCATTCCTATAGTCGGTCTTTTGGCCTACGTTATTCTTCGTCCATCCAGCTATCTGGTAGATCGAGAAGAGCAGGACTTGGATATTGCTCTGCGTGAGCATCAGCTGTCTCACTATGGCATTTGCCCTAAGTGCGGGGCTCCCATTGACCGTGACTTTGTTGTTTGCCCCATCTGCAACACACAGGTGCGCAACGTCTGTCCAACTTGTCACCGTCCTTTAAATGCTGACTGGAAAGTGTGCCCTTATTGCCGTACGCATATCCAGTAAAGGTAAAATACAGATACTTTTAGACACCCGCTTTCAAGCGGGTGTTTTTTTAGCTCCGGCGTTGCCTTGGATCATACAGAAAGTAAAGTTTCTTGCTTTGACCTCAAAAATCTTTTCTGAGCGGAACACCGCTGTATACGTGCATCAGGAAAGTGGTATTACGCCAGAAAATATGGCGGCGCTGTTGCATCTGTGTAGAGTGTTGTAAAGTAAGACAGTCTGTGTATGTCGTTTAGCCGGGAGGCAAGAAGTATGTGGCATCCTTGGGGATATTGCCCCACGATGAAAAACAACTCAATGAAGCCTCTTGAAGAAATCATGCGCACGCCAACTATCTAGGCGCCTGCCTCTTGATACGGCCTTTTGGTCGCGGGCAAGCGCCTTGGTATTGTTGAATTTTATTTGCAGGGAGAGGTTTTCCATGAAGGTTCTTTTTAACGATGGTCATGTGGATGAGATTCCCGCTGAGGAGGAGCTCCACGTTATCCGTCATACGGCAGCACATATCCTGGCAGAAGCGGTAAAGTCGCTCTATCCCCAAGCTCACTTTGGTTATGGTCCTGCCAATGAGAATGGCTTTTATTACGACATTGACCTTGGCGATACCAAAATTTCCGAAGATGATTTGCCTGCCATTGAAGCGCAGATGCGTGCAATTACCAAGGCCAACGAAAAGATTTCGACCTTTGAGCTACCTCGTGGTGAGGCTATTGAGCTTATGCAGGAACGCGGTGAGAAGTACAAGGTCGAGCATATCGGTGATTTGCCTGAGGATGCACGCATTACCTTCTATCAGCAGGGCGACTATATTGATATGTGTGTTGGTCCTCACCTCATGTATACCAAAGGACTCAAAGCGTTCAAGCTTACTGCTGTTTCCGGTGCTTATTGGAAAGCTGATGCCAACAACAAGATGCTTACGCGTATTAGCGGTACTGCTTTCCGTAATAAAGAAGAGCTTGCCGAGCATGAGCGTCTCATTGAAGAGGCCAAGAAGCGCGATCATCGTAAGATTGGCGCCGAGATGGAACTCTTTATGATGGCAGACGAGGGTCCAGGTTTTCCTTTCTGGCTTCCCAATGGCATGCTGCTTAAGAATTCCCTCATGGATTATTGGCATGAGATGCAGATGAGCCATGGTTATGATGAGGTCCAAACGCCAATTATTTTGTCCCGCAAGCTGTGGGAAACCTCAGGTCACTGGGACCATTACAAAGAAAATATGTATACCACCAAGATTGACGATGAAGATTTTGCCGTCAAGCCTATGAACTGTCCTGGTGCCTGCCTCATTTACAAGAGCAAGCCTCGCAGCTATCGTGACTTGCCTCTCAAGCTTGCAGAAGCAGGACTTGACCACCGCCATGAGCTCCGTGGCGCGCTCCATGGTCTTTTCCGTGTCCGCTCCTTCACACAGGATGATGCGCACCTCTTCATTCGCCCTGATCAAATTACCGAGCAGGTTACTGATACGGCGCATCTGATTACTGCTTATTACGAGCAATTTGGCTTCCCTTATCGCGTTGAGCTTTCTACCCGTCCTGCTGACTCAATGGGTTCGGATGAAGATTGGGAGCGTGCCGAGGCGGGTCTTAAGGATGCCCTTGAGAAGCTTGGTGTTGACTACAAGCTCAACCCAGGCGATGGCGCTTTCTATGGACCCAAGATTGATTTTCATCTAGAGGATTGTTTGGGCCGTGAGTGGCAGTGCGGTACCATCCAGCTTGACTTCCAACTTCCACAAAACTTTGAGTTGGAATACACCACCGCTGATGGCAGCAAGCAGCGCCCCATCATGATTCATCGTGCAGGCTTTGGCAGTTTTGAGCGCTTTATTGGCATGTTGACCGAGCAGTATGCAGGCAAGTTCCCCACGTGGCTCTCTCCTTGCCAAGTCAAGATTTTGCCTGTCTCTCAAAAAACCCGTGAGTATGCTCACCAGGTCGCCGATGTGCTTCGCGATGCCCGTATTCGTGTCAAGGTGGATGACCGTGACGAGAAGATAGGCTATAAGATTCGTGAAGCGCGTGGCATCGATCGTGTGCCTTACATGCTGATTTTGGGTGAACAGGAGCGTGATGGCGAATATATTTCTGTTCGTGATCGCAGCAATGAAACCCACCAGAGCCAGCTTGATGACTTTGTTAGCGCAATTACCGCTGAGATTTCTGCGCGCAACTAAAGAGTAGGTAAGGATTTATGCTCATTGCCAGAAGCTTTATCACTTTTCTCTTTTTTAGTTTTTGTGGCTGGCTGTGGGAAACTTTTTTTTGCACGGTCCATTCAGGAAGCTTCCAAAGCCGAGGCTTCCTGTTTGGACCGATTTGTCCCATTTATGGCGTTGGTGTTCTCAGCGCTCAGTTTACCTTTGCCGTTATTGAAAAATGGACAGGTACCTTACCTTTGCTACAGACTTTTGTTATCTGTGTAGTAGGAGGTATTGTTATTGAGTACGCTACCTCTTGGTACCTTGAGCAGCGCTTTAATGCACGTTGGTGGGACTACAGCCACATGCCTTTGAATATCCATGGACGTATCTGCCTGCCAGTTTCTTTGATATTTGGTGCGGCGGGTTCCTTTGCGCTGAGGATTGCACTTCCTTGGTTTGCCTCCGTTGAGTCATTGCTTAATCCTTTGGTGCTAGAAGTAATTTCTCTGGTTGCAGCAGCTATTTTTGGTGCGGATTTCGCGTTAACTGAGGCGGTATTGTCCGAGCTTCAGATGAAGGTCAAAGACCTAGACAACGAGCTAACACAACGTGGCGAGCGTATGTATCAGGTTGTTGCAGGAGCGCCATCTGAGTTAAAGGCCAAGGTGAGCGAAGTGGGTGCTGAGGCAAAAGCTGTCATGGAGGCCGGTGGTGATCAGTTAGTCACTCTTGCGAGCGATTCTAAACGTAGTGTGAGCAATCAGATGACAAAGGCTGTCCTTACGCTGACGTACTGGCAGCAAGACCAGTTACAGAGAATGCGCAGTGTGCAACCAAGCTCTTGGGTTGGCAAACTCAAAGACAGAATGTCCAAGAACTAAGGCTTGCAAAGATAATTACGTGCGGCGCTAAGGAATGACTATGAGTCAAACTGAGCTAGAAGAACTCATTTCTCGCTTATTAGGTAAAGCTTATACTCGCATTGTTGCAGGTAACGATGCAGAGACACTTGCGTGTCTGCAGAGTTGGGCAAGTTCCTGCGCTACGCTTAGCAGTGTGGATGTCTTGGGCAGCCTCCCTTTAAGCTGCTCTGATATTCGCAAAGAAGCACAGCGGACTCACCAGCAAGGGAAAGCCTTGTTGGTCAATACAAGTAACTGTAGTGCCTTTGCTTGCTCAGCAATTCGTCTAGGTGCTGATGTGTGTTTCGAGCGTTTGGAAGATACCTGCGGAAGCAGTGCAAAGGGAATAGTGGCGATATCGCTGCCTCGCAAGGGTTCTGCTTGGTCTGTTCGGATCCAGGAGCATATAGACCGCCTGCCTCGTGTAGATGTAGGCAAGCAGGACGCTTTGCTTTTGCGCTATCGTGCCTATGAGAAGCTATGGCATGAGTCGAGTGATGTTGCTTTTGCCGTAGCAGCATATTTGGTGGCACATCCTGTGGTAAAGCATGTCTATTACCCTGGACTTTTGCGCAATCAAAACGACTCAAGCCAGCGCGATCAACTGAATGCTTGTGCACCGTCTACTCTGCAGGGTGGTTTTGGCCCCTATATTGAGGTAGCGCTCGCGAAGAAGCTTTCTGCAAAAAATTCTGCGAGTACCAATGATTTGCTCTGTTACCGCGGTCCTTTGGATGGACGTGAAGTTTATCGTCTTGATTGTCGTCACATGAGTGTAGATTTTCTTATCGGCCACCTTGAAATTTTGCTTAACGCATAGTCAATGGTTGATTGCCCATAGACGCTTGAATTATCCGATCCATGCATGGACTTGCGCAGCTGAGTAGCTAAAGTATTTTTGAGCGCATAACTCGCTTTACTTGTATACAGAGTCCTGGTCAACCCATATTTTGATTAATTGAATACGCTTTTTGATGCAAAAATCTTGCTATGCCTAGTACCATAGAGGGTAGGGCAAACTCGCATCCGACATGGGAAGGGGAGCCATGGCAGACAAACAGGCCTATATCGTCGTGGATAGTGACGATGCGCTTGATGGAGCGCTTGCGCGAATGCGCGAGGCACAAGCCATCTTCGCGACATACACCCAAGAGCAAGTTGACAAGATTTTCTATGAAGCGGCAATGGCAGCTAACAAGGCTCGTATTCCGCTTGCTCAGATGGCTGTCGAGGAGACAGGCATGGGCATCATGGAAGACAAAGTTATCAAGAACCACTTTGCTTCCGAATACATTTACAACCAGTACAAAGATACCAAGACCTGTGGCGTTATCGAAGAAGATTCTGCGTTTGGTATGACCAAGATTGCAGAGCCTTTAGGTGTGGTAGCGGCAGTTATTCCTACTACCAACCCCACCTCTACAGCAATTTTCAAGTGCTTGCTCTGCCTTAAAACCCGCAATGCAATCATGATCTCTCCGCATCCTCGTGCAAAGAATTGCACGGCTGAAGCTGCTCGTATTATTGCTGAGGCAGCCGTTAGCGCAGGCGCACCTGCGGGTGTTGTTGGCTGGATTGCTTCTCCTTCGCTCGCTGCTACCAATGGCCTTATGCGCTCGGCAGATATCATTTTGGCTACGGGTGGCCCTGGCATGGTCAGCGCTGCATATAGCTCAGGTACCCCTGCGCTCGGTGTTGGTCCGGGCAACACACCTGCCATTATTGATTCTACGGCTGACATCAAACTTGCCGTGAGCTCCATCATCCATTCCAAGACTTTTGATAATGGCATGATCTGTGCTTCTGAGCAGTCTGTGACTGTTTTGGCTGACATCTATGATGAAGTTAAATCTGAGTTTGAGCATCGTGGCTGCGTCTTTTTGTATGGTGATGACCTTGAGAAGGTCAAAAAGACTGTCATCATCAATGGTGGTGTCAATGCCAAAATTGTTGGTCAGTCTGCCCATACTATTGCCCAAATGGCAGGTGTTGAGGTTCCCGAGGGCACCAAGATTCTTATCGGTGAGGTGAGTGATGTCTCTCCTGCAGAAGAGATGGCTCACGAGAAACTCTCTCCTGTGCTTGGCATGTACAAGGCTGAGACCTTTGAGGAAGCTCTTGCCAAAGCAGAGCGTCTGGTTGCTGATGGTGGCTATGGCCACACCGCTTCGCTGTACGTCAACGTAAATGAGCGTGAAAAGATTTCCGCTCATGCCGCTGCTATGAAGACCAGCCGTGTTCTCATCAATACTCCTTCTTCGCAAGGTGGTATTGGTGACATCTACAACTTTGCTCTAACCCCGTCGCTAACACTGGGTTGCGGCTCTTGGGGCGGCAACTCCTTCTCCGGCAACATTGACGTCCACCAGCTACTCAATACCAAGTCGGTGGCAGAGAGGCGTGAGAATATGCTGTGGGTACGTACTCCCGAGAAGGTCTATTTTAAGAAGGGCTGCATGCCTGTAGCTCTGCGTGAACTGGGTGCCGTCTATGGTAAGAAGCGCGCCTTCATCGTGACTGACCAATTCCTCTTTAAGTCTGGCTTTACCAAAAAAATTGAAGAGAGCCTGGACGCCCAAGGCATTGCTCACTCCAGCTTCTGGAATGTTGCCCCCGATCCCACGCTCCAGTCCGCAGAAGAAGGTCTGACTCAACTGCGTGCCTTCGAGCCCGATTGCATTATTGCTATCGGCGGCGGTTCTGCTATGGACTGCGGCAAGATCATGTGGTCAATGTATGAGAACCCCGAAGAGAAGTTTGCTGATATGGCCATGGACTTCATGGACATTCGCAAGCGTGTTTATGACTTCCCCAAGATGGGCAAGAAAGCCTTCTTTGTCGCGATTCCTACTAGCTCAGGTACTGGTTCTGAGGTAACGCCATTCTCTATCATTACCGATGCTACGACAGGTATTAAGTACCCCATCACCGACTACGAACTCATGCCCAATATGGCCATCGTAGACACCAACAACATGATGACTCAGCCCAAGGGCTTGACTTCCGCTTCAGGTGTCGACGTCTTAACTCACTGCCTTGAGGCCTATGTTTCGGTTATGTCGAGTGACTTTACCGACCCTTGGGCTCTGCGTGGCATGAAGAATGTCTTTGATTATCTGCCTCGTGCCTATGACAATCCCAACGATGTTGAGGCACGTGACCATATGGCTAATGCTTCTTGCTTGGGCGGTCTTGCCTTTGCAAACGCTTTCTTGGGCGTCAATCACTCCATGGCTCATAAGCTGGGTGCTTATCACCACATTCCTCATGGTTGGGCAAATGCAGTTTTGCTTCAGCGCGTTATGCGCTACAACTCCTCTGAGCGTCCTGTCAAGATGGGAACCTTCCCTCAGTATGATCATCCCAAGACCTTGGCTCGCTATGCTGAGTGTGGCCGTTACTGTGGGTGTGAGGGCAAGACGGATGAAGAGGTCTTTGAGAACTTCCTCAAAAAGATTGCTGAACTCTTTGATCATGTGGGAGTCAAACACACCATTGCTGAATATGGTGTTGATGAGAAATACTTCCTTGATACCCTCGATGAGATGAGTCTGAACGCCTTCAACGATCAGTGCACAGGCGCCAATCCTCGCTATCCGCTGGTCTCTGAGATCCGTGAGCTTTATCTCGACGCCTACTATGGTCGTCCCGCCAGCTCTTACGATGCATAAGCCAATCTGTACCGTTTCTTAAAAGAAGGGATGGACATGAAGCTCTCTGATAGTAAAACCGAACTTGCACGTCGTCTTAACAAGGTGGTTTACCAGGATGGTAACCGCGTGGTGAAGGTCTTTAATGACCAAAAACCCGCCTCTGATGTTTTTAATGAGGCACTCAATACTGCTCGTATCATGGGTACTGACATCAAGGTATCTGAGGTACTTGAGGTCTCGCGCATTGAGGGTGGCGAATGGAATGGCAGCTGGGCTATTGCTAACAGCTATATTCCTGGTCGTACTTTGCGCGAGATTGCCAATGAGGTTTCCTACCCCGACAAAAGCAATCCTGACCTCGATAAACTACAAGAGTTCACCGAAACAATGGTTGATCTGCAGATTGCTGTCCAAAACGTCAAGGCGCCCTTGCTTAATCGCCAAAAGGACAAGCTTGCTCGTATGGTCAACTCGGTTAAGGCGATAGATCCTTCGACCCGCTATGACCTTGAGCTGCGTGTTGATAGTTTGCACAACATCGGCGCAGTTTGCCATGGTGACTTTGTTCCTAGCAATATCATCGTTGCTGATGATGGAGAGCTCTACATCTGTGACTGGGCACACGTTACCGCTGGTGATCCTGTGGTAGATGCTGCCCAGACATATCTGCTTCTCAAGCTTCGCCATCCCATTTGGGCTGAGAGCTATCTTGAGCTCTACACGCGCAAGGCTGATGTTGCCAAGCAAAAGATCCACTATTGGGTACCTGTTGTTGCTGCAGCCGAGCTTGCTCGCGGTCGCAAGCGTGATGAGGAGTTTCTCATGGCGCAAGTCAATGCGGGTGACTTCCAGTAGGTCTTTATATGAGGAAAAAAGATGGAGCTACATTCAAAGATACAAAAAGTTTTTGGTCTAGCGTGTGCCTGTGTATTGGCCGTTGCCATTAGCTTGGGTATCACTGCTTGTGGCAATAATGACAAGCAGGTCATCCAGGAAGATCTTGAGGATGTCCTTGATACCTTCAAGAATCCTACGGTCAAGTCCATCAAAAAGGCGGTGGTCAAGGCGGGTGCCACCAAGGATGAAATTGAGTATCTGGATTCCTCCTTTGGGACAATTGCCCAAATCGGTATTGATCCCGATGATTTGTTCCACTACCTCTTTCTCGACTTTGATTACAAAATTGAGGATATTGAGGTGAATGGAGATACGGCTACCGCCAAGCTTTCAATAACTACCAAGGATTTTGAGGCTGCTACCAAGTCATTTCAAACCGAGCTGTCCAGCGATAGCATCAAAGATGAAATGACGAATTTGTATGCGCAGTCTGGCAGTGACACGACAGTGCTCTATAAGTTTATCTTTGAAAAGCTCTATGCTTGCCTTGAAAAGGCTGATAGTAAGGCCCAGGATATTACGGTTGATCTCAAGAAGAATTCCAAGGGCTCATGGTACTTTGAAGACAAAAGTATGAATGATTTCAATAATGCGCTTTTTGGTGGCATGAATGAAATGGGTACTGCATTGCAGTAGTAGTTAGTGTCATAACAACCGTAAAAAAGAGCCTCTCGAAAGGGAGGCTCTTTTGTATGAACAAGACCTTCATTGCTTTTATCTCATAAACTGAAGAGCTCATGATACAAAAGCAAGTGGTTTAGACGCGGGTATAGCGGGCGAATGAGAAGGGAATGCCTTCGGAAGTACTACCGCCCTCTTCGATTTCGCTCAGCTGCCAGCTAGGATCCTCATCAAGATTGGGGAAGAAAGCATCGGCAGGGCGCAGACAATCATTTTTGGTTACCACAACTTCGCTGCAGTAGGGAAGTAGCTGACGGTAAACGGAGCTGCCACCAATAACCCATACCTTATTGGGCTGCTCGCTACTCACCAGCTCTAACGCTTCTTCTACAGAAGCAGCGCGTTCTACACCCTCGCGATAAAAATCGCTTTGACGGGTAAGCACAATATTGCGACGCTCTTTGAGTGCACGACCGCCAGGAAAACTATCGAGAGTACTGCGTCCCATAAGCACGGTACCACCCTTGGTGCAGCGTACAAAATGACGCATATCCTCTCGATTATTCACAAGGAGCTGTCCTTTATTTCCAATGCCCCAGTCAGAACATACCGCAACAATTGCTCGCATATTGCTCCTTATACTGCAATCGGAATATTTTTAACCTGCGGACCATGTTGATAGTTCTCAACTATAAGGTCCTTGGTGGTAAAGTCATAGAAGTTGTGTATTTCAGGATTAAGGCTTACCCGTGGTGCTGCATATTGAGGTCTGCTTATCAACTCCTCAATAACAGGCACATGGCGATCATAAATATGTGCATCAGCAATCATGTGTACAAGCTCGCCTGCATTCATTTGAGAAACTTGGGCCACCATCATGAGCAACAAGGCATACTGACATACGTTCCAGTTATTTGCCGCCAATACGTCTTGACTGCGTTGCACAAGCAACATATTTAGGGTAGGTCTCGACTCGTTTGGCTCCTGCGTTACATTGTAGATAGCGTTAAAGGCACAGGGATACAGGTTCATCTCTGGTAAATCAGCAAACTGATAAAGATTAGTCATAATGCGACGCGAGTACGGTTCATTTTTGAGTTGCCATAGCACACGATCCATCTGATCCATTGCGCCTTCGGGATAGTGTGTTTTTTGGGCTACTTGGTATCCATATGCTTTGCCGATAGAACCACTCTCATCTGCCCATTCATCCCAAATATGAGGTTTTAGGTCTTTGATATTGTTGGATTTACGTTGGTAAATCCACAGGACTTCATCCATACAACTCTTAAGACCAGTGCGGCGTAGTGTGAGCGCAGGAAATTCTTCGCTTAGGTTATAACGGTTGCATACGCCAAACTGTTTGATGGTATAAGCAGAACTACCGTCTTCCCAATGAGGGCGCACGCGCTGTCCTTGGGTGGTAGTGCCGTGGTCAATTATATTGCGACACATGTCAACAAAAATCTGGTCTGCTTTGCTCAAAATATTACCCTTTCAAGAGGTCTCCAACGAGAGAACTATCTTGAGACTGACCTGAATAGAGGCCATTTGATTCATCCTCAAGAGATTCGCCACCATGACTATTATTTGAAAACATATAGGGATCGCCTGAGGAAAGCAGCTCATCGCCAACCGCTTCAGCTAGTGCGCCAAGACCGCTAAAGCTCGCGCCAATCAGTAAGAAGAGCAGCAACACCGCAATGCCTGCAATGACATAAGCCTTATTTCCAGCTGTACCGTTATCAGGTGCTGTGGTACCAGAGATGGATTCAATGACTGCAGGAACGGCAGGCATGATTGATTGGTTGACAAACATATTTTCGTCGTGTTTTGCTTCTGTTTTGTCTTGCTTTGACTCTACTTGCTTTGGTTCTTCTTGCTCTTCTTGTAAGTCTTCTTGCAAGGAGTTGTTAGGATGAGTGGTCATTAAAACCTCCTTAGGGTCGGTGAAGCAAGCTGGCATGCAGAGGTACAGGATACGAAGGTGCTATCGCTTCACCAAAGCGAGGATTATCTTCGTTGTGAGTATCGTTATGGTCATGATAGCTGCTCAAGCCGTCAACGATAACGCGGTTTGCTTGTGGCAACACACGCGCCTCATAACTCATGACTTTGCCATCAAAAGTTTCTCCGTCATATTGGAGTGGGGCGGGTTTTGTGAGCTCGACACAAATATGTTTGCCGCGGAAAATTTCAATAGCAGGACGGCCAAGATTACGCCCCTCTTTGTCTACGAGACTGGCCACAATCGGACGTAGCAAACCAACGGGACTAGACTGCTCAAGCACAATAACCTCTAGCAAACCGTCATCCATACGCCCATCGGGGACAATACGAACGTCACCTTGTAGGGTTGAGTTGTTGGCAATAAGACAAGAAATACCCTCGCGTTCAAAGGTCTTACCATCTACGGTAATTTTGAAATGATGAAGCTCAGGGCGCACATTGGCAAGAGCTGCGGCAAAGTAAGCTGCTTCACCAAAAGTTGATTTGCCCTCAACTGCTGCCTGCATAATCTGAGCGTCATAGCCTGTGCCCATCATGATGGAAAAACCACGCGTATGAGCAACGCCTTGCTCATCAACAAAGGTCAGCTCACCTAAATCGGTTTGCGCTGTGCGGCCAATGCGGCAGGCGCGTGCGAGTGCGGACGGCTCTGCAGCAGTATTTAGATTGACACAAAAGAGGTTTGCGGTACCAGAGGGGAAGACACAGGTGATAACCTCGCGATTACGTAGTGCATACAACAAGGAGGTAGTTGTACCATCGCCACCTGAGACAACCACAAAGTCAAATTCCTCGGCATCAACAACAGCCTCATCAGCGCGTTGGTTGTCCGCGAGGAGGCGCAATACGCACTCGTCACCGCCGCTCAGCAGTGCTCGTTCAAACTCATATATGGCTGAAGAGCCAAAACCAGAGCGTGAATTATGCACAATCAAGCACCGCATTAAATCCTCCACTAACTGCCTTGTCTCGGGCGCACCTACCTACCTTCGTTAGCTATCATGGTAGATGGCCAAAAGATGGGAAGGTGTGACCGCGTGAACGAGCATCACAAGTCATAAACATACCCTATCTATAGGAGAATCAGTACCGGGGAGATTGCGTGTACATAACAAGCAAAGATGAGCTTGAAAGCTTTTGCGAGCATGCGCGTTGTGCCAAGATGCTTGCGGTAGATACAGAATTTTTACGAGAGAAAAGCTACTACCCCAAGCTTTGCTTGGTGCAGCTTGGCACAGTTGAGGAAATTGCCCTGATAGATCCCTTGGCAATTTCTGACCTGTCACCCTTGGCAGACATCATGATTGATGCACAAATTGTTAAAGTTTTTCATGCGTGCAGCCAAGATCTTGAGGTGCTTTTTGATGTGTTAGATGTGGTGCCTCAACCAGTTTTTGACACACAATTTGCAGCAGCATTTTTAGGTATGCGTCAGCAGATTAGTTATGGTGACTTGGTTAACGAGGCGTGTCGCGTGCGTTTACCCAAAGCACAATCTTTAAGTGATTGGTCACATCGACCTTTGACTGCCGAGCAGTTGGAATATGCTGCTGATGATGTGCGCTACCTCCCTCGTATCTATGAAAAGATAATGGATGAGTTGTTGGCAAAAGATCGTCTTGGGTGGGTTTTGCCCGAGATGCAGCAGCTCATCGATAAAATTACGCTCACACGTGATCCGCGTGAGGCATACATACATCTCAAGCATTCTGCTTCACTCACGCGTCGACAGCTTGCTATTGCGCGTGAGGCTTGTGCGTGGCGAGAAGAAATGGCAGCCCAGCGTGATGTTCCGCGTCGATGGGTGGTATCTGATGAGGTGCTTGTTGAGTGTTCCCGTCACCTTCCACGTGATATCAATGCTATAAAACGCATTCGAGGGGCAGCGAAGATCTCCACCTCAGATGCGGAAGCTTTGCTTGCAGCGCTGCGTAGGGGGGCGAAATCGGACGGTTCTGATTTGCCTCGTCGAGCTCATAAGGAGCATCCATCCAAAGAATCTGAGGGTGTCATCGATTTGATGAATGCGATGGTGCGTATTAGCTCGGCGGAGTGTGGCATCGCACCTCAGCTTTTAGCAACCCGTGATGACTTGCACGATTTGCTCGCAGGCAAGTGCGATTGTGCACTTTTGCAGGGCTGGCGCAAGCAAATCATAGGTAATCGCCTTGAAAAGCTTTTGTCTGGTGAGCTAGGTCTGACTGTTAAAGACGGTCGTATCGAGTTGCTGTAAGTGTGCCGGTCTTCTTGGGTACAACAAAATTAGACGATTAAAGGGGGTTTGGATGTATTACGGTGACGGAGCCTATATTCTGTTGCTTATTGCGACCGCTGTTTTGGGAATGGGTACACAGGCTTATATCAAAAGTACGTATAAAAAATGGTCTGAAATTGATGGGTCTGATTCAGGAACGGGTGCCGAAGTAGCACGTCGCATGCTTGATTCTATGGGTGCGCATGATGTTGGCATCGTTCGTACGCCGGGTCATCTTTCGGATTTTTATGACCCTCGTGACAACAAGCTGCATCTGTCTGATGAAAATTTTGATGGTGGTTCGGTTGCTTCAGTTGCTGTTGCTTGTCATGAAGCAGGACATGCGGTGCAAAACGCCAATGGTTATGTTCCCATGAAGATTCGCACCGCAATTGTACCTGTGGTCAATTTCACACAACAAGCTTGGGTTTTTCTTTTTATGTTTGGTCTTATTACGGGCATGTTTGGTCTTGCCAAGATAGCCGTTCTGCTTTTTGCCTTCTCAGTTGTATTTCAGCTGGTAACCCTACCCGTTGAGATTAATGCTTCAAGGCGTGCCATTGCGTATCTGGGACAGAGCGGTTCTGCTGTTGATGAGCGCGGTGCTCGCAAAGTGCTCACTGCGGCAGCGCTTACCTATGTAGCCGCCGCATTAATCTCAATCCTACAATTTTTGTATTATGCAAGTCGCGTAAGGGAGCGTTAAGGTGGGCTGGAATTGGGAACGCGGAGAAGAACCCATAGTTGTGCCTGAGCAATCTGCTGCAGAAGAAAAATCTAGCTATTCAGTTGCCGAAGCGGTGAGTCTTGCGAAGCTAAAAATATCCGAGATTCCTCGCCTGACTGTTTTGGGCGAGGTGACGGGTTTTCATGGTCCTAATGCCCGCAGCGGCCATTGTTATTTTCAGCTCAAAGACGAATCTTCCGCAATGGATGTCACTATGTGGCGAGGAAGCTTTCAGAGGCTCTCCTTTGATTTGCGAGATGGTCTGCAGGTAGAGGCTACGGGTAGTTTTCAGGTCTATGACAAGAAAGGCAGTCTTTCCTTCAATATCAGCTCGATGAAGCTGGCTGGTGAAGGTGCTTTGCGCCAGCAGGTAGCCGAGCTTGCCCGCAAACTCCAGCATGAGGGACTAATGGATTCTGCTCGCAAACGTAAAATTCCTCTGTTTTGCGAACGGGTTTGTGTTGTGACTTCGCTTTCTGGTGCAGTTATCGATGACGTAAAGCGCACGCTTGCCCGTCGCAATCCCTTGGTGACAATTCAGGCTGCGGGCTGTACTGTGCAAGGTCCAGGTGCTGCTTCAACTATTATTGCTGCCTTAGAGCTTGCGGCAGCAGCACATCCCGATGCGATTTTATTGGTGCGCGGCGGCGGTTCTTTCGAAGATCTGATGACCTTCAACGATGAAGCGCTCGCGCGTGCGGTAGCTGCCTGCCCCGTGCCTGTAATCACGGGTATTGGCCATGAGCCAGATACCTCTATTTGCGACATGGTTTCTGATCGCCGCTGTTCTACCCCCACTGCTGCCGCAGAGTCTGTTGCGCCTGCAATGAATGAGTTGGAAACCGCTCTTAATGGCAGACAGATTCGTCTTGGACAATCTCTGCTCAGCATGCTGACAAAGAGTAAGCAGTATATTTTGATGCTGGGTGACTCTTCCAAGCTTTTGATTGAACGTGAACTGAGCAAAAAAGCGCAAGAAATTGAGGCTCTTGCTGCTCATCGCTGTCTGCAAGATCCCCTTGCTATTGTTCGCGAACCCATGGAGAGTCTTGAGCTGAGTGCCGAGCGCTTGCATGACGCAATGCCACGCATGATGCTTGCGCTGCAGGCCAAAACAAATGATCACAAGACTCGCCTTGATGGGATAGGACAGCGCCTTTTGCGCCCTTATCAGCGGCAACTCACCCATGCGGCAGCAACACTTGATGCGCTTTCACCCTTGCGGGTGTTAGGACGTGGCTACTCGCTTGTACAGACGAGCGAGGGACACGTGGTAACTGATGCAGCCCAACTCAAGCAGAGCGATCTTGTCACCTTGCGCTTGCGCAAAGGTTCTGCTCACGCTCAAGTTATCAGCGTAGATAATGAGTCGAATTTTGCTTCCAATACGAAAGGAAAGTAGCCATGGCAGAAGACAAAAAAATAGAAGAATTGAGCTTCAAAGAAGCCTCCATTGAGCTTGAACAAATTGTCCGCGCGCTTGAGGCAGGCGATTTGGAATTAGAAGATGCTTTGGCTCGCTATAGCCGTGGCGTTGAACTGCTTGCCGATTTAAGGAAGCGTCTTGCTCATGCTGAGCAACGTGTAGAGGTATTGCTTGCTTCTGACCAGACGACTACTACCGACACTACAGCTGCTCCTGCGACTGCTTTTTTGAATGAAGACTAACGCAGCGTATATATTTTGTGAGGAAAGGGGAGTGCTGTGGACGACTGCATTTTTTGTAAAATTGCCAATCATGAAATTGAGGGCAGCTATGTATATGAGGATGATTTGGTCTGTGCCTTTAACGACCTTAATCCTCAGGCGCCCGTACATGTATTAATTGTTCCCAAGGCTCACTATGACAATCTCATTGACCATGTGCCTGCCGAGCTTGTCGTGGCACTTAATCATGCCATAGAAGAGGTTGCGCGTATTACGGGTGTGGACAAGACGGGCTTTAGAGTGCTTGCCAATACAGGCGCTGCTGCGGGACAGACAGTGATGCACTTACATCTGCATCTTCTGGGTGGCAGGTCACTAGGCGAAGGATTGCTTCCTGAGGAATAAGGGTTTGCAAAGAAGCTTTTGTCGTTGCCAAGAGCTTCTTTGCATTGGCGTATGATAAGTGCGGCTTATCTGCACCGCGAGAGGAGATTCATGAACGTCCTGGTCATTAATGCTGGTAGCTCATCTTTGAAATATCAGCTGCTCGATGTTGATACCCGCAAGGTTTATGCAAAGGGTAACTGCGAGCGTATTGGTATTGACGGCTCTTTTATTGGTCATGAGGAGATGGGTGGCGACAAGCAAAAGCTCGTTGTTGAACTTCCCGATCATAAGACCGCTATGAAGTATGTCAATGAAATTTTGAGCAAGCTCGGCAAGTCCGTAGATGGCATCGGCCATCGTGTTGTTCAGGGTGGCTGGTATTTCCCCGAATCCAAAGTTGTTACCGATGAGACGTTGGGATGGGTCCGTGAGGTTGCTCCTTTAGCGCCGCTTCATAACTATGCTGAAGCAGATGTTATCGAGATGTGCCGCGACCTCTATCCCGGTGTTGGTAATGTTATCGTTGCAGATTCTGCTTTCCACTATTCCATCCCTGAGCGCGCTCACCGCTATGCTCTGCCTCGTGATGTGGTTGATAAGCTGCATATCCGCAAGTATGGTGCCCATGGTACTAGCCATCGTTTTATTTGGCGTACCGTTGATGAGTTCACCAATCATACTGCTCACAAGCTGGTAAGTTGTCACTTGGGTTCCGGCGCTTCCCTTTGCGCTATTGAAGATGGCAAGGATATGGATACCACAATGGGTCTGACGCCACTTGATGGCCTCATTATGGGCACCCGTTGTGGCACCGTTGACCCTGCTACAGTTTTTTATCTACAGCGTGTGGGTGGTTACAGCATTGATGAGATTGACAATATGATGAACAAGCAGTCTGGTCTGCTTGCTGTTTCTGGCGTGTCTTCTGACTCCCGCGATATCGAAGATGCTGCCGCCAAGGGCGACAAGAATTGTCAGATGGCGCTTGACATGTTCTCTTATCGTACAGCCCAACTTTTCTGCGAGATGGCAGAAGCTATGCACGGTGTTGACACCATGGCCTTCTCTGCGGGTATTGGCGAAAATTCATCTGCCATGCGTGCGGGTGTCTGCCATGAGCTTGAGTGGTTGGGTGTAAAGATAGACGAGGAAAAGAACAACGTCCGTTCTGGTGAAGTCCGTGACATTTCTGCTGCTGACTCCAAGATTCGTGTTCTCATCGTTCCCACCGATGAAGAGTATATGATTGCGCTCGATGTTAAAGAATTGCTTGGTTAAGCAGTTTTAACACGTAATGATTGATAGCCGGAAGCTTTTCGCTCCCGGCTATTTTTATGCTTGCGTGAGTTCAAACGCAAACCGTGCATCGCCAGTTTCGAGATAAATGACACCACACTTTCTAAAACCTCTACTTTTAAGAAGTCGCTGCATGGGGTAGTTGTCACGGTGCGTGTCAACGCGGATTATCTGTGCGTGCGCGCAAGCCCAGTCAAGCAGAAAACTTCCAATTCCTGTGCCTTGGCGGAGCGCCGCTATGCGATGTATTACGTGGTAAGGCCCTTCGTCCAGCCAAGCGCCCTCAATGTAGTGGTAACTTGGGTCAGGTCCTTCCTCAAAATCCATATAACCGCAGACCTCTTGTGCAGCATCAAGACATACAAAAGCAGATCCATGAGCAAGGTCGCGTTTAACTTCGATTTCTCCTGGATACTCTCCTGGCCATTGATGGGGATTCCCATGGCTACACATGTAGTTGCGCGCTGCATCAAAAACACGAATAATCGCGGGTATATCACTTATTTGAGCAGGTCGTATTTGCATGGTGAACGCTCCTCTCAAAAATATTTTGCCCAAAGGTTCTGTCTTTTTTGATCGATTAGCTGTGCTCAACTGTCGCCAATGTGTAAATAATGATTCTAAATGGATTTGCTTCGTAAACTTTGCCCGTAAAATATTTTTCTGCACGTTGGTATCCATTGAATGTCTGTCTATCCTCGTTTGAGGAGAGGTCAAGCAGGCCGTATTGAGGAGGCATCATGCCAGCAATGACTACGTCCAGTGTCGCTACACAGCTCATGTCCGTTGGTGTCGACGTTGCGCACCCGCAGCTCCTCATTGACCCATCTCCTTCGCTGCTTGTTGAACGCGCAATCGAAGCACATGAGGGCGTCTTAACCAGTACGGGTGCCTTGTGTGTAGAAACAGGTAAGTACACGGGACGCTCACCGAAGGATCGTTTTATTGTTGATACCCCCAATGTGCATGACAAAATTGCTTGGGGTAAGGTCAACATGCCTTTTTCTGATGAGGCATATCAAAAGGTAAAGGCAGCGGTTTGTGAGTATCTTAGCTCTCGTGATGTGCTTTTTGCTGAGCGTTGTCTTGCGGGTGCTATGCGTATTTACTCGCGTAAATTCCTTGTAATATGCGAAATGGCAAGTCAGGCGCTTTTTGCGCATCAGTTGCTTATTCGTCCTGCAGAAGAGCGTTTGAGCTCTTATGGTTTTGCTGATTTTGTAGTACTTTGTGCTCCAAAATTCAAGCTTGATCCTGAAAAGTATGGCACGCATTCCGAGGCATGTGTCCTGATTAATTTTGAAGAGCACATTATTATCGTCGCAGGTACTGCTTATTCTGGAGAGATAAAGAAAGCAGTCTTTTCTACGATGAACTACCTCATGCCAGTAGAAGAAGGCGTTTTGCCCATGCATGCTTCTTGTAATGTTGATCCGCATGACCATACGACGGCGATTTTCTTTGGCCTGTCTGGGACAGGAAAGACCACCCTTTCCGCAGACCCACGTCGTTCGCTTGTTGGTGATGATGAGCATGGCTGGTCTGATCAGGGTGTCTTTAACTTTGAGGGCGGCTGTTATGCAAAAGCTATTCGCATTTCTCCCGAGACTGAACCTGAAATTTATAATGCGATTACCTTTGGTGCAGTTGTTGAAAATGTCATTCTTGATCCTGTAACACGCATTCCTGATTACTATGACGATACGCTCACCGAAAATACCCGCGTTGCTTATCCTATAGAACACATTCCCAATGCAGTTGCAGGCGGCTTTGGTGGAATGCCAAACGTTGTTATTTTCCTTACAGCCGATGCTTTTGGAGTGCTCCCTCCGATTTCTCGTCTGACTATCGAGGGTGCAATGTATCAATTTGTTTCGGGCTTTACGAGCAAAGTTGCAGGTACTGAGCGTGGCATTGTTGAGCCTACCCCTACATTCTCGACACTTTTTGGTGAACCTTTTATGCCGCTTGATCCTCTCATCTATGCACGTATGTTTGGCGAGCGTATGAAGGAGATGGGCACCCGCGTTTATCTTATTAACACTGGCTGGACCGGCGGTCCCTATGGTACCGGTGAGCGCATTAGTCTTACCTATACACGCCAGATGGTGACAGCGGCTTTATCTGGTGTGCTCGAGAGGCAGCGTGGCCTCAAACAGCGTTGGCGCCATGATGAGCGCTTTAACCTTGATATACCTACCTCTGTACCTGGTGTGCCCGATCGTATCTTGGATCCGCGTCGAACATGGTCTGATCCTGAAGCGTATGACAAGCAGGCTGACAAGTTGGCAGCTATGTTTGTCAACAATCAGTGCGAACGCTTCCCTGGTATGGATGCCGAAGTTATCGCAGCGGGTCCTCATCGTATTGAATCCTAACGTCGCGTGATTTTCGACACAAAAAGTCAAAACTCTGAGCTCCTGTAGGTTCAACTGCAGGAGCTCATTTGATAGTGCGCTACCATGGTTTGTGTATAAGCGTCACCTAAGTACCCACGTGTTTTGAAAGGATTGCCATGCACACGTTTTCACGTAGGGATTTTATTGCTATCGCAGGAGGAATAAGCGCCGGAGCAGTACTTTCTGCTTGTTCCAATCAAGGAAAAACGCCTGATGGAAGTGTCGAAACAACATCCGAATCAGCTGAGCTGGCTGTACGCATCGCTACACTCAAAGGTCCGACTTCCATGGGCTTAGCAAAGCTGGAAAAAGATGTGCAGGATGGCAAATCCGAGCATTCTTACGAGTTCAAAATGTATACCAATCCGGCTGATGAAGTATTACCCCTGCTGGTAAAAGGCGATGTTGATATTGCTTGTCTTCCGGCAAATGTTGCTGCTATTGCCTACAACAAAACCAAAGGCGGTGTGCGCGTTATTGATATCAACACCTTGGGTGTCCTTTATATAGTGAGCGCAGATGATAAGATTTTGCAGTTAAAAGATCTTGCTGGTCGCACACTTTATGTACCCAATCAAGGTACAACTCCTGACTATGTTACGCAGTTTTTGCTCGCAAGCGCCGGTGTGTCCGATCAGGTGACTATCCAGTATGTAAGCGAGCCAACCGAGATTATTGCCTCACTTGCCAAAGATTCGACTGCCGCCGGTGTTCTTCCTGAACCTTTTGTGACTGCTGCGCTGACAAAAAATGAATCGCTTCATCGAGTGCTGGATCTGAGAAAAGAGTGGGGATCTGCAGTAGATGATGATAGTGAACTCGTTACTGGTGTGACCGTGGTACGCAGTGAGTTTTTTACGCAGCACCGCAAGCTTGTGGAGCAGTTCTTGTCTGACCATGAAGACTCGGTACATGAAGTAAATGCTGATCCGAAGACCTATGGTCAAGTTATTGTTGACTTGGGCATTGTTGATGCTGCGCCCATTGCTACCAAGGCTATTCCTCATTGCAACCTTGTGTACCTGAGTGGCAATCAAATGCGCGAGTCTCTTGAGGGCTATTTCAAGGTGCTGTTTGAGGCAAATCCCAAGTCGGTAGGTGGTCAGCTGCCACAAGATGATTTCTACCTCGTTGACTAGCGGCGCTGTGAAAAAGCAGGTCAGACATATAGGGCGTAATTCAAGACTACTGCAGATAGTAGTGGCCGTTGTGGTCTGGCTGTGTATTTGGCAGCTTGTAGCGTTTGCGGTAGGAATGGATTTGCTTCTTGCAGGACCACTTCAAACTTTTCAGGCGCTACTACAGCTTTTTGTGAGTGGTGAGGTAGTTACTACGGTACTTTGGTCGTTTTTACGTATCGCGTGCGGCTTTGTACTGGCGTATGCCACAGCGCTTTTGTTGGCCTATAGCGCATGGCGCCACACCACACTTGAGATGTTCTTGCATCCAGCATTGCTTGCTATCAAAAGTACGCCTGTGGTCTGCATTGTGGTCATGTTGCTCATTTGGTTTGGCGCGCCTTGGGTGAGCCTATGCTGTGTTCTGCTTGTCGTGCTGCCCGCGACATATTTTGCAGCCCTCGAGGGTTTTCGTGCACTTGATAGTCAACGTTTACGGATGCTCAAACTCTATCGAGTTGATTCGTTACATCAGTTTGGGGCATATATTTGGCCTGCCCTCCAATCGTATTTACATGCTTCTGCAAAAATGACTGTGGGTATGAGTTGGAAGGCAGGAGTTGCAGCAGAGCTCATAGGCAGTCCCGCGGGGAGTATAGGCGAACGTATTTATCAGGCAAAAATAGTGCTTGAGACAGCTGATGTGTTTGCTTGGACCATAGTTATTGTGTTGCTTGCCTATATCTGTGAGCAGGTGTTTTTATATTTCCTTTTACACTCAGCTGATATTTGTTCTGCTTGGGCTATAAGGACAGCCGCGAAAAAGCAACAAGCCGCTCCTATCTCAAAAAAGCTCGTTATTACATCACTAAGCTGTTCACGCGGAAAAAAGCAGCTTTTTGAGGGCTTTACACAGAGTTTTGCAGCGGGTTCCAAGACTTGTCTTATGGCTGCTACAGGTACGGGCAAGACTACGCTCTTGCATATTATTGCAGGAATAGAGTGTGCTGATAGGGGAGAGCTTGAGCATGAGGGGTATGTTTCTCTTGCCTATCAGAAAACCTGTTTGCTCGAACAACTTAGCGCTTTGGATAACCTTGTGCTTGCTACGGGTCTGCCTTTTGCCGCAATAGAAAAGCTGCTATGCGAGATCCTTCCTCTAGAGCTGCTTTCTCAGCCTGTATGCCAGCTTTCAGGCGGTGAACGTCGCTGTGTTGAGCTGGTGCGTGCACTTGCCGCACCAAGTACCCTTGTTTTGCTGGATGAACCCTTCGCATCGCTGGATGAAGAAACTCATCGTCGGAGCGCTGAGTTTATTTTGCGACATTTGGCTGGGCGCACTCTTATTGTTGCGACGCACGATGTTGGCGATGCGACTCTGCTGGGGGCCTCTATTCTTTTACTCGATATTGATAGTGATGCCTGAGGGTATAAGAGAAGCTTCTCTTCTTGCCCACATAAGAAAGAACCCATCAGCGGGCTATACAATGCCCAAACCGATGGGTTCAGTCAAAAGGAGGCTTTTGATACAGCCTCCTTAGTGTGTAACACACAGCAAACTAGATGTGAACTTATGCCATTTGCTGAGCTTGGACGGCGGTAATGGCGACAACACCAACGATGTCCTCAGCACTGCAGCCACGGGACAGGTCATTGACAGGCTTAGCAATGCCCTGCAGGATGGGACCGTAGGCCTCGGCCTTGCCCAGACGTTGCACTAGCTTATAGCCAATATTGCCCGATTGCAGGTCGGGGAAGATAAGGACGTTCGCATTGCCTGCGACGGTTGAGTCAGGAGCTTTGATGTCTGCTACAGACTGTACCAATGCTGCGTCAAGCTGGAGTTCACCATCGGCTGCAAGTTCAGGAGCCTTTTCGTTGACAAGCTTAATAGCCTCTCGCACCTTGTCAGCAGAATCGCCCTTGGCAGAGCCCTTGGTAGAGTAGGAAAGCAGTGCAACCTTAGCCTCACCGCTCATAAATGCTTTCCAGCTGGCGGCAGAAGCGATAGCAATCTCAGACAGTTGGTCGGCATCAGGGTCAATGTTGAGACCAATATCAGAGAAGATGAAATTGCCATCTTGTCCGTATTCGCAATTAGGCACACATACAACCATAAAACCCGAGACCAATTTGGTGCCAGGAGCAGTCTTTAGGATTTGGAGAGCAGGACGCAGGGTGTTAGCGGTGGAATGACAAGCACCAGAAACCAGGCCGTCAGCATCACCCATTTTGACCATCATGGTGCCAAAATAGGTAGCATCTTTGACCTGTTCACGTGCTTGCTCGAGGGTAACACCC
Organism: Olegusella massiliensis; assembly: GCF_900078545.1. Classification (GTDB taxonomy): domain Bacteria; phylum Actinomycetota; class Coriobacteriia; order Coriobacteriales; family Atopobiaceae; genus Olegusella; species Olegusella massiliensis. The sequence continues at coordinate 1,595,327 of NZ_FLLS01000002.1, forward strand.
TTCTTTGCGCGGAGTTCAGCAAACTTCTGTGCGTAAGCCTCTGCACGCTCATCAGAGACAGGATCTACAACAACAGCACCAGGAACATCAATTTCTGCAGGATTGCCGAGAATGACCAGATTTGCTAAGTCTTCAGCAACAATCCGTTTTGCTGCCTCAATGGTACGAGGATCTTCACCTTCTGGCAGCACAATGGTTTTTTTATCAGCTGCAGCAGCTGCTTTCATGCGTGCGAGGAAGTCACTCATGCATTTCTCCTTCTTTTTTTGTGAGAAAATTTCTCAGCTTACAGGACATCGCTTGGTCATTTGATGCCTTTCTAGGTCATTATAGAGGCCTTGGCGCCATGCGTGGTAAACTCTCGAATAATGTTGAATCAGACAGTTTGGCACAGCTGTGCCATATATAGTGATTTCTTAGGAAAAATCACTAGAGAAGCGCGGGGAAGTTGCCTGCGCAGGAGGATGACATGAGCATACAGATGGGCCTACCCGCCAGCTTTAATGGCAGTACGTATGATGCAATTATTGTCGGTGCAGGGTATGCGGGTGCCGTGTGTGCACGCCGACTTGCTGAGCAGTCTGGCTTTAAGGTGGCCGTACTAGAGCGCCGTCCGCACATTGCAGGTAATGCCTACGATCGTTTTGACGAGGCTGGCGTACTTATTCATGAGTACGGTCCCCACATTTTTCACACCAACGATGAACGAGGGTTTGATTTCCTGTCGCGCTTTACCGACTGGACCGATTATCAGCACAAGGTACTTGCCAATATTCATGGCACTCTCATGCCTGTGCCCTTCAATCACAAGTCTTTAAAGCTTGCCTTTGGCGAGGAAAAAGGCGAACACCTCTACCAAAAGCTTGTGGCCGCCTTTGGCGAAAACAAAAAAGTCCCCATTATGCAACTTCGAGAGGCAAATGACCCCGAACTGTCGGAGGTTGCAGATTATGTTTACGAGAACGTCTTTTTGTACTACACGATGAAGCAATGGGGCAAAACTCCTGATGAGATTGACCCTGCTATTACTGGTCGTGTCCCTGTTTTTGTGGGTGACGATGATCGTTACTTCCCGACTGCCACCTATCAAGGTGAGCCTGTTGACGGCTATACTGCCCTTTTTGAGCGTATGCTCGACCACGATCTCATTGAGGTATATCTCAACGTCGATGCGCGCGATATACTCTCTGTGTCCGAGACGCGCGTGCAAATTTGCGGCGTTCCTTATGGTGGAGAAGTTATCTATACAGGCCCGCTTGATGAGCTTTTCAATATGGATTTAGGCCCTCTTCCGTATCGTTCTCTCGATATGCGTTTTGAGACCCTCGATATCGATCAGTTCCAGCCCGTCGGTACCGTTAACTACACTACAAGCGAAGATTTTACGCGCATTACTGAGTTTAAAAATCTTACGGGTCAGGTGCTACCTGGCAAGACAACCATCATGCGCGAATATCCCATGCCTTATGAGCCAGGTGGCAATCAGACACCTTACTACGCTATTCTTGAGGAGCAAAACATCGAGCTCTACAAGGCTTATCGCGCAAGAGTTGAGGGCCTGCTTAACTTCCACGTGGTGGGTCGCCTAGCAGAGTATCGTTATTATGATATGGATGGTGTTGTGAGCTCTGCTTTAGCACTTTCGGACGAGATTATTAAAGCAAATCACTAAGGTAAGAAGATCCTCAAATAGGATTTTTGATGAGCGAGAATAGGTTTTATTGCATGCAAAAGACCATCAGTTTTGGCATTCCGTGTTACAACTCCTCCGAGTACATGGATCACTGTATCAGTTCAATCCTCGAAGGCTCTGGATATGCCGATGACGTTGAGGTCATCGTTGTCGATGACGGTTCGACCAAAGATGATACCTTCTCCAAGGCTCAGGATTGGGAGCGCCGTTATCCCAATCTTGTAAAAGCTGTTCACCAAGAAAATGGTGGCCATGGCATTGCCGTTCTTAAGGGTTTGAGCAACGCAACGGGCGTGTACTACAAGGTCGTTGACTCTGATGACTGGCTGGATGGCGATGCCTTGCAGGCTCTGCTTACCAAGCTTCGTCATTTTATTAAGTTTGATACTCGCGTAGACCTTGTTATTAGCAATTATGTCTATGAGCACGTTGAGGATGGCAAGCAGATTGTTATCGACTACCATCGCGCGGTGCCCCGTGGCAAGATTTTTACGTGGGACAAAATTGGCCACTTTAATATATCCCAGAATCTGTTGATGCACTCTTTGTGCTATCGCACCGATATTCTGCGTGATGGTGGCGTACCTATGCCCGCTCACACCTTTTATGTGGACAACATCTATGCTTATGTACCCTTGCCTCGCTGCAAGACGCTTTATTACCTTGATGTTGACCTTTATCGCTACTTCATTGGCCGTGACGACCAATCCGTTAGTGAGAAAGTCATGATTGGCAGAATCAATCAGCAGCTGCGTATTACTCGCATCATGATGTACGCCTATCACCTCTATGACGATGTTGAGCCAGCAGAGTTGCGTAGTTATATGCTGGGATATTTCCAACTCATGATGGGTGTCAGCTCGATTTTCTCTAAGCTTTCTGAAGAGCCTGATGCTCAAAAGAATCTCGATGACTTGTGGGAAGAGCTACGCCAATATGACCATCGTATGTATGTGCGTTGTCGCCACGGTCTCATTGGCCAATCAATGAACCTGCCCGGTGATATGGGTAAAAAAGTTTCTGTTGGACTCTATCGCGCAGCGCAAAAACTGGTGAAATTTAATTAAACTATAGCGTAGCTTTCAACTTGCTGGTAGTATCTCGGCAAGTCATGTGAGTACGCACAAAGGACCTCTAGCCTTATGCGTACAAACGTGTAAAAATGTAGCAACGCTTGGATAAGGGGTCCAAGCGCGGAAGTGAGAGGATTTATCATGAAGGCATCTGTTAGCGAGGAGTGCATCGGCTGCGGCATGTGCGAGGGTACTTGCCCCGACGTATTTGAAATTGGCGACGACGGTCTTGCTCATGTCATCGTTGACGAGGTCTCTGCTGACGTCGAGGATGACGCAAAGCAGGCTGCTGAGGATTGCCCCGTTGAGGCCATCACTGTCGAGTAGTGATTGTTAGCTCAACCTGCAATCTCAGATTGACCAGCGAGGCCGGCTCCTGTGGGGGTCGGCCTTTGTTGTAGAGCGTGGGCGTAGGTAGAGAAGGGTATATATCGTGATACTTGCTTCAGCGTCACCCCGTCGAGCAGAACTGCTGCAGGCAGAGGGGTTCCAATTTGAGACGCATCCCGCCTGGACAGATGAAACACGTGCTCCAGGAGAAGACCCTGTCTCATACGTACGTCGCCTCGCCAGAGCAAAAGCTTGGGTTGTACACAATGACAACCCTCAACTTGCTCAAGGAGAAACTCTTATAGCTGCTGATACTATTGTCTGGACTGATGATGGCTTGGTATTGGGCAAGCCGAAAGACGCCGACGAGGCTCGTCACATGCTGTATGTACTATCTGGTCGCAAACACTTGGTGACCACAGGTGTTTGTATCTTGATTGATGGCAACCCCATGGCAGGATGTATCTCTGAGACCACCTTTGATGAGACAACTTCGGTGAGTTTTTTTGGGCTGAGTGATGAGGAAATAGAATGGTATATTTCCACAGGTGAACCCTTTGATAAGGCTGGCGCTTATGGTATTCAAGGTCGTGGTCGCAGGTTGGTGAGCGGAATCTGTGGCGATTTTTACAATGTCGTTGGCCTGCCAATAGCTCATCTTATACGCGAGCTTGATCGCATCCATGCAAATATTGATAACGTTTCTTCTTATTGGTTTTAGGAGGAAGTTTCGTGCAGCAGATTAGTTCCATTACCCAAATTCCCGGTATCTATGTGGGTCATGCCACGCTTGCTGAGGCAGGGACAGGATGTACGGTTATCGTGTGTCCTGCAGGTGCTACGGGCGGTGTTGATGTACGTGGGGGAGCTCCTGCTACACGGGAGACTGATTTGTTGCGCCCTGAAGAGACGGTTCAGACTTTGGATGCTGTGGTGCTCTCTGGCGGCTCTGCATATGGTCTTGCGGCAAGTTGTGGGGCCGCAGAAGAGCTTGAGCGCCGTAGAATCGGTGTCAATGTTGGAGTAGGTGTTGTACCCATAGTGAGTTCTGCTTGCCTCTTTGATCTAGGTTGTGGGCGCTCTGATGTGCGTCCTGGTGTTGCAGAAGGTGCCGCCGCTATTCGTGCGGCTTTTGAGCATGCAGAAGAACCCCTTGAACGAGGCAATGTGGGTGCAGGAACGGGATGTACGATTGGTAAAGTAGCCGGCCCTGCTCGTAGTATGAAGTCTGGACTTGGTGAAGCGGTAGAGCAGGCAGGCGAGCTCATTTGTGGAGCAGTTTCGGCCGTTAATGCTGCAGGAGATATTTGGGACCCTGATACTCATAAGCCAATTGCTGGCGTGCTTAACGAGGATGGGACAGGTCTTGCTTCGACTGCAGAGCTGGTACTTCAGCTGCAGCGTGAGTCCGATTTTGCGCGCGTACATGGTGTTCCGCGCACTAATACCACCATTAGCTGCGTTGTCACAAATGCACGTCTTAGTAAGGCTGAGGCCACGAAAGTGGCACAGATGGCAGCCGACGGCTATGCACATGCTATCAAGCCTACACACACCACCAATGACGGCGACACTATCTTTGTTATGGCGACCGGTGAGGTAGAAGCTCCTGTTGATGTAGTAGGTATACTTTCTGCGCAGGCCATCGCGCATGCCATTGTTGATGGTGTGCGTAGTGCTCAGAGTGCCTATGGAGTTATCTCCTCAGCTGAGCTACGGCAATGTGCTACAGCTCAGAGATAAGCATTACGAAAAACGGATAATTTGCTGGCTAGTGTCTACTGTTGCAGGCACACCAAAAGGAATGATGCATCGAGGCGTTGCGTGGCCGACATTAATATTGGTGACAATTGGCAGTGACGGATTATCAATGACCTCTACCAAAAGCTGCTTATAATCTTCGACATACATTTCATCCATTGGTTTGCCAATGAGTATGCCAGATACAACGTCAAAAATTCCTGTCTGTTTTAGCGTTTTGAGCATTTTGCGGTACTTCTTGGGCGTGGGCTGTTCTTCGCTCGTTTCAAGGAGAAGGATTTTATTTTTCCAGTCCTCTAATGTGGGGAAAAGTCCGTATTTTTGACACAGTTCAACGGAGTCTTTATGGCGGTCGTTATTAAAAATATCATAGAGGGAATCAATGCATCCCCCCAGGATTTCGCCTCTGAACCGACCATTTCCTTGGAGCAGCTCAAAACCTTGGTTATGGAAAGACGGCATGTGAGTGCCAACGGCATTTTCAGAGAAATCAGATCGACTCTGGTACCAGCGTGCACTGGGAAAAATTTCGTGGATGGTACCACATCTCAGCAGTTCTTCAAAATAATATTTGGTGTAGGGAAGCATCAGTGGACCAAGTTCGCAGATATCTGGCAGAAATGCTTGTCCGTAAAATGTCTTCATTCCGATTTTATGCAGCATCAAATGGTTCATTGTTGTGTCTGAAAAGCCAAGAAAAACTTTATCAGAGATAGCGGATCTCAATTCGTCATGTTCAAAGAGATAGGGAAGCAGACGATAGGTATCGTCACCGCCAATTGCACATAAAATCATATCCGTTTTTGGATCCTGCAATGCTTCTAGTAAATCCTGTGCTCTATATTCGGGATGAGCTTTTAGTACTTCTATGCCATCACAGGCATGAGCTGAGAACTTCACCTGCAGGCCATATTGGCTTAATCGTTCCAGTCCTCTCTTCAATTCATGCTTTACAAACGATTCTCCAAGTACCCCGCTCGAAAGGCTTACGATTGTTACGGTTTTTATCATGCTCTATCTCTTTTCAGCAATTGGACAATTCCAGTCAGAAACTAAGCGTGAGACTACCGTTTATCTAAAACTCAACCGATGGCAGATTACTGTTTGAGTATGCATTGACACAATTAATTAAGAATAGATATCATATTTTTAATAGATAGGCATATGACATATCGTATAGCTATCTATTATTCATATAGTTGCAGCTCAAGGAGGTATTTATTATGGCAGATAAGGGATTTACCGATAAGGTCAAAGGAAAAGTAAAAGAAGTTGCTGGCGACATTACAGGTGATAACGCAGAAAAAGCGTCAGGTCTTGTTGATCAGGTTGTAGGTAAAGCAAAAGAAGTAGCATCAAACGCTAAAGATGTCGCCGAAGAAGTTGTGGAAAAAGCAAAAGACAAAATAGATGAAGCTAAGTAAAAACAAGAATCAATTGTAATTGTATGATGACGATCCTCCTATGTTAAGACAAGAACATAGGAGGATTTTTTGTAAGAGAGACTGGAAAATAAAAAGATACGACACCACTATCTGCGCATTTAAACTTTTTAGTCTGTGAGAAGGTTGGCCTCATGTTCCCATGCCAACCCTATGATATTTGTCATCTGCTCCCCTCATATTGACTAGTCTTAGTCCGTTGAATGCCATTTATAAAAAAGAGAAACTACCCTAGTTTCTGATGAGAGCAAGAATGTTTTTCCTTATGTGTTCTCCGCCGCACGATACCGTAAGATTTTTTGAAATGCCATATTGAGTGGTACCAAAAATCTCTTAATGAAATGGGAGAGGAGAATATATGAAATCAATCAAATTAGCCCATTCGCCAATTACCTATTTTGTCAGTGGAAGAGGGCATGCGGAATGGATACTTTTTATTCACGCTGCTTTTGTCAACCATGCTATGTTTAGAACACAGTTTGAATATTTTCAAAACAAATACAATATTCTTGCCATAGATATTATTGGTCATGGACAGTCAACAGATGCCCAAAACCGCGACAGCATAGATAAGATGTCAGAATGGATATTTGACATCTTAAAGGAAGAAAAGATTACAAAAATACATATTTGTGGTGTTTCGTTGGGGGCAGTATTGGCGCAGGATTTTGCTAATCATTACCCAAACGCAGTAAGTTCATTGGCCTGCTTTGGAGGTTATGACATCAATAATTTTGATCCGAAAATGCAAAAGGAAAATGGCGCAAAACAGATGATGATGATGGTAAAAGCTCTTTTTTCGATCAAATGCTTTGCCAATGCAAATAAGAAAATTTCTGCCTACACTTCAGAGGCGCAAAATGAGTTTTACGCTATGAATATTCTTTTTCCCAGAAAGTCATTTAAATTTTTAGCAAGCCTTAAAAGCATGATAAATAAGTCTAAGACGGGAAAACGAAATTATCCTTTGTTAATTGGATGCGGAAGCTTTGATATGCCAATGGAATTAGAGGCAGTAAAACTCTGGAAAATACGGGAGCCGAATTGCCAAGTAGTTATTTTTGAAAATGCGGGACACTGTGTCAACATGGATGTGCCAAGAGAGTTTAACGAGACTCTGGATGATTTTTGGACAAATGCAGAATAAAAAAACTGTTTAAGACTTAATCGTAGAAAATAGTCAATTGTTGTTCCTTACTTGGGCACTTCATTTTGCCAATTCCTCATAGGCTTCGGCATTTCGTTTAATGAGGTAATCCGAAATTGAACGAATTTCGTCATCCGAGGGATGATTGATGTCTTCCACCTTTCGATAGAACTATTCTTTTAATACTGAAAACAAAACATCTTATTCTAGGCCGTCGTTTTTTCACCCTCTCTATTCCAATGTAAGAATTAGTGCCATTTTAAATTGCTTCGTCGCTTTTACGGAGTGCAGAGCAGCTTTCGCAAAGTGGAAATTTTCACCTGCCTTGAGCGAATAATCTTTTCCCTCATATCCAATCACAGCCTCGCCGTCCAAGGCAAAAATCAGCGCTTCACCAGGAGCGGCGTGCTCCGAAAGCCCTGTACCTTCATCAAAGGCCATAAGGATAAACTTCATCTTGTCATTGTGTACCACATCCATATTGACGATCTTTCCTTCCGCATAGGGAATAAGATCTTCTAATTTGAAAACTTTGCCTGCTTTGATTACTTCGTTCATATGATCTTCCTTTCTTACCAATACTTCCGTATAGACCGCCCCTTCCTCTGTTCTCATCCCCATAGGGGTATCCACCAAGGTCAAAAGACTGTCTCCGGATTCCAGTTTTTGCAAAAAACCGTCATTCCCGTAAACCACCATACTGCCATCTGCAACAAGAAGCATTTTATAGGTTGGAAAAATTTCTGCGCTAATATCTGTGTTTTTCGCCAGCGAGAAATATGTGATAGAGTTTTTTCCGCCATACACTTCTTTTGAGATTGTGCATTTTGGAACTGAGGCGTTATCCTTTCCTATAGAAAAAACCTCTCCTATCTTTTCCTTCATCTGATTACTTCCTCTACAATTTTTTTATTGATTGATGGCGGCTAAATACGCTGCTCCTTTTTTTGAGTCTCGCTTTCATTATATTATAATAAGAACAACAAATATGTTGCTTTGACAACATAATGGAGGGTTTTATGAATACTTTTTTTCTGGTCACTACGCAACTTTTTCGTGGCATTAATGAACGTGAAATCGCCGAGTTGCTCTCCTGTCTAAAGGCATATGAGCACAAATTTCAAAAAGGAGAAATCATCTTCCGAGCAGGATCGCCTGTCAACGAGATTGGGCTTGTGGAATCTGGCAGCGTCAATATAGTAGTTAATTTCTATTGGGGAAATAGCAATATTTTTGGCCATGTTGAAACGGGACAGGTCTTTGCGGAAAATTATGCTGCTATTCCCGGAAGAGAACTCATCTGTGATGTTGTTGCCTGCGAAGAAACCCAAGTGCTCTTTTTAAATATGCAGAAGATGCTAACCACTTGCCAACATGCATGTACCTACCATACCCGCCTTATTAAGAATATGCTCCAGATTTCCGCGCAGAAAAATCTGAATTTATCGGCTCGTATGATGCACACAGCTTCCCATTCTCTGCGAGAAAGGCTACTATCGTATTTATCCAAGCAAGCACTGGAAAATGGAACCTTACACTTTACCATCCCATTTAATCGCCAACAACTTGCTGACTACCTCGCTGTCAACCGCAGTTCTATGTCGAAAGAGCTTTCTAAAATGCAGGATGACGGATTAATTACTTATCATAAAAATCAATTTACACTGAAGGTGCCTCGATCTTATGAATGAATTACATTGCAAGCGAATCTATGAGCCGGCCAAAGATACAGACGGTTTTCGTATTCTTGTGGACAGACTATGGCCACGGGGCATCAAAAGAGAACATGCTCAAATTGATTTATGGGTTAAGGAAATCGCTCCATCAAACGAGCTTCGGAAATGGTTTTCTCATGATCCGGCAAAATATGATGTGTTTGAAAAAAGATATAGACAGGAATTGGCAAGCAATCCAGCGTCAAAGAAATTTAACAATCTGTGCCTACAGAAGATAAAAGATCAAAACATAACCCTGCTTTATGCCGCAAAAAACGAGCAATACAATCACGCCGTTGTAATAAAACAATGGTTAAAAGAACAAATCCAGGGTTGAAAAAACAGGAGAAGCAACCCAAACAAATCGACAATCTCGTGGAAACTCTCTAACCCAGTTATTTTCACGGGATACGTCATTTACTGCAAAAAAAGTTCCCCACTGAATAATCTCAGCAGGGAACCTTTTGTTTTCAAACTGAGCTTATGCCCTATCTCCAAGAAAATGTTTCTTGGCAAATTCCATATCCTGCACAAGCTCAACCGTGCCTATATACTTGCCGGTCTTGTCCCTCACTGCCATGTATTGGACGAGCATGGTTCGTCCGCCCTTCTCCATCCAAACCGAAACTTCGTTGCGACGGTTATTCCTGAAATCATCAATGATCTGTCGTACCATCGGCTCAATCTTCGGCGGATGACAGGAAAATACCTCGCGGTCAATTGCCATAACGGGACGCTTGAATACCTTTGGTCCTTCATTGAAAAAGCGATTAATGTTGTCTGCATCGACAAAGGTAAGCTCTATCGGGATCGTGTTCAGAAGTGCAGTAAGCTGTTCTATTGTCAGGTGTCCGCCTGGCATGACAATCTCGCCCTCTGCAGGGACCGGCTCAATAATTCCTGCATTTTCAGCTTCTTCCCATGTCTCATTTTGTATACCGAAGCAAACCGCATAATCCTTGGAGTCCCGATAAATGCCGTACCATTCTTCTTCCGTAAAATGAGCTGCACAAATGGGAAACAAAATGTTCTGTTCTTTATAAATCATCTCCTCTGCGCGAGCCAGCACAGCGTCAAGTCTGACATTCCATTCTTCATCATGTTCTACTTCTCCCGCAAGTAAGCCAAGCTCGTCACGGATTTCATCGTCCACCGTCCACATCACATCTGACGGACCAGATATGCCGTACTTTACCTTGAGCAGAGGATAAAGCAGATCGCCCTTTTTTGCATAGTGGATTGAAAGCTCACGAATTGAGGGAAGGAGAGATTCCTCACGCTTCTCCTTAAATTCTGCAAGGAATTTGGAAAGCGCATCGTTTTCCTTCGTCAGTGTGTACAAAGGATGCCCAATCCTTGCTCCCATCGTGGTAGCAAGCACTTTTTTATCGGTGTTGTCCTTTTGAGCAGGGGCACTCTTGTCGCGTTCCTCCTGCACCTTCTGCCTTAATATTGAGGCTTCAACTTCTTTTTCAGCATTGGCCAATCGCTCCACCGCCGTTGTACCGTGGAAAAGCGCCGAATGGACGTCGCAAAGACGCTGAACCTCGGAAAGTGGCGTGCCCTCCGCCAGTAATTCCTGCTCCGCCTGCATAATCTCTGAAGCATCGACTTCACTGAATTCACGGATGAAGTCTGCTCTTACATCTTCCAGTTCTTCCCCTTCGCCCAGTCTATTCAAATAGGCTTTGAGGTGTTCCGTTCTGCTCTTGGGAGGATTGCCTGTTGCCGGTTCTTTCATTTCAGCCTGTACTGTGAAGGTCGTGTCCGGCCTTTCACCGGCAAGCTCAAAGCCATGTTCCATCAAGGTCGTCACAATATCCATCATAGGAATATTCTTCATCTTGGCGCCTTTTGGAATCGTCATAATCTTGCCAATCGAATGCAGCATAGGCTTCTTCGTGATTTCGGTAAAACCAAGATCTGCCATAATATCAATCAGTTCTGGATATTCCTGCGTCAGCATAAAAACACTTTTATTCAAATCAAGTTTCTTTGCCATGGCGACAGACTCCTTTGCTTTTTTCGTTTTATAGTATCTTTTTCTCAAGTTAATTTATGTTGCTATGACAACATACTTATGCAAATTGCAAGATGGAGGCGGGGGAGAAGGTGAAAGGCTAAAGCCGCTTGGGCAATCTATCCGACAGAATATTCTTTTTTCATCAAAATGGAATTTGTTATCGCTTCAGTGACTTTACATAGTCTTTTTGTTGCGGTGTAATGCGCTTACTTTCACGGGCTTTTTGTATTGCTTTATTGTGAGTCCATGCATCCAAGCGATGATCTTCGAGGTATTTTATGGTTGCATCCCATTGCTTTGCCAAAGCGGTTGCAAAGAACCATGCAATCATCATCTGGACATAATACTCTTCACTCTGTACAGAAACGGGTATTTCCAGATACTCAGGCTTAAAGTCATGATCAAGAAAATGAGACATTAACATCTCAATGCCAAAGCGGCACGTATAGGTCTTTTCCGATGTGGACCATTCTTTGATTTTTTCTAAAAGTGATGTTTTATTCTTCTTGAAAATATTAGGGGACATGATGTCACAAACAGCCCAATTATCTACGTAGGGCAGAAACGTATCGACTGCAACAATGCATGCGTCATAGTCTTTCATTTCAGAAAGAAGGAGACCGTGGAGGATATTTTCATCATAGTATGTATGCGGCAGGTCTCTCAGGAATTCAGATACTTCTGTTTTCTTGGCAAGCCTTTTGGCAAGCTTTCTGGCCTCTGGAACTCTGACCCCTATAAACAGCTTCCTTGGAATATTGGGCGTTAGGTTTGCCTGAAAATCTGCGTATGAGATATCTTGCAATGCAAATAATTCTTCTTTGATAGTCACTTTCTTACACTCTCTAATCAATCCTAATTTGCTGCTCTCACAGCTCTTCTGGACGTACAAGAACCCGATATCTATCTTGGCAACCCAACTCTCAGACCTCTGCGCCCTTAGATAAGTTCCCACAAAGCGTTTTATCTGCCGATGCCACTGCAGAAAAAGAAAGACAAAAAACGGTATAGTCGCATTTCACGACTATACCGTTTTTGTTGGGATTACAAACTCCCTAAGTTACACTGCCTAGCCTATAGATTGTTATTTTTCTTAAGTCCCAGTGCTAGTGCCAAGAGAGCAGATCCGGTTAGTGCCATAACACCTAGATAGAATGAAGTACTTGTTGTATCGCCAGTTTTTGGCAGAACGCTTACACGAGAAGTTACCTTCTTATGTCCTGTATTTTTATTTACAGAACCTGGCTTTACTGTTCCTGGCTTCTTTTGATCTTTCGGGTTGACCGGTTCTGCCTTAAAGGTCCAAGAACCTGTAATGCTTGCGTTCTTGTCACCCATGGTGCCGTTATTCGGATCGGTCCAACCGCTGAAGGTCCACGTACCCTTCTTACCGTCCTTCTTGCCCTCTACCTTGTCGCCGGCCTTGTAGGTGGTATCTACGGTGTATTTGTCACCAGCATAGTAGCTACCGTTGTCCTTCGGGAGCTCTTTTCCTGCCGGTGCGTCCTTACCCCAGTCGTAGCTCACCTTGTGCTTTGGTGCTTCGGCAAAGGTCCAAGAACCTGTAATGCTTGCGTTCTTGTCACCCATGGTGCCGTTATTCGGATCGGTCCAACCGCTGAAGGTCCACGTACCCTTCTTACCGTCCTTCTTGCCCTCTACCTTGTCGCCGGCCTTGTAGGTGGTATCTACGGTGTATTTGTCACCAGCATAGTAGCTACCGTTGTCCTTCGGGAGCTCTTTTCCTGCCGGTGCGTCCTTACCCCAGTCGTAGCTCACCTTGTGCTTTGGTGCTTCGGCAAAGGTCCAAGAACCTGTAATGCTTGCGTTCTTGTCACCCATGGTGCCGTTATTCGGATCGGTCCAACCGCTGAAGGTCCACGTACCCTTCTTACCGTCCTTCTTGCCCTTTGCCGTGTCACCCTTCTTGTAGGTGGTATCTACGGTGTAGTGATCGCCCTTGTGGTAGCTGCCTGTATCTTTTGGAACAGCCTTTCCCTCCGGTGCCTCTCCATCCCAGCTATAGGTCACTGTATATGTAGGGAGTTCATACACAACGGCTATTTCATGGTTTTTATCGAGGTTTGTAAAGGTATAGCTATTTGGGTACTTAGATATATCCACTTGCTCGTTATCAACGGTTACGCTCTTTAGCTTGTAACCATCCTTTGGTGCATAGTTTATGGTCTTGTTGTCTCCCTTATATGCATCGCAGCTCGGATCAATGGTTCCGTTTGTTACGGATGTAGTGATTTTTAGTTTGACCCGGCTCTCCTTCCAAATTGCTTTGACTTGCGTATCTTTGTCAACCGTAATCTCAGTGCCTGGCGCTAGTTTTTTGCCATTCACTTCCCAGGTGTCAAATTCCTGATTTTCAGGGGCAGTGAAAGCATTGCTCAAAATCTTGTACTTTGAGCCCTTGTTGAGCTTCTTGCCATCCATTTTGCCAGTGCCGCCGTTGCCATCGTAGCTAACAGTGGCAGTTTCGAGCTGCTTGCTTGCTTTATCTGAATCAAGCTTATCGGTGTCACCCTCAAGGCCACCGTTGTCCTTAGCGGTTGCCGTGATGGTTCCCCCAACTTTGACGTCTTCGACACTCAGCGTTATCACACCGGTGTCCTCGTCAACGCCAGTTCCGCTCCATTTATTGGTTTGCAAATCTCGCGTTGCAGTGACGGTTTTCTCCGCTCCAGAAGTATCCTTATAGGTAATAGTGTAAGACAGCAAGTCAGTATCATCACCAGGCTCTTTATAAGCCGGTGGAGTAATGGTAACTTTGCCGGTATCCGTATCTACCTTAATCGCAGGAGATTTAGGTGCGATATTTTTCAGCAGATCTTCGGGTGCGATTGTTATTTTTGGTTTAGCTCCATCATTTAATTTATATGAACCATCCTCATTTGTTTCTGGAACAAATTTATAATCATTGTTCGGGTCCCAAGTACCTGCTACATCATTACCACTAAATATTTTGACATTGCCGCTGTCATCAATTTGTATAACTGCCGGAACTCCATCCCAGTCTCCGGTTCCGTTTGGTAATTTAGATTCTCCATTTACTATAAATGCGTTTCTTATAGCAGCATCAATTGCTTTTTTATCTTCAGGTGTTACTTTTCTAGGGTCTCTAACTTTTATTTTTTCTACTTTTACCGGTTGAACCGTTGTTGTAGAACAAGATACAAATTTATGGGGTTCTTTTACAGAAACGCCAACTATTTGGTCGAGCTCTAAACTTTCCCCTTCTCGTAAAGTATAGGAAAAAGTTCCATCGCTTTGTAAAGTTACCCCTATCGGGTCAGATGAGTCTTTGTCAACTGTACACTTTTTTTCATTACAATATTGATTTGCTTTATTTTTATTAACATTAATGACTAATTGTACTTTTATGCCGTCAAAAGGTCCCGGTCCTGCCAGTTTTCCCTTAACTACATTGTCTACAATTGTAATGCTGCCAATCTCAGGTGATCTTGAGGTTTCTGTAACTTGTTTTACAGTTAAACCCGGAGCTTGTATTTCTCCTGTTGTTGAGTTATCGGTGTAGGTTACTGTATAAGAAGCAGTTTTATTAGGATCTATTCCAGTGATTTTAAATTCAACAGACTTAATATCCTTAACGATAGTTGGATTTGCTTTTTTGAACAAATCTATAGCTTCAGCTTTTTCGTCAGCGTTAAGAACATTGGCAACGTATTCTTCTACCCAGATTTCGCCGGTGGGCATTGTAAGAGTAACTGTAGATGCCTTAGATGGTTGTGCAGTTGCAGTTACCTCCGGTGATTTGTCGTCATTTATTTGTTGGTAGACAGTAACCGTATCGCCTTTTGCAACTTTAATGCCACTAGGTAAGTTTACTGACCATTTTGTTCCAGTTGTAGGCGTAACAGAAAGATTGGCTTTTTCAGTGCCATCTTCGCCCTTTAATGTTACATGGACTGTTGCTATTACAGTTTTATTCTTTCCATTAACTTTAACTTTAGCTTTTGCTAGATTGGCTCCGGAAATCGTCGTGTCATCATATAATATCGGGTTAACGGTCGGTGCTTTTACCTTAATCTGCGTAACCGCCTCGTTAACAATCTCCGGTCCTATCTCTAGGCCGTCACCCTGTTCCTCGTTGGATTTGATGCTTGATGGTTCTTCCTTTACAGAAGGGACAACTTGCGTTTCAGATTGAGGTGTTTCTTGCAAATTTTCGGAATATGCCATTGGTGCCCATGACATAAACATAAGCATCAAGGACATCAATACAAGCGGAACTCTGATAACATTCTTGTGTTTTTTTGTTTTCATAATTACCTTTCCCAACTACGGTATAGCGTTGGATTTCTCCTTTCTCCGATGTTTCCTATCAATTTGATTAATCTCATCTTTGAGTATTTTTACATCTTTCATTACAAATGAATAAATCATGCAACTCTAATGTTTGATAAGTATACACTCGTCATATCTCAATCGTGGACTCAATTTATTGATTTCAATAGGCTTAGAGGTCATTTCACATCTCCCCTTGACATCAAGACAACGCACTCCACATGGTACGTCTGGGGGAAGAGGTCAACAGGGGTGATGCGTAGTGGCCGATAGTTACCTATTGCGCAAAAACGTGCGAGATCACGTGCAAGTGTTGCGGGATCACAGCTTACATATGCAATGCGACGGACGCGCTGTTCTGAGAGTTGCGTGACTACATTTTCTGCAAGCCCAGCACGTGGTGGATCAACAACAATCAAATTTGCATCGCTATCAGGAAACTCTCGACCAGCATCTCCGCCGATAACATCAACGTTTTGTAGCTGTGCATTATCGAGATTACGGCGGAGGTCACGAACGGCAGGGCCAGATGCTTCTACCGCAGAGACAAACTCACAGCGCTTTGCAAGAGGTAGTGTAAAGGTGCCTGCGCCGCAGTACAGATCCATTGCCTCTTCGTCTGGCTGAGGGTCAAGTCCTGCAAGTACCAGTTCAATTAAACGTTCTGCTCCTAAGGTATTAACCTGAAAAAAGGAGGGAGCAGAAAGAGCCATGCGCTGCCCGGCAATACGCTCGGTCCAATACCCCTTACCAGAAAGCACTTCTACACCAGTGATGCGGCGTGCTTTTTTTAACCCTTTGGTGAGTATGCGTACCATAGAGTTTGCATGCGTGGCATCACCGAGGACTTTTGCAGCTTGAGCACGGGGAAAAGCGCCTGGTTTTCCCCAGAGTGCAATTTCAATATCTTTAGTATGTAGTGCTACACGAATACCAACTCGTTCGAGACCAAGTTCATTGGTGCCACCGAGATAACCCAAAGCACCTGATACTGCTTTGACAAGTTTTGCATGCTTGTCTTGTAAAAGTGGGCACGAATCGACCTTGATGACGGACCCATCCTTTGCATGCATGCCTACCACAAGGCGACCTTTTTGCCAGCTTACGGCAAGTTCCACTTTGTTGCGATATCCCCAGTCGGCAGAAGGGCGCTCGCAGTCTGCAACTAGGGACTCAGCTTTTGCTGTCTCAAAGTGTCCGATGCGAACGAGTGCATCCACAACAGATGAGCGCTTTGCTTCAAGTTGCGCCTCTTTTGAAAGAACCCCCCAGGGGCAACCACCACATATAGTTGCATAAGGGCAGGGAGGAGCGACGCGTTTTTTAGAAGACTCGACAATATGCGTAACTCTGCCTTTTGAAAAGTTGGAGCCGTCTTGTATGACTTCAACCTCGGCCGTGTCACCAGGAACAGCCCCAGAGACGAAAATAGTCTTTCCTTCTGGAGTGTGAGCGATTGCGTCAGCTCCATAGGCCATACGCTCTATTTGTAGTGTGAGCACTAGCTCTGTCATCTCCTCAAGCCAAATAAGGTGGCAATACCTTCACCAATCAAGTGGAATGCTTGACTTATGCGACTGCGTGAAATCTCAGCGTTCTTGGCGCTTATTTCATTTTCAGCCGTTTGGCTACTCATATTGGAAGCGTCGGTGGCATCCTGCGCTTTGGGTTCAGTTGTAGCGGAAGAAATACGAGCAGCCTCTTCTACAGAAGGACCTCTGCCATGGGAGTTCTGAATGCGGTGACGTTTTGCAGTGGCCTGGGCATCAGCTGCTTTCCGGGCGCGTTCGCTGGCAAGCGCGCATAGTTTTTCCTGAGAGTTAACGAGTAGTTCGCCTTCGGCGAGTTCAATCTTTTGCCAGCTGCCATCAGAGGTGAGCTGACGAGCCTTGGTGTTATCAGCAAGCTGGAGATCCATGTATTCTTTGACCATTTGACGACAACGTGGGTCAAGCACGGGATAGGCAATCTCAACGCGACGTTCGGTGTTACGTGTCATCATGTCGGCAGAGGAGAGATAGATGGTATCCATCTCGAATCCAAAGGCGTAGACACGGGCATGTTCAAGGAAGCGCCCCACAATCTGGCGTACTACCAATCCGTCGGTTTTGCCTGGGACATTGGCTTTAATACAGCAAATACCACGAACGATAAGTGTTACTTGAACACCAGCTTCGCAGGCTTCCGAGATCTTATCAATGACATCGCGGTCAGTGAGCGAGTTCATCTTCATAAGAACAGCGGCTTCATGACTACTTTTTGCACGATGAATCTCACGATCAAGGCCACTCATCACTAAAGGCTTGAGACGGGTAGGTGCCACGCCAAGATAGCGGTAACTACCATGCAGATTACCTAACGAGAGGTTGCGGAAAAATACATTGCCATCCTCGCCAATGCCTTCATGTGCGGTAAGTAGCATAAAGTCTGAGTACAGACCCGCTGTCTTCTCATTGAAATTGCCAGTACCTAGGCAGGTAATTCGCTTTATTTCACCTTGATGGTGATAGATAATCTGGCAAATCTTAGAGTGCACCTTAAACCCTTCTTGGCCATAAATGACGGTGCAGCCTGCGTCTTCAAGGCGTTCTGCCCAAGCAATATTGTTTGCCTCATCAAAGCGTGCACGCAGCTCCATTAATACGGTGACATCTTTGCTATTTTCGGATGCTGCAATCAAAGATTCGCACAGCTTAGAGAGTTTTGCTACGCGATAAAGCGTAATTTTAATCTGAATACAGTCATCATCTGATGACGCTTCATGGATAAGTTGTAGCAGCGGATCCATCGACTCATAGGGATAAAAAAGGAGGATATCGTTAGCTTCAACTTGTGGACGAATGGGTTTTGACATATCAACCATTGAAGAAGGTTGAGGCGAGAAGGGATTATACAGCAGCGTGGCTCGCGAATCTGCAGGTAAGTGTGAATCGAGCGAAAATATATAGCCCAAATCGAGGGGTATAGTAACGCGGAAGACACGCTTGCGGGGCAGTTCTGTCTCGCTGAGGATAAATTTCTCCAAATCTTTGGGAAGTTGTCCTTGGATCTGTAAGCGCACTGGCTGCAAACGCTGGCGTAGCTTGAGTACGCGTTTCATATGCTGACGATAGTCTTCTTCCTCGCCAACGCCTTCGCCATCCGGATCAATATCTGCATTGCGTGTGAGACGGATGACCGCAGAATCAGTTGGTAAGTAATTGCCAAAGAGTCCATCGAGGCGCGTACGAATTACATCTTCGATGAGGGTGTAACGCCATACTTCTTGTGTGCTGGGTAGGGAAATCACACGGGGGAGTGACGAGGGTACTTCAATAATGCCCAGCATGCCCGACTCATCAGGTCCATTGAGTGAACAAGTCACATAAAGTTGCATATTGCGCAGATTGGGGAATGGATGGCGAGGATCGACAATTTGCGGCGAGATGATAGGTGCAATATGCGTGTCAAAATATTTGGAGACAACGGCCTTGTCAGCATCGCTCATAGTTTCACAGCTTGCACGCGCAAGACCGCGATGAGAAAGTTGCGACTCAATAATCTCCAGTGCTTTTTCTTGCTTTTCAATGTAGCTGGGAAGTACGTTAAAGATGGCTCGAAGCTGCTCGGCTGGAGTTTGATCGGATTTGTTATCTGTAGGCTGATGTTTGAGGAGATTCAAATCGGAAAGACCACCGATACGGATCATAAACCACTCATCAAGGTTTGAGTCAAAGATAGATACGAATTTCAGCCGTTCGAAGAGAGGGACGGTTTCATCTAACGCTTCGTCAAGGACACGGTCATCAAAGCGCAGCCAACTAATCTCGCGGTTTTGCGTATACGAAAAATCAAGTTTTGGTGATTGGTTTTTTTCGTTTTGAGAAGAATTCTTTGGAGAGCCAGTTTCCTTTAAAGCTTTTGTTGACTTCTCAGGATTTTTGTCGTGAGTGGTTGTATCTTTATCTGCCATAGATGATCCCCCATTTCTTAGGTGCTCAACAAGCTTCATTTTATCAGCTGGAAGAGTTCGCTGGTTGTGTTTAAGCAATATAAAATGTTGCGAGATGCAATTTTTGTCAGTGAAGCATCTAAGCGGAGCACTTTAAAATTTGTTGGAATTTTGGTTAAAAATTTGCTTTAGAAAAATTTTTTTAGAGATGTTTATATGCTAAATTCATTCTCTAAAATAAGAATAAAAATCAATGTTTAGCAAATAAACTGTATATTACATGAATGTTACAACATTCTCTCTCAAATTCTAGAAGTCAAGCCAAACAAAAAAATATAAACGAAATAATCAAGAAATAATGATGACTTTATGCAGGTAATCAGGGAAGAATTGTGAATATAACCATCTAAATTTGTTACGAACAACCGCTCAACGAAAAAATAATACCGTTCCCCCGTGAACAAATTTATGGCTATCGAAATTAAAAACTATTGGATATAGTTAGGAATTGTAATACAGAGGCTTGTGGCTTTAGATAAAAAACCGCGATGCCGATGTGAGGTTTCTATTCAAGTTGTGCCAGAAGACTGGCACAAAGGAGTGGGAGGAAATCATGCCTAAGGGACTTAATGTCCACAGCGAGATTGGTGCCCTCAAAAAGGTACTGCTCCACCGTCCTGGCGAAGAACTGCTCAACCTGCCGCCCGACGAGCTCGGTCGTCTGCTTTTTGACGACGTGCCCTTCCTTGAGGTAGCCCAGGAGGAGCATGATCGCTTTGCAGAGATTCTGCGTGAGCAGGGCGCTGAGGTTTTGTACCTCGAGAAGCTCGTTGCTGAGGCTCTTGATGCAGCAGGCACTCGTGAGGAGTTCACCAACCAGTGGCTCGACGAGTCTGGCCTTCGTGGCACGCACACCCGTGCAGTTGTCAAGGAGTTCATGGATTCCATTGAGGATACCCAGACCTTCGTAGAGAAGACCATCGCTGGTATTCGTAAGAACGAGCTTGAGCTTCCGACTCGTTCCAGCAATCTGCTTTCTGACCTTGTTGGCGCAGATCAGGATAGCGAGTCTGATCTCTTGATTGATCCTATGCCCAACACCTACTTCACTCGTGACCCCTTTGCAATTGTTGGTCACGGCGTTAATCTCAACCACATGTTCTCTGTCACTCGTAATCGCGAGACTTTGTATGGCAAGTACATCTTCCGTGATCACCCTGAGTACAAAGAATCTCCTTTGTGGTATCGTCGCGATTCTGCTTACCACACCGAGGGTGGCGATGTTCTCAACATCAACGCTCACACCTTGGCAATCGGTATCTCTCAGCGTACACAGGCTGCCGCCATTGATGCTTTGGCACAGCACATGTTCTGGGATAAGGCAGACCAGTGCGAGATTGACACCATCTACGCCTTCAATATCCCTGTGTCTCGTGCCTTCATGCACCTTGATACCGTCTTTACCCAGATTGATGTTGACAAGTTCACCATTCACCCAGGCATTATGGGCACCCTGCAGGTCTTCAAGCTCACCAAGGGCGCTTCTGAGGGCGAAATTGCTATCGAGGAAATGAACGACACCCTTGAGCACGTCCTGGCAAAGGCCATGGGTCTGGATACCGTCCAGCTCATCAAGTGTGGCGGCGGCGATCCTGTCGCAGCAGCTCGCGAGCAGTGGAACGATGGTTCCAACACCCTCGCAGTTGCACCTGGCAAGATTTGCGTTTACCAGCGCAACACCGTTACCAACGATGTTCTGTACAAGGAAGGTCTCGACCTTCTCGTTGTGCCTTCCGCAGAGCTTTCCCGCGGTCGTGGCGGCCCCCGTTGCATGTCCATGCCTTTCTGGCGCGAGGACCTCGCGTAGGCGGCGCTTAAACAGTAGTACCCAAAGGGCAGGTTTTACCTGCCCTTTGGCTTGTAAGTCAGATATAAAAATTTTTTACGAAAGGAATGAATTATGGCCATCTCTTTGTCCGGTCGCAATTTCCTTAAGCTGCTTGACTATACCCCTGCTGAGATCAACTACCTTCTTGATCTGGCTGCTCAGTTTAAGAACATGAAGCGCGCTGGTATCCCTCACCGTTACCTTGAGGGTAAGAATGTCGTTCTTATTTTCCAAAAGACCTCTACACGCACCCGTTGCGCATTTGAGGTTGGCGCTTATGACCTTGGCATGGGTGTTACTTATTTGGATCCCAATAGCTCTCAGATGGGCCACAAAGAGTCCACTGAGGACACTGCCCGTGTTCTTGGCCGCATGTTTGATGGTATTGAGTACCGCGGCTTTGCTCAAGAGCAGGTTGAGGAGATTGCAGAGAAGTCTGGCGTTCCTACCTGGAATGGTCTGACCGATAAGTTCCATCCCACCCAGATGCTCGCTGACATCCTTACCATGAAGGAAGAGTTTGGTGATCTCCGCGGCAAGAAACTCACCTTCTTTGGTGATGCTCGCAACAATGTTGCTAACTCTCTGATGGTTGTTTGCGCCAAGCTTGGCATCAACTTCTGCGCTTGCGGTCCTGAGGCACGCATGCCAGATGCTGAGCTTGTTGCTACCTGCCGCGAGATTGCTGCTGAGAACGGCTGCGAGATTGTTCTGACCGAGGATCCCCACGAGGGCGCCAAGAACTGCGACTGCCTCTACACCGACATTTGGGTTTCCATGGGTGAGTCCTATGACCTGTTTGGTGAGCGCATCAAGCTTCTGAAGCCTTACCGTGTTACCAAGGAGCTCATGGCTGAGGCTAACCCCAACGCTATCTTTGAGCACTGCCTTCCTTCCTTCCATGACACCAATACCACCCATGGCAAGGAGGTTGCCGAGGAGTTTGGTATCACCGAGATGGAGGTTACTGACGAGGTCTTCGAGGGCCGTCAGTCTCGTGTTTTTGACGAGGCAGAGAACCGCATGCATACCATCAAGGCTGTTATGTACGCAACTCTGAAGTAAGTTTTGATTTTTATAAAGCAAGGCACCTCCTTGGATTTTGAATCCAAGGAGGTTTTTTTGGGACTACTATAATATTTGTATATTGTCAAGTAACAATTTTTCTATCCTAATTTTTATATTCTCAAAATATTGCAAATTTTGGTTGAATAAAACATATGGATGGAAACTCTTTTATGTTTATTCTTCTAAAACATGCAGGTTATCCGTGCTTAAATTGGGTGAGAGTAGATAAAGTTATCCAAAGAAGATAATCGAATATTTTCACCGATAAATTGCTTACGCTCACCATTGTGATGGACTTGTGATATCTTATTTTCGCTAATATTACACATGTTCTGTTGTGTGATAGGCACAAGTTTTGTTGGAGCGCCTAAGGGCGCAAGGAAAGGAGTTGGAATGGCTGAGGTAACTAAGCCAAAGAAGAAGAGGGAGATGCTAACTTCGTTTAGTATCATTTTCATCCTCATGATTGTTGTTGTAGCCATCTCATGGCTGCTTAATGGCCAGGCTACTGGTGCTGTGACCGAAGATGGCGCAAAGGAGCTTGTCGCAGGTGCTTCTCTCGGCACGTTCACCATGGCAGCCGTTAATGGTTTTGGTGACGCAATGCCCGTCTGCCTCTTTGTTATGGTCCTGGGCGGTTTTCTTGGTATCGTCAACAAGACCAATGCTCTTAACGTTGGTATTACCAATCTTGTTAAGAAGATGCATGGCAAGGAGCTTGTCCTCATTCCTGTTTTGATGTTTATCTTTGCAATTCTGGGCTCAACCTATGGCTTCTGCGAAGAGACCGTCGGCTTTTACATCCTGCTTGCTGCAACCATGATGGCTGCAGGCTTTGACCCCATGACTGGCGTTATGATGATTCTTTTGGGTGCTGGTGTTGGTTGCCTCGGCTCCACGGTCAACCCCTTTGCAGTTGGTGCAGCTGTTGACGCTCTCAGTGGCGAAAGTGTTGGCATTGCAGTTGACCAAGGTATCACCATTGCGCTTGGCCTTATCCTCCTTGTTGCTACGTGGGCAGTTTCTTCTTTCATCGTTATGCAGTATGCCAAGAAGGTTCGCAAGGATCCCTCTGCAACCCTCATGTCCGAAACTGAGCTCGAGGCCGCCCGTGAGGCTTACGGCAACAACATCGCTGAGGTTGGCGATGCTCAGCTGACTGGCAAGCAGAAGGCAGTCCTTTGGGTCTTTGCACTCTCCTTCCTCATCATGATCCTCGGCTTTGTGCCCTGGGGCAGCTTTGGCGTTACCTTCTTTGACTCTTGGTCTGGCTTCCTGACTGATGTTCCTCTGGGTCAGTGGTACTTTGCTGAGTCCACCACATGGTTCCTTCTCATGGCCATCATCATTGGTGTTGTCTATGGCTTCTCTGAGCACGAGATTGTGGACACCTTTATGGTTGGTGCAGGCGAAATGATGTCCGTTGTCCTGATCATTGCCGTTGCCCGTGGCGTCACCATGATCATGAACGCAACCAACCTTTCCAACTATGTTTTGAACAATGCCTCCGCAGCACTGAATGGCACCTCTGGTCCTGTTTTGGCTGTCGGCAGCTACCTGCTTTACTTCCTACTTTCCTTCCTGATTCCTTCGACTTCTGGTATGGCTGGCGTTTCCATGCCTATCATGGGGCCCTTGGCTGTCAACCTTGGCTTCAACCCTGCAGTTATGATCATGGTCTTCTCTGCTGCCTCCGGTGTTGTCAACCTGATTACCCCGACCTCCGCAGCAATTATGGGTGGCCTTGCTCTTGCTCGTGTTGAGTATTCCACTTGGTTCAAGTTTGCCATCAAGCTTGTTGCTATCCTGTCTGTGGTCTGCGTGATTATTCTTGCTATCGCTATGACAGTGATCCCTGCATAAATTTTCACGTAGCAGCTGTTAGACAAGAAGGACTCCTGGTTTCAGGAGTCCTTCTCTTATGTCATAATTTAGAGCCTTGGCTTGTTTTCTTACTTTGAATGGACAAATCCTTATGTTTTTTCAATCCCAAAACCTAACCAAGCTTTCTTCGCGTGTTGCGTTGGCTACTAGTGCGATTTCTGTTATTGCTACGCTTGTTATCGTTATGCATCCTGATAGCTTTGCGGTGGTTTCAGCTAAGTCTGCAAGCATTGGTAACATTGTTTTGCTTGTTGCGTTAGTACAGCTTACTTTGGGTGTAGTGGGGGAGCTGCGATACCGCTCTCGAGCACGCACGGATTATCATCCATCTTTGGGAAGAGGCGTTGCATCTGCTGTTATTGCCTTTATTTGTCTCGCTTTTGATTATGTGCTGCTAAGTTCACTTTATTCAGCGGCTTTTGGTACCACGCTGAAACCTGTGGGCTCAGCTGAGCTATTTCATATCTTTGCTCTTATTGGATTTATTGATGCACTCTTTACCCTTTTGCTGGGAGCGCTTCATGCAATTGCAGCGATTCTTGCCTTACGTGAGGAAGCTGCGGAGTTTAACGAATAAAGACCATTTGGGTCAAAGTATTTGTCAAAGCATTACGTTTTGACTATCCAGCCGCTGGGATGTTTAGCCTATGATAGGGAGCGTTAACGAGATTAGAGGAGGCTTTGATGCCCAACGAGGGAAGTTATGAAGCAGCGCTGAGGCGTAGCAATGAAATTCAGGCAGATCTTGCCGATGGTAAAACCGAAGCCTATACCATGCTTACGGGAGACCGTCCTACAGGTCGTCTGCATATGGGTCATTATTTTGGCACTCTGATTGAGCGCGTACGCCTACAAAACATGGGCATTAAGTCCAATGTCATCATTGCGGACTATCAGGTTATCACCGATCGCGATACTACTGAGCATATCCAGGATAACGTCTACAACATGGTGATGGATTATCTTGCTTGTGGTATTGATCCTGCAAAGACCATGATTTTTACTCACTCAGCAGTCCCTGCGGCCAATCAGCTGATGCTGCCGTTTCTCTCCTTGGTTTCTGAGGCTGAGCTTGAACGTAACCCTACGGTTAAAGCCGAGCAGGAAGCCAGTGGACATGCATTGACAGGCTTGCTATTGACCTATCCCGTACATCAAGCCTGTGATATTTTGTTTTGCAAGGGCAATATCGTTCCTGTCGGCCGCGATCAGTTACCTCATATTGAGATAACAAGTAAAATCGCTCGTCGCTTTAATGACCGTTTTCACTGTAAGGTGTTTCCTGAGGTCGCGGGGCTCCTTACCTCTACGCCCTTGCTTCCTGGCCTAGATGGTCGCAAGATGAGCAAGTCTTATGGCAACGCTATCTCTTTGTGTATGACGGCAGAAGAAACCGCAAAGCTCATCAAGAAGTCCAAGACCGACTCCGATCGCAATATTACCTTTGATCCTGAGAATCGTCCTGGTGTCTCTGCGCTGCTTACTACAGCAGGTATTTGCACAGGTCGCGATCCCAAAGAAATTGCAGAAGAGATTGGTATGGGCGGTAGCGGTGCGCTTAAACGTTATGTTACCGAGGCAGTTAACGGCTATTTTGCTCCAATTCGTGAGAAGCGTCGTGAGTACGAGCAGGACCTTGATTACATCAAAGATGTACTACACGATGGTAACAGACGCGCCAACGAGCTTGCTCAGACCACGCTTTCTGAGGTGCAAGAGGCGATGGGTATGGTTTATTAAATTCAGCTTCTGTGGGTGCATTTTGTTTTTAGTGGCGGGGCGCACGCTTGACGGTACAAAAAAGTACGCTGACATCAAGATGTATTCGAAGGTTGAATCTATTCTTTCGTTTACGATGTGCACATCGACATTTTCAAAGGTTTTATGCGCATACTTAGGGGTATAAAAACCTGGCATGAGTTTATCTTCAATGTAGGGGGAAGCTTTTGCTATGATTTTTAAACTGACACTATAGCGCAGTAGAGGAGAAATGCATGGCAAGCTCTAATGGAGCAGACGCAAGTAAGACTGCACTTGAAGCAAGTTATCTGCGTGCATTACCGACTCCTGTTATCAGTAGCGTCACAGACAATGAAGGTGCGCTTGACTTATTAGCCAAACTTGATTTGTGGACTCGTGCGCAGGTCCTGTTGCTACCTGTAAGCGACCAAGGTGGCATCTCTATGACAACCCTTGCCAAGCGAGCTTTTGCTGCTGGCAAACGTGTGGGACTTTGCTTGAATTGCAATGGTGTTGCCGACTGTATTGAGATCTTTTCTGAAGCAGAACTTAGTGTTACAGAGCGAACGATTCCTAAGGCATCTAGCTGCAGCGCCGAAGGCGATACGTTGGGCTTCAGCTGCAGCGAGCTTGTTGAGTCGCTCTGCATTGTATCCGGATTGGTGTTTGATAGCCAAGGGTATCGCGTTGGTGAAGATGACGATAAACTCGATGAGTTTCTTGCTTTCTATCCTGGTCACAAGCTTGCTCTTGTCCGTTCGATGCAGATCTCAAGCAATCCTTTGCCACATGGAGACAAAGCAATCGCTGTTGATTATCTCATCACCGAAAATGCTGTCTGGCATTGTGGTTAGTTTCTTCTCCACAGCAGACTTACAACTTGATTTTGCTTCGCAGACGGTTTACGACGTACTCTTTTTTCCTAGTAGGTTCTTACGATGCGCCTTTACTACAGCTTGCATGCAGTGACATTCAGATGAGCGGCCATATCCCTAATTGCTTTGGCGTAACCCTTGACACCTAAGCCCACAATAGACTCAAAGCATGCGCCGCGCACGTAAGAAATCTGTCTAAATGATTCACGTTTGTCTACCTCAGATATATGCACCTCAATAGTGGGAATATCAACCGCACGCAGGGCATCAAGCAAAGCAATTGAAGTATGCGTGAGAGCTCCTGGATTGATGATGATACCGTCATAAGTCTGATAGGCATCTTGGATGCGGTCAACGATATCGCCCTCATGATTGGACTGAAAACACGAGCAGGTACTAAAGCCAGCTTCACTGGCTACCGCTTTGCAAAGTGTGAGTAGATCATCGTAGCTTCTGTGACCATAAATATCTGGTTCGCGAATGCCAAGCATATTGACATTAGGTCCGTTGATGATAAGAAGCCTGTAATCTTTAGTAGGAACACTCTCATTCTCATAATCATCAGCAATGCGGAGCTCGTTTGACTTTTCTGGCACAGCATCTGTTTCGTCTGTCTTATCATGCTCAAAAAGTTGGCTGAGACCTGCCAAATCATCAACATCAGAATGAGCATGACTCAAAAGATGGGCACCATCAGATAAATCGGCATTGTTGGCACGTGATTGTGCCTCGTAGGAGCGCTGACGAGAAGGGCTAATACGCACACGTAGATTGGATGCTAAAGGAGAGGTGCCCACTACGGCATCTGCATCATCAGGATTAAGGCCCGTGAGCTCAACAAAAGAGTTATACACGTCGCGAACAAGACGCGGTCCAAAAACCACCTCAAGGCCATCGAAACCTCGTGAAACTAAGCCAAGCACTCCTGTGATGGATTCAAGTTCCTCATCATTAACTTCTTCAGGATTGATGATACGGAGCCTTAGTCGCGTCATGCACAAAGAGTTGGAGAGGACATTTTCTTTACCGCCCACATTCAAAAGTACTGATTTTGCGATTGACGAAGGCGAAGCTTCGACTGCCATAAGATCCTATCCTCCCTGAAGTTGCGAGACTTCAGTATAGGAAAAATTCTGCCCTACATATAGCTTTTCTTAAGTTCAAACGGTGAGTGGCAGCTTGTTTAGGTAAAAAAATTAATCGATCACATTAATTTTTATATCGTTTGGGTTTTTAGGAAGTCAGAAATAGCGCGCGCATCACCTGAAGGAGATCCTGTGCACGCAATAATGGTATCCGCCCAGCTACGATAGAGATGCATGCGTTCTTCTGCGAGTTGGATGAGTCCTTTGGACTGTGAGAGGGGTCTGTCCCTAGTGGAAAGCTGTTCAACAGGGCGATCCAGCATCACGATAAGTCCATTTTGGTGAAGCAAATCGTAGTTGTTTTTGCGTACAACTACACCGCCACCACAGGAGATGACAAGACCTGATTTGCTTGCATAGTCGGCAAGAATTTGAGATTCAGCGTCGCGAAACGAAGCTTCACCATGAGCACTAATAAAGTCTGCAGCACTGGCATCTTCTTTTATTTTAAAAGCCGCATCAAGGTCAATAAAAGGACGATGCAACTCGCGTGCTAAAAGAGTGCCTGTACTTGTCTTGCCAACTCCTGGCATTCCAATTAAGCAGATATTGGTCATAGAACTGCGCAACTCACGCTCAATCACCTCAATAGTCTCCTGTGAATGGGTCGTGCTTAAGAAAAGCTCAGATGAAAGAGCTGCCTGAGCAACGAGCATGGCAAGTCCAGACTCAAAAGGAATGCCGAGACGTTCTGCTTGTAAACATAGGCCCGTGCGTGTGGGGTTGTAGACGATATCAATGACTCCCCGCAGATGAGTGAGCTTTGCCAGTTTTGTATTGCTCAGAGGGCTTGCAGGACAGCTGGGATACATGCCCACAGGTGTTGTATTGATAAGAAGTCTCGCGTCTGCATGACGCGTGTCAAGTGTGTCATAGCTATCGTCACTATGACGAGAGATGACACTGACAGAGGCTCCAAATTCCTTAAGAGCGGCTTGCACTGCCTGACTTGCACCACCAGATCCCAAAACGACAACAGGCAGATGAGAAAGTAGCTGTGCTCCATTTGCTCCCCAGTGACGCTTACAAAAGCGTTTCAGCATCCAAGCAAAGCCGCCCACATCACTATTATCGGCATAAATACTGTCATCGCGACGTTTAACCAAGGTGTTGGCAGCACCTATGCGTTGTGCCCGCTCACTTACCTCATCAGCCAGTGCAAAAGCATTGACCTTGTAAGGAATGGTGACATTGAGCCCCTGCCATCTGCCATGGCGAATAAAGTCTTTAACTTCTTCTGGCTCGCGTTCAAAAAGTGCATAGGGAGTTGAGCCTAACATCTTGTGGATGCGAGGTGACCAGCTATGCCCAAGTTTGCGACCAAGGAGGCCAAAGCGAGAGTCAGGGGCTTCAGCCATTAGATGACCTCGCGGTAACTTCCGAGATAGCGCATATTTTCGCAGACATTACCTAGGGTGGACATGAGCTGCGTAAATTCAGGAGCTACTACAGGACAATCCACATCAAAGTAAAACATGAATTCAAAGTCCTTGCCGAGAATAGGCCGACTCTCAAGTTTAATGATGTTGATATCAAGGGCATAAAACTTAGCAAGCACTTTGAAAAGAGCTCCGGGTTCATTGCCAACGACAAGCATCAAAGAACTGCGATCGGCACCAGGATAGACGGTGAGTTTTTTTGTGATACAAGCAAAGCGGGTGTAGTTGTCATCGCGATCCTGCACTGCTTGTGCAAGGGGAACTAAGCCATAAAGTTCTGCGCACGCGCGTGATGCGAGGGCAGCAACATCACTACGTTCAGAATTAGCAACCAGTTTGGAGGCAGCGGCGGTATTCTCAACCACATGTACCTGCGCATGAGGCAGTGATTGCAAAAAACTCATACTCTGAGCAACTGCTTGCTCATGGCTATATATCTCGCGAATATCCTCAAGTTTCGTGCCTGGTTTGGCAAGAAGATTGTGATCAACCTTAAGGCGGCAGGTGCGTACGATATGGAAGTCATACTGCATCATGAGGTCGTAGACCTCATTGACCGATCCGGCACTGCTGTTTTCAATGGGCAGCACACCATAGTCAGAAAAGCCCTGGTCAACCGCACGAAAAACACCATCAAAGGTATCGAAATAGCTAATGTTGGCATGCTTAAACAGACGATCAGCTGCAATCTGTGAATAAGCCCCCTCAACGCCTTGGCAGGCAACAAAGGCATCGCGAGGGAAAAGCTCAGGAGACTCTTTGAGGGCTTCGTTAATGCTTGCAACTACCTGATTGTCGCGACCCAAAGCCCTCGTTTGGCGTGAGCGAGAAGCTTCCATAAGCAAAGACATCAGTACTTGGACATAGGCCTGCTGGTCCTTGGGCACCTTGGCTGCAGCATCGACAAGTATTTGGTGTTCGCGATTGCGGTCAAAAACGGGAAGCTTGTTCTCAGCTTTATAGGCTGCGACCTCATGGGCAATATCCATGCGTTCCTTGAAGAGCTCAAGTATGTCGTCATCGATACGGTCAATATGCTTACGTAGTTCTGAAATATCTGCCATGGTCATTCTGCTTTCTTAAAGTAGAGGTTATTTGTTCCTTTTGTAGTTTAAAGGCAATGCTCATCATCTGCGCCACAGGGTGGCCAAGCAAGCCAAGAATCCAAGATAGCAAGGGCACATGCGGACTCTGCTACAGGGACAGCGCGTGGGGCTATGCAGGGGTCGTGTCTACCACGTATACGCAAAACAGTCTCTTCATTGCGTATGAGATCAACTGAGTGCTGCTCCTGTGCGATTGAGGAAGTGGGTTTGACTGCCATGCGCCACAAGAGAGGCGCGCCACTTGTAATGCCCCCTAGATTTCCACCCGCATCGTTTTTGGCGGGATATATCTTGCCATCAACAATGACATAGGGGTCATTGTGCTCGCTACCACGCATTCTTGCGGCGGAAAAACCCGCACCAAATTCCAGACCTTTTACTGCGGGAATTCCAAAAACAATACGAGCAAGAGTTGATTCGATTCCGTCAAACATGGGCGAGCCGATGCCTGAGGGGAGTCCTGTGGCAACACATTCCACAATACCACCGACAGAATCGCAAGATTTTCTTGCCCTCTCGATCTGGATCTGCATCTCTTCTGCTGCCAGCTCACTCAGTACAGGAAAGCTTCGGCCATCCTTTAAGCTGTGCATTTGTGCTGCGAGTGCCTCTGTGTCAGCAATAGATCCTCGGGCAAGAAATGCCTCATCGGTAACACCTGCACATTCACTGAGGTGAGCGGCGATGCAAATGCCACGCTCGGACAAAAGTTGCATGGCAATACCACCTGCTGCGCAAAGTGGCGCGGTGAGACGACCTGAGAAGTGTCCTCCGCCCGAGACATCCTGTGCGCCATGCCATTTTTGTTGAGCTGTCCAATCTGCATGACCAGGGCGAGGCACGCGCTTAAGTTCTTCATAATCTCCAGGACGTGTATTGGTGTTTTGAATAACAAGTGCCAGCGGTGCTCCCGAGGTAGTACCACTCTGGTTGAGGCCGGACAGAATAGACACAGCATCCGCCTCTTTGCGCGGCGTTGACCAGCGCGCTTGACCAGGTGAGCGGTGTTTCATATGTTGGGCAAGCGCCTCTAGATCGATATAGTGGCCTGAAGGGAGGCCTTCGATGACACAGCC
Organism: Olegusella massiliensis; assembly: GCF_900078545.1. Taxonomy (GTDB): domain Bacteria; phylum Actinomycetota; class Coriobacteriia; order Coriobacteriales; family Atopobiaceae; genus Olegusella; species Olegusella massiliensis. The sequence goes on from NZ_FLLS01000002.1 coordinate 1,626,977, forward strand.
AATAGCAGGTGAATGAGACTGACCAAATATGGTGACACGCAAGGCGCTGCCAAAACTAGAGGGCATGTATGGCCTCCTGAGCTTGTGCTTTGCCACCCAGCAGGGCAAAGTCTTTAAAAAACTGGGGATAGGATTTAGCAACACAGTCTGCCCCGTGGATCAGCGTATCTCCGGTGCATTGGGTTGCCAAAATAGCTGCCATCATTGCAATACGATGATCTCCTGCAGCGTCTACAACTCCACCCGTGAGAGTTGACCCTCCGCTTATAAGTAAATCATCGGTTTCGATGCGAGCTTGTGCGCCGAGCGCTTGCAGTGTTGCACTGACGGTTTGCAGTCGATCTGATTCTTTAAGGCGTAGACGACCAGCGTTGGCAAGGCGTGTGGTACCCGTAGCGCATGCGCCAAGAATAGCCAGCGGTGGCACAAGGTCGGGGCAATTTGAAACATCAATACGTATGCCTTGCAGGGAAGCAGGACCTACGGTTGCGGTATTGTTGCCACGAACAACGTGTGCACCAAAAAGTGAAAGGGCTGCCAAAATAACGCGGTCTCCTTGAGCGCTGCTTAGGTTGAGCTGTTTGACTGAAATAGGCAGCTTGCCGATAGCAGCTGCTACCAGCCAAAACGCAGCGTTAGACCAGTCTCCCTCCACCCTGACTGTCTCAGGGGCAGCGAGTTGTGTTCCAGACCCGAAAACACGATAAGTGCGATAGCTACCATCAGCGAATTGTTTGTGTCCTGCTTCGTATTCCACTCCAAATAGGCTCAGTGCGTTAAGGGTTAAACGAACGTAGGGCTCGGACTGGAAGGGCTCACTCACTAATATCTCTGTTGTGCCTTTGAGCAGAGAAGCGGCAAGTAAAAGGCCGGTCACATACTGTGAAGAAACATTGCCGGGTAACGTATAGTTTCCAGCTTGGAGCTGTCCTGTCAGTTTGAGAGGCCAGCTGCCAAACTCAGAAAGATTACAGCCATGTGAGTTAAGTGCTGCTATAAGTTGAGCGAGTGGACGCTTTGCTAAGCGACCTCTTCCTATAAAGCTTGCCTCTGCGCCAAGCGCTGCTGCTACAGGTAACATAAAGCGCAGGGTAGAGCCAGACTCTCTGCAGTCGAGCTTTGCGTGGGCATATGGCTCAAACCTTGATGTTTTTGGGATGGGGACTACACGAAATCCTATTTTGGTATGTGTGATACGTGCACCAAGTGCTCTGAGACAGGCAATTGTGGCATCAATATCCTGTGAACTACTACTGCAGTCGATGTTGCAAGTCTTATCAGCAAATGCAGCCAAGATGAGCAGTCGATGAGCGACGGATTTGGAGGCAATAGAGCGAAGTTTGCCACCAAGACTTCCTGGGCTAATGAGCATATCCACGCAGATACTCCGAAATCTCGTTTGGTTTCTTACATAGTTATTGTAAGGAGTGGATTATGGTAAGGAGTGGAAAATTCAAGAGATATAAATACGTCGCAGTAGTTACTAACTTGTCATTTGAAAATACTTATTTTTGTTGGGTTGTTACCATGTACTATGACTAAATATTTTGATTCGAAGACAAAGGAGGATGGCCCCTATGATTGCCATCGTTAAAAAGACAGCTACCAAAGAGCAGCTGGACCATTTTATTCAATGGATTGAGGGCCGTGGGTACAAGGCAAATGTCAGCCAGGGACAAAATGAAACCATTGTGGGCATTATTGGCGATACCACACAAATTGATCCCTTCTTGCTTGAAAGTATGGACATTATTGAGCAGGTTCAACGTGTGTCTGAACCCTTCAAAAAGGCCAATCGTAAGTTTCATCCCAATGACACCATTGTTGATTGTGGTCGAGGCGTATTGATTGGTGGCGGTCATTTTCAAGTTATGGCTGGACCTTGTTCAGTCGAAGGAATGAACTTGATTGAGATTGCACGCGCAGTCAAAGCGGCTGGAGCCACGATGCTGCGCGGGGGTGCATACAAGCCTCGCACGAGTCCTTATGCCTACCAAGGTATGGGTGAAGAAGGGCTTGACCTGTTACTTGAGGCGGCGCAAGAAACCAATATGCCTATTGTTACTGAGGTTATGGATCCTCGCGATGTCCAACTTTTTGTGGACAAAAAGATTAATGTTATGCAAATTGGTGCTCGAAATGCGCAGAACTTCCCGTTGTTGCGTGAGGTGGGAAAAACCAACATCCCTATCCTGCTTAAGCGCGGAATTGCGGGTACGATAGATGAGTTGCTGATGGCTGCAGAGTACATCATGAGTGAGGGAAATCAAAACGTTATCCTGTGCGAGCGTGGCATCCGTAGTTTTGAGAAGCGTACACGTAATACCTTTGATGTCAATGCAATTCCTGTACTACACAAACTGACGCACTTACCTGTGGTAGGAGACCCCAGTCATGCGACAGGCTACACACGTTACGTAAGTCCTATTGCCTATGCGGCAACCGCTGCAGGTGCTGATGGTTTGGAAATCGAGGTTCACAATCAGCCTTCTCTTGCGTGGTCGGATGGGGCACAAGCACTCACGCCTGAGATGTTTGCTGAGGCTATGAAGCGCATTGCTTTAATTCGTCAGGCAATTACGGTAGACCTTGATTGCGAGGAAGCGCCGCTGCCTGGCTCCATGGATGCAAAAAATCTTGCAGCTGAGAGGGAAGAGGATGCCAAAGCCTAGTCTAAATGAATCCAATACATCAAATTTTGTTTCAGGGCGTGTTGGTATCGTTGGTCTTGGTCTGATGGGAGGCTCTTTTGCCAAAGCCCTCCATGAGGGTGGACGCGAGGTTTTTGCCTGGAATCGCACGCATGCAACTCTTGAGTTAGCAATGATTGATACGGTTGCAGGTGAGCTCAATGATATGTCCATTCCCAGCTGCGAACTCTTGATTTTGGCGGGCTATCCTGCGTCAGCGATTGAGTGGCTAAAAGAAAAAGCTCCACTTATTTCAACGGGCACTATTGTGATTGACACGGTGGGCGTTAAGCGCGCGGTTTGTCAAAGCGGCTTTCCGTTGGCAAAAAAATATGGTTTTGCTTTTGTGGGCTGTCACCCTATGGCAGGTACTCAGTACTCTGGTTATGCACATTCACGCGCTTCAATGTTTCGCGGCGCTCCCATGGTGGTGGTACCTCCTGAGCAGATGGACGACATTGAGCGTGTAGATATTTTGGAGCGACTCAAGCAACTGCTCGCGCCCGTAGGTTTTGGTAGTTGGATGCTTGCTAGTGCTGCCTATCATGATGAGATGATTGCTTATACGAGCCAGCTTGCGCATGTGGTGTCTAATGCATATGTCAAAAGTCCTGCGGCACGCCATCACAAGGGTTTCTCGGCTGGTTCTTACCGTGAGTTGACGCGTGTTGCACGTTTGAATCCAGGTATGTGGACAGAACTCTTTTTGGATAATGCAGATAATTTAAGTGCAGAACTAGAGACTTTGATTGGCAATTTGCAGCAGTACAAAGATGCACTTGATAAGCATGATGAGCAAAAACTCTTTGATCTTTTAGCGGAAGGCGATCGCCTGAAGCGTGAGGCGGAGTCACGCTCTGCTTAGAGGAGAAAACTGATGAAAAGCGTTTCGGTGAACACGCCATCGCGTAGCTATGAAGTACAGGTAGGAAATGACATTTTAAATTCCTTGGGTTCTGTAGCGCGCAGCTGTGTTGGTGGACAAACAGCCATGCTTGTTTCAGATAGCAATGTATACCCTTTGTATGGCGCACAAGCACAAAACGCGCTTAAGGCTGCAGCTTACGACGTAAAAACTGCCATTATTCCTGCAGGTGAGCAATCCAAAAATATGACCGTTCTTTCAGGTCTGCTTGAACATTTTGCTGAGGCTGGTCTTGCCCGAGATGATGTTGTGGTGGCGTTAGGCGGTGGGGTTATAGGCGATTTAGCTGGCTTTGCTGCTGCCTGTTATATGCGCGGTTGTGCGGTAGTGCAGGTGCCTACTTCATTACTTGCGATGGTTGATTCCTCTGTTGGTGGTAAGACAGCTGTGGACCTTGCTGCAGGTAAAAATCTTGCGGGTGCCTTTTGGCAACCATCTGCCGTCATTGCCGACATCAACTGCCTATCGACGCTATCGCCTGAGCTCTTCTCTGATTCTATTGGCGAGGTTATCAAGTACGGCGTGCTCTGTGACCCAAAGCTTTTTGCGTCCCTTGAAGAAAGAGCGCTTACGTTGGATGATCCTCAGCGCATCATTGAGCTTGTGAGTCGTTGTGTTGAGATTAAACGTGATGTAGTGGATGCAGACGAATGTGAAGCAGGACTTCGTCAAACCCTCAATTTGGGCCACACGATAGGCCACGCCATTGAGGCAGAAAGTGAGTATCGCTTGGGTCATGGAAGTTGCGTTGCCGCAGGCCTTTGCTGTATGGCCCGCGCTGATGCTGCTCTTGGACTCTGCGATATTGATACCAGTCAACGTATTAGCAGTCTTTGTGCCGCACATGGGCTACCTACCACGACAGCGCTTGATCCGGATTGTCTCTATAGGCGCTCATTGGCAGATAAAAAACGTCATGGCAATAACATCAATCTTGTGCGTATACATGCTATTGGTGAGGTTACAGTTGAACGCGTGAGTCTTGAGAAATATCGTCAAATTCTGGATTTATGTCGCTAACGTCTTTATTTTTAAAACAAAAGTCCGTAGAAGTTTATGCTCCTACGGACTCATTTTGCGTGTGGTGCCCTCTGTGGGATTCGAACCCGCGGCCTTCTGCTCCGGAGGCAGACGCTCTAATCCACTGAGCTAAGAGGGCGAACGTTTGGCATTATAGTTAATCAACCTAGGGTAGAGCAAGATGTGTGACTTTGAGAGGGGGAGCGTTGGCGTTTTCCGATAACTATACAGGTCTTAGTGGAGCTGAGGTAGCAAAGCGTAAGGCTCAGGGTAAATCAAATGTCGACACTGATGTCAAAACAAAAACAATCGCGCAAATCATTAGCGAACATACTCTTACCTTCTTTAATGGCATAAACCTCGTGATTGCACTTTTGGTGCTTGCTACAGGTTATTTTCGCAATCTTTTGTTTGTCACCACGCCTCTCATTAATCTTTTTATTGGGGTGATTCAAGAGATTCGAGCAAAACGTCAGGTTGATAGACTGCAGCTCTTGACCGCCTCAGAAGTGCGCGTACGGCGCGATGGCAAAGATCAGCTTATTTCTTCTTCGGAACTCGTGCTTGACGATGTGATTGTTCTTGCCCATGGACAGCAGGTGCCTGCAGATTCTTTGGTGCTTGCGGGTAGCGCGACTATGAATGAAAGTTTATTGACAGGTGAGTCTGAGCCTGTTTCAAAACATGTTGGTGATGCGATTCTCTCAGGTTCATTCGTTGACTCGGGGTCTCTGGTATGCCGCATTAATAAGGTAGGCAAGGACGGTTATGCTGCGCATATCAATGCGGAAGCAAAATACGTTAAGCCCATACGCTCTGAAATTAAAAGCGTTGTTGAATCTGTTGTCCGCCTTGGTAGCTACATGCTCATTCCTCTCGGCTTTGCGCTTTTTATTCGTACATCTATGACGGGAGCTGAGCTTAATCATGCGATTTTGACCTCGGTGTCTGCAGTTATCGCCATGATTCCTCAAGGCCTTGTTCTGTTGACTTCAACTGTATTAGCTGTCGCAACGACGCGTTTGGGTCAACGTCAGGTGCTCGTACAGCAGGCATATTGCATTGAGACGCTTGCTCGTGTTGATACGCTTTGTTTGGACAAGACGGGCACTCTTACCACAGGTGGCATGATTGTTGACCAAGTTGTAGGTGCAGATGGCGGAAAACAACTTCGCCAACAAACACTCACTGCACTGTCTACCATTGCTCATGCAGGTAAGGACGATGCAAACGAAACTGCTACTGCTATTTTGAATTTTGTTAAAACGCAGAAGGTTGCGCCACGAGATGTCGTGCGTACGGTCCCTTTTTCTTCTCAGCGCAAATACTCAGGTTGTATTTGTTTGGATGGGCAAGCGCTCGTAATGGGTGCAGCACAGTTTGTACTTGGCGATGAGTGTTCCTCTGTAGAGGCTCAGCTTCGTTCTTTTGGTGAATTAGCGCGCGTATTAATTGTGGCGCGTGTTGAGGATTTTGACAAAAATGGTGTATTTGTTGGCAAACCACAACTCCTAGGCTTTGTGAGTATCCAAGATGAACTTCGTGCCAGCGCGCAGGAGACGATGGAATATTTCATCCAACAAGGAGTTAATCTCCGGGTTATTTCGGGTGATGACCCGGTAACGGTCTCCGCCATTGCTCGTATGGCGGGTGTTCCTCAAGCTGACAAATGGATTGATACTTCAACGCTTACAGACAAAACAGCTGTTGCACAGGCGGTGAGAGATTATTGCGTCTTTGGCCGCGTGACCCCCGAAATAAAGCGTGAATTGGTTATTGCACTCAAAAACCAAGGGCATACGGTTGCTATGACGGGCGATGGAGTGAACGATATCTTGGCTTTGCGTGAAGCGGACTGCTCGGTTGCTATGGCCTCAGGTTCTGCAGCAGCGCGCAATGTTGCCGAGATTGTCCTTGCTGATGATGATTTTGCTCACATGCCTGAAGTTGTTGCAGAAGGACGTCGTTCTATCAATAATCTTCAGCGTTCGGCTTCTCTGTTTTTGGTCAAGACGGTCTATGCTGCAGTCCTAGCTTTTATTTGCGTATTTTTGCCACCCTATCCTTTTATTCCTATACAAGCTTCGCTTTTGTCAGGCATCGTTATTGGACTTCCAAGCTTGGTACTTGCATTGGAGCCCAATCATGAACTTGTCACAGGATCTTTCCTTGAGCACGTGCTAAGTCGTTCACTACCGGCATCATTGGCGATTGTAGTCGCTCTTTTTGCCGAGATTTTGGCTGGACGTGCGCTTGGTTGGTCTTTTGGATTGGTATCAACAGCTTGCACCTATTTGGTTGCCATCATAGGTATTATCTTGGTATGGCGTATTTCGCTGCCCCTCAATGCACTGAGAAAAGCTCTTCTTGGGGTCATGATTTGTTCACTGTTGATTGCAACGTTATTTTTCTTTGAGTTCTTTTCAATTGAGGATTTATCGCTTGGAGGTTACATCTTTTGCGCGATTGTAGCTTTGCTGTCAGTGGGGATATTCAAGCATAGTTATGATTGGCTAAGTGGGCCTGCGCTTGATGCCGGGTTCCTTAAAGGTGCAGTTGCTCGGGTGGAGGCATTAAATGTTGGACGTGACAAGCGACGCGCAGCTTGGCAAGAAGCCTTGCGCGACCGATTTGAAAGTTGATGTTAGCTCTGAGAATTTTGTGCAAGCAGTACATAAGGCAAAAAAGAGCGTAGAGCTTGTTGTTGGTAAAAAGAAGTTTCGCGCATATAAGGTTGCGGATATTCCTGGGGCAGATAAGCTTCCCTATGCCTTATTTGTTTTGCTAGAAAACTGTGTACGTCGCGCCAAAGATGACGATGAAGCTGCTCTTTTGGCGGGTCGTATCGTCTCGGCGGCACTTGAGGGCACCAAGGGTGCTGAAATTCCTTTTATGCCCGCTCGCGTACTCTTTCAGGATTTTACGGGTGTACCTGTTTTTGTAGACTTTGCTGCTATGCGCGACGCTATGGTAGCTCGTGGTGGGAATCCGGAGCGTGTGAGCCCACGTATCCCGTGTACCTTGGTCATTGACCATTCGGTCATTGCTGATGAGGCAGGTACCTCCTGCTCTGCCTTGACTAATCGTCTCAAGGAAGTAGAGCGCAATCGTGAACGCTTTGCTTTCCTTAAGTGGTCAGCAAAATCCTTTGACAACGTGCGCATAGTTCCTCCAGGAGAGGGGATTTGCCATCAGCTCAATATGGAACGTTTCTGCGAAGTTGTCTCTACCGACGCTCTTGCCGACCAAACAGTTCCCGTTGCATGTTTTGATAGTCTGGTTGGCACCGACTCCCATACCACTACAGCAAATGGCCTCGGTATTCTTGGATGGGGTGTTGGTGGTATAGAGGCTGAGGCTGCAGCTTTAGGTCAGCCGATAAGCATGCTGGTGCCTCCTGTGGTTGAGCTTAAGCTTACCGGTAGATTGCCACAAGGAATCAGTGGTATGGATTTGGCGCTTACGGTGTGCGAGCGACTGCGCGCAGAGGGTGTTGTAGGCAGTCTTGTGGAGGTTACTGGTGATGGCGTGGGTACGCTCAGTGCTACCCAACGTGCATGCGTTGCCAATATGACTCCAGAGTATGGAGCTACAACTACGCTTTTTCCCGTGGATACTCCTACGATGGATTATCTTTTGCTTACTGGTCGCTCAGAAGAGCAAATTAAGCTCATTGAAAAATACCTTGATTTGCAAGGCATGCGAGAAAAAACTTCTGATCGCGTGTATGCCAAAACCATTGAGATTAATCTTGCTGAAGTGCAGCAGAGTTTAGCTGGGCCCTCAAGACCACATCGACGTGTTGTGCCCGCAGATCTTGCTATACGTTTTGAAGAGGGTGTTATCGCTCACGGTCATGTGCCTCATGAGATGTTTGATATTCAACTCAAAGGACAGAGGTATCAGATTGGTCACGGTGCTGTTGCAATTGCTGCTATCACTAGCTGCACTACAGCAACTGACCCTGCCATGATGGTTCAGGCTGGCCTTCTTGCAAAGGCGGCAGTTGATAAGGGCTTGCATACCGCTCCTTGGGTCAAGACTATTTTGGCTCCTGGCAGTCATGCGGCAGCAATGATTCTTGACCGTGCAGGTCTTTCTGAGAGTCTTGAGCAGCTAGGCTTTGCTGTGTGTGGCTTTGGTTGCATGAGTTGCATTGGTAACTCAGGTCCTATTGCTGCTCCTCTTCACGATATTACAGACCGCGTTGAGCTTGCAAGCGTGCTCTCGGGTAATCGTAATTTTGATGGGCGCATCTCTCCTGATGTGGCGCAAAACTTCCTCATGGAGCCTGCGCTGGTGGTTGCATATGCATTAACCGGTACGGTTAATTGTGATTTGACGTCGACACCAGTAGGACATGCTGCTGATGGTACGCCCCTTATGCTTTCTGAGTTAATGCCAAGCGATGATGAGGTAGCTCAGATTTTGGTATCGGTACTGACTCCTGAGCTTTATGAAGAGGGTGGCATAGGGCTGCAGAGTGGATATCCTGAATGGGCTTCAATTCCTGCGAGCTCTTCTGCTACCTTCAACTGGGATACTTCGTCTACCTATGTACGTCGTCCCAGCTATTTTGAAGAGGCGCGGACGGGGGAGAGCATCAAGATTCAAGGTGCTCGCGCGCTCGCTTTGTTAGGTGATTTTGTAACAACAGACCATATTTCACCAGCAGGAAGCATTGCAAGTGATGGTCCCGCTGCACGTTATTTAATCGAGCGGGGTATCAGCGAGGACGACTTTAATACCTTTGGTAGTCGCCGTGGTAATCATGAACTTATGATGCGCGGTACCTTTGCCAACGTAAAACTTGTCAATAAGCTTGCTGCTGGTAAGACGGGTGGTTGGACGCGCAACTTTGTTGATGGTACGCTCACGAGTATCTTTGATGCCGCTATGGATTATCGCAGCAAGCAAATCCCTCTCGTTATCATAGCGGGCAAGATGTATGGCTCGGGATCGAGTCGCGATTGGGCTGCAAAAGGTCCTGCCTTGCTTGGCGTGCGCGCGGTACTTGCCGAAAGTTTTGAACGCATTCATCGTTCAAACCTTGTTCAAATGGGTGTTATTCCCTTACAGTTTTCTGAAGGTCAAAATGCTGAAACACTAGGCCTTGATGGTAGTGAAGAGTTTGATTTGTCCGAAATCAAACTTGAACAACTTATAGCTGGCGATACCAGTTGTATGGTCTGCGCTCGCAAATCTCATGGCGACCGTGTGCATTTTGAGTGTGTGGTACGTATTGATACGCCAACGGAGGCAGATTTTGTACGAGCAGGGGGTATCTTGCCCTATGTGCTCAATGATTTGAGTGCAGTATAAGTGCGCAAGCAGTCTGATCTCTATGAAGATTGTGTATCTATGAATGAGGAAGGAGGAGGTCTGTGATTTGTCCACATTGTGGTTCGCATATTTCTGATGATGTATTGCGTTGTCCTGCTTGTCATGGTGACTTGGGTATGACCACGCGACTTCCTCGTCTTGAGCAAAGCTGGTGTGCCAATTGTGGTGCGCTGGTTCCTTTAGGTGCTGACCGGTGTTCTGCTTGCGGCACTCTTGTCCCTGCCAAGCTTCATCCACAAAGCAATATATCCACAGCTACCAAAGAGATTTTAAAAAAAGCTGAGGAAGAGCGGAAAGCCCGTGAGGAAAAGAGTTTGGAGGAGGGGGAGACCCATGCAATGCCGCGCATCGAGAGTGCGGTTCCTGCAAACCCTGAGGCTTATGGCCCTTTAAACAAACATGATAATTTCCCGCGCGCACGCGTAGCTTTGGTAGCAGCTCTTGCATCGTTGCTTGTGGTGGGTGGTACGGTACTTTATATCACTCATCCTTGGAATGCTGAGGCTTTTGCCACCAAAGCAAAGGTACCTGCGGATATGTCTATGGCAGGATTTCCTGGCAAAAAAAATGAGTTGAGTCAAGATAAGGCATCAGGCTCTGATGCAGAAAAAAAAGTGCTTTCTGCTGATGAACTTACATATCAAAAGCTCATGGCAGTCTATGAGCAGTACAACAGCTATGAAGAGGAGCTCGAAAAAAGCGAAAGCCTGCTGAAAGAAAAGGGCACGAGGGGCAGTGCTGACGAACGTAAAGCAGGTCACGATAGCCAAGAGGAGCTTGCCATTCGTCTGGATAATACCCTCAAGTCAGTAGATGAGATTGACATCACAACGGGCACTTATGCTCAGGATGTATCTAACTTTAAAACTCTCGGTTCGTGGCTGCGTAACTGGTCTGACGATCTTCGTACCTGTTGGAAAAAGTCTGCCGAACTTGACAATGCCAAAGGTAGAGGTGATGAGATTTTTGCTGCAATTAATGAACACACCGACTCAAGTGGCAAGAATACCTTCCGTTCACACTTTGATTCGAATTATTCAGCCTGGAAGCCAACAAAACCTGCTCAGTAAATTTAGGTTTATGGTTTATTCTTAACTATAACTTAGCGTCTGCCGAATATGTGAAACGCGGCTTGCGCTGGTAAACTCGTACAGATATGTTTAATGCTGCTGGCAACATGCCGTAGTGAGGGGTGAGCAGACACATGGGTTTCTTCTCTGATCCGCTCTATGAGCCTGAATATAAGGTCGTAGGCGATGAGATTGCCACGATCGATACTAATAAGGGTGTAATTCGCGTGCGTCTTGATGGTGCAGGCGCGCCTATTCATGTCGCAAACTTTTGCGAGCTGGCTTCGGCTGGTTTTTATGATGGTCTAAAGTTCCACCGCTATGTTCCTGGTTTTGTTATCCAAGGTGGTTGCCCTCATACGCGCGATATGTCTGCCATTGATGTTGCGGCAGGTAAGATGGGTCCCGATGGAATGCCTGGTACGGGTGGCCCTGGCTATCGTATCAAACAGGAATTTACGACCAATCCTCGCAATTCCCATGATGATGGCGCTCTTGCTATGGCGCGTTCTCAGTCGCCTGATTCAGCAGGTTCTCAATTCTATTTCTGCCTCGGTGCTCAGCATGGGCTAGACTCTGGTTATACAGTCTTTGGCCAGACAATTGAAGGCCTTGAGATTGAGCAGTCTTTGCGCGCAGGCGATAGTATTAATTCAATTCGTATTGAGCATGCGTAAGTCTCAGTAACTGTCTGAGCGTGGTTGGCTGAACTAGGCTCAAGAATGATAGGAGCGTCCCAGAGTGAATACACAAGCATTTGCAGCGGGAAATGAAGCATACAAACAGGCAAACTTTGGTGTTGCAGTAGAGCTGTTTGTTCAGGCAAAAGGTCCTGGTGAGGTGTCTGGTCAGATTGACCATCTTCTTGGTAACTGCTACATGCGCCTTGGCCGTTATGACGAGGCTGCAGTTTCTTATGCCGATGCTCTTCGTGACTCCACCTATGGTCATACGGGCGCGCTAGCCTGCAATCGTGGTCGCGCTTTGCTTGCTGCAGGTCGTCCGCAGGAGGCTGTTGCCTCTTTGACAATGGCGACTAAAGACGGCAGCTATGCTACTCCTTACAAGGCTTATATTGCTTTGGGTGATGCCTATCTGCAGTTGGGTGATGCGCGTGATGGTGGTGTTGCTTATCGCAATGCTGCAATTGATGAGTCCAACCCTAAGCCTTCTGTGGCTTTGACCAAGCTTGGCTCTTGCTTTATGAAGTTAGGCCGTGCAGCAGATGCTATCGAGGCATATCGTACTGCCCTTGATTTTGCGACTGCCGAAGATAATCAAAATAAGATTTATGCCTCTATGGGTCTTGCCTATGTAGCGGCAAATCGTATGTCCGAGGCTGCTGATGCTTTTGGCCGTGCCACCACTGATGGTCACTATCAGCTGACACCCGAGGAGCGTATCTCTGCGGATGCCGCCCAGCGCGCATTAAGTGCCAAGTCAGGTGATGGTCCTTCCGAGACAGATGCACTTCTCGCTGCTGCGGGATATGGCTCTCAAAGTGTGAGCGCCGGGGTTGATCCCCTTGATCCCTTGGGCAAGTCCGGGGAATTTATTCCTTCGCCTGAAGATACGGGATTCTTTTCTCTTAATGAAGAAGAAGTGGTAAAGCAAGATAAAAAGATTCGCCGCAAGCACAAGCACCGTGGCCTTAAAGCCTTCTTTATTTTCTTCTTTATTTTGGTACTTCTTTTGGGCGCAGCTGCCTTTGCGTATTGGAAAGGCTATGGCTGGCCTATGCAGGCTGATGTCACTACCAGTCTTTTTGAGAAGGCAAATGAAGGCGCTGACTACTCGAGTCTTGTGTCTCCCAAGCTGACCGATGATGCTCGAAAACAGCTTGACCAAGAGCTTCCTGCTGGTGTGAAGTCGGTCAAAGCGGTTACTCAAGAACAGTCTATGAGTACTTCTAAAGTGCTTGTTGATGTCCAACTGCAAGATGGTGGTTCGCTGGCATATACTGCGACCCTTGTTCGTGAAGGCATTGGTTGGAAGGTTGCCAAGATAGAATTGCAATCCCCTTCAACTGCCGGTGGCGATACCAAACTTGAGACTGAGCCTTCGCAGTCTGATACAGCGGATAAAACTGATGCTAATGCGACTCAGCCTACCGAAAATGCTACGACTCAGAGCAATCCTACGACCGACACTCAAAATACTTCCGAGCAGAACACTCAAAATAACGATCAACAAAGTACTGATTCAAACACCCAGACGTCCCAGAACTAGCAGGTAGAAGGCAGGGAAGATGTCGATTCTCGATACACTCTTCGGGGAGTATAGCGGCGATCTTGCAATTGACCTTGGAACAGCAAATACTTTGGTTGCTGTTCGTGGTCAAGGTATCGTAATTAATGAGCCCTCCGTTGTCGCTATCGATAAAAGTGAGGATAGAGTGCTGGCAGTCGGCGCTGATGCAAAGCGCATGATTGGTCGTACTCCTGGTTCTATCATTGCTGAGCGCCCGCTCAAGGATGGCGTTATTGCTGACTTTGATGTCACTGAAGTGATGCTTCGGTATTTCATCGAGAAAGCTCGCGGCTCTCAATCTAGGCAGTATCCTTGGTCGCCTCGTCCCCGCGTTGTTGTTTGCGTGCCTTCCGGTGTCACTTCTGTCGAGAAGCGTGCTGTTTTTGAGGCTACCATCCAGGCTGGTGCTCGTCAGGCATATTTAATCGAAGAGCCCATGGCTGCAGCTATTGGTGCTGATTTACCCATTGAAGACCCAACGGGATCTATGGTTGTTGATATTGGCGGCGGCACCACTGAGGTTGCTGTTATTGCTATGGGTGGCATTGTTGTATCCCAGTCGATTCGTACTGCTGGTGATGAGTTTGACCAGGTTATTCTTGAGCATGTACGCGATGCATATAATCTTTCGATTGGTGAGCGTACGGCGGAAGACATCAAGATTAAGGTTGGCTCCGCTGCGCCCTTGGCAGAGGAATTAGATGTAGAGGTTAATGGCCGTGATGTTATGAGCGGTCTTCCCAAGGCCGTGCGCATTGAAAGCGAGGAAATTCGCCGCGCTCTTGACAAGCCTTTGGATGATGTTACCAAGGCAGTTAAGGATGCTTTGGATATAACTCCTCCTGACCTTGCAAGCGACCTGATGTATTACGGAATCCTTCTGACTGGTGGCGGTGGTTTGCTGCGCGGTCTTGATCAACGCCTACGCGATGAGACCGGTGTGCCTGTCAACGTGAGTCCTACCGCACTCGAAAACGTCGTTAACGGCTGTGCCAAGGTCCTTGAGGCCAATGCATTGACGGGTGGCTTCGTACAGAGTGCGGGTCAGTAGGGGGCTATAGCATGCCTCGTCATTCACTCGGCGGACTTGGTACGCCTGCTCAGCTGCGTAAGCGCAGTGTCAATAATGGCTTGCGAGTTGCAGTCGTGTGCGTTGTACTTTCCGTAGTATTTTTTACTTTGGGGAGTCGCGAAGCAGGAAAAGGTCCTCTCAATAGTATCCGCGGTGGCTTTCAGGTAATTATGAGCCCTGTAAAGACGCTTGGCGCTGCTGTCACGGCACCTTTTCAAGGTTTGGGAAATATCTTTGCCAACCTTACGTCGAGTCAGGAGACACTCTCTGAGCTTAAGACGCGCAACGAAAAGCTGACTGCGCGTAATGCTGAGCTTGAAGAAGCTCAGCAAACAGCAAAACGTTTACAGAAGCTTTTAGACTTGCAGGACTCCTACAATCTCAAGTCTACAGCGGCGCGTATTATTGCGGGTTCGACTGACTCATGGAGTTCTACGGTTACCATTGATAAGGGTACTCTTGCGGGTCTTGCAGTGGGCATGCCTGTTACCGATGCTGCAGGTATTATTGGTCAGACTATTGCCTGCAGCCCTACGTCTTCAACGGTCCGTCTGCTTACAGATGAAGGCTCGAGTGTGGCCGCAATGCTTCAAGGTACGCGTGTCCAAGGTATGCTTAATGGTTCTGCCGATGGCACTCTACATCTCACTTTGATTGGTACTGACCAAAAAGTTGAAGTAGGGGATATGGTAGTTACCAGTGGATTGGGTGGTGTTTTCCCCAAGGGTCTACCTCTGGGACGCGTATATAACGTCAATCGTACAACAGGAGCGCTCTATCTCGATATCCAAGTTTCCGCTCTTTCTTCCACGGAGAATTTTGAAGAAGTATTGGTAGTTACCTCGCTTACCGAAGGGCAGGAAGCTACAGAAAAAGAAATCGCAGCTGCCGACAAGCAAGACTCAAAGCAAGTAAAGGGTGTCAACAACAGTGCCAACAGTGGCAGTCCTGCTTTAGGTAGTAGCAGTTCTGATGGTTCTGATAACTCATCTTCGGGAGAGGAGTAGGCGACCATGCAGATACGTGACAAAAATAAAAATCGCCGCTCCTTTGGTGTTTTGGCGCTGATTTGCATTGTGCTTCAGCTAGCCTTGGCTCCCAATATTGGTATTGGAAATGGACGCGCAAATATCGCTATGGTATTTGCGGGAATTGTCTCTTTGTCTGTTGGTGGCGGAGCCGGTGTGCTTGCTAGTTTTGCTGCCGGCGTGTTTTATGATCTATCCACTACAGGGCCTTTTGGTTTGATGGCTTTCTTGCTTACCGTGATGAGTTATATCTTGGGATCTGAAGAACGCAATAGGCTTTCTGATGAGCCTACTGAAAGTATTACTGCTTTTGCGGCCAGCTCGCTGGTAGCTAACTTGGTTTATCACTTAACCATGCTTTTTGTGGGAGCATCCAAGTCCTTTGTTGATGCCGTAGTGTTGAGAACGCTACCGACTTTTTTGCTGACACTCCTAGTTTTTGCTATTTTTACGCACTTCTTAAATCTGGGATCTGGTAATTCTGCCATGAAGACCGCGCGCAAAGCTGGACTTGCAGGTAAGCGCCGCGGTGGTGGACATTACGATCTAGGAAAGCTGTAGGCTGAGCTATGAGTATGACCACGGTCATTGTAGTCATCTGTCTACTCATTGCTCTTGCCCTTATTGTCATTTTCTTGATATTTGGGCGAGGGGAGTCACGTTTTACCTTTGATATTGGTGGGGCTGCGCCTCGTGCGATGGGTGGTGCGGGTAACTCACCAGATACTGGTTTTCGCGAGCGTTTGGCTGGGCTTGGTATTTTTTCAGGGACAGTAATTGCGGCGCTTTGGGTCAAACTTTGGTCCATGCAGCTTCTCTCTACCAATACGTATAGTCAGCAGGCTGAATCCAATCGTACCCGTACTATTTCGACACCTGCTCCGCGTGGTCGTATTTTGGACCGCAATGGCAATGAGTTGGTTACCAATAGGTCTTCTTTGACGGTGACTGCTTCATCGGTGGTTGCCGATGATCAACTGGAGTGTCAGCTCCTTGGCAACCTTATCGGTATGCCTTGGCATGCAGTGCGCCGCAAAATCCAAGATACAAGCGACGGTGCACAAAGCATGCGTACGGTTGCTTCTGACGTTTCTCGTCATACTGTGGCCTATATTGAAGAACGCCCCTATCTTTTCCACGATGTTACTGTGGAACAGCGTACGGTGCGTCTTTATCCCCATGGCAGTCTCGCTGCTCACGTTGTTGGCTATACGGGCACCATATCTGCTGATCAGCTCAAGAATGCCAAGGATAAAAGAACCGGGGGCAATGCCGACTATCAGTCAGGAGACACGGTAGGCCAAGCGGGCGTTGAATATCAGTATGAAAATGTTTTACAAGGTATTCGTGGTGAAAAGACCGTATATGTCAATGCTGATGGTAAGGTACTTGATCACGTAAGTACCATTGATCCTCAGCCTGGCTCTGATGTGATGCTGACGTTGGATAGTGGTCTCCAAGAAGCTGCTGAAGAGGCTTTGCAAAAGATTATAAAAAAGCTTTCTAAGCCTGAAAACGAAGATCGTATCGCAGGCTGTGTCATCTGTATGGATGTCACTAATGGTGAAATTCTTGCTATGGCAAGTGAACCAACATTTTCCCCCAATATCTTTGTTGGGGGTATCTCTGCTTCCGACTGGGAAGAGCTTGGTAAGGAAGAAAGCGACAACCCTCTCCTCAATCGTGCTGTAACTGGTCAGTACCCTTCTGCTTCCACAATCAAACCACTTTCTGCTTTGGCAGCCTTAGACAATCAGCTTGCAACTCAAAGCTCTACCTATAATTGCACTGGATATTGGACTGGTTTTGGTAAAGATTATGGCCAGTACTGCTGGAACCATGATGGCCACGGCATTATGTCTATTGAGACAGGTATAGTCTTTTCCTGCGATGTTGTTTTTTATGAAATTGGTAAGGCAATCTTTTATTCCAAGACCCCCGAAGCGTTGCAGGATAAATATCGCTCTTGGGGCTTGGGCAAAAAGACAGGTATTGATTTGCCCAGCGAATCTGTGGGGCGTGTACCTGATGCAAAATGGAAGTGGAATTACTTCAGTTCGGCAGATGATACTGCTCGTAGTTGGCAAGGCGGCGACAATACCAACCTTGCTATAGGTCAGGGCGACTTGTTGGTGACACCGTTGCAAATGACTTGCGTTTATGCCGGCCTCGCTAACGGTGGATACTGGTTTACTCCACATGTGCTTAAAAGCGTTATGTCTCGTGAGGGTTCTGGATCAGTTATCGATTACAAGGCAAAAGATCCTAAAAAAGTCAAGGAAAGTGATACGAATTTTGATTTGATACATAGAGCGCTTAAAGGTGTTGTCTATGATGAATCTGAAGCTCAGGCATCTCATTTCACCAATATGACCGTGCGCGTTGCTGGCAAAACTGGTACTGCAGAGTCTGGCCATGACCAGCCTCATGGTTGGTTTATTTCCTATGTTCCTGCAGATAAACCCAAATATGTTGTTGCATCATGCTTGGAATATGCAGGCTTTGGTAGTGCTTCGGCTCTTTATGTTGTTCGTGACGTACTTGGTGCTATCTATGGTCAACCCGATACATCTGAGCAAGAGGTAGAGGGGGATAGATAACATGGCAGAAAAATCTTCTTTTTTTGAGCATCTTCGCTCACTTTTTGACAGGCAGAATATCGCATCTACAAAAAAAGGCCGCCTTTCAGGGCCTTTGAGTAGTTTTTATCTAGGTGGACTTGTGCCTGTATTACTGTTAGTATGCTACGGCACCGTAATTATTTGGTCTGCTTCTCGTACTATCGCGGACGTCTCTTTTCCTCGACATTTGCTAGGCATCATAATGGGTTTTGCTGTGGCAATTGCTATTTGGCGCAGTGACTATCGCGTGATGCAATCATCTTCGATTGTGCTTTTTGTTATTATCGTCGGGCTGATTGTATTACCCAATGTTCCTGGTTTTGGCATTTCTGCCAAAGGTATGACAGGCTGGGTCAAAATACCTTTGGTGGGCTTGCGTTTCCAGCCTTCAGAAATTGTCAAGGTACTCACTATTTTTTTGATGGCAGGTCTTGGCGCAGAATACAATGGCAAGATCGATACTCTGCAAGATTATTTCAAGATTTGCGGTGTACTTGCTGCTATTTTTGCCATTTTGATTATTCAGGACCTTGGTACAGGTCTCATTGTTTTTGTTGTTGGTGCCTCCATTATTATCATGTCTGGCGCCAAGAAAAGCTGGGTTCTCATTACTATTGGTTTGGTAGTAGCTGTTGCTGCTTTGGTTGTTGGTCTTTCATTGGCTGACAATGTTCCACACGCTCTCAAACTTCTTAAGGCTTATCAGCTCAAACGCTTACTTGTCTTTGTTGACCCTTCGGTAGATCCTGCTGGTGATGGTTACAACCTGCTGCAGGCGAAAATTGCAGTTGGCTCTGGCGGACTATTTGGTAAAGGTATCGGTAATGCGAGTCAAGCTTGGTCGGGCTTTTTGCCTGAGGCACACACTGACTTTGTTTTTGCTCTTTTGGCAGAAGAGTTTGGTTTTATGGGGGCAACTTTGCTTTTAGCTCTCTTTGGTTGGGCAATATTTTCTACGATTTGGCTTGCGCGTCGTTTTGAATCACCGTATGCAAAATTGTTGCTTGCAGGTGTTGCAACAATGTGGACGTTCCAGCTCTTGCAAAATGTGGGTATGTGTATTGGAATTATGCCTATTACCGGCATTCCCTTACCCTTTATTAGCTTTGGTTCATCTTCGATGGTTGTACAACTATCGGCTGCAGGTATTATTCAATCCATTTGGCATCATCGTCCCAAAGCTGCTTAGGCAAATACATAGGACGCATCATTTATCACGATGCTTGTTTTTCTTGACAGTACAATGGAAAAGGAAAACGGTGTAGAGGAGAAACTGGCATGGCAAAGAAGGCTTTTTCGCTATCGAGCATGCTTGAGCTTATAAGTGAGAGCAAAAGCTCTGATGAGCAGCGTTGTGCACCTACACATACTTTGGTACTAATCGATATGTCTGCTGCTCGTGAGCTGGTACTTGAACTCAAACGACTGCTTTGTGCCGAACAGTCAAGTGCTGAGTTAAGCATCAAAGAGCTTGAATATGGTGTGGGCACAACGCTTGTGCCTGACCTTGCTATTTTTGTTGTGGGGAGTCAGTTTGCTCTTGTGGCCAAAGAAGCAAAGCGTTTGGCAGAATCTGGAGTACCCTGCGCTTTGATTGCGGAAAGCAGTCTCGATCTACCTTCTTTTGACAATTTGGACGAACGTTTTAAAGACTTACTGACGCCTATTGCCGTTTCAAATACTGCAGACCTTGCAAAACCTTTAGCTCAGTGGATGGTAGAGGCTAGCGATAAAGCAGTGGCCTTTGCTGCGTCTTATAGTTTTTGTAGACAGACACTCATTGATTCGCTTGTACTGCTTTGTGCTGCTCAAAATGCTGCGGTTGGTGCTGTCGATATTATTCACGGCTCAGATTTTCCCATCATGACCGTCAACCAACTCAAATTAGCCTTGAGCATTGCTGCTGCATCTGGCCGCTCTTTATCGCCTGCTTTTTTGATAGATACGGCTTTGGTTTTGGCTTGCGGGCTCAGTTGGCGTCAGCTTGCTCGTGTGCTGCGCAATATTTTGCCAATAGGCAATTGGTTGGGGAGAGGAGCTATGGGATTTGCAGGTACCCTGCTCACCGCTCAGCTTTTGGAAGCTCAAAATGACGGAAGCCTTAGCCGTGTTGCAGTGAGTCTTAAAGACAAGCTACTTACACAACGCGCTGCAGTCGCCGAGGCTCAGCAGAGCCATACTGCAGTCAAGCGCATCGCCCCTGTGTTATCCAGCGATGTTTCCACTGCGCCTACAGCAGGTACTACCGGCTATATAAGCTATCGCTAAATCGGACGTCAAATCGCAATATCTTGGGGTAAATAGTCTACATTTGGTGTTAGTCTTGTGGATGCGATAAAGAACTTGCTCCAATTGGCTAAGCTGTATATCCTAACTAGAGGCGTCCGCTGTATCTCTGACGGTTTTTCCGTTGACGATGCAGGTCGACGCCTGTATTATGGATAGCTGTTGCACTATTCCAGCATCGAAGGGTTCTCACATGTACGCAATCGTTACGACTGGTGGCAAGCAGTATAAGGTTGCCGAGGGCGATGTCATTGACGTCGAAAAGCTCAACGCGCAGCCTGGCGACAAGGTCAACCTCGACGTCCTGATGCTTGCTGACGACGCAAAGACCGTTGTCGCTCCCGCTGAGCTCGAGGGTAAAAAGGTTATCGCTGAGGTGGTCGATCAGCACAAGGGCAAGAAGGTTATTGTCTTCAAGCTTCACAAGCGCAAGCGTTATCATCGCACCAAGGGTCACAGGCAGCAGCTTACGCGCCTGCAGATTACTTCCATCCCCGCGTAGGCTCGCGCTATTCCCGTTAGTTTTTTCGAGTAAGGCAGGTAGTACTATGGCACATAAAAAGGGCCAAGCGTCTTCGCGCAATGGTCGCGATTCCAACGCTCAGCGTCTTGGTACCAAGATTTTTGGCGGTCAGACAATTAAGACCGGTCAGGTTATTGTTCGTCAGCGTGGCACGCACATTACTCCTGGTACAGGCGTGGGTCGTGGCAAGGATGACACGCTTTTTGCACTGCAGGATGGCACCGTGCAGTTTGTTAGAGGTGCCAAGCACGTTGTTAACGTGGTGCCTGCTGAGTAGAGTACAAGCTGTATGAGCACACCCCATCGCTGATGCGATGGGGTTTTCTTTTGTTTGGCTGTCTTGCTTGAACACTTTGTTTCAATTCATAAACGTATGTGAAATGAGACGTAATCTTAGCTTGCTCTTTGATATAGTCCCACTAACACGAAACCGAGTGAAGAAGGGAGTTTGACCATGATGACTCAGATAAGCATTGCTAAGGGCATGAACTGGTGGTGGCGTAGCTGGTCTTCTTTTGGTCGACTCTAGTCGCTTGCTGCCATATGACTTGTGCAGACGACTTCCGGGTTGACCGGGAGCCGTTTTTTTGTGACATTCAATTTACCTTTGACTATCAAAGCTCATGTTAGGAGAAACTCTCATGGAAAATTCGAAGCTTACTGACGCTGAAGTCCGTACCATCAAAAGTACTCAGGCACAGTCGGGCAAACTCGATGTTGGTTCTTTGGTTCTCGTCGCGATTCTTCTTGCTGCAGGTTTTATTCTCAATGCAACAGTGGGTAGCATGCTCGCTATTACAGGTATCAAACCTGAGTTCTGTATTGCTGCATATTGCTTGGCTATCCTGTTGCTTAAGCCAAACCTGCCTCAAGCAATAATCTTTGGTATCCTCGCAGCCACCGTCATTCAAATTACTACTTCCATTCCTGGTGTTGAATATGTGGCGGATATTCCTGGTGCAGCTGTAGCCTTTTTGTTAGTCAATAAATTTACCGATGATAAGACACCTGTATATCTCCCTTTTGTAGTGGGTTTTGTCACTACTTTGGTCTCTGGTCTTATTTTTGCTTCTATTGCAATGGTTATCGTGCTTAAAGGTGCACTTGCTTCCATGCTGCCCTTATTAATTGTTGTGCTGAGTACTGCAGTGGGCAATGCCTTGGTAGTAGGTGGCCTTTACCCTGCTTTACGTAAGGTTGTCTCTCGTTAATTTACATCAAGGGTGTTCTCATCCTTTGAAAGGGGTTTGTAGTGTCAGTATGTAGGGCATGTGATTCGACTGCCACACCAGTTATTCAATTGTCTCACGTATCGTTTGCTTTCGAAGATATGACGCAAAAAAATAACTCCCTGCATATGCGCCCCTATGCGTTACGCGATGTAAGTGTTGACATTAATGAAGGTGACTTCGTAGGTATCATTGGTCCTTCTGGAGCAGGCAAAACCACTCTTACTTCAGTGCTGTCGGGTGCGATACCTCATCATTTTAAAGGTGAGTTCAGAGGTGCTTGTTTGGTAGCGGGTATTGATACCTGCGAAGTCGAGCTTACGGATGTTTCTCAGATTGTTGGTAGCGTCTTGCAGGACATTGATGCACAGATGGTTTCTGCAAACGTAGAAGATGAGTTACTTTATGGTCTTGAAAATTTCGGCGTTGATCATGAACAAATAATGCCGCGCGTATTTGGGGCGCTTGAAGCGGTAGGCATCCCTGATTTGCTTTATCGCGATATTGCGACTCTTTCTGGGGGACAAAAGCAAAAAGTTGCCATTGCGGCAATTTTGGCTTTGCAACCTCGTGTGTTGGTTTTGGATGAGCCTACGGCAGCACTCGATCCTCTTTCCTCGCGTCAGGTATTTGATACGCTTCGCCTACTCAATCAGACGCAAGGAATTACTGTGGTAGTGGTGGAGCAAAAAGTTGCTCTACTTGCTGAATATTGTCAGCGTATGCTCGTACTTTCCGAAGGAACGGTTGCCCTTGATGGCAGCCCCGCAGAAGTTTTGACGCACCGTCAAGAACTCAAAGCCATTGGCGTAGATTCTCCACGCGTTACTCGTGTGTCAAATAAGCTGCACGCAAAGCAGCTACTTGATAAAAGTTGTTCTTTTTTGACTACGGATACTGCATTTATTGGTATCAAGAATCTAATCGCTGGCAATAAAACTCCTCGCACGGCTGATTTTGAGCCCAGAAGAAGTGAAGATGCATTTGTAATGCAACCCGAACCTAGCACTACTGTCATGCAACAGCCAGTTTTATCTTTTGATCATGTAGGTTTTTCCTATGGTCCTCATGCTGCTTCGGTGCAAGATATTAATTTTGAGGTGCATCCAGGTGAACTGCTTGCCATTATTGGCCAAAATGGTGCAGGTAAAACTACCCTTACCAAACTCATGAATGGTCTTCTCAAGCCTTCCGAAGGTAGGGTAAATATCTGTGGTTTGGATACAACTGTAGCTCGTACAAGTCAGATTGCACGTTATGTCTCAACGCTTTTTCAAGATCCCGATCATCAGATTTGCAAAGAAACTGTCCTCGATGAAGTAGCTTTTTCCTTGGAATTGCTAGGCGTTGATACACAAATAGCCCGCGCTCGAGCAACACAAACGATTAAACGGTTTTCCTTACCAGCTGATGTGGCTCCGTTTTCGCTTTCACGTGGCCAGCGGCAGATTGTGGCTCTTGCCAGTGTAGTCGTCGTGCGCCCAAAATTGCTTATTTTGGATGAGCCTACCTGCGGTCTTGATTATCAAGAGTGCATGGTCGTCATGAGGGCGGTCAAAGAGGCGCGCAAGCAGGGCTGTGCCATTGTGATGGTGTGCCATGACATGGAAGTTGTCTATGACTTTGCAAGTCGTATTATGGTCATGTCTGATGGCTTTAGTCGTGCTGACGGCAATCCTGTTGAGCTTTTTGAGAATACTGCGCTCATGGAGCAAGCTTCTGTTGCACCGCCGCAGATTCTTGGTCTTTCGAACAAGTTGGCAGCTGATGGCTATAGTGCCTATAAAAGTCTCTCTGAGGTGAGCGATATTGTGACCATTACGGAAGGTCTGGTGAGATAAATGGCAGGTCTTCTGAAATACTCCGAGGGCACCACTTTGCTTCATCGAGCCAATCCTCTTTCCAAGGTTTTATTGGCGCTCTGTATTTGTGTGGCTGTTTTTTTAGCGCCCCATCCCTTTGCATTGCTAGCCATCATTGGTGTGGAAGTACTCATAGGTCTTTATGCGGGCATTGGCAAAGAGACTCTCAGTCTGCTTACGGGCCTTTTGGGCTTAGGCTTGATAATGTGCTTGGTTCAGCTGCTTATTATTCGAGATGGCACGGCTATTTTTTTGTTTGTGACAGACCGCGGTCTTTCCACAGGTGTATTAGTCGCCTTGCGCCTCGTAGCTTTTGCCATTCCCTTAGTACAAATGCTCACTTTGACTCGACTTACTGACCTTGCAAATGCTGCGGTTGAAGTGTTGCATGTTCCGTATCGTTACGCCTTTACCATTACAACTGCTCTTCGTTTTGTGCCGATTTTTGCGGATGAGATGAACAAAATCGTTGAAGCTCAGACTGCCCGAGGCGCCTCTTTTGATGAAGGTGGAATTTTTAGACGCCTACGTTTGATGTTGCCGCTTGCAGCACCGCTGCTCATCTCTTCGGTTGCCAAAGCCGATAATACTGCACTTGCAGCAGAGGAAAGAGGCTTTTATTTGCGCACGCGTTCCTCTTCCTATAAACGCTATCCTTTTGGCGTGGCTGATATTGTTGTATTTGCTGTAGGCGTGCTCATTGTGGCTGCTTCTATCCTTTGGTAAGGATTATTTTTTACCTTAACCCAGCTAGGTATAGGCATGATGTCCCTTGGGCATGCTGGGTTTGTTACCATAGAAGCAGCAATCAAGGAGGAAACTTTGGGCGTTAGCTTCACAGATATGTCGAGAATCTGCGTTAAGGGCGGAGATGGTGGTGCTGGCTGCATGTCATTCCGTCGTGAGGCGCATGTACCTAAGGGCGGACCTGATGGGGGAGATGGAGGTCGTGGTGGCGATGTGGTGCTTGTCGCTGATCCACATATTTCATCTTTGATTGACTATCGCTTTAAGCATCATTTTAAAGCGGAACGCGGTACTCATGGGCAGGGGTCGCGCCGCCATGGTAAGGATGGCCGTGATCTTGAACTGCATGTACCGTTAGGGACGGTCGTGCGAGAACTTGATGCTGAGACTATGGAGCCATGTTTTGAGATTGCCGATCTTGTTGCTCCTGGGGAGCGTGTCATTGTGGGCCCTGGTGGTCACGGCGGGCGTGGCAATATTCATTTTGTGAGCTCTGTGCGTCGTGCTCCTGCTTTTGCAGAAAAAGGCGTGCCTGCAAAGGAACATTGGATTGAGCTTGAGATGAAACTTTTAGCTGATGCAGCCTTGGTTGGCATGCCATCGGTAGGAAAAAGCTCTCTTATTGCGCGTATCTCAGCTGCTCGCCCCAAAATTGCTGACTATCCCTTTACAACACTTGTACCTAATCTGGGAGTAGCTCGCACACAAGATGGATCATCTTTTGTCGTTGCAGATGTTCCCGGCCTTATTGAGGGCGCAGCTCTTGGCAGAGGGTTGGGTCATGAATTCCTTCGCCATATTGAACGAACAGCCTTATTGATTCATGTGGTTGATGCGACAGGTGGTTTTGAGGGTCGTGACCCTGTTCGCGACTACAAGACCATTAATACAGAGCTTAAGGTATATGCTGAGGAGTTCTCTGAACGCCCCCAGATTGTTGTTGCCAACAAATGTGACATACCGGGTACCGAGGATGCCGTCGCTCGCCTAAGGGCGGCAGCCACAGCCGATGGCAGATCTTTCTTTGCCGTGTCAGCAGCTACCGGTGAAGGTTTAAATTCCCTTGTTGCTGCCTGCGCGACACGTGTTGCAAGCCTTAGGGCTGCTATTAAGGTGGGGGAGTCTGCCGAAGAGCTAAATGCACGTCTCGAAGAACAACGTCGCCGTCGTGAAACGGCTATCCACATTACGCGTGAAGAGCGCCATGTTTGGCGTATTACCGGGGACGCTATTGAGCGTATGATTGTGCAGACTGACTGGGAAAACGAAGAGGCTATTTCGTTTATGCAGCATCGCATGCAGCGTATTGGCCTGTTTGACCGTCTAGAAAAAGCGGGAGTTCAGGAAGGCGATGAGGTGCGCATTTTGGGTTTTGCCTTTGATTATGAGGGTGCCCGCAATGCTCAGTCTGTCTTAGAGGAAGAGTTCTTAGAGGACGCGGAGGACGAAGGTTTTGTCGATGCCTAATATCGTACCTACAGGTGGAACTATTGTTGTCAAACTTGGCTCGTCAACGCTTGTAGATAAAAATTTTCGTATCGATACCTCTTTTGTGCGTCAGCTTTGTGACCAAATAGCTGAGCTTGAACATCAAGGCATCAACGTTATTCTTGTCTCCTCAGGGGCTGTTGCCGCAGGTCTTGATAAGCTGGGCTTTGAGAGACGACCTAAAGATATAGCTTTACTACAAGCGTGTGCTGCTGCTGGCCAGGTTGCTCTTGTTGGGGCTTACGGTGAGGTTTTGGAAGAACATGGCATTGCCTGTGGTCAGGTGTTGCTTACCCGGCGAGATATGATGGATAGAGTAGGCTATCTCAATGCACGCACAACTCTACGCAGCCTTATTGAGCTGGGTGCAGTGCCCGTTGTCAATGAAAACGATACGGTTTCTGTAGCTGAATTTACTTTTGGCGACAACGACACGCTGGGTGCCATCGTGGCCACCTTAGTGGCAGCAGATTTGTACATCATTTTGTCTGATGTAGATGGGCTATACACTGCCAATCCTTCGACACACCCTGAAGCTACACTTATCCATCATGTGAGCCAAATTGATACTCATATCAGTGCAATGGCATCAGGCTCGGGTAGCTCTATTGGTACAGGCGGCATGGCAACTAAGCTTCGAGCAGCACGTGCTGCGATGGCAGCAGGCATTCCTACGCTTGTGTGTCGTGGACGTACGCCACATATTTTGCTTGATGCCGTGCTGGGCAAGGAGATAGGTACGCGTTTTGAATCTGCTACGGCAAATCATGAGGATTCACGCAAACTATGGATTGGGCTTGCCGAACCTGCTCGCGGGCAAATTACTCTCGATGAGGGAGCCTGCAAAGCTGTGCTCGAACAAGGTGGTTCAATTCTTCCTGTGGGCATTACCCAAAGTGAAGGGAGTTATGCCGAAGGTGATGTTTTGAGCGTGTTTGGTCCCGACGGCAGTCTTATTGGTCGCGGAGTGAGCCGTTATAGCAGTGAAGATATGATCCGCGTACAAGGTTTACGCCTTGAGATTATTGGGCGTTTCTTGCCTGAAAAAGCATCTACTCCTGCAATTCACCGAGATGAAATGCTTGTTTTTTAGCATGAGCGATAGCTAGACTCAATGAGCGGAGAGGAGAACCCTCGAAATGCCTTTGCGAGAGCCTGATGACGGTAGCGGTGTCCTAAGTCCTGCGCATATCGCGAGTCAAAAGTTGCGTATACGCACGCCTGCCTGTGGTGACTTACCACTTCTGGGTAGCGATCCAAAAAAGCACTATCGTTTGGGTATTATGGGTGGCACTTTTGACCCCATTCATCATGGGCACCTTGTTTGTGCTGAGACCGCTTTTGATGCGCTCAATCTTGATGTCGTAGTCTTTATGCCTGCGGGTTCTCCCGCCTTCAAACAGCATGTGCATGTTTCTTCGGGTGAAGACCGCTATGCTATGACTTTACTTGCTACCTCAGACAACCCACATTTTATGGCGAGTCGCTTTGAGGTAGACCGTGAGGGTGTGACGTACACAGCTGAAACGCTTCGTTTGCTGAGATCAATATATCCAAATAATGTTGAGCTTTTCTTTATTACCGGTGCAGATGCTATTGCCGATATAGTGCGTTGGAAGGATGCAGGAAATATTGCAAATCTGGCTCATCTCGTAGGTGCTACTCGTCCAGGTTATGACTTGAGACATGCACAAGCTGCAATCGAAGAGTCTCCCTATGACTTCCAAGTAACTTATCTTGAAGTGCCGGCATTGGCAATATCCTCAAGTTATCTGCGTAGGCGTGTTGAAGAAGGCCAGAGTCTACGTTATCTTACGCCGGATGCCGTTACTGGTTATATTCACAAACATGAGCTTTATGGAGCACGTTCTTTGAGCTATGGATCGGTGATGGGACTGGGAAAAACCCGTGTACATGATGGTGCTACAGAGGAAGTAACTGCATGAGTGAACTTCAATTTTGTCGCGAAATCAATGAAGACCTTGATGCTGATCAAATCGTAGAGCTTGCAAAGCTGCGCGCTGCTTTGCGTGAGCATATGGCTGTTGTTAAGCCCAAGAGGTTTGCTCATTCACTTTCTGTAGCGGCTGAAGCAGCACGCTTGGCACATATCTATAGTGTTAGTTCCTATCTTGCACAGGCGGCGGGTATATTGCACGATTGGGATAAGACGCTTACCTTTGATGAGCAATTACAGCACGCTCAGGCTGCAAATATTGATATGGGTGTTGAGCTTTCTTTGGTGGGAAATCTTTTGCATGGCTTAACTGCCGCTCACGATTTGCCTTGCCAATTTCCTGAACTTCCTTCCGAAGTATGGCAAGCTATTGCTCGTCATACCACAGGGGCTCAAGATATGACACCTCTTGATATGGTGCTATTTATTGCTGACGGTATTGAGCCTTTGCGTCCTGCAAGTCCAGGAATTGAGCGTACACGCTCGCTTGTAGGAAAAGTTTCACTGGAAGAGCTCTATTGGGAGTCGTTTATTGGCGGTGTAGTCTACGTGTTGGAAGGTAGACGCTACCTTTATCCGGGTACCCTAGAGTTATACAACAGCTATGTCCTTAAGCACTAAGGAAGTCTTCAAGAAAGGTTAGCTACATGGCAGTTACACCCCTCGAACTCGTACACGTTGCCGCAATTGCTGCAGATGACAAAAAAGCTCAGGATTTGGTCATTATCGATCTTGAAAATGAGACCGATATGTGTGATTACTTTTTGATTTGTACAGCTTCTAGCAAGGCACAAGCTGATGCAGTGCTCGAGGCAATTGAGGAAAAGGTAAAGATGAATTGCCAAGAAGCACCCTTGTCTGTTGAAGGCAAAGCAGGTTCTGGCTGGACTTTGATGGATTATGGTGCCGTAGTTATTCATGTTTTTAGACCTGAAGCACGAGAGTACTTCCGTATTGAACGCCTTTGGGGAGATGCTCCACGTGTGAATTTTGGTTTAGAGGGCCAGGCAGAGCTAGATTCTCATGACAAAAATAAATAAGCTTCCGGCTTATTTAGAGCGACCGCTTTCATTGAGCTCGCCGCGTAGGCGCAAATCGTGTCCATAGGCAATAACGGAATTTCCAAAACGTGATTTTAGTTCGTCAGTGGTAAGAGCAAGGCGGCGTAGGTCACGTTTTTTCTTGGCCAGGCGTTGATTTACTTCTCTCTCAGACTCCGTTTCAAAGAGACTGAGCTGTTGGGATTTGTTTGCTCCAAAATTGCTTATACCCACGCCTACAAGACGTACAGGGCTTCCTTCATGCCAAATCTGCTCAAGGAGTTCGAGTGCTACCTGGGCAAATTCATGTTCATCATCTGTAGCTTGATCAAGTTGACGCTGAATAGTATGGCTTTTATTGAAGTCAAACTTGAGCTTTAAGCTTAGCTCACTACCTTTAAGCCCCTTTTTTCTCAGGCGTGCACCCGTGAGTGCGGCTACATGCAAGACCGCAGCATAGACATCTTTTTTATCGCATAGATCATGGGCAAACGTACGCTCAGAAGACACTGACTTTGGAGCCTCACGTATGGCCCGCTCCGCGACGACGCTTTGCTCTTTGCCTGCCGCGCGTTCTATGAGGCGAGGTCCATAACTTCCTAATATGCGTCTGAGTTGCTGTGGATCTGCTTGGGCAAGTTGTCCGAGAGTTTTTATATGTAGCGATTGAAGCCTTGCTTCCGCCTTACTCCCGATACCACTCATAGCGCGTACGGGCAGAGGTGCCAAAAAGAGAGCTTCTGTACCTGGAGGCACAATGGTAAGTCCACGGGGCTTTTCTCGCTCAGAGGCGATTTTGGCTATAGTTTTGTTGATGCCAAGTCCAATTGAGCAACTAATTCCAAGTTTCTCCACACGATTTTGAATCCGCCGACAAATAACAAGGGGATTTTCTGCAGCATAGCGACCGGGTGTTATATCAAAAAAAGCTTCATCAATAGAAACTTGCTCTACCAAGGGAGTTTCATCAACAAGAATATTCATGACAGCTGCAGATAACTCGCGGTATCGTGAGAAATGACCTTCAGTCCAAATTGCTTGGGGGCAAAGACGTTCTGCTTGAAAACTAGGCATAGCAGAATGAATGCCAAATTTGCGCGCTTCATAAGATGCGGTTGAGACGACACCGCGATGTTTTGAGGAACCCCCAACAATAAGGGGTTTGCCTCGCCATTCAGGGTGATCAAGCTGCTCGACCGAGGCAAAAAAAGCATCAAGATCAAGCAAGCCGATTGCTCGTCCTGACCAAGGAATTACTGCTCTGTCATCGTGTGCATTCTCCATAGTTGTCATTATAGGTAAGTGGCAGGGCGGTTCGTTTGTTCTAAGCGCCCCCGTATAAACTGAAATACTTTTTGCTCAAAAATTCAAAAAACATTGATAAATTTGTTCTTAGAGCTGCTTAAACGTTGCTTTTACATGGATTTTGTCTTTAAGATACAAAAACTATACCTTGCACCAAACGCTAGGAGTCGTATAGTAGGAGAGCATTTGTGTGGCAAAGCGACACAACTACTACTACCACGGTGTCGCTCGTCTGAAGGAGTTTTCATTGGCAGTCAAGATTCGTTTGGCCCGTCACGGCGCCAAGAAGCGTCCCTATTATCGCGTTGTCGTCGCTGATGGTCGTATGCCTCGCGATGGTCGTTATATTGAGGAGGTTGGTCGTTATAATCCTTTGACCACTCCCAAGACCATCCAGCTTGACCTTGAGAAGATTGATGAGTGGGTTGCTAAGGGTGCTCGGCCCAGCTCTACTGTCTCTCATCTGATGGACATCGTGCGTACTGGTGCTCCTGCACCTGAGAAGAAGGCCAAGCTTTCCAAGAAGGCTCAGGCCAAGGTAGCAGCAGCTCAGGACGAGGAGTAAGCCATGGCCGGCGAATTCGCCGACGTCACTGAAGAGACCATCGATATAGTCGAGGAGATTCAGGACGGTGAGGAGCTCGCCTCGGACAAGGTTGCAGATCTCGTGGAGTATATCGTGTGTGGTTTGGTAGCCGATCAAGATAGCGTTTCTTTGGATGTTACCGACCGTGAGGGCAGCGCACTTATTGAGGTGAGCTGCGCCGAAGAAGATGCCGGCCGTATTATTGGTCGTCGTGGTCGCACGATTAAGGCCATTCGCACGCTTGCTCGTGCCCTTGGTTCACGTGTAGGTACTTCTGTCGAGGTAGAGGTTGTAGGTTAGGTGGCCATGGCGCGCAAACATTGGCGCTTGGTCGCAGGTATAACAAAGACACATGGCAAAAGTGGGGAGGTCGTAGCGACTCCGGTCGCGGGGCTTCCCCCCTTGTTATACGCCGGTATGCATGTGGCCTGTGTTCCACCTGTGCTCAAGCGAGATAGGTTCCATCGGATAGATCACGTGACCAACGCAGGCACGGGTCAGTTAATTTCGCTATCTGATGTCACCAGTATTTCTGACGCCCAAGTCTTGGTGGGCCATTATCTTTTAGCTCCTGTCGAAGAGTTACCTGGTGATTTAGGTCCTGCCTTGGATGAGCTGGTAGGTCGTCAAGTAGCTGACCGCGCATATGGTGAACTGGGACGTATCTGTGAGATTATGATCGGCCCTGCCAATGATGTTTGGGTTGTGCGTCAAGGCAACAAAGAAGTGTTGATTCCTGCTATCGATGAGTTCATTGACGAGTTGCCTACTCAAGGCGTTATTCATGTTCATTTGCCTGATGGACTTGTTTAGGGAGGAGAGGCTGTGCAAATTGAAACACTTTCCGTCTTTCCCGAAGTCTTTGAACCTTATATGAATGCCTCTATCATGGGCCGCGCACAGGATAAAGGAATTTTGAGCTTTAAAGCTTATAATCTGCGCGATTGGACACATGATAGGCATCACACGGTAGATGATGCTCCTTTTGGTGGCGGGCAAGGCATGCTTATGAAGCCTCAACCCATCTTTGATGCCGTGCGCGATCTTAAGTCCCGTAGTTCATCTGTGCCCTATGTGGTTTTCTTTTCACCTTGTGGAAGACGTTTTGATGAGTCTTGCGCACAACGTCTTGCCAAAAAAGAGCATCTATTGTTTGTTTGTGGTCGTTATGAGGGTATGGACGAACGTTGTTACGAGCTGGCAGATGAGATTATCTCCCTTGGTGATTACGTACTGACAGGTGGGGAGCTTGCAGCTTTGGTTGTAAGTGATGCTGTCGTGCGTTTATTACCGGGTGCTTTAGGTGATGAGAATAGTGCGTTAGACGAATCTTTCTCAGATGGTTTGTTGGAATATGCCCAATATACTCGGCCCGCTGATTTTGAAGGTAAAAAAGTGCCCGAAGTTTTGCTCTCAGGTAATCATGCAGAAATTGCAAAATGGCGGGCTCAAAGTGCATTGGAGCGTACCCAAAAGTGGCGTCCTGATTTGCTAGAAGATGCTTCTTTGGCACGTCAGGAGGGGAGGGCGTAGTATGGAAAAACGTGGTATTCCCAATTGGCTACAATGGGTGCTGACCTTTGTCATTGCTATTGGGGCCAGCTTGCTGATCCGCGCTTATGTGGTTGAATTTTATGAAGTGCCATCAGGCTCGATGCTTCAAACAATCCAGCAGGGGGATCACCTGATAGGTGAGAAAGTGAGCCTGTGGACAAACGAGCCTCAAGTGGGTCAGATTGTAACCTTTAACGATATTAAAGGCACAGGCGATACGCTTATTAAACGTATCATTGCAGGCCCTGGTCAAACTGTTGATATTAAAGATAATGCAGTTTGGGTTGATGGTAAAAAACTTGATGAACCCTATACCTCGGCTGCCCCTACGTATCCTTTAAACGAAACGTGGGTGGCAGGTGGAATTACGTATCCTTTTACCGTCCCCGAAGGACAGGTTTGGGTTATGGGGGACAATCGCACCGATTCCCTTGACTCGCGTTATTTTGGACCCATTCCTATAAGTTCCATCACTTCTGAGGCAATATGGATTTATTGGCCGCCCAACCGCTGGGGTGCCTTAAAGTAGACACACAGTTTTATGAGCTGCAACTGATGTACGAGAAAATCAAAGTATGGTTTTGTCGTACAAAGAAGTTAACGAGAGGAAAGCAGGACTATGAGTACTACTCCACTAAGCTTCCAAGACATGATCTTGGCCCTTGAGCATTACTGGGCAGATCAAGGTTGTACGGTTATGCAACCTTACGATAGCGAGGTCGGTGCTGGTACCTTTCATACCGCTACTTTGCTACGTAGCTTGGGGCCCGCAGCTTGGCGCACCTGCTATCCGCAACCTTGTCGACGTCCTGCTGATGGACGCTATGGTGAAAATCCCAATCGTATGCAGCATTACTATCAATTCCAGGTAGTGCTCAAGCCTAGTCCAGCTGATTCTCAGGAACTGTATTTGGGATCGCTTACAGCAATTGGCCTTGACCCTGCAGAGCATGACGTCCGTTTTGTTGAAGATGACTGGGAAAGTCCTACGTTGGGTGCTTGGGGCTTGGGCTGGGAAGTCTGGATGGATGGCATGGAGGTTACTCAATTTACCTACTTCCAACAGGTAGGTGGCATTGAAGTTGACCCTGTTCCCGTGGAGATTACCTATGGCCTTGAGCGCATTGCTATGTATGCTCAACAGGTTGATTCGGTTTATGACTTGGTATGGAGTTGGCTGCCTGATGGCACCGCTATCAAATACGGTGATGTCTTCCTCGAAAACGAGCGTGAGTTTTCGGTATATAACTTTGAGCTGGCCAATGTTGCCATGATGCGACAGAAATTTGATGATTACGAGAGAGAGTGCCACGCCTGTCTTGATCGTAAGTTACCGCTTCCTGGCTATGACTGCGTTATGAAGTGCAGTCATGCCTTTAATCTACTGGACTCTCGCGGTGCACTGTCTGCTGTTGAACGCGCAAATTATATTCTTCGTGTACGTACCCTTGCCAAAGCTTGCTGCGAGTCATATTTGGCAGAGGTCGCGAGTAAATCTAGCGCAGATAAGAAGGAGGTGGCCTAAATGGCTCATAAGAAGGATTTTCTTCTCGAAATTGGTACTGAGGAAATGCCGTCCGCACCTCTTTCTAACGCCGTTGTTCAACTGGGAAAACTAGTGGACGAAGGACTTGATGAGCTTGGGCTGTCTCACGGTGAGGTGCGTATTATCTCGACACCGCGTCGTCTCGCTGCTCTTGTGGCAGACGTGGCTTGTGCTACCGAGGAGCGCAATGAGTCTCGTCGTGGACCTGCCGCACGTATTGCCTTTGATGCTGAGGGTAACCCTACCAAAGCAGCTCTTGGATTTGCTCGTAAACAAGGGGTGAGCCCAGATCAGCTGCAAAAGCATGTAGATGCCGATGGCAACGAGTATGTCTTTGCTGAGATTCACGAAGAATCCCATCCAGCAGAACCTCTGCTGACCCAGCTTGGTGAGCGCATCATCTCGCATCTTGAATGGCCTAACTACCGTAGTCAGCGCTGGGGCTCTGAGCACGTGAGTTTTGTGCGCCCGGTTCGTTGGATTTGCGCTCTTCTGGGGAGTGAAGTTATAGAGCTCACGTATGGTGATGTGACAAGCAGCAATACTACCCGTGGACACCGCGTGTTAGGTGCGGGAGAGCATGTAGTCGCCGAGCCCAAGCTTTACGAAGATGTTCTTCGCTCTGCTTGTGTGCTGGGTGAAAAAGAGCGTGCAGAGGTTATTCGTAAGGGTATTGCTCAAATTGAAACTGAGCGTGGTGGTGCACATGTAGATACACCCCGTGCTACGTTCCAAGAGGTTGTCAATCTTTGTGAGTGGCCCTCAGTTATTGTGGGTAAGTTTGATGAGGAGTTTCTTGCTGTTCCTCATGAGATTATCTGTGAGTCCATGCTTTCCAATCAACGTTATTTTCCTATTTATGACAAGAATGGCAAGCTTACCTGCGAGTTTGTTGTTGTGAGCAATGCAGACCCTCGCTGCGCTGCAACGGTTATCGATGGTAATGAGCGTGTGGTGAGGGCTCGTCTTGACGATGCAAAGTTCTTCTATGATGAGGACCTTAAGGTTCCGATGGATGAATTTGTCGAGCGTTTGAGCCAGGTTGTCTTCCAAGAGAAGTTGGGCACCATGCGTCAAAAGGTTGAGCGTATGGAAGCCCTTGCTTTGGCAGCTGCGCAGCAGTTGGATGCTAACGAAGAACTAGCACAGAAGGTACAACGCTCCGCACATCTTGCCAAGGCAGATCTCGTGAGCCAAGCAGTTATTGAGTTTACGAGTCAGCAAGGTGTTATGGGTGGTTACTATGCTGAGGCAGCGGGGGAGTCTGTTGAGGTTGCCGATGCAATTCGCGAACACTACCGTCCTCGTTTTGCAGGCGACCAATTGCCTTCTGGTGTTGTGGGGCAGCTTGTAGCCTTGGCTGACAAGATTGATACCGCTTGTGGCATGTTTGCTATTGGTGAGCCGCCTACAGGCTCTGCAGACCCCTTTGCTGTGCGTCGTGCGGCAATTGGTGTGATTGCTATTCTCAAGATTTTGCCCAAGCTTGAGCTTCGCAAGCTTATTCATTGTGCGCTTTCTAGTCTTGCGGCACAGGGCATTAGCTTTGATGAATCTGAAGTTGAGGCGAACGTTGCCAGGTTTTTTGCAGGTCGTCTTGCTGCTATGGCTAAAAAAGATGGTATTGCTCCGGACGCTATCGATGCTGTTTCTGCAGTAGGTGTCATTGACCCCGCGGAATTCTTTGCCCGCGCTCACGCTCTTGATGAGGCGCGCTCAAGTCAACCTGAACTTTTTGATGATTTGGCGGTGGCATACGCCCGTGCCGCGCACCTTGCTGACAAAAATTTAGGTATTGAAGTTGATAAAACTTTACTTACTGAACCTGAATCGAGCTTGCTCCAAGCTTGTTGCGAAGGTGAACAGAATGTGGAGAAAGCATTGACTTCAGGTGACTATGAAGGGGCATGTCGCTCTCTCGCGGCATTAAGAGAGCCCATCGACCGATTCTTTAATGACGTACTTGTCATGGACGAGGACACTAAGTTAAGGGAGAACAGGCTTCGACTGTTAAACCGCTTTGCAAATGTCTTCGCAGACGTGGCAGATATCGGAGCACTTTCCCGCAAACGCTAGGTATGTACGCTTTGTCATGTGTACAAAGTCGGACATAAAGGTCCGGTTTGAGAGGAAGGAACGCATTCATGCCTGAGGACTTCATCGGCGAGGAGATTGGGGAAGAACCTCTTCCCGTCGTATTCGTTCTCTCTGACGCTCGCGGCAAGACTGCGGTCGGCGTTGTAGAGGCTGCGGCTGACCAGTTTGAGGATGATGCGATTATTGTTAAACAGTTGGGCAATGTAAGCAATGTTGAGATGGTTTGTGACTACCTCGACAAGAATCGCGAAGAGGATACACCTACGGCTGTTTTTCACACAATTGCTGATAAAAATCTTCGCCGCGATATTAGGCGCGAGCTAGACAGCAGGGGTATTCCTTCTGTTGACTTGCTTGGTCCTGCTATCACGGTTATTTCTAGCCTTACGGGTTCTGAGCCCGTAAGTATCAGTGGGCATCGTGCAGAAATTTCTGTGCAAGAGCTCGCGTAAGCTGCTCATATTGTGAAAAATTGAGCTAGACATGCAGGCCAATATTTCCTCGTAGTGCGGAAACGATGGCCTGCATGTCTGCCGTGTTAATTTGGATTCAGCTTAAATGCTGGATTGCGCTATCATGCTGCTGTTGGTACTGGGGTGGCTTTAGCTACCTAAAGCAATGAATCAAGGAGTGCGTATGGCTGAAAAGCACGTGTACCGGTTCGGCTTTGACGAAAATGGTAAGAATGTGACTGAGGTCGCAGGCGAGACCGTCGACAAGGCAAAGTGGATTACAGGTGGCAAGGGCGCAAACCTTGCCGAGATGGCCAATATTGGTCTTCCTGTTCCTCCAGGATTTTCTATTACCTGCCAGACTTGTGTTGAGTATTCTGGTGCAGGCAATGTTTGGCCTGAAGGTGTACTCGACGAGATTGATGAGTACCGTAAGGATCTCGAGAAGCGTATGGGCAAGAAGCTCGGTGACGCCGAGGATCCTCTGTTGGTATCTGTTCGTTCCGGTGCTCCTTTCTCCATGCCTGGCATGATGGATACGGTTCTGAACCTTGGTTTGAATGATGACTCTGTTCAGGGTCTTATCAAGCAGACTGACAATCCCCGTTTTGCTTACGA
This sequence comes from Olegusella massiliensis, assembly GCF_900078545.1. GTDB lineage: Bacteria > Actinomycetota > Coriobacteriia > Coriobacteriales > Atopobiaceae > Olegusella > Olegusella massiliensis. Next base: position 1,664,286 of record NZ_FLLS01000002.1, read on the forward strand.
CTCCTACCGTCGTTTTGTTCAGATGTTCTCTGACGTAGTTATGGGTGTTTCTGGTCAGCTCTTCGAGGATGCCATCAACGCCAAAAAGGCCGAAAAGAGCGTTAAGCTTGATACTGAGCTCGATGCCGATGACCTTAAAGATCTTGTTGCGACGTTCAAGCAAATCTTTGCTGATAACGTTGATGTCGAGAAGTATCCTGAGGTTGAACTTGACGGCAAGGCTGTCTTCCCCCATGACCCCATCCTGCAGCTCCGTCTTGCCGAGCAGGCAGTCTTTGGCTCTTGGAATACCGAGCGCGCCATCCTTTACCGTAAGCAGAACAAGATTCCTGATGAGCTTGGTACTGCTGTCAACGTGCAGGTAATGGCCTTTGGTAACAAGGGCAACACCTCTGCTACTGGCGTTGCATTTACCCGCAATCCTGCTGATGGTACCAATGAGCGTTACGGTGACTTCCTCGTCAATGCTCAGGGCGAGGATGTTGTTGCTGGTATTCGTAACACTGAGCCCATTGCTGATCTTCCCCATGTCCCTGGTCTTGAGGAGGCAGGTAAGGAGCTCTTCCGCGTCTTTGAGATTCTTGAGGATCACTACGCTGACATGATGGACCTTGAGTTCACCATTGAGCAGGGCAAGCTTTGGATGCTGCAGACTCGTGTTGGCAAGCGTACCGCTTTGTCTGCACTTCGTGTCGCTATCCAGATGGTTGAAGAGGGTCGTATCGACAAGAAGACCGCTGTGTCCCGTGTTGCTCCCGATCAGCTTGATCAGCTGCTTCACCCTCAGTTTGACTCCAAGGCAAAATATGATGTCGTAGCTAAGGGCATGAATGCTTCTCCTGGCGCAGCTGTGGGCGCTGTTGTCTTCTCCTCTGCTGACGCCGTTGCTTATCAAGAAGCTGGCAAGCCCTGTGTTCTCGTTCGCTGGGAGACCACTCCTGATGACCTTGCTGGCATGGTTGCTGCCGAGGGCATCTTGACCTCACATGGTGGCAAGACTTCTCATGCAGCAGTTATTGCTCGTGGTATGGGTGCGCCCTGCGTCTGTGGTTGCGAGTCTCTCCATATTGATGTCGCCAAGAAAGAAGCTAGCATTGCTGGTAGCGACATCGTTTTGAAGGAAGGCGACATCATCTCCATCGATGGCTCCACGGGTAACATCATCCTCGGTGCTGTTGATTTGGTTCGTCCTGAGCTCGCTGGTGACCTCGGCACCATCCTTGAGTGGGCTGACGAGATTTCTAACGATGAGTCTCTTGGTCGCGTCTTCCAGGTTCGTGCCAATGCTGACAACCCTGCTGACGCAAAGCTCTCCCGTGAGTTTGGTGCAACTGGTATCGGTCTTGACCGTACTGAGCACATGTTCTTGGGTGATCGCAAGCAGCTTATCCAGTCCTTTATTCTTGCCGAGGATCAGGCAACCAAGGACGAGGCTATTGCTAAGCTGTATGAAGCTCAGATTGGCGACTTCTACGAGATGTTCAAGGCCATGGATGGTCTGCCTGTCATCGTGCGTCTACTTGATCCTCCTCTGCATGAGTTCTTGGAGTCCCCGCGTGAGCTTGAGGTTTCTCTCGCACGCGCTGAGGCAAAGGGTGAGGATATCAGCGAGGGTAAGGCGCTCCTCAAGAAGCTCGATAGCTATCAGGAAGCCAACCCCATGCTTGGCCTGCGTGGTTGCCGTCTAGGCATCGTCTATCCTGAGCTCAATGATATGCAGACCCGTGCCATCGCTACCGCTATGGCTCAGCTCAAGAAGGAGGGTCTCGATCCTCAGCCTGAGATCATGATTCCTCTTGTCTCTCTTGAGACCGAGATTGAGCAGGTTCGTGCTCAGGTCGAGGCTCAGATCAAGGCTGTGTGCGAGGCAGAGGGTGTCGAACTCTCCATCCCCGTTGGCACCATGATCGAGATCCCTCGCGCTGCTGTCATCGCTGATGAAATTGCAAAGCATGCCGACTTCTTCTCCTTCGGCACCAATGACCTCACGCAGATGGGCTTTGGCTTCTCTCGTGATGACGTTGAGTCTGCATTTGTTCCTCAGTATCTTGACCGTAAGATTCTCAAGTCTAACCCCTTCGAGACACTCGATCCTGGCATTGCCAAGCTCGTTAAGCTCGGTGTTGAGGGTGGTCATGAGGGCAATCCTGGCATTGTTTGTGGTGTCTGTGGCGAGACCGGTGGTGACCCCGAGTCCATTCACATGTACTACAAGCTCGGCCTCGATTATGTGTCCTGCTCCCCTTATCGTGTGCCTATTGCACGCCTTGCAGCAGCACAGGCCAAGCTCGACTAGTTTGATTTTTGCATCAAGCTGATTTTGAGAGGAGCCTCTAGGGGGCTCCTCTTTTTTGTGAAATTGCACGTAACTTATGTGATACAGCAGACAAAACCCTTATTAGTACTTGTAAGGGACTTGATAAACGCTTAGAATGACCGACGGTGTGTAAACATGCCATGTGCCGTGCTTGAGTTGGCGGCACCTCTGGACGAGAGATGAGGAAGTTTCATGGACTACATCAAGGCGATTGAGCGTCAGCAGATTCGTGAGGATATCCCCACAGTCATCGTTGGCGATAACGTCAAGGTACACTATCGCATTAAGGAAGGCGAGCGCGAGCGTCTGCAGGTCTTCCAGGGTGATGTTATCCGCATTAGTGGCGAAGGTGCTCGCGAGACTTTTACGGTTCGCAAGCTGAGCTTTGGCATTGGTGTTGAGCGTACATTCCCCATGCATTCTCCCAAGATTGCAAAACTCGAAGTTGTTCGTCATGGTCAGGTACATCGTGCAAAGCTGTACTACCTCCGCGATCGCGTGGGCAAGGCAGCTCGTCTTCGCGAGAAGCGTATTTAGTTTTAGCGCAACAAAACGAGTGTTTAAGCCGTCCTTTAGGGCGGCTTTTTTATGTTACAGACTTGCTGTGTGCTACATTTTATTTGGATAAAACAAGGGAGGATGTCTGTGGAGCATGCTGCGACAGCACGGGAGATTGCAGGGCTTTTTAAAACTGCCTCTCATGATGAAATAGACAACTTGATTTCTCGCTACGCAGAAGATCCGCGGGCGCAGGTTCAGCAGGCGCTAAAAAGTGCACGTAGACGTCAAGAACATTTCTTGCGGGAGCGTAGTCGTGTGCACGGAATGTATCTCTTGCAAAAAGAACTTGGTGGTTCAGGCATCACTATTGGTGTAGATGAGGTGGGCAGAGGTGCAATAGCAGGACCTTTGACGGTCGCAGCAGTGGTATTGCCAGATGAGCCAGAGATTTTGGGTGTCAATGACTCCAAACAATTAAGTCCCCAGCAGAGAAGCGAGCTTGCTTTACGGATTCAAACCATAGCAGTTTCTATCGGTATTTCTCATATACCTGCTGAGCTAATCGATAAGCAGGGTATGGCAGCTTCGCTTAGACAAGCAATGAGTGAAGCTATTGTTGATACGGGAGTCGAACCAGACTCTGTTTTGATCGATGGAAATCCCGTTCATGCACATCCCAAGGAACGAACGATTGTTAAAGGTGATGCAAAAATCGCCGCAATTGCTGCAGCTTCGATTGTTGCCAAAGTGACACGAGATCAACTGATGGTTGAGTATGACAAAAGTTATCCTGAATACCACTTTGCTTCTTGCAAAGGCTATGGTTCCGCAGAACATATTGCAGCAATTAAGCAATTTGGACTCACACCTCTCCATCGTGTAAGTTTTTGCAGCAACTTTGTGGAAATGCCGTCGCTTTTTTAAGAATATTTTTGTGCCCGCCTTTTGTGATTCTTGTCAGTTGAACTATTTCTACTGGACAGGCTTGTTATGCAGCTGCGCTTGCAAGACTGCTTGCAGCTGAAGGTCAGATTAACAACAAACAAAATCCAAGTTGCCCTCTTCAAAGTCTTATAAGGGATCGAGAAGGGAGAAATTTTGGAAGCAACAGAGCGTGAAAAGCCAATTGCAGAGTTGACTTCAAAGGAGCTGGGTTATCTAGGAGAGTGTTTAGCTTGTCGCTATTTGGAAAATACTATTGGCCTAAAAATTGTAGAGCGTAATTGGATTTGTTCTGCCGGTGAAGCCGATATCGTTGCGATTGATGACAAGCAGCATATTCATCTCGTTGAGGTGAAAACACGATATACCACAAAGGAAACTTCAACGATATATCCTGAAGAAGCCGTGAGTCAAGCCAAACAACGTCGCTATCGCAATATTGCACTGATGTATATCAGTGCTCATGCTCTTGAGACACAGGTGTATTTTAGTGTGCTTGCACTTAACGTATATGGTCAGCACAATGCCCATGTACGCTACATTCCCTATGCCTATATGTGGGATGAATAACATGGCAACACAGTCTCGATTTGCAGTGCATACAGCGGTTATTAGGGGAGCTGAGGCTCTTCCTGTAACCGTAGAAGTATCTCTTGCTGCGGGAATTCCTGGGATGACCATTGTTGGTATGCCTGATTCTGCAGTCTTGGAAGCGCGGCCACGCGTGCGCTGTGCTTGTAAGGCAGCTTCCTATGACTTGCCACGACTCCATATCACGGTCAATCTTGCTCCAGGAGAACTTAAAAAACGAGGGAGTGGCTTGGATTTACCTATAGCGGTGGCCACTCTTGCTGCTACCGGACAAATTCCCCATAGAGATTTAGATAGCTGCCTTTTTGTAGGGGAACTCGCATTGGATGGCGGGGTAGCTGCGGTACGGGGCATGGTTGCTTATGCACTTCTTGCCGATGAAATGGGTTTGGAGTTGATAACAGGGGCAGGAGAGGCTTTGCCCGCAAACTTAGCATCACATATGAAGCTGCTTACAAGTTTGACTCAGCTTAAACAGGGGGTTGATCGACTCGCTTATGACAAACAAACTCAATTTTTGGAAATTTCAAAGCAGCCATATAGTCTTGATTTTGCCGATGTTATAGACCAAGAGATAGCTAAACGTGCTTTTTGCTTAGCTGCTGCGGGTGGTCATGGCTTACTTATGGTGGGGCCTCCTGGAGCTGGAAAGACCATGCTTGCCAAGCGGCTACCTACCATACTCCCAAGCTTAGCTGCGGAAGAACAGACAGAGGTGCTGCTTATTCACTCCTTGGCAGGAGAACCCCTCGTTGAGGGTTTTCAAATGATTCGTCCTTTTAGATCGCCTCATCATTCTATTTCATATGCAGGTATGGTAGGCGGTGGCAGACCTGTTATGCCCGGTGAGGTATCGTTGGCCCACAATGGGATTTTGTTTTTGGACGAGCTGCCGGAATTTGCTCCAGGTACGCTGCAAGCCTTACGCCAGCCTCTTGAAGATAAAGAAGTGCGTATTGTTCGCGTAGATGGCATTTATAAATTCCCCTGTGCCTTTCAATTAGTTGCTGCAGCCAATCCATGTCCTTGTGGGTATCTGGGTGATGTAGGGCACGTATGTACCTGTAGCCCTGGACAGGTCACTCGCTATCAAGGACGTATTGGCGGTCCCTTAATGGATCGTATTGATTTGCAGGTTACTGTGACACGACCTAAGGAATCACGAGTTATTCAAGGGGAGTTAGGTACAAGTTCTACTCAGATGAGAGAGCTTGTCTGTCAAGCTCGTGAGTTTTGTGCATGGAGAGGCACGCATAACGAAAAAGGGCAGACAGCTAGTCTTGCTGAAATCGCCGCGCTTGATCTTAAAGCTCAAAGCACCTTAGAAGATATTGCTCGAAGAAAATCTTTTGGAGGCAGAGCTATTTCACGAGTTGTAAGAGTAGCAAGGACAATTGCAGATTTGGATTGTCGGGACGAAGTAAACAGTACAGACATTGTCGAAGCATGCTCGTATCGTACGATGAGTTCATAGAAAGGCAAAAGTATGTATACAAGTCATGAATTGCACTTAGGAGATGAAGCGTATCCCAAAGAATTACAATTATTAGAAAAGCCACCAGATCCTCTTTATGTCTATGGCGACCTCGATGTATTAGCAGAACGAAAACTCTCTGTTGTGGGTGCACGGCAGGCAACTCCTTATGGTATTGCAGCTTCACGTATGGCAGGACGTGTTGCCGCTGAGTGCGGGCTTTGTGTGGTTTCTGGCGGTGCACGTGGTTGCGATAGCGCTGCAGCGCGTGCGGCTCTTGCCGCTGGTGGAAAGACCATAGTGATCTGTGGCACCGGTGCCGATCGTGTATATCCAGACAGTTCACGTGATGTCTTTGAGAAAGCCTTAGCCCAAGGTGGTGCCATAGTATCTATGGAGTATTGGGGTCAACCGCCCAAACGCTGGGCTTTTCCTAAACGTAATCAGCTTATTGCAGCTTTAGGTGAGGTTTTGTTTGTATGTGAGGCAGGTATCCGATCGGGGACTACGAGTACAGCTGAAGTTGCGACAAATTTAGGACGAAGAGTTTATGCAGTACCTGGTTCAATTTTTTCGCCTCAATCAGTTGGTACAAATCGCCTTATCGCTGATGGTGCAGCTATGGTATGCAGCGAGCAAGATTTAGAAGCCATGATTTCTCTTGATTTTGGCTGCCTCCGCGCCTGGACTGGACAAATTCCTGCGGAGGAGGGAAGAGTGTTATCCGCTCTCATTGCATCTGCTACGCGACCTGATGAACTAGCTTTGACTTTGGGTATGGATCCCCTCACGCTTTTGCGGACACTTTCTGAGTATGAAACTAAAAATATTGTTGAGCGACTTCCTGATGGTCGCTATGCTCCTACTGCTGACTATTTGAATACACGCGCTAGAATTGGACAAATACAGATTACCTCTGATTGTTTTTCGACGAGCATTCTTTGATTGGTTGATTTTCTATGGCAGTAGTTGTTGATGTTGTTGGTGGAGGTCTTGCAGGTAGCGAGTGTGCGTTGACGCTTGCGCGTCGTGGCATTGCTGTGAGGCTTTATGAGATGCGTCCTCACGTGGCATCTCCTGCACACAAGACGTCAGATTTTGCTGAGCTTGTCTGTTCCAACTCTCTTAAATCTCTTCGTGCTGATAGTGCGGCGGGATTGCTCAAACGCGAACTCGTGCTCATGGGTTCTGCCTTAATTGAGCTTGCCTTTAAGGCGAGCGTGCCAGCAGGTGGAGCGCTTGCAGTTGATAGGGAGCAATTCTCGCAGTTAGTCAATGCTGCTATTGAAGCTGAACCCCTTATTGAAGTTGTTCGCAAAGAAATAACGGATCTTCCGAAGGGCTATGCAGTAATTGCTGCAGGTCCTCTTTGCTCAGCGTCACTTTTCGAGGCGCTTTCAAAACAGCTGGGGGCAAGTCGTATGTCGTTTTATGATGCGGCTGCTCCTATTGTTGATGCGGAGTCTCTTGATAAAGAAATAATTTTTAGTCAGTCACGCTATGAAGAAGCAGGCAGTGGTGATTATCTCAACTGTCCTTTGAACAAACAAGAATATGAGCAACTTGTAGGAGAACTCATCTCAGCCAAACGTGTGATTGCGCGTGATTTTGAACAAAAAGATCTCTTTAGCGCCTGTCAGCCTGTTGAGGAAGTAGCTCGTAGCGGTATTGACTCCTTGAGGTTTGGAGCACTCAAACCTGTAGGTTTAACAGATCCTCGCACGGGCCATCGCCCGTGGGCAGCAGTTCAGCTTCGTGCGGAGAATATCAATAAAACCGCTTATAACCTTGTCGGTTTTCAAACCAACCTTAACTGGGGCGAACAAAAACGAATATTTCGTCTTATACCAGGTCTAGAGCATGCAGAGTTTTTCCGTTATGGCGTTATGCATAGAAACAGTTTTGTGGACAGTCCACATGTGCTTGAACACGGTTTTTGTATACCTAAAACCCAAATTCGCCTTGCAGGCCAGATTACGGGTACTGAGGGCTATACCGAGGCTATTGCGTCGGGTCTGTTTGCAGCACTCAATACCTATGCGGCCCTTAAAGGGCTTGCAGCTCCAGAGCTGCCACCAAGTGCAGCATTTGGTTCGTTGGTGCACTATGCTTCAGATCCCTTTTGTACTGATTATCAGCCCATGCATGTTAATTTTGGTATTGTAGCTCCCTTGGAGGGTCCGCGTCTTAAAAAGAAAGACCGCTATGCCGCATATGCCAAACGTGCAAAAACAGATATGGAGACATTTGTACAAAATCGACAAGACATTTTTGCTAATTATGCAGGTACATGGCCTGATGCAAACTGGGAAAATGCCTTTTTGGAAGGTCATGAGGACGCATGAATGCAATAGATGTTCAGAAAGAACAGCCACAACAGCAAGATTTTTCAGTATTGGTCAAGCAGTACTTAGCCTATCTTAAAGACGTTCGCAATCTTTCTGTCCATACTCTACGTGCTTATCAAGGTGATTTGGAAGCATATGATGCCTGGCTTCAATGTCAGCAGATTGATGGACTTGATGTCTCTCACCGTCAAATTCGTTCTTGGCTTGCCGAGCAGGTACGTGCGCGCTATGCCTCATCTACCATTGACCGGAGGCTATCTGCTATCCGTGATATATATCGTTGGCTTGTGAGAGAAGGTTTTACCGAAAAAGATTGTGCTGCAGCTGTTGCTAGCCCCAAAAGAGCAAAGACTTTGCCTCATACGCTTGATGCTGTTTCAGTAGAAAAACTTCTTGCCGTTTGTGATCTCAGCAGTAGTGAGGGCATACGTGACCGCGCTTATTTAGAACTCTTAGCGGCAACAGGGGGACGTATCTCAGAAATATCTGCCCTCAATATATCCGATATCGATATGGACTTAAAACAAGCTCGTCTTTTTGGAAAAGGTTCTAAGGAACGTATTGTTCCACTTTATCCTGAAGCCATTAAGCGTTTGCTTGACTATTATCAATTTGCACGTCCAGCGCTGTTAGCAAAAGCGAAAGTACAAAGCGATGCTGATAGGCAAGCGATATTTATCTCTACACGCGGTAAGCGTATGAGTGCAGATGCGTTGAGGGTGCGCTTTTCGCACTATATCAAGCTGGCAGGTCTCGATGCTTCACTTACACCTCATGCTATGCGCCATTCATATGCTACAGAGCTGCTTTCGGGGGGAGCCGACATTCGTTCTGTTCAAGAACTTTTGGGGCATGCTGATCTTTCCACGACTCAAATTTATACGCACCTTTCGATAGAACGGCTTAAAGATGCGGCTCGTCAGGCACATCCAAGAGCAGAGTAGTTGTGGATTTGGGCGCATTGTGATGGCAAAATTGCTCTCAATATGAGCTTGGTACTGCATAGATAAGCTGTTATACTGTCTAGTTGCTGTGCGTCCGTACAGTATATTTCACACGCGTGGCCACCCAAAAGCCATGGTGCCTAGGCTTAAGCCATAACCTAGGTGGTTTAAGGGGATGACACCACGCGGAGGATCAACCAATGGAGGTTAAAGATGGCTAAGATTACTATTCAGACTTTGCTCGATGCAGGTTGCCACTATGGTCACCAGACCCGCCGCTGGAACCCAAAGATGAAACCTTATATCTTTGGTGAGCGCAATGGCATCTACATTCTTGATCTCAAGCAAACCCTTTTTGACGCTGACAAAGCCTATACCTTCCTCAAGGAGACTGCTGCTAAGGGTGGCAATGTTTTGTTTGTCGGTACCAAAAAACAGGCTCAGGAGCCTATTTCTACTCAAGCTGCTCGTGCTGGTATGCCCTACATCAATCAGCGCTGGCTTGGTGGTATGCTCACCAACTTTGTGACCATGCGTTCTCGTATTGATCGTATGGAACAGCTCGAGGCCATGGTAGAGACTGGCGACATGGCTCGTCGTGGCAAGAAAGAGCAGGCTGTGCTTACCAAGGAGCTCGAGAAACTGCAGCGTAACCTTGGTGGCGTTCGTGACATGCGTGCTCTGCCTCAGGCACTCTTTGTTGTTGATACCAAGCGTGAGGAGATTGCCATCAAAGAGGCTAACCGTCTTCACATCCCCGTTGTTGGTCTTCTTGATACCAACTCTGATCCTGACGTGATTGATTACGGCATTCCTGCAAACGATGATGCTATTCGTTCCGTTGATTTGATGTGCCAGCTTGCTGCCGATGCAGTTCTTGCTGGTTCTGGCAAGGAGCAGATGACTGCCGCTGAGATGGCAGGCGAAGATGCTGCCTCCATTGAGGCTGAAATGGCCACCGAAGCTCCTGCTGCAGAGTAATTCAGACCAACCAACAAAGAGACCCTTAAAGGAGGTCACCATGGCACAGATTACCGCTGCTCTTGTTAAGCAGCTCCGCGAGATGACAAACTCCCCGATGATGGAGTGCAAAAAGGCACTTGTGAAAGCTGATGGCGATATTGAGCGTGCAATTGACGTTCTTCGTGAGATGGGCGTAGCCAAGGCTGTAAAGCGCTCCGGTCGTGCTACCAATGAGGGCGCTGTTGCTGCTTATGTGTCTGAGGATGGCAAGACTGGTGCACTGCTTGAGCTTACCTGCGAGACTGACTTTGTTGGTACCACCCCCAAGTTTACTGGCTTTGCTGCCGATCTTGCCAAGGTTGTTGCTGAAAATGACCCTGCAGATGTTGATGCACTTAAGGCTTGCACAATGGGCGAGGGTACCGTTGAGTCCGAGCTTACTGAGATGATTCACGTCATCGGTGAGAACATGAAGATTATCCGCTTTAAGCGTATGACCTCCACGGGCGCTCTTGCGAGCTATATCCATCTTGGCGGCAAGCTTGCAGACCTTGTGTCCTTCTCTTTTACCAAAGAAGAGACTGCTGCAAATGATGACTTCAAAGCTTTTGCGCATGACGTTGCTATGCAGGTTGTCGCTGCCGATCCTGTCGCTGCACGCCGCGAGGATGTTCCCGCTGACCTTCTTGAGCGTGAGAAGACCATTTATGCTGCACAGGCCGCTGAGTCCGGCAAGCCTGAGTTTGTTCAGCAAAAGATGATTGAAGGCCGTGTTAATAAGTATTACAAGGAAAACGTCCTTACCGAGCAGGTCTTTATCAAGGATTCAGATGTCACCATCAGTGAGCTCGCAAAAAAGATTTCCAAGGCCGCAGATGATACCATCGAGATTCTTGCCTTTGAGAGATATGCCTTTGGTGAGACTGAGTAAGCTTTATACGCTTTAGAGGGCCGGCGCAAGTCGGCCCTTTTTTTATGCAACGAGACGCTACCGCCCACCAAGGGGAAATACATTAGCTTTCATAACTTTGTTAAAATGTCATATCAGGATACAAGGAGGTCATATGTCTGAATATAAATATGACAGGGTGCTGCTTAAGCTCTCTGGAGAAGCACTGATGGGTTCAAAAGAATTTGGCATTGACCCAAGTGTTCCTGAGCGTATTGCTCGCGATATAAAACCTGCGTATGAGGCTGGTGTTGATATTGCCATCGTGGTTGGTGGCGGCAATATTTTTCGCGGTCTTACGGGTGCTGCGGCTGGTATGGATCGCGCTCAGGGCGACAATATGGGTATGCTTGCCACGGTTATAAATTCACTGGCTCTCCAGGACACCTTTGAAAAAGCTGGCATGGACTGCCGTGTGATGAGTGCTATCGAAATGCGCTCTGTAGCTGAAACCTATATCAGACGTCGTGCCATTCGTCATTTAGAAAAAGGTAGGATTACGATTTTTGCTGCTGGTACTGGTAATCCCTATTTCACCACTGATACTGCAGCAGCTTTGCGCGCTTGTGAGATTGACGCCGATATCTTGATGAAGGCTACCAAGGTAGATGGTATCTACGACCAAGATCCCGTCTCTCATCCTGAAGCGCTTAAGTTTGATACCATCAGCTATAACGAGGTTCTTACCCGTAACCTCAAAGTTATGGATGCCACTGCCACGGCCCTTTGTCATGATAACCACATGCCAATTATGGTTTTTAGCCTCGACGAAGAGGGTGTTTTTGACCGTGCCCTCCGCGGCGAGCTCGTAGGAACTACCGTTATCGAGGAGGACGCACAATGAGTGAGTTTACCGATTTTGCCAACAAGCATATGGATAAGTGTATCGAAAATCTTGTTGCAGGCTTTGCAAAGGTGCGCACGGGCAGAGCAAACCCTCAAGTGCTTAATCCAATCAAGGTTGACTATTATGGCCAACCAACGCCTATCACGCAGCTAGCAGCTGTCAAGGTTCCTGAGGCCTCTCTACTTGTTGTAGAACCTTGGGACAAAAGTGCGCTGCGTGCCATTGTTAAAGCTATTGAGGCTTCGGATTTGGGAATCACTCCCAATGAGGATGGCGTATCTATCCGCCTTCCTTTCCCTAAGCCCACCGAAGAGCGCCGTCGCGAGCTTTCAAAAGACTGCAGCAAACTTGCTGAAGAAGCAAAAATTGCTATTCGCAATGCTCGCCGTGATGCTAATACTCGTGTTGATCGTGCTGAAAAAGAGGATGACTTGCCCGAGGATGAGGCCAACCGTACCAAGAAAGCTATTCAAAAGCTCACAGATGATTACACGAAAAAAGTCGATGAGCTACTTAAGGCTAAGACTGCTGAAGTGATGGAGATTTAAGTGGAGCGCAACGAAGCAAAGCTTCGCGCCTATTACGGTGATGCTCCTTCCGATATCAAACTTGATGATATTGACCTAACTCGTATTCCCAGTCATGTTTCTATCATCATGGATGGTAATGGGCGCTGGGCACAGGCGCGAGGGTTAGATCGTACAAAGGGCCATGTAGCAGGTGTTGATTCCTTACGCGAAGCAGTGACTACGAGCGTACGCTTGGGTCTTGATGTCCTGTCTGTCTATGCATTTTCTACAGAAAACTGGCGTCGTCCTCAACGCGAAGTCAATCTCTTAATGCATCTGTTTGCAACGACTTTGGTTAAAGAACTTCCTTTATTTCATCAAGAAAATGTACGACTGCGTTTTTTTGGCGATCTTGAAGCCCTACCTCGTGAGACATATAAGGTGTTCCAAAAAGGTCTTGCAGAAACGGCTGATCACACAGGTATGACCTTTGCTTTGGCGGTAAATTATGGTTCGCGCGCTGAGATTGTTCGCGCTGCTCGTCTTTTAGCTCAAGACGTTGAGGATGGTAAGCTTTCTGCAGATGATATCGACAGTGAGATGTTTGCCTCGCGACTCTATACTGCAGGCCTTCCTGATCCTGAACTTCTTATTCGTAGCTCGGGTGAGAAACGCTTGTCAAATTATTTGTTATGGCAGTTAGCCTATACCGAGTTTTATGTAACAGATACCTATTGGCCTGATTTTACGCGTTGGGACATGTTAAGAGCAATCCACGCATTCCAAAATCGCAACAGGCGCTTTGGGGGAGTGGTTAATAAGTGAGTGACGACGACAACTCCACTACAAGCAAGCAAAGCAATGTGCGCAATCGTGGTATTGATGCGGGCATTGCTCGTCTTGAGACACATCGCAAGTCTACGGCATCCTCGCGTGCTGAAGGTAAGCTTCGTGGACAGGTAGCGCGTGATAATGCCGAAAAGCTCTTACAACGCAGCTTGTCGGGCGCTATCTACGCGATTAGCATCCTTGTGTGCTTGTATTTGGGCACCATTCCTACTGCCGTTATTGTTGCTTTGATGGCATGGCTTTGTTGTTCCGAATTTTTTCGCATGGTGCGTATGGCAGGTCGTATGCCCAATGAACTTATTGGCCTGACAGCAGCTGCTCTTTTTCCACTTGTACCTTTGACCGGTAGCTATCCTTATCTGGTATTGGCAGTATTTTTGCTTATTATGGCAAACGCTATTTGGTATGTGTTGACGCCACGTGCCACCGCAGCAGATGTTGCACTATCGGTCTTTGGACCTATCTATACCTCACTGATGTATGCCAGCATCGTTGCAATTCGTTGCGTCGATCCGGGCAATACGGGGGCTTTTTTCACTTTTGCTGTTATGGGCTCAGTGTGGCTCAATGATGCGCTTGCATATTTTGTCGGGTCACGCTTTGGCAAGCATAAGCTGGCTCCCCAGATTTCGCCTAAGAAATCTCTTGAGGGTTTTTGGGGCGGTATGGTGGGCGGTATTATTCCTTGGATTATTCTTGCAATCCTTCATATCCGCGGCATGCATTTTGGACTCGCAATTGCTGTGGGGCTGCTTGTCTGTATTTCTGCTGTTTTGGGTGATTTATTTGAATCACGCATCAAACGCGGCGTTGGCGTTAAGGATTCAGGAAATATTATTCCTGGGCATGGAGGAATGCTCGACAGGGCTGATTCTATGCTTTTTGCGGGAACAGTTGCTTGGGCTGCCTTGTTGTTAGGAGGCATTTTGTGAGTATCTTTGAAGATACATCACCCAAGAGTCCTCGTCCGCGCCCACTGCGTGTAGCAGTTTTGGGCGCGTCGGGTTCTATTGGGACTCAAACTTTGGATGTTTGTCGGCAGCATGCTGATAAATTGCAGGTAGTTGCCCTATCGGTGTGGTCTGCAACTGATAAGCTTGTTGCAGCTGCACGTGAATTTGGCGTGAAATATGTTGGTATAGGCGATAAGACCCATGCGCATGATGGCGTACTTGATGGCCTGCCTTTAGACTGTCAAATTTTTTCAGGTGACAATGCTTTAACTGAGCTCGCTATTCTTCCTGAAGTTGATTGTGTTGTGTCAGCTGTAGTGGGATTTGCGGGTATTCGTTGTGGGTATGAAGCCCTTAAGGCAAAAAAAATTCTCGCGTACGCCAATAAAGAGTCTATTGTCTGCGGCGGAGACCTTTTAATGCCTCTTGCAGGGCCAGGACAGCTTATTCCTGTTGACTCTGAGCACAGTGCTATTTTCCAATGCTTGGTGGGTAAGCGTACTCGTGACGTGTATTGCCTATGGCTTACCTGTTCTGGTGGTCCTTTTTATGGCAAAAAGCGTGAGGAGTTGGCTGGTGTAAAAGCTGCTGATGCTTTAGCACATCCCACGTGGGCTATGGGACCTAAGATTACCATCGATTCAGCTACGCTTGCCAATAAGGGCCTTGAAGTACTTGAAGCACATCAGCTTTTTGAGGTCTCAGTCGACCAGGTGCGCGTACTTATTCAGCGGCAAAGTCGTATTCATTCGATGGTAGAGTTCAGTGATGGCGTTGTCATGGCTCAACTTGGGCCGTCTGACATGCGCCTACCTATTCAGTATGCACTTAGCTACCCTGAGCGCTGGGAAACCCCTGCAGCGCGTATTGACTGGTGTAGTGTTCCTGCTATGAGTTTTGGTGAGGCTGATGAGAAGACTTTTGGCTGCCTAGCTTTGGCAAAACGTGCAGGCAAGCAGGGTGGTACGGCGCCTTGTGTTATGAATGCAGCCAATGAAATAGCAAATCTCGCTTTTCGTCAGGGTCGTTGTGGTTTCCTTGATATCGAGCATATTATTCGTTCTGTTATGGATGAAATGGATAGTAGCGTTGTTGAAAGTATTGAGCAGCTCGTTGCTATCGACGCAGAAGCTCGTAGGCGTGCCACAAATGTTCTTGAGAGGTGTGGCGCTTAATGGGAGCTGTATCGGCACTATTCTGGGGACTTCTTATCCTTTCTATACTTGTGACTGTCCATGAGGCAGGGCATTTTCTTGCAGCACGAGCTTGCGGCATGCGTGTAACAGAGTTTTATTTGGGTATGCCCAGTCGCTTTCACTTGGCAAAGAAGTCAAAAAAATATGGTACAGAATTTGGAGTAACTCCGCTGCTACTTGGCGGTTATACCAGGATTTGTGGTATGGAAAATGCTGGCGACGAGCGTTTATCTGAAGTTTTTGCGTATGTGCAAAAACAAGGTCGTTGCGACTCGAGCCAGATTGCGAGCGCTCTTTCTGTGGACGAAGAAGAAGTTGAAGCCAATCTGAATGTTTTATTTGATTGGGCCGCTCTTCGTGATTGTGGCATGCTTGAGCAGGGTGAGAAAAGTGTTTTGGTTGCAAGCACCCTTGCTCGTGATCCTTTTATGCTTACAGAATATGATCGTGGACACAACTTTGAGCTGAAAGGTAGTACCGCAGAAGGGGAGGCACGCCCTCTTGTTGATGCAAAGACAGCTCTGGAGTTTGAGCGTGCGCGCACCTACGATGGTAAGGGCTTTTTTAAGCGCTTCTTTTGCCTTATTGCTGGTCCTGCAGTCAATATTGTGTTGGCATTCTTAGTTGTCGTGGGTGTTTCTATGGCAACAGGCTTTGAGGTGGCATCTGGTACCAATGAAATTGGGGCTGTGACCAGTGATAGTTTGGCACAAAAGGCTGGCCTTGAAGCGGGCGATAAAATTACCGCAATTAATGATACAGCGGTACAAAATTGGGCCGAGATCGTCGATTCGCTTGATAAGGAGTTTAAAGATCCTCATCCTTTTGAGTTGAGCTATGAACGTGCTGGCAAACTGCAAAAAACTACTATCAATTTGCCAAGTGATGGAAGCGTCAAGTTGATTGGTATTGCTGCCAAGACCACACATGCTTACCCCAATTTTTTTGAAGCGTCCCATATAGCTTGGTCGTATGCCCAGATAATTGCAGGATCAGCTGTACGTCTTATCATGCCCCAACACACCGTTGAAGTGCTCTCTCAGTCATCCTCAGTCGTTGGTATTTCGGTTATGGCCTCTGAGGCAGCACATTCTGGCATTCACAGCTTATTGATGTTTGCTGCATTAATTTCGATGTCTTTAGGCTTTATGAATCTGCTGCCTATTCCTCCTTTGGATGGCGGCAAGATTTTGATTGAAATGATTCAGGCAAGTATTAAAAGACCCATGTCCCTCAAGGCAAAAGCAGTTTTGAGCTATATCGGGCTTGCGCTGTTGCTCGCGCTGTTTGTCTTTGCAGTAGGCAATGACGTTTTGCATTTTATCGTCCGCTAATATCACCACTCAGATATTCAAAGGGGAGAGGTATGAGTAGCGAGCTTCCTCATAACAAGACGCGCCGAGTCATGGTGGGTTCTGTAGCAGTTGGTGCTGGTGCGCCTGTATCAGTACAGTCAATGTGCAATACAAAAACGGATGATGCAGCGGCCACCCTTCACCAAATTGCTGAATTTGCAACGGCAGGGTGTGAAATTGTGCGCGTAACTTTGCCCAATGCTGCAGTTATCTCTTCATTTGAGCGTATCTGTGCCGAAAGTTCTTTACCTGTCGTGGCAGATATCCACTTTGACTATAAGCTTGCTCTTGCAGCTATTCATGCTGGAGCGGCTGCTGTTCGCATTAATCCAGGCAATATCGGATCTTTTGATCGAGTTGATGCCGTCATTGATGAGTCGGGTGCTGCTGGTACGGCAATTCGTATTGGTGTCAATGCAGGTTCTTTAGATAGGGAAGTAGACGCTCGAGAGGATCTGAATCTACCGCAGAAGCTTGTCGAAAGTGCTGTTAGCTTTTCTCAACATTTTGAAGAGCGTGGTTTTCAGAATTTTGTACTTTCCGCAAAAGTCCATGGGGTATCAGAAACCATTGAAGTCAATCGTATGCTTTCGCAAGCACTACCCGATGTCCCTTTGCATATTGGTGTGACCGAAGCAGGCACTGCTCGCCAAGGTACGGTTAAGAGTGCTATAGCGCTGGGTACTTTGCTTGCTGAGGGCATCGGTGATACCATGCGCGTTTCTTTGACAGCAAATCCTGTTGAGGAAATACGTGTGGGCTGGGATATCCTTTCTTCGTTGGGAATTCGTCGCCTTCATCCTGAGCTTGTGAGTTGCCCCACTTGTGGTCGTACTCAAGTGAATCTTATTGAGATTGCGCGCAGCGTTGAAGAACGTCTGCAGACCTTACGCGTACCCATTTCGGTGGCTGTTATGGGTTGTGTAGTTAACGGCCCAGGCGAAGCACGCAGTGCTGACATTGGCGTTGCCTGTGGTAGGGGAACCGCGATGCTTTTTGCCAAAGGCAAGCCCATTCGTAAAGTAGCTGAAAAAGATATTGTTGAAGAGTTGTTTGCTGAAATTGCCCAGCGCTGGCCTGCATCTTAAGGCTAGTATGGGTGAGCTTATGTTTTGAGCGGAAGGATTTTGGATGATGAATTATATGAGGATGTCGCGCCTCTATGCTCCGACTCTCAAGGAAGATCCCACAGAGGCTGAGCTTGCGAGTCACAGACTCCTTTTGCGTGCAGGTATGATTCGCAAAGAGGCTGCAGGGCTTTATGCGTATTTACCTCTTGCTTGGCGTTCTATTCGCAAGATTGAAAATATCTGTCGCGAGGAGCAGGAAGCAATCAACTCCCAAGAGATGATGGTTCCTATTTTGACTGATGCTGAACTTTGGCATCAATCTGGTCGTTGGGACGCGTATGGTCCAGAGCTTATGCGTTTTTCAGACCGCCACAACCGTGAATTTGCCCTTGGTCCTACTCATGAGGAGACTTTTACCGACTTAGTGCGTAGCGAGCTTCGTAGCTACAAGCAGTTGCCTGTAACGCTCTATCAGATTCAGGATAAATTCCGTGATGAGTTGCGCCCTCGCTTTGGTTTGATGCGTGGTCGTGAGTTCATCATGAAAGACGGGTATTCCTTCTCAGCTACGCAAGAGTCGCTACAAGAGTGTTATGACATGCAGAAAGACGCATATGCACGTTTCTGCCTTCGCTGTGGCTTGCGTGCGCTGCCCGTAGCCGCTGACTCTGGTCAAATAGGCGGTGACACCTCTGTTGAGTACATGGCTTTGGCGGATGCCGGCGAAGCTGCGCTTGTCTATTGCGATGAATGTGGTTTTGCAGCCGATACTGAGGCCGCAACAGCTCACTGTGAAGTAATTGATGATGTTGCGGGTGAGCTCACGCGTATTGAGACACCTCATGTCACGAGCATTGCAGATTTAGCGACTTTTCTTGACGTACCTGAGGCACAAACACGCAAAGCAATTGCCCTCATTGATGGTGAGGGTCAACCTTGGATTGTTATGGTTCCTGGCGACCATGAGATCAATGATGTCAAAACTGGTCACGCCTTTGGTGAGTATCACCTTATGACTGATGAAGAGCTTGAGCTTGCTGGTCTTCAGAAAGGTTTTATGGGACCAGTAAATGTTCCTGACGGTGTTTTTGTAGCCGCAGATATTGCACTTAAAAATTCAAGCTCATGGCTTGTGGGTGCAAACGAGGCAGGTTACCATTTGCGCTCTGCTCAACTTGGCCATGATTTTGAAATAAACCAGTGGGTTGATGTGATTACCGCTAAAGCTGGGGACATATGCCCCCATTGTGGACAGGCACTTTCTGGCGCTCGTGGCATTGAGTGTGGACAAGTATTCCAACTAGGTACTAAGTATTCTGAAGCAATGGGAGCTACGTTTACCGACGCTGATGGTAAAGAAAAACCGCTCATCATGGGCTGTTATGGCATTGGCATTTCTCGTACACTTGCGGCAGTAGTTGAACAACATCACGATGATGCAGGCATTATATGGCCTGTTTCTGTTGCGCCTTATGAAGTTGAGGTAATCTCGCTCGATAATAAGGGAGAGGTTTTTGAAGCTGCAAAGCAAGTCGCTACCAAGCTTAGTGAAGCAGGCCTGGATGTTTTACTTGATGATCGCAAAGAGCGACCTGGCGTTAAATTTGCTGAAGCAGATTTGATGGGATTCCCTTGGCAAGTGGTTATCGGCAAGCGTGGTCTTAAGACGGGTATGGCAGAGCTTAAGTGCCGTGCAACAGGAAAGCGCGAGGACATTGCGCTTGATGAGCTTGCAGACAGGCTGACTGAGCAGATTGTTCCTGCGCGTATGGGTCTTTTAGCCAAGTAGTACACAATCTCAGAAATCTGTCACGTCAAGTGATCGCAAAATTTTTTTGAAAGATTGCTTGACGTGAAGTTTTGCTCTGCTATAGTTACTAACGCACCAACGCACGGGGATATAGCTCAGCTGGGAGAGCGCATGACTGGCAGTCATGAGGTCAGGGGTTCGATCCCCCTTATCTCCACCAAAAATGCCTTACTCGAACTTTTGTAGGTAAAAAAATTTGAGTTCGAGTGAGATTCGATATCTGTGTGATCATCACACGCAGCAAGACCGCACCTGATTTGTTTCAGGATGCGGTTTTTTGCTGCCCAGACTTTTGACAGTGCTGAATCGGCGTTCTGACGTATTGCCCGGTTCACTTTTGCGATTTCGTCTTTGAAGGGTTCCACGATGGCGTTGAAGGGTGGCCGGTACTCGGCCTCGATTTCCAGAGGCACTTCCTTGCTGCAGGAGATGTAGATTTTTTCGAAGATGGCTTGGTTAAGCATTCGCTTTACGATGTCGGAGCCATTTCGGTAGAAGGTGGCGACGTCCTCGAGTAGCTCGAGGGCGTTTGTCAGGTTCCGGGATATCTGCTCGAAGGTGGCGTCGTGCTGCTTGATCTCGTGGTTGATGGCAGCCAGCTCCTTGGCGATGCGTTCCTGTTCGGATTTCAGGAGATCCAGCGGGATCGCATCGTTGTAGTGGGCTTCGAGGAGCTTCTCGCTCTTATGTTCCAGCTCCCGCTTCCTGCCGAGCAGGCCATCGATCTCTAGATCGTACTTTTCTTTTTCCTTGGCGATGACGCCTTGGAGCTCTTCCTCGACTGCAGAGCGAATCTGCGGAGGGAGCTGGATGTCGTCGTAGAGGCGCTCTATCTTCCTTTCCACTTCCCCGATGAGGACGTAGCGCGATTTGCAGTTGCCCACCCTGCGGTGCCTGCCGGAGCAGACGAAGTAGGGATAGACCGTCCCATTCTTTTTCTTCGTGTTGCTGATGAGCATCCGCTCGCCGCAAAAGGCGCAGTAGACAGTGCCTTTCAGGAAGTGGGGATGCTTGTTGTTACGTTCTCCGTTGATGCGTGATTCCAAGACGGTCTGTGTCTTCTCCCATGTGATGTCGTCCACCAAGGGTTCGTGGGCACCGGCGTATTCGACACCCGTGTAGGTGTCGTTCCTTCAGCCTTGCTTCCTCAGCCTTCAGCGCCGCGACATCGGAGCGCGTGTTGAGCACGAGCTTGGCAAGGTAGGTCAGGATGTCCGTGCGCTCCATCTCGAGCGCGTCCAGTTCCTTCAATACTTCGTCCGTGCTTTCGCCGATCTCGCCGGTCTCGCAGTCGATGTCGATGCGGTCGATGAGCTCGGCGATCTGCTGGTTAATCTCGTAGAGCTTCATCTGCTTCCTCCTTTACTTCTGTGATGGCGACGGTCTCGACGCTGCTTCCGGGGATGAGGATGGTCAGGCGCTCCTTCTTGCCCAGCAGGTCGGCATCAGCTTCTCGCGGATGCCGACCTGCTGGCAGGAGACGATCCCGTCCTCGCGCCTTTTCTTGTCGATGCCGACTGTCAGGTTGTGCTTCATCTTTGGTTCACCTCGCTTTCCGTGAATGTCGGAGAAGCGGGATTGCCTCTCCGACATACGGACATCCGGGGTGGTGTTTGAGGGGGTGTGTTAGAAAAGTTTTTTGAACTTCGCCCGTGCAGCCTCGACGGACTCGCGAATCGTCTTGATGTCCTTGCCCTCGCGACGGGCGATCTCGCGAAGCGACAGGCCGGAAGCGACCATCAGCATGCGGCGCTGCTGGACTTCGGTGAGCTGACTGAAGCACTCACGGATACGGGCGTTGCGCTCCGGGGTGTCGTCCGTCAGCTTCTCAACGAAGTCCTCGGGGTCGGCGTACTCGATGCCCTCAAAGTCGATGGCATCGAGGGAGTAGCAGTGCCTTCTGTGTTTGCGGTCGGCGGATTCCTCCTTACGCCGCGAGTCGATGATCAGGGTTCCGTAGAACTCGTCCACATCGATCTCGTTGACCTCGCCGGTTACAGATTTGTACTTGATAAGCATGAAAAGGCCTCCGTTTCTGTGGCTCGAAACGGAGGCCGGGAGGACGCATAGCAAGACACCGTGAAGGAGAAGCAAGTCAATCCGAACGACTCAGCGTTTCGAGATTGCAGCTCGTCCTTCCGGTGGTGGCTGCTGGTTGTTAAGTTGTCAGTTCAGCGCCGGAACATTCCTGCAGGTGAATGCACTGAACTTGCTTTTGATTATGGGCTGCAGAAAAGGGAAAGTCCCGGACATGAACATGTCCTATTTTTGGCACCTGAGCAGGAGAATTGTGGAAGCAAAACTGTGAAACCCGGGCATATCTGCGATTGCTTGCCGGACATCACGATGTCCGGGCAGTAATTTCAGAGATGCGACATGTTTCCATACCCTCAAACAGGCCTTAGATATACGCAAATAACAACAAACCGATTGTAGTTAGCAGGTCAGCGGCTTATAATAGGTGTGGTGAATTGTCTTAACTCAACCGATGAGGTGGAACCAATGGAAGAAATGATCAGCGACAAGTGGATAAACATAGATGAGGCGGCGGACTATCTGGGCGTGAAGCCCGTCACTTTGCGTGGTTGGCTCCGCAAAGACAAAGGCGTCCCCGCTCACAAGATAGGAAAGCAGTGGAAGTTCAAGCGTTCTGAACTTGACGAATGGGTGCAGAGCGGCAAGAGCGCCATCGAGTAGTTGGCATGGCTGCGAATATAAATAAAGGAGTTAATTAACCTATGGCGGTCAAGAAAACAGAACTGTACAGCTCATTATGGGCAAGCTGCGACGAGCTTCGAGGAGGTATGGATTCCTCGCAGTATAAGGATTACATCCTGACGCTTCTTTTCATGAAGTATGTGTCAGACAAATACAAAGGCCAGAAGTATGCTGATATCACCGTGTTCGACAAGGCGCACGATCCGGAGAAAGACCCGGAGAAGCGGACAGGGTGTTCTTTCGACGACTTCGTCGCTTTGAAGAATCAGAGAAACATCGGCGAAGGGATGGACAAGATCATCTCGCGCCTTGCGGATGTTAACGACAGCTTGAAGGGCGTCATCGACATTGCTCACTTCAACGATGAGGCGAAAATCGGTAAAGGCCAAGAGATGGTGGACAAGCTCACTAAGCTCATTTCCATCTTCCAGCGCCCCGAACTGAACTTTTCTAAGAACAAGGCCGAGGGCGATGACATCATCGGCGATGCATACGAATACCTGATGCGCAACTTTGCCAGCGAAAGCGGCAAGAGCAAAGGGCAGTTTTACACCCCGGCAGAGGTATCGAGAATCCTTGCGAAGGTTATAGGAATCGATAAATGCAAAGACACCAATGCGGTGATCTGTGATCCAGCATGCGGTTCTGGTTCGCTTTTAATCAGGGCAATCGCAGAAGCACCGTTCCAGATTGCTGGTTATGGGCAGGAAAAGGACAGTTCTACGGCGGGGCTTGCCAAGATGAACGCCGTGCTGCATGACAAGGCGTCCATCATTATCAGGTCAGGGAACACCTTCTCCGATCCGCAGTTCTTGAAAGAAGATGACGATTCGGAACTGAAGCGATTTGACTATGTGGTGGCAAACCCTCCGTTCTCCATGAAGAACTGGACGGCGGGCGTGCAGGAGTTTGGCAGGTTCAATGGATATGGAGACCGCCCACCTGCAAAGAACGGCGATTACGCATGGCTACTTCACATTCTCAAAACGCTAAAGTCAACCGGTAAGGCTGCGGTCATTCTGCCCCACGGTGTGCTGTTCCGCGGCAATGCAGAAGAGACTATCCGAAAGAGCATCGTGGACAAGGGATGGATCAAGGGGATTATCAGCTTGCCGCCCAACCTTTTCTACGGGACAGGCATCCCGGCGTGCATTCTCGTCATCGATAAGGAGGGCGCTGAGAACCGTCAGGGTATTTTCATGATCAACGCCAGCCGCAACTACGTGAAGGATGGGAATAAGAACCGCCTTCGTGAGCAGGATATCTATCGGATCATTACAACGTTCAACGAGCAGATCGAGGACGATCCCAAATACGCCCGGTTCGTGAAGTGGCAGGAAATCAAGGTTAAGAACAAGTACAACCTCAATATCACCCGTTATATCGATGCGTCTGATCCAGAGGATATTCAAAATATCGATGGGCACCTGAACGGCGGCATTCCGCAGGAAGATATTGATAGCCTGCAGGATTATTGGGATGCGTTCCCCGAGCTGCGAAAAGCACTGTTCAAGAAGGTACGCGCTGGATTCTACGAGCTAAAAATCGGCAAGGAGGACATTCGTCAGGCCATCTATAGCGACGAGGAGTTCTCTGCCTATGGTAAGCAGATAGACAAGGCCTTTTCTGCTTGGAAAAAATATGCCCGCCCGCGTCTCATTAGTGTGGATGACACCTTGGATGCACGGTACTTCATAGACGATCTGGCTTCTTATCTTATTAAGAAATACGAGGGGTTCACCCTTGTCAGCAAATACGACGTCTATCAGGTGCTTCTTGCCTACTGGAATGAAGTGATGAACGATGATGTTCTGCTCATCGCTCACGAAGACAGGGGCTATGCCTTGGCTCGCGAAACCGAGAACATCATGGGCGAATATACATCTGGCAAGAAGAAGGGGCAGGAAAAAGTCATAGGTTGGGAAGGTCGTTTGATACCGAAGAGCCTAATCATTGACTACTTCTTTTCGGACGAAAGGGATGCCATCGAGGCTGCGGAGGACGTCATTGCACAGACCGAATCAGAGCTGAATGATCTGATCGAGAACTGCGATGACGAGTCTTTGCTTTCCGAAGTGGTGTCCGATGATGGCAAAATCAAGAAGAAAGAGCTTGAGGAGAAAATTGCCGCCATCCGCTCGAAAATCACTACGCCTGCAATTGAGGCTCTTCAGAAAATGCTGAAAAGGTGGGACTCCATCAGCAAGAAGAAGGACTACACAGCATACGTAGAGAAGAACCCGCTTTGCGCCGAAGCATGGACTGACAAAGGAACAATAAACAAGACATCCATCATCTATGCAATCAAGATCCTGCAAATGAGTGAGCCGGTGCCTGAAGCGTATGAAGATGACTTTGCGGATCTGGAAAAGGCCAGCGAATTGATGAACAAGGCCAGTGAGCAAACATCCTTGATTAAAGCATTGAGCGCAGAACTTGATACGAAATGTCGCGATCAATATGACAAGCTGACCGATGATGAGATCATCGAACTTCTGGTCAATCGGAAGTGGTGCAACACCATCGCCGAGGGTATCAACCAGCTTTACCTTGACGTGTCGCATCGGCTGGCCAACCGCGTGGTGGTGCTGTCAGAACGCTACGAGGACACTCTGCCGTCACTTGAGGGCATCGTGGACAGCTATGAGATGAAGGTCAAATCTCATCTGGAAAGGATGGGATTCAAATGGTGACGTATCCAAAGGAGTGGCAAATAAAGTCCGTAAGCGAGTTTGCGGCAATTGGAACAGGTTGCAGGGACACACAAGATAATGTTGTAGGAGGCATTTATCCGTTTTTTGTGCGTTCAAACAATATTGAGAGCATTAATATTGCGGACTACGAATGTGAAGCGGTTCTAACAGCTGGAGATGGTGTGGGAACCGGAAAGGTATTTCACTACATCAACGGAAAGTTTGCCGCGCATCAGAGGGTCTATGTGATTCGCGACTTTTCAGGAATTAGCGGAAAATACTTCTATTACTTTTTCTCAAATAACTTCAGAAAAGAAGTTGAAAAGTACACGGCAAAGTCTTCAGTTGATTCTGTTCGTAGAGCGATGATTGCTGATATGGAAGTCCCAATCCCTTCAGTAAGCGAGCAACAAAAAATAGTAGCTGCTTTGTCCGATGTTGACGAGCTAATTCTGAACCTCGAAAAACTAATCGAGAAGAAGACCGCCATCAAGCAAGGTGTGATGCAGGAGTTGTTATCAGGGAAAAGACGATTAGATGGTTTTTCCGCTGTATGGAAGCAATCGCCACTATCTGATATTTGCAAGGTATATGACGGAACTCATCAAACGCCTACCTATACATCGCAAGGAGTTCGCTTCGTATCTGTTGAGAACATTGAAGACATTTATGAATCAAATAAATACATTTCCGAGCATGATTTCTATCTTGGGTTTAAGGCCACTCCTGAACCAGGCGATATCTTAATGACAAGAATTGGCGATATAGGAACATCGACAGTCGTAACAAAGAAAGAACGCCTTGCATATTACGTCAGCCTTGCACTGTTTAAGGAAATAAAGATAAATAGCCACTTTCTAAATCATTACATAATGAGTAGCGAGTTTAAAAAGGGACTTGATGAGCGCACTTTGCATCACGCTACTCCCAAGAAAATAAATAAGGGGGAGATAGGAAAGTGCGTCGTCAGATATCCAGAAGACATAAGCGAACAAAAGGCGATAGCAGAGGTTTTAGATGATTTTTCGCATGATATTTTGCAGCTGACTCAACAGCGAAATAAATGCTTGTCCCTAAAGCAAGGCATGATGAACGAACTGCTCACCGGCAGAACAAGGTTGATATAACGGAGGTATATTCGCATGAGCATTGGCGAAGCTGAGAGAAAGACGCAGGCGCGGGTCGTTGATTTCTTTAAAGATAGAGAGATCCTTGATTACACCTATCTTGGTGACCTCAGAGATGAGGAAAACAAGAATATCAAAGATGACCGCCTCAAGGCATATTTACAGCGTGCGGGATACTCCGATACGCTGATTGAGGGCGCAATCTTCCAGCTTACAAAGGCTGCCAGGGATATGACACGAGGCGTCTACGATGCCAACAAGAACGTTTACTCCCTACTGAAGTATGGCGCAAAGGTCAAACCATCTCCGGAGGCTTCGGAGGAGACGGTGTTCTTTATCGACTTCGATCAGCCTGCAAATAACGACTTTGCCATAGCCGAAGAAGTTACGGTGGTTGAGGTTCAGGAAAAGCGACCTGATCTGGTTATTTATCTAAATGGCATCGCTGTAGCAGTAATAGAACTCAAACGAAGCGCGATTTCCGTCTCGGAAGGCATCCACCAGAACCTGACGAATCAGAAAGATAGTTTTATTGAGCCATTCTTCACGACTGTTCAATTCTGTATGGCGGGAAACGAATCAGAGGGTTTGCGCTACGGGACGCTCAAGACTAAGGCCAAGTTCTACATGGAATGGAAGCCGGATGGATTCCTATCCAACGAAGATGAGCGCGACGTCAATGATGTACGCATCGAAGATCAGTGCATGCAAATCGATAACAACTTACTGCGCTCCCTTTATGCCATGTTTGATAAGACGCGCTTTCTCGACCTAATTGAAAACTTCATCGTATTCGACAAGGGCATCAAGAAAGTGTGCCGTTATAACCAGTACTACGGGATCAAACGTGCCCAGCAGCGAGTAGCGAAGAACAAGGGCGGCATCATTTGGCACACCCAAGGCAGCGGCAAGACCCTGACGATGGTCTGGCTGGCTAAGTGGCTGCTCGAGAATGGTGGCGAGAACGCAAGAGTCCTTATCGTAACGGATAGAGAAGAGCTGGACGATCAAATAGAAAAGACGTTTATCGGTGTGAACGAGAAGAAGATTGTTCGCACGACAAGTGGGCAGGATCTTGTCACCAGATTAAACTCGCTCGATGACTCTCTGATGTGTTCGCTGATCCATAAGTTTGGCAGGCGTGGTGGAGAGGTCACAGAAGCCGACTATGAGAAGTATATAGAAGAACTGAAGAAGTCCTTGCTGGAGGATTTTTCCGCCAAGGGGACAATCTATGTCTTTGTGGATGAGTGCCACAGGACACAGTCCGGCAAACTGCATGCGGCTATGCAGGCAATCATGCCCAAGGCCACTTTCATAGGCTTCACAGGAACGCCGCTTCTTAAGAAGGACAAGAAAACCAGTATCGAGATATTCGGAACCTATATACACACCTACAAGTACGATGAAGCTGTCAACGATGGTGTTGTGCTTGATTTGCGCTACGAAGCGAGGGATATTCCGCAGGATCTGTCTTCGCAGGATCGAGTCGACCAATGGTTCGAGATTAAGACTCGAGGACTATCGCCGCGTGCCAAAACCAAGCTCAAGGAAAAATGGGCGACGATGCAAAAGGTTTACAGTTCCCGCTCCCGGCTGGAGAAGGTGGCGTGGGACATCATTCAAGACTTCGACATGAAGGCACGCCTAATGGATGGCAGCGGCAATGCCATACTTGTGGCTGACAGGATCTATACCGCATGCAAATACTACGAGATCTTCCATAGCCGGGGCTTTCGGAAGTGCGCAATCGTATCATCCTACACTCCGCAGGCTGGAGATTTGCGAACCGACACGGTGAGCGATGAGGATGACACCGAGACCTTCGAAAAGTATAAGACTTACCTGCGGATGCTTGGGCTCGACCCGAACAATCTGCCAGAAAGAGTGTCGATACAGAAAACCGTTGAGGATTTCGAGACCGAGGCAAAGCGGAAGTTTGTCGAAGAACCGGCAAACATGAGCCTGCTCATCGTAGTTGATAAGTTGCTCACCGGTTTTGATGCTCCGCCTTGCACCTATCTCTATCTTGACAAGAAGATGCAAGATCACGGACTCTTCCAGGCAATCTGCCGTGTGAACCGTTTGGATAACGGCAATGATGATGAGCAATCTGAAGAGAGTAAGGAGTTCGGCTTCATCGTTGACTACCAGCAGCTCTTTGGGAGCCTCAAAGATGCTATGGACACCTATACGGGCGGCGCATTCGAGGGTTATGACGACGAGGATGTAGCTGGTCTTATCAAAGACAGAAGCAAACAGGCCATCAGTACATTCAAAGAGATATATGAGGAACTGGAAGAGCTGTGCGAAGGCGTAGATGAGCCACGTGAAGACTTGCAGTATATCCATTATTTCTGCGGTGAGTCTGGAGCCGACGAGAGCGAAGAAGAAATTTACGCCCGGTTGAGGGAGAAGCTCTACCGCCTCGTGAGCAGGCTGGTACGCGCCTTCGCAGAGGCTAAGCCATATCTAATTGATGCCTGCCCGCAAGCAGAGATTAACAAATACGAGAGCAAGGTTCGTTTTTACATCGAGCTTAAGCAGACTATCGGCAACAGTAGCGGCGACTTCCTCGACTACAAGGCCTATGAACCAGATATGCGCAAGCTTATTGACAACTACATCGTGGCCTCTGACAGCATTAAGATCGGCGAGTTTGACGATTTGACACTGCTGGATTTCGTCGAGGACAAGGGTCAGGAACTGGTCGACGATGTTCCGGAAGGAAAGAAGGAAGGCGCTGCCGAGGCTATTGAGAACAACATACGCCGCAAAGTGGTGGAAAAGGTCACGGTCAACCCGAGGTACTACGAAAAGATGTCCGCCATCCTCGACAAGCTCATCGAGGAGCGCAAGCAGGGAGTCAAAGATTACAAAGAACTGCTGGATTACTACGTGCAGCTTGTGAAGAACGTGGAACACCCAGAGGACAACGAAGACTATCCGCAGGAGATCCGTAGCAGCCGTGCGCTTCAGGCAATCTTCGACAACCTACCTGATGACGATGAGACAGAAAAGACCGAAATAGCAAAACGGATACACAATGCGGTACTCAAGAACCGCATAGCAGGATTTAGAGGAGACACGATCAAGGAGAACAGGATCAAGCGTGCCCTGCTCGAGATTCTCGCCGATGACTTGGATGTGGAGCGCATCTTCAAGATCATCAAAAAGCAGGAGGAGTATTAATGCAAATTGTCGTCGCAGGCATACCGATTGATGTTCAAAAAAAGAATATCAAGAACATGCATCTACAGGTGAAACCTCCGGATGGTCATGTTGTTATTTCTGCGCCTTCATCCATCGACGACAAGGCGATCGAAGCCTACGCGCGCACCAATCTAAGCTGGATCAAACGATCGATCAAGAAATTCGAAGACCAGCCGCGCAGCAGTAAGCGTCAGTATGTCTCCGGCGAGACGATATACATCTGGGGAAGCCAGTACTTCATAAAGTTCGTTCACGATAGCCAGAAGAACAACTTCGTTATCGAAGGTAATCAGGTTATTCTACGGATGAACAAAAACAGCACGGTCAAACAGCGTGACAACTACGTCAAAGAACAGTACCGTGCCATGCTCAAGAAAGAGATTGAGCACTATCTGCCAAAATGGGAATCGATAACAGGGCTTCACTGCGAAAGTTGGCAGACCAAATACATGGTCACCAGATGGGGTACATGTAACACGGAGAAGAAAAAACTCTGGTTCAATCTTCAACTGGCACAGAAGCCTTTGGAATGCCTTGAGTTCGTTATCCTGCATGAGCTTATTCACTTGATCGAGCGCACTCACAATGCGACATTCATCTCCTACATGGATCTCTACATGCCGAACTGGCGAGAGGTTCGCAAGGAACTCAATGACCGCAAGCTCGACTACTACGATGCGCAAAACGAGAGCCCGCTGAAGAGGCTGATCGATACCAGCCGCTTCGACGAGGTCAAGGATGCTGCGCTGCAGCATCTTGAAAGTGAGAAGCTGCTCGCTTCTGGCGAGACATGCTCCGACGTGGAGATCGAGAACGTGATCCATATCGAGGAACGTCAAGAAGGCTTTATTGACTTCGATGTTGTCGTCTCCTGCGATATCGAAAAGAAAAGCACCCGTCGCAGCAAGGCGCAGTTCTACGAGAAGTGGCTGAATGTCCATTGTCGTGTCTCTCTTGGGATAGAGCTGTCTGGCTTCGAGATCGTAAGCGTCGAGCCCTGTGAGACTAAAGAAGAAAACGAGAACAGCCGCTTTTCCGGAGAGCTCGTTCCCATCATCTCAAGGGAGGATCTGGAGGATGAGGCCACGCGCTTTCTCGAGAAATACTACAAGAAGGCGCTGCGGGAATCCGTTCCGGTTCCTATTCGGGAGATCGCCGGGAATGCGATGGAACTCCGCATTGTGGAGGATGAAAAGCTCTCAGACGATTTGTCCGTATTCGGACTTATTGTGTTCGAGGATGGCAATATTGCGAACTCCGACAGGAAGATCATCATCCGCAACGCCAAGCGCGGAACCATGTATGTTGACCCGCGTGTATTCTACGAGCGAACGCTCGGTACGCTGAACAGCACCATCGCCCATGAGTGCTTCCACTGGCACAGGCACCAACCGTATCACGCGCTCATGAAGATGATCGGGGCAAAGGATGGTCTCGGAAAAAACATCCAGTGTGCCATCGGTGCCAATCGAGGCAACTCCGACAGATGGAAGGCCGTCGACTGGATGGAGTGGCAGGCGAATGAAATCGCGCCGAAGATTCTGATGCCCTATAAAACTGCAAAGCGGTATTGCAAGAAGCTAATTGAAGAGAACGTTGCCCATTTGGATGGGCAGAAACGCATGGCTGCGCTGGAGCAGGTTGTGGATGATGTTGCCGCTTACTACGGTGTATCGCGGCAGGCCGCAAAGATTCGCATGCGAGAACTTGGATTACCAGAGGTTGATGGAGTCTATTCGTACCTCGATGGACAGTACATCAGGCACTTCCAATACAGCATCGATGCGCTGAAGGATGGCGAGACATTTTCCATCTCTATGACGGATTTGTTTAAGGCGTATTGCTTTGATGCGAGATTCCGTGAATTGATTGATTCAGGATATGTTGTATATGCAGATGGGCACCTTTGTTACAACCATTCGGATTATATAACCGTCGATGGTAATGGCATCGCGAGAATGACGGACTATGGGCTTGCCCATGTTGATGAGTGCTGTTTCGTCTTCGAACGCGGTTATACTTTCGACTCGAAGTATCAGGGCGTGCGGAACTACCAGCAGTTCCTGACAAAGACAAACTTTCAGCTCTCAAGCGCAGAGCTTTCATACGATGAGAATAACCCGCACAACAAGGCTCTGAATGCGGTCATGGAAAATGCGGCGAAATATGCCGCAAGGCAGAGACAGCTGCCCGGTTCTTTTGCTGAATCACTCGTTCAGCTCATGAAAGAACAAAAGATAACGGTTGAGGCACTTTCAGATAGATCCCTTCTAGGCGTAAAGACTATACAGAGACTTCGCAACGATGAAGAGTACCCCACAAGCAAGCAGACAGTATTGGCGCTCTGTGTGGGGCTACGACTTTCCTCTGCGGATGCAGAGGATTTGTTTAGCAAGACGGATTTCAAGCTGAATACCAAGCAGATAGAGGACTACATCTACCGGTGCGTCCTCGGGGCATGCGCGAACAACTCGATATACGTGATAAACGAAATGTTGAAAAGGCACAAGGTGCCACTTCTTGGTAGTTCACCAGAGGAATAAACGGAGGAACACAGACATGAGCCAAATCGAAGAAAAGAAGATATGGGGCATCCACACGCAGGACGACAACCTTTTCCTGCATGGCAACGTAATCGCCATTGGCTGGAAGGACATGGGTGACTTGCGGCTGATCGGAGATGACCGCGACGCCTTCAAAGAAAGGTACGTGGAGGTCTACCCCGACGCCAAGAAAGGCAGCGTTGCCACGGGTGCTGGGATGCTGTTCCGCTTCCTGCACGAGGCGCAGATCGGTGACTACGTCGTGTTCCCGTCCAAGAGCAACCGACAGATCAACATCGGCACCATTGAGAGTGACTACATCTACGAGGCGGATGCTCACGAATACGTGCAGCAGCGCAAAGTGAAATGGCTCAAGCATCTGCCGCGCACATCATTCTCGCAGGGAGCCCTCTACGAGATCGGTTCTGCCATGTCGTTCTTCACCGTGAAGAACTATGCTGACGAATATCTGTCTGCGCTCGACAAGGACTTCAAGAAGGTTGTGAACGAGGATGTAGAGGACGAGAGCGTCGGTGCCACGGCGGAGGACATCGTCGAGAGCACGAAGGACTTTATTCTTAAGGAGCTGAGCAAGAAGCTCAAAGGGTATGACTTGGAGCTGTTCATGGCAGACCTGCTGCGAGCGATGGGCTATCGGACGACGGTATCTCCTCATGGCGGCGACAGCGGCATCGACATCGTCGCATACAAAGATGAGCTGCCTCCGCGCATTCTCGTTCAGGTCAAGAGCGGAGACAGCGACATCAAGGAGGAGACGATCCAGTCATTGAAGGGCGCGATGCGTGAGGGCGACTACGGTCTGTTTGTCACGCTATCCGACTATAAGAGAAACGCCCAGAAGTATCTGGATAGCACACCAATCATCCGTGGCATCAACGGCTCGGAGTTGGTGGAGCTGATTCTTAAGTACTACATGGATTTGAGTGAGAAATACAGGAAGATGATCCCGCTGAAGATGGTCTATATCCCGGTGCCCCGGGAAGAGGAATAAACGATGAGCAATCTAATCGTCAGGCGAAAAGACGAAATAGTCGATCATCAAGAATCGGAGGTCACACCCCTCCAGTATATTGAAGTGCGGCTAACGGATATCGACTCAGCAAGGGCGAAGAATATTCTCGCGCAGGTCGTTCAGCAAGCTGGTATAGCGAAGGATGCAGCAAAGGCGCTATCCAAGGACACGATGTACGTCCTCGACATTCCCAAGAAGATCCAGAAGGGTCTTGAGACTGGCAAGTTTACCTTTATGCAAAAGAAGGATACGGGCGAAAACCTCGCTGCCATCTACGAGGTCGTTGACGGGAAGAAGAGCCTTTTTGCAAATCTGGCGGCAAAGGAAGTTCAAGTTGCAAACGAGAGAGTGGTTCGAGATCTGGGTCAAGGCGTGCAGCAGCTCGCGCTTCAGCAGCAGATGGCCGTGGTTCTCAATGAGATAGAGGACGTGCACAAGACCGTCGCTCTCATTGAACAAGGACAGAAGGACGACCGTTTTGCCGAGGTCAAGTCCGGGTACGACCAGCTCCGGCTTGCACTAAAGACTGCAGACGAGGAAAAACGGAACCGGATGATCGAGAATGCCATGCAGACAATCACGTCCGGGTCGAACAAGATTCAACTTGCCCTTAGCCGCAGGATTGCCGACTTCGAGGCCGTGCCAAGCAGCGACATAGGCGTCTACTGGAAGATGCTCACATCCCACAAGTCTTACATCGACAAAAAGGATGCGGAGTACGACGAGATCGGCGAATACTTCGAATACTACGAAACCGCGTCGAGGCTCCTTGCATACGCAAGCCTGATGGAGGATGAGCCTGAACGTGTCGAAGAGATAACACGGCTACAGGGCGAGTTTATTGGCTCGCTCGATGCTGGCAAGCTGAAGACGATAGCAAAGCTCCATCCGGAGGAGTCCTTTGATTCCGAGTGGTACATGAACCCACAAGGCTACATAGAAGGAACCCGGCAGGAGTACATCGATTTCATTGAAGGAAATTACGACTACATGTCGATAGAAGCTACAGGTGCGCAGTTGCTGGAGGTTTTGGAAGATGAAGAAACTGAGCAAGAAGAACAACCCGGAACAGGAGAAGAACAAGTTCCAGAAGGCGAACGAGAGGATTGATGCTGGCAAGAAGGCCATAGGAGGAGCAGGGCTTCTGGCAGGCATCGCCGTCGTGGCCAAGAAGGCGCTCCCGGTTGTAAAGAAGATAATCTTCAGGGCTTAAAACTATGGGCTACTGTACTTGGGCGGGCATGAACGATGCCAACAGAATCTACCGCGATACGGAATGGGGCATTCCGGTTCACGACGACCGGCACATGTTCGAGCACTTGTTCTTGGAATGCATGCAGTGCGGACTTTCGTGGGATCTGATGCTGAAGAAGCGCGAGATCTTCCGAGCGTGCTTCGACGACTTCGATTACGACAAGATCGCCGAATACACGGAAGATGATGTGTGACGCATTCTCGCCACGGAAGGCATGATTAAATTCTCAAAGCCACATGGAACGCCTTATAAAGCGGCTGCTTGTCGTGCTAGGGCTTTTTGTGGGTGGTCTTATCATCGTCTAACCCGTGCCGACAGTTGGCGCCTTGATACTGCTCGCATCTCCCGTCATCGCTCTCTCAGCGCTGCCAGCGGAGATTAAAGCTCAGCACGAGCCAAAAGCACAAAAGGTGTCGTCTGCTTCTGTGTGAGTTGTCCAGCACGTAGACCAGCCCCAAGACGAATTCGGCAACGTTAATAATTACTCGCTATCTGTGAGTGTCCCTGAGTTAGGTTGTATTGAGAACTGCCCCTTTACTGGCGAGCTGCTCAGTTGCTTATCTTGGCCGAACGGTTCAAAGCTTTGGTATGCGAATTCATCTGTCTGCGCCAGATTTGCCGCCGACCTTGCAAAAGTTGAGAGCAAGACTACAGGCGTTACTATTCACGAGCCAGGCATCCCAAGGCTTGAGACGTATCCTGCGCTAATCCTTCCTACCGCGGTAGGGGAGGAGCCGAATCCCGATGGCTTCGCGCGGTTTCAACGAAATGCCCATGACAATTTGGCGCGATGGGAAGGTGTAAATGATGACTTTTCTAAACTTCTGTCACTCCGTGTCACTTCGGCAACAAAAAAGGTCAGAGCCAAAGCTCTGACCTGGTGTTTTCGGGTGGGCCCAGTAGGATTCGAACCTACGACCCAGGGATTATGAGTCCCCTGCGCTAACCTCTGCGCCATGGGCCCGGACAGGAATGCATACTACCACGTATTTAAGTTTATCGGAACCAAAGATTTGGCGACATAGGTGATTTCATGCAGTCTTCCAAAACAAATTCAGCTTTTGTTCTCATTACTATCTGTTGTGACATGTGTACTCGCTTGAAGCCTCTATAAGAAATATATAAGTAGACACACATTTTTTCTGCCTCAAATGAGACAGTCTCAGCTTTTTAGTGTTCAGTTATATCTTTTTAAGATGTCTCTCAGATACGTGAGGTAGTGTTCTTTTACGCTGCTTGGGGACTCGATTGCTACTTTAGACCCCAGCATAGCGATCCATCCATAGAGCACAGGGCTTTCAACCACATGCGCAGTAACATGTGCTGCACGGCCATCTTTTGTGGCTACCGATACTACGTCTCTACCAAAGCGATCAACAACTACATTCATTACGTCTTCTTGCACAAGTAGAGTCAAAGCCACACGCTCACCTGAATACATGCCAAAAACGTAGTTTCCTGCCTCGTCTGGATTGTAAGAACTTATAGCTTGATTTTTCTCTGCTGGCTCTTCAAGTTTGAGTATTTGTTCCATGCGATCGATGCGATAGTTTCTCACTGATTGGTCAGCCTGGCT
Organism: Olegusella massiliensis; assembly: GCF_900078545.1. Classification (GTDB taxonomy): domain Bacteria; phylum Actinomycetota; class Coriobacteriia; order Coriobacteriales; family Atopobiaceae; genus Olegusella; species Olegusella massiliensis. The sequence continues at coordinate 1,700,062 of NZ_FLLS01000002.1, forward strand.
GTAAGCAACGAGATAATAGTTATCATCCGCATAAACTATGCTTACTGGTGTTACGACATGACGTGCCCCATCTTTACGGGCAACCTTCTTTTTGTTTGCGTTATAGCGAACGTAACGAAATGACACCTTTTGGTGATGAGCCATTGCTTCTTGTAAGCGGTCAACGGCTACAAAATCCGACTGGGTTTGAATACGAGGACGTCCGTGAACATGTATTTGCTTATTGAGTGCGAAACGTTCAGACCTAGATGCAAGCGATTTGATTGCTTTGACCAGCTCATTTGAGCTTCTGTCTGACAGAAAGCGACTGGATTGAATCGCATCAATAAGCAGGGTAAGTTGTGCAAAATTAAAATCGCGTCTGATAAGTGCGTATTGCACAGGCTGAGTACGGAGCCGCTTGATAGGCAAACCGAATTCACAGAGCGCATCTATATCGGCATAAAGGCTTTTTCGCTCAGCAGAAATGCCCTGTTCAGATAATTCTTCAATTAATTCAGGCATGGTGAGTCCATGTTCGGCGTCTGTGTATTCCTGAAAAATTTTCATTAGTCGCAAAAGCTTGAGCTTTTGAATATTACTGCCAGCCATCATGACCTCACGTTTCAAAATACTACCTACCTGTCCCAATATTAGTTCAGCAAAATATGGCCGTGCAGTTAAATTAAGGTTAACGGTAATAAAAGGGAAGGAGACAATTATGGCAGAGCGTTCAAAGAACTATTGTTACTTTTATATCGCGGGTTTTAAGTATTGGGATGGCTTGTTTGTCCAATCCAAGCTTAAAGTCGGGCAAAAACTCAGGTTGGTACCCGAATTAGATAACCCTTTTGATCCTCATGCGATTGCAATCTATCGTAAAAAGACAAAGCTTGGTTTTGTGCCCAGAAAGCTCAATGAGGGATTGGCTCAACTTTTGTATTTTGGCCACGGCGAAATTTTTGAGACGTATGTTGCCGAAGTTAATCTTGACGGTGATCCTTGGGAACGTGTGGCTGTAAGTATTCGCGTGAAAGATGCTCGCTAGGGACGTATACTGACCTCCATCCGCTTGCTTTTACGCAGGGGGATTGGGAGTCCAATGATTAAAATACAGGGCATAAGCTATTTCGGTATAAGGAGACGTTATTGAAGCTTCTGCTGACAGCCTTTGATGCCTTTGGTGGAGACAAACTCAATGCTTCACAGCTGGCGTTGGATCAGCTTCCTGATGAGATTGAAGGAGTGCGACTCCAGAAATTGTTCATTCCTACGGAGTTCCAAAAAGCGCCTGCTCTCATAAGGCAAACAATTCAAGAATTGTTACCTGATGCGGTCGTTTCTTTAGGACAGGCTACGGGGCGCCGTACGCTTACCGTAGAACGTATCGGCGTTAATCTCATCGATGCTCGCATTCCTGACAATTCTGGGAATCAACCTAAAGACCAGTGTATTGTGCCCCAGGGTCCCGATGCACTTTTTTCTAATTTACCTACGCGTCAGATGGTAGAAGCGATGCAGCATGTAGGAATTCCTGCAGAACTTTCCTATACGGCAGGAACGTATGTGTGTAATTCAGTGCTTTATAGCACCAGATATTTTTGCTTGACTCATTATCCCAACATTTTAAGTGGGTTTATACATCTGCCAGCTACGCCTGAACAAACAGCATCGCATGAAGGCAATACAGAGATTCCATCAATGTCTACCGCAAAAGTGGTTCTCGGTCTCGTAGAGGCTCTCAAAGCTGTCATACTTTATTAAGACGGCCCTTTACACTGATTTTGGAAGGCAGTTTCATGATCAAACTGGCGCTATACGATATGGATAATACGATGCTTCCCTTGGGTGAACCTTACATTCCTGAGAGATCTATTCAAGCCATTCGTGCTTGCCAGGAACTTGGCATTGACGTTGGTCCCTGCTCGGGACGTTCGCGCGCCGAACTTGCCCAGTTCTTTCAAAATGATGCAAGCTGCTATAACACGGGTGTAACCATCAATGGCATGCGTATTTATCTTAGCGGACAGCTTGTTTATGAAGTAAGCCTATCCAACAAGGCCTTAACTAAAGTAAAAGAGATTGTTGTTCAGCACAGCGGAGCTGCGCTTGCCCTGTATAGGGATAATAAAACGCCTTTCTGGGTGGGCATGCCTCAAGAAGAACTTGGAGATATGTATCACTTTGCGCAGCTTGAAGCAGCGACATGTGTTGATGCTGTCCCAAATGATGCGTTTATGAAGGCAGGCATTATCTTTTTTGCAGACAAAGATAAATTTCTTGCTCTGCAAGCAGATCTTGAAGCTGCTTGTCCTGAATTCGATTTTGTATCCACCGTAGATTACTGGTGGGATATTATCCCGCGCAATGTGAGCAAACAAGTAGGCGTAGACATTTTGCGCAAGACCATGAATTTATCTTTGGATGAGGTCTGCGTTTTTGGTGATGCGGATAATGACCTAGAAATGCTCCGCTTTGTCCCTAATTCTGTATGCGTTGCAAATGGTAATGAACGTGCGCATGCAGCAGCTCGTTGGCATATTGGAGCCAGTGCTGATGGAGCAGTTGCATCTGCTCTCTGGGATATCGCACATGCAGCTCAGACAGGCGGAATGCCTGCCTTTATGTGCGAGCAAAACCGTAATCATCAGCGTATTGATGCCCAGGGAAATCACGTCGACTAAGACATGTGTCCATCTGCGCTGTGTGTGAGTTACTCTGCTAGTTCAAACTGAGCATAAAAAAGTTGTGCATAGAAACCATTTTGTGCCAAAAGTTCCTCATGTTTACCCATTTCAATGATGTTACCGTCTCGCATAACGACAATTTTGTCAGCCTCTTGGATGGTCGAGAGGCGATGGGCTACAACAAGGCTCGTCTTTCCAACCATTAATCGATCAAACGCATGCTGTATGTATAGTTCAGTACGGGTATCGATATTTGATGTGGCCTCATCCAAAATGAGGATATGTGGCTGAGCAAGAAAAACTCGTGCTATACAGAGCAGCTGTTTTTGACCCGCGGATAGTGTTACAGATTCGGTTCCAAGAATAGTATCGTAGCCCTGAGGTAGTTTTTCTATAAATCCATGGGCATGAGCTTGTTTTGCGGCTGCCTTTACTTCGTCAAGGCTTGCTGCAGGCTGTGCCATAGCAATATTGTCTTTGACGCTTGCATGTTCTACCCATGTATCCTGCAGCACCATACCAATCTGCGACCGTAAACTGTCGCGCGTGAGACTACGTATATCAATGCCATCAAAGAGAATATTGCCTGAGTGGATGTCGTAAAAACGCATGAGTAGATTAATGAGGGTAGTTTTTCCGCAACCGGTAGGACCAACAATAGCAACGCGCTCGCCCGGCTCTATATCGAAAGATAAGTCCGAGATGAGTGGATGATCTAGCGTATAAGAAAAATCTATCTTTTTAATACTGATGGCTCCACTGGTATCGCTCAATATACGGGCGTTCGGGGCATCGGTAGGAATTTCTTGTTCTTCTAAAAGCTCAAAGAGTCGTGCAGCGCAGGCAAACGAATTTTGAAGCTCGGTGATAACCCCAGAGATATCATTGAATGGCTTGGTATATTGATTTGCATATCCTAAAAATGCCGTGAGGCTACCTACGGTCATGCCACCCGACAAGACAATCAAGGCACCAAAAACACCTACGCCTGCATAAATCAGATTATTAATAAATCGTGTCCCAGGATTTGAAAGTGCCGAGTAAAGTACCGCCTTAAAATTAGATTGACGAAGCAGTTCGTTAGACTCACTGAATTGCTTGCACGCACTTTCCTGCATACTAAACGCTTGGACGCTCGAGATGCCTTGAATCATTTCTGAGGCAATAGCTGTCATCTTTCCACGCCGTTGTGACTGATTACTAAAATGATTAAAAGCTTTGCGTGAAAGAATTCGTGCTAACAAAATTGACAGAGGAGTAATGCAAACTACAAGCAAAGCAATATGCCAGTTAAGGTAAAACATAAAGACAAGCGTCAGCACAATAGTGAGCATGCCTGTGAAGAATTGCTGAAAAGCCATGATGAGGCCATTAGAAAATTGATCCACATCGTTAACGACACGAGAAGCAAGATCTCCGTGACTATGTGAGTCAATATAGGACAGCGGCATCCGCTGTAACTTCGCGAATGCGAGGGTGCGCAGGTCATAAAGCATGCCATAGACTATGCGGTTAGTAAGACGTGTCAGCAGCCATTGTGCTGTAGTGGTGGCAATAACTGCCAAAAGCATCCATTGCAAAGCAGAAGTAAGTGCTGCAAAGTCCACTTTGGAAGGACCTACTGCAGCATCTACTGCATTACCCGAAAATACCGGTACCAGCAGCGTACTGATAACCACAACAACAGCAAGCGCAAGGATGCCTATAACTTGTGCGATATAAGGACGCATCAAAACAATAATTTTTTTGAGAGTAGAATCCTTATGCATGGACAGCACCTCCCTTGACTTGGGAGGCACAGATTTCTTGATATACCGAACACGTATCAAGCAAGTCATCATGGGTACCAATACCTGCAATATGGCCATGATCGAGTACGATGATTTTGTCGCTTGTCCTAATGGAGGTAACTCGTTGCGAAATAATAAGGCAGCTGGTATCTGCCAAATCTTTCCTTAAGGCTTTGCGAAGAGCTGAGTCCGTGGCAAAGTCTAAAGCTGATGAGGAATCATCGAGAATCAATACTTTGGGCTTGCGTACTAGGGCACGTGCAATTGCAAGACGCTGCCGTTGACCACCAGAAAGATTTTGACCTAATTGTTCAATTTCTGCATCAAGTCCACCTTTAGCTTCAACGATATTATCCGCTTGGGCAGTATGAAGGGCATCATAGAGCTCTTCTTCCCGTGCATCAGGGTTGCCCCAACGAAGATTAGAAGCGATGCTTCCCGCAAAAAGCTGTGCTCCCTGTTCGACGATGGAAATAATCTTACGAAGACTTGCTAAGGAATAACTACGGATGTCATGTCCACCAAGCTTAATGGAACCCTCGGTCACATCATAAAAACGCATTAATAATGCTGCGAGACTTGTCTTGCCTGAACCTGTACCTCCAATAATGCCTACCGTTTCACCAGGTTGTACATCAAAACTGATATGTGAGAGTGCGGGACCCGCAGCATGAGGGTAGACAAAGGTCACATCATGTAAGCTCAGAGCAGGTTGTTCGCGACAGGCATTGAGTGAGCCTTCTTTCATTGAGGGCGTAACTTTAAAGATTTGTTCAATGCGCTTAGCACAAGCAAGAGATTTAGATACTTGGATGATGCAGTTTGCAAGCTTTACACCCTCAATGAGAATCTGCGTACTGTAATTGATAAAGGCCATCAGTTGGCCCTGAGTAAGATTTCCCAGCTGCACCTGCTGCCCACCAACAGCAAGTACAACTACCAAGCCAATATTAGTTGCTGCATAGGTGAGGGGAGTAAGAAGGCCCGAGATATCGCCTACATGCGCTTGTTCTGCGCGCAGCTCTCCTGCCACTTTATTCATTTCGCTAATTTCGTGTTGCTCGCGTCTAAAAGCACGAATTACCCGCACGCCCTCGAGATTTTCTGAGGTAAGAAGCAAAACACTATCTAAATGATTTTGGACAATTTTGTACAAACGTGCAGCTATGTGCATCAAGCCAAAGACAAGGGCAAGTAAAATGGTAATAGTAAGGGTATAAATTAGACCTTCTATGTGACTGATAGTAAAAACGAGAATTAGCGCTCCAAAGACAACGAAGGGGGAGCGCAAAACCAGACGGAAAAAAGTAGTTACGCCATCTTGAACCTGTTGGGAATCATTGGTAAGACGTGTGACAAGAGTTGATCGACCAAGCCCATCGATATCTTGGCGAGAAAGACTCGTGATATGACAAAAGAGATCATCTCGCAAGCGAGTACCAAAACCTGCAGCGAGTTTGGCGCAAAAATATTGCGCAGTACTTGCCGATGCGAGACCAAAAACACCCATACCGAGAAGCAACACACCGTGCATAAGGAGATAATTTTTGTCATTATGAGCCAGGCCGATATCAATCATTTGCGCCATAATCAGCGGAACGGTGAGCTCAAAAGCGGCTTCTAAAAGCTTAAATAGAGGGGCGAGGAGGCATTCTTTTACATAGGGCTTTAAATAGCGTAAAAGACTTTTCATTCACCTAACCTTCTCTCGCCTCTCATTAAAAGTTTAATTGTGGTAATACATGTGGTGCTCAAACTTTGGTTCGCAGCAGACATTAATGCCCAGCTGACGATAGGTGGCTTCATCTGCCGCGCTGATAATCACCGAGAAATAGGCCGTGAGACCTTTGAGATCATCTGCAGCAGCAATAGTTTGCGCAGCGAGAGGATTTGAAGGCGAGCTCGAAGACAGCGCAATTAACATCTCGCCTGCAGAAAGCAAGGTATTGCTGCTATGCAGATAATCTTTTTTGAGTGCACGGATAGGAGCTAAGGCTTCATCGCTGACAACATAGGTCTCATCGGGTACACCAGCAAGGTTTTTAAGCGAGTTGAGCAACAAGGAGGCAGCAGGATCAAGCAGATCACCGCGTTTGCCCGTCATCACTTGTTTGTTGGGAAGAGTCATTGCACCTGCAGGTAGCCCTGAATTCTCTTCACGGTCAAGACAGGCCCGATGGGCAGGATCATAGTCGACCGTGATGTCCGCTTTGCTCATGAGAAGTTCGAGGTTTGCTAAGGCATCACGACCCATACCCGTACGACGTACTTGTTCAGCAGTATTGAAATAACGACGTACAATTTCATGTTTTGCTGCAGCGCAGCACACTTCGTCATCATTGATGCAATAGCCAACCATATTGACGCCCATATCGGTTGGTGAACGATAGGGACTCTCACCCAAAATTTGATCAAGCATTGCTTTGAGTACGGGGAAAGTTTCTACATCTCGATTGTAGTTGACGGTTATCTGACCATAGTTATCCAAGTGAAAAGGATCGATCACATTGCGGTCATTGAGATCTGCTGTTGCAGCCTCATAGGCAATATTGACCGGGTGAGCTAGAGGGAGGTTCCATACAGGGAAGGTCTCGAATTTTGCATATCCTGCATTTACACCATGAAGGTGCTCGTGGTAAAGCTGGGAAAGACAGGTTGCAAGCTTACCAGAGCCAGGACCAGGAGCAGTTACCGCAACGATAGGCCTACTGGTCTTGACAAAGTCATTTTTGCCAAATCCCTCATCGCTGACTACATAAGACATATCTGAAGGATACCCATCAATGAGATAGTGGTGATAGACCGTCACACCCATTGATTCAAGTTTCTTTTGGAAGGCGTCAGCATGAGACTGACCGGTGTAGTGAGTGATAACAATGCTTTTTGCTAAAAAACCGCGCTCATGATAGGCGTCCAACAGGCGCAATACGTCATCATCATAGGTAATGCCTATGTCACTGCGCCGCTTGCCACCTTCGATATCATTAGCATTGGTAACCAATAAAATCTCTGCATCTTCAGCCAACTGCGTCAACACGCGCAGCTTGGCATCTGCCTCAAAGCCAGGAAGCACTCGAGTTGCATGATAGTCGTCAAAGAGCTTACCGCCGAACTCAAGATAGAGTTTGCCTCCAAAATTGGAAACACGATCACGAATGCGCTCTGCTTGGATGCGTACATATTTTTCATTGTCGAAACCGATTTGCATGTAACTGCCTTCTTTGCACTTGCGCCTACATTTACTGTGGCGCACGCAGAGGCGGCGCCTTTACAATGATGGCACAATCAAAGCAAAAGTGAACGATTTTTCTTAATTCGACCAAAGTACTCAGATAATTCTAATTCTGGGATTGGATTGTCATGTGATGGGGGAGAGTAGTTCACAGGCGCTAGAATAAGAAGAGCCGTCAATCAGGATGAAGGGATTTTCATGGAGAGCTTCGAAACAACTATTGAGAGTAGCTGCCTTAACGAAGATCTTGATGTCATTGTCTACGGCAGTGGCGGTACTCCCTTCATTGTCTTTCCTTCTTTTGATTTTTCAGCGGGTAGTTGGGAAACGGGCGGGATGATTGATGCCCTTTCAGAGCTTATTGAGGCAAAAAAGATTCAACTCTTCTGTACTGATTCGGTAGATGGCTCGAGCTGGTATGCTCGAAGTGCTGATTTGACATATCGTTCGGATCGTCAAAAGGCTTTTTTAGAGTATGTTCAAACTGAACTCCTCCCGTATGTCAAAAAAACGAGTCGCTCACGGAGAAAACCGCTTTTAGTAGGTTGTGGAGCAGGCGCCACCAATGCCGCTGCCACTCTTTTGAAACAACCGAGCCTGTATGGCGGACTACTTGCATTGTCTGGCGCGTTTGATGCACGCTTTTATTCCGATGGTGCCACTACTTTGGATTGGTTGTCGTGCTCACCTATTGACCTCATGCAAGACTTAACAGCAGCTCAGCTCAAACAACTTAATGATATGCCCCTCGCTTTTATCTGCGGCCAATCTCCTGACGAGACAGGTGCTGAAACGATGCGCCATATGGATGAGCGTATGGCTGAGCTCGGCATTCATGCAAGTTTTGAATACTGGGGTTTTGACGTTAATCACAGCTGGTACTGGTGGAAAAAAATGGCTTGTGAGCTTGTGCCCGTAGTACTTGAGCGCGCGGGTCTTGCCAAACGTCGTCAGCTGAGCCTCAAGGCTTTGGCAGATGCTGCAAACGCTAAATTAGACGACATGAAGGCAAATGCTCAACAGCGGTGTGAAGAAGAGCAGTTCGCCGAGCGCCGCCTTGAGAGCATCAGGGCTGAGATCAAAGAGAAAACCGAACGTGCAGATACAGCTGCCGCAACCGCCAAAGATGCTTGGGATAAGCGTAATAAGACTGCGGCTTTACTTGCCTCACTTGATCAAAAAGCAAGTGCACTCCAAGCAGAAGCAGATGCTGCAGTAAAATTTCAACATGAAGCTGAGTGGTTTGCAGGCGAGGCACGTAATAATCTCAAGATGGCAAGTACTGCTCGTCTTGCGGCAGAAGCGCGTGTTTCTGCAGCACAAGAGGCTGCAGATTTGGCAAAATCCAATCTTGAGCAAGCTGAAGCATTAGTTTCTCGCTTACAGAAAAGAACGACCGTAAAGAAAAAGGGGGCTAAAAAAGCTTAAATGCTAGTATTAGTACGTTGCACACTGCAAGGTTGGAAGGTAAATAGTCGTTGAAACCGAGTGAGCACTCCGTTTTGCAAAAGCGGACTGAAAAAATTAAGACTCGCATTGACCCAGATACTGCTCATGCACAGATGGCTGGTGCTTTGATAGCAGAGGTGGGTACTCCTGACAACCCAAGCAGTCAGATTTTTACCCTTGCAAATGTCATTACTTTTTGTCGTCTACTGCTGACAGTAGCGTTTCTTTTTCTTTTTGTACGTGGCAACAATCGCTTATTGGCGCTACTTTGCTATGCCATAGCTGCAGGTACAGACTTCTTGGATGGACAAGTTGCCCGGCGCACCCATACGGTAAGTTGGTTGGGTAAAATCATGGATCCCATTATGGATCGTGTCTTGCTTTTTACCGGTGTATTGGGACTTATGATTACTGGTGAGTTACCTTGCTGGATTGCACTTTTTGTTATAGGTCGTGATGCTTATTTGGCGCTAGGCGCTATTTGGCTGCAACGTTATCGCCGTCGTCCGATTGATGTCGTTTTTATTGGCAAGGTCACTACAGCTCTCTTTATGCTTGGCTTTTGTGGCCTGCTCATCGGTGTGCCACATGTGCCAGGCATAGGACTGTTAGAGAGCGTTTATCTTCCGGGTCTGGGTACTCAACCGGCGGTATTGAGTATCTGGCTCGTATATGCAGGCGTTGTTTGCTCTACTATCACTGCGATTATTTATACCAAAGAAGGTCTTTTCTTTAAAAGAGAAAGTCTTGCAGGGCGGGATGTTGAGTCGGCAGAGTCCAATGCACGTGCTCGTAAGGCGCTGAAGAAAAATGGATAAATCAGCTATTACTTCTGTAGCAGAACTCGCAAGTTTTTTGCGTACTGAACACGAATTGCTTGGAGCTCAGTTTGAGTTTTTTGAAGAGCTTGAAAGTGAGTTACCTATAGCCTATGCAGGAGTTGATGAGACCGCTGCCCTACGCACGGATATTGGTCTTATAGATTTGTCTGGCATGAGTGTGACTCTTATTGCAGGTCCTGTAGCACAGGCTTTTATTGAAATGGTTTGCGCAGGTAGAAGGCTTGCGGTAGGGGAGGCTTTATTTGAGCCTATACTTGCTGGGGATGCTTCACTCATAAGCATTCCTTTGCTTTTGCGTACGGGGGATAGCGAATACTTACTTTGCGATGTATCTTCACGCGCATCTCTTCTTGATGCATGGCTGCATTTTATTGCCACAGCCCAGCAGAATGATAGCGCGCCTTTTAAAGAAATACAGCTTGAGGATGCATCTTTTAAGCTTGTCCCACTTTTACTGGCGGGACCTGGAGCAAACTCAGTGTTGTCTGACTATCTTGCAGGAGAAGTTCCAACTACAGGACAGGTACGCAGCCTTGAACTGGACAAAATACGCTGTCTGGTCACGTCTTTACCCAAGCCGTTTGATAAGGCATATCTCGTCATGGTGCCGCCTCACTATGTTCGTGTACTCTGGCGTAGTTTTTTATCGTTTACACGAGTCCATCCAGTGGGAAGAACGGCACTCTTTGCACAAGCAGAGCAGATGATGCCCTGGGTTTCTTGGCTGCACTCAACTGAGCGTATCAAAAAGTCAGCTCACGAATTACAGACCCTTAATCTACTTCGTCAGGAATCAGATTTTATTGGAGCTCGTGCGCTGGACTAAGGTATGACAACGAGAGCCATTTTTGCTCCAGTAAGCGGACAGTTTTCATAAAATATTTCTTAATGAGTGCAAGTAGCGCTACTATAGATAGTGGTTTTTTATGACTTGCTAGTATTCACCTATTGAAGGAGTAACCCATGCAGAATCCGCGACCGAATGAAATGGGCGCCACAGAAATATTCCGCATGCCATCGCCTGATTCAACTGCTCCTGATTTGCTTTCTGACGCCAATGCCGGCAGACCCATGTTATCTATTGTTAAGGGTCCTCAGACTGGAGCTCAGTTTATTTTGACGGATGACACAACTACTCTTGGTCGTGACCCTTCAAATTCTGTCTTTCTTAATGATATGACCGTTTCTCGTCACCACGCACGCATTGATTTGCGAGGCATGGCGTCAGGTTTTGCCACAATCGAGGACTTAGGCTCGCTTAATGGCACGTGGGTAGACGGCGCTATTGTCAATAAAGCAATGCTTAAAGATGGTTCAACTATTCAAATTGGCACCTTCCGTATGATTTTTCATTCCAATGGAGGCCGCCAATCTAGGATTGAAACCGGAGCATAAGCATGGCTGATGCCGGTTATCTGACAATCGGTAAAGTGGTAAAGCGGCTTCAGTCGCAATATCCCGACCTGTCTGTTTCGAAGGTTCGCTATCTTGAGGGTGAAGGTCTGCTTAACCCAGCGCGTACGCCTGGTGGTTATCGCCTGTATTCTCAACATGATGTACATCGTCTTGAAAAGATATTGTATTTGCAAAAGTCGCGTTTTATGCCACTTTCCATTATCAAAGAGCAGTTTGAGCAGGGGATAGAAGATAGTTCTGCCAAAATCCAGCAAAGCGAGATGAACGTTATTCCCTTAGATCAGGATCGCCCCGAGGATATTGAAAAACTTCATCCTATTGAGCGTATGCCTGAGCTTTGTGGTGTAAGCGCTGGTTTTGCGCAGCAGCTCGCTGAGGCGGGCGTTATCAAGCTATCCCGATCTCCTCATGGTCGCGATTTGGTAGATGGACACGATCTTTCCTTGATTCGTGCCTGTGACCGCCTTCGTCACTATGGTATGGAAGCCAAGCATCTGCGTATTTATGTGCAGGCAGCTCGTCGTGAAAGTGGGATGTTGGAGCAGGCTTTAGTTCCTTATGCGCACCGTGGCAGTATCGATGCGCCTCCAAGTGATGCAACCCGTAAGCAATTTGCTGAGGCTCTTAACGAAATGATTCAGCTTACCGATATGGTGCGCGATGAGCTTTTGCGCCATCACATCAACAATGCATATAAAGAAATGTCAGTCTCAGCTATAAAAAGAAAAAGTTAAATCGGGTATCTGTAGCACAGATGAAAGGAACCATTATGTCTGACTTCGATCTTGAAAGCCTTGTCATCGATATCCCTGATTATCCCGAGCCCGGTGTAATCTTTAAGGACATCACACCTTTGATGGCTGATTCCCGCGGTTTGGCGATTTCCATTGATCGTATCGTGGATCACTTCATTGGCAAAGGCATCACCAAGGTCGTTGGTGCTGAGGCTCGTGGTTTTTTGGTCGGTGCACCTGTAGCATACCGTCTCAAGGCGGGCTTTGTTCCTGCTCGCAAGCCTGGCAAGCTTCCACGTGCAGTCTACTCTCAACAATATGCGTTGGAGTATGGCACCGATGAGCTTCAAATTCACAAAGATGCAATTACTGAAAGCGATAAAGTTCTTATTGTTGATGATTTAGTAGCAACTGGCGGTACTGCTGTGGCCACAGCCAAGCTTGTTGAACAGTCAGGAGCCAAGGTTGTGGGATTCTCTTTTATTCTAGAGCTTGCATATCTAAATCCTCGTGAGACCATTGCCGCTCAATATAGTGACGAGGTATTTACCCTGATTCAGGTCAGGTAGCTTAGAAAATTTTATGGGGCTTCTTGCATAACGCTATAATTAGCTAGATTCGTGTTGCGACTTTTGTCGTAGCGGAGCTATGAATATTAAGGATTTGAGTATGGACATCAAGCACAAGGCAGTTGTAGCTGGCCTTACAGTCGCCTTTGCGTTGGCCACTATGAGCCCTTTTGCGTTTGCTGCACCTAGTGCTGCTGATTTGAATACTGCCCAGGCTAAACTTGAGAGTTTGGGCGGAGAGCTTGCTTCAATTCAAAGCGATCTTGACGCTCAGGCAACTACGCTTCAGCAGACCCAAACGGATATCGCAAAAAAACAGACACAGATTGACTCGACAAAAGAGGATCTCAAATCAGCACGCAAGGTTTTGGGCAATCGTATGCGCTCAAATTACAAAACTGGTGGATCCAGTCTTCTTTCGGTGCTTCTTGGCTCTGAGAGTGCAGAAGATCTCATCTCCAACATCTATATTGCAGACCGTATTGCAGATCAGGATGCTGCAAACATCTCTGCTGTGCGCGATCTTGAGGATCAGCTCAACAAAGAAAAGTCTGATCTTGAGTCCAAAAAGGACGATCAAGAAGCCAAAATTAAGAAAACTCAGCAGCGTGCTGATGAATACTCTTCCAAGGTCGCTGCAGCTCAGGAATACTATGATTCCCTAAGCGCCGAGGTCAAAGCACAGCTTGAAGCCGAAGCTGATGCGGAAGAAAAACAAGCTGCAGAAACAATTTCTAAGGGTGGCACGGTCAAAAAGCAAAGTGGTACCTCAACAGCGGTTGGTGCTATCAAGGATTACAAGCAGCAAAACAATTCTCACGTTCAGAATAAATCTGCGGGCAAGTCCGAAACAAAGAACAAGACCAACAAGTCTAAAGACTCTAACACCAAGACGCCTTCCAAGAAGGGTAGCGGTGGACATGCCTATAGTGGCGGCGGTTTGAGTTCTGCTTATTCTGCAATTGGTTTACCTTATGTCAGTGGTGCTACTGGTCCCGATAGCTTTGATTGTTCTGGTCTTGTTTGCTACTGCTATGGCTATGCCCGTGGTCGTACTACCTATGACATGATTGATTCACTCAAGGCTTCTGGCGATTGGCATACCTCAATTTCTGAGCTTAATCCTGGTGATCTTGCCTTTACTAGCTCAGGTCACGTGGGTATTTATGTTGGCAATGGCGTCTTTATTGATGCACCGAGTCCGGGCCGTACCGTAACACAGCGTTCTATGTGGTCTTTCATTGGAGGCGGACCCTACTAGGATGTCTGAAAATCAGCATTCTCCACTCATAATGAGACTCTCCTCTGAGCATCAGCTTACGCTGGTCGGGGAGGGTCTTTTGGTAGGCGCTTTTGGCGGTATTATTGTGACGCTATACCGTCTTTCTTTAAGCTTTGCCGAAAAGATGCTCAGAGCCTATATAACTGCTATGACAGGCAATTTTGTGGGGATTGTTGGATGGATTTTTATACTCATTCTTATCTGTTTTGCTGTCTGTAGGCTGATGCTTTGGGAACCGTATACCCAGGGCTCTGGTATTCCTCAGACCGATGCTGAGGTGATGGGGCGCATCAATATGCCTTGGCACCGCGTGCTTGGTACCAAGTTTATAGAAGGTACTCTCTGCGCATTGGCAGGTCTTTCTCTTGGTCGCGAAGGCCCCAGCGTGCAGTTGGGTTCGATGATAGGCAAGGCGGTTTCTCGCGGTCTACATCGTGGCAGGCAAGAAGAACGACTTCTTGTTACCTGCGGGGCTGCTGCAGGTATGTCTGCTGCTTTTAACGCCCCTCTTACAGGTGTGCTCTTTGCCCTTGAGGAGATTCATAAGGAATTTACGCCCACACTCATTTTGTCAGTTATGGCAAGTTCGGTTGCCTCAGACTTTTTGGTCTCGCAAATTTTGGGTGTAAAGCCTGTTTTGCAACTGATTTTTATTGGTAATCTTCCACATAGCAACTATGTCTTTGTCGTACTTTTAGGTCTCGTGTGCGGTGTATTTGGCGCACTTCACAACCTTGGAATGTTTGCCTGCCAAGAAAAGTTTTATGGCAAGATCATGACATGCCTGCCGTATACCCGCCTCGCTATACCTTTTGCCATGGTAGCCTTCGCGGCTTTTTTGGCACCAGATTTGATGTGCGGCGGTGATGCCATTGTTGAGATTTTCCAAACAAGCACTCTGTTGCCTTTGGGTACTATTGTCTTTCTGCTGATAGGTAAATATATCTTTACCACTATGAGCTTTGCTTCAGGAGCTCCCGGTGGCACGCTCTTTCCGCTGGTAGTGCTTTCGATGCTTGTGGGAGAACTGTATGGAGTAGTAGTTACTCAGTTTTTTGGTGTACCAAATAGTTATGTGGTGAACTTCGTGG
This sequence comes from Olegusella massiliensis, assembly GCF_900078545.1. GTDB lineage: Bacteria > Actinomycetota > Coriobacteriia > Coriobacteriales > Atopobiaceae > Olegusella > Olegusella massiliensis. Next base: position 1,715,133 of record NZ_FLLS01000002.1, read on the forward strand.
TAATGGCCGTGGCGGGGATGTTTGCCGCGGTTGTGCAGGCTCCAGTTACGGGAGTCGTTCTTGCTTTTGAGTTGACTGGCAGTCTTGATGCTTTGCTTGCCGTTTCTATTGTTTCGATTATTTCTTTTGCAATTGCTCGTTCGCTACATGTTGATGCCTTTTATGAACATCTTCTCGCCAATCTGTTAGGTTCGACACCACGAGACCCTGACAAGACAGGGCTAGCGGGGGAGAAAGTACTGCACACTTATTATGTTGGCGCTGGCAGCATGCTTGATGGCAAGCGTATTCGTGACATTGTTTGGCCAAAAACTGCACGTATTGTTGCTATTACTCGCGCAGGTTTAGATATTATTCCGCGCGGAGATGTGCAGCTTTATGCAATGGATGAACTTCTTTTGATAATGAGTGTTGAAGATGAATTTGAGTCCCAAAAATGGGCTCACAATGTCTGTCGCGGATCTATTAAGCCTCGCACTACAAGCGCTCTGTCGTCAAAGGACAAAAACTAGTTTCATACGACTTGTCGTATTAGCCATTTTACAAATTAGCTCTTATATATAACAGGGGATCGCAAGCTTACAAAAGAGACTTTCTTTATAGTTGTTACTTTACATAATATATATTATCAGCTTTATATCCCAATCTAAGCTGTTAAAGATATAGAGAAGACCCCTTAGCTCACGTTTCATTGAAACAAGAAATACTAAGGGGTTCTATTGAAACTAACTATGAGTAATTAATCTGTTATATCGCTGCTTAACCTTCGACTGGCTGACCAAGATATGCTGACGCAGAGTTCACCGCAATTGCACCGTCTGCCGCTGCAGTAATTATCTGACGCAAGGGTTTTTGACGTAGGTCTCCTGCCGCATATAGGCCAGCTGTTTTGGTTTCAAGCCGATCATTTGTCACAACATAGCCTCTGGAATCAAGCTCAACCAAATCAGAAATAAGCTCGGTTGCTGGCACACGACCAACAAAGACAAAGACGCCGAAGCTACCTTCTGGGTAGGTTTCGGTCGTTTCCTCACCAGTTGCATTATTCCTGAAGGTAACAGAGCTGAGCAGCTGTCCCCCATCAACTCGGACAATACTAGTTAGGTACCTAATTGTAAGTTTCGGATTCTCATCTACAAGCTTCGCTACAGATGCCTGTGCGCGCAGATGATCCTTGCGAACAACAAGTACAACCTCGTCTGCAAACCTTGTCAAAAACAAAGCCTCTTCGCAGGCAGAGTTACCTCCCCCGATGATGAAGACTTTTTTGCCGCGATAAAACATTCCATCGCAAGTGGCGCAATATGAAACGCCATGACCTGCATATTTTTCCTCACCCTCAAAACCTGCATGTCGAGGGGTTGCACCGCCAGCGACAATTACGGTAGCGCTGTCATAATCAGCCTCGGGTGTATGTACAAGGAAGCGCCCCTCCCCTGTATGCTCAATGCCCTCAACAATTGACATCTCAATTGTTGCGCCCAAGTCTTCTGCTTGCTGTTGCATAGCATCAGTCAAAGTAAAGCCGTCAGTATGAGGGACACCAGGATAATTATCAATTTCACTTGTAGAAATAACCTGGCCACCAACTGCTTCTTGCTCAAGCAATACGGTGTCAAGCATGGCACGTTGCGCATAAATGGCAGCAGTCAAACCTGCAGGACCGCCGCCCACAATTACCATATCCTTTGTACGTGTTGTTGTCTCATTTGACATATCAAGCCCTTCTCTTACCCTCAAATTGAAGGCTGAATTATCACTGAAAGTAGGATACCCAATAAAAATAGATGCAAACAGCAGTTAATATAAGTTGATTTTAAAAACAGCAGGTAAAACAAGTTGCTTACATCTGGACGGCTCAAATTTGATATTTTTTGCGTCGCTATATTTTAAAAAGTCTAGCGCCAAAAAAGAGGTGCTGACCTGCGTCAACACCTCTTTTATAATAACTATTCTTTAGATGTAGCCTTTATTCCTTTTGAGAAGAAGAGCTGTGAGGCAAAATCAAGTTGAGCAGAATGCCTACAAGTGCCGAAGTTGCCATACCCGGAAGTGTGTAGTTGCCCATAGGGATGGTAATACCACTTGTCTCCATGCCTACACCTAAAATAATGACAACAGAAGCAATCATAAGGTTGCGATTATCATCAAAATCTACTTTATTGGTAACGAGCATATGTAGACCGTTACTCGCAATAAGGCCAAAGAGCAGCAAGCTTACCCCACCCATTACAGGGGTTGGAATAGAGCTAATGAGTGCTGCAAGCTTGGGACAAAAACCACCAACAACCAGCGCAAAAGCAGCTGCGTACCAAAAAACTTGTGTGGCATATACGCGAGTTACACTCATCACACCAATGTTTTCAGCATAGGTTGTAGTGGGAGGACCACCAAGAAATCCTGAGATAACAGTAGCAATACCATCACCTGCAAGGGATTGCGGTAGCATTTCGCGATAGTCGCGACCAACAATCTCGCCCACAGCCAAGAGGTGACCTATATGCTCAATGACAACCACCACAGCAACAGGGGCAATAAGTACAATAGCGCCCCAATCGAAGCTCGGATGAGTAAATGTAGGAAGTCCCAACCATGCCGCATCAAGTACCGGCGTAAAATCTACAAGCTTAATGAAGCAGGAGAAAATATATCCCACAATAATGGCCAGAAGAACTGGCATGGTACCAAATAATCCACCCATGCTCGAGAAAATGACGGCTGCTACCAGTGTTACCGCTGCGGCAATGGCGCCTAGTGCCACAAAAGAATCTGTAGAGGAATAAAGAGCCATTTTTACTGCTGTGGCAGATAGGCCAACACCGATAACAATCATGACCGAAGCGACAAGTACCGGTGGCAGTACTCTATCAAGCCAAGCAGTACCAATAATTTTGATAAGTAGCGCGGTCAGTAGGAACACCACGCCAGAGACCACAACACCGCTCATAACAGCATTGAGAGAGCCTGTGGTAGCTGCTACGGCAATGATAGGACTAATAAAGGCAAATGAGCTACCGAGATAGCTAGGAATCTTATTGCGGGTTACGAGAAGGTAGCACATGGTACCAATACCCGAACACATAATTGCAACCGAAGGTGACAATCCCGTAAGTGTAGGTACAAGCACAGTAGCGCCAAACATGCTCATCATATGCTGAATACCCAGAGGAATGGCACGAGCGGGAGCTACATGATCATCGACGGCGATAACTTCACGTTGTTTTGATGCCATACGACCTCCTTATTTAAAAAAGAGCCCGGATGCCCGGGCTCTTAACCTGCACTTGTTAAACAAGTAAGAAATAAAGGACAAAGGCAAAAGTTGCTACCCACATCAAAGGCTTGATCTTCTTGATTTGACCAGTTACCGCAGCAACGAGTACATAGGCAATAAAGCCCATACCGATGCCGTTGGAAATGGAGTAGGTAAAAGGAATGCCTGCAACGATCATGAATGCAGGGAAGCCCTGGAGAACATCTCGCCAGTCGATGTCAGCCACATCAGTCATCATCAAAAAGCCAACAACAACAAGAGCGCCACAGGTGGCAGCAGAGCTGATGATGGCAATAACGGGAGAGAAGAAAGCAGCAAGAATAAAGAGTACACCCGTTGCAACAGAGGTCAAACCAGTGCGACCACCATCAGCTGCACCAGATGCAGACTCGACAAAAGTTGTAATAGAAGAAGCACCAAGCAGGCCGCCCATAGCAGCTGCAGCAGAGTCAACAATCAAAATCTCACGAATGTTTTCAACAGAGCCATCCTCATTGAGGAACTCACCCTGTTTTGCAACAGCCATAGCGGTGCCCATGGTGTCAAAGAAGTCAGACATCATCAGCGAGAAAGCAAAGACAAGCAAAACGGGGGTGGTCATCACTTTGACAATACCTGTCAAGCCGTTGGCATCAGCTAAGAAAGGTGCGCCAAAGGAAGAAAAATCGAGACCAGAAACGATGCCCGTAGGAGCCTGAGTAACGCCTAGAGGTATGCCAGCAAGCACCGCGATAAGAATGCCCCATAGCAGAGAACCGGGCACTTTTTTCACATACAAAATGATAGAAGCAACAATAGAAATCATGCCAACGATAAAGACTGGTTCAGTTACTTTACCGAGGGCAACCATAGTTGCCTCATTGGCAACGATAATGCCTCCGTCCTTAAGGCCAATCATCGCAATAAAGAGGCCAAGACCAACGGAGATGGCATGACGCAAAGAAACAGGAATTGCATCCATGATTGCTTCGCGTAAGCCGCAAAGAACGAGCACCAGAATAGCGATGCCCTCAATGAAGACTACTGCCATTGCAGCATGCCAGTCGTTGCCAGCAATAGCGGTGAGCGAAAAGGCAACAACGGCATTGATGCCCATACCAGAAGCACAAGCCAAGGGCCTATTAGCAAAAACGCCCATTAAGATGGTCATGAGGCCTGCACCGAGACAAGTTGCAGTGACAGCCGCAGTGACAGGTACACCTGCAGCTGCAAGTAGCGAGGGATTGACTGCGATGATATAAGCCATCGCAAGGAATGTCGTCAGGCCAGCACGAATTTCCTGACCAGTTGACGACCCCCTCTCTGCAAACTTGAAGAAGTTCTCCATTACTTTCCCCTTCCCTTTTTGGAAAACATGCTGTCAAACCTAAAAGACAGCAGTATTTCAAGGCACGCCAGCCGCGCCTCAAAATCAAGTATTAATTGGTGCCACTTGATCCAAAACCAGCAGCACCACGATCCGTCTCATCAAGTTCGTCTACTTCGACAAGCTCAACAATAGGAACTTTTTGAATAACGAGTTGTGCAATGCGTTCCCCACGCTCAATTACGAGGGGCTTATGAGGATCTAGATTAATAGCAACTACTTTGAGTTCGCCACGATAGTGGCTATCCACCAAACCAGGAGTATTTGCCATAGAAAGACCTTCGCGCAAAGAACGACCACTGCGAGGTTGGACAAAACCTGCATAGCCTTCTGGAATAGCAATGGCAAGGCCAGTAGAAACAAGTCGACGCTCAAGAGGAGCTAGAGTAAGTGATTCACTTGCACGCAAATCAAGACCTGCGTCGCCTTGATAAGCATAGGTAGGAAGTTCAACAGAAGGATCAAGGCGCTTAATAGGCAATGAGATATGCTCAGAGGTCACTGTGCAAGACTCCTTAGCTCTTCGTAAAATTCATCTACATCTTTAAAGTCGCGATATACAGAAGCAAATCGAACGTAGGCCACTTTGTCAATATCGCGAAGCTTAACCAAAACTAGTCTGCCAAGATCTTGAGACAAAACCTCGGTTTGTCCCTGATCTCGCAAGTCTGCTTCAATATCACCAATGAGCTCGTCGAGAGTTTCGATACTGATATTTCGTTTGACGGTAGCAGCAAGCAATCCGCGCATAAGCTTTTGGCGGTCGAAAGTCTCTTTGGTGCCATCTTTCTTGACAACAAGAAGCGGTACTTCTTCACGACGCTCATAAGTTGTAAAGCGATAGCCACACCCTACACATTCACGACGCCTTCTAATAGCATCAGCGCTTTCAGATGGACGGGAGTCAACTACTTTGGACTCCTCACAGCCACATTTTGGGCAGCGCATCGAGCTCCTTTGTGATAGTGCCATTAAAACCAGTCACAAACTTTACACGATGTGCAAACAAAATAAAGGCAAAAACACAAATTGAAACACTATACCTAGGGTTTGGTAACAGAAGTACATACAAGTAAGACAAACTAAGCAGGAACAGATAAGTTCATTCCCACTGATAATGATTGAGCATCTATATTATTGAGCTGCTCAATTAAACGAAGTGTCTCGGAAGTACTCATACCTTTAATCTGATGAGATTCAGAGATAGACCAGAGTGAATCCCCTGGCTGAACCGTAGTTGTGGCATAACGAAGGTTGAGTTGAGCTGTAGCAATACGATTTGCATCTAACTGATCGCTGATATATAAACTCGCAGCAAACGTAATAACAACAACAACTAGTGCAGCAAAAATAGTAAAGCGATACGAGCGCTGTTGAACAGTGCTTTGGTGTAAATCAGTGCGAGTTGACGGACAGCTTGTTGCGCAATCTTTACCGCCCTGGATAAGCGTAAACGTGGTGCGACGGTATTGAGGCGTCAACGCAGAAGAACCTGCCGTTTCATAGCTATAGTTTGTGTTGCTGCGGTAGTTCATCTTTTTCTCCTCCCGTTGCTTACGCATATCTTCTCATGGCAGGTGGACACCAAAATGAGATACGAACATATGTGCGTAGAACAACTGTACTCTATTATGAATATATAAGAGAACATGTCAAGAGAAAAAGAACATCTGTTTTATTTTTCTTCGCAATGCTTTATACTGCTTTTAGCATCAAAGGAGGCGGCATGAGCAACAAGCAACTGAGCAAAAGACAGCGTGCGATTTACGAATTTATCTGCAGTTATACCAAGGAGCATTCCTATCCTCCTTCGGTACGTGAAATTGGCACTGCAGTTGGCCTTGCGTCTCCCTCGACTGTTCATACGCATCTCAAGATTCTTGAGCAACATGGCTACATAACAAGGGATTCCAATAAGCCTCGCACCATTGAGGTTGTCGAAAGCGAAGATACTTCCTCGGCAAAATTAGTTGAGGTTTCTCAGGATTTGTCTGCCGATATCATTAAATTGCCGCTGGTGGGTCGTGTGGCAGCAGGTATTCCTATCTTGGCCGAGCAAAATGTTGAAGATACGCTTTCTTTGCCCACAAGCATTGTGGGAGATGCAAGTTCTTTTGTGCTTCGCGTGCATGGCAGTTCAATGATTAACGCAGGCATTTTCGATGGCGATTATATTATTGTCAAAGAGCAGCATGATGCCCATGATGGCGAGATTGTTGTGGCTCTTATTGATGACTCTGCCACGGTAAAAACGTTCTATCGCGAAAAAGAGCACATTCGCCTTCAGCCTGAAAATGATTTAATGCAACCCATTTATATTCGCAATCCCACTATTTTGGGTAAGGTTACCGGCCTTATTCGTCAGATGTAATTATGCCGAGTTACCACGCAACGCAAGATACTCATCAAGATGGCCCTAAGTCTTTACACTTGGGGCGTCTTTATACCCTAGATGCCATTCGTGGCTTCACCATCATTTCGATGGTTGTCTTTCACGCGTGTTATGATTTGCAATTCTTACAGGGAAAGTTTCTTTTTTTCTTTCAAGCACCTTTTATTGATATATGGCGCGCTTCAATATCTTGGGTTTTCCTCATAATAGCTGGCCTAAGCTGCAGCCTCTCAAGAAATAATCTCTATAGAGCGCTCCGTTATGGTCTTTTAGCGTTTGTAATATGGCTGGCAACCACCTTGGCTGCAGTAGATGCAGCCATTAATTTTGGCATCATTTTTTGTATGGCCGTATCCACTTTTATTGCCTGGTTAATCGAACAGACCATCCTTGCAAAACGTTGGAATTATATTCAGCTTGTTGCCTGCGTCATGCTTTTCTTATTTTGTCTTCCACTTGCAGCTGGTTTTGTGAGCATAGGTCAAGTAAAACTCATGCTACCCACATGTTTATATCAAAGTGAATGGCTTTCTTGGTTAGGATTTCCTGGACCTCATTTTGTATCGGGAGATTATTATCCCCTACTTCCCTATGGCCTTCTTTATATGGCGGGAGCACATCTTGGGTGGCAATGGAAGAAATCGGAATATCCTGAGTGGCTTTTTCGATACCGCTGCAAACTGCTTGAGTGGATAGGTCGCCATCCTCTACAGATTTATATCCTCCATCAGCCTATCATTTTGTTGCTCTGCTATGCCTTATAACAGGTCTTTGTCAGTAGCTTTCTCCTCGATTTGGTAAGGCTGAAGTGCTGCTGCCATCTGCTTGTCGGCCTTTACCGTGATTAACACACCACTTTGTTCGTACCTCTCACTAATCATCTGACAGCGCTCGTGTATACGAGCAAGCAAAGCTCCTCTGTCGTAGGGCACGCATGCGGTCAAAGTACTTTGCCCTGTAGCTGCTTCTTGCGCAATACGATATAACAAGCCTCGCAGTCCCCAACCCTGTTGAGCAGAGATGGCCACAGAACCAGCTTCGGTCGTTTCAATGGTATGTATCGCATCATCAGCAAGCAGATCACATTTGTTGTAAACCAAAACAGTAGGAATGTGATCGGCCTTAATCTGCTCTAATACCTGACGCACCGCTATAATTTGCCGTTTTGCATTGGGATCCGCTGCATCTACAACAAGCAAAATAAGATCTGCAGATACAACCTCAGCGAGCGTAGACTTAAACGCTTCGACCAAAGTGGTCGGTAGCTTTTGAATAAAGCCAACCGTATCAGTAAGAGTAATTTTTCGACCTTCCTCAAGGGAAAGAGAGCGTGTTGTGGGATCTAGGGTGGCAAACAGTTCATCTTTGGCGTACACCTCAGAGCCAGTCAAACGATTCAAAATTGTTGATTTGCCAGCATTGGTATAACCCACGAGCGCAACACTCCATACACCCGAACTCCAGCGAGCTTTACTTTGTATGCTGCGTCTTTGATCAAGATTCTTAAGTTCTCGACGAAGCGTAGAAATACGTGCACGAATCAAACGACGGTCAACTTCAAGCTGAGATTCTCCCATGCCAAAACGGCTACCAATACCGCCACGTGTGGAGTCGCCAGCAAGATGACTCCACATGCCACGAAGTCTTGGATAGAGATATTGCAGCTGAGCTAGCTGCACCTGCAATCTACCTTCACGAGTTTTTGCATGGCGTCCAAAAATATCCAAGATGAGTGCCGTGCGGTCAATAACTTTGGTAGGTTCTCCGATAAGTCGTTCAAGATTGGACTGTTGAGATGGCGAGAGTTCGTCATCAAAAATAACAATATCAATATCAAGAGCTGCTACAAGACGCTTGAGCTCAAGAGCTTTTCCTGAGCCAATAAACGTGCGTGAAATAGGCGTATCAAGTTTTTGTGTAACGCGGGTAATAACTTCTGCACCATCAGTTTGGGCAAGTCGTTCGAGCTCATCAAGGGACTCTTCCAAGGGCCAATCACTCTTGCCTAAATCTACACCCACAATAATGGCGCGTTCAGGTACAAATTCAGTTGAGCGCAGATTAAATCTTGGCACTCAGGTCACCTGTTTCTGTAGAAAGATATGCTTTGTAAGCTCTGAGGATTTGCTTCGTTGCTTCTTCTTCGGATAGTGTTTCAAAATCAAGCCACTGTACACGCCCATCATGTTCGAACCAAGAGATTTGGCGTTTGGCGTATTGACGTGTCTTAATGATGACTTGTTCTTTTGCTTCTTTAAGCGTACAGACACCATTGAGATAGTCTAGAACTTGTCGGTAACCAATTGCTTGCTTTGAAGTAAGTGCTGTTTCCAAACCTTGTTGTTGCAAGCGAAGTACCTCATCTACTAAGCCCGCATCAAACATCTGATGGACACGCTGTTCAATGCGTTGATGTAAATGTGAACGGTCACGCTTGATGCCCCAAATGAGACAGTCGTAATGAGTTTTGCGTGTGTGCAAGCCAGCATGTTGTTGGGCATATGAAATGCCCTCATCAGACATCTCAAGCGCTCTCACTACACGCTTTACATTACAAGGATGGATAAGTTTGGCGCTCTCGGGATCCCGATTTTCTAGCACATGGTAGAGGGCCTCTGCTCCCTTTTGTATGGCTAACTGCTCATACGCCGCACGAGAAGCTCCCCCTGTAGAGCCTGCAGGAAAGTCCATCTCATCAATAACAGCATTGAGATACAAGCCCGTACCACCACAAAGTACGGGAGTTTTATGAGCAGTTAGAAGATTTTCAATTTCCTTGCGTGCAGCTTTTTGAAAAAGGCGGGCTGAATATGCTTCACCGATTTCGGCTACATCAACCATCAGCAAAGGGCAGCGTCGTTCTGAGATAGCGGTCTTAGCCGTGCCTATATCCATCCCTTTGTATATCTGCATAGCATCGATTGAAATGACAGCAGAGGTCAAGGCAAGAGCTACATTTTCAGCAAGAGAGCTTTTACCAGAAGCTGTAGGACCAACAATCGCAATAAGAGGATTGCACTGACTCATCGGGCTGCACCTACCATGCTGCCGCGCAAATACCAGGTACGAGCCTCCTCCACGTGCACATCACAAAGCTTGCCAATAAATTCGTCAGGCATTCGTCCTTCAGGTAAATCAAATAGCACCGTTTGATTGTGTGGGCTGTGACCCGTCAAAACTCGTGCATTACGTTTTGAAGTACCTTCTACTAAGGACTCTACCATGCGTCCCTGATAAGGAACGTTTGCCTCATAAGCACGCTGTTCAATGCGTTTAGCGAGGCGATCAAAGCGATCTTGAATTTCTTCATGAGTTGTCTTGATTTCCATACGAGCAGCAGGTGTGCCAGGACGAGGTGAATAGATAAAGGTATACGCCGTATCAAAACCTGCTTCATCTACCAGTGAAAGCGTCTCAAGAAAGTCCTCTTCAGTCTCTCCGGGAAATCCGACAATGATATCGGTAGAAAGCGTAATATCCGGTATGGCCACGCGCAAACGACGAGTCAAATCAAGATATTCATCTCTGGTATAACTACGGTTCATGGCCTTAAGAATGCGCGTTGATCCAGACTGTACTGCCAAGTGTAGCTGCGGCATTACAGCAGCGGTCTCTGCCATAGCAGCAATAGTTTCATCGCTCAGATCTTTGGGGTTAGAAGAAGTAAAGCGAATACGCTCAATTCCAGTCTTGCCTACCTCACGCAACAGCTCAGCAAAACGAGGTTTGCCATAAAGGTCACGACCATAGCTGTTGACATTTTGGCCTAACAAACAGATTTCACGTACGCCATCTGCAACGAGATGCTGACATTCATCAACAATGCGCTCTAAGATGCGACTTTTTTCACGTCCACGCACATACGGTACGATGCAGTACGTGCAGAAGTTATTACAGCCACTCATGATGGGCACCCATGCATGAAAACTATTTGCACGCCTGCTGGGAAGCTCGGTAGAAAAGCCCCGTCCTGCTTCCTGAATATCTACCTCAGGAACATTTGAATCACGTTGAAGAGCATGTTCAATTAGCCCTGGAAGCTCAGCTATGGCACTGGTGCCAAAGACAACATCCACGCCAGGGATATGCGTCCGAATATCCTCTCCATCGCGTTGTGCAATGCAACCACCTATTGCCACAATCCTTCGACCTGAAGGAGGTTTAGGAGCACTCACCATAGAAGATGCTTGACCATAAAGACGCTGGTCAGCATTTTCGCGTACAGCGCAGGTCATATAAACTACAATGTCGGCTTCTTCAGGCGTAGCCACGACAATGCATCCACAACTATCTAAAAGGCCAGCTACTCGCTCGCTGTCATGGAGATTCATCTGGCAACCGAAAGTTTTTACAAAATAAGTACGACCTGTCAAAGCGTGATTTTCTAGCGTCATAAATCAACCCCATAATCGTCAGAATGCATGACTACAGGAAGAGACTGTGAATTACCCCCAAGAGTTATGGGATGAACATATATGGCAATACGTACTGCCGTTCGCGATTGACCGCCAATTTCGATATCGGCAAAGGTGGGAGCACAACTAATATCAGTACCTGTAGGAATGAGAAAGCCTCGAGCAATGGCAACAGCTTTTATAGCTTGATTGACAGCACCAGCACCAACTGCCTGCATTTGGCAAGGAACGCCGTCTTTGACCATACCTGCGATAGCACCTGCTACCGATGCGGGTGAAGACTTACTTGAGACCTTCAAAAATTCCATTTGGTGCTCCTGCAATCAAACTGCTGTATTTAAGTATCCAATGAGTGTGTCTATTAGTGCTACCTGCGGTATTTTATCCTACGATGAATCTAATCTATAACGCAAGCAAAAAGTATTTAATCCCCACCTGCCAATTCAAAACTCACAGTGACCCTACCTTTTCCTGCATTTATTCGAGGTGCAGAAGCCAGCTCTAGATAGTAGCGTTGTGCCAAAAAAGCAAAATCGCGTTCCATGAGACGAGAAAATTCTTCAGCATCTTGCGGAGTAATACGTAATCCGCGTTGATCCTTTTTAAGGTCTATCTGTTTGTTGGTGGTAGAGGCAAAACGAGAATGACTGAGGCGGGCATAGACGCTACGAAGTGGTTTGATAGCACCAGAAAGTATGCGATGAGCGGTACGCTCAGAAATATTCAGCCCAAGCTCAGCTGCCACCCTTGCAAGTTCGCTTGCATCCGCTGCCTCATGGATACGTTCAAGTAGCTGGAGTTCATCGAGGCTCTCAAGGAATAAGAGCTTGGTAGCCTCTAGCTGGGGGCGAGCTTTTTTGCGGGCAGTGGCAACAATGTCTGCAGCAGAACCAAGAAATACTTCGCAGACTCCCCTCTCTTCGAGGGCAAATTCCGCACAGGCACGAATGATATTGTGGGGCCCGCGTAGTATGGTTTGTTCATCCTCATCGCTGTCCATGACAGGCCATGTTGACTGATCTGCTTTTTCAGCAATTTTATTGATATTAGATACAACCTGTATCGAGCTTCCCTTGCCAGGAGCAGAACAAATGACACGGGCTGAATCCGCATTGGTACGTACTGAATACAAAGCCATACCACGACCATGGACGCCCCAGCGATCCATATGCATCGTTTCGAGCTTCGAAGTAACACGAGCATCAAAAATGCGCTCTTGTAGCTCAAAAGGAATACCTGTGCCATCGTCCAATATGGTAATAGTGCGTCGATCACCTTCGCGAGATGTGGCAACATAAATATGATTTGCTCCCGCATCGCGTGCATTGCGCAAAAGTTCCACTATGACATCCTCAACATTGCGAATGTCATGCGCAGCCTGTCTACGCTCTGCTTCATCAACGCGAAGACGAACAAAGCCTTGGCCAAGACTTTCTTCGACTCTCAGACCTTTACCTGCGACCTGAGCTACAAATTCTGCAAGATCAGAGGAACTCTCTACCATAAAGGAAGGCCTACTTGGCTACGTCTACTGCGCGAGACTCACGAATAACAACCACTCTAACCTGTCCGGGATATTCCATCTCATTTTCAATTTGCTGGGCAATATCGTGAGCGAGGACCACCGACTCGACATCGCTAATCTTTTCGGGCTTGACCATAACATGCAACTCACGACCAGCCTGCATGGCATACGTACGCTCAACGCCTTCATGGGAGTTGGAAATTTCTTCAAGACGCTCGAGACGCTTGATGTAGCTTTCAGCAGACTCACGACGAGCACCAGGGCGAGCAGCAGAAATGGCATCTGCAGCTTGCACCAAGACGTCCAAGACCGTCTGAGGTTCCACATCGGCATGATGAGCTTCAATGGCGTGAACAATATCAGCACGCTCACCATAACGCCGGCAAAGATCAGCGCCAATAACAGCGTGAGGACCTTCCACCTCGTGGTCAATAGCCTTACCAATATCATGGAGCAAGCCAGCGCGCTTGGCAGGGGTCGGATCCATACCGAGCTCATTTGCCATAATGCCACAGAGAGATGCCACCTGCACAGAGTGCATGAGTACATTCTGCCCAAAAGAAGTGCGGTATTTGAGAGCACCTAAAACTTTAATGATCTCAGGGTGCAGATCATGAATGCCGGTATCAAATGCAGCAGTTTCTCCTGCCTCTTGGACACGCTCAGAAACAAGCTTTTCTGCCTTGTTGTACATCTCTTCAATACGGGCAGGATGGATACGACCATCCGCAATAAGATTTTCAAGAGCAACACGTGCAGTCTCACGTCGTACGGGATTAAAACTCGAAAGCACCACTGTCTCGGGCGTATCATCGATAACTAATGAGACACCAGAAATCTGCTCAAAAGCACGGATGTTGCGACCTTCGCGGCCAATAATACGGCCTTTAAGGTCGTCGGAGGGGATATGAACACTGGTAACGGTAATCTCACCGGCTTGGTCAGCTGCGCAACGCTGAATTGCCGTAGTAACAATCTCACGAGCGGTTTTATCGGCCTGAGCTTTGATGTGCTGTTCAGAATCACGAAGAATTTGAGCTTCTTCACGTACAGTATCTGCACGAACACGGTCGAGTAGTTCCTGACGGGCGTCTTCCCGCGTCAAAGAAGAAATGCGCTCAAGTTCGCTGCTTTGCTTTTGCACCAAAGCATCGACTTGCCGACTACGACTTTCTATCTGACCCTGAAGACTGGCAAGCTGATGCTCCTTACGATCAAGAGAATCAGAACGTTTATCAAGCAGCTCTTCACGCTGAAGTACGCGCTGCTCCATCTGGTTAATTTCACCTTTGCGCTGCTTTTCCTCAACATCATACTTTTGACGGAGTTGAAGAATTTCTTCGCGAGTTTCTACTTGAGCTGCACGTTTAGCATTTTCTGCATCACGAACAGCATCTTCGGCAATACGCCGAGCCTCAGTCTCAGCTTCACGAATACGTAGCTCAGCCGCTTTAGCTTTAGAATTGGCAGAATTATTAATGACTACATAGGCAATTCCTATGCCTAAAAGTAGGCATACAAAACCTACTGCAAAAAATAATGGACTCATACTTACTCCTCAGGTGGTAAAGCATAATATTCAAAAAAATAAGGGACCTTCATAGGTTCATGAAAAGACCCGCCACCTGACGACGCTCAGTCCCGCAATGAAAAGACATCAATAACAAATAAAACTATTCAATGTCGCATCAAGAACGCGACGAGATCACTCTGGTGACCCTTCAACTTTATGCGCTAGCAGACAAACTGTCAAATTAACGCTTGTAAAATATTTAGATAAAAAGGTGGCATAGGTGCAGATAAACCGCCTATTGTTCCTTTTCAGCTGCTTCTTTAAGAACTCGCTTAACGGCAGGAATTGCATCGCTCATGGCAAACCCCCTGCTCATAAGAAAACGTACGAGCTTTTGAAAATCATTTTTGCCACATAAGCTACGTGTACTCGCAAGTTCATAGGCGCGTTCAGTCTGGTTTTCTAAATCGATAAACTCTTCGGGCCATCCCTCTATTTCATTGAGATTAATACCTTTTAAAGCAAGCTCTTTTTCGATACGTTTAGGACCCCAGCCAACATTAATCTTTGAGCGGATATATAGGGCAGCATAGCGCTGATCGTCGAGCGCTCTCCCCTTTTTGGCATGTTCTATCAGCTCTTCGATAGTCTGCCGAGCATAGCCATCTTCTTGTAATTTGCGACTTGCTTCCATACATGAATAATCACGTCGATTAAGCAGGTTTGCTAATCTCTGTGTTGCGCAACGCTGAGCGATTTCACCTAGCTGATAAAAAAGCTCCGCACGAGAAGTAGGATAAATCTCATCACAATCTAATGACTTTTTGAGTGAGCGGGCTACCGCAACAGGTACCAGTATTTTTTCTTCACCCGAAGAGTCTTCGATGTAAAAAACGCTACCCCTTTTTCGACCGAATGAGGGGTAGTGATTTTTATCTGGAAGCTCAACTCGTATTTCAAAATCTGACATACAAAAACTACTTTGTAGAATCGTCAATGTCAGGAGAAAGATCTTCGGGCATAGTGGGCATCCCTACACGCTCGTCACCCAAAATAAGACCACACGCAATACGCACCTGATTTTCAATCTCATCGCGCAATTCGGGATTGCTAGCCAAGAATTCTTTGGCAGCCTCATGGCCTTGTCCAAGACGTTCTTCGCCGTAGGTATACCAAGAGCCGGACTTGTTGACAATCTTATAGTCAACACCCATATCAAGGACGGAGCCTTCCTTGGAAATGCCCGTGCCATACATAATGTCAAATTCTGCTTGACGGAAAGGAGGCGCAACTTTGTTTTTTACTACCTTGACGCGCACGCGATTGCCAATGATATCACCATCTTTTTTGATGGAGTCCACACGGCGAATATCCATGCGCACCGAAGAGAAGAACTTGAGAGCACGCCCGCCAGGAGTAGTCTCTGGGTTACCAAACATCACACCAATTTTTTCCCGAAGTTGATTGATAAAGATGCAGGTAGTCTGAGACTTAGACAGAGAGCCTGCAAGCTTACGTAAGGCTTGACTCATCAAGCGTGCCTGCAGACCAACCGTAGTGTCGCCAATCTCACCTTCAATCTCTGCTTTAGGTACAAGAGCAGCAACGGAGTCAACAACAACCACATCAATTGCACCAGAACGTACAAGCATGTCGCAAATCTCAAGCGCCTGCTCACCTGTATCAGGCTGAGAAATGAGTACTTCATCAATGTCAACGCCGAGACGCGCTGCATAGCCTGGGTCCAATGCATGCTCCGCATCGATGAAAGCCACCACGCCACCCATCGCCTGGGCTTCAGCCAAAATTTGCAAGGAAAGAGTGGTTTTACCAGAAGATTCAGGGCCATAAATCTCAACTATACGACCACGAGGTACACCGCCAATACCCAATGCAGCATCCAAAGCAAGACTTCCTGTAGGAATAGCCTCTACTTCAAGATCGGGGCCATCATCACCGTAACGCATAATGGCACCATTGCCAAAACGCTTCTGAATTTCTGCAGTGGTACTCTCTATCATCTTGTCACGTTCAGTGCCATACGTTTTGCTATGGACCTCACGAGCAGCGGCTTTTGACTTTGCCATGCCAACCCTTCCCTTTTATTTTGACCATATGCAGTCTAAACGAACAACCGTTCGGTGTCAACGCACACCCCAAGTCTACCTGAGCTTGCAAATACAAAAGAGAACAGTTAAAAGCAAGTATTTGGCAAGTCTGCAACTTTCAGACTGCCATTATCACTAGCAGCAATTTGGACAAAGCTGCCAGAGTTTTTCTCATCTGTTTATGGGGAAATCTATCAAGTAAACAAAAACCTTTTCAAATAGATAGGCATTTTCGTTTAGAACTCATGAACTGCTTCTAAAAGAAGTTGGAGCGCTTGAAGGACTGCTTGCTTGCGCACCATCATACGACCACCATCAAAGTGGCAACAAAGGCTACGCACCATTTGGGAAGAACTCAGACCAAACCAAACGGTTCCAACAGGTTTGCCGGGCTGTGCACCACCAGGGCCTGCTATGCCTGTTACTGAAACAGCCACATCGCAGGAAAGAGCTTTAACTGCTCCATTTGCCATTTGTTGGGCGCACTCTGCAGATACGGCACCCAATTCTGGTGTCGCAAAAATATCTTTTGAGACACCAAGTATGGCTTGTTTGACTGTGATGGCATAGCTCACAATGCCTCCCTTAAGTATCACAGAGGCCCCAGGGATATCGGCAATGCTTGCAACAACAAGGCCTGCTGTACAAGATTCAGCAGTGCCAAGCTGTAAACCTTTTGCCGTCGCATCATGAACAAGTTGAGAAGCAGCCTGTGTGATAGCTTGTTGTAGCTCCTCGTCCTTAGACATTATTTACTCCTCATCAAGCAAATAACGCCAACCTTTGATGAAGTAGTCAATGCCAGACCAAGCGGTAAGTAAAACAGCAGCAAACATAACAATTTGGAAGAATCCCATAAGCGCATTGAATATGATGCCTGCAGATAGTGCGCGTACAACGAGCAAACCAGAAATTGCAATCATAGTGATAGCGGTTTTCCATTTTCCAAGCTCGCTAGCAGCAATAACAACACCTTTGGATGCAATAACCATACGCAAACCAGATACCAAAAATTCTCGAGCAATGATAACAAGGAGTACCCAGCTATTGACCATATGCTGTTCAAGCAGGAAGGAGAGCGCTACCAATACCACGAGTTTATCTGCAATTGGGTCAAGGAATTTACCAAAAGTGGTAATTTCTCCTTTGCTGCGCGCAAGATAGCCATCAAGTTTATCCGTAAGGGAAATTGCTATATAAAAAAGCGCTACGAGGAATGCGGCAAAGGAAAATGTAGCACCGTCCGAGGCAGGCACAGCCTCTGCAACAAAGAGCCATACAGGAATAAACAAAACACGAATACAGGTAACAATGTTTGCAGCAGTCCAAATAGAGCTGCTACGTAAACCCGTCTTGGTATGGGAATCTTTGGTAGCGTTCATCTTAGACTTGGCAGCGGACGTGGCACGACGCTTGCTTGCAGGCCTGCGATTAGCAGGCTTGCGGGGATGATGGGGTCGATCAGAAACCGCCGCAATATCTGATTGAGTATTTTTCTCACGAACAACTGTAGATTTTGGCTCTGGCCTCTTTACCGCCGCTTCTGGATTATGCTCCATTGTTTTTTGTTCATCCATTTTTACTCAGCGCTCCCATCTGACTACTTACAGATAGTTCCATACAGCTCATAACAGACACAATCTACCAGTTCACAGCTAACAATATCACCAACAGAAGCTTCTCCTTGGGCAATATGTACTGCTCCATCAGAATCTGGTGCCTGAAACCACGTATGACCGATAAGCTCAAGTCCATCGTTGCCTTCTTCAATGCCATCAATAATGACATCAACCTGTTCGCCAAGGTGTTTTGCGGTAGCAGCAAAGCCCATTTCGTCAGCTAAATCCTGCAAGCGTTGAGCACGCTCAAGCTTGATGTCTTCAGGTATTTGGTCAGCCATACGTGCACCACGGGTACCTTCCTCGGGTGAATACGCAAAAACCGACGTATAATCAAAGCCTTCCTCCGCCAAAAAATCAAGGAGTTCATCGGCTTCTTCGTCTGTCTCACCAGGAAAACCCGCCATTCCTGTCGTGCGCAGTACCATACCTGGAATTTCTCGCCGCAAATGTGCAAAGAGTTTACTGAGTTGTTCTCTACTTCCAGACCGGCCCATAGATTTGAGTACACGTTCATTACAATGCTGGATAGGAATATCGATATAAGGCAAAATTTCAGGAGTATCACGAATGGTTGCAATCAGCCCTTCGGTCATTCCTTCAGGTTGCAGGTAAAGTACACGAATCCAACCCTTGTAAGGTCGCATAACTTCAGCGGCCTGACGCATAAGAGCTGCGAGTGTAGAGGGCTCCTTAAAATCAGAACCCCAGATGCCCGTGTCTTGGCCAATGAGAACAATTTCACGAACACCACCTTTTGCCAGCTCACTAATTTCAGTCAGAATTTCTGAAGCAGGACGAGAAACATAGCGACCGCGAATAGAGGGAATCGCACAAAAAGCGCAGAAGCGATCACAGCCATCAGAAATTTTTACATAAGCACTTGCACCCGAAATGGTGCGCAGCATATGTCCCGCAAGCTGAGGGGTCTCGCTATCTTTCATTCCTAGAACATCATGTACAACGCTAAGAATATTGTCTTCCTCATCAGTGCGCACAAAAGCGGCGACCTCGGGAAGCTCAGCAGGAAGCGCTGCACCATAGCGTGAAGGAACGCAACCGCACATGATAAGAGGGCAGTTTCGCACTCCCTGTGAGACTGCCTCCGCCAAATCAAGTGTGGTTTCAACAGACTCAGTAGTCGCTGAGGCCAAAAAAGAGCAGGTATTAATCAAAGCTACGTCTGCATCGGTACTCTCTTGAGTTTCTGTAAGACCGCCTGCCAAGAGCAGAGAACGCATACGATCACTATCGACTTCATTTTTTGCACAGCCGAGCGTAACTATCAAAAACTTTTTTTCTTTTGCATCGTTTTTGGTCAATATTGCTTCGACAGTTTGGACTTTGTCCACAGTTACACCTATCTCAAATCGTTATTGTTGGTCAGTATCTGACGTAGATTGTTCCTCGGAACTTATACCGCCTTGGTTGGTAGAATTGCCGTTTTTGCTGGGACTTTTTTTATCGTTGTCCTTAGTAGCTTTTTCATCATTTGTAGCAGGTCCATCGATAGTAACCGAACCCACACCAGAAGCTTTTTGATCAAAGCTTTGCACCTTGCCATTACGCGTAACCGTAACAGCCGTAGGATCAGAAACCTCTACCTGCATCGCTTTGGTTACATTGTATGTAGCAGACCAAGGACCCGTAAGAGTGTCTGCTTCTTTATTTTCACCATCTACCGTTACTTCAACCCAGCTCACACCACCATCTGCAATAGCTACCGTAACCTCAACTTTCGTCTCGCTCTTCTGTGTCTTTGCTACCTCCGGAACATTGAGCTCAGAACCCGTGTCGGTATTTGACTGATGAGCATCAGTAGTAGATCGATCACTCTCATCAGTTTTTTTAGTCTCGGTTGTAGAAACAGCAACGGTATTGCTACGGCCATTTGAAGCCATATTTGAAGTACAAGACGTCACTGACGAAATAATGAGCATAAACAAGATAACTGCCAGCACCAAAAGAATGATAACAATGAGCTTCATATTGTCAGAAAAAATATTCGATATCATACCAAGCAGACCTTGGGGCTGTTGAGGACGTCTGTTGCGTCTATTGGGATTTTGAGAAGAAGTTCTCCGCTGCTGCCTGCGAACATTAGGGCGCTGAGCATCAACAAGAGGCCGTGCACCTGCACGTCCTGCTCCAGCAGATGCCATCTGATAGGGATTCGCTTGGTCGTCATAACGCAAATCATCGATATAGTCAGTAGGCTCAACCCTACGTCGAGTAACATAATCGCGTTCAGGACGTGGAAGCGCAGTGGGAGCTGCATGATTTTCTGTCTGAATCGGGACACGAGGACGATAACCTGACCGCTGTCGCTGCGGACGTGCTAACGCAAGCCGATTGTCATGACTAGAGTCACCATAGCCATCAACTCGCAGCTGATCTCTGCCACGTGCACGCTGAGCTTGGGCACGCGCTGCACGTCGAGGTTCTGAGGTATCTGGAGGAAGCATGGTATAGCGCTTTTCTCCGCCTTCCAGACGTCCACGAACATCTTGGGTTTGATTGTCGTAGGAGCTATAGCCGCCACTATTGGATTGTTCATAACTGCGAGAATGTACAGAAGAAACGGTCGAAAATCCAGCGAGGTCACCTGCATATCCACCAGAAGTAGGTAACAAGCCACGAGCGCCAGAATTTTCACGCTCGGTGCGACTTCGACGTGTCTCTACGGGCATGCGCGCACCATCACCCAAGCCACGTCTTCGTGATTGATGATCGCCTCCCGACTGATAATCAGCTAAATCAGAAGCAAATTGACGTGTTAAACGCTGGGCATCGAGACCAAGGTAGTTTGCGTAAGAGGCAAGCATACCTTGGGCATAGCCACTTTTGGGCATGTCATCCCAACAACCATCTTCAAAAGCAATAATAACCTGCTCTTTAAGTCGAAGAACACGAGAGGCCTGTGCAGTGCTGATGCCCAGCTCGCGTCTGCGACGATACAATATTTCGCTAAAGCGAGGTCTAGCCATCTCTTACACCTCCCGGAATTTTTGCTCTGCTTCCTTCAATTGCTCTAGCCCGTCTTCATCAAGAAGAACTTCACGTGGCTTGGAGCCGTCAGGAGGACCTACTATACCTTTGGCAGCAAGCATATCCATAATGCGTCCTGCTCTAGCGTATCCCACCTTGAGCCGGCGTTGAAGTCCACTGGTCGAACCTAGCTGAGATTCCACGACAATTTGCGCTGCTTGCCATACCAAAGGATCATCGTCATCGTCACCTGTTGACGCACCATTACTAGGCTGACCAGGAACCACCTGAGTAAGAATTTCCTCATGGTAATCGGGCTCACCCTGATCACACCAATGCGCAACAACAGATTCAATCTCAGCGTCAGCAACATAGCAACCAAGAATGCGCCGTGTACGATGGCCTCGGAACTTAAAAAGCATGTCACCATTACCTAACAGGCGATCGGCACCCGTCTGGTCAAGAATGACACGCGAGTCCATGCTCGAGGCAACTGAAAGCGCAATACGGGTCTCAATATTGGACTTAATAAGACCTGTTACCACATCAGCTGAAGGGCGCTGGGTAGCAAGCACAAGATGAATACCTGCTGCACGCGCAAGTTGAGCAATGCGAACAATAGATGCTTCAACGTCTTTGCCAGCAACCATCATAAGGTCAGAAAGCTCATCGATAATGATGACCATAAAGGGCATGGGCTCAGGTGGATTATCCATCTCGGAGAGCTTACCTGTGGTACACATCTCGTTATAAATGGTGATATTTCGAGCACCTGCGCGTTCAAATACCTTGAGCCTACGCTCCATCTCAGATACTGCCCACTGAAGTGCACTCGCGGCTTGACGTGGCTCGGTTACCACGGGTACGTAGAGGTGTGGAAGACCGTTATAGCCCGAGAACTCTACACGCTTCGGGTCAACCAAAATGAGCCGAACCTGCTTGGGTGTATCACGCATCAAGATAGACATAATAAGACTGTTAATCATTACAGACTTACCCGAACCCGTAGAACCTGCTACCAGTAAGTGTGGCATTTTGGCCAAGTCTGCAATAACTGCTTTGCCGCCTGCATCGCGACCAACCGCAAATTCCAGTGGACCGCCCTTGGCATAAGGTAAAACATCACCGATGCAGACACTTTCGCGTTTCTTGTTGGGAATTTCGATACCAACTCGCGAAGTGCCAGGAATGGGTGCAAAAATACGCACGGATTCAGCTGCTAAGGTGAGTGCAATATCATCCTCAAGATTAACAATTTTATTTACTCGCTCGCCCTCCCCCATTTCTACTTGAAATGTGGTAACAAGAGGACCAGAAACGTAGTCAACAACTTTGCTGCTAAGACCAAATTCGGACAGAGTTGACTGAAGTCTACGCATAGTTGAGGTTAGCTCAGCATCGGTTGATGCACTTTGGGCGCTATGAGGATTAGAGGAAAGCATCTCAAAGGACGGAAGTTTAAACTCCTGGGTGGAATCCCCGGGACGTGCATGAATAGATTGTGCTTGAGTACGTACGTTTACCGCCGAAGACGTAGGCGCTTTGGACTGCTTACGCTGAGCCTTGGGAGTCTTAAGGCTCTCAGTAGTTGTAGCTGATGCGTCTGCGTCATAGGGCAGTTCGTCCTGCTCAACAAACTGCGCACGTAAAAACTCAGGGATAGAAGGAGTTTTGTCTTTTTTGAACTTGGAATCAGACTTTCTAGAACGCGTCAAACGCTGGGTGAGCTGAGTTTGTTGTGTTGTCTCCTCTGCATCATCTTCAACAACATTTACGGGTTCGGAACTTGCAATCGGTTTTTTATGACGACGCAACACCGTAGTTTTGCGCGCACCAATAAAACTAGTTGCTGGAGTGGTGGGATCAGACTCGGAAGCATCCGCCCATTCATCTTGGCCAGCCCAATCTTGCTCGATGACAGGCGAGGCGGCAGCACGCGCGTTTCGACGCTCAATGCGCTTCTGTGCGCGTTCTGCTTTGCGCTGCCGAAGCTCTTCAAAATGACGCTCACGAGCTTCTTGCAAACTACTACCCGCATCCGAAGCTTTTGCCTTGATATGCGCAATGGCACCTGAGATAGAAAAGCCACAGACGACAAGACCAACAAGAATAATGCCGCTGAGCAATACCACACCTACGCCAAAGCCCACACTCTTCAGCAAGCCCCAAGCAATTGCCCCACCTACATAGCCACCACGGTTAAACAAAACTTCTTTTGACAAGACAAGGTCAGGATCTGCTTCGCCTCCAGGAAAGCTCAGTGACATAAGACTCAAAATAGCCAGCAGCATCAACGAAAGGCCTAGGGCAACATGACCCGAGAGGGGCCCATGTCCATCAGCAAAAAATGTAAGAGCAAACAAAGCAATACTGAGGGGACATAAAAGTGCACCCCTACCAAAGAGCCAACTTAAGAACTCTCCTGCCTTTTGGGTTACTGGGGCAGGTGTGGTCAGCAGCAAAGCTACAGCCATGGCTGCTGCAAGTGCAAGGAGCAAAACACCAATAATGTCGTTTGCCTCAGCGCTACGGGGTGTAGGAGCTTGCTTTGCCGCACGCCTCACACCCTGACGTTGACGTCCTTGTCTGCCCCGCAACTCTGCTGCGTTTGATCTGCGTCTTGAGGGCATTAGACCTCCATTACCACCGGAATCACCATAGGTCTTGTATGGGTACGCGACCAAATGAAGTTAGAAAGACTACCACGAACTGTACGGCGAATCTGGTCAACACTTGCGCCCTTCGATTGTGCCTGGCGCTCAACCGTCTGACGCACGTTGGCTGTGGCATCACTCATGAGAGCCTCATCGGCCGCATATGCAACACCACGAGCAGAGAACTCAATATCGTTTGCCTTGTGACTCCTCTTTCCTACCGTCACAACCACAGTAATGATACCGTCCTCGCTGAGCTTTTGCCTGTCACGGAAGAGGATGGGGTCAACATTTGAAATGCTGAGGCCATCAACATATATCAAACCGGATTCGACACCTTTACCCCAACGTAACTTGCCATCAACAACCTCAAGCGCATCTCCATTATTGGCAATAAAGATATGATCTTTGGGCATACCCATTGCCATGGCAAGTTTTGCGTGCGCTGCAAGATGCACTGCTTCACCATGGACGGGTGCAAAGTAGTGTGGCTTGCAAAGCGCAAGCATAAGTTTGAGCTCTTCTTGGCGTGCATGACCTGAGACATGCACCGTTGCGTTAGTCTTGTCATAGATGGTGCAACCTATTTTGGTAAGGGCGTTGATAATACCCTGTACGCTTTTCTCGTTACCAGGAACAGGCGTTGCAGAAATAATCACGGTGTCATTCGCAGTAATTTGTAGTGACTTATGATCACCTGTTGCCATACGACCAAGGGCGCTCATAGGCTCGCCTTGACTACCAGTACACATCACTACAACTTTGTCGTCAGGAATCTCTCCAATTTCAAACGCATCGATGAGATTTTTTTCGTCTACATGTAAATACCCAAGTTCTCGAGCAACCCTCGTATTGGTCACCATGGACCGCCCTGTCACCACAACTTTGCGACCAACAGAGGTGGCGGCATCACAAACCTGCTGGATTCTATGGATGTGGCTGGAGAAGCTCGCCACAAATACCCTGCCAGGAGCATTCTTAATGATATGGCGCAGGGTCGGACCAACCGTTGCTTCACTTGGTGTAAAGCCTGGTTGGGTGGCGTTAGTAGAATCTGATAGCAACAAATCGATACCCATAGTGGCAAAGCGAGAGATAGCTTGGAAATTGGTTCGCACGCCATCAATGGGCGTCTGATCGAGTTTAAAGTCACAGGTGTGCAACACTGAGCCTGCTGGTGTACGAATATATACACCAAGAGCACCTGGGATAGAGTGTGTTACCGAGAAGAAATCGATAGAGAAGTTGCCCAGATTGATGTGAGTACCATTTTGAACCTCGCGAAAACGAGGAGAGTTAATTTTGTGCTCAGCAAGCTTGCCTTCGACAATACCCAAGGTCATCTTGCTGGAATAAATTGGCACTTTGTGGTTGAGATCAGCCAAAAGATATGGCAAAGCGCCCGTATGGTCCTCGTGACCATGGGTAATAAGTATGCCTCGAAGCTTGTGCTCGTTTTCGAGCACATAGCTATAGTCTGGCAAAATCAAATCAATTCCAGGCTGGTTGTCTTCGGGAAACATTAAACCAGCATCGAGCAAAATCATGTCATCGCCATACTCAAAGGCAGTCATGTTCTTGCCAATACCGTCCAAGCCTCCCAAAGGAATAATCCTTAAGGGAGTTTGTTTTTTAGCCATATGTGTTCGTATTCCTTTCACATGTACCCAATAAAAATATATGCAGCTGCTTTAGCAGCTAAACTTTCTTGTTTATTAGTCATTGTAAGACTAGCAAGACTTTGATGCTTGCGCCGCTTGCACTCTCATACCAACCGCTCGCCGAGACTACACAAAAGTCGTAGTTTTATGGGATCTTTTTGGGTATGAAAGAAGTAACAACGTAGTCGAGAGTGTTACTGAGAACGGAGGTGGTTCCGATGTACAGAGCAGTGGAAGAGGCTTCTGAGCAGGATGAAATGGCGGCTTCCCATTTCGTTTCCCAGAACCACTCCTCCGATGTAACCTCTGCCTTTTAGTACACGCTAGATAGCGTACAGTTTGAGAGTAGTTACTCTTTAGCAGAGAAGCCAGCATTGTAGGAGTTGGTTCTTATCCTCCAGAAGCTTCTAGTTGGGCAGACGACCGAGATATCATTCTCATCTCGTCTGGCGTAGAAGCCTGTTATGCAGGCTGGTTTGTCACTAGTCCAGATTGCGGGATCCTAGAGACCCGAGCAGAAAGGTACCTGACAAACGTTGCTCTTCGCGTCAATTGCTTGAAAGCGATATGATTCCGATGGGCAAATAAAAGCACGGGCGCCCCGCATCCTCGGCGGGGCGCTTTTTTCTAGCTTTTTTTCTAAATGGTTCGTTTTTCCGCAACAGATGGTTTATTCTTCGAGCTTTTTAAAACACGACCTGCGGTTTTGCGTTTATTTACCTCGAAGCTTGAACCATCTATATTTTTACAGCTTGACGTTATAAACCCTTTGTGCCATCGCAATAAAATCAGCCGCTTCTTCTTTTTGCAAAACCTTGATCATGAGTTGACCACCAGGTAATGGGCGATCAGTAATAGACATCATGGCAGAGCCACCCTTAAATTTATCGCTCTTCCATACATATTGACCATTGGTAATCTTTCTTTTAATGGAGATAATATCACTCGGTTGTAAGAAAACCGGCTCATCATACTCTTCTAATTCATTGTCTACCGCAATGACAACCATTGAGCCATCATCCTTGTAGCCAACAATATAATTGGCATAGGTGTTAATTCTGACAACAACGGCATTTGTAGTAGATAAGCCATACATATAAACGAGTTTATAAGCATCTCCATCTGGCACTAACGAATTAAATATCGAACGCATTTTTTGCTTATTAGCATTACTTTCTTCCGATGATGCTCCAGCCAATGTATCTTTTAGAGAATCAAATAAGCCCATGTATTATCCTTTCAGTTTTTACATAAGTTAAAGACCCTAAAGAGTAACTTTACATATAGGATAAATCCTTCAAGCCTCCCCTATCAAGGAGAATAATATGTAGTGGTTCTGCTAGAAGAATTACAACAATACATTTTAAACTTACCGCAAAATGCAGTCCTGTAGCCTCAAATCTCATGTGATATAGAAAGCAAAAAAATCAATTTACATACTAAAAGCCCAGTTCCATTATAGGAACTGGGCACTGAATACTACTAAAACAAATGGTTAGCTCTCGTGGTGACGGCGAGGCTTACGAGGCTCGCTAGATTGATCTCCGCCATTATCGCCAGGGCGCCTATGAGAATTCATATTGGCGCTACGACCACGACGCTCACGGTTACCGCCAAAACGGCGCTCACGTCCAGGTTCACTGTTGTTCTTGTGAGTGGAGTTAGCAGGAGCCTCGGGCTTGTCAAGACGATCAAGAGAAATCTTGCCCTTTTCATCCACGTCAAGAACCATAACTTTGACCTCATCGCCCACAGCCAAAACGTCCTCAACTTTGTCAACATGACCTTTGGCGACACGGGAGACATGAAGCAGACCATCTTTACCAGGAAGTAGTTCAACAAAAGCGCCAAAAGGCTGAATGCCTACGACACGACCGTTGTACTCCTCGCCCACTTCAGGCACTTTAACGATAGCCTTAATACGCTCGGCAGCCTCTTCACCAGCAGCGGAAGTGCCTGCGATAAAGATGGAACCATCCTCTTGGATATCAATGGTCGCACCCGTCTCTTCTTGGATGCCACGGATGATCTTGCCACCAGAACCTATGACGTCGCGAATCTTGTCAGTAGGAATCTGCATGCTAATAATCTTAGGTGCAGATTCTTTGGTTTCCTCACGAACAGCGGGAACGGCATCGAGCATAGCATCAAGGATATGCATACGGCCCTCATGAGACTGCTTAAAGGCCTGACGGAAAATCTCAGGAGTAAGACCCGTTGCCTTATTGTCCATCTGCATAGCAGTGATGCCCTTGGTGGTACCGCAAACCTTAAAGTCCATATCACCTAGGAAGTCCTCAACGCCTTGGATGTCAGTCAGGACAACAGTCTTGCCTTCTTCTTGGATGAGCCCCATTGCAACACCAGAAACAGGACGCTTGATAGGTACACCAGCATCCATCAAAGCCAAAGTGGAACCACAGGTAGAAGCCATGGAAGAAGAACCATTGGACTCCATAACCTCAGACACCACACGGATGGCATAGGGGAAGTCATCCTCAGAAGGAATAACGGGACGCAAAGCACGCTCTGCCAGAGCACCGTGACCAATCTCACGACGCTTGGGTGAACCCATACGACCAGTCTCACCCGTGCAGAAGGGTGGGAAGTTGTAGTGATGCATATAGCGCTTGCCCTCAAGAGGATCAATGGTGTCAAGGCGCTGCCACTCATTGAGCATGCCTAAGGTGCAGATAGAAAGCACCTGGGTCTGGCCACGCTGGAAAAGACCTGAGCCATGTACCAAAGGCAGATAGTTGCCTTTTATAAATAGAGGACGAACCTCGTCGCAAACACGGCCATCAACACGCTCACCAGTCTCAACGACCATCTGACGCATGGCGTGTTTTTCGAGCTGCTTGAGCTCGCTGGTAATGGCTCGACTCCACTCGCTTTGCTCCTCGGGACTAAACTCGTCCTTGATTTGCTCCTTGAGCTCATTGACCTGAGTCTCGCGAATTTCCTTATCTGAACTCTTGATGGCGATCTTCATTTCATCCATATGTGCGTTAATGCGCTCTTGAACCTCAGGAATAGGTTCATCGAGCACATACTCACGAACAGGGAACTCACCATTAAGCTCAACACATTTAGCAAAAAACTTGCGCTGCTCTTCACAGAAAGCAGCAATAGCCTGCTGACCAAAGGTCATTGCAGCAAGCATGTCCTCCTCAGAAATCTCGTTGGCTCCAGCCTCCAACATGGAAATATAGGTAGCAGAACCAGCAAGCTCAAGATCGAGGTCAGAATTGTCTTGCTCCTCAAATGTTGGGTTGACGATAAATTCACCCGTATCACGATTGCGACCGATACGAACACCTGCCAGAGGACCCTCAAAAGGTACACCACCAACAGTTAAGGCAGCACTAGCGCCCATGATAGAGATGGTATCAACGCTGTGAACTTGATCAGCCACCAAAGGCATTGCAACAACCTGAACCTCATTGCGGAAACCATCAGGGAAAGATGGACGCAAAGGGCGGTCAATCATACGTGCAGTCAGAGTAGCCCTCTCACTAGGACGAGCCTCACGCTTGAGATAGCCACCAGGAATACGACCTACTGCATACATCTTTTCAATAAAATCAACAGTCAGAGGGAAGAAGTCGTAGTCTTTACGCTCCTTCGAAACGACCACCGTCACATTAACGATGGAATTTCCACAACGTACAAGGCACTGCCCTGTTGCCTGCTTGGCGAGCTCACCCGTCTCGAGGCTATAGTGCTTACCGTAGAGGTCAAACTCGTGTATAACCTTTGTCATTCTTTTCCCTTGTCTCCGCCTACCCCTTGTAGACGGGCCGCTTTGTAGGAAGAAACCTTTTCGTTCAACCTACAGGACCGCATTCTGCGACCCTTCATAACAGCAAGAGAGCGCCCGCAGGCGCTCTCACGATTGCCGAACTATGAGCTACTGAATATTGTCGCGAATACCAAGGCTCTTAATAAGCTCACGATACTTCTCAATATCGCCAGCCTTGATATAACCCAGCAGACGACGACGCTTACCAACGAGCATCAAAAGACCACGACGCGTGTGATAGTCCTTTTTATGGGACTTCATGTGCTCGGTCAAGCTCTTGATACGCTCAGTGAGCAGAGCAACCTGGACCTCAGCGGAACCAGAGTCCTTCTCGTCCTTGCCGTACTGAGAAATAATCTCAGCCTTGCGCTCCTTGCTTGTAGCCATACGACGTTCCCTTCTTCTAACAAATTCGCCTCAAACTGAGATAGTCGTCCGGGAAAGACGAGCTTCTAAGTTAGAGGTACGGACTGATTAAGGATAGCACTGAATTTATTTTATGCAGCTTAAGAGAGGATTTTATTGTGGTACTCTCAGTTTTTCCACGAACGAACTATAGACCAAGGAAAAATTCTCCTGCCCGCAGGCGACATTCAAGCTGAGAAATTGCCCAGCCATGTGCAAGCAGTGTAAGACGCAAAGCCAAAGCATCGGTCATGGATACCTCTAACAACTGATCGAACGTCAAGCTAATAAGAGAGCGCAACCATGAGATTTCTTCCTTGCTGAGTTCTTCTGCACCTGCAATACTTTGCGCGCAACTAGAACATAGCACCCCACCTACTGCAGCAGAAAATCTGCTCACCGCAAAATCCCCGCAGGCAACACAACTATCAAGCTCAGGACGCCAGCCGCAGTGTGAAAGCAACTTAATACTAAAAGCTGCAACCACCAATAACAGATGCGCTCTATCTTCTGCCTCCTCACAGGCCCGCAATGCGCGCGAACATAGGGGATATAAATAAGGATCGGGCGCATCTTCATAGCAGTTGTGCAAACTAAGCTCACTGACTGCAGAAGCAGCGCTCACTCGCGCTAAATCACCGCGCAGGCCCACATGTGCATCAACAGTGGTTGCTTCAGCCACAATGCCTAGATTGCGCCCTTCTGTAATCAAAAAATCAGACTCACAAAATAGCTCAGAGCGTGCAGCTAGACGTCCTCCTGGCTTACGCGCTCCCTTTGCTACTGCACGCAGCTGTACGCCAGTTTCTCCAAGAAGAGTAAGAATGAGATCCTGCTCCCCCAGCTTAGTGCTGTCTAGTACCAGGGCTCGAGTACGTTTGGTGCGTCTACCTACCATAACTACTCATCAGCTACCAAACCGAGTCGAGAAATTTCAGTGCGGTCGCGCCGCCATGCAGGCTGTACACGAACAAACAAATCTAGATAAATAGGTACACCAAAAAGTCTCTCAAGATCACGGCGGGCTTCTGTACCAATTTTTTTGATCATAGAACCCCCTTTGCCAATAACGATGCCTTTTTGCCCATCGCGCTCAACCAAGATTGTGGCAACCATAGAACCATGACCATCTTTGGCCCACTCAATATCCTCACAGCGCACAGCAAGTGAATGCGGTATCTCCTGACGCAAATTTCGAAAAGCTTTTTCACGCACAAACTCTGCTACGAGCTCTTCATCCTCAAGGTCGCAGTCCATATCCTCAGGAAACCAGCGCGGGCCATCAGGCAAATAAGAAGAGGCAAGATCGATAAACCCTTTAACGTTAAAACCCTGCTTTGCTGAAACCACCAGCACATCATCAAAATCAGCAAGTTGAGCTGCGGCGCGGGCTTGGGCATCTGCAGTCGATTGATCTACTAAATCTGCTTTGGTAATCAAGAGAATCTTGTGTGGAGCATTGGATGCACGTACATGGCTCGCAACCCACTCATCGCCACGCCCCACTTCCTGGGTAGCATCAATAAGTAAGGCTATAACATCCACATCTTCAAGTGCACTGAGGGCTGCACGGTTGAGCTCCTTACCAAGCGCATCTTTGGGTTTGTGCAAGCCCGGCGTATCCACAATGATGAGCTGCGAATTATCGGTATTTATCACTGCTCGCATTTGACGACGCGTAGTCTGGGCAACATTGCTGGTAATTGCAAGCTTATGACCTACAGCGGCGTTAAGTAGAGTTGACTTGCCAACATTAGGACGTCCAACCAAGGTCAAAAAACCACTATGAAACTCAGTATTAGTCTCACTCACAAGACCAGCTCCTAGCTCAAAAGTGCACGAATAAAGACAATTAATCCAACGATAGCAACAGCCGTACAAAGTAAAAGCTCGGCCGCTGCTGCAATATCTTTTGCACGTCCCGCCAGCTCGTTAAATTCAGGAGATACCAAATCGACAACGGTCTCGATAGCAGTATTAAATAATTCGCTTGCCAACACTGCACCACAACAAAGCAAAACAATAGCCCAGCTTATGGCATCAAGATGCAGCAAAAGACCAGCGATGATAGTAACTGTGCCACCCGCCAACATTACTTTGATGTTGCGTTCTTGGATGAAAGCGGTTTTTACACCCTTAAGAGCATAAGAAAAACTCTCAATAAAGCCAGGGTGACGTGGGGGCTGTCCGGGAATCATTGTTAATCATCCTTATGGCGAGTGAAATTAACACGAGCCAAATCACCATCAGTATGGATAAGCTGCAACAGCTCATCCTCGCGAGCTTCCATTTCCTCTGCCTCACTGTCCTCAAGATGGTCATAGCCCAGCAGATGAAGGAGACCATGTACCAACAACATACGGCACTCGTCCGCAGCCGTGGTACCAAAACCTGCCGCTTGCTGCCTGACATACTTAGAAGCAATAACAATATCACCTAGTTCACAAGGCACGCCCTCACCTAGGCCAGGCTCATCAGGACGCTCACATTCAAGAGAGATAACATCTGTGGGCATATCTTGCCCTCGCCATTCAGCGTTGAGTTTTTGAATGCGTTCATTACTTACAAAAGAAATAGAGACCATACAGGGGCGCGTAATCCCCTCTTCCTTAAGAACAAGATCAACGATATCTTCTATTTCTTGCTCGCTCACAAGAAGTTCGGCGCCATCGTTGCTACTAATGTCATATTCGTAGGCCATCTCATCCCCTATCGACTATGCTTGTTTTGCTCAGCCGCAGCATATGCTTCAACAATTTTTGCTACCAGAGAATGACGAACGATATCATCTCTACCAAGATCCACAAAGGCAACCTCGTTGACAGATTTGAGCACTTCACGAGCTGAATGAATACCGCTCTCGCCCAACAAGTCACGTTGGCTGGCATCACCTGTGATAACAAATGTCGAAGAGACGCCCAAGCGAGTTAAAAACATCTTCATCTGCTCGGGCGTGGTATTCTGCGCTTCATCAAGAATGACAAAAGAATCATTAAAGGTACGTCCACGCATAAAAGCTAAAGGCGAAATTTCAATGGTACCTTGCTCAATCATTGTAGTTGCACGCTCAGTATCGGTCATGTCAAAAAGTGCATCATAGAGAGGGCGCACATAGGGATCAAGTTTTTCCTGCAAGGTACCTGGCAAATATCCAAGAGACTCCCCTGCCTCAACTACAGGACGAGCGAGCACAATGCGTGCCACCTCATGACGCTTCAGCGCAGCTACTGCCATAGCCATCGCCAGATAGGTCTTGCCAGTACCTGCTGGACCAAGCCCAAAGGTAATACGATGCGTACGTATTGCATCCACATACTGACGTTGACCTTCGGTCTTGGGTCGCACGGTACGGCCGCGATGCGTCAGCAGTATGTCGCCCGATAAAGACTGCATCTCAGGTGCGCCATGCAAGACCTGCTCAATAATGAGATCAACATCTTGTTCATCAAGAGGATCTCCATCTTCGGCACGAGAAATCAAGCGATAAAAGACAGATGTCAGCTGCTCTACAACCTCAGCCGGACCTGTAATGGCAATCTGATCCCCGCGAACCGTAACCATCGCATCAAAGGCTGCATCAACACGACGTAACAAAGTGTCTGCAGGACCTGTTAGGCTTAGCGGGTCTATCGAATCAGGTATGGTCAAACGTGCTCGTGTTGGCTGCAAGAACCCTCCTTGGTATAGCTTTAACTGCCTTTTCATTGTCTCTAAACTCAATTGAAATCCAAAGACAAATTGTTTATGGAATTGAATGTACCACGCTTAGCACCTTTGCATAGCAGCAAGTATTAAATCGTCCGTGCATCCAAGCTAAAATCTTCGCAGATACTATGAGGCACCACGCGCACAAGAGAGCCTACCGGAACACAAGGATCTAGTAACACATCAAAAAGACCACCAGATATACCTCGTCCCTGAGACTGTACCACCACAAGCTCCTCGCGACCAAGGCAAAGTTCTGCTTGCTGATGACGCATTCTACGAGCAAGCTCGCGCACCCTGCGAGCACGTGCTGACATAAGCTGTGCAGGCACTTGACTGGGCATCGTAGCTGCAGGGGTACCTGGACGTTTGGAATAACGAAAAACATGCATTTTCGCAAATTGCATTTCTTCGCAAAATGCTAGGCTCGCCTCAAAGTCATCATCAGTCTCGCCAGGAAAGCCAACGATAAGATCGCAGCCCAATGCAAGTTCTGGCATAGCGCTACGAGCACACTGCACTACCTTGCGATACAGCTGAGTATCATACACACGTGCCATACGTCGCAAAGTCCTATCAGAGCCAGCTTGAAGACATATATGCAAGAAAGGCGCAATGCGACCAGCAGATTTTGCCATCACATCAACAAGCTCCTCTGTGACATCAGGGGGCTCTATCGAAGATAAACGGATGCGCTCCACCTTGGTTTCTTGCAAAATGCGTTGCAGTAAAGCAGGCAAATCGCTGACATTTTTAGAACCAGGCAAGCGATAGCTGCCGAGATTTACACCAGAAAGTACAACTTCAGGTGCACCTCCTGACACAGCTTTGCGTATAGAATCCAGTACATGCTCAGGAGCTAAAGAGTTTGCTTTACCACGCGCTTTCCAAATGATGCAGTAGGTGCAACGATTATCGCAGCCATCCTGAATTTTGATACCTGGACGCGTTCGACCTGTAGGAGTTACACCTGCATGGTGACAAGTTGCATGAGAATTGAAATCGTTATCACTATCAAGCTCGGCTAAAAGCTTTGCTGCAACTGTAGATTTTTCGGCCACTACACGTACAGAGGAACTGAGTGCTTGTAGCTCATTGCCAAACAAGCTTGCATCACAACCAGTTGCAAAGACCAGAGGATGAGATTTAAGTCCGCTCAAATATCGGACTACTTTGCGGCATTTTGCCTCTGCTTCATTAGTGACAGCACAGGTGTTGACCACAATTGCGTCTGCTTCATCCTCAGACACAATCACACAGCCCGCATCTTCTAGCTCATCGGCAATAAGATCGAGCTCCAGCCTATTGAGTCGACAGCCTAAATTGTGAAAGGCAACTTTAGGTGCAGTCATAGCACTATTCGCTTACTTTTTTGTCTTCATGCGAGAGGATGTTTTTGTCTCGCGCTGCTCGATCAAATCGCGTATAGCATTTTTTTGCTGATAGTTAAGATTGTCGGGCACCACAACACGCACAACAGCGAAAAGGTCACCACGAGATTTACCACCACGACGAGGCATACCCTGACGCTTTACGCGAATTTGCTGACCAAACTGACAGGCAGCAGGAACAGTAATGTGTACGGTCTCGCCCTCCAGTACGCCATCGATATCGCGTGAACAGCCCACCATCGCCTCAAGCGCATCAATCTGCAACTCACAATACAAATCATCGCCTTGGCGTTCAAAGCGATCGTCTTCCAAAACCTCGATGGCAACTACAAGATTGCCCGACTTATCGCCACGAATACCAGCTTCACCCTTGGCTTCAACCTTAAGTGTCTGACCTGAGTGCACACCAGCAGGAATATCGATATCCACCGTCTCACGAGAAGGCGTGCGCCCTTGCCCACCACAGGTTTCACAGGGATGATCAACAACTTTGCCTGAGCCTTGACAATCAGGACAGGTGGCCTGTGTTTGCATCTGACCAAAGATGGTGCGCTGCACCTCTACTACACGTCCCGTACCGTGGCAACGCCCACAGGTAGTTTCATGTCCACCTTCTGCAACGCCGCTGCCATTACAATCATCACACGGCGCAAGACGCTCGTATGAAATAGTTTTTTTACAACCAGCAGCCGCCTCAGCGAGGCTAATGCGTAGCGTAATGCCCATGTCACGGCCATGTGTACGAGTGGGACGACCCGCTCCAGAAGCACCCCCACCAAAAAATGAGTCAAAGATATCGTTGATGCCAAAGCCGCCGCCAAAGATATCGGACATATCAACGTAATCAGAGCCAAAACCACCAGGACCATCTGCAGTTCCATAGCGGTCGTAATTTGCACGCTTGCGCTCATCGGAAAGCACTGCATATGCCTCGTTAACTTCCTTAAAGC
This sequence comes from Olegusella massiliensis, assembly GCF_900078545.1. GTDB lineage: Bacteria > Actinomycetota > Coriobacteriia > Coriobacteriales > Atopobiaceae > Olegusella > Olegusella massiliensis. Next base: position 1,750,901 of record NZ_FLLS01000002.1, read on the forward strand.
GCTCCTCAGCGTCTGATTCTTTGTTAACGTCAGGATGCAAAGCACGTGCTTTTTTTAAAAAGGCTCTCTTAATTGTCTTTGCGTCAGCATCTCGCTCAACTTCGAGTAACTCGTAATAATCCTTCTGTACCACAGTACTATCCCCCAACAAAAGCGTTTACTCGCACAACTTATGCCCCAAAATCCTTGTGCTGATACAAAGATTCAATTTTTAATAACGTCCTAGTGTCGAGCATGCCAAAACAAACGTCGTGAACACTCGGATAATCAGGAAGAAAAACACTATAGGCAGTACAGAAGAAGCGGCACGCACAAGTATGCGCCAGGCATTACGCCACCAGTACTTACTATGTGTAAATCCACCACTTGATATCACCACAAAGAGGAATAGAGCTAGTGCGATAACAAGCCCAATGAGCATGGTTTGCTGATTAGAAAGCGCATAGAGCAGCAAAAACGGAATAAAAAGCCCAAGACTCCTAAAACCCATGGTCGCACGTCCATCAGGCTGTTCGGCAGGCACTCCTATACGACAAACAAAATCTCCCGCTGTCTCGCCATTGGTACCTGCATTTCCCTTACCAGGCACGCGTACCGTATCACCATCATGACTACCCGCAGGAATATCAACCACAACTTCACTTGCAGTTAACACGCGCCCTGCTCCGCCACAGACAGAGCAAGGATCTGCTACAACCTGACCCGTACCTTGACACTCGGGACAGACCATCTCCATCACACCAAAACCAATAAAGTCACTTAGGTTGAGTGATATGCGCCCACTGCCATTACAGGTCGGGCAAGTTTCAGGATGCTCAGTATGCACGGAACCCGAACCATGACAGGCATTACATGTTGAATAGCGTTGGTAGGTAATGCCACGATGTACACCTTGTGCAGCCTGGGTTTCATCGATATCAATTTGGAAGATGATATCGGCGCCAGCTTTAGGATTGTATGAACGCGAACGCTGAGCAGAACTAGCTTGTCTGCGGAAGGCGCCATCAAAACCACTAAAGGGAAATCCCCAACTAAAGGGGTTGCCATAGGAGTCTGGATAAGAACCAGCTGGGGCACCATAACTCGCTCCTGCAAAGGGAGAACCAGACCTCATTGCATCATAACGGCGACGCTTATTGTCATCAGAGAGAACCGCATAAGCCTCTGAGACTTCCTTGAAGCGTGCCTCAGCGTCAGATTCCTTGTTGACGTCAGGATGAAGCTTGCGAGCCTTCTGTTGGAAAGCCTTGCGAATCTCATCTCCTGTAGCCTCTTTTGCCACACCAAGAATCGCGTAATAGTCCTTTTCATTCATTGAAGACATGGACCATCTCCTATAGCAAAAAGGCCAGGGGCAAAAGTCCCTGACCCAAACATTTGTGGTGGGCGACGCTGGTTTCGAACCAGCGGCCTCATCCGTGTGAAGGATGCGCTCTACCCCTGAGCTAGTCGCCCGTGCGCAAGACACTATATCAGATGTAGCCCTTAGGCGCTACAAAAAAGCTAAGCACACGAAATCGTAAAAATACTAAGCGCGGTCAAGAGCACGCTTAGTCTGGAAAGAAAAAATCATAATAAGCAAATCTATCACAGCAGCAGGAACAATCACATATGCCACCAAAGATAGACCGTGTCCCATATAAACTGCCAAGCCAAACGCACCACAGGTCAACAGCAAAATAATCAGTGCAAACACACGTAGACCAGCCGCTTTTAGTGGCACATTAGCAGCGCGCGCTCCATGAACTCCCATAATCAGCGAAAGAAGTCCTACCGCCATAGGTACAAAGACTATGGTAATTGAAGTCCCAAAGGGTGCAGGAATAAACCAAGAGCCTATTAGCTCGAAAATACCAAGAAATAAACTGGCAAGACACATGATTTTGACACGCTTGCATTCGGGCGTCATAAGTGTTCCCCTCTTGCTATGAGTAATTGCTCGCATCCAACCAATGATGACGGCTGACAAAGTTCCATATTGCCACAATAACAGTAGCTAAAAGCTTACTGAAGGTAACCGCCTCCGGACCAACACCAAGCCAGAGGGTACCCAGCGCAATAATAATCTCATTGAGTAGAAGACCAATGAGTGAGAAAACGACAAAAAGTGTAAATTCCTTTTTACGAGAAATATCATCACGTCGCTCAAAGACAAAGCGCATGGAAGCTAGGTAGTTGAATACGGTAGAAACTATATAGGATATAAAAGCTGCAATAACGGGATCCCACAGAAGTATTTGGCTGAGTATCATCAGCAATGCATAGTCAATGACAAATGCAACGACACCAACTACAGCAAAACCAATGAACTGCTTTGTCAGTTCTTTGAACTCCAACGCTATGCCTCTCTCATAAAAATATACCTTGCTCCATAGCAATCATAAACCTAAAGCTACATGGTGTTATATTGCAGCTTATTTGGCAAGTTGTGCTTATACATCACACTTTATTTCCGCAGCTTCAGCTTACACGAGGGTGGCATTCGTAGATGGTTCGAGTTTCGAAGTAGGTGCACGTAAAATCGCAGGTCAGATTTTTCTCTAAGTCGACAAACGAACCATCTATTCTAATTCAGTATAAAAAGGGATTGCGCTTATATGCTGAATCAGGATGCTTATGTAGTGTTATGGATTGTTTCAGTATCAAACAAAAAGGCGGGTCGGGTTTTACCCCTTCCCACCTGCACTTTCATGTAGTAAAACCTTAGCATTGATACAATGCACTCTCAGATTTGCTAGACGGGACATTTTGATTTTAGACCATTTTCATTCCAAGCATTAATCCAATGAGGCTTAATACTACAGAAGCGATGGCATACCCAATTGCGATTACGATATGCCCTGTTTCAAGATAACCATACACTTCAACAGAAAATGTCGAAAATGTTGTAAGCCCACCGCAAAGACCGAATTTCAAAAACAACAATTTGTTTTCACTCATCCCGTGTTTCTGTGCCTGAGCAATTATGACACCTATCAAAACAGCGCCAAGAACATTAACTAAAAGTGTGTTGAGAGGATAGTTTCCAGCTTTTTGCAGTTCTACTTTAGACAATAAATACCTTGTGATTGAGCCAATGAATCCGCCTGCACCTACTGCAATACACCTTATTAGCATAAAATGGTTCCTTTCATTTTTAGGCATAGAAAACGCCAGCATCCTTATTCCAATAGAAGTCATCAGCTATCAGCATGTTTAAGTACTTTCATAAGTTACTCGACAGCACCTTCTAGGGCGTTTATGGTGAATGGGAATCCAAAACAAAAGTTCAGCGGCGATACCGCAATAGCCGTTCTTGAACATCCAAATCTGTAGTGCTGAGTTATGTGTGTGAGATTCCTCTTTTAATACAATTCTGAAAAAAATTTTGTCATATTTTTGTCACTTTGTATCACCTGATAATAAAGACGATATGAGAGAAGCATTGAAGCCCCCTTGCTCATGTCATCTCGCGGGCTAGAGGACTGCCACAATGTGAGCTAGATATATTGGCTTGTGCGGCAATCTCATACCGCACACATGGAAGGGGGCTTCTCTTATGTATGTTACCTCCATTGGCCTTGATGTCCATGCCCGCTCAATCTCGGCTGCTGCTTTTAATCCCTTTACAGGAGAGATAACGCAAGCAGAGTTTCCAGCACAAGCCGAGCCAATAGCTAAATGGGCTAAGCAGTTCGAAAGTCCCAAGTGCGTCTATGAGTCGGGACCAACCGGATGGCATCTGGCACGTGAGCTCAAGGCGCTCGGCGTTGATTGCAGCGTTGCTGCCGTATCCAAGATGCAAAAGCCTTCAGCTGACAAGAGACGCAAGAATGACAAGCGCGATGCTGCATTTCTTGCCCGCATGCTTGCTTGCCACAACATCGTCGAGGTCTTCATCCCCACAGAAGAAATCGAGGCGGTCCGTGACCTCTCAAGAGCCCTAGACGATGCAAGAATCGACCTGCAAAGAGCACGCCAGAGGCTCTCGAAATTCCTGTTGAGAAGAGGTTATGTCTTCGATGAAAAGAATGCGCTTAACCAGAGGAAGAGCGCCTGGACAAGAGATCACAGAAAATGGCTTGAGTCCATGACCTTCACAGGCCCCGCTAGGGTGACCTTTGTCCACTATGTGACCTGCGTAAGATGCGCCGAGACTGACAAGAGATCTCTAGAAAAGGCCGTAAAGACAGAAGCAAGGACAGACAGGTGGGCACCAACGGTAAGAGCACTTTCGACTATCAAAGGAATAGACGAGGTGAGTGCCTTTTGCCTTGCTGCAGAGGCCGGACTCTTCTCCAGGTTTGGATCTGCTGAAGAGTATGCCAGCTGGTGTGGACTCATTCCTTCCGAGCACTCATCAGGAGAAAAAGAATCAACAGGACACATTACCAAGACAGGAAACAACGCTTCCAGGCGCATCCTCGTTGAGAGCGCTTGGCATTTCGCAAGCTGTTCGGCAAAGCCCAAGCAGATTCCTGACGAATGGTGCGTACCCACCTCCATACGCTTACGAGGCAATGTCTGCACTAAACGTCTTACTCAAAGGCATGCCCAACTCTCGAAAGCCACGCACAACCGCTGTATCGCCAATGTCGCGGTCGCCCGCGAGCTTGCCTGCTGGGTCTGGGAGATAGGACGGCGAGTGGAAGGAACCTATCAAGAAAGATAGGGGCCTACCCTTCATAAGACTTTTGCCAGGGATGCCTGTGCATCGACGCAGTGCTGGGATCTGCTCACGAGACCTTTTTTGGACAGCCCATAAGGGCCGCGTCCGCCATTAAAGACTGATATTCGCAATGAAGATCCCAGACGAAGAATCGAACTGCGGTACCGTGCTCTTACCAGCTGTTGGATCTCATAACCAACAGGAGCACAAATCAAAGCCCGCGAATATTAGCTTGCCAAGCAAGCGCCGACTAAGGAATGCTCAGTACAGACCATCCCCGGTTGAAAGTAGTAGCAGGTCCCAAGGAAACTTTAGGACCTGCTACGTCATGCCACTTGACAATGCTTCTCTCATATTA